>NZ_QKRB01000036.1 GCF_003233845.1 Paenibacillus sambharensis
GTGTTACTCACCCGTCCGCCGCTAATCTTTAAAGGTGCAAGCACCTTCAAAGATCCGCTCGACTTGCATGTATTAGGCACGCCGCCAGCGTTCGTCCTGAGCCAGGATCAAACTCTCCATTAAAGTGACTTTCGATTTCAGCCGAAGGCTGATGTCGAATGTGCACAGAAGTTGAGTCTAACTTGCTCATTCTGTATTGCTTATCCATCATCCCATTAAGGAATGACAGGGCAGTTCGCTCGTTGTTCAGTTTTCAAAGAACAATTACGGAAGCATTCATCTTGCGATCTTCGCTCCGTCTTGCCTGTCCCTGCCGCTCTCGCGACCGGAATTAGAATATATCATAGTTCGTTACGTCTTGCAAGTGTTTGTTTTTTCCACTTGTTCGTATCCGGCTTGTTAAGCCGTTCACAGTACCTGCTGCCTTGTCGCTTGATCAGCGGCAGGAGTTATAGAATACACCTATCTGCTGCAAGATACAAGTGGAAGTTCACCCCAGCTAGAATATGTGTTCAATGAGTATGGGGGATATTTTACAGCCTAATCGTCATCCTCGAACAGATGCCTGAACACCGCGCCTCTATTCTCCAGAAACCTACGGGTTATCTGATAGTGATCGGTCTCTTCATAGTCCACCGCAGAAATCGGACTCGTATCGAAGCTGATGATCTCGGCATCCGGGTAGCCCATCAATATAGGTGAATGTGTAGCAATAATAAATTGCGAGGTCTCCGACAGGTCCTTAATAATCCGCAGCA
This sequence comes from Paenibacillus sambharensis, assembly GCF_003233845.1. Lineage (GTDB taxonomy): Bacteria > Bacillota > Bacilli > Paenibacillales > Paenibacillaceae > Paenibacillus_I > Paenibacillus_I sambharensis. The sequence goes on from NZ_QKRB01000036.1 coordinate 759, forward strand.
ATGCCAGCTGTCTTGCCGGGGACAATGCCGCCTCGGGCTCGTCAAGCAGATAGATGCCCCTGTCATGGAACCGATGGGTGAACAAGCTGAGGAACGACTCGCCATGAGACTGGCTGTGCAGCGACTTACCGCCGTAAACGTCCGTAAGACCTGTCTCATCTACATGTGTCGCAAACGCATAAAATGATTCTGCCCGCAGGAAGAAGCCTGTTGTGATTTTGGGCAGCCACGATAATCTCAAATAATCACCCAAGGCCGCTTCAGATGCATCCACGTGGTAGGCGTTGTTTCGTCCCCCGCCCGCTGTATGAAACCCGCACCCGTAAGCGATTGCCTCAAGCAGCGTCGATTTGCCGGAGCCATTTTCCCCAACGAAGAACGTGACATTCTGCTTTAATTCCAGCGTGGACATTCTATTAATCAGCGGCAGTGAAAATGGGTATTCCGATCGGCCGCTCATCTTATCCTTCAACAGCGTTACACCTCTGAGGTACACGGTTATCCCCCTATCTATGCGATAAGTGTCTCTTCTATATAAGTCTACCACTCTCTTAGCGGGGCTGCCACGGACCCAGAAGCTTACATAATTGTAATGCAGCTGAAAGGCAAATCGATGGCTGGCTTACAGGCAGCAGGTTACGATGATAGCAATTAAGAAGGGAGGGAATCAAGGTGCGTCTTGTTGAGCTGCTGCTTCTACTATTTAATACTGGCTGGCTTATTTTATCTATTGTCCAAAATCGCAAAATTCCTCTCGCTGCTGCAAGCGGAATAGGCGTCCTGCTGTTAGCCGTTCATGCGTTTACCGAAGGGTTCAGGGTGCAGATGCTGCTGTCTTATTTGGTGACCGTCTTGTTTGCGGCTGTAACCGTCTACTCCTTTGTCACAAGGGGGAAAATCCATAAACTCCCGCGTTACTTAAAGTTTATTGGCCGGGGTGCTGCCGCGGTCATGCTCCTGCTCACGATTGGTCTCATAGCGGCTTTCCCGGTGTTCAAGCTGCCCGAACCAGCTGGCGAATATCATGTGGGGACGCAAACCTTTCACTTCACGGATACAAATCGGGAAGAGCTGTTCGATGATAAGGCCGAAGGCTATAGAGAGCTGATGGTCCAAGTCTGGTACCCCGCCCAGGATACGCACGGCTCCCCCGTCCCTTTCATTGCAGACGAACGATTACTGATGGAAGAGCCGCTGTCCAAAACGCTCGGATTCCCGTCCGCTGCCATGGATTATTTGAAGTACGTCCCGAGCCACTCCTATGAAGGAGCCGAGATTTCTGCTGCCCAAGCTGCCTATCCGCTCATCCTGCTAAATCATGGCTACAAATCATCGCGGATCTATCACACGTCCTTGGCCGAGCATCTAGCCAGCCATGGTTATATTGTCGCTTCCATTGACCATACATACAGCTCGTTTGCTACCGTTTTTCCCGGGGGGCGGGTCGCCGCCATGCGGACGGATGAATATCGGATTGTTGAGACCGAATACCGGGATCAGGTTGGAGCCGTCTGGACGGGTGATGTAGCTTTCGTACTGGATCAATTTGAGAAAATAAACGCCGGGGAGCTCGCTTCAGGCCTGCATGGGAAGCTCGATATGCAGCACATAGGAGTTATCGGGCATTCTTTTGGCGGTGCTGCGGCGTATGACGCTTCTTATGATGACCGGATCACAGCCGGGATCAACCTGGATGGCGGACTCTACCGGTACCACGGCCGGGACGGATTTACGAAGCCGTTCATGTTTATGTTCTCGGAGAACACGTTTGACCGCTTCAACAAGGTCAGGCAGCACTATGTGTATACCGATGAAGAGCTCCAGGAGATGGGAGCGACAAGGGAGGAGATTGAGCAGGAAACCAGGGATGCCGAGGTGGAGATCAGCCATTTTCAAAACACGGCAAGACACGGCGGATACATCTTATATGTGGAAGGAATGTCGCATTATAATTTTGCCGATGTGCAGTTTCTTACGCCAATACTCCAGCTGATCGGCATGACGGGTGAAATCAATCCAGCGACGGCGGCTTCGATCGTGAACAGCTATACGCTGGATTTTTTTGACCGGTATCTGAAGGACAAGGACGGGGATTTGCTCGAAGGACCGAGTGAGACGTTCCCTGAGGTGAAAATCGCGACTCCGCTGTTTGACGGGGAGTAAATGGATGGGGGTTCACCAGGTCTGTGCGACGCAGCGCACGGGCCTTTCCTTTTCTATCTTCCAAATCCTATTATAATATGGAAAAAGAATTGTAGTCTCTGATAAAATGATAGAATCTAGTACTTCTTTCAAAAAAGGAGATTACATCTACTCATGAAACGCGCATGTGCCATTGTGCTAAGTACCGCTCTTATGTTTGGCAGCAGTGCTGCCCTTGCCAATCCCGCCGCCACAGCAGCTCCACGGGTCAGCATCCTGCTGGACGACTACGCACTGCCTTTTCCCGCTGAACCGATGATCACGCAGGGCACGACGATGGTGCCTTTCCGGGCAATTGCCGAAGCCCTCGGCATTAAGGTGACCTGGAATCAGTCACGCCAGGAGATAACTGCCACCAGCAAGCGGCAGGAAAATGCACCAAAGGTGGTGCTGACCGTCGGCAGCCGCCAGGCCAAAGTCAACGGCCAACCCGTTAATCTGAGCGTTGCGCCGCTGACACAGCAGGGTCATACCCTGATTCCGCTCAGCTTCTTCAGCCAGCAGTTCGGAGCAGGCGTTGGCTGGGATCAGAAGAGCCGAACCGTCTCTATTACCTCACCCCGCAGCGATATGTACACGTTGGGCTTCTATGCGCTGAGCTCCTTCGACGAGCGGGCGATGCTCCCCGAGCTTGACGCGGCTGCGTTTGGTTGGAGCCGGATTGATAAGGAAGGCAATTTTACGATTAGCGGTGCTGAATACCGCTGGCCGCAGGCGGCTGGCAGCATCACCCCGGAGTCTATTGTACAGGATGCGGCTGCTCAAGGTACTCTTCCCTATCTGATGGTGTACTCAGGCGATAGCTCGGGTGAGCTAACCAAGAATCTTGAAGATCCGGCCTTGCAGGAGCAGACAGTGAACAGCATCGTGGACACGGCGGTTCAGAAGGGTTTTAAAGGGATTAACCTGGATCTGGAGGGACTAGGCTGGAGCGGGGATAAGGCCAAAGCGATGAGTGATTATAACGAATTTGTGAAAAAGCTGTCCGCCAAGGCCAAGGCCAACGGCTTGAAACTCGGTGTCGTTCTTCATCCGCTCAACAGCGCCTATACCGGCTACGACTATGCCGCGCTGGGCAAGCTCGCCGACGAGCTGATCATTATGGCTTACGAATATGAGGGTGGTAAAAAGCCCGAGCCGCTGAACAAAGTGGATGAAGCGATCCGGCTTGCGCTGAAGGAGACCAGCAAGGACAAGCTTGTGCTCGGCATCTCCCTCGACAGCGAGAACGCCAAGTCCGTCAACGCCAAAATTGGCCTCGCCAAACGCTATGACCTCAAAGGCATCGCCCTTTGGCGCCTCGGCATCATCGGCCAGGAAGCCTGGCAGGCGATGCATCAAGCGATTGAGTTTAAGGGTTAGATTAAAAAAATAGAGCCAGTCAGGGGCAGGTTGCTGCCCTTGACTGGCTTTTGGACAACATATGTTTAAAAATATTCAATATAATATCCTGGAAACTTGTCTCTTCTTTCCATGCTTTCGAGCATTTCATTTAAACTTGTTTTTGGTACACCTAGTTCTTCATTCAGGACAGTCAATAAGTTCTCCCAAGTTCCTCCCTTATCCATAAGAAGCAACACATCAACTTCACAAATAGATGGCAGATATATTGCTTTTCCGAATCTTTTTGCAAATCGGCTTAAATCATTTCGCAGCCGACTCTGTAATAGTTCATCAACGGAGTTCCATCCAATTAGTAAACTGAATTCGAAGAAATGCTTTGTCAATTTAATATTAAACCCATGTACATTCTTATATTCAAGTTGACCTCGTATATTCACATACTCCACCGAGTCATTACCCTCTTTTGAATAGGTCCAAGTCCACTCTTCTTATTGGTTTTGTGTTTCTAACATTATCTCAGTAAGTTTTTTACATGCCAGCAATATATCAGACCCCGGATTTTGAAATATAGCTGTAAAAGCAGCTCCCACAATTACCTCCGATTATAAAGACCTTAAGACTTACTCAAGGCCTACAACATAAAATCTTCTTTCTATTTATCTAAAGCAATTACTCTAGGTCTCCTTTATCTCGGAATATTAAAACCATCTAGCCATGTAACAATGATCACTATTATTCCAATAATTATCATTATATAACTACCAATAATATATCGTTTGATTTCAGACTTAATTGGTTTCTTATTTTGATTATTTATCCCTGAAATTTTATATCTAATTTCAGGGAATTTAACCCCCAACCCTCCTCCAATGATAAAAAAAACAAAAACGGAAAGCGATACAATTATCTTTTCAGCCACTTACTTTCCTCCTAGAGGATAATACCACTATTATCCTAAACCTATTTTAAAGTTCGTGGTGTTAAAGCGGTCTTATTATCCTTTCTCCACCATTGCTTTTCCGGTCCAAAGTATATCATTTGCGCCATCTCAAGAGGAGAGTAATACTCAAATACACTATCGGGAAGATCCTCAGTTCCCCAGTGAAGGTTTAGTCGCAGAATTGCCTCCTCCCTTGAAATATCAAACTCCTTAATCATCTCATCAACTATTGCGAAACAGTCCATTTTACCTTCTTCTGAAACTGAAAATATAAACTCACTCAAATATATCGCTCCCTCACAGTATGAGTATACGTATTAATATGATCAGCCAAATTTTTATCATGAATAAATATCTGCCATTCATCACCCGTAACTTTTCCCCACACAGTTATACTCATCGCTCATATGATGATGCCGGAGGATTTTCAAACTAACTGAAATACTAAGCACAAACCGAATACTGTCAGTATTCGGCCAGATCTTCTCAAAGATTATATACAGAACGTAATTTTCTGTTTTGCGAGAAAACTATAGTTAAGACACGCCGTTAATATTATTCAACGGAGGACCTTCCCGGCGACTTTTTCAATATAAATAACCACACTATTTCTTAGTATCAGATATCTTTTTAAAATCAACAAATAATTTATAGAGTAAATTTTTCTGAAAAGTTAATACTCCAGTTTCTCCAACGTTAAGCCTTTCATAGTCACTTAAATCAGGCACTTTAATATCAACGCATTCGCCTTCAATCTCAAACTCTACATAGTATTCAGTTATTTGTGGTGAATTAGGAACGGCCCTCCACTTATCAATTTTCTTTTTCCGAACAGTAGCCACCCTACTAGTAGAATCTGTACCGCTAGGTCTACTCATCTTGCGGACAAAGAAATAACCTAAAACAATTAATACCATTACTACTGCAGCAATTGTACCTTTTATCAAGCGATTTATTCCTTCCTATGTTGTATTGATATTCTAATGGTGCAATGCAAAGCATAGTTTTCAGTGATATGTACAACATACAAGCCGCGTTATATTCATATATTTTCTCTCCTTCTGTTCAGTCTCATCCGTGCAGCTTTACAATTTAAAAATGACATTACCGTTGCTTCTACTTACATAGTGCCAGTCCCCTTTTTCTCGTACTAGAAAGTGGTTGCTATTCAATAGATAGGACATAACGTCTATATGCTCATATTCCCGATTTTTTACTAGAAACTGACCTTCCCTATCCATTACTCCCCACTTATCGTTATTCGCTACTAAAGCCACTCCCCCAATAAAGGGAAGGGCTTCATCGAAATTCGTATTAAATGCTGCATTTCCTTGTTTATCGATAAACGCGATTTTGCCATTCACCATTATGGAAGAGAAACCCTCTGAGAAATAATTGGGATTCGATAAAGTTTCCTCGATGACAATATTACCATTCCGATCCATAACACTAGACTTCAGGGTATAGGAATTACATAGTGCCGCTAACCCTTCCGAAAAGGTATCTGGAATGATGCCAGTTGGCATTTCAATCATCTTTTTCCCGCTTATGTCAATATAATAGTGATGATGTTCTACATCTTCGACCCAAGCTAAACCATTTACAAAAGGACCAGATTCCAAATACTGCGGTTCAATTAACACCTCACCATCGAGATTAATATAGCCGGTTTTATTATCCTTGGGTATTCTAATTACACCGCCATGTAACGATGCCCATGCTATTGGCTCATCAACTATATATTCGTTGTCTATGGAATTAATGGTTCTGCCTGTTTCTTCTATTACCTTATACTTATTGTTCTTCGAGACTAATGCTCTACCGTGCCGGAAAGGACCTGCGAATGAAAAATCCGGTTCAATTATTTGCATACCTTCTTCATTAATATAACCCCAGTTATCAAACACTCGTACTGCTGCTAGCCCATTACTGAAATATTCAACCTCATTATAGACAGGTTGTATCTTCACTTCACCGTTCAGATCAAAATACCCCCACTTCCCCTCTCTTTGGAAAGGGGTAAGATACGTTGTTTCACCATGAGGATATATACTTCTGCAGCTAGTTTTCCGTTCGCTCAAAACTTGGTCCTCCTTTCCTTTTCACTACTATTACTATTAGTAACTCTCCTGGCAATGAGGGAGCACAAGGCTTTCTTCCGGGAATAGAACAAAAGACCTACTACCTGCATCCAATATTATCTAATAAATCATGACATTGATATAGGTTTTTTAAAAATAAAACCCCCCGCTTCCGCGGAGGGCTTCTCTCATTCAAAATTTAGATCATATGGCGTACGCCGGTGTAGCACCCATAAATTAATTGTGGCAGGCCGTATACCCTTTACTTGGATCATAGGGTTCAACGAAGTCAATTGCCTGAGCCGCCCGCTCGATCGCTGCGTCACTCTCCAAAAGCTCGATAAACTTATCATAATGATGTTTATAGAGAGTCGCTTTTCATACAAAAAATAAACGACCGGGAGTCTGCTCCTGTTCATCTATGGATGTCGCTGCATTGATTTCAATCGAATCCATGCTGGAACACCAACAGATTGCGAGCATTGAATAAACCATCCTCTGCAGTACCAGTGAAATCTACCAAAATATATAATTACTGAGTAAGCAACTGATGACTAAAAGATGGTTTGGTACGTATCGACGACAAAGGTGTCCTGCTCTTTGATGAAAGTAACGGTCTCCTGCATACTGTATTTAGCCGGTTCACTGGTTTCGGTTAAATAGGTGATTGTGGCTGTCATACCCTCCATATTAATTTCGTAATCAACGACCCACGGGCTAGAGTCACCGATAATGAAATTCCAATCCTCGCCGCTTCGTCCGATCTGTTCCTGCTTAAACTTCTCCTTCGCTTGCTCTGACATCATTTCATATCGTGGCTTTCCGTCTCGTGTTTTTAGTGCATTGGCCCAAACATCGGCTAGCTCTTTCAAAGTTTCTGCTTCCTCTACCGAAATTTTTGATTGTCTTTGCATAGGCTGATCGTTATTTACATTCCCATTGGTTGAGGTCGCAGTACAACCACTCATGATAATAACCGAGCCGCAAAGCAGCGTATATACGATTTCCTTTAAATACGATTTACGCAAAAAAAACACTCCCCCCCATTTATCAGCATATAGCCGTAATGCTATATCGTTCCCACGAATTAATTAGCCGGCTCCATACTTCTTCAGCTCTTATCTTTCACTCGATCCTTGTAGCCCGTACCTGTCCGTATATCATTCTTCTCAAAACTACAGACGATATTTCCATTCCAAAAGTTTAATCGACTTTAAATAGGACTTTCTGAATGTGTGACAATGTCATAATAGTGTTCAACTATTTGGGGGATGGAAAAAGGTAGGTCTTCGCTTAAGATTCATCGCGAGCAACTGTAGGCTGATGACGGTGTCTCACTCGTAGATTTATAGAATAAGGCCAAACTTATAGTAAGGCTTGACCCAAATTTATTTAAATCGTTTCTTGTTTCAAACAATTTAATAGAGGGGGCGATTCTCCTTGACATGTATCAGTGCTTTACAACTTGTATGTTATTAATAAACCTGAGTTCCGCGGAGGGCTTCTCTCATTCAAAATTTAGATCATATGGCGCACGCCGGTGTAGCCCCCATAAACTAATTGTGTCAGGCCGTCTACCCTTTAATGGGAATATAGGGTTCAATGAACAACTGCACCATCTGCTCACACCCTCTCCACATAACGAAACACTTCAGCCGACCTCATTTCCCAGGACAGCAGCTCTCTCTCCAGCCTTAACACGATCATGCCGTGATAGATTGGCGGTTCTACTTCGTCTGCTCCTCTGGAGAACATACAATCGACGATATACTCACTCTTGTTCATTTTGGACTGCCTGATCGAGAGACTGGCATCTTCCAGCTTGAAGCCTTTGGCTTTCATATCAGTAACGAAGTCAGCGAGTGTTGTCTGAACGTCATGAGCAGCTTCACCCTGATAAGCCGATCTGAACTCTTGCTTGATAAACCGTTCGGCGGAGAGCATGTACTCACCTGCATATAGGGTAACGATACACAATCCTACTAATAGAGTCGCTAATATTCTCTTCACGCCAATGAATCCCCCTTGCCCAACCTATGTTCCTATATTGTGCACTTCCTGTCATACAATGTCTATTCCTAAATCCCCAGTTGTTATCCATTCTCTATTTTCCTTGCAATATGGCCCTCTGAAAAAACAAAGGCCCCCCGCATCCGCGGAGGGCTTCTCTCATTCAAAACTTAGATCATATGGCGCACGCCGGTGTAGCTGCCGCCCATGCCGCCTGTTGTGGCCGTGATGCCCATGCCGGCAGCCATTGGCTGGAACGTCTGGGACATCTGCTGGATGTCGTTCATCGGCATGCTTGGCACTTCGTAGTAGCCTCTGGCGTTCATCAGCTGCCAGATTTCGTAGGCCATCTGCTGACAGTTGTTTGCTGCCATAACATGCAGGGCACGAAGCTCCGGATCCACGCACTCGGTTGCCCACATCATACCGAACACCGAGCCAGCTTTGTGTGTAAGCAGGATCGCCGTCGAGATGGTGATGTCATTCACACGGGACGGGCTCTCCATGTTCATCACCGGTGCAGGAATCATATGCGGGTCCTGGAAGCCGGTGTGCGGACGGTACTGCGCCTGCGGCTGGTACATGCTGAGCCGGGACATGTCCATCCCTCTGTTCTGCAATACACTTACTGCACGCTGCAGCGTCGAGTTCATCGACTGAATGTGACGGTACAGCATATCCTGCATGTCACGGTCAGATGTCATGGAAGCGAACAGCGCATGCAGCTCGATGTCCGTCGTTATTTTTCGCATCAATTCATTAGTAGCCAGAAACTCATGGGATGCCCAGGTTCTCATTATCCAAAATCCACCCTTCCAGGAATATGTTGACCTGGTTATTATCCCTGCTGCAGGCGGCTGTTATTCAGCTGCGACCCCTACATTGCTCACCTTGCTGCGCCGCCCTCCGGGCGGACGGTTAACGAAATAAATACTGCTGAGAATGAACAGGAAGCCTGCCACCAGCGATAAAGTGAATGGTTCGTTGAAGAAGATCGTGCCGATCACTATCGCAACCAGCGGAATAAGGAACGTAAACGAGGCGACCTTGCCCGCTTCACCCGAATCCATCAGACGATAGAAGACAATCCAGCCGATCCCGATTACCAGAATCGCGATGAACAGCAGCGTTGCAATGAAAGACGGCGCCCATACGATGTCCGACCAGCTCTCTACACTGGAACCGACAGCGGTCGTGAACGCTCCGCCAATGATCAGCTGCAGCGTGACCAGCCAGATCGGGTCCACTCTTGGCGTTACCTTCTTCACATAGATCGTGCCGAGCGCCCAGCTCAGCGAGGAGCCGAGGGCCAGCAGCACGCCCGCAACCGAGATATGACCGGACAGCCCGTCAGCTCCGCTGCTGATTATGGCTACCCCGGTGAAGCCCATGATCAGGCCTGTTATTTTCAGCACATTCATCGACTCTCCCAGCCACATCCAGGCGAACAAGCCGACCAGCACCGGCTGCAGGAAGACGATCGCCGAGAACAGCCCCGCCGGCAAATATTCAAGCCCGATCGTCTGCAGCCCATAGTAGAGCACCACGTTCACGACCGCCGAGACGAAATAGATGTACCAGGTTTCCTTGAACCGGAGCCGTTTGAACCGGGGAACCGCAACAAGCAGCAGGACAAGCCCGCCGATCAGCGTCCGGGTCCCCGAGAACAGCACGGGCGGCATATAGTTCAGCGCATATTTGGACAACGGCCAGTTAATTCCCCACACCACAATTAGAAAAACAAGCAGCAGCCCCGTCTGCAGCTTCGTCAGCTTATGCATCTCCCATTTCTCCTTACCAGTCAGTCACGAATATCAAGTCCAATTGTTAATCATACGCCCCTTACCTAAAGTAATCAACTTCAGATATATGAAGTTTTTCATAACCTATATACATACCTATTAGGTATATAGTACTCTCAGGAAGAGCACGCAGTGAGCAGCTGCGGTAATGTGAATCCCACATGCAAGGAGGCAGACTGGATGGAATTCGTGATTCTTGGCCTGCTGCTGATTCGCAGCCTGTCCCAGTATGACATCAAGGCCATTCTGGAGCGGAAAATATCCCCTTTCTACAGCCCCAGCCTCGGCAGTATTCAAGCGGCACTGAAGAAGCTGCAGGCTGGCGGCCGCCTTGAGCTGCATGCTGATGAGAACAGCCCTCGCGGCAGGAAGCTGTATACCATAACGCCCGAAGGCAAGCAGCACTTCATGACCTGGATGCTGGCGCCATTCTCGCATGGCCGGCTCGAGCAGGAGGCGACGACGAAGCTTTTCTTCCTTGGACTTGTATCACCAGCTGAACGCTTAGCTATTGTGCTGGATATGACAAGGGTGCTGGAAGCGAATGTTCAAGAGTTCGAGGCGGCATATGCAGAAGCCAAGACCCGTCTGAGTTCAGGTGAAACGCCCGTACATCTTGCGGAGATCGCCCGGTTTCAGCTGAAGACGCTGGAGCTTGGGCTGCATGACCAGCGGAGCATGCTGGCGTGGTTTACGAGTCTTGCAGAGGAACTGGAGGCAGAGACCGATGGATAATGCGAAGAACACGAAGAAACTGACGTTCAAGAACGCCAGCATTGCCTACACGGTGAGCGGGAACAAGAGCGGGGAGACAATCCTGATGCTGCATCCGGCGTTCACGGACCGGACGATTTTCGAGCCGCAGCTCGCTTACTTTCAGAAGCGGTACCAGCTCATTCTCGTTGATCTGCCTGGTCACGGGGAGAGCCAGGTCGGCGGGACGAAGGTCACACTTGAGGATATGCCGGACATTCTGGACCGTATTCTATCTGAAAATAACACCGCCGACTGCCACGTTCTCGGCGTCTCGCTCGGCTCTCTGGCTGCTCAGGCCTTCGCCGACCGCTGCCCTGACCGCGTGAAATCCGTGATCGTCGTTGGCGGGTATTCCGTACACAAGGCCAATAAGCCGATCCTGAAGGCCCAGCGCCGGGAAGGGCTGCGGTGGCTGTTTTACATTCTCTTCTCCATGAAGAGCTTCCGCGCTTATGCCGCCGCCATGGCGTGCCATACAGCCGAAGGGCGGGAGCGCTTCGCGCGCGGTGCAGCACATTTCAACCGGCGGTCGTTCGCCGCAATGGCGGGTACGAAGCGTTTTTTCGTCCCGCGGTCTGAACCTGCTGCCTACCCGCTGCTGCTCGTTATCGGCGAGCATGATCTGCAGCTGGTCCGTGATGCGGCAGCCGAGCTGCAGCGGCTTGAAGCCGGAGCTGAGCTGGTGCTTATCCCGGACTCAGGCCACTGCGCCAACGTTGATACGCCGGATGTGTTCAACAGGCTCGTGGACAGCTTCCTGCAGCGCCTGCGCTCTACTTCGCACAGCGAGGCACACGAGCCGACAGGTGGGTAAGAATTTCCTGCGGGATGGTGCCGACATGATCGGCCATCTGCTGCACCGTAATTTCGCGATCTCCCTGCCGGCCCAGCAGCGTGACCTTGGTACCAACCGGACATCGATGCGGCAGCCGGATCATCAGCTGATCCATGCAGACATTGCCGGCAATCGGCGCCTTCTTCCCCTCCACCAATACGTGAAACTGCTTCAAGCTGCGAAAATAGCCATCCGCATAACCGACCGGGATCGTTGCAATCCACTCATCCGCCGCAGCTTGATACGAGTTGTCGTAGCCCACATACGTACCGGCGCGCACCTTCTTCACATGGACGATCTCCGCATGCAGGGAGATCGTCGGCTTCAGCTCGATCCCAACCTCACGCCGCACATCTTCGCCATACGGATACACGCCATGCAGCGCCGCGCCTACCCGCACCATATCCATCGCCAGCTGGGGAAAACGCATCGCCGCCGCACTGTTCGCACAGTGTGCGGCCACACCGCGAAAGCCGCTGTCACCGACCCAGCGGCGCATCTCGTAGAACCGCATCAGCTGCCGGCTGTAGTAGGCCATATCATGGTGATCAGCTGTGGCAAGATGGGTGTAGACCCCTTCCACGGAATAAGCGCCTGAACGCAGCAGCGGCACCATCCGCTCGAACTCCTCCCTCTCCCGCAGGCCGATCCGCCCCATCCCGGTGTCCATCTTGATGTGGACGGAGAGCCTTCCAGCTGTCATCTTGTACCTCTTGGCCTCTGCCAGCCATTCCGCCTGAAACACAGGAACCGCCGCCCGGTATTGGATCGCCAGGTTAATATCCTGCGGCCGGATCGGAGTCAGCACCAATATGGGCGCTTCAATGCCGTGCTGCCTGAGCCGGACGGCCTCATCCAGCACACTGACAGCAAGCTGGTCCGCTCCGGCCTTCAGCACAGCGTTAGCGGAAGCGGTCAGCCCGTGACCATAAGCATCCGCCTTCACGACCGCCATGAACTGCGTCTCCTGCGGGAGCCTGCTCTTGATCATCCGCAGATTGGCGCCAATATGATCCTCATGCACCTCCAGCCAGACCGGGCGGCGGTCAGCGGTCACTCCGGTGTGCTGCTCCGCTGTTCCCGCCGCAGAACCGGGGGCTGCCATAGTTCCTGATATGGTGTCCGATATGGTGCCCGATTTGGTGCCTGATTCGGTGCCTGATTCGGTGCCTGATATCGTGCTTGATGTGGTGTCTGTCATGGCCCTTGTCCTGGCCCCTGTCATGGTCCCTTTCATGACGCCACACTCTCCTCTGTCCGCAGCGCAGTAATAATATCCTCCAGCTGCAGGGCCCGTGAGCCCTTGATCAGCACCACGCTTGGTTCTCTCAGCTGCTCCCGCAGCAGTTCGGTGATCGCTGCCTTATCCTCACAGTGCAGCACGGCTGCCTGCGGATAACGGGCACGTGCCGCCGCTCCCAGCTCTGCGGCCATTTCCCCGATAGTCACCAGCAGATCGATCTGCTCCATCTGAAGCTCGCTGCCGATATTCCGGTGCAGCTCCGCTGCTTCCTCGCCAAGCTCAACCATGTTGCCGATGACGGCGATTTTCTTCTTGTCCGGATGTACGCAGTACAGCATATCCAGTGCGGCCCGCAGGCTCGCCGGATTGGATTTGTATGCATCATTAATGACCAAACTAGAGCCCAGACGGATTTGCTCGTTCCGCATTCCGGTCACCGCCGCCTCACGCAGTCCCTGTCGGATATTCTCATACGTTACGCCGCAATAACGCGCCGCCGCAATCGCGCCAAGCGCATTCAGCATCTGATGCCGGCCGAGCAGCGGCGTGAACAGTACCGGGCATGCCCGGTCCGAGATCGTGAAGGTCGTGCCGGTCTCGTTCGTCACATAGCCGGTCGGATAATAGGCATGCCCGGCTTCCGAGCCGAACGGGACAAGCTTAAGCTCGTCAATAAGTGGATTCGCACCAAGCGCCCGGACGAACTGCGGGTTATCCGCATTATAGATGAGGGGACTGCCGGGCTGCAGGCCCTGCATGATTTCCAGCTTCGCCTCAATAATCCGCTCTCTGGTATGGAGATCGCCCAGATGCACCTCGCTGATGCTCGTAATAATGGCTGCATCCGGCTGTGCCAGACGGCTCAGCATGGCGATCTCGCCCAGATCCGACATCCCCATCTCCACAACGGCCATCTCCGTATCCTCTTCCAGCTGCAGCAGCGTCAGCGGCACGCCCAGATGATTGTTGAAGTTGCCCGGCGTCTTCTGCGTCTTGAAAGTGGTAGCGAGCAAGCCAGCCAAAATATCCTTCGTCGACGTCTTGCCATTGCTGCCTGTAATGCCGATCACCTTCGTCTTCAGATGGCTGCGGTAGGCAGCCGACAGCTGCTGGATCGCGGCCAGTGTGTCATCCACAAGCAGCAGCGGGATGGTCAGGCCATCTGGGATCACAACGTCCCGGCACCACAGCGCGGCAGCCGCGCCATTGTTCACCGCATCCTGCACGAAATCATGCCCGTCAAACCGTTCGCCCCGGATCGGCACGAACAGACTGCCCGGCTTTGCCGCGCGGGTATCCGTCATAACGCCTTCAATCAGCCGGTCTGTCTCCACCATTGCATTCCTATTCGCATTCGTATTCGCAAGCTCAGCCCCAGCCATAGCCGCGAGTTCGTTAATGGTCCGTCTAATCATGCTTCCACCCCCTGAAGTGCTGTCACCTGTTTGCCTGCATGGCGCTCCATCGCCAGCTCAATAAGCCGGTCAAGCAGCTGCGTATAGGTCGTTCCCGCCGTCTTCTCCCAGAGTACGGGGAACATGCTGTTTTTCGTAAAGCCCGGCAGCGTGTTTACTTCGTTCAGGTAGATATCTCCGCGGTCTGTCACGAAGAAATCCGTCCGCATCAGTCCGCTTCCATCCAAGGCACGGAACAGAGACAGCGTCATGGCGCGCAGCTTCTCGTAGACCGGGGCTGATAGTTTGGCAGGAATACGCTTGATGAGCGTGCCGCTTTCGTATTTTTTCTCATAGCTGAAAAAGTCCGCTTCACGGACGAACTCGCCCGCGACCGAGCAGACCGGCCGCTCGTTGCCGAGCACCGCAAGCTGCACCTCCCGCCCCTTGATCTCCTGCTCCACCAGAATCTTGCCGTCATAGCGGAATGCTTCCGTGATGGCTACCACCAGCTCCTCCCGGTTCGCACAGCAGCTGATCCCGATGCTCGACCCGAGCTTCGCAGGCTTCACATAGCATGGATAGCCGATCAGCGTTTCGATCCGCTGGCACCACTGCGCCTCCTCCTGCTCCCAGTCCTGGCGGTGAAAGTACAGATACTCGGACTGCGGTATGCCTGCTGCTGCGGCGATTTTCTTCGTCATCGTCTTGTCGATGGAAGCCGCCGATGCGCCTACCCCGTTGCCCACATATGGAATGTTCAGCAGCTCCAGCATGCCCTGCACCGTGCCGTCCTCTCCGTATTCGCCGTGCAGCGCCGGGAAGACGCATGCCCCGCCGTCTCCATCTGCAGCCAGTCTGGCCAGAAAATCAGCCGCCGAACTCGCGGCGCTTACTGTGCTCCCTGTCTGTGCCCGAAGCTCCTCCACCGAAGCAAGCTCGTGTGTCACCGGCTCAAGCGGCTGCCAGCAGCCCTCCCTGGAAATATAGACCGGTACCACGCGGTACAGCTGTTTGTTCAATCCATTGATGATGGTCATGGCCGTGACCAGCGACACCTCATGCTCGGGCGATCTGCCCCCGCAAAGCACATATATATTTTTCATCATGCTACTCTCTCCTCCGAAACCGGCAGCGCCGTGTATTTCATGCTTGTCTCCAAGTATAGGACCCAACCTTTTCTTTTCCGGAAAGAAAGTATTAACGTTCCTTACGATTTCATTTAAGAAAGTCTTAATTAATGATTAAGCCGGGGGCCGAAGGGGGTGACTACAGTGACAGCAAAAAAACCGCAAGGCCAGCGCGATGGGCGCCAAACCTGCGGTTTCTGTTATAGGTGTGTGTATTTGGATTAACGGATTGCCTGCCGGGCTGTACTGGATGATCCTCGCGGGATGATATCCTTGCGGCGGTATACGCTGAGCAGCAGTCCGAGCAACAGGAAGTCAGTCACTGTATTCGTGCCACCGAAGCTGACAAAGGGGAGCCGCACACCTGTAAAGGGCGCCAGCCCGATGATCATCAGTACCGACCACGAAATCTGAACCATGAACAGTGCAGCTATCGCTGCTGTCAGACCTTGTCCGAACGGCTCGCGTGCCTTCTTTGAAACCTTAATAGTCCGATAAAAGAAGCTTACAGCCATTGCAATTAATCCACCGCCCGCCACCCAGCCGAAACAGTAAATAAAGTAGGGCAGCAGCGTATCTGTATGTATATAAGAGAGCCAGTCATTTACAGCGGAGAAGCCATTGCCCCACCAGTCTCCATCTTGGATGGCCTTAAGAGTGCTTGTATAATAATAACCATCCCCTAGCGGGTCATCCTTCGCATACATAAATGATAACAGCCGATCCCGCAATCGCTCGGATGAATATAAGGTAACGAGCAATAGGCCGATCCAAGCCATAAGTATGCCCACAAGTTGAGTCCATCTGATCCGCATTCGTACTAACACAGCTACCAGTGCAGCCATATAGATGACGCCCTCCGTATAGACCCCCATCTGCATAAACAGAATGACAGGCAGCAGCCCCCGAAAAATAAACTGCAACGCGATTTCCTTCCAGCCCAACTGGTAGGCAGGACGCATGCCGGAGAGTCCGATAATGAGCAGAATTATAGCCATTCTGGGCACGTATATGACCAGCGAAGCAATACCTATCCATGCCGATACGCCGTTGACTTTAATCGCAACTAGCGGACTTATCGCAAGCAGTACTAACCCTGCCGCGAAGAACAGCTCCGACCATCGTTTCAGCCTGCGGTAATCGAAGAACCAGAAGGCTGCCATTATAGCTATCCCTGTTCCGGCAAAGAACAGCTGTTTATCGAGAAGCCCGTACATGCCATTCTCCAACTTCTTATAGACGGTATCGACATTAAACATCATAAAGATCCCAGTACCCGCCAGCAGCAGCACCAAGATGAGCAGCCCCCACTCTGTTCTTGGACGGTGAGCCGCATGCAGCCCTTTGCCGATTGCTGTCGGGTCGCCCATTGCTTGAATCGCCCTCCGGATCGCATCTTCTTCCGAAGCTCCCGACATCATCATCGTCTCCACATGGTCCTCAATGTGTCCGTACAGCTCCGCCTTAATTTCTTTATGCATTTCGCCTGTCTTAACATGCTCACAGACGGACGCAGCGAACTGCTGGACCTCTATTCGTTCCCTGATTCGCATCATGATCCTCCTCTCCGGCGTTATTGCCACCTGCTGCAGCGCTCTTCTTTACTTCTGAGCGGTCCACGGCTCGCATCATACGCCCCCCTCCCCAATCACCCGGTCGACGGCCGTGCGGAACAGCTGCCACTCCGCCTTGCGCTCTTTTACATGCTGCTTTCCCTTGTCCGTAATCCGGTAGTATTTGCGCTTGCGTCCGTCATGCACCTGCCAGTAAGACTCGACCCAGCCCTCGGCCTCCAGCGTATGCAAAATCGGATACAGCGTCCCTTCCTTAAACGCGAACACCCCTTCCGACTGCCGCTCGATTTCGCGAATCAGCTCATAGCCGTACTGGTCCTGCTTGGCAAGCGTCGTCAGCACCAGCACAGCCGTACTGCCTTTCAGCAGCTCCTTGTTTACCTTCATATTGGCTTCCATCCTTCCTTCTGTGGAACAGTGCGGTAAGAAGCATACTGGTATTCGGGGGAAACACCTTGCTTCTCTTACCAGTCTCCCCATACCTAGATTAACGATACATAGTTATTCTAGGTATTAGTTTACACATTCATCCTTAGTTTAGCAAGTCCTGGAATCCGCCTATTATATCAGATGCAAGTCATACCCGTGCAATTGTATAATAGGAGCAGATGAGGGAATGATTTTAATCGTAGGAGTTGAACCGGGTATGGACTTTATTTTGGACAAAATGGAGCATAAGATCGAGTTCTTTCAGGACTATGACCTGAAGGCGCTTGAGCGCAGAATTGAGGAGCAGATTGACCTGAACAAGGCCCTGATGCTCGGCGTGCACTCGGTGCAGCATCAGGTTACCTTTGATCCGAATCGCAACAAGATGCTGTATTCGGCTGTGGTGCATTTTCGCGCAAGCTAGAGCTGCCAATTATAACACTCGGTGTCCCGGCATAAAACCGCCCGCCCCGTGACACAATGAGACCGCTGACCTTTACGCCAGAGCGGGACGGGGGTGACAGCAGATGAGCAAGCAGCAGGGACACGCAGCCCAGAACACAACGAAGCGAACCCACGACCGCAAGAACAATGCCAAAGGCAACAACCATTAATTTTGCAGCTTAGCCAAGCTACACGGATGCCTCCTCTTGAATGAGGGGGCTTTTGAACATGCCTACGCTTCCGCGTGATGCGCGCATGTATTTCTGACAACAACTACAAGGCAGTTGCTTTTCTAACGAATGTGAGCGGCGTTATTAAGCGTATCCGGGATGAATTCGGCATTTTTTTACACAATAGCGTTACACAGATTCGTTACAAGCACAGACTGGCCTTCTACAGCCCAAATAACGTGTGCAGGATTCGTTAGCCGTCAGGAATTGACTCTTCAGGCGGGCCGTCACAATCAAGGATGTAATTGATGAAGCTGAATACTGACGGAACTTACCAAACGATTAAATTCACTCTCCATATTACTTAACAGCTCCTGCGCTTTATTCTGTTCGGTAAAGGACCGTTCTAAAGATCGGACATCTTTATTGTCCATGTAATGTTCTATAAAGCCCAGCGCATCCAGATAACGATCACAGATGTCACCCGTATAGTAAATGGCGGAAGGGCGATCCGACAGACCTGTTTTCAGGCGGCCCATCATCTCACCGAAGCTTTTAGAATCGCTTTCTGCTTTAATACCGCCGATCAGATGCTTTAGATTTTTTATATCCTTTGCCACCGGATCATTAATTAGCAGCTTGGTATAGATTTCTGCAAAAGATCGGTCAGCCCGGCTTAGTGACTGAAACACTCCCTTGTTAAACAGGTGCAGCATCTCTAAGCTCTCTATATAAGGGGCTCGCCTGTCCGAGATTTCAACCACATTACCTTTCTTAACCGCATGCAAACCAACCTGGTTAAACAGATAGATCGGTACCATTGTACGATTGTTTATTATAACTGGAGGAACATCCGCTGTTGTTTGTTTAATCTCTTTACCTCCCCATACAATCTTCATGATTGAAAGCCCATCGAACTGTTTTCCTTGCCCGTCAGCAGTCGAAGAGGCCAACAAGAGAACGGCCAACAAGCCAATTACCAATACCTTTAGCTTATTCATTATTACCTCCAATAATAATTTGAGTTCTAAACTTAAGCTTTAAAATGCGCCACCGGCATTAACTCAGTCATCCGTTATTGTCTGCAGACTTACCATATTCTTGTTGTAATCTACTTACTATTTTATTGAATTCAGTGATTGTAACTTGCTCCCCTTGTGTTAAGCCAATCAATGGGTGATCTTTCAACGGAAGTACCGTTTGTTCTCCGTTTTCCCATTTTACTCCCAAAGCATAGATACCATATTGTTGATCGTAAATTAACCTGGTTATCGCCTTACTCCCGACTAATTCCCTTGATTTAGCAAGATCCGTGGCGAATGACAGATTATTCTTGATGCTGGAGATCTGCCATTGTCCACCGGAGTTCTCGGCAAATATAATTCCCGATGGCTTGCCAGCTGCAAGAATATTGAATATATAGCCGCTAAAATTAAGCTCCCCATCTGACCCAACCGTCCAATATGGCACTCCATTCTCCAGCTTAGCGATATTAATGGCGGTTTCAACTGAACTATCAAAGGCATGCTTCAAGGAACCTTTGTAGCCTTCAAAATCCGCTGCAATCGCAGCCTTTATATCGGGATCAGCCATGCTCACAATGGTTTTGGGGTCCTCTGCAGAGATAGAGCCGGGAACCATAAGGCACATAGCCAATACAAAAGATACAGCCAACTGCCGAAACTTCATGTTTATACGGCCTCCCCTTATCTAGACATAATTACGATAACCGTTTACCGACATCGATGTCGGGATAACTACTGAAACAGACGTCAGAGATTAACAGAGGGTTGCAGTAATTCTTGTAAAAATTTGGGGTATTTATGCTCATTCCCCTGCGGGAACAAGCTGCTCTATTTTTACTGCCTCCGCCAGGCGACCGCTACCTCCTCTAACGAATCTCTGGAACGCTATTCGCCCTTTTTCCCAGCTTCAAGCCCCCTAACGAATCTGAGCGGCGTTATTAAGCGTATCCGGGCATGAATTCGGCACTTTTTTACACAATAGCGTTGCTCAGATTCGTTACAGCACAGACTGGCCTTCTACAGCCCAAATAACGTGTGCAGGATTCGTTAGCCGTCCTTCCAAAAACTCAACAACTGGCTGAAAGAAACGTTATGATTAGCCTCCAGGCATTAGCGCCGCATAGCGCGGTCTCAAGTCTTGGACAGATTGGTCAACAACCCTCAAAAAAGCAAAAGACTCCACCCCTGCACGGGTGAAGCCTTCAGACAAGAAAAAACGCCGGAACCAGATGTAATCTGGCGAAAGGGTCGGGTAGCCGCCCGCACTTTCTTACGTTTATTATCAACTCAATCATACCATATGCAGACAATAATGTGAGCCTATTGGGTTCTTGCCGCCGCTAGACAGACCCCCCCATAACTTTAAAAAGCCCGGAACTCCTCACAGGGAGTCCCGAGCTGCTCCTAATCCCCTTATTAAATCCGCTCAATCGTAAACGCAAACGCCAAATCCTCATCCGCCTTGATCCGGTATTCCTCATGGACCGGTGCGCCCCAGCTGTCGTCGCCGCCGACGCCCATCTGGCGGCCGGCCACCGTGATCACGGTGTAGTGAACCGGCGGCAGCTCGTAAGGATGGTTCGCGTTCTCCAGCTCGAAAGCCGTGTACGGAGAGATGCTGCATTCGACCGGCTGTGAAGCAGGGGCGGTAAGCCTGATGCCCCGGCCATCCTTATCCGTTATGCTAACGCGGCGGACACCGGTGCGATTGCCTGACTCCTGCGGAACAAGGTAGCCTGCCACATTGTCCGCTGCTGTATTGCGGAACGTGCACAATCTCGCGCCATGGGCACGGTCGCTGTAATTCTCCTTTGGTCCCATCGCATACCACTCAAGCTGATCATAATCGGCAGGCACCTTGAAGGAGACACCGACAATTGGAATATCCGGCAGCCCCGCAGTGCCTTCGTAGCGGGACACGACACGGACACTTCCATCCCGCAGCACGGTATAGGCAACCGTCATGCGCACCTCTTCACTAACCGCAAAACGGTACTCGAATGCCACCGTAATGCCGCTCTCTTCTTCTGTTACCTTCACATCGGTGCACCTGCGGGCATGGCTTGCCATGAACCAGACCCCGCGCTCGAAGCCCATCCGTGCGCCCTTATCGTTGTCCGTGGATGCCCGCCAGAACTGCGGCGCAGGCGGATAGGCGATCATCTCGCGGCCCGCATAGCTGAGTGAAACGAGGCTGCCCGCTCCCTTGGAGAACAGCACACTGAAGTCCCGGCCATGAACGCCGATGTTAACATCGCCTTCGACCAGACGCAGGCCGTTCGCGCCCGCAGCGGAACCAACAGGCGCTGCAGCAGCACTCTTCTCCACCACAAACACATGCTGCCCGAACGCCACCTCATGTCCGGCATCCGCCCACAGGTTGGACTCCCGCAGCTGCAGTGACGCGTCAATGGTGTATTCGCCCGGCTCCGCAGGCTGCGGCAGATCATGCAGGACACGTCCTTCCTCCTGCGCCTCTACATTCAGCTCGATTACGCAGCCAGTCAACGCTTCGCCTTCCCGGTACAGCGTGCATACAAGCTCGTAGGCATCCGTGCCGGTGAACAGGTTCTCATTCTTCACGGTTACGCCTTCCCGGTCCGCCGTCAGCTTGATATTCTGGTACAGGAACTTGACCTCCTGCATCTTCGGCGAGACCTTGCGGTCCGCATACACAATGCCGTTCCCGCAGAAGTTGTAGTCGGTCGCCCGGTCGTCGAAATCTCCGCCGTACGCCAAATATTCCTCGCCATAGCGGTTCTTCTTCATGATGGCCTGGTCGATATAATCCCAGATGAACCCGCCCTGGTACATCGGATATTTCTGCTCCAGCTCCGTGTACTTGTGCATGCCGCCGACCGAGTTGCCCATCGCATGCATGTACTCGCAGCTGATATACGGCTTCTCCGGATCATTCTGCAGATATTCCTCGATCTGAGCGGGCTTCGCGTACATCCGGCTTTCCATATCGCTTGTCGCACTGTAGTTGCGGTCGTAGAACACGCCCTCGTAATGCACCAGCCGGCTAGGGTCAACGGAGTGGAAGTACTTCGTTACGTTCAGCAGCACTTCGCCCGCGTAGGATTCGTTGCCGCAGGACCAGATCAGGATCGAAGGATGGTTCTTGTCGCGCTCGTACATCGAGATCGCACGGTCCATAACAATCGGCTCCCACTCCGGCCTGCTGCCCGGCACGACCCAGGAAGGCTCAACCGCGCCCATCTTCTGCCACGAGCCGTGCGTCTCAAGGTTCATCTCGTCGATCAGATAGATGCCGTACTCGTCACACAGCTCATACCACAGGCTCTGATTCGGATAATGCGACGTACGCACTGCATTCAGGTTATTTTGCTTGATCGTACGGATATCCCACAGCATATCTTCCTTGGTCACAGAGCGGCCTCTGCGGCAGTTGAACTCATGCCGGTTAACGCCTTTGAACACGATCCGCTTGCCGTTTAAGTGCATGATCCGGTCCTTCATCTCAAACCGGCGGAAGCCCACCCGCTGCGGCACAACCTGCACCAGCCGGCCCGCCTCGTCAAACAGCTGAATATACAGCGTATATAAGTTCGGCTCCTCCGCGCTCCACAGCTTAACTTCACCCGCTTCAAGCACAAGCTCCGTTACCTGCTGCGACAAATCCGCCTCGACCGAAGCAATAGTGTCGCCCGAAGCATCACACAGCCCCAGCAGCACACCGCCTTTGATAAGGGAATTGCCGCCATCCCCCCGCTGCGCAGCAGCCAGGTTCAGCCGTACGGACAAGCTGCCCTGCTTATAAGCATCATCGAGCTCTGCCCGGACGGACAGGTCCTGCACATGCAGCTCAGGCACGGTATACAGGTACACATCGCGGAAAATCCCGGAGAACCGCCAGAAATCCTGGTCCTCCAGCCAGCTTCCTGTGCTGCGCTGGTAGACCTCAACGGCAAGCCTGTTCTCTCCATCCTGCACATGCTCAGACAGGTCAAACTCCGCCGGTGTAAAGCTGTCCTCGCTATAGCCGACGAATTTGCCATTAAGCCATACGTAGAATGCCGACTCCACTCCCTGGAAGGAGATGTACAGCGGCTTGCCCTTCATCGCTTCCGACACCTCAAACCAGGTCAGGTAGCTGCCGACCGGATTGTGATCCTGCGGGATTTCCGGCGGACGAAGATGGTCATAGCCATCCCAAGGGTACATCGTATTCACGTACTGCGGCCTGCCATGACCCTGCAGTTGAATATGCCCCGGCACCTCAATCTCACCCCAGCCAGCCGCCGGGAAATCCTGCTCATAGAAGCGTTCCGGCCTGCTTGCCGGGTTTACTGCATAATGAAACTTCCACATGCCGTTCAAGCTCTGCCGCATCCCCATAGGTCCTGCCTCAATTGCTTCTTCAACCGTGCTGTAATAGCGGTGGTCCGAATGCGCCGGCAGCCGGTTAACCCCGAATACACTCACATCTGTCAGCCAATCCAATGATGGTTTTGCTGCTTGCATCATGTCCTGCTCCTCTCCGGTTACTGGCCTGTCATGCCATCCAATACCTGCTTCACTCTATTATTACTTCACAGACCCCATCATCCCTGCAACGAAATGCTTCTGCATCAGGAAAAATACCAATGCTGTCGGAACAGTCGCGATCACAATCGCCGACATGATGACACCATAGTCAGGCGAGTAGCTGGAGCCGAGGGTCGAGATCACGAGCGGCACGGTCTGATTCTCCGGCGATTGCAGCACGACCAGCGGCCACATATAGTTGTTCCAGCTTGCCATGAACGTAATAATCGCCGCGGCCGCGTAGGTCGTCTTCATCGTCGGCATGTAGATGCGGAAGAACAGACCCAGCTCGCTCAGACCGTCCATCCGGCCGGCCTCCAGCATATCCTTCGGAAACATCTTCGTGCTCTGCCGGAAGAAGAAGATCAGGAACGCCGTTGTAATAGTCGGCAGCACGACAGCGGTCAGCGTATCGATGCCGATCGTTGGCACGGTTCTTGATGCGCTCGCGAACATCCGGTATAGCGGCACCATCAGGGACGCGAACGGAATCATCATCGACAGCAGCAAAATGTTGAACACAATATCCTTGGCCCGGCTGCGGTACACCTCAAAGCCGTATCCGGCAAGCGAGGAAATCAGCAGCGCCAGCAGCGTTGTCACAACAGATACCTTCAGGGAGTTCATCATCGCGTTCATGATATCCACCTGACTCGTCAGGTTGCGGATATTCTCCATCAGGTGCGAGCCTGGGAGCAGCCGTCCCTTGGTGACATCCACTGACTTGTTCGTCGCGCTTACCACCATCCAGAGGAACGGGAAGATCGAAATCACGGACGCGCCGATCAGGAATGCGTAAGTGAAGATACGTCTTGGTTTTATCATTTGCGATCACCTGCCACTTTGAACTGGATGATGGACAAGACGATAATCATAATAACAATCGAGTAGGACACGGTCGCCGCGTAACCGAAGTCAGCCGTATACTTGAACGACAGATTGTAGATGTACTGGGAAATCGTCAGCGTCGAGTTGCCCGGCCCGCCGCGCGTAATATTCATAACCTCATCGAACAGCTGCAGGGTACCGATTGTCGACGTGATCGACGTAAACAGGATAATCGGCTTAAGCAGCGGTACCGTGATGCTGAAGAACTGGCGCGTGGACGAAGCCCCGTCGATCCGGGCCGCTTCGTAGATCGAGTTATCGATATTTTGCAGCGCCGACAGATAGAAAATCATGTTATATCCCGTCCAGCGCCAGGTGATCGCAATGACGATCGTCACCTTCGCCCAGAACGGATCGGTAATCCACTGAATCGGCTGGGCGATCAGATGCAGCTTCATCAGCGCCATATTCACGATGCCGTCACCTGCGAACAGATATTTGAAGACAACGGAATAGGCAACCAGCGAAGTAACGCAGGGCAGGAAGATCGCCGTCCGGAAGAAGCCCTTGAACTTCAGCTTGCTGTCATTCAGCAGCACCGAGATGAACAGCCCAAGCAGAATCATCGCCGGCACCTGGATAATCAGATAGATGAAGGTATTGCCGACTGCCGTCAGGAACGTCTTATCAATGAAGAGCCGCTTGTAGTTATCGAGACCCGTATATTCGAGCCTTGCCCCCGTCCCCGTCTTGAAGGACAGCAGCAGCGCCTGGAACATCGGGTAGAAGTAGAACGTGATGATCAGAATAACCGACAGGCCTACGAAGAGCCAGCCGATCAGATTCATTTTCTTATGACTGCTCATCCCCGTCTTGACGTTAACGCCGCCGTCCTTGCCCAGGGCAGGTTTAGCCGCTGCGCTCATTGACCATCTCTCCTTTCCTTCTTATGAGAAAATAAAAACCTTGGCGCGTATCCGCCTGCTCCTAAAGCCGCCTTATTCAGGAGGGAGCAGGCGAACGCCCAAGGTCAACGGGTTATTTCAGCTGTGCTTCCGCCTGGGCCTGGGCATCTGCCAGAGCCTTATCCAGGTCTTTGCCATTCAGGTAGTTCTGCATTTCAACAATCAGGATATCTTCAATCGCATAAGTGTGCATGCCGTAGTTCACATTCGGAATTTGCTCGGTCCACTTGGCGAAGTCCGCCACAATGTTCTGGCCGCCGAAGAACTCGTCGCTCTTCTCATAGGCTGTACCGGCTGCTGCTTCCTTCAATGTGCCAAGCGCGCCGATATCGGTCAGCAGCTTCTGGTACATCTCCACATCCGAGCCGAACGTCTTCGCCAGGAAATCCGCCGCCGTCTCCGAACCCGGCACATTCAGCACATACCAGGAGCTGCCGCCAAGGTTGGAAGCGTGAACCGAATCCGGCTGGTTGGCCAGGACTGGAAGCGGAGCAATCGCCCACTGGCCAGCCTGTGAAGCTTCTGCCTTAATGGAAGGCGTAATCCAGTTGCCGGTCGGCACGGATGCCACCTCACCGCTGTTGAAGCCGGCTACGAACTGGCTCCAGTCCGAATGCATGCGGACGATATTATTTTCCATCATGGCCTTGTACACCTCGAACGCTTCCTTCAGCGCCGCATTATCAGCCAGGTTCGGTGTTGTGCCGTCTTCCTTCAGCACCCATGACCCTGCCGACTGAACCATCATACGAAGGATGCCGAGGTCATTCGGATCAAGTGAGATCATATTCTTGCCCGTCTTCTCCTTCACAGCCTTGCCGATCTCGATATACTCGTTCCAGGTAATGTCCTGCAGGTCTTCTACCGAGTAGCCCGCCTGCTCCAGGTAATCCGTTCTCACATAGAGGCCGGTGACACCGGAATCGAACGGTACGCCGTACTGCTTGCCGTCATGGCTGGTTGGCCCGATCTTATAGTCGGCAAAATCCCCTGCGTTAATGTTAGAGGACAGATCGACGAACATATCCGGGTACGCCTGCAGGAAGCTCTGCGCACGGTAGTCCTCGATCAGCACGATGTTCGGCAGCCCTTTGGTCGTTCCGGAGTTAAGGCCGGTGTTCAGCTTCTGGATAATATCATTTTGCGCGTATTCAATGACGTTGACTTTCGCATCCGGATTGTCATCCGCGTAAGCAGTCTTGGCAATTTCCAGTGCCGCGATGTTGAAGGACGGGTCCCAGGCCCAGATGGAAATTTCCTTCGTTGCCGAGCCAGAATCCGTTCCCCCGGCATTTGAGCTGCCTTCCTGGTTAGATGAGTTCGACGAGCATGCAGTCAACATCAGCATACCAGCGAGCAGCAGTGTCCATGCTTTCTTCATTGCGTCTCTACCCCCTAAAATTGTGTGCAAGCACTGTAATGTAAGCGCTTGCTGTGTGATGTCTTTATGTTATCACCTGTGCTAAATCGTCCGTTAGTACGATCTTTATCTTGACTTGTGTTATTATTGTCACTCTTGTATCCGCTTTCTTTTAGCTGTTGTACTTTTTTTAGAATTTGTATTTTCTTTTGAATTTGGACAAGAATTGCACCCCATCGCTCCTATATCTAAAGCATATGGAATTATTTGGGCGCATAAATGGTTAATATAGACTAAAAGGAGCTTCTCCTCCTCGGATGGAGGCCAGCTCCTTCAATCCTGTTCAGGCGGTGATAACTCATGTCGAGCAGCAGCAGAAGGATTTTCAAAGTGATTATGATCATAGTTGGCTTATTCGTCGTTCTACACATAGTAGGAGTACTTTTGTATCTGTTCACTACATCTTCCAGCTAGCGGATATTAAACGGTTTCCTTCGGCAGCCGGACCCGCACCTTCGTCCCTTCACCCGGCTGGCTGGAGATGGTAACGCCGTATTCTTCGCCATACAGCAGCTTGATCCGCTCATGCACATTGATGACACCGATGCCGGTAAACAGCTGTCGCTTACTCTTCGGATTCGGCAGGGTGTTGTCAGATACGCCCTCCATGCCGTCGCCGTTATCCACCACCTCGCAGATAAGCGTGTGCCCCTCCGAGGAGATCAGCACATGGATGAAGCCTTCTTCCTTCTTATTAAACGCGTGAAAGAACGCATTCTCGATGAAGGGCTGGATAATGAGCTTCGGCACCCGGGCCTGCATGCAGTCCGGCATTACAAAATAGTTCACCCTGATCCGTCCGCCATAGCGCACGTGGTTAATGAACACATAGTTCTTCAGATTAGCCAGCTCTTCTTCAACTGTTATCGTCTCACTCACGTTGCTGATGGTATTCTGCAGAAGCGAGATCAGCGCGTTAATGGTCTCCGCCGCCTTCTCCTTGCTGCCCTGCTGGACCAGCATTTTCACCGAGGCCAGTGTATTGTACAGAAAATGCGGATTAATCTGCCGCTGCAGCGCCGCAAGCTCCGCATTCCGCTGGTGCCTCTGCGTCTCCACGAGCCTGTCAATATACGCATGCAGCTCATCGAGCATATAGTTATAGGCTCTGCCAAGCTCCCGGATCTCATAGCTGCCGGTGACATTCATATAATTGCCAAAATCATGCTTTGTCACATTGGACATCCGGCGTACGAACAGCGTCAGCGACTTAGTGATCTGCCTGGAGATCAGGAATACGATAATGAGTGCAGCCGAGACGATAATCACGCAGATGAGCACGATTGTCTTCATGTCGAAGATCTGGTTCAGCGCAAGATTCTTGTCGATCATATTCACCAGGTAAAAATCATACGAGGGCAGATAATCCGCCACCAGAATGCTGTCGTTGCCGAACACTTCAGCCTGCTTATAATCGAGGCTAGTATCGTTGATTTCCCTCGCATGCCTTACGAGCTCCTCTGAAGTCTGGCCAATCAGCTCCTCCCGGTTGCTCGAGAGAATAACGCCTTCCCGGTTCAGAATCAGCACATCGTTGCCTTCGCTCGTGAAGTTCGTATAGAACTGCTTGAACTCCCGCTCGCGGATCGTCACATACATTGTGCCATAGATATCGCCGGTCGTCCGTTCCATCAGCGCCTTCGTCGCGACAAGCAGCGGCTCTCCGCCTTCCCCTTCGGCAGACTCCTCATTATAGTACTGATACATCAGCCGCTTCGGCTCCAGGAGTGTAGTCAAGGTCAGGCGGTGCTGCTTCAGCTCCTCCGTGCTCAGTGTAAAATAAGTCCGGTCGGTCGCATAGTTCCGCCCATTCATGCCGACAAGCGTAATCCCGACCTCATAGGCATCCACGTTCGACTGGATTCGCTTCATCTGCTGGTTCATGCTGTAATAGGTCTTCGCGACTGTCAGGGAGTCGGACTCCCCTTCTGTCAGGAAGCTCTTAATGGACCCGCTCTGCAAGATATTGTTCGCCGCCGTCACAATGCTGTAGTTGAACGACTCGACGCTCGTCTTAATCTGATACAGAACCTTCGAATTCGTTATGCTAAAGGTTTTCATGAACAGGCGCTCCGACATGCGGATCGTGGTTAGTGACGTCAGCGCCGAGACGGCGATAATGCTAATGACCATGACAATGAAGATCTTCGTGAACAGCCCCTGGTAACGAAAAGCATTTAAAAACCGCTTCATAACCCGCGCTCTTCTCTCTGTCCCAGATGCTGCTTGCGGTATTGGCTCGGCGACAGTCCGGTGAACTTCTTGAACACCTTGCAGAAGTAGCTGTGGTCCGAATAGCCGACCAGCCCGCTGATCTCAGAGATCATCGGCTCTTGAGCCCGCAGCAACTCCTCGGCCCTGCCAATGCGCAGCCTGTTGACATACTCGTTAAAGCCCTCCTTATTATGCGCAGCGAAGTAGCTGGACAGGTAGGACGGGTTGAAGTGAAAATGCTTGGCCACCTCCGTCAGGGTAAGCGGCTCGCTGTAGTGCTCGGCAATATAGTCCAGCAGCTTCTTCATGCCGCTTGGTCCGGCGTTCTGCTGCCTTGCCGACAGGCAGTTCTCAACCTGCCCGATGAACGCTGTCAGCAGTCCGGTCGCAGTCTCCGCATCATCGGCCTCTTCGATTCCGCGCAGATAGCTGTATTTCGCTTCCTCCAGCTCCTTCGTATCCACCTCAAGGTTGCCGAGAAGAACGGTAATGTTGAAGATCAGGTTGCCAAGCAGGGACTTGAACTCGAATACGTCCACCGTATGGTTGCCGGCCAGCGCCTTCACATGAGCCTGCAGATAGGCGAAGGCTGAATCGTAATGCCCCCTCTTCATCTCATCAGTAAACAGGTTAAGGTTGAAGCGGATGTCCGCCTCGCCGGGCGCCCGCAGCTCGCTGTGTATCAGCACGGTCTGCTTCGGGTAGAAGAAACGGTACCCCGCAAGCTTCTTGAAGCTCTCTGTATAGACATGCTGCAGCTCTCTTAGGTCTGTGAAGGCATCGCTAACGAGCCAGCATAGTCCCGGTTCCCGTTCGGCTGTAAGCGCGGCTGCGCTTTTTACCATATGCTTGACCTCTGATAAACCGCCTCTGTCCAGGTTGATTAGATAGCCTATTAATCCCCCGTCCTGCGGCAGCGGCTGCCATGCCATCCGTTCGGAATAACCTGCAAGCTCCCCCGATATCTTCTCACGAAGCCGGGTACCTGCGCCTTTATCGCCAGCTGACAGCCGCTTCACATCCACACCGATCAGACAGAAGCTGTTGTAAGGGAATGCTTCCTTCAACATGACCGGATCGGCATCTGCCTCGTATCCCGACAGCAGCTTATCGATAACCTGCTCAATCTTAGCCGGGCCGCTGCCCTCACCCGGAGCTGCCAGCTGCAGGGCGGGAATCCGCTCCGCAGTGCGGCGGAGAACCTCCAGCAGCTCACGCGCCTCCAGCTTTGGCTTCAATATATAATCCGCCACCCCGCTCTGGAAGGTGGAGCGGACGTAATCGAACTCCCCGAAGCTGCTCAGCACGACGACCTCCACTTCGGGGTAATCCGCTTTTACAATCCGGGTAAACTCCTCCCCGTCCATTACCGGCATGACGATATCCGTAATGACGATATGCGGCTGCAGCTGCTCTACCATCCGCAGCGCCTCCTCGCCGTTCGATGCCTCGCCAATAATAACGAAGCCCTCCTGCTCCCAGTTCAGGTGATGACGGAGACCTTGTCTGACCAGAATCTCATCATCCACAATCAACACTTTGCACAGCTCTGCCAATGCTTCTCCCCCTGCTCCGGTGTCCTTAACAGCCTATATGGTTAAGGTTCTGTATATTCAGCACAGTTAATGGTTAACCATGCGACTAACTAACCATTGAATGATAGCGATTACAGCTTATCTTGTCTAGGGATGCTTCGTCCTTATCATCCACTCTAAATTATAACAGAGCATCGGCTGTTTACGATTTGCAATTCATCCCAGTGAATTTCATCCAGTGAATTAGAAAAAATTAACTCACACCCCGTTGACAACACGGACAACTTAACGTTATAGTAGAGCCAACTGAAGAGAACTCCAAAGGGGAGTAGCTGTTACAGCAACAGTCGTCATTACGAGGTTCCCACCTCCGGCGTTGCTGGCAACCATTCGTTGTTAGCGAGACCTTTGCCCACTGTTTATTCATGCTGGGTAAAGGTCTTTATTGATAAGGGCCTTTACCGCAGCTGGCGGTGAGGGCCTTTTCTTCGTCATTTTGCAGGGAAGGGGGATGCGGTACCTGGGCAGTGATAAACATTCACCGCTCTGGGCACACTCTCCGGAGTATGAAATACATAGTCCGGGTAACATATTACACAGGTTCTTAGAGGAAGGGAGTAATGATTACTAATGGATATGTCTATCTTACTGGAATACGGCTGGGTGCTTCTCGTACTGATCGCACTTGAGGGACTCCTGGCTGCCGACAACGCACTCGTTCTCGCTATCATGGTTAAACACCTTCCGGAGGAAGAGCGGAAGAAGGCCTTGTTCTACGGCTTGTTCGGGGCTTTCGTATTCCGTCTCGGCTCACTCTTCATCATCTCGTTCATGGTTAACGTGTGGCAGGTGCAGGCAATTGGCGCGCTTTACCTGCTGTTCATCGCGCTCAATCACCTGCTGCGCAAATATTTGGCACGGGGCAAGGAAACCCCTATTGAGCAGGCGATTGACGGAGAAACCCCCGGCAAGAAAAAAGGCTCCGGCTTCTGGATGACTGTGTTCAAGGTTGAGGTTGCCGATATTGCCTTCGCGGTGGATTCCATTCTCGCAGCTGTGGCGCTTGCGGTTACCCTTCCTAATTTGGGAATTGGCAAGATTGGAGACATGGACGCCGGCCACTTCATCGTTATTTTCCTCGGCGGCTTCATCGGTCTTGTGATCATGCGTTTCGCAGCTACGGTCTTCGTTCGCCTGCTTCAGCAGCGTCCGGGACTCGAAGTGGCAGCCTTCATGATCGTCGGCTGGGTCGGCGTGAAGCTCGCTGTTTATACCCTGGCTCACCCGGCACTGTCCATTCTGCCGGAAGGCTTCGAGAAGAATCCGATCTGGAAGGGTACCTTCTACTTCGTCTTGATTCTGATCGCGGTTGTCGCCTGGTTCGTCAGCAAGCCGGTTGATGAGACGAAGACGACACCGGAACCGACCCGTTAATCAGCACTGTACATTGCGGAAGAAACAACAGCTAGACCTGACTGAGGGATATGATAAAATGAGGATTGGAACATCTTTCAGCAGCAGAGCCGTTAGATACAGCCAGACAACCGACCAGAGACTTTCCTTCTACGTGAAAGGTGTTCAACACTGTTAGCTTAGAGGAGATGATATCGGATGGATCATTCGGTTCAAATCGAGTCGCGGTTTCGTATGGAGCATACGCTCCCCAGCGTGTACAAGAAGATGATGGAGCTTGATGCGGCGGTAGCCGGCACAGGCATTGATCCTGCTCTTCTTGAGCTGATCAAGATCTATGCATCTCAGCTGAACGGCTGCGCCTTCTGTGTCGATATGCATACCCGCGATGCACGGGAGAGCGGCGAGCAGGAGCGGCGGATTTATCATCTGTCTGTATGGCGGGAATCCCCGCTGTTCACGCCAGCCGAGCGAGCGGCGCTAGAGATGACCGAGGCACTGACACTGGTTGCCGGCCGGCACATTCCGGATACGCTCCGCAAGGACGTCATCCGTCATTTTGGCGCCGAAGGTGCCGCGCAGATCATGATGGCGATCGTCACCATCAACGCGTGGAACCGCATCGCGATCGGCACCGGCAAGCGGCCAGAGGCTTGAATGAAAACCTGTGAAAGTGACAGACCCGCAAGGCTAATTAGCCTTGCGGGTTGTTTAGTTCACCCAACGGCTTCAGACTATGCTTCATAAGCGAGGCAATTTTCCGCTCGTCTTCATTATTGCTTTTCTCCAGCTCATGGATTACTAATTCCCGTCGTTGTATGGAATGGTTTTGGCTTAACTTTGCTTTCCCTTCGATGTTGGTAATCTTCATTTTGAAGGCCTGAATGCCTTTGTTCAATCCGCTCAGAAGCTCCGGGTTCACATCCTGCAGCTTGTAGGAACTATCACTGGCCTCGTACTTCAATACCATGTCATTCAGAGCGGCCATCAGCTCCTGTTCATCGTCAATAAGTTCAACCTCTCCATAGACATGAATGGTCACATAGTTCCAAGTTGGAACTGCCTGATTGGTCTCATACCAGGATGGCGAAATATAGCAATGAGGACCATGAAACACTGCTAATACAGTCTGATTTCTAATATCTCTCCATTGAGGATTCGGGCGGGCAAAATGTCCGTAAAGGTACGTCTGCTGTGCATCCAATAGCAATGGCAGATGAGTTGCATAGGGTGCTCCATCATGTTGAGAAAATAAGGTGGCAAAGCTGTTTTCTCTCATAACCTTATGAATCGACGACAGTTCCGTAATTGTGAAATGTGAGGGGATGTACATGTGGCTATTGCGCTCCTTCCAATGTTTCTGTTATCAAATCACAAGCCTTCATCTGATCCGTATTCCCGCTTGTTCCCTTTCTTCACATAATCCCAGTCGATCTCTACATTTTTTCTGATTCTCTGAAGAAAATGAAACAGCAATTCCGTTTCTTCCGGGTTGAAGCCTGCTAGTGCAGCCTTGTTGGAATGATCCCCTTCCCGTTTTAAGAAAGGATACACGTTATCACCCTTCTCAGTGGTAAACAGCCTTTTGATTTTCTTGTTTGTGTTGTCGTTTTTCTTCTGTATAAAACCTTGCGACTCCAGCCTTTGAATGGCCCGGGCTGCTGTTGTGCGGTCGACCTTGATCATTTCCGCCAGCTTTTCCTGAATAATGCCCGGATTCTCATATATTCGCACCAAATATAGATACTGGCCCTTTGTAAGATTCACTTCCTTGAATTCGATATTGCTTATCGAGTCTAAGGCTCTCGCTATCATGCCAATTTCACGAAGTATTTCTCTCATTTTACTCACCTGAAGCGATTGTTCTGGTCATAATCAAATCCGTCTGCTCTTCATCCCCCATCGTAAACGCATGAGCTCCGGTTTGCACAAACCCAAATTTCTCGTAAAAAGCAATCGCTTTTTCGTTCTTTTCCCAAACTCCCAGCCAGACCATCTTCTTCCCCAGCTCTGCAGCCACTTCCACAGCCTTATCGATCAGATATTTACCAAGTCCATTCTTCTGAAATTTTTGCCTTATATATATCCTTTCGATTTCGAGTGATCTCTCACCCATATGTTCAGATTGGGCAGTACCTGTGTTTATCTTTAAATATCCGGCGGCTTCACTATCCTTATAAATCAAATAGAAGTCCGAACAGGGGTTGTTCAATTCCCTTTCGAGCTGGCTGATGTTAAACGCCCTTTCCAAATAGGCTTTCATATTGTCAGCAGAATTCTGGTGCCCGAATGTTTCCTTAAAGGTTTCAACACTAATGTCTTGAAGAATATTCACATCGGCGAGCGTACACTTTTTGAGACTAATCATGAACCAGTCACTCCTTTATATGAAACTTGTCATCAAGCTTACAGTCATTATGTTGCAAATACAACAATAATGCAACCATTATAAAAAAAGGAACCGCCGGGGGCTATCTTCCCCAGCGGTCCCTTCGTCTATGATTCTTTACTGCGGCCGGAGCAGTACTTAATCCTTCTTCGGCACCTCGCAGCCGTCATCCGTGCAGATTCCTGCCTCAATTGTTGTGTCAGCATCCAGCGCCTTACCGGTTGCTTGATCCGCTGTGTCGGATTCTCCGTGTTCCTCAGCCCAGGCCTTCTCCAGCACTTCAAGGAACACCTCTGCCGGCTGTGCGCCTGACACGGCATACTTGTTATTCACCACGAAGAACGGCACACCACGCACGCCCAGCTGGGAGGCGATTTCTTCATCAATATGGACCTTATCCGAATACTGATCGCCTGAGAGCACCTCATCCGCCGCTGAGCGGTCCAGTCCGGCTTCACCTGCGATCCGCAGCAGGGTTTCCCGGTCGCTTAGGTTATCTGAATCCGTAAAATAGGCCTTGAACAGCAGCTCGGTAAGCGCCTCGCGCTTGCCATGATCTGCAGCAAAGTGAGTCAGCCGGTGCGCGTCCAGCGTATTCGTCACCTGCATGGTATCGAAGCGGAACGTCAGCCCCACTGCAGCAGCCTGCTCACCGACATTACGGTTGGCCTCAACCGCCTGCTCCCGGGTCATTCCGTACTTAGCGGCCAAAGCCGTATGGATATCCTGCTGTGGTTCACGAGGCGTTGAAGGGTCCAGGCGGAAGCTTCTGAACACCATCGTTACATCATCCTTATGCGCAAACTGCGACAATCCCGACTCAAACCGGCGCTTGCCTATATAACAGAACGGACATGCAAAGTCCGACCATACATCTACATTCATGACTGTCACTCCCTTGAGGTTAGTAACTTTCATTATAGCATAGTTTACCGCAGGAGCACATCATACAAGCCAAGCCGCACAGTGTGCAGCTTGGCCCCTTGCTTAGCCAGCTCGTATCTATACTGGCACCAGCCTGCCCTTCCTATATCGCGTCGGATGCAGGCTCCAGCAGTCCCAGCTCCAGACAGGCGCGGACCTGCAGCTTCTTCAGGCCGCCCGGGAACCGGATCACAATCGAGCCGTCCGCCACCTCCGCAATTTCGCCGTGCCCGAACACCCGGTGCTTGACCTGGCGGCCAATTTGCAGCTCAACCGCCAGCTTGATGGCATTCGGGTTGTACGGCACCTCCGGCAGCGGCTGGTAACCGCTGACCGCTGAGGAGCGCGGCACCGCCGATGCAGTGCCGGAACCGGCGGCGGTGCCTCTGCCTGCTCCAGCCCCCACAGCCGCCTGGCCGCTTCCGCCCGCCGGCTTGTCCTCAGGCGGATTCATAATGTACCGCACACCTGTGACGAAGCGGGATTCCTGCACCTTGGTGTCGTTGCGCTGCTTGTACGCAATCAGCTCGAGATATTTTTTCGCCCGGGTCATTCCGACATAGAACAGACGCACCGCCTCCTCCATCGGCTCCCCGTTGCCTTCGGCCTTCTGCTCGATGTCATCGGCTGCCGGGATCACCCCTTCAATCAGGTCCACCATGTACACATGCTCGAATTCCAGACCCTTGGAGCTGTGGAACGTCGAGAGGGTGACGGCATTCTGCCCCCGTCTCGACCTCGCCTTCTTCAGTGACTCCTCCAGATGCTGCAGCCTTTGCGCGAACGCCTCCATGGTGGGCAGCGGCTCCGCGATATCCTCAAGCGTGTTCAAAATCCCGACCAGATAATCCCGTTGGAAGCCGAGGCGCTCGCAGAGCTTCTCCACCGCCTTGTCATAGCCCAGCTGATTGCGGATCAGATGAATCGCCGCCAGCGGCGCCATGCCCCGCATCCGTTCGAAGTTTGCCTTGCAGTCCTGCAGCAGCTTGCGCTGATAGTCCTGCAGATGGACGAAGCGCAGCAGGTTATCAAACACTGATTCGTTATTGTCAATTTCCTTCAGCACCGTAATCTGATGACGCGTGATATAGCCGCTCAGCTTCGTATGGATTTTCTCCAGAAGATCAGCCCGCCGGTCCGTGAACGACATCCGCATGAAGTTCAGCACATCCTCCACCACCCAGTGAGAGAAAAACCGGTTGTCCGCATCCTTCATATAATAGGGCACGCCCGCGCGGTCCAGTTCGTTCATCAGGCTGATCGACGACGAGTTGTTGCGGTACAGCACCGCCGCTTCCTCCAGCCGTTCCAGCTTCTGCAGCTCCTGCACCACATACTTCGCCTGCTGGCGGAAGTCATCCAGTGTCCGGATGCTTATCGGCTCGCCCGGCGGGTTGCGGGTAAACATGTTCTTGTTATACCGGTTCTTGTTCCGCTTGATGAAGCGGTTTGCCACCTTCACGATCGAGGCGGTTGAGCGGTAATTTTGTTCCATGAAGAGAATTTCGGCGTTCGGATACACCTTCTTAAAATCAAGCAGATACTGTGGCTCGGCAGCCCGCCAGGTATAGATGCTCTGATCATCATCAGCCACCACGCACAGGTTACCGTGCGGGCGGACCAGCTTTTCAATAAGCGCATGCTGCACGAGCGATGTATCCTGGCTCTCATCGGTCAGGATGTAGTCGTACCGCTTCTGGTAGCTGCGGAGAAGAGCTGCATCTTCCTCAAGCAGACGGTTCGCAACTGTCAGCATATCGTCATAGTCCAGCAGGAGCTTACCCTGGCCGCCTGTCTGCTTGTAGCTCTCGTAAGCTTCCATCACCCGCTTCGCCTGGGGCACACCGCACCTTACTGCTCCCCACTCAGCGGGCGGGATCATTTTATTCTTGATGAAGCTGATATAGCTCGTCAGCTCCTCCATCTGGTCGTCGGTAGGCCTGCTGCCCGTTACCGTCTCGTAGAGACTTCGCAGGATCAGCTTCTTGTTCAGCGGCAGCTGCCCCTGCTGCCCAGCGCCGCCGTGCTGGCCCGGTCTGCCTGCTCCCCCTGGCTGCTGGTCTTCCTCCCCGTCCGCCGCCTGCTCCGCATGGCCTTCGATCAGCACATATTCCTTGCGTGCCCGCCAGAAGTGCTGGCGCACTACCTCGAACGCGAAGCTGTGGATGGTGGAGAAATCTGCAGCCGGCAGGCCGGGGAAGAACCGCTTGAACCTCTCCTTCATATCATGCGCGGACGCCCGGCTGAACGTCACCGCCTTAAGGCGAGACGGGTCAACCCCTTTTACCTCCACCAGATAGCCCATCCGCATAATCATCGTGGTCGTTTTGCCCGAGCCAGGCGAAGCCAGCAGCAGCAGAGGCCCTTCCGTCGTTAGTACCGCCTGCTTCTGTACCTCATTCAAGCTTACACCGAGCTCTCTATGTTTTCGTTCAAAAAAATCCTGTTCCGCTGGCATGGCAATCGTTACCTCTTTCCGTAACCCTAAGATAGCTGTCCCTCTATTATAAAGCATCATGCAAGCGGGTGGGCAGGGCAATTATGGAAGCGCTTAAGAGTGAGTGGAATATGAGGAGATTTTAACAAAATGAATTGCCGTGCTATTCTTCACAACGACCTGGCAGCAGCCGATATTTCAACTACATAGCTGTATAGTGGTGTCGATGACCGGCCCCATATCCAGACAGCTCTTCGCATCCTGTATCAGCTAAAGTAAGACAAGAAGGAGCAGACATGAAGATGAAGTCAGCGAAGATTACTGCAGCCGTTCTCACCTTGTCCCTCCTGCTTCAAGCCTCCTGGGTTCAGGCAGAAGCCGCCTACCTTCCGGGAACTGCGGAGCAGGAAGTCATTATTGTCTATAAAAACGAAGAAGGCAAGGAGGCCGCGCGGAATGAAAGCCAGGATATCCGGCATGAGTTCGATGTGGTTCCGGCCGTTGCCGCTTCGGTCACGAATGATCAGCTCGCCGAGCTGATTAACGATCCCAATATTGCGCTGATTGAGCGAAACATTACCTTCAGCACAACCGGCAGTGATGTACAGCAGTTGAACTCATCCGAGATTATTCCAGCCGAGCAGTCGCAGTGGGGTTTTCAAGCCGTGAAATCGTCCAACAAGTGGGCGGATGGCTTCACCGGCGCCGGCGTAAAGGTCGCTGTCCTGGACAGCGGTATCGCGCCTCATCCGGATTTAATCGTCGCCGGCGGCGTCTCTACTGTTGATTACACAGCATCTTACACAGACGACGAAGGCCATGGCACCCATGTTGCCGGAATCATCGCCGCAAGACGGGGCAACGGCGGCATGGTCGGCATTGCCCCGGATGCGCAGCTGTATGCGGTCAAGGTCATGGACGCGAACGGCCAAGGCACCCTGCTGGATGTTATGGAGGGCATCGAATGGTCGATCCAGAACGGGATGCATATCCTGAACATTTCGCTCGGGACTGATACCTACTCTCCTTCCCTGCACAGCATGGTTGATCTTGCGCATCAGCATGGCATCGTGCTGGTTGGCTCAGCCGGCAACAGCGGATCAGGAGTCAATACCATCAATTATCCGGCCAAGCTCAGCAACGTAATCGCCGTATCCGCCATTGATGTTAACCGCAATCGGGGGGACTTCTCGTCAACAGGTGCCGAAAATGAAGTCGCCGCGCCGGGCGTTGATATTCTCTCGACTTACTTGAACAATATGTATGCATCGGGTGACGGCACCTCTCAGGCAGCCCCGCATGTGGCGGGCATGCTGGCGATCCTGAAGCAGATGCACCCGGCTTATACGAACGAGCAGCTCCGCAGCCAGCTACACAAGTATGCCATTGACCTTGGCGCACCAGGCCGGGATGACGAGTATGGCATCGGTTTCTCGACCTTCACGAAGGATATCGTTCCTCCAGGTGAGGTAAGCGGCCTTAAGGTCAGTGCTGTCACCGACAGCTCGGTCACGATGGAATGGACCAAACCGGCTGATCCCGATCTGGCCGCTGCGGCTGTATACCTGAACGGCAGCCGTCTGGGCTCGGTCACCTCATCCGTGTACCAGGCAGTGGATTTAGCCCCCGCTACCACGTACACCTTCAAGGTGACGACATCCGACACCAGCGGCAACGAGTCGGCAGGCACAACCATCCAGGCCACGACTCTGCCTGCTGCTCTTAAGCAGCCTGGAGAACCTTCGGGCACCGCAGAGCCTGTTAATACGGAAGGCGAGCCGCCTGCAGAAGACAGCGCTCCAGCTCCTGGCACTGGGGACCAGCCAGCGGACAGCTCTTCCGGAGACAGCAGCCAGATCCCGGCAGACAGCTCTACTGCTGAAGGCGGCAGTCAGATGCCGGACGGAGACGAGCAAGCCGGTTCCGGTACCCCGACAGTGAGCCCGATTATCGTGCAGCCAGCACCTGTCTCTAATCCTGTTGTACCAGGGCCAATCATGCCTATGCCGTTCAATCCGACTCCGCCGCCGTCAGGAGGCAGTTCGGTTGTTACAGGTGGTGATGCAGACCCGGCGGCTGGCGATAACGTAGAACGGACCGTTCCGTCAGACCCCCTCCAGAAGGCACAGCGTGCTCTATCGGAGGCTGCTGCATCGCGGCGCGCAATTGATTATGCGGCTGCCCTTGCGGCCGTTCACCAGCTGCCAGCAGGCACTGACAAGGCCAAGCTGAACAGGGAGCTTGCCGCGTTCAAGACGAAGCTCGGCATCCGTGATCTGCCTGGAAGGTCCGCCATTCACAGCGGCATCCCGCTCAGCGTCAGCCTGCAGGTCGCTGCTGGCAGCGGGCAGTACAAGTACATTGACGCCTCATCCATAACAGATGATAACGTCTTTATCATGGACGACACCGGGAAGATTATCCGGGATGTGAAGGTCAGCCTGCTCTGGAACCGGCTGTTCGTCTCACCCGGCAGCGGCGAGCTTGATCCCCGGCGCACGTATACGCTGTATCTGGATAAGAGTGTGCGCGGGAAAGCCTCTCCAGGCGGAGCAGCGCGGGAGCTGCCTCATCCGGCAGCCCTCCCATTCACGGTAGGTAAAGCTGCGGCCGGTGACACATCTAACGGTTCAGCAGCAGCAAGCGGCAAGACCGCCTTCAAGGATACTGCAGGCCACTGGGCCCGCGACACCATTCAGTGGGCAATAACCACCCGCATGGTAACCGGCTACGGGGATGGCAGCTTCCGGCCTAACCAGCCGGTCACCGAAGCCGAGTTCCTGGCCATGCTGCTCCGTGCTTTCGAGCCAGAGCTTGTCTCATCCGGCAGCGGGCACTGGGCCGGCTCCTACTACAGCAGAGCCCGCGAACTCCAGTATCCGGCTCTTGGGTACAGCAGTACAGAAGCCCGCAAGCGCACGATTCAGCGGCAGCAGGTTGCCGAGCTGATCTCCTCTGCCGAGGGCGTCCGGTTCGAAGGTGATCATGCGGTCCGCTATATACTGGCCTTCGGTCTGGCTAACGGCAGCAGCAGCACCAAGGTCACCGTTGAGTCCTTCCAGGGCAGTAAAGGATTGACCCGTGCCGAAGCGCTTCAATTCGTCCGCAACTTCACGCAGTACGGGATCGGCGGCCTGCTTGAAAGGCCAGCAGCGCCATCCAA
Organism: Paenibacillus sambharensis; assembly: GCF_003233845.1. Lineage (GTDB taxonomy): Bacteria > Bacillota > Bacilli > Paenibacillales > Paenibacillaceae > Paenibacillus_I > Paenibacillus_I sambharensis. Next base: position 41,977 of record NZ_QKRB01000036.1, read on the forward strand.
TCCGGCAGATATTCCGCCTATCCGGCGATAGCACTTAAGAGCGTATAATACAAACGGGAACCCTGGTCAGCTGGGGTTCCCGTTTATTTTGCCCGTCTGCCGCGCTGTGGTGTGTACAGGAAATGGCCCGGCAACTCGTTCACAATTTATCCACAGAATGTTCACTTACGAGAGGAAATTCTGTCAAGTAGAATGATCACAGCTCACAAAAAGAGAGGTTGATTGGTTTGCCGACAACAAAGAAGGAAAGTCTGTATTTTGGTTTAATGATGTGCGCCGGGATGGTCATCGTCATGACGTTCTATAACATGCTGGTGAACGGCCTCACGAAGGAAATGGGCCTTGCCGTCTTATGCCTTAACCTTGCAATAGGTTTCATTGCAGCGTTTCTGCTGGATTTTTGCCTTGTAGGCCCGCTGGCTAAGAAGATTGTGTTCAAGCTGCCTTTTGACAAGTCTAAGAAAATCTACATCGTTCTTGCCATGTCCACATGTATGGTGCTCGGCATGGTCATCTGTATGTCCTTCTTCGGACTCGTCATGGCGAACATGGCGGACAGCGAGAACAACAGCTTCACCTTCGCCAATTATGCTGCGACTCTCGGCAAGAACTTTATTATGGCCTATCCGCTGCAGCTGCTCGTTATGGGACCGCTTGTCCGCTTCATGTTCATGCGGTTTGTGAAGCCTGCACTCGCAGCGAACCCTGCCTAATGGCGGCTGTATTGGGTGCTTTGGGGAATGCCTGAATGCCTGGCTGGATACGGCCGCTAGAGGACTGCTGTCCAACTCCCCCGACAACCGGAAAAGGCGAGCCCCTGGGCTCGCCTATCTTCTATCTGCCTACTATATCCGTCTATTATCCCATGCTGCTCCCCGTCTAGAAGCCCTCAATCTCCGCCAGAGAAGTCATCGAGCGGTAGGGAAGCATAATTTCAAATGCGAAGCAGGAGCCCTTCTCCCCCGTCTCCATCAGCCAGATCGAGCCATCCATTCCTTCCACAAGCTGCTTGCAGATGGACAGGCCAAGCCCTGAGCCTTCCTGGTAGCCGGTTTGGGCGGGATCATGCAGCTGAATGAAGGGACGGAACAGGTCATCCGCCTGCTCAGCAGGTACTCCCACGCCTGTGTCCCGAACCGTAAAGAGAAGCGAGGCCACTTCAGCGGCACGGTCCAACCGCTGCAGCTTGATTCCCACTGTGACCTGACCCCGCTCGGTGAACTTGATCGCGTTGCTGACTAGATTAACCAGCACCTGCCGGATTTTCACCTCATCACCAATCAGAATGCCGGGAACCTCCGCATCGATTTCTGTCTTCAGCTGCAGTCCCTTCCCCCTGGTCTCCGCCACGAATAAGTCCTGGACCTGGCTGATGCAGCCCGCAAGGTCGAAGGGACGGTTCTTAAGGACAATCGTCTCCGCCTCGTACTTCGAATAATCGAGCACACTGCCGAGGAGCTTCAGCAGCGAGTCTCCGCTGGAACGGATCATGTCGACAAATCCCCGCTGCTCGCGGTTTAGCTCCGTTGACTGGAGAAGCTCGGTGAGGCCCATTACCGCGTTCATCGGGGTGCGGATCTCGTGGCTCAGCATCGCAACCAGGTTGTTCTTGTTCTCCCGCATGCCAACCACAGCGCGTTCAGCCTTCTTCACCATATGAACCGTATCTTCAAGCTCAAGGACATTGGCGAAGAAGGCAGCCAGCGACTCCATAAGCGCGACATCCTTGTCCGTATAAGCATAATAGTTGTGGTCAAATGCGCAAAGCGAACCATATACCTCGCCGCCCCGCTTGATGATTTTGACCCCCATAAACGAACAGCCGCCCACAAACCGTGTCGCGTCCATATCCTTCGTTAGAGGATGAGTGAAGTTATCCGGAACCACAAGCGGGCCGGCCGACTTCTCAATAACCAGATGGCAATAAGAATCCTCATTGTCGACTATCAGCCCCTCAGCCAGCAGCAGCTCTTCCCGGTTATAGGCTTTCAGCACCGTTGTGGTCAGCCTGTCGTTGATGGCGATGCAGAATGTGTTAGCAGGAATCATGCTGCTGGCCGTACTCATGACCTGCGCAGCAGTATCATATATATTTCTGGAAACAATCGTAAGCAAATCGTCGATATAATCTGTCTTCATGTTCTCATCCTATCTTCCGATTGCCACCAGCTTCTGTTCATGAGTCCATCTCCGGTGGATAACCTTGTTCTATAAACAGTCACACCTTCTCAAGCATAGACTTCTGTAAGAAAGTTGTAAAGAACAGTTTCCTTGATTAGAACGAGAACTTATTTCCTATTCGATCTCAATCATCTGAAGTACGGCACGGCCGTCACCGGTCAGCTTCACATTCTCCAGCAGCAGCTGGGATGAGCCATCGCCGTCCAGAAATATCCCCTCAACGAGTGAATTCGGCTCCTTCAGCTCCATAATGGCCGACCGGAACTGCTCCGCGGTACACTTCACGGATGAAACGATCAGATGCACATTGCCTTCCAGGTCATACACCATGCCAGTCCGCAGACGCTTATCCCCGCCGAAGGGAAGCTTCTCTTCCTCCGCCGCCTGCTTCCAGATGTCGTCATGCTGGAGATTCATGCTGATCCCGCCCTGCGCCCAATAGTCCGAGCGGTCGGACACCTGAAGCTCTTCCGCACTGCTTACTACCTGAACAGACATGGAGTTAGCCGCGTCGTCATAAACGAAGGTTCCTCTCGGATACTTGGCGGTGAACCATCCAGACCCATAGCCCTTCGGCTTACCGTTGACAGGCTTGTCATTTTCCACTGCTATACTGAGAAGCTGCTCCTCCCAGAAGAAGCCCCCGTTGATCCCCGGCCTGCCGCTGGCTGTCACATTGCCGCCGATCACGGTCAGCCTGAGCCGATCGGGCTTCGTCTTAATGATATGCAGGTTAATGCCCTCGCCAGCCTCCACACTGCGGTAACTATAGCTGTCACGTGTGAAAGCGTCTGTAACAGCTGGCTCATCTGCTAGGTTAAGGAAAACCGTTGTTGCTGCCGCTGTCAGAGCCGCAAGAATTAGAATCAGCCATACAGCAGGCGAATGGCGCCTCTTACCCGGAGGCGGAGACCCGGGGCGTGATGAAATAACTTGTGCCATGGCTACGATACACCCATCGGATTACAGCATCTTGGACTCTTCGCCATACACTCATTCAGAAGCTCCACAGAGCGCATGACCGTAGTCCGCTCAAACTCACTCATGTACGAGAAAATTTCGTTCAAATACTCATTCATCTGGCTGTCAATTGTAGCCGCTATAAATTTCCCTTCTGTCGTGAGTGACAGAATGGATACCCTCCGGTCTACCGGCGACGGCGCCTTGCGGACCAGACTCAGCTGCATCAGGCTTTGAATCTGCCGGCTGAAGGTTGTAATATCAATCCCTAACCGGTCGGCAATCTGCTGCATCGAAGGATTATCCTGCCTATCAATCTCATATAAAATATGACTGTGCGTTATGGACAGATCAACGCCGCCTACGGAAGCGCAGCTCTTATCCAGCAGCCCGAAGCGTCGGGTCATGACCTGAAACAGATCTCTTAAATTATCCACCTGCATGCCTCCTCTTCCTACACCTCTTTATAACATGTCATACTCTCATTGACAAACAATAGTAAAGATGAGACTGCCTCCCTCGCATGCACTCTCTCTACATAAAGAAACCGGCTGGCATTTGATAGCCAGCCGGTCTCCCGGTCATACCGCATTCTCCTCCAGCTTCTGCAGCAGCGCTTGCTCCAATCGTTCATACGTAATATCCGATGCAAAGCTGACCAGCCGGCCATCCACTACGGCCGCCGGTGTCGCCAGCTTCATCACATCATCAACCGACAGATGGCTGAAGCCCCTCTCCCGGAAGATCGCTTTAAGCTTGCGCCTGGCAAGCGCCCTGTCCATGGCAAGTGTGTAGTCATAGACATGCACATGCAATTCCTGCTCATAGCGTTCCTTCAGCCGTTGCTTAAGCTCCGTAAATTCGGCCGCACCACTTGAGCCTGAAGCGGACGGCTCGCAGCATTCACTGGAAGCTTCATCCTCACAGCAGCCGGCATCCGGCTCCGCAGCCTGCAGCGCAGGAAACAATTCAATGGAATACCTCTTCATGAATTCCGCCCTCCTATGAGGTGATTTTCAAGCGGTGTGTCGGCTGTGGCGGAAGAGGACTGAAGCATTCATGATAGGTTTGCAGCCACCCCGTTGACATGTCATGGTTCACCGATGCAATCGCATCCGCTACTGCCAGATCCAGCAGTGCCGGAGACGCTTCGATTCGAATATTGAGAACAACCCGGTACCCGTCTCCAGGCACAAGCCCGGCATCTCTTGTAAATACCGGCGCCACACCTGTCTGGACAACACTCGCCTTCACAAAGCCCGTGTCATTGCCAGCGTGAACCTTGAGATGCGCCACAGCCATCTTCTCCCTTACAAAGTGACTGTTCAGCCTGTCCAGAAACCTTGCCGTCCACTCCTCGGGGTCCAGCGGCTGGCCATCATTCCGCTGCAGGTCCCCCATCAGATTCATCCAGGCCAGCTGGGCTTCACCCTCGGCATACTGATCATAGTCGATTTCAAGAATATTGGAGCCACCGGTCTCCAGGCTGCTCCATAAGTGGATCAGCTTGTCCAGATTATCGCCCCGGCCTGCCGATATCGGCTGAATCACCGCATTCGGATAGCGCTTGGTCAAATAATTGCCGAGCCGTACCATCTCCTCTGATGAATACTGGTCCAGCTTGTTGAGTGCGATGATATCCGCTTCAGCGAGCTGCTTCTCAAAGATGTAGCTGACAGACTGTGAGAAGAGCGGCGTATCGCGCTTCCCGTCCAGCTCCAGCAGCAGTCTTGCCGGGTCTACAACAACCGTTAGCGGCACCGTTGTAAATTCATCGGCATAGTAGCGCTTCAGCGGTTGAATGACCGTTGCGGCCAGATCCGTACAGCTGCCTACTGCTTCACAAATAATAACATCCGGCCGTTCATGCTCAGCCAGCGCGTGCAAATGGTCGTACAGCTCCTCAAAGCGGCAGCAGAAGCATCCGCCTGTCACTTCCCGGGTGTTCAGACCGCTCTTCCGTGACAGCTCCGTATCAATCAGCTCTTTCCCCTGATCATTCGTAATGATAGCTACCTGCAGTCCCCGGGATTGCAGGACTTCAGCCGTCCGGATCATGGTTGTCGTCTTACCCGCGCCAAGAAAACCGCCAAGCAGCGCCATTTGCACATTCTTCATATCATTTCCCTCCCAGTCATAGTAAATTGCTTCCCTTACTCATGCAGCAGGTTATAGACATACGCCGCAACAATCGCCCCCGCCGTCGTACATACGATATACAGCCACAGGTAGCTAAGACTCCCTGACACGAGCGCCGGCCCAAGTGAGCGGGCCGGGTTCATCGACGCCCCGCTGACTGGTCCCGCAAACATCGCCTCGAGTGCTACCGTACCGCCAATTGCAATGCCCGCAAATGATTTGCTGGCCTTGGCGTGGACCGCCGATGCGAGAATAACGAGCATTAGTGCGAAAGTGAGAATGAACTCCATCACGGCGCTCTGCTGCCAGCTGCCCGCAGGCATGGTTGCACCCAGGCTCCCTACATGCCCGAACATATACAGCAGCGTCAAGCTTGCCGCCACGGCTCCCAGACACTGGGTCACCACAAAGCTCAGCGCAGTCCGGGCATCTATCTGCCGGAGAAACAGAAACGCCAGCGTGACAGCCGGATTGAAATGGGCGCCCGAGACATGTCCGAATGCGTAAATAAGCGCCATAACAACAAGTCCGAACGTAATTGCCACCCCGATATGCGTCAGGCTGCTTGTCAACGTGTTCACAATAACAGCTCCCGTCCCCGCGAATACAAGGAAATAGCTGCCGATGAACTCAGCAATCCACTTCTTGCGCAGTATGGACAGCGGCTCCCTGCCAGGTTCTGCTTCATAGACGAGGAGAGGAAGCTCACGCTTCAGTTCGGTAGCACCCATCGCCGTCCCCCCTTAGCATTTTAGACAGCAGCGTTTGAATATGCCGTCTTCCGGGACGGTCACGATTTCGGCAAACAACTCGTCAATTTCCGGGTCCGGATGCTTCCACTCGTAGTGGAATTCGTGTTCGGTGAGGTCAAGCGACTGGATGGAAGGCTGCCGCAGCAGCGGGGAGCCCTTGTACAGATAGAGCCTTGTTTCATACTGGATAGGGTCGATAATATCACTTAACTGGTTGTCTTCGACGAAGGTGCGGAAGGAGGTCAGATCATCGATATTGGTCCATGGATTGAACATAATGAAGGTAGGGTTCAGCATAATGTCAGTGTCCCGCAGGAATTGCACGGCCTGTTCAATATCAGACACAGAGGTTTCTTTGGCGACGGCATCGAGCACGAGCTCGGAAGGGAATTCAAGCGCCGAGGTGATAAACTTGAGGCCCAGCTGCTTCATTTCCGCCAGTGCCTCCTTATTTTCCAGAACATGATCGACACGGGTTGTGAAATCGAAGGTCAGCTGCGGAAATTCCTGATGAATCTGCCGAAGCAGCTTGATTCCATGATATTTGGCATTAAAGAAATCCGCATCGATGAACGTCAGATGGGTCATTCCGCCAGCCATGAGGCTGCGTACGTCCTCAAGCACCACATGATCCGGTACCAGCAGCACCTTGCCGTCGTAAGCCGCATACACCGAGCAGTACAAGCATTTGTGATGGCAGCCCCGGGCAATTTCGGTCGAGCCGACTACCTGATCGGAGCCCAGCAGCTTGTTAATCTGCTTCTGCGGGTACTTATGCAGCGGAGGGAGCATATGGCGTGCTGGTACGGTAAAATGATTCCGGCTCATATAAGGATGAACCACCTGCCCCTCCCGGGCACCGCTCCCCGTCAGAATGCCCTCCAGGCTGCAGTCCTCGTCCCCGTTCAGATAGCGGGCAAGCTGCACGAGCGGCTGCTCCCACTCCCCGCATATGCAGGAATCGCTGTACGTTCCAGCCAGACGGCTGGCATTGATCGTGGCATGCTGCCCGAAGAAGGTAATATGCGCCTGCGGATTGACGCGGCGAATGATCTTCGTCACCTCGGCTGCCGCCTGAACGGCATCAAAGAGAGGGATTGAGACGGCAATCAGATCTTGCTCTGCAAAACGGGATTCCTGTACACCCTCCACATACGTATCCAGCACCTCAACCTGCATCCCGTCTTCCTGAAGCAGCGCACTGAGAGCCGTAGCGACCGTAATGGGCTGAAACCCGCCTTCGAAATTGGAAACCAGAAGTATCCTCATAGCTTTCCTCCTCAGCTCATATACTGGCGCACTGTTATCCGCATCAAGTGTCCTAAGTGCAGGTTACGGGCACTCTTGGAACAAAAGCATTAGTGCGAGGCTTGCGGACCTTTACTCACTCTTCATAGCTTTGATGAGATAGTAGCCAACCTTCTCCTCCAGGAACGCGAACGCCTCCGGATGCGTATCCTGAAAGCTCAGGTAATCAGCCTTGTACTCCTCACTCGAGGCCATTAGCTCCGCATACCGCTTGTTCTTGTCCTCTGTAAAATTGACAATCTCAATGTCCGTAAACCCAGCATTCTCCAGCTGTGCAATATTCTCGCTAAGCGGAATGCTGCCCGCCCGGCAGCCGCTGACGAGGCTCAGGTCGCCGCGAATCGTATCCGGAACCGGGGCATAGGAGACAAAGTCTGTGTAGACGAAAATGCCTTTCGGCTCGAGAAGCCGGCTGATTTCACCAATAGCCTTGACCCGGTCGGGCACCAGATTGAGCACGCATTCGCTGTAAATAAAATCAAACTGTCCGTCCATGTAGGGCAGGGCCTGCACATCGGCCACGAAGAAGCCCGTCTTTCCCCTGTAAGCACTGCTCAGCTCCCTGCTTCTCTCTCTTGCCCGGTCAATCATCTTCTCGCTGAAGTCAATTCCGATAAACTGCTGCCCGAACGTGTAGGAATTTGCGAGAGACAGAAGCGTCGTTCCCATGCCGCAGCCAATATCCAGAATCCGCTGCTTCTGCGAGCCCAGCACAAGCTCCTTGATCCGCTCAGTCGGCCCCGAAGGCGAAAACTTGTCCGTTCCCGCTGCATAGCTCCCTTCTCCCTCTGCTACCGAGTTGTAAAAGTCCTTAATCGCCTGAACAGCGGGCTCAAGCTCCGTTGGAGGCTCCGAGCAGCAGGCTGCCGCTACTGTTTCCTGATTAGACATTCGTCATTTCCCCTTCCGTAATGGCCTGGATTTTGGCGGAACGGCTGTGAGCGGCCCAGCAGATACAGAACACGGCTGTTCCCGCTGCCCACATTAGTCCCGAGAAATAAAAGGTGGTGTCAATGTGAAAGCTGTCCATTAGAAACCCTGAGGCAAGCGGGCCTACAACCATCCCCAGACTTGTCGCCGATCCTAGAAAGCCCATCGTCGACCCCATGCCTGCCTGCCGGCCGAGAACCGCTGCCATTGCAGATGATGAGGCCAGCGTAACCGCAGAAGTCAGGCCGGTGCCCACCATCAGCAGCGAAATGCTCCACAGCGCGTAGGCCGACGGAAACAGGGTCAGCAGGATGATCGTGAGAATCGAGGAAATAACGACCAGCCTGACCTTATCGTACCGGTCCACCACCCAGCCGAGCGGCACCTGGGTCGCGCCTATGATGATGTTGTTAAGGGCAATGAGGAACCCGATCGCAGCAGCATTCAAACCGCGGCTCGCCGCATAGAGGGTGAAGAAGGACACCATGAACATCGACAGGACGGCTACGACAACATTAATAGAAGCAAGCGCCAGAATGCCTGAATGACGCCAGGGCGATACCGGCCGGCTAGCCGCCACTGCCGGCTCTTCCTGGTTCACTCCCTGCTCCTCGCCTTCCGGTCTGCTAGTTCGCGAGGAAGGCAGGAAGGCAACGATAGCCAGTGCCGCCAGAGCCAACACAAGCAGGGAGAAGAAAGCAGTCTGCGTTCCATAGTGCTCGGCAATCGTTCCGCCAAGGAGCGGCCCCACCCCATTGGCCACAAATATGGACGTGTTATAGAGGCCCATATACTTGCCTTCCTTACCAGCTGCGCTGATCTCGCCCATATAGGCCATCGCCATCGGAAGCATCATGGCGGAAGCCACACCGTGCAGGAGACGGGCTCCGAGCAAGCCGGCAATGCTTCCCGCCAGTCCGTAGCTTAGAGCAATAAACGGGTACAGAATGAGGCTGTATGTCAGGATCGCCTTGGGGCCCTTGGCATCTGCCAATCTGCCGATTGGCGTACCAATCAGAAGACGGACGACATAGAAGCCGCTGTAGAGCATGCCGACCCACAGGCCGGTGGCTCCCAAATCCTTCGCATAAGGGGCGAGCAGCGGCGCGACGATGCCCGTGCCTGCCACTAGAATGAATACGGACAGGCAGAGCAGAATGATCTGCCGCTTCATCACGCCCCCGGCTTGCAGCAGGACACAGCCGGCTGCTTCCCGATGGGCTCCGCCTGTCCGCCGTCCTGCGGCTGCTGCCAGGCATCAATTGTCAGCTGCAGCGCGTCGATTGCCGCCCGTACATGGTCAGATGCATGCTTGTCCTTCGAACCATAGGCGATCACATACCCAAGCCGGTTGTAATTGCTGTGCGAGGCCAACACACGCTGCCCATCCTCCACGAGCAGCTTCAGCTCCTGCACCCCTTCGATGCTGCCGACAGCTTCCCTCTGAAGCCGAACGATTCCGCTTTGCCCGGCCAGCAGGAAAGCGATTTGAGCTGATGTTGCGATAGGCAGATTGCGGGGCGCATCATCCAGTGTGCCGCCAGCAGCAATGTGAAAGGCCAGCTTGCGCAGATCATAGCCGGTCACTGCCTCGACAAGACGATGAATCTGGTCCCCTCCCATGCGGGCATTCACTTCAATGATCTTCGGTCCGGCAGCTGACAGCTTGACTTCGGTATGGGATACAATGTAATCCACCCCCAGCACCTTTAAGGCCTGAATAACTATTGCTTCAACAGCCTTCTGTTCCTCTGCCGCCAGCGGTGCCGGCACCAAATGCCCCGTCTCGATCATGCCCGCTGTTTCCTTCGCCGTGATGGCGATAACCGTTGTGATTCCGTTCACAGTGCAGCATTCCACACTGTACTCCGGTCCGTCTACGAATTCCTCGAGCAGGATATCGGCTTCGAGCGGCTGTCCAACCCAGTTGGCGCCGGAGCTTCGGATGGCTTCAACAGCCTGCCATACCTCCTCAAGCGTTTCACACCTGCTTACCATATGGCTGCCCGCATCGTTGGATGGCTTTACAATCGCAGGCAGGCTTATTTCACTCCTGGCTAGCGCCTGCAGCGCTTCAGCCGGCGTCCGAACCAGCTTGAAGGCTACCGGATTCACATTGTGCTCTCTAAGCAGAGCCCTTGTCCTCGCCTTGCTTCTGCAGTTACTTGCCGCTTCGACACTCAGGACATGAGGCAGCTTCAGCGCCTCCGCTATCTTGGCCCCCAGAATCAAGCGGTACTCGTTGCAGGTATAGACGGCTCCAATCCGGCAGCGACCTGCAAGCTCGGAAACCTTGCGGAGCACCGCCGCTTCATCATTCAAATCCACCTCAACAGGCAAATCAGCATTCAAGGCATCCTCCATCGAGATCACCGTATTAAGAAGCACAACCTTGTAACCAAGCTTCTGGATAAAATCGATTTCCTCAACCTGATCCCGTCTGCCGACTACTACGACCCACTCGCCTTTATTCATCTGCTTTCCTCCTACCGGCAGCATTCCGGCTGGGCCGCCGGCTTCAAGTCCCTGCTGCCGGCTGCTTCTCCGCCAGTCAGGCGCGTGATCTGAACTGCGGCTATTATGCCTGCTACCTGCCCGATCTCCTCATTGGTCATCATCGACTGCTTGGCGGTTACGACGGCCTTTCGCAGCGCCTCATCACCGGCTGTAAGCATGGATACGGTTAAAGCTACAAGCGCCTTGTCCCTGTCTGATAGATGCTTAGCCTGGAATGCCTCCTCAGCGAAAGCTTCAAATTTCTTTTCCAGATCAGGCAGCAGCTGAATCATCCTTTCCTCCACCTCCTGAATATGAATGAATATGAAATGATATATATCAACCTGATCCGCCGCCATTGAAGCAAAGCGGATGCAGTGTGATACCAACACTCAATAAAACTTGATTATTGCAAATATATCACGGGGTGTAAGGTTGTGAGATTGCAAATGAAACGCAAGAGGGGAATTATGTAGATTAGTGTAGATTGGCGCGAAATACACTGACAGTTTCAGGTGTATCACATGCCTATTAACCGTTTGAGAAGAAGAGCCAGGCGGCTCCTATAAATTTCCTCCAGTATAAATATTTTATTTGCAAAAATCAACTAAATTATTTAAGCTGTTACCAAGGTTTTTTCCTTCTGAGCGAGGTTGTATCACATTGAGGGAATTTATCCGCTATGCTAGAATGTGAGAATCAATTTGCTGGTCATTATTGGGGGAATTGGAATGGGGAAGCAGACAGTCAGACAGGTTCACGAACATGATTTGGACCGTGTATTGGACATTTATAATCAGGGGATTGAAGACCGGATTGCCACGCTGGAGACAGAGCAGAAGGATCGGACATACATCGATAACTGGCTGCAGGAACACCAAGGGCGTTACACGGCTTTGGTCGCCGAACATCAAGGGGAAATCGCCGGCTGGGCGGCGCTCAACCGCTATTCGCACCGCTGCGCCTATGACGGCGTGGCAGATTTGTCGGTCTATGTAGACCGCGCTTACCGCGGCCAAGGCATCGGCAGCCTGCTGCTGCCTGCGCTGGAGGAAGCTGCTCGGAATAACCACTTTTACAAGATCGTGCTGTTCACCTTCCCATTCAACGCTGGCGGGCAAGGCCTGTATAGGAAGAGCGGATACCGCGAGGTGGGCGTATTCGAGAAGCAGGGCCGCATGGATGGCCGGTACATTGATGTCATGATTATGGAGAAGCTGCTGTAGCAGCCTCTCCATAACATCCTTACAAGCACAGCTTTCCGTCAAAACCTCTCAGCTGAACGCCTCTTCCATTAATTCCGTGTTCATACTGACTGCCGCTATACTGCCTGCCCCTGCGGCCAAAATCAGCTGGGACGGCGCACCGGAAGCCGCCTCGCCCGCTGCGAACAGGCCCGGCACAGAGCTCTTGCCGGCTGCATCCGTCAAGACTCCGCCATCCTCAGTTACTTCATAACCAAGCGCCTCCTGGAATGCGGCATGCGGAACCCACTGCGGGATAATGAATCCTCCCGACCTGCTGACCCGTGAACCATCTGAGAATTCGACCTCCCGAAGCTTGCCTTCCTGCCCATGGAACGCTGCCACCGCCTGCTCCGTTATCTGAATATTACGGGAAGACAACAGCTGCTTCTGTTCATCCGACAGGATACGCTGTCCGTTAGTACAGACGATAAGATCCTGACTCCAGCCATAGAGCAGCTTGGCCAGATGGAATATCCTCGGATGATCCCCCGCCACAATCAGCGGCTGGTCCCGCAGCTCCCATCCGTCACAGTACGGACAGTGGAACAAGCTTCTGCCGTACAGCTCCTTCAGCCCCGGAATATCCGGATAAATTTCCTTCAAGCCGGTTGCGAGCAGCAGCTTGCGGGACTGGACAGGTTCACCGCTTCTGCTATCCGCTATAACTTCGAAGCCGCCGGTAATCTTGCGAATGCCTGTCACCTTAAGCGTTTCGTGCTGTACCGAAGGATAACGCAAAATTTCCTCATACGCGACCCGGCGGAATTCTGCTGGCGTAATGCCGTCCCGGGTAAGGAATCCGTGGGAAGCATGGGTAACCGCGTTGCGCGGCTGGTTATTGTCAATCAGCAGCACGCTTCTTCTCGCCCTTCCCAGCACCAGTGCTGCGTTCAGTCCTGCCGGACCGCCGCCTATTATGATGCAATCATACTGTTCTGCCATGATGGTTCATCCTCCTTCCGCCAGAGCGGATATGATATATTAAAGATATAACAGACTCATTATATCTATAATAGGCGTGAAAAAATGGCCGTTCATCACTTTGCTTATGACGGCCTGGTGATGTCGGATATTTTCCTGTTTCTGAGATACTCCTCCATCTGCCGCTCCGCATCCAGGACAACCTGCTGAATTTGGCACTCGCTGCCGTGGTTAAGACTGCATTCGAACACGGAGGCTGTGCCTTCGATCGCATGAATAATATCCAGGAATGAGATATCCTCCTGGCTGCGGCGGAGACGATACCCGCCGTTGGCGCCGGGAACGGAATGGATCAGCCCCGCCTTAACCAGCTTGGTCAGCATCTTGGACAGATAGGTTGGTGAGACACCCAGCTTCTCTGCCAGCAAATGCACGCTAACAGGCTTATCGGGCGCTTCTGATACCAGATGGAGCATGGCGTGAAGCGCATAGTCGGTTGCTTGTGAATATTTCATGGCATCACCTTAATTAGAGACTTAATGAATCCATAATAACTTTAATACAGGGATAAAGCAAGCAGCCTTCACGATTCCGCCATTGAAAATAAAGTAAGCAATCCGCTGCCTGCATGATTGCTTGCTTTATTTTCCCCAACAGCCAGCCGTAAGAACGTTCGCTCACGCCCGGTCTCCCCGGCCGCCTGTTATTACATACAGCTCATTCCCGTACCTGCCGAACTTGGCAGTTACGATCGCCTGGATCAGCGCCTTCGCCTTCAACAGGATCTCGTCATATTCCAGCTCAGGATCGGACTGCATGACGATGGCACCGCCCACTCCTATGGTCGCCGCCTGCTCTGTGCAGATAATGGTACGAATGACGATGTTCAAATCAGCTGAGCCGTTAACGCCAAGGAAGCCAATCGCCCCTGAATAGAGGCCGCGCGGACGCTGCTCCAGCTGGTCGATCAGTGCCATTGTACGCAGCTTGGGCGCGCCGGTCATCGATCCTCCGGGAAAAGCGGCGCGGACGCAGCCTACCGCCGACACATCCGGCCGTAACTGTCCTCTTACTGTAGACACGAGTTGGTGCACTGTTTCGTAGGTCTCCACATCCATCAGCTTCGGAACATGCACGCTGCCTACTTCACAGACGAGGCCAAGATCATTGCGCAGCAGATCGACTATCATGAGATTTTCCGCTCGGGTCTTCTCGTCGCCGCGCAGCTGCTCCCTGAGCTCTTCATCCTCGGTCTTCGTCGCTCCTCTCCGGCTCGTACCCTTAATCGGCTTCGCCTCCACACGGCCCTGCTGGTCAATCGTCAGGAAGCGCTCAGGAGAAGAGCAGACCACATGGATGCCGCCAAAGCGCATATAGGCTGAATAAGGAGCGGGATTAATATGCCGCAGCGTGCAGTACAATGCCAGCGGATCGCTAACAGCCTCCGTACTCAGCTCGTTCGTCAGGTTGATTTCGTAGGTTTCTCCCTCACGCAGCAGCTGCTTGGCCCGTTCGATATCGGCTGTATACTGCTCGTAGGAGCGGTGAAGATGAAACAGGATGGGCTTGTCCGGCTGACTGTCATCTTCAGGGGAATGGACATCTGCCGGATAGCTGCTGTCCTCCTGTGCAGCATCAGGCGCTGTCCCTGCTGCAGCCAGCCTGGCCACATCCCAGGCTGTTTCCTGCAGCCATTCTTCCGCCGCTTCCCTTCCTTCGCTGCTCTCCGTTAATGCCACCAGATACAGCAGCTGCTCTTCATGGTCAATAACGCAGAGCCGGTCGGCGAACAGGAACAGCGCGTCCGGCAGCGGAGAGGCATACACCGCGTCGCCGCCGCTCTCGGCCTTCAGCTCATAACCAAAGCAGCCCGCGAAGCCGCCTGTAAAATCAAACGGCAGCGGCGACGAACAGGAGTACTCCGCCAGCTCACGCTCCAAATAGTCATAGATACTTTCCCGGTAAGCAGCAACCTTATCACCCTGCCGCACTTTTACCAGCTGTTCCGCCACACTATAGCTCACGGTCCGGCTTAACGGGCCGCCTGCAGCGCTGATGTAGGAGAACCGCCCCATGTCCTCGCCCGTCCGGCTGCTGTCCAGCCAGAAGGAGTAATCTGTGCCGTTCGCGAAGTGACGGTACAGCAGCTCGGCGTCCGGGAATTCCGTCAGCTTGCGGAACAGCACTTCGTAAGTCCGGGGTGATCCGGACGGCAGAACTCTCGCATCAGCCGTTCCATTCGCTTCGGCCGTTTCAGCCGCTTCAGCTGCCTCATTGGGCTCAACCTGTGTCCCAGCCTTCTGTCCGTTAAGACCGGGGGCCTCAGCCCAAGACCAGGACAGCTGTTCCTTCCCGCCCGGAAGCGGGGAGTACAGCTGATTCAACTGCTCAAGCGGCTTCCTGTCCTGATGCCCCCGGCCGTATTCTGCTTGATGTGCAAGCGTCAGCTGCCCGAAATTGCGCAGGACCTGCTCGCCAAACTGCGTGCAGATCGACTCCGGGTGATACTGAACGCCCCACAGCGGACGGCTGCGGTGGCGCAGCCCCATCAGTACCCCGTCCGCCGTCCAGGCGATTCCCTCCAGCTCCTCCGGCAGGTCTTCCACCACCAGCGAGTGGTAGCGGACAACCCGGCTATGCTGCGGGATACCGTCGAATAACGCTTCAGCACTGTGCACAAGCTCACTCAGACGGCCGTGCATAATCTCCGGTGCCTGCTTCACCTTCGCGCCGTATAAGCTGCCAATGCCCTGATGCCCGAGACACACGCCCAGCACGGGAACCTCCGCTTCCAGAATCGCCTGCCTGCATATGCCAAAATCATCCTCCCGTTCCGGCCTTCCCGGCCCTGGAGAGATGACGATGTTATCAAAATCATACTCGCGCAGCTGCTCCCAGCTGAGCGCGTCGTTGCGAACGACTACCGGCTCCCTGCCGTTAATGGCCGCCAGCATTTGATACAGATTGAATGTATAGGAATCATAGTTGTCGATAAGCAGTGTCTTCACGCTTGCCTTCTACCGCCTTTGTTGTCTACTCTGGTCTTAGGATGGTGCATTAATCGGATTATAGCAGAAAAAGCAGGCCGCAGTCGCGATCCCGCCACAGCCTCCCAACTAATTTTCCTGTAACTAATTGTGCTTACTTACCGTCTGACTATTTACAGGGGGAATGAGCCATGAAGAAGATGTTATACTTTATCCTTCTCGCCATGGTCACGATTCTAAGTGCCTGCCAATATCAGTTTGATGAACAGCAAGCTGAAGCTAAAGCCTTGTCATTACTACCGGGTCGCGATACCAATTGGTACCTCTCATCGACTCGGAGCGAAGAAGGTCAGTGGGTCGTGAGACTGCAATCTTACGAGAGCGAATGTGAGGTGCAATTGATCTACTTAAGTAAAAAAGATGGAGCAGTAACGGATCAAAGGGGAGGCAATGAATGCCAGTCTGAAGCCGGCCAGGGAGCAGATAGCGTAGCTGCGGAAGGACAGAGAAGTATGGATGCCTCCCGTGCCGCCCAATATTCAGCAAGTTATGCAGCACAATTAAACAGTCCGGCCCCAATGGAATTCGGAAATCTGGTCCTCTATGAATCGCCTGTTTACGAAGATGCCAAGGCAGAATTCATTTAGCAGACCAGGGGAAATGTCTACGATGATATTCTAACGAATCTCATGATCGCTATTTGCCGATTTTCGGCCAATTTCATTCTCTAACGAAACTGTGCAGCGTTATTGCTCCAATAATCCAGTAATTTCACCGAAAATCCCCTAGTAACGCTGCTGAGATTCGTTACAATTCAGAAGGCTTCGAATTATTGCGTTTAGCTTCCACAGCTCCACAGTTCCACAGTTCCAGCGTCAGTGCCCTGGTGGCACATGTTCCGTTATGTTGGTGCGGGGGCTGCTCACATTTGCCCTGCGTACCCAACCCGGAAAGCGCAAACGGCCGGACCGGGAATACATTCCACCGGCCGACCGTCGCCATATCCTTCTGTCCCACGATGGATTACCCTTAATGAGACAGTTCTGTTTCCATTCTATAAGAATCTACACAGCCGAAGCTCTCTGCTTCCGTTCAGCCACGAGCTCCACTACGTTGCGGATCATCTGCAGGCCGCGGTCTTCCTCCAGCGTCAGGATGGACTCGGGATGGAACTGTACGGCATAGACCGGCAGCTCCTTGTGCTCCACAGCCATCACGACGCCATCCTCCGAAACCCCGGTTACCTGAAGGCATTCGGGAACGGCTTCCTTGGCCGCGTACAGCGAATGATAGCGCGCCACCCCGAAGGTCGGCGAGATGCCCTTGAATACCCGGTTCTCTGCCGTCTGGTGAATGACTGAGCGCTTGCCGTGCATCGGATAATCCAGCACCTCCAGCTCCCCGCCGAAATATTCGACGATTCCCTGCAGACCCAGGCAGACGCCAAATACCGGAAGCTGCCGGCTCAGACAGCCGTCAATGGTCATCTGAAGCTGAAAGTCAGCTGGTCTGCCCGGCCCCGGTGACAGAACCACAAGATCGGGCTTCATCGTATCCATCAGGGACTGCGGGAAGCCTGCGCGGTGGGTCACCACCTCAGCGCCTGCCTGACGGAAATAATTAGCAAGTGTGTGGACGAACGAATCCTCGTGGTCGACGAGCAGCACCCGTATGCGTCCACTCTCTTCCTTGGCATGCTGAATTTCCCCCACCGCCGTATCCGGCTTCAGGATGGCATCACGCATGGCAGAGGCCTTCAGCTGTGTTTCCCGCTCCTCGGCATCCGGGTCAGAGTCATAGAGCAGCGTTGCACCCGCCCGCACCTCGGCAACCCCGCCCTCGAGGCGGATTGTCCGCAGCGTTAGGCCGGTATTCAAGCTGCCGTTAAAACCGTAGAAACCCACGGCTCCTCCATACCATTTGCGGGGCGACCGTTCATTGTGCTCGATGAAGGTAATCGCCGCACGCTTCGGAGCGCCGGTAACCGTGACCGCCCACATATGGGTCAGGAATGCATCCAGCGCATCGTATCCTTCCCGGAGCTGACCCTCGACATGGTCGACCGTGTGAATTAACCGGGAATACAGCTCGATCTGCCTGCGTCCGATAACCCTT
Source organism: Paenibacillus sambharensis (assembly GCF_003233845.1). Taxonomy (GTDB): domain Bacteria; phylum Bacillota; class Bacilli; order Paenibacillales; family Paenibacillaceae; genus Paenibacillus_I; species Paenibacillus_I sambharensis. The sequence goes on from NZ_QKRB01000036.1 coordinate 60,013, forward strand.
ACCGAGCCCGGCACACAGATCCGGGACTTGTCATTGCGGTCCACATCCGTACACATCGTCAGCTCGGATTCGTCTTTCTCGGAATTCATCAGAAGCTTGATCTGCTCGGCATCCTCAATAGCCGTCCGGCCTCTCGGGATCGTGCCTGAGATCGGGCAGGTTTCGATGCGCCGCCCCTCGACCCGGACATACATCTCCGGAGAAGCTCCAATCAGATACTCGCCTTGGCCCAGATTAATGAGAAAACCATAGGGGCTGGGGTTTCGGCGGCTCAGCCTCTTAAACAGGACGGATGGCAGCTCGCTGCACGGCTCGTAGAAGGTCTGTCCGGGCACCACCTCGAACATATTGCCGACCGCAAATTCCTGAATCGCCTTCCGCACAAGCTCTGCATAAGCCCCCGGCTCATGATCGCTTGGCGCAGTCACTTCCCTGCCGGATGTCGGCGCCGACTTCCGCCCGGTCCGCGGCAGCCCCGCTGTATTCCCTGTATCATGCTGAAACTCATATTCATATCGAAGTGTCTTCTGCAGCTGGTGATCCGTTACATAGATCTCATCAGGCAGATACAACACTAAATCCTCGTAGTTATCAGGCCTGTCATGCTGCAGCTCCACCTTCTCGAACTGAAACACCAGGTCATAGCTGAATGCGCCGTATAATCCGAGCACCTCATCCTCGGGATGGTAGAAGTAATTCTTCACCGCCCGGATAATCGTGAACACCGAGTTCTGCTTGCTGCGGTCCTCTTCCGCGAAGAACTCTACTGAAGGCACAAGATTCCCGGTTATTACTCCCTCTGTGCACGCCAGGTCTGTTACCGCCGGAAGCTCGCTTAGCATGCCTCTGACAGCGGCAAGAAGAACCTCACCTCTGCTGTTCAGCGCCTCCATGCGGAACGACATCCCGCGTGATGACAAGCGCAGCGGCGGATTCACGAATCCAAACTCCCATCGTGTATAGCGGCCCGGATATTCATAGCTGCTCGTAAACACCGCTCCGAGCTGGTTATCCAGCTGTGGGATCAGCAGCTCCTGAACCTCTCCGCCCTTCAGCTCCGTCACACTTCTCGTTATCCACAACGCTCCGCTCGTCTGGTATTTCACTTCATTCCCGTCTCTGCTCATCTCAGCTCACTCTCACTTTCATTAGCGTAATCGACCTTCCTCACGATTGTAACCTGCCCCCTTCAATCTTGACAAGCAGCGGCATGCCCCATCCATTTATGTTATTATACTTCTAACAGGAGGTGATTTTACCATATTCAACCACACATAGATCAGTCTTCTCAATCATGTGAAGGAATATTTTCAAGAAACGCTGCATCTTTTTTCCAACCATTGTCGTCTAAACTACATACCTATAAAGTCTCTAAGGAGGAAATTCTTTTGATTCAACGATTTCGCAAGCTATTCTTACCCCTTGTCTTAACAACTGGCATTCTGGCCGGCTGTGCCAGCAACGCCGACAGCAATAAGGCCGAGGAAGCCTCGTCACTCAAAGTCATGCACTACGACGAGCGTTCCTTCTACCAGCAGTACGGCATGCTGTTCACCGCCCTTCATCCTAATGTCGATATTGAAGTCATCTCCACGCAAAGTGTCCGCCCGGAAGAAGGCCAGGACTATGAGAAAATGATGTTGGATTACATCGAGGAACAGAAGCCGGATGTCGTCATGCTGGATGTCAACCAATACGAGAAGATGGCGGCGGACGGGAAGCTGGTCGAACTCGATCCATACATTGAGAAGGATAAATTTGATGTGGAAGGCATTCTGCCAGGTGTCATTGAGTATTTGAAGGAGAAGGGGAACGGAAGCTTGTACGGCTTGACCCCTGAATTCTACAGCCAGGCGATCTACTACAATAAGGACTTGTTCGACCGTTATAACATTGAATACCCCAAGGACAAGATGACTTGGGAGGAGCTGCTTCATCTGGCTTCCCTCTTCCCTTCAGACGGTTCTGGGAAAGACCGGATTTACGGCCTTAAGGCAGGCTATCAGACCAGCCTGTATGAGCTTGGAAGCACAATAGGCATGGCCAGCGATCTAAATTTCGTTGATACCAACAGCCTCCAAGTGACGATCAACACGGACTCCTGGAAGTCGATCTTTGAGACTGCGCTAATGGCAATCAAATCGGGCACTCTGTATAGCGAGGATCCGAATGACATGAATGGCAGCTTCAATACCTATGAAGATTATCTCATGAGGGATCCATTCATCAGCGGCCGGGTCGCCATGATGCTGGAGGGCACTTACATGCTTAACGAGCTTAAGCAGGCGTCCGACAACCTGAAGGACAAGGCGGTAGCCAACTGGGATCTTGTCACGGTGCCTGTTAACCCGCAATCACCTGATACATCGACGTATGTAAACTTCCACAATATCTTCGCTATTCATGCAAGCGCTGAAAACCGGGATGCAGCATGGGATTTCATCAAGTACATTCACAGCGATGAATATGCTCATGTCGCTTCCAAGGCCAATTCCGGCAATTTCCCGATCCGCACGAAATATATCAAGGATGATGAGGGCCGGAATCTCGCTGCCTTCTATGCCTTGAAGCCGGCTCAGCCACAGATGTACCGGGACTACCAAAAACTGCCTGAGATGTTTATGAGTCAGTTCTATCAGCTGTCCAACGATGAGATGAAAGCCGCCGAGGATGGCAGCAAGACCGTAAGCGAAGCGCTGGAGACTCTCCAGACCAAGCTCGATAAATTGATGCTTGAGGCCAAGCAGAAGGAAGAAGCCGGTGCCGTGGATGCGGATAAGGAAGCAGGCGGCGAAGCCGGCGCGGGCGACGGAGCCGGCGCGGGCGACGGAGCTGAAGCCGGAAGCACGGATGCTGCTGCCCAAGAGGGAACCCCAGCAGAAGCGGCAGAATAGAATACCAATTAAGCAGATTTAGATAAAAAGCAAGAAAAAAAAGGGCGGGCCGCTTCGGCCCGTCCTTTGTGCGTTTGCTGCCCCAAGGCAGCGTTGCTATTGACTGATGCCAGATCTTCCATTTATCTATTTCCCCTCCTGCGTGTCCATAAAATTGCGGCTGAATGCCGTGTAGTCCGGTATGCCCGACAGGTCGTAATCCTGTACCTTGCGGATAATCAGCTCGATAAGATTCTGTTCCAGATCGTCCTGGTGGTCAGGCTTCATAGACTTCCTCGCCGCCCGGATTGCGGGCAGCAGCATCGTTATGATGTCCTGCATTGCCTCTTCATCACCGGCCTGTGCCAGCTTTACCAGTTCATAAAGTTCCTTCTCCATATTACTCCTCTCCCGCTTGGTTCTTCATCGCTTCCGATAACCGGGCAATCGTTGCCGACAAAATATCCAGCTTCTTCTCGAAGCGAATCAGCAGATAGCTGGTTACAGCTATCGGAAAGCCCACCTGGCTGATTGCAGCAAGCAAGTAGGCGATTGGCTGTTCAGTGTCCATTCCTCTCTCTCCTTCCTGTCATTGCCTGCCGCAATTTACTCAGCGCAAGCCTTCTCGTTTTGGATATTGATTGAGGCGAGACACCCAGCATTTGCGCTGCTTCGATATCCCGATAACTTAAGGCATAGCACAGCGTTGTAATTAGCTTCTGCTTATTGGTAAGCGAAGCAAAGGCATCGGCCAGGCGTTCATTCGTCAAGCTGTTGTGAAAGGCTTCTGGATCGTAGACCGCTTGGCTTGCTTCAGCTGAAGATGGTGCCTGGCTGTTCTGGAACAGCTCGCCTATCGGCGGGGCTCCTTCCTCTTTGGCAGATGGACAGTCATACAGGAGGGGCTGAACCGTATCACGGCGGCGGCAGCTTCGCTGCTGGTCAATCGTCGCATACTTAACAGTCGAAACCATGTACTTCAAGAACCTTATACGAAAGAAGTGCCGGCGGAACGACTGCTCCAGCTCTCGTCTGCTCTCTGCATCTCCATCCATCGCTCTCAAGAGAAGACCCACCCTCGACTCATCCTGAAAGAAGCCTGCCACAATCCGGTTCGCCAGAAGGGCTGGGTGTGCCTCGCAGTAACGCCGGAATCTCTGCTGCTGAACGTCAGTAATCATCATGTATCCCTCCTTATCTGCTTATTATCGCTGAAAATACAACCAATTTAGGAACATGTGTTCCTGTTTTTGGGGGTAAAAAACGATCTCCCGCAAGAGACCGTTGATACCCGTCTTCCTATTATCTCACAAGTCTTCGCCAGTTGATCAGCTTTCCTAAAGGAACGCAGCCCTGCCCAAAGGCCGCGTCCTCGGTCTGCTACACCGGCCGGGCGCCGATAACCAGCGGTGTAGTGGACATAGCCGGCACTACAACAAAGAAGAAAACCTCCGCTGTCTGGCCCGGATTAATTACCCCTGTAGAGATCATATCTACATAGGTGCCGCCTGGAACCCAGTTGTGTGCCAGTGAAACGCCGGCCATATTAACGAAAGGGAACGTATGGAAGCCTGCTTCCCTTCCCATGTAAATGTTAAAGCTGCGTGCTGTAGAGAAGCTGTTCTTGATCCGCATGGTGACGGCATGCTGCTGCCCGTAGCCGCCGTCAAGCAGCCCTGTCACATTCTTATTCGTACTGGTCGCCGGTGCCGGGTCTACAATGAGCGGAAGATCATCGGTGCCAAATATGCCGGGGTACTGGGCTGAGCCTAGAATTTTGAAAGCTATTCCGTCCGTGGTAGTTGGTGCAATCGTGTCAAAGGTCATCGTGTTGTAGTAAGTCGCGCCCTTGCCCCTTCTCATTGAAGGGCTTCTGGTGTCAGCATAAGCTGTCCCGCCGCCAGAGTTCGTTCTCCAGGTCAGGTCGAAGAACAGGGCAGAGGCCGCCGCCCCGGTACTGCTGTTGGTGACATTGGTTCGTGCCACCATACCAAAGTTGTTATCAGCCGGCACACTCTGCTGGAACAACGTTCCGTAACCCAGAGGATTGATTGTAATTGACTTGGGGCTTGTGGTGGCAAAATATCTCTTCCACGCCTCAGTATCCGGGCTTCCCTTATAGTTAGTCAGTCCGTAATTCGTGGATGTAACCGTAATGGGATAGCTGTTCGGATTGTGAATCAGCAGCGCATGATTAATGGTGACTCCCGTTACGTTATGATGCCACAGGTAGACAAGCCCTGCCCCGGTAACCGTATCACGGTTCAGGAACTTGCCCGCATCTGCGAGATCCTGGAGTCCAACATCCTCGGGGTTATCCGAGTAGAATACATACCCGCCTCCCTTGTACACGGTTGTGCCTGCCGTTCTTCCTGCAAAAGACGGATTTCTGGACGCTCTTGTCCCGTTCTGAATCAAGGTTGCCATTGCTACCACTCCTTTGGCCTTCGTAATGTGAAGCAGCCGGCGGTTCTTGACCTTGCTGTCTGCCTCTTGTGCTGCTTCTACTATATAAAGTGGCGGAGCGTACCCGAAAAACAACCTTCTATATGAATTATCTCACTCCATGCAAGATGATTATTGCAGCCTCATCCGGGCAATAAAACGCTCCATCAGCAGCGGCAGTGAGATCAGTATGGGCGGATCATCAATCTGCGGCGGATACAGCACCACATGCTGATCGGGAACAGGCTCTCCCGGCCGGACAATCACCGGCTGTCTGGAACGGGTTCGCAGTGTTGAATAAGGGAGAAGCGCATCCACTGCCCCCATCCCCCAGGAGATGCAAGTGGCCATTAGATAATAGGTTCCGGGCTGGACATGGTTTAACTGAAACTCTCCTGTACCGGCAATAAGCGTTCCCCGGCGGGGGATGCCCTCTGGGATAGGCTTATCAAACAAGCCTATTAGTGTAACGCCTCCCTCACAGGGAACCGCTGTGGATACGGTGCCCTTAACGGCACCTTCATCGGTTCGCGTCAGTAAAGCAGAAGCCCAGTGGGTTGATTGCTTAAGGAGTGCAATATTAGTGTCTGCCTGCTGCGGCGAATTCCTGAACTCCGAGGGCGTCATGCCAACACGCTGGGTGAACCGGGTTGTGAAGGTTCCCAGACTCTGCTGGCCGATCTCCAGACTGATGTCGCGGATGGTCAGGTTCGTCTGCAGCAGCAGATCCTTCGCCCTCTGCAGGCGCAGAGATGAAACGTAATACTGGGGTGTTAAACCCGTATAAGCCTTGAAGATACGTGTAAAGTGATAGGGACTGTATGCGGCATAAGCAGCCAGCTGACCTAGACTCAGCGGGTCGCACAGATGCTCTTGGATGTAGGAGATAACAGCTTCCATTTCCGCAGCTTTCACTACCGCCACGCCTCCCTGCAGCTTGAATATTGCTGCCTCTTAGGCAGCTTACAAGACCCTGTCGCAAGTCTAGTTATACGAACATATGTACCCATTTATACTACCATATCTAAGCTTTCTTGGGAACCACAACCTCCACTGTTTAACGCCGATTTTAACGAGGTAACCTTACCTCCCGCTAATGCGCAAAAAATAACTTGCACCTACAGCAGCTGTAGGTTTTATGATTAACTGCATAAGGGAGGTGCGAGGATGAACAATACGACAAAGGAAATGAAGAATGAAACCTATTCCATTGGTGAGTTTGCTTCCAAGACGGGGGTGCCCATACGTACGCTGCATTATTATGACGAGACGGGAGTTTTCAGGCCTGCGAAGCGGCCGGGCTCCGGACATCGGATTTATACAACCCAAGACATCTCGGCCCTTCAGCAGGTGCTGAGCCTCAAGTTTCTCGGCTTCAGCCTGGAGCAAATCCGGCAGACCTTGTATCACTCGGGACGCACGGTAAGCCTGAGCGAAACCCTCCGCCTGCACAGACAGGCGCTGGAAGCACGGAAGGCTGAAATCGAAGCTTCTCTCCAGGCTGTAAACCGGACTCTGAAGGTTCTGGATGAGGAAGGCGAAGCAGACAGCACACTGCTGTTCAGTCTGATCCGCAACATTCAGCTGGAGAAGCAGCAGCGCGAATGGCTGGAGCAGCAGATCAGCCTGCCGCCCGGCAGTAAGCTGAACAGCACTACACAGGAGCAGCTCGACAAGCAGTTTGTCCAGCTCGTGAAGGAGATTAGGCGGTTAACCGGCAGGCCGTACGAAGATCCCGAAACCGCCAAGCTGGTGAAAGATTATATGCAGCTGATTCATGAGCTTGTGGGCAGGGAAGGAACACTTGCCTTGACAGAGGTTCCTCAGGATGAGATTGACAAGCTGGAGGGCATGTTTCACACCCCCTATTCCGACGAGGAAACAGCATGGATGCAGGGGGCAATTGCCCATTATGCGGCAGAACACGGTCTGACTCCAGGCGAAGGAGGCGGCCCGGTTGAATGACAGCTGCCTTATGCTCAGGCTGCGCGATGGACGAAGCCTGGCTTACACGGAGAACGGGACCCCTGACGGCTATCCTATTCTCCTGTTCCACGGCACTCCCGGCAGCCGGGTCTGGTTTACGGAAGCGGACGATACTGCCCTCCGTCTTGGATGCCGCCTGATCGCCTTTGACCGTCCTGGCTATGGACGCTCAGACCCCAAGCCGGGACGGACCGTGCTGGATTGGGCGGATGATACGGCAGAGGCTGCAGCACAGCTTGGGCTTGGCGAGTACTCCGTGCTCGGCGTCTCAGGCGGAGGCGCGTACGCCGCCGCGTGCGCATACAAGGCTCTCCCCGGCCTCCGGTCTGCCGCCATGGCCGCGAGCGTCGCCCCCTTCCGCAGGGGCAGGCCCCCGGCCAGCATGGAGAAGGCCAACCAGCTCGCATTCATACTGAGCAGGTATACCCCCTGGCTGATGAAATGGTCGTTGAACGCACAGATTAAACTGATGGATGGGCAGCCCGAGAAGTTCAAGCAGCTGCTTAAGACCGGCAACAAGCATCTGTCTGATTGGGACCGCGCTCATCTTCAGACAGAGGAGCAGCTTGAAGGTATCCTGCGGCATCTGCGCGAGGCCTACCGGCAGGGGCCATATGAAGGGATTAGCGAGCCTGTCCTCCTGTCCCGGCATTGGGGCTTCGAGCTGTCCGAGCTGAAGGTACCCGTGTGGGTCTATCACGGAGCGGAAGACCGCATGGCGCCCTGCGCAGAGATGCTGGAAGCAGCCAGACAGATACCCGATTGCCGGGTAACAGTGGTGCCTGGGGCCGGACACTTCCTGACCGAAGACCAACAGACCTGGGAAGCGATCCTGTCGGCTCTGCGACACTAGGAACAGTTCACAGACAGAACCTATTCAGCTTAACCCCCGAAATTCCGTCCTGAGAATGGACATAATAATCAGGGACTCATATTTATCATCCCGGAGAACCGAATCACGCAGCGTTCCTTCCACGGTGAAGCCCGATGAGCGGTATACGTTTCGAGCCCTCAGGTTAAAATCCTTAACATCCAGCCATATACGGTGAACGCTCGTATTTGCAAACAGCCATTCGACAATAAGCCGGATGGCTTCTTTGCCATAGCCCTTGCCCTGAGCCTTCAGCGCAATCCTTGTCAGACACGCCGACCGGTTAGGATCATGAAGCCCGTTTACAATAAGGTACCCGGCCAGGCTTCCATCTGCATCTTCAATGATCAGATGAAGCGCATCCGGGTCAGACAATGCTTCAATATGCTGCTCCCTGGTCCACTGGCTTATGAACGGCGTATGAGCCGGGTCCCGCTCGATGTAGAGAACCTGGAACAGATCATCCGGCTCGGTGCGGCGGAGGGTAATCCGGTCCGACGCTGTCAGGACATCCTTAGTCATTGGCTGACCAAATGAAATCCGCTGCGGCAGGTCTCCTTCCCGGAAGCGGTTATAAGCACTGATCATATCGGGTACCTGTTCAACCGTCAGAATCATACCATCAACCATCCCCTTCATCACTTCCAGCTTGTCCGCAGCGATTCTGCTTAATGATTCCTCCGATAGGTCCGGCAGACGTATTCCTGCAAAACTCTCAATGCTGCGATGAGCCTGATCACGGTTCTTGCCCGGCAGACGCTTCAGCTGCGCTGCAATATGCTGAACCAGTTCTTTTGACATAACTCCATAACCTCCCCATATCCCCCAGCTAAGATGAATTCATAGTACTGAAAGATGCCAAATTTAGGACTCACTCGTCTTAGAGGTATTATATACCATCCTGGTGGAGACAGGTCTCGCCTATGCACATGGTGAAGCTGCTTTTTCACTTGGGAGGCTATGTTTTACAAGAGAGCTTAGGAGGAAAAACGTATGCGCTTATTCGAAATCATGCTGCTGGCTTCAAATGTTTTGCTGCTTGTCCTGTTGTTCATGCCTAACACAGCCTTCAGACGCCAGACACTGCTGCCGGTCAGCGGGATTGCTGCTGCTGTGCTGCTGGTTCATTTCCTTGCGGAAGGGGGCCGCTGGCAGCTGCTGGTCCCGTATGTAATGACACTTGTTTTCCTCGCAGTCTCCATCTACAGGCTACAACGCAGAGCGTCTAGCCCGCAGCGCCGGGTGTCCGCCTGGATTACACTGCCGCTAAAATCACTTCTCACCCTCGCGATCCTGGCCTCCGCCAGCCTGGCTGTCCTACTGCCGGTCTTCAGCCTGCCCGAGCCGACAGGCCCCTATCCAACCGGGACACGCATCATTCACTGGGTCGATGAAAGCAGGGAAGAAACCATTGGCGCAGCCGGCGGCAAGCGGGAAATCATGGTGCAGCTCTGGTATCCCGCCAAACCGGACAGGGAGCTGGAGACTGCTCCGCTGGTGCCAGAGGGCATGGAGATCCTCAATGCTCTTGCCGCAGAAATGCGGCTGTCCGGGCAGCTCATCAGCCATTGGCAGTATACCCTAACCCACTCCGCCATGAATGCGGAGCTTTCCGGTGAACAGCCCTCCTATCCCCTGATTCTATTGAATCACGGTATGGGCACAGCGCGCTTCCTGCAGACGGCGCAGGCCGAGAATCTCGCGAGCCATGGCTATATTGTGGCTTCTGTCGAGCACCCGTACAGCACTCTCGCATCCGTCTTCCCGGATGGCAGAGTGACCCATAACGAGACAGATTCAGCCCGCATGGTGAAGTCTGTTGACTATCGTGAAGAGGTTGGAAGCGTCTGGACCGAGGATGTGCGCTTTGCGCTGGGCCAGCTTGAGAAGATGAATATCGGCCAGGCAGAGAGCGGCTTCACCGGCAAAATAGACATGAGCCGGGTCGGCGTCATGGGCCATTCGTACGGCGGCGCCGCCAGCTATGATATGATGCCGGATGACCGGGTGGATGCGGGAATTGACATGGATGGCACCTTGTACGGCTTCCGGGGAGATCCTGCGGTAACGAAGCCCTTCCTGTTCTTCTATGCGGAGGATACGTTCAATGCCTATAACGAGATCAGGCAAGGGAAGTCCTACACCAATGCGGAGCTTGAGAAGATGGGTACAACTCGTGAAGAAATGGCCGAGCAGCTGAAGATCGCCGGACTGGAGATCCAGCAGATCAGCGAGACGCTGAAGTCGAACAACCAGCTGCTGTATATGGACGGTTCCTCGCATTATAACTTCACCGACCTCCAGCTGGCTTCACCCCTGCTGCCGCAGCTTGGCTTCACAGGTCCCATTGATGGCGAGCGGAGCACAGCTATTGTCAATCAAGTCGTGCTCGACTTCTTCAACAAGCACCTGCTTGGACAGGATGGCGGCCTGCTGGAGAATCCGGGCAGCGCCTATCCGGAGCTCCGGGACGGAACCAGCGAATTTGCCGAAGGGCTGCAGGAGACTACGAAAAAGCCGAAAGAATAACTGGGCAGCTGCCCCTAAGAAGAGGCTTATCCCAAGCGCTGCTCACCCTTGCTGTACCGGCAGCCGTTCATGGGAAGCTCTCCCCTATCGGCTTCGCCAGGTTGCTGCGTATACTGGACGCGTTGGAAGATCTGATGCGCAAGCACAAGGGGCTGTCTCAAAAGACTGATTAAATGGGTGTTTTGAGCCCCATCATCTGTTTAACAGTAAGAATGGCGCCGCAGGGTCTGATCCCAGTGGCGCCATTCCTGTTCTGGTCAACTGCGACCATTACCTCTGGAAATGGACGATCGACCGGAAAAACGCTAACGAACCTCACACACGCTATTAGCCACCAAAAGGCAGTTTCTAATCTGTAACGAATCTGAGCGTTGTTAATGCACGAATAATCCATATAATTGGACGAAAAATAGCCTAATAGCGTTTCTCAGATTCATTACAGCCCAGCAAGCTTAGAATTTGCTGGTTTAACGTGTGTGAAATTCGTTAGCCGTGTAGTGTCGAGCTCTCCCGCCTGGCAAGCGGACTTGCTTGTTGGACATTCCCTTGTTTATGGAAGGATAATAACCGCCTTCTCAAAGTTTGACCCTCTGGCGTTAATAGACGCGGTATGTCTGGCCAGTCTGTGCCCCTTCCAGGCTCTTCAAGTAAGCCTGGGCCACCCTCGTCCCCGGGACTGGCTCGAAGCCCGGGAAGAAGGCACTGTATTTATCCTTGGACTCTTCCAGAAGCCCCGGACTGACATGATTGATCCGGATACCGTCAGGCATATCCAGGGAAGCTGCCTTAACAAACGCGCTGACCGCGCCGCAGGCCATGGCGGCGGAAGCGCCGCCTTTCACAGGATCATCCATCGTGATGCCGGTTGTCAGGGTAAAGCTGCCCCGCTCCCGCATGTACGGTATTCCCAGCAGAACAATATTTATCTGCCCCTTCAGCTTGCTCTCAATGGCAATCTCATTGCGCTCCGGCGTCAGCTCTGCAAGCGGACCGAAGAAGGAAGCTCCCGGCGTGCTGATCACAGCATCTACCTTCCCGACTGATTCATACATGGCCGTTATACTGTCCGTAGAAGTGATGTCCACCCTCACATCCCCTTCGCTGCGGCCCGCCGTCATTACTTCATGCCTTGGCGAGATGAGCCGGTAAACCGCTGATCCGATCGTACCGGTCGCTCCAATTAACAAAACCTTCATCTTGCAATCTCCTTCAGAGCTTAGCTGCTCTTAACCTTCACTCTCTGCAGCCTAAGCGCATTAAGCACTACTGAAACCGAGCTGAGCGCCATTGCCGCTCCCGCTACCCAAGGAGCAAGCAGGCCGATTGCTGCAACCGGAATACCCAGCGTGTTGTAGCCGAGCGCCCAGAACAGATTCTGCCTGATGTTGCTCATGGTCTTGCGGCTCATGTAGATCGCATCCGGTATGCTCGACAGTTCGCCGCGCATCAGCGTAACATCCGCCGCTTCCATCGCCACATCCGTACCGGTGCCGATTGCCATGCCAACATTAGCGGTTGCCAGGGCTGGAGCGTCATTGATGCCATCTCCTACCATCGCGACATGCTTGCCCTGCTCCTGCAGCTTCTTCACTTCCGCTGCCTTGCCCTCCGGCAGCACTTCGGCTAGCACATGCTCAATGCCAACCTGAGCAGCGATGGCCTGTGCTGTACGTTCGTTATCGCCTGTAATCATAATCACTTGAATCCCCATTGCCTTCAGCCGCTTCACCGCTGCAGCTGACGTCTCCTTAACGGTGTCCGCCACCGCTACCATACCGGCGTACTTCCCGTCTACAGCTGCGAGCATAGCCGTCTTGCCTGCCATCTCCAGCTCTGTCATTGCGTTATAGGCAGACTCCGCATCCGCAATACCTTCCCGCTCCATGAGGCGGCGCGTACCGATCACGACGCTTCGCCCCTGAACAACCGCCTTAATGCCGTAACCCGGGATGGCTTCGAACGCTTCGGAAGCGGGGATGGCGATTCCCCTTCCCTCAATGCCAGCCACGATGGCTTCGGCAAGCGGATGCTCGGAATTCTTCTCAGCGGAGCCGACAATGGCTAGGAAAGCATCCGTATCCTCATCCGTATCCTCATCCGTAACTACATCTGTAAGCTCCGGCTTACCTTTGGTTACTGTACCCGTCTTATCGAGAATAATGGCATCAATCTTGTGGGTCTGCTCCAGATGCTCGCCGCCCTTGAACAGAATGCCAAGCTCGGCTGCACGGCCGGAACCGGCCATAATCGAAGTCGGCGTCGCCAGACCAAGCGCGCAAGGGCAAGCGATAACAAGAATGGATATCGCAATTTCGAGTGCATTCGGGAAGTCACCCGGTATGATCAGGAAGTACCATACGAGGAACGATACAATCGCAACTGCTACGACAATCGGAACGAATATACCCGAGATGGCATCCGCTACCCGCTGAATCGGCGCCTTGGAGCCCTGCGCCTCCTCAACGACTTTAATAATCTGTGCCAATGCCGTGTCCTTGCCGACCTTCGTCGCCCTTATCTTCAGGGAGCCGTTCTTGTTCATCGTCGCGCCGTACACTGCATCTCCCGCCTGCTTCTCAACGGGCAAACTCTCACCTGTCAGCATCGACTCATCAACAGAGGACAGTCCATCCGCTACGACTCCATCGACAGGCACCTTGTCACCGGGACGTACCAGCACGATATCGCCCGCAAGCACGTCTTCTACCGGGATAGTCAGCTCCTGTCCATCACGCTCTACACGTGCGGTCTTCGCCTGCAGGCCCATCAGCGATTTGATCGCCTCGGAAGTACGCCCCTTGGCCAATGCCTCGAAGAATTTGCCCAAGATGACTAATGTAATCAGAACAGCACTTGTCTCAAAATACAGCGCCGGCCCGCCATGATGCAGGGAACCTCCTTCAGAAGCCCACAGAATCGTCTGATATACACTGAAGAAGTATGCGGCTGAGGTTCCAAGCGCAACCAGGACATCCATATTGGCACTGCCATTGCGCAGCGCCTTGTAAGCGCCCGAGTAGAAGGGCCAGCCTACATAGAACTGGACAGGTGCAGCCAGAACCATCTGAACCCATGGATTCATCAGAATCTCCGGTGTATAAATCCAGGACGTGAAGGAGAAGTGGCTGACCATCGTCCATAGAAGAGGCAGCGACAAGATCGTGGAAATGAGCAGCTTCAGCTTGTGCTTGCGGATTTCCTGTGCCCTGCGGTCGGCGGGTTCGCCGGATTCCTGCTTGAGGACCGCCTTGTAGCCCAGCTTCTCCACTTTCTGCTGCATATCGGATACCGCAACCTCACCCGGAGCATACGCCACATGAGCAGTCTCCATTGCAAAATTCACAGTCGCATGTTGAACGCCGGGAAGCTTGTTCAGGCCTTTCTCAATCCGGGCCGCACAGGCCGCACAGGTCATGCCTTCCAGCTGAAAATCAACCGATTCCTTCACCGTATCGTAGCCGAGCTTGCGGATGCTCTCCTCCAGACGCTGAACATCCACCTTGCCCGGATCATACGTGACGCTGGCTTGCTCCAGCGCGAAGTTCACATTGGCGGCCGATACGCCCTCCAGCTTGTTCAGACCCTTCTCAATCCGGTTCGCACAGGCGGCGCAGGTCATCCCGGTCACCTGCAAGGTCGTCTGCTTGCTTGTCTTCATTTCCGCTGCTTGCATCGCTATCCCTCTCCTTTACCATCCCTTACACGATATCTCCCTTACACGATATCGTAGCCCTGCTCCTCAATCGCTTCTTTAATTTGATCCAGACTAAGCTTGCTTTCGTCATAAGCAACTTCCACCGTGCCGGCGCTCAGGTTAACTTTGCCTTCTGCCCCGATCTCCTTCAGTGCATTCTCAACGGAGTTCACACAGTGCTGGCAGCTCATGCCTTGTACGTTCAATGTTTGGTTCATCATGGATATCGTCTCCTTTTAATATAAAGTAGTGTTGCCGATGCTTAATACTATACCCCCCTACCCTATATTAGTCAAGGGGATTTTGGAACTTTTTATTATTTTAACCGATTGCGGCTGGTTTACGCGGCTTTAGGAACAACAGCAGCAGGATGATGCTGAGCGCAGATACAAGACTGCTTAACAGAAACAGCATGCTGAAGCCATTGCTTCCGATGGACAGAAGCAGTCCGGCTGCGGTTGGTCCCAGCGTAGAGCCAAGCGAACGAAACAAACTGATATACCCCACCGCCGTACCTGTCTCGCCCGGATCAACAGCCTGCAGGATCAGCATGTTAAGCGGAGCTCCTATAATAATGCCGATTCCGAAGCCCATGAGCGCCAATCCATGTGTGCAATGATGAGTCCTCCAGCAATTGGCCCAAGGATCGTGCCCAGTCCGAAGACCATACCGATCAGACCCAGCATCTTGCCGCGCTGCTCAGGCGGATAGGACATCGCGATTTGTGCGCCTGCGATCGGGGAAATACGTGCCGCTGGTCTCATTCTACTCTCCACACCAAGCTGCTCGCTTACTGAACGAAGCACAAGAAGACCAGCTTCGCCATGAAGCTGGTCCAGGATCTTGGTGCCCATTATTATGGTAAACATGCATATAAGAAACTACTTCCAGCTGGCGTATACACTTGATAGAGATGTCACGGAACCAACTGCGCTGCTGACCTGACTCCCTAATCATCCCCTCGCCGAAGCTGGACCCGCTACCGTACGGTTCCAGTTCCTTCCCGCCGCCAGGTCCCGCTTTAGGATAAGCAGCCCAACTGCCGCGGCAGCTCCCCCGAAGAGAAGCAGGAACAGCAGGGCCTCAACTGGCGGCTTCCCTCCACCTCCTGTCAGGCCGTATGAGAGCATCTCGCTAGTGTACGTCAACGGTGACAGGGACGAGGTCAGCTGCAGAAATTCCGGACTGCGTTCAAGCGGGAAGAAGATGCCCGATACAGCCGTAAGCAGAATATAGAACAGCTGGGCGAATCCCAGCGCACTGCCCACCGTCTTGGACAAGGATGCTACGAGCAGGGAAAAGCCGCCAAGACCGAATAGACTTGCCGCAAACGCCGCAATCAGCCATCCGGCCCTGATGTCTATCTCCGGCTGAAGAATCCAGATGCCAATTGGGATAAACAATCCCGCCTGAATGCAGCTAATAAGCACCCGGGACAGCACAAAGGCGGATGAGAGCATACCGATGCTTCCCTCTTCCACGGCGATCCGGAGCAGACTATTCTCCCGTAACAGCGCAAGCCGGTAAGGTATGGCATAAATCAGGCCTTGAAACAGAAGGAACGCCGCCAGTCCCGGAAGAATGAAGGTAGCAAACAACTCCCCGCGGATAAACAACGCGAAGGCAGTCATAAGCAGCGGCGGAAAGATCCATTCCCAGAAACGCAAATATTTATCCCGGAAAGCCGACTTGATCAGGTTCACAATTAACACTCCCACTGGCTATTCACCACCTGTTCCTCGCAGTAATCGGCGAACGCATCTTCGCTGTAATCCTGAACAGATGACCGTACCTGGGAAACGTCGAAGGAATATGCTTTTCCGCCATGCATGAAGTACCCGCGGTCTGCAACCGCCAAGCTGTCCCGGATGTGATGGCTGATCCATAGAACCGTCTTCCCCTCCTGGCTAAGCCGCTTCAGCATGTCAAAATAAAACCGGCGGCCCGCAGGATCCATAGCTGATTCCGCTTCATCGAAGAGATAAATATCCTTGTCGCGCATCAGCGTGATCCCAAGAGCAAGCCGCTGCTTCTCTCCGCCTGAAAGGCTGCTTGCATTAGACCGTTCCGCATGGCTTAGGCCAAGCTCCTCTATAAATTGGTCCATTCTAGCTGGACTCCATTGGGTGCGGAACAGCTTATTAAAGCTCCGCAGATTTTCCACCACCGTCATATCCGGCATGTAAACCGGCGTTTGCTCATGATAACCGACCTGTCCGCGTACAGCCACCTCCCCGCCTGACGAAAGCAGCCGTCCCATGATAGCGCGGAACACGGTCGATTTCCCAGAACCATTGCGTCCGGCAATGAAAACCAACTCCCCACTGCCTGCCCGTATACGAACTCGGTCCAACACCTGCCGTCCGCCCAGTGTAACCTCAAGCTCAGCCACAGCAACCGCCTCTTCTATCATGTCCTTACTCCCTTCTCTATCGCAACGGATGATCCCCTTGACCTAGACTTGTCAAACCGGCCCGTTAACTTGATATAATCCATCACACGCAGCGGCACCATGTCCGCGTAACGGTCAGACAGCATCCTTACTGCCTCGCGAGGCAGACCTTGTTCTTCGAGTGATCGGCTGAATTGCCCCACTGCCTGTCTCCTGACTCGTCTTCCATTCAGCAGAACGGCTGTCAGCTTAAACGGGATTCTCCCTGCCTTGAGAACATTCCAGCCTATGTGCACCAGATTCATTCTTTCGCTCATTGTTCCGTCGAATCCATGATCTTCATAAAGTCGCGAAGGGAGAACATGTAATCACCCGCCATCTTGACAGCCACATCCTGCGGCAGTCCGGCCTGAACAAGTTCCTTATACAGCGATCCCACCGACTGACCAATTTTGCTGCCGGCTTCCGGGGAATAGAACGATTCCAATACGCGCGTGATTAGCAGCGGCAGCTTCTCCGCTGTAACATCGAGCAGTTCGGCGATCTCTTTCGCACTCATATTGTAGTTATAGTGGTTGTTATATTCCTTCTCCATCTTCGAACCTCTCCTCTATACATTATCAGGTATGGAAACCGGTTAAATACGCATTCCGTTCTGTAATGCAGACTTCGCTGCATGGTTATACCATCTGAGCACGGAGAGGACAGAAGATAGCGATTGTCTCATCTTCCTGTATTCATTCCGCACTGCACCCCACTCAACCAAGTATTCTTCGATTCCGGTCTGCCCGCTCCCTGCCCGAGCTGTGCCTGCCAGCAGGACGGCCTCCGCTGCTGCTAACAACTTTCCTTCCGCGGGAGCCAGACCTTCGATCACGCCGCATATTGAAGTGAATAAAGACTCCACTTTATGATCCTCCAGCCGGTCAACCTCTCCTGATACCTGCTCTTTCATCGTCATGAACATCACCAAGTCACTGCGGCATCCCGGACACCCGGTGAGATGCCCGTATACCTCACGTTTTTCGGAGGCTTGAAGTGTATCATTCACCAGCCAGGGGATCAGTACAGATACACGCTCGCATCGTTCGCTCATTGGTCTCCTCCTTCACCTGGCATTATTTTGCGCAATGCATTCTTCAGATGGTAGACCCGGCTCTTCACGGTACCTTCCGGTATGCTCAGCACCCTGGCGACTTCGCTGTAAGACAACCCCAGAACAAACACCAGCTCAACCAGCTGCCTCGCCTCAGGCTCCAGGCGCTTCACCGCCTCCCGAACGGTAAGCCCTGTAAGTAAACTCCCGCTGAAGTCCGGCTGGGCAGCACCATGCTCCGCGATCTCATCCAGAGCAAGCGGCATCCGCTCATCTGCTGTTTTATACCTACGGCGTAAAACATCCAGCATCTTATTGCGAACAATGGCGAACAGCCAGGAAGCTGCACTTGACTGGCCCTGAAACCTTCCTGCACCTTGCCACACAGCTACAAACACATCTTGAATAAGTTCTTGAATCAGCTGCTCATCTCTGAACCGCTTCTTCAGGAAACTATACACAGGATTGACAAAGGAGCTGTAGAAGGCTTCGAAGCTCTCCTTGTTCCCCTCTGCAGTCTGCAGCAGCAGCAGCCTCAGCCTCTGCTCTTCCCGGCCACGGTCGGAATCCGCCGTATTCTGCTCATAGGTCATGCCTGATACCTCTCTCCCACCCACTGCCCTGCAGTCAGATCTTGCTTGCACCGCGCGGTTACACTTATATAGTCGTTTATAATACCAGTGTGGTTCATTTTTTTTTGAGAAGGCACCTTTATAAGAACTATAAAAATATTGAATGAATGATCAAATAATTTATACTTCCTTAAAAATAAGGCCTGTGCTATTCTTGCAATAACGGACTTGTACATAAAGTTACATGGTATGTGATGCATTATTCATCCGGTTCCTCGCTAAGCGGCAACCATCCTTAGATAGACTGTATACAATATACATGATTACGTTTAGGATTCATGTTCATTTAGCTTGGTTAATTGGTTGAGATCCAGTCTAGCCTGGCTGGAGCAGCCGCTTCAGCGAAAAAGTTTAGTTGTTAACGTTTACGGGAAGCATACCTGGCAGGCAGCTACATAAATTGTATATAAACTTTCTGAATAGTCAGATTATTAGGCTTCCTGTAAACTCAGATACAACGTTCTAACATTATTGAAGGAGGAGTTGCTTATGAAGCAGCGCGATCAATGGGCTTCAAGGACCGGCTTTATTCTGGCAGCAGCCGGTTCCGCAATTGGCCTTGGCAACATATGGAGGTTCCCGTATGTCGTCTATGGCAACGGAGGAGGTGCCTTCCTGATTCCGTATTTCTTCGCCTTGCTTACAGCCGGTATTCCCATTCTGCTGCTGGAATTCGGAATTGGACGCAAGGGCGGCGGGTCTGCACCTTACTCGCTAAGCAGGTTGTCGCGCAAGTTTGAGTGGCTGGGCTGGTGGCAGGCGCTTATCTGTTTTGTCATTACCACCTACTATGTGGCAATTGTCGCATGGGCAGTAAGTTATTTCTTCTACTCATTCAATCTGAATTGGGGATCGGACACGGAAGGCTTCCTGTTCGGCACTTATCTGGGTGTGCCAGAGGGTGTGGTTACTGAGAACGGATGGAACTTCGGCGGTATTCAGTGGCATATTCTACTGCCTCTGGTAGCCGTGTGGGCAGGCGTGTATTATGTCTTGTCCAAGGGCGTACAGCGGGGTATCGAGCGGGTCAGCAAGATTTTCATGCCGATTCTGTTCATCATTATGGTGCTGTTCGTCATCCGCGCCGTCACGCTGCCTGGTGCCGCAGTTGGTCTTGATCATCTGTTCACACCGGATTTCGGTAAAATACTGCCAGGCTTCCTTGGCGGAACGAACCCGGAGTGGTACACAGTATGGATGGCCGCTTACGGCCAAATCTTCTTCTCGCTGTCCATCGCCTTCGCGATCATGATCACGTACAGCAGCTATATTGATAAGAAGCAGGATGTGAACAACAGCGGCTTCATCATGGCGTTCAGCAACAGCGGCTTCGAGTTCCTTGCAGCCATCGGCGTATTCGCGGCTATCGGCTTTATGGCCACGACGTCGGGCATGGATGTCAGTGAGGTGGCAAAAGCTGGTCTGGGACTAGCGTTTGTCGTATTCCCGCAGATCATCAACTCGTTCCCGATTCTGAACGGCACATTCGGCGCACTGTTCTTCCTGTCGCTGGTCATTGCCGGCTTTACTTCTCTCATCTCAATTATTGAGGTGCTGATTGCGGCAGTCCGGGATAAGTTCAATATTTCCCGCCAAGCATCGGTTAACTGGGTTGTCGGCATCTGCGCTGTCGTGAGCCTCGCTTATACGACCGGTGCAGGCGTTGTCCTGCTGGATATTGTGGACCATTACATCAACAACTTCGGTATCGTTATTGCCGGCTTGTTCGAGGTTATTCTGATCGGCTGGTTCACAAGACTAGCCACGATCCGGGAGGAAAACAACCTCGTGTCTGATTTCCGGATCGGCAGATGGTGGGACGTGATGATCAAGGTTGTCACCCCGCTGATTCTGATCTACATGTCTTACAAGAACTTTGAGCAGTGGCTTAATACCCCTTATGAGGGCTATCCGCTGCATGCACAGCTGACCTTCGGCTGGATCATGGTCGCACTGACCATCGTACTGGCATTCGTGCTGGCCTACGCATTCAGATGGAAAGAACCGATGAAACCGAAGCAGGGGGGGCGCTGATATGAGCGGAGCGGCAATAGCAATGTTCACCTTCGGGGCGGTGCTGCTGTGGGGCGGCCTTGCGCTTACCATTACAATTGCAATCAAGAAGAGCAGGAAGTCTTAAGCTGCACCTATGAAACCAAGCTGTTCCCTCCAATGTTGGATGGGGGCAGCTTTTTTTGGGGATGGCTGACAGGTCTTGCGAGAATAATTTCCTCCAACTGGGAGATCATTTGTAACGGTGCCTTCGCACACACCCACTTCACTGGAGGTCAATGAACACGAATGAATACGCTTGGCGCACATGAAGTTCTTGAGCTGCACGAGATTATGAATGACGCGATCCATGGTCTGAACACCATGAAGCTGTACCGTCCCTATGCCCAAGACCATCAGCTTCAATCCATGATGGACAGACATATGCATATGCTGACGGTAGAGTATAACAGCCTTGTTCAAATGGCCCATCACCAAGGCGCCGGGCAGGCTGTACCTAACCGCCGTGCCAAGCTCGCCGGTATGATGAACATAAACCAGGGCTATGCACCAACTTATGGCCTGCGCAATCCTCAAACACAGTCTCCTGCTTCCACGAACGAAGAGATTGACGATGCGGATGTTGCGGTATGCCTGATCAATTGCCATAAGCAAACAGCCGCTCTCAAGATGAAAGCAGCACTTGAAATGGCTAACCCGGCACTTCGCCAAATGATCCAAACCGCAGCGAACAACTCTGCTGATATGGCGTATGAGGGCTTCCAGTATGCGAACCAGCGGGGTTACTATCAGATACCGACGCTGAAGGATACAACGGCAGACACCTTCCTGCATGCGTATGGGACAGCACCCTCCCCTGTACACCACACTGGCGGCCACTTGATGTAGGAATGAAAAATAGAAGAAACGCAGCCTCTCACAAGGCTGCTTTTCTTTTGTCTTCGGCGACCGGCTGCTCCAGAAATTGCAGCAGATTCAGGGATAACCGGTCGATCTCGCTTCGTTTCAGGCTGTAGAATTGGTAGTTCCCTCTCCGCTCACTGTATACCAGGCCTGACTGCTGCATGATCTTCAAGTGCTTGGAGACAGCCGCCTCCGATATGCCAAACAATTCCGCAAGCTGACGGGTACACCGGGGCTCCCACCAGAGTAATTTGACGATCTTGAGCCGGGTGCCGTCCGCCAGCCCTTTCAGCAGTACCAGCAGATCAACCGGCGGTGACAGCTCCTCAGCAAGCGAAGCATCAGTATCATCAGCCGGTGCATTCTCTACTGCAAGCGGCAGCGACACCATATCCTTGCCACAGCCTATCAGCAGATGCGGAGCAATGAAGGCAGATGGGAAAATCAGCACCTTCCGCAGGTTCCCCGCAGCAAAACGGTAAGTCTCCGCTTTGTATGCTGTTATCTCTCCGCCCGTCACAGACAACCTGGGATGCAGGCTGTTAAGCGCCTTAAGATCATTACGCTCACACGCCATCCGGAAACGCTCCGCCTCCGCTTGCATGCGGGGCAGCACCAGGCGCCACTCCTGCTTAAAATAATCCGCATACTCCTGCAGTATGGCAAGGAGCTCTTCCCGGTAACAGGAAGGCTTCATCAGCAGCATTCGCTGCCGTTCACTAAGACTGCTATCCGCAAGTCCCCGGTCTTCTCCCGCCATCCACCGCAGAACCTGTTCGAGCGAGTACCGGTAGTTAAAAGTCAGCTCCAGCAGCTCCGCATCCGGGAGAGTCTTTAGCCGGCGAATCCCCTTCTGGACGCTCATCGGCTCACTGCATCCGCCCGGCAGGTTAATTATTCCGATCCATTCCTCCGTTACTGCCCCTATGTCCCATGCACGCTGCCATAATAAAGGGGCTTGCTGTTTTAGCCGCTCCGCCCATGCCTGTCTTGCCGTATGATGCTCCGGCCGGCAGAGCACATGAAGACTGCACAGCATTTCGTGAAAGGGGCTGATGACAAGCTGTACCTTGTCCCGCCAGCTCCCTCCGGTTACAACTTGCTCCGGTTCGTTAACGAGCAATAGCTTTTCCTCTGCTGCCGCCATTATTTGTCTCTCCCTATTAATAGTAACAATAAATGGATCCAAGCACTCAGCCGTTTGCTCGTGCTAACCCGCTGCCTCTTAGTGCTGTTCTGGCTTGCCGCCAGATTGTCTTCGATCCACTGCTTATAAATTTTGTCAAATACATAGTCGTGTTCCGTTCCCATGCCAATCGCTCCTGACGAGATGATTAACCAGCCGGTTAATCAAAATCACCTTTGGCCAAAAGTGTTCATTATTATAGGAACAGGTGAATGAATTGTCAAGCACGAAGCGAAGACGACTTGCGGCTGGCCTTCAGCCAGAAGTAAGTCCCCATCCCAAGCAAGGTCAGCGCCCCGCCTGCAAGCTGTGAGCCTCCAAGCGCCTCGCCGAGGATGAAGTATGCCAGAATCGTCGCCAGTACAGGTTCACCGATAACCCCCACGGACACAGCAGTCGCGCCAATCGAACGCAGCAGCAGGTTGAATATGAAATGTCCGAACACAGTCGGTATCACAGCGAGCATAGCGAAATACACCCAGTCAGAGGGAGCATAGCTGATGAGCGGATAATCTTTTGCAGCACTATAGATCAGCATAACTGTACCGCCGACGGCAAACACGATGACACTGTATAAGTTCGCAGGGATTCTGCGGCTTACCCGCTGCCCTGCCAGGAGGTACAGGGATATGGCGATCGTGCCCAACAGGGATAAGCCATCCCCAATCAAGGCCTCCCGCGATACGCCAATGTCGCCCCAGGCAATTACAATGGAGCCTGCAATAGCGGTCAGCATACATAGGGTGATGCGGACGGTGATGCGCTCCTTGAAGAGAAAATAAGCCCCAACCATCACGAAGAACGGCTGCAGCGTCAGAATGACAAGCGAGCTTGCCACGGAGGTGTACGACAGCGATTCCATCCAGAATAGAAAATGCAGCCCGAGCGCTGCTCCCGCTGACAGGACAACGATCCATTCCTTCAGGCTGAGGGACAGGGTCCTGATGCTTGTCCAGGGGACGAAAGGCAGCAGGATGCACACCGTTATGAACAGTCTGTACATCCCTGCAACCGACGGGGGCGTGGCGGAAGACTTGATCATGATCGACGATGCAGCAACCGCCAGAATACTGATCGTGAGGAGAAGATAGGGATGAACGGGAAGATTTTGATTAGCGCCTCGCATGACTAGTCCTTTCCATGTTGAACAAGATACGGGCAAACCTCTTCGCAAGATTGGCTGCTTGTGGGGACAAGAACTCTTTCTATGCCAGAAGGCCGCCTTACGGTTTAAGGCTTGGTGGTCAGCAGCTTGATGCCCAGACCGAGGAATATGCTTGCAGCGGCTATGTTCATAAACTCGCTAAACCGCGGCCTCCCGAACAGCCGGTCACGGAAGCTTCCAGCGAAGTATCCCAGCAGCCCAAAAATAACAGCCGTAAGCACGATAAAAACAAGACCCAGCAAAAACATCTGCAGCGGAACATAGCCCGTCTGGTAGTCAATGAACTGCGGCAGGAAGGTCAGGAAGAAGACCGCCACCTTCGGGTTAAGTATGTTCATCAATACGCCGCGCAGGAAGAGGCCTTTCGTCTGTCTGCTCTGCTCCGGGCGGCTGTCCGGCTGCAGCTGCTCCTTCCGGTGTCTGATTGCTTGGAAGGCCATATAGAACAGATACAGGGCTCCCAGTGTTTTGAAGATGGTAAAAGCTACGGCAGACGTCTGAATGATCAGCGACAAGCCGAGAACGGCCGCCAAGGTGTGGATGATGTTGCCCAGGCTGAGTCCGAGGGCAGTCATGACCCCGGCCCTCCGCCCATTCGTCATCCCCTGCGTAACCGTGAAGATCAGGTCAGGGCCCGGAATGATAATCAGCAGAATGGATGTACCGATAAAAAATAACAACGACGCTGCGTCGAGCATGCTGCAGCTCCTTTCTTATAAATCTGGCTGTGCGGCTGTGGCCGACTGTGTCGACTGTGCGGCTGTGGCCGGCTGTGCCGATTGTGCCAGCTGATGCCGATTGCCCGGCTGTGGCCGATTGCCCGGCTATGGCTAGCTAAGGCCGACTGTGCAGTTGCGCGGCTATATTTGTTGTGCACGGTTGTGTCCGGCTGCACGGCTGTGTCCGGCTGCGTCTCTATAGCCAGTTGTGCGGCTTATACCCATTCGTGCGCTCACAGACGCATCCCAATTGGACAAAAAACCTGCTATAGTGCAGGAATTTCCGGACATTCAGACCTGCTGAAGGTAAATACCTGCATATGTGCAGGTATTTCTTCCATCGCAGCCCAACTTGGGCTTAGAGGAGGAAAAAACCTGCATTATCGCAGGTATTTCGGGTACCCACTCAAACCCTGGATAAATTCATGCACATTTGCAGGCTTTTGATCCCTAGCATCCGCACCAAGCGTCCGGTACCCCACATACGCATTCAGCTTCCGACACCGCCCCACACACTCGGAATTCAGCTAGTCTGACTGAAGCCGCGGGCATATTCACTTATGTATATAGTATAGTCTATCTCAATCTGCTTGGACTCCGCTAGGCGTAGTTCCAGCTGTCCTTCTCCGCATAATCACCCCACGGGTTCTCGCTGTTGAACGATCCTACATACAGTACCTGGTCACCCCGGACCACCCACTCCATACCATGCTCGATCTCCCACTCGCAGTCCAGTTCCATATGGACAACAGGCTCTGTCCTGCCTTCTGGATCAGGGACAATAAGAATGTTAGGATCTACAAGCTTCAGTACGTCTGCAGGCTTCGTAAATTGAATCATCTCTTCACCGATATCATCAAGAAACTCATTGCAGTATCGGATGGACGCCTCACACAAAGCCTCCACGACGTCCTCCCGCAGTGAATTCAGATAGGACACACATTGCTCAATATAATCAGTCCCTGCCCCTTGCTCTGCCATAAACCGCACTTCTCTCGCGAACAGTTTGCAGTAAAATTCACCCTCAAGCTCGCCGTCTATGTGCTGCACATTTTTCAACATTTTCAGATGCCTCCTTGTCAACAAGGTTATACAGTTAGCTACTAATTTCTACGATCTAGCCGCGGCTCGACCTCATCGCTTTAACCTGTTTGATGCCTGGGGTGTGTTTAAGCCGTTCATAATCTGCTGATTCGACTGCATACAGCGCCGCTTTTCCCTGATCATCAAAGTGAATGCCCCACCCGTAACGTTTGGCTAATGGTGAGGTGCGCAGACAGGGCTGGCCTTTGGAAAAGAACTTCTCGCGCTCAGACGATTGGTTCCCTTCCGCTATGCCCGTACGGGCCGCAAATATTTCAAACAGTATGTCTTCCTGAGTGTATTGATAGGGGTAGTTTACAATCATATCATACTGCATCACAGCTACCGTTCGTGCGCTGCCTTTTGTCTTCGGGACTTCGGCTGCCGTTACAGGGCAATCGTCGGCAACTTGAATAAAGGTGCCATAGTAATTGTTGTCTGTCATACCGTGCCTCCTAGATCGGACAAGTCTCCACAATACCATAGGTAGAGAGAGCCAACACACCTATTATAGTTAGACTCGATAAACAAAACAAAGAGACACCAGCCCCAAATGGACTAGTGTCGGTATAAACTGTTTACTCTATAACTCTCATTGGCAGATGGGTCAGGGACTGCCCGGGGGCAGAGGCCGCCAGATTGGCCTCCAAGTCGAAGGGCTCGGCCGGTTCAATACGGGAGAACCGCTGCAGGAATGCCGTCAGCGCAATGTTCATCTCCAGCCGTGCCAGAGGGGCACCTAGACAAAAATGCGCCCCGGTCCCAAAGGATAGATGCTTCTTGTTGTTCGGCCGGTGAATGTCGAGCTCAAATGGGCGTTCAAACATGCTCTCATCCATGTTGGCAGCACTCATCCAAACAATCACCACATCACCCTTCTTGAGCGGCACTCCCAACAAATCGTTATCCTGCTTGACGGTACGATGCCGTTTGGAGACATGGAACCGGTAGCGCAGCATCTCTTCTACGGCCTTGGGGACAAGCTCCAGTTCGTGCCGCAGCTGTTCATAGAGGGACTTATCATCATGCAGCAAGGAGTAGAAGGTGCTGGAGAGCATGTGACTCGTTGTTTCGATGCCCGCCCCTAACAAGAGCATGGTAGTCTTCACGACCTCATCATCGGTAAAGCGCTCCCCCTCCAGCTCCACTTCCAGTAAATCCGAGATAATATCTTCTTCCGGGTTTGACCGTTTCTGAACAACAATGGGATACAGGTACTGAAAATACGCTTTGGCTGCCTCTTGTTTCTTAATGTCCAGCTCCTGCCCGTCCTCCTTGCCGTACGGCTGGAACAGGACATCCACCCAGCCCTTGAACAGATGACTTTCATCTCCGGGAACACCTAACAGGTCAGCCATAACCATGGCGGGAAGCGGACCGGCCAGCGACTGGACAATATCAACGGCGGTATTTGCCTCCATCTCATCGACAAGTCTGCCAGCGACCTGAGCGATGCGCGGCTCCCAGCTTTTCAGGCTGCGGGGCGTAAAAGCCGACGACATCAGGGAGCGGTATTTTTGATGCCGGGGCGGGTCCATGGTCGTGATACTGATCTTCTCCGGGATTGTGCCTTCGCTGTTGCTCGCACCTACAGAAATCGTCGTTCTTGAGCCTTCTGCCGAGAAAAATTCATGGTTGCTCAGCACCTGCTTCACATCATCATATCTGAACACATTCCAGGTATCCGTCTCTTGATGATAGGAGACAGGGTTATCATGCAGCATTCTCTTGTACCATTCCAGCGGGAAAAACTCTTCAGCTCTAGATCTGAATTGTGTGATGTCTTGGATGGATATAAGTCCCTGATTCATAACGTAAGGCTCCTCCCAATTGATCGATATTTCGCGCTGCCGAGTATAAACGCCATTTGCATTTACTATTTTATACTAGTCGTATATTTATTGACATTGGACTTAATCATCATTAATAAAAACTTGCATTACACAGAATCCATTACTATACAACTAGTTCAATGCAATTAGATTCCTGCAAAAAAAAGCCGACATTGCTGTCGGCCGTCCCGGATATATGCAGATTCTTATCTAATCGTGCTTAACTTGCTCCAAATACCACCAGCACGCTCTGGCTACTCTCCCTGCATCGGAACGAAACGGGCTGGGTTCGAAGGCTTCCTGGAACGCGTTTACGGCTACACCTGCAAGTGTGACATTCAGCTCATTTTCCTCCAGCAGTGCCAGAAGCCCCTTGGATATATCCTTGGCTGCTGAAGATACCGAAGATTTTTGAACGGTTTGATTGAACTCTTGAACCCCTGCAATCAGCGCCCCCTTGTCCGCTGCCTTCACATCCTCGCGCGAGCTGATTTGGGACAGAGTGCTGTAGTCAAACAGATGCTCTTTCCTCTCCCGCATTGTGTTAAGCAGCACTTCGACGTAATTTAGCACTTTGGCCGCAGCTTCTTTCCAGTCGGGCCCCTCGCCTTTAAAGCTTCTCCACGTATTGCCAATCTGGTACAGCATCCCGTAGAACAGGATCACGCCTTCATAAGCATAGGGCCTAATTGCTTCACCATACAGCTGAACGAACCGTTCAGACAGCCATTTCAGCTGTACGCGCGCCAGTTTCACCGAATCAATCTCCCCCGAATGGAAGCCTGTCCAGTACAATCCCCATATCCGCTCCTTATCAGGCAGCGACATCGGAATGGCGATTTGGTCCACCAGCCGTTCATAATCAGATGCGTAGCTGCGGCTTTCGAGCTGCTGCCTGATCGCAATCTCCTCCTGCAGCTGATCCTCCAGTATCGCAGTGAAGCAGTCATCCCTGGAATGGAAGAACTTATAAAATGTCCCCTTCGATACCCCTGACTTATCCAGTATCATCTGAACCGTTGTATTCGCATATCCATGCTCGATAAACAGCGCAAGGGCGGTATCCAATAATAATTGCCTGCGTTTGCTCATGCACAGCCCCCTCGTCTGACCTTTAGCTTAAATCCCCAGAATGAAAAACAGCATAAGCCCGTCGCTATCCGCCGCTGGAATAATACTGCCTGTAGCGGCTGGGCGGCACGCCTGTCCACCTCTTGAACTGCCTGCTGAAATGCGAGATGTCCCGGTAGCCGAGCTTGAAGGCGATCTGCTCAATGGACAGCCTGTGATCCAGCAGCAGAAGCCGGGCCTGCTTCAGCTTCAGGGAGGACAGGTACTGCCGCGGTGACATCCCGTACACAAGGTGGAAAATCCGGTTGCAGTACGAGGAGCTGTAGCCCAGCTCACTTGCAATATCGGCAATAAGCAGCTGCTCGGCTGACGCGGAATCCCCTTCCGCCTCCTGAACCGCCCGTTCAATCATGCCGGCCATGGCTCCCGCCATCTCCATCGCTTGGCCGGACAGGTTCGCCCCGCCCTCCCCCTCCTCCGACAGCATGTCGCCAAGGGCAGCAAACAGCTCAAACATCGACGAGAGTGCCTGCATCCTCTGGCTTAACAGGAACGGACCGTTATGCTTCGACAATTCCATCAGCTTGTCCAGCGCCGGGCGGATCATGCCGTTCAGCCTGGAATCCGCCGGAAACACAAGCCTCGTGCGCATCAGCATCTGCCGGAACGGCTTGTCATCACTGTCAAAGTGCAGGCAGAAGTACCCCATCGGCTCACCGGCGGCCACCCTGCTCTCATGAGCCTGATTCGGCGGAATAATGAGCAGGTCCCCGGCCTCCATAAGGTGCTCTGCCCCATTCACCCGCATCAGCTGGGCCCCTTCGGTCACCAGATTGATCTCGAACAGCGGATGCGTATGCTCCGGATAGCTCCAGTCGGGAGCTACCAGGCGATAGTGGGAAGCGAACAGCTTCACCGTTGATTCCAGGGAAGGAAGCTCGGTATGCACCAAGGTATTAAGCTTGCCGTCAGGCAGTTCAGATTGATTCAAGTTGACTTCCTCCCCCGTTATCAGGTAATCGGTTACATTAGCCGTAAACTGAACATTTACCATTAGTATAACGGCTGTGAGACCGGAATGCACGATATGGGTAAATTCCTTCACGAATCCCCCATGTCACCACCAGGTCAAATCAGCTACGATGTATACATAACTAGTCGATATCCCAAACTTCCGATATGAAAGGATGGCTGCAAATGGCTAAGAATATGTTCTTTAACGCACATCACAGTCCGATTGGCGCCTTCGCCAGTTTTACATTAGGATTCCCCGGCGCAAGCGGCGGGTTTGATCTGGAGCGGGGAGCCCCTCCTAACCAGAAGGTCTATATCGGGGCAGAACGGGAAGACGGCACCGGCTATGAGGCATTCCCCTTCTTCTCCGGCGGCACAGACGAAAGCCTGCGCTATACCGCAACCCAGGAGAAGGAGCAGGCGAAGAATGACCTGATTTTGCCTATTCCCTTGAAGGACATCACCCGCGAATTTGCGGTAGGTACGGACACGCTTCGCTCGGGCTGCATGACCTTCACCCTCTACTCACAGGTTCGTTCCGTTCCGGACCCGGCCACAGCTTCTGACGAGGAGCTTAAGCTCGCGCTTGTCCCGGCTGTGCTGGCTGAGCTGACGATTGACAACCGCAAAGGCAGTAAGGCTAAGCGGGCTTTCTTCGGCTATGAGGGCAACGATCCATACAGCTCCATGCGGCATCTGCGGGATACAACAGGCGGCATGATGAATGGTGTCGGCCAGGGGCGAAACACGGCGATTGCCACCAAGGATGATCGAGTCGTATCGGCACAGGGCTTCAGCATGGAGAACATTCTCAAGACGGAATTTAAGGAAAACTGGACCTTCGGCCTTGGCGGTACAGCCGCACTGATGATGGATGTGCCGGCGGGCGAAATCCAGACCTTCCGCTTCGTCATCTGCTTCCACCGGGCAGGCCTCGTAACAGCCGGGATGGATACCTCCTATTACTATGCCCGCTACTTCAAAGATATCGAAGCCGCTGCCGCCTATGCGTGGGAGCATTACGATGAGATTGCCGCTGCCGCACGCAAGGCGGATGAATGGATCGGCAGCTCCAAGCTCAGCGAAGACCAGCAATTCATGCTGGCTCATGCGATCCGCAGCTATTATGGCTGCACGCAGATGCTGGAGCGCGACGGCGAAGCAGTATGGGTGGTTAACGAGGGCGAGTACCGGATGATGAACACGTTCGATCTGACGGTCGATCAGCTGTTCTTCGAGCTGGAGATGAACCCGTGGACAGTCAAGAATGAGCTTGATCTGTTCACCAGCCGCTACAGCTACCGCGACACGGTCCGGTTCCCTGGCGATGATACCGAGTACCCGGGCGGAATCAGCTTCACGCATGACATGGGCGTCGCCAACACGTTCTCGCGGCCGCAGCATTCCTCTTACGAATGCTACGGCATTGATGACTGCTTCTCGCATATGACTCACGAGCAGCTGGTCAATTGGCTGCTAACAGCAGCCACTTATGTTGAACACACGAAGGATAACGAATGGCTGAACCGAAATCTGGGCATCTTCGAAGCGTGCTTCGAGAGCATGCTGAACCGGGACCATCCGGACCCTGAGAAGCGCACTGGCATTATGAGCCTGGACAGCAGCCGCACGATGGGCGGAGCGGAGATCACGACCTACGACAGTCTGGATATCTCTCTCGGTCAGGCGCGCAACAATATTTATCTTGCGGGCAAGTGCTGGGCATCCTATGTGGCGATGGAGAAAATTTTCCGGGAGAATGGTCGTGAAGAGCTGGCTGTACAGGCTGCTGAACAGGCTGCCAGATGTGCGGCGACCCTGACAGCCCATGTCACAGAGGGAGGGTACATTCCGGCCGTTCTGGAGAACGGCAACGATTCGAAGATCATTCCGGCAATCGAAGGGCTTATTTTCCCTCATGTTACCGGTTGTCCGGAAGCGTTACAGGAAGACGGGCCGTACGGCGAATATATCCGTGCGCTTCGCAGACATTATGAGACCGTCGTCGTGCCGGATGTATGCCTGTTCCAGGACGGCGGCTGGAAGCTGTCTTCGACAAGCGATAATTCGTGGCTCAGCAAGATCTATCTCTGCCAGTTCATCGCCCGGAAGCTTCTCGGCTTCGAGTGGGATGAGACCGGTCGCGCGGCGGATGCAGCGCATGTCGGCTGGCTCACCCATCCCGAGCACTCCTACTGGAGCTGGAGCGATCAGATTGTGGCGGGCGTTATTACGGCGAGCAAGTACTACCCGCGCGGTGTCACCAGCATATTGTGGCTGAAGGAATAGCCTTGCAAGTCCAGAAGTCCCTTCGCTAATTGCGGAGGGACTTCTGTTCTGCTTGAACAACCTGGTGTAACTTCCGGCCGCTAATGCTTGTTGTATGGAGGCGGAACACGCAGCCAGCCCTTGCGCCCCATTAAATCCTTCATCTTGATGGACATGGTAATCTTCATCATCTGGTAACGGGAGAACATCATGCCTACATCTGCCCTGGTGGATTGAACGAGACCCTGACAGGCTGACTGAATGCCAAGCGTCAGATTAAATACAAGCAGATTCGCAATCTCGTCATCCGTCATCTTGGCCCCTTCAGGGATTAGCTTGTATGGCTCCAGCGGCTTGGGGGACGTTGTAACGGGCAGCTCAACCCCCTCATCCCGCAAAAAATCATGCAGCTCCTTATGGATTGGCCCATGCACATTATCCAGCACGTCCTTAACCGCTTCTTTCAGCTCCGGATCCTGCGCCGTGTTATACGAAACCTCTTCACCCCTCATGGTCTGGTCAGTGGCCGTTAGATAGAACCACAAGTTCATGACTTCCCCAACTTGCAGCGGCGGCTTCTCACCGTTCATCAGAGGCTTAAACGCATCCTTAATGGTTTCCAGCAGATTCATTGATTACCAGCTCCTGTTTTTCCCTTTACTATGGCTTACTAATTCCCTCATTATTCCTTTACCAAGCCATCTTCAGGAAAAATAGCCAGCCTGTATCTTCTCTGCCGTCCTTACAGCCAGCGCCTGTGTCGTCAGAGTCGGATTCGCCCCCCCCAGCCCATTGCAGAGCATGCTGTTGTCCGCGATAAACAGACGCTTCACCTGATAAGCCTCCCCGTTCATGTCCACCACATGGCCCATCCGCATGGTGCTCTGCATATGGATCATCAGTGCATCCGGCCAATTAATGCGGATAATTTCCCTCGCGCCGGCCTGCCTTAGAATATCGATAGCTATGCGGATCAGCTGCTCCCTCTTCTGCATAGTCCTCGCTGTCGGGACATAGCTTACCCGAGGGACTGGCCCATGTTCATCCCTGTTTACAGGATCTGCGGCGATCCCGTTACGCGGGTCTACTTCATCATCCGTGAAGATAACTAGGCTGAGCGACCGACGGTAGCTGATCATCAGCTGCTGCAGTGCCGCTCCCGCTATCCGTCCCTGTGAAACTCCAGGCAGCCCGTGTGCCGTATCAAGGAGGAAGGGATTATAACCGGATTGGCTGATGCCGTAGCTCATGGACGAGGTCAGGCCCGGACTTTGGCCGGATACCTGAACCGTTCCCAGCCCCGGGTAATCGAACCGGCAGCCGGAGGTATGCCCGATGAACGGATTAATCTCTCCACTTCCCAATATGCGCGCAAGAACGTGCTCGTCGAATATTCCCGTCACCCAATCCATACAGTGATTGGTCAGCCCTTTGCCCACCCATGAATTGGCCGGCAGTCCTGAGTTCAGCCACAATCGCGGGGATTCCACACAACCGGCTGCCATGACAACCACGCGCGAACGAATCTCCTGAAGCTCACCGCTCCAGGTATTTCTCACGATGACACCCGCCGTCCTCAATCCGCCTGTTCTCTCTGTTATAACTTTCATTACATACGAATTCGGCATAATCTGTACATTCCCGGTCTTCAAAGCCAGCGGAATATAACTGACCAGAGTCGACCGTTTGGCTGCCTTGTCAACGGAGGGGCCATGCGGACAGCCGTTGAGGCAGTGTCCGGCAAGCGTACAGCCCTCCATCCGGGAGAGCTCTTCCAGCGTATAACGCGGGTCCATGAGCTTCGGGTTCGGAGGTAAAATTGCATTCGGCTGCGGCCGGAATCCCGGCCGGGTCACATTCAAGGTGGGAATCAGCTCCCAACCAGCCCGGCTTGCCCCGTAATAGAACAGCTCCTCCTTCGCTGTAGTCGGAGCGAATGCTACCGGAAGCGTTGCTTCCACCCGTTCATAATAGGGAATCAGTTCCCGGTAAGATATGGGCCAGTCCTTCCCGATCGCGGCAGGGTAAGCGCGGGGCGAGTTGGACAGATAAGTCTGGGTTGTGCCGCCGACCCCGGCAGCCTGCCAAATATAACCCCTCTGCACCACGTTGCGGAACCAGGGGGCTCGCCCTCTGTCTGCCGGTCCCCACCGGAAGCGGCCTGTAATGAGATCGTTCATCTCATTTTCCAGCTTAACGTATTGGCTCCTCAGCAGACTAATATCCAGATCGGCCGGATCACCACTGCTGCTCCCGCCGCGCTCCCCATTCGGTTCGGGCCACCTGCTGTTGCCGTACCAGGGACCCGCCTCAACCACGAGCACCTGCAGGCCCGCTTCGCCGAGCTCTTTGGCCATTACCGCTCCTCCGCCACCCGCGCCAATGACAATGACATCAGGATCACGCATAGGCATTCTCCGCACTGGCAAGCTGGGGCGGCAGCATATAGCCGCGCAAACCCCGGTAGCCGTAAGCAGGGCCCGGGTACCCGATCAGATGCCAGCTGAGCGGCCATCCGGACAGCTGTCTGTCATTCGGCGGCAGAAGCCTGGTCCAGCCATAGGCCAGCCATTCCGAGTAATAGCCGAACATGGTCAGCTGGTTCAGCGAATTCATAATTGTTCGGACTAGTCCGGGATTATCCGTAAATGGCGGTGGAGCGCTGCCAAGATCTACTTCAAGCCGGTCCAGAAGCTCAATCACAGCCAGCCTGCCCGACCTGGAAAGCTGAGAGAAGAGCCCGGTTCCCTGCAAACTCAAGCCAGATTGCCCCGCCAGTGCCGGGTGCACCGCCAGAAGCTTCTCTGTCCCCTGGTCCAGAAGCAGGGCTGTCGCAGTTGATAAGCGCAAAACCGGACGTTCGGCATCGATCGGTATATATTGCGAGAAATCAAGATTGCTGATGACATATAAATCAGCCGTACATTCCGCTGCCCCCGGTATCCGTACCCATCCGTACAGCGGATGGCAGTACCATACGGGAGGCAGGATAGCGTCCGCAGCTGCTCGAAAGACGGCCCGCGTATAAGAGTCCGCAAGAGCTCCCCGCTGTGAACGTACTGACCCCGTAATGCTGCGATTTTCCCCGAACATAACATCCCCCCGGGCACATACGTCTCCTCTTATCCATTCATTATATGAAGGGACAGCTGCAGCTATGTTCGGGATTCTGTAACCATCTGCCGAGTGAAGAGCTCCACCTTCTTGGCCTGCTTGTTCCAATGGATCTCCACCTGGTGCCTGCGGCAGAACTCCCTTAGCGGAATGAGCGGACCGGAATCCCCTGCTCCCATCCTGACGACCGAGTATTCCTCCTGCACGCCGTCAATGGTAATGGTCAGCGGCAGTCCGCCTGCCCGCTTCAACCGCTCAATCACCTCATCCGGCGATACAACCGAGCGTCCTGCATTGATCCGCATCGCTGCCGGCTCATCACGGAGGGTCAGGCCGGATTGTATGGTGAACAACAGCCGGATGCCGAGCTTACGAGTAACCGCCAGAAGCTCCTCATGATGAGCACCATAAGGGAAGGACAGCGCGCTGATGGTGTTGCCCAGTTCCTCGCGAAGCCGCTTCTCAGCCAGCATAAGATCTTCTGTTACACGCTCCGCATACTCCTCATCCGTCTCCTGGCGGCCGTAGCCCGGCAGATACAGATGCCCGGTCGTCAGCGGCTTCTTCTTGCCCTTCTCATTGACGAAACCATAAGCATGAAGGGCATACGTGTGACTCATGAAGTCCACCCCTGAAGCCTTCAACTCGCGCATCTGGTCCCAGGTCAGCTTGGGGACACCGGTAATATCCAGATGGTCTGCGGTTGCAACGATAATGAAGTTGACGGCCGGGTAGCCGTATTTTTGCAAGATCGGGAATGCCTTCTTATAGAAGGACTCATAGCCGTCATCAAAGGTGATTAGCACCGCATTATCCGGCACGGGGGCACCTTCAACCTTGAAGGCCGCGTATTCCTTGAGCCCAATTACGTGAAATCCATTGGTCTTCAGCAGCTCCATCTGCTTCTCGAACTGAGCGGTCGAGATAATCTCATCTTTATTCGGCTTATCCATAACATGATGATACATCAGCACGGCCACCTTCCCCGAATAGTAAACAGGAGCTTCCTGCCTGCTCTCCGACCAACCCGCCTTCACTTGAAAATGCTCCTCCAGAAAACCCAGCGGGACCATCACCTGGTTGTTCACCACCTCTGCAGCTGCCCGGGACACTTCCTTCCCGTTCACCGTTATGGTCAGCGGCTTCTCTTCTCCCCTTCCGCAGGCCGATGCAAGAAATACCGTCAGGACAAGCAGTCTGGCCCACTGATAGTTATTCCAATAGGAACGATTGCGCATTGTCATTTCCTCCCCTTCCCTCATGCAGCCATTATAGAAGCCGCATCTTAACAGGCGGAGGCTCTAATCCTTAACAACCGCTTAAATACTGCTGAATAATTACTACGGGCAGCTAGCCCCTAGCTCCTTATGGCGCTTATCAACACGCAAAAGACACACCGGCTTGAACTGCCAGTGTGCCGTTATCCTTTTGAAACCAAGAGAAACCCGGAGCCCGAAGAACGGAACAGCCGCTAGGCAATCTCTTCTTTGGTCATGACAGCCCCTTGAACCGCCGCAAACCGGGTTTCGAAGGTGGTCGCCTTTCTGCTGCTTCTAACCGAAATACGGCCGCCATGCACCTCGATAATACTCTTCGTAATGGCAAGTCCCAGTCCGGTGCCCCCCGTCTCCTTCGATCTGGAACGCTCCACCCGGTAGAACCGGTCGAATATGAACGGCAGATCCTTCTCGGGGATGGGTTCCCCGTAATTGGTCACCGTCACGACCAGCTCCCCGCTATCATGATACAGCCCGATATCCACAGCCCCGCCGGCCTGCCCATAGCGGATGGCATTGGTCATCAGATTCTCGTAGGCTCTGACCAGCAGATCGCCGTCGGCCAGTATTTTCACCGATTCATATTCCTCGAGGATATTCACGCGGCAGACCATGCCTGCCTTCTCCAGGCTTGGAACGAACTCCTCGGCCAGCTGGCGCAGGAAGCCCGCCATATCCAGCTCGCCAAGCTCCAGGGGCAGCCCGTTCGTAATTCTTGTATATTCGAATAAGTCGTCAATCAGCTTCTTCAGGGCAAGCGACTTCTCATAGGCAATAGAGATAAAATACCGCAGCTCCACCTCATCCTGATAGCGGTCCTCTTCAATGACCTCCAGGAACCCCAGAATGGAGGTGAGCGGCGTCCGCAGGTCATGCGAGACACCGGTAATCAGGTCATTCTTCGTCCGCTCGGCATTGCGCTCCTCTTCGATGGACCGGTGAAGCTGCCTGCTCATCTTGTTAATGCTGTCCGCTACCTCACCCAGCTTGCTGCCGTCGCGCACCGGTATCTCATAGTCAAAGTTGCCGCTTGCGATCTCCTGCAGACCGTGCGTGATTCCTTGCAGATAACGGTCGAGCCGTCCGCTCATGCGGTTGACGCTGTCGGCCACTGCCCCCAGTTCATCATACGACTTGACCGGCACCTGATACCCGAACCTGCCGTTCGACAGCTCCTTCAAGCCCTGCTCAATCTTCCGCAAATCCTGGACCAGCCGGCGGCTTAGCAAGAAGAAGCTTACGAGGAACAAGACGATTCCTCCGGCAATCATGACCGGTAGGGAGCCAATCGAGTTAATGATCCAGGCAAGCGGCTTGTTCAGTCCCTTCATACTGAGAATCAGCTCGCTGAGCGTGTATCCGGTGTATACGGCGACCGCCGTGATCGAGAGACTGCCGAGGAACACCAGCAGCATCCGCCACCTGATCGTGTACAGCCAGTCCTTATTTCGCATGATCGGCCTCAACCTTGTAGCCAACGCCCCATACGGTCTTGATTATTCGCGGCTGCTGCGGATTCTTCTCCAGCTTCTCACGCAGCTTCCGGATATGGACCATGACGCTGTTCTTCGAATCCATGAACGGCTCGTTCCAGACCTCTTCATAGATGCGGTCCATACTGAGCACCACTCCGCGGTTGACCGCAAGCATCTTGAGCAGCGCGAACTCGCGGGGCGTCAGCTTAATCTCCTCTTCACCGACCGTCACCCGGTGCGAAGCGATATTAATGGCCACATCTTCAATCTGAATTTCATTCGCATTCGCCTGTGAGCCACCGCTGAAATGATTGAACCTGCGAAGCTGCGATTTGATCCGGGCAATTAACTCCAGCGGACTGAACGGCTTCGTCACATAATCGTCAGCTCCGATGCTGAGACCCGATATTTTATCAATATCCTGACTCTTCGCCGACAGCATGATAATCGGAATGTGATTGTTCTCCCTGATCCGCATACAGGCCTGCAGCCCGTCCATTCTCGGCATCATCACATCCAGCACGATCAGGTCCACCCTGTTCGTCTGCAGCAGCTCCAGCGCCTCAACCCCATCTCCTGCCTGGAGCAGCCTGTATCCCTCATTCTTAAAATAAATCTCCATGAGCCGGATAATCTCCGCTTCATCATCTACCATTAGAATTGTTGTTTCCGCCATAAACGTTGCTTCTCCCCTGCTTATGTCAAATAAAGGATGGAAACATTATGCAGCGATTCCGGCCATAAAGCAATCATAATTTTGGCTTCCTCCGTCAGGGATTATACCGCAGCAATCTTAACAGCCGTCTATACAAATTCTTATGAAATGCTTAAAGCAGCGGTTTCTTGCTGTTCACACAGCAAAGAAGGGATACCCCTAAGTCATAATGACTTACAGGACACCCCTTCACTATGGTCAGCTGCTACTTGAGCCTGCGGTATTTGCGCACATAGAGCAGCAGCCCCGCAGCCAGCAGTACGGCAAGCTGAATATACCAATCGTTCAAGACATTATATTGGAAAGCTATCTTAACGGGGAGAGACAGGAAGAAGAATTGAAAGTAGAGCCCCAGCTTTTGATAACTGCTTATTTTCGAATCCGGTACGGGAATCCCGATGCTGAGCAAATAGAAGATGCCGAAGGCGGACAATCCGTCCATCCACTGGCTAGAGGTCGCCGGGTTGCTCAGAATCTCTACGAGGCCCATCAAGAGAGCAAACATCAGCAGGAGCATGCCGTGCAGCGAGTCGATGGCCCCCTGGACATGCCGCATTCTGATTGGAAACTGCGCCAGATGCGAATGCTTGACCAGCCCATAATCCAGTTGGTAGGTGATATAAGATACCATACACACCATGTAGGACAGATCCACCAGCGTTCTGGCCGGTGTCTCCTCGTACTGCTGCAGGAACATCACATTTACGAGTGTTAAAATCACAACGATAATGCACAGCCGTACATATCGCCCAATATAGGCGGAGTCCCGCAGCATTCTCATCAGCTGCATGCTGTAGAGCGCCTGCAGTCCCCAGGCGGCTGCCGATGCACCGGAAGCTCTGCCGATCCGTCTGGTCAGGGACAGATACAGCTCGGGGCTTCTCTTCTGAATGATCAGCAGACGGTTGACCAGATAGGGTCCCGTTATCATGCCGATTGCGAACAAGCACAGCACGCTGTACTGCAGAAGCATATTCATGTCTAGCATCTCCCAGGAAAATCTGCCCTGTTTGACGGAGATCAAGAAGGCCAGCAAGCCGAAGAAGAAAGCCGCTGACAGATACAGCCGCACATTGGTAAGCGTCTTAAACCAGGCCAGCACAAATTCAAGGAATACCCTTGTAAACCTCATAGCCTCCAATATAAATATGAAGGTCAGAACATCCCACAGTCCAGCTCCAAATGAGAAGAAAATGATCAGAATCAGCGCATACTCTACGCCGTTAGATAGTGTAAAGCTCGCGGCTGCATATACCTTGTAAAACACTTCCGGTGCCGTGACTGGCGTATGGCTCATAAAGCCGATCATTTTATCCATGCTGTGAAGAATTGCGGCCGTGAAGAAAATGAAGATCAGGTGTATGACAAAATGCACCCACACGTAGATTTCCATCACCCGTTCGATCCCCATGCTGCGGAATCCCGCCACAACCAGGGAGAAGGTGATGGCAAAAATAATGAAATGAATGACCGCCTGCTTGAGAATACTTCCCTGCGGGTCATCATAGGCTATCTGTAGAAGACGCCGAAACAGCGACAGGTTCATAAGCAGCCTCTGCTTAACTCCGGCTCATCAGCCGGGTGAATTTGGTGGTTGGCCAGCCGGAAGGTCCGCTCCGCAATATCCTGACCGTAGCCCGCAATATGCGTCGTCAGCAGCGTTCCGAGCCCCTGCTCCTTGCGCTGCAGGAACAGCCGCTGCATATAAGCAACCGCATCGGTATCCAGCCCTTCATAGATCTCATCGCATACGAGCAGCTTGGGAGCAATAAGCATGGAGGCCAGCACCTGGATTTTCTTCTTCGTCCCGAAGGACAGATTGGCAATTAAGGTATCCAGCTCCTTGCTTACATTGAGATCTTCCGCCCAATCCCTGATTCGCTGGGTGGCAGAGCTGGGTATATTATAGATATCAGTGATGAAAGCAAAATACTCGCCCGGTGTAAGCAGGTCGATAAACTGCTGCTGATCCGAGGATATCAATGACGTGTTCCGGCGGAGATACAATCGATCGGATAAGGGCCTCCCATCGATCTCGATCCGGCCTGAATCAATCGTCTCATAATGAAGCAAGCACTGCAGGAATACGCTCTTACCCGCTCCATTGGCACCGGTCAGAACATAGATCGAAGCCTGCGGCATCTCGAAGTCAATCGCATCGAGCACCAGCTTCTTGCCGTAGCTCTTGGACAGCCGCTGGACGGAGACCAGTAGTGGCTGCACAGCTTGCGCGGTAGTTGACATCGTATCCTTCAATCCTTATCATTAGTATTAAGTCGGTAAAGTCAGGGACTGCGTTTTTGATTTTACTGCTTGCCCATTTTTGTGCTTAGCGTACGTTGCGCTAAGTTTTTTTTATTCTCCGAATGCAGCCTTCAGAGCTTGATAGATGATGTCCACGTAAGCCGACTTCTCAAGCAGCCATTTCGTAGCAGCCCAGTAGCCTTGATCCCATGCAGCCTTGAAGCTGGACCATGCGGAGCCCAGTGCACCCTTGATTACGTTCCAAGCCTTCGAACCATGTTTCGCGATATAACCGA
The DNA here is from genome assembly GCF_003233845.1 of Paenibacillus sambharensis. Lineage (GTDB taxonomy): Bacteria > Bacillota > Bacilli > Paenibacillales > Paenibacillaceae > Paenibacillus_I > Paenibacillus_I sambharensis. The sequence goes on from NZ_QKRB01000036.1 coordinate 100,906, forward strand.
GAATCTTAGCAATAACACTCATTATGATAATCCTCCCTTATATTCGCGTCCCTGGCTTTACCTTACTCACATGATAAATATTCCCAAGCACTCTCGTCAATTTCGGAAATACGAAGTCTAGCAGTTCAGCCTATAGAGAGATGGTAGAAAAAAACCTCCCAATCCCCTTATGAATGCTCGTTTTAACGCGGTTTTACAAGGCCGGATCCGGCTTGACAAGGAAATTTATGTATTTTAGTATAATAATTGCTTACGTGGTTAGACATTTCAGGTAGTGAAATCGGAGGTGTGATAACGTAAAGAGATAGTTAAGGCCATGAACGATCAAACTAGGCGACAGGGGAGATAATGGTATGCGGAAATGGTTCGAACTGATTGGTATGATAGGCGTCATTGGCTATCTCGTAACCCGTTTCTTCTTCTACGAGTACAAGACCCTAATGTTTAGTTTTGCAGGATTGGCAATCGTTGGTCTCATCGGCAGGCTGGTCCTCAAGCCTATGAAGAACAGATAGGTGCTGTATGATGGATAGAGAAACTTATAGCCTGAATTCGAGGGAACGGGAGATCTTGTTATTAGTGTCACAGGAGAAGGCAAACAAGGAAATTGCAGACACCCTTAACATTTCTAGGCGAATGGTCGAGTATTACATTGCTTCGATCACACATAAGTTCAACGTATCCACGCGCGTTGGCGCGGTAGTTAGAGCGATTTATCATAAAGAGATTGACATGGAGGAGATATTGACAGACCGATAACTTAGCAGGATAAGGGGAATCGGCATGAAAGGAATTGTCATCAGAGAATTCTTCGGACTCATGAAAGGGATCAAATCCATTCTGATCATCTTGTTTATTACCGGAATTTCAGTGTTATCCGCGCGGTATATGTCCAACAGCACCCTGTTTGCCGAAGAGGCAAACAATCCGGAGTCTACGGCCCTTGCCGGACTGTCTTTCGTGCTTATCCTGTTCGGGGCACTGTTCGTCTTCACTTTATCCCATGATGCCGTCAACCGGGATATTGAGCTGCAGCGCATCCGCCTGCTGATTACGAAGACGTCACGGACATCCGTCATTATCGGCAAATTCGCGGCGATCTGGCTGTTCTGGGCAGCGGTAACATTCATCTCATTCCTTATCGTATCCGCCATCACCCGGACGTTCGTCATTCATGAACTGCTGTATCTGTGGGTTTATCTGGCCTTCCTTGCCAGTCTGTGCGTGCTGCTCTCAACCCTAGTCACTCATCGTACATACTCGGTCATCCTGAGTGTTCTGGCGGGAATCGCAATGCCGGTTATCGGGCTGTGGAGCGCATTCAGCCCCTCTTCTCCGGTAGCTGCCGCACGCTATGTGCTTCCCTACTACCCCATGGCTGAACAGCCGGTGCTGCTGCTCATTACGGCTGCGGAAGCCGGGCTGGCACTTGCTGCCGCGATGATGCTGTTCCATAGGAAGGAGCTGTGAGGATGGAAGCCCTGGCCGTTCATCAGCTGACGAAGACGTACAAGTCGAAGGAGGTCGTAAAGCAGATCAGCTTCAGTCTGCAGACCGGGGAAATATTCGGGTTCCTGGGGCGCAATGGCGCGGGCAAGAGCACGACCATCAATATGCTGACCGGCATTCTGCCGCCTACCTCAGGCAAGATTGAAATCCTCGGTACGCCCTATCATCAGATCAATTCCATTAAGCGGCGGATCGGCGTGCTGCCGGATAACAGCAATTACTACAATGATATGACAGCGATGCAGCATATGGTGTTCTTCTCGCAGGTAAAAGGGATACCTGTCCATAAGAATTCGCTGTCCGAGCTTCTGGAGGCCGTCGGCCTCGGCGAAGATATGGACCGGAAGGCTGGACAGTTCTCCCTTGGCATGAAGAAGAAGCTGGGCATTGCCCAGGCGCTGATCGGCTCTCCAGAGCTCGTGTTTCTGGATGAACCGACCTCTACGCTGGATATCGAGTCTGCCCTGCAGATCCGTGAGCTGATTGGCTCTCTGGCCGCCAAGGGGACAACGGTGTTCATGACTTCTCATAACCTCGATGAGGTGGAGCGCATCTGTGACCGTATCGCCATTCTTCACCAGGGCCGAATTGAGAAGCTCGGCACGATTGCGGAGCTCCGCGAAGCCCATAACAACCGGTTCAAGGTAAAGGTGAAGTATAAGAGCAGCGATAAGAACAGGGAAAGTGTCTGGATGGAGCACATCCAGCAGGTCGCGGATGAAGTAAAGCGTGAAGAGCCTTTCCTAGAGCTGGTCGTGGAAAGCGAGGACGATATCCCCCGGATTGTGGACGCTGCGGTAGAGCAGCAGGTCAAGATATACGGGCTGGAGATCGAGCAGCCCTCACTCGAGAATATCTTCCTGGAGCAGGCCCAGCGTTAGATTACTGTTAATAGAACCGCTAAGCTCTCATGTCCAGCGACATGAGAGCTTGATGTTTTTCGGCTTGCTATCAGACATAAGGAGGCCTCTATGCAACTCAACCCGGAACGCAGAAGCCAGCTTGGCCGCCTGCTCTTGTGTTGTCTGGCTGCCGCCAGTCTTGCCGCACAACTGCTGCTCTGTCTGCTGCTTACTTCAGATATACCCATTCATGTTGAGGATGATGAATTCATCTTCTACATGGGCTTCTCGGCAGGGACACTGGCACTATCCGTGTTCACACTGCTGAGACTGCGCAGCAAAGATCTGCTGGCGGTCATGACAGCGGCCTCCGCGCTGCTGCTTGTTGGCTGGACTATGTTCGCAGCAGGGCTGCTTACTTTATTAGAATCCAATGCCATTGTAGCTTATATGGAGGCGGCTGGCTGGTTAACCTCAGCCATCATTCTGGCGCTTAGTGTCTTGCGTTACAGACAGATATAGTTCCCTTATCGAATACGAGGCTGGCACCGGTCCGCACCCTGCTCTTAATCGGTATACTCCAGTCCCCACTGCTCACGCAGCCGGTCGAGTGTCCGCATGATATCGCAGGTTTCCGCAGCCGGCATGACAGCACTTTCCTTGCGGCCTTCACGCAGGCAGCGCATGGCTTCCTGAGCTTCGAATATGTATCCATTTAGCTTGCGGTTATCTGTAAATACGAGCGGCTCTTCCGCATCTGTATGAAGCGAAGCAGAGGATGCGAAGAGAAAGTTCGGCACATGGATGTAGCCTGCCGTTCCGTAGATGAAGGCATTATTGGCCGTACGCAGTCTTACGCTGGCGCTAAGCTGTGCAGTCTGCCCGCCCTCGTATTCGAACAAGGCGGTGAAGCGTTCATCCACGCCCGTCTCTCCGATGTGTGCACTGCTCATTATGCGGCTAGGCTGCTGGCCGAAGATCATGGAAGCGAAGGAGATCGGGTAGATGCCTGCGTCCAGCAGCGCTCCGCCGCCGAGCTTCTTGTTAAGCAGCCTGTTCTCCGGTGCCCAGCCGATATCGAAACCGAATTCAGCCGTTACCATCTTCACCTCTCCGATCCGTCCTTCCTCAATCCAGGCCCTGGTCTGGACGATTGCCGGCAGATAGCGCGTCCACATGGCTTCCATGATGAAGGTGTTATGTTCCCGGGCAGCCTGTACCACTTCCTCCGCCTCCTGCGCATTCATGGTAAAGGGCTTCTCGCACAGCACCGCCTTGCCTGCGCGCAGGCAGAGCAGCATGCCTTCCTTGTGGGCCGGATGCAGGGTGCCGATGTAAACGATGTCCACCTCTTCATCCTGCACGAATGCCTCATAACTGTCATAGCTGCGTGCGGCACCGAATTCCTGCGCGAAGGCATCCGCCCGCTCCTTTGATCTCGATGCAACCGCTGCCAATTCCGCACCCGGTGTCTCCAGCAGGTCCGCAGCAAAGCTTCGCGCAATACCGCCCGGTCCCATAATGCCCCACTTGATTGTTTTCTCCATCATCAAGCTCCTCTCTCTTATCCTAGCGTCTGTCTCTATCATATCAGAGTAGGCGTGGGTAAAATAAGGGAAGTATCTTTACAATATTCATTTGGGAATTGGTGATGGAAGAGTTTGGGCAGTGTTGACTATAAGCGTAATATTAACTGTATACAAGGAGGGGGAGAACATGAATCGTAAACGCCGGATTTACGCACTCGCGGTAATTGGTTTACTGATCATTGCAGCCCTCATACTCTTGCCGGATGCAAGTACACCTGAGGAGAAGATCGAGCAGGCAATCAGCAGCAGAGATGATTCCTTTGTCAAGCTTATTCACGTTGAAACGAATGAGCCGTATACTTATGCCTTCTATAGAAATCAAAAGCAATCGGCAGGACTTGCCCTTCTTCATGTGAAAAACGATGATGAAATACATGTATTTGGCAGCATTCCAACCCATCAATCCAGCAACGGCTTCAGTTACGGCACTGGCGAATCACAGCAGCTGGATCAATACGTCATGTACGGCCTGATCACGAATCCGCAAATCTCCCGTGTAGACGTATCCGGAGAGAAGGCCGCACTCGTTCCGGGTGAACTGGATACGCTGTGGTATTACATCTCCAGCCAGCCTTTCACATCGGCAGAGATTACCGCTGAAAACCAGTCCGGGCAGGTTATCTTCCAGAAACAGCTGTATAAGTAACCGTGTCACGAATATACCTTTAATGCTGCTGCAAAATAGTATTCAACTCCTCGCCGAGCAGCCGGTTCTCCTCTTCTGTTCCAATCGAAATCCGCAGGTAGTCCGGTAGGCCCCAGCCAACTCCGCTCCGGACGATAATGCCCGCATGCAGCAGCCGCTCATACACCTCTCCCGCTCGCTCTCCCACATGGACCAGTATAAAATTGCCTGAGCTTCGGGTATAGCTGAGCCCTAAGCGGTCGAAGATTCCGTACAGCTGCTCACGCCCCCTTGCGACGCAGGCCCGGGATGCCTGGATATGCTCGCTGTCGGTTAAGGCCGCTGCCGCCGCCGCTTGTGCCAGCGCATTCACGTTGAACGGCTCGCGTACCTGCTCAACAGCCGCAACAATGGCTGCGGGCGCAAGCGCATAGCCGACACGCAGGCCGGCCAGGCCATAGATCTTGGAGCAGGTTTGCAGCACGAGAAGCGGACAGCCTTTTTGCACAAATTCAATCCCATCCGTATAGTCCGGCTCATCGGCATAATGCGAGTAAGCCGCATCGAGGATGATCAGTATGCCCGGCGGAACAGCCTCCAGCAGCTGTACCAGTTGATCCCGCCTGAGACAGGTGCCAGTCGGGTTATTGGGCGAACAGAGATAGATGAGCTTGGTACGGGGAGTGAGGGCCTGCAGGATATTCTGCACGTTGTACTCAAACCCTTCACCCAGCGGCACGCTTACAACGCCAGCCCCCATAAGCCTGGCGCCAAACTCATATTCCGAGAAGGTCGGACTTGGGATAACAATCTCATCCCCTGCATCCAGATAGGCTTCTGAAACCAGCTTGATCAGCTCGTCGGCACCGTTGCCGGCCGCCACATTCTCCGGCTGCAAGCTGTGCGCCCCGGCAATCGTGTTCTTCAACACAGCCGCATGCGCATCCGGATAGCGGTGGCTGTCCGCAATCCATGCCTGTACAGCTTCCAGCGCCTTGGGCGACGGGCCAAGCGGATTTTCATTGGAAGCCAGCTTAATGACCCGCTCCAGGCCAAGCTCCTGCTGTACCTCCCATATCGGCTTGCCTGGTGTATACGGGGTTAACTGCGACAGCGCCCCGCGCGGCGAAACGACAGATTTTTGCATGTTTCATCCCTCTCCTCTCAGCAAGTTTAGAAGCTCCAGCCAGTGATCAATCTGTATGGATGGTTCGGTCACATCCTCAGGCCATTGATGCTTGCCCCTAAGCCATACGGGAGTCAGCCCCGCTTCCCGCGCCCCGATCATGTCATTGACCGGATGGTCACCGACAAACCATACCTCCTCAGGCTGAACATTCATCTCCCGAAGGGCTATGGCGAAAATGCCCCGATCAGGCTTCCTCAGTCCTGCTTCCTCGGACACGATGACGGTCTTCATCATGGACCGGATACCGAGCCAGTCTATCTTGGTGTGCTGGATTACAGTCACTCCATTGGTCACAATCCCGAGCATCAGATGCTCAGAAGCCAACTGCTCCATTACCTCTCGCGCGCCTTCTGCCACGACACTGGATATCGGATAATGCTGAAACCAATGACTGCGAAGCTCATCGCAGGTTACAGGAGCGCTCCACGGTATTGTCCGCATCAGGTCGTTAATGAATTGGTCGCGCGGCTTGTAACCCTTGGCATCCTGCTGAACGATCCGTGCACCAAGCTGTTCGGCAGATAGGCTCGTCAGAGCATAAGCATAGTCGGCTGCCAGCTGCAGCGTATACTTTCCTAGTGTTAGCCGGCGGTCAATAATGGTATCATCAAGATCAAACAGTACCGCTTTAGGTTTCTTCATGCTCTGTGCCCCTCTCCTATTCATCGCTCTTGCAATTCACTATAATAGGATCATCAAGATAAATGAAATCAATCTTATGTATGAAATCCATAGAGGTGGTCTATGTGAAGATCGGCAATCTGGAGCTGTACCGGACATTCTATATGGTGGCGCTCACCGGCAGTGTGACCCGGGCGGCAGAGCTGCTGTTCATTACACAGCCAAGTGTAAGTTATGCCATTAAGCAGCTGGAAGAGCAGTTGGGAATCGCACTGTTCATACGTAAGCCCAAGGGTGTGGAGCTGACAGCGGAAGGAAACGTGCTGTACCGGCATGTAGCCGAAGGAATGGAGGCCATGGCCACCGGGGAACAGGCAGTCGAGCAGTTCAAGCTGATGCAGCGGGGAGAGGTACGGATCGGGACGAGCGACACGCTCTGCAAATTCTTCCTGCTGCCTTATCTGGAGCATTACCTGCGGGAATATCCGGAGATTCATATCCAGCTGTCCCACGGGAAGACGCCTGATATTGTCCGCTGGCTGCGGGATGGACAGGCCGACTGCGGGATCGTTCACCTGCCTGTAGACACCGAATGGTTTGATGTGATCAAGCTTGCAGAGATCCAGGACTGTTTTGTGGTGGGGGAGCGTTATAAGCATCTGGCTCAGGAGGTTGTGCCGCTGCGTGAGGTATTCGGTCATCCATTGATTGTGCTGTCGCAGAACAGCAATACGCGGGATTTCATAGAAGCGATTGCAGAGGAGCATGGACTTCAGCTTAAGCCGGAGATTGAGCTTGGCAGCGTGGAGCTGCTGATCGAATTCGCGAGGATCGGACTCGGTGTGTCCTTCCTGTCCCGGGAGTTCATCGAACCCCAGCTGCGTGAAGGCACACTGTATGAAGTGAGAACCGCCGAGCCCATCCCATCCCGGACAATCGGCATCGCTACCGTCAAGGGCAAACCGCTGCCAACCGCCGCGCGGAAGCTGATCGGACTGCTGCAGGAGGGAATCCATACACAGTTAGGAGAGGGATAATAATGAGCATGTTGGACAGGTTGATTGAACAAGCCAAAAACCCTAAAGGATTCATAGGTTCGCTGATGTTAAGTATTATGAATTCGGCACACAGCGGTATGAACAAGTGGGCTCTAGAGAAGCTGGATATCGGAGATCATTCGAATATCTTGGACATCGGGTGCGGCGGGGGAAAAGCAATCCGGACTTTATCTGCCTTGAACCGTCACGGGAAAATATACGGGATCGATTATTCCGGGCAAGCCGTTAAAGAGTCGATCCAAGCGAACCGAAAAGATGTTGAGTCAGGGAAAGTGAAGATTCTTCAGGCATCCGTTACCGATACCCCATTTGCTGACGACTATTTCGATACGATAACGGCCTTCCAGACCCATTACTTCTGGGACGACCTGGAAGGCGGGGTTAAGGAAGCTTATAGGATCTTGCAGAAAGGCGGCTGCTTGATGATTATTGCCGAGGTATACAAGATTAACTACCATATGCACTCGCACAAAACCAAGGAAGAGATGGAGCAGTTATTTTCCGGTATAGGGTTTGCGGCTGTCCAATTCCATGAGAACACATCCAAAGGCTGGCTTTGTATTAAAGGAATGAAATAGCCCTGACTAGTTGTATCGCTGCGCAATCCTCTTCCCTAACGTAGTGAAGACCATCTTCAGAGCCGTCTGGCAAACACCAAACAGTAGACCTGCTGCTCCAAACTGCAGGATCAGAATCATTCTGCTGGACGGTTCGCCGGGAAACCCTCTAACGATTACAAACAAGAGCCCTATAACAATGCCGCCTACAAAATAAGCAGCGATCGTCTTCAGGTACCGTCTGGCCCCCCTTACATACTGATCTGCCAGTACCGACAATGGAATTCCTACACATAGATAAGAGAAGAACAAAAGGACGAAGCCCATGCCGAATTCATAGAAAGCGGAGTAACCAGCGGTCCCCGGTTCACCGCCCGCGTCATTCAGATATACAGCATAACCCGAGAAGACAAGAGCAGCCAGTATGGACGACAAGATTTTAAACATTCGGGCCCTCCTCCTTCCTATCCTTGCTTATCTTACTTCCCAAGCAGCTCTCGTAATACCGACACCACCATGCCGTTATCCTCATCTCCAGGCAGCCCTGACACGGTAATCGTACCCAGGATCGCATCGTTTCCCTTCAATCTAAGAGGAAAAGAGCCGCCTTCCGCCTTATGAGTGGCAGGGTCAAGTCCGCTGGCTTCAACCGTAGATCCCTGCGACTTGAGCAGAACATGCGTATGATAGGAGCTGCGCCCGAAATGATGCGTGACATTATTCTTCCAGCCAATCCAGTCGTCATTGCCCGAAGAAGTGCCGTTCAACCGGCTGTAGAACAGCAGCTCGCCATCTTTACGGATATCCACGACAATGGACTTGTTCTCACGCAGCGCCTTATCGATAATAGCCGTCCCCGTCTGATAGGCCGTCTCATTCGTAAAATCTTCAAACCGCAGCTCCTCTTCTTCCCTCTGAAGCTGCTCCAGCAGTTGATGCTCCGTCACCTGGCCGCACTTCCTTTCCTCCTAAGAAAAATGGGTATTCGCATACTATCGAATGTGTGTCCTGAACTGGAATCTATAGGATTCGCATCCCTATTCTGTCTCCTTTTACTATACGATAGTTGAGCAGACCTTGCTATATTCTCTATTCTAAAAAAAATCCCGAATGACGCTCACGTCACCCGGTTTGGCAGCCTTACGGTTACGATTGTACCGCTGGATATTTCACTTGCCGCTTCAATGGTTCCTTCATGTGCCTCCACCAGCGCCTTAACCACCGCTAATCCGATTCCTGCACCGCCGAGCTTCCGGTTTCGGGACTTCTCTCCCCGGTAGAACCGTTCGAAAATATAAGGCAGCTCATCAGCCTGAATCCCAAGTCCGGTATCCTGGACATGGACCTCCACATATCCTTCCCTGCTCTCAACGTGAATGGTTACGCGCCCTCCAGCAGGTGTATATTTGTAGGCATTTCCTATAAGATTCACGAAAATCTGCAGCAGCCTCCGTCTGTCTCCCGCAATATGCACCACACTCTGCTCAGGAGGGGTATAGGTTATGTCCTTTCCGTCTGCCAGATTCTGAACTGCAAGCTGGGCTTCCTGAATGACCGGAATCAGGTTCAGCGCTTCCCTCTGAAGCTTCAGCACCGGATTTTCCGCCTCGGACAGCTGCTCCAGATCCTGAATCAATACGGCCAGCTGCATCGCCTGCTGATGGCAGACCTCTAGCTTTTCCGCTGATGGCTCCCATATTCCATCCTGGAACGCCTCGATATGGCTGCGAATCGTCGCAACCGGCGTGCGGAGCTCATGGGCCACATCGGCGGTCATATTTTTCCTCAGCTGCTCCTGTCTATGAAGCTTATCAGCCAGATCGTTCAGAGCATCGCCAAGCTCCCGAATTTCTGACTGCCCTTCGTCCAGCTGCACACGCGACTTCAAATCCCCCGCTGTCATCTGGTTGGCGGTCTCCTTCATCCTCAGCAGCGGACGGCTGATCCGGGAGGATATCATCTTGCTGTACACATACACCCCCAGCATCACGACCGCGAACGCCATCCATATCCAGCTGTTGATCCGTACCAGGAAGGCTCTCTCCTGCTCATGAAAAATCCCGCCTGTCTCCCCGACCTGCACCGTCCCAATCCGCGCGCCGTCCTTGAGAATGGCAGCCTGTTCTGTCTGGCCAAGCGGGCTAGACTGCTCTTCGGATACCGGCATATCCATCATCGGCATATGGCCGCCCATGGTGGAAGTATCCCATACGATCCGTCCATCCGTATCTGTAATGCGAACGGTCATATTACGCAGCATGGCCCGGTGTGCAACCGTCATCAGCACAGAATAAGACCATCCTTCCCCGGTTGTATAGGCCGCTGACAGCTCCTCTACAATCACCCTAAGCTCGGCCTGCTGCTGGCTTCGCACATATCCGCCGAAGGATACATATACCGCTGCATGAACCAGAATCGTAATGATCACCAGGGACACCAGCGCAACGGCTATATGAGAACGGAACAGCTCCTTCCTGATCCCGCTAGTCTTCATCCGGCATCACCGCCATCCGGTATCCAACACCGAACACTGTCGCAATATAGACAGGCTGTTTCGGGTCATCGCCCAGCTTGTGTCTGAGGTTCTTGATATGCACATCTACCGTCCGTTCATAGCCTTCATAGGAATACCCCTGGATTTGGTTAACAAGCTCCAGTCTGCTGAACACCTTCTTCGGGTAACTGGCCAGCGCAACCAGCAGCTTGAACTCAATCGGGGTTAGGGCGACCGGCTCGCCCTGTAACGTTACGTTATGCGTATCCGGATAAATCATCAGCTGAGATCCCGAGAACTTGATAACGGCTTCCTTGCGCTCCGCCTCACCCTTAGATCTTCTCAGGAGAGTAAACACCCGCGCGACCAGCTCCCGGGGGCTGAACGGCTTCGCGATATAATCATCGGCCCCAATCATTAAGCCGTTAATCTTATCATCTTCCTGAATCTTGGCTGTCAGCATGATAATGGGCACATTCGACTCCCTGCGGATCGCCCGGCACACATCCTCGCCCGAGGTGTCGGGCAGCATAAGGTCAAGAATAACAAGGTCCGGCTCAATATGGGTAAACAGCTGCAGCGCGGACTGGCCTGTCTCCGCTACATACACCTGATAGCCGCTCTTCTCCAGATAGGCACGGACTACACTTAGAATATTCTCTTCATCATCGACTACCAGTACCTTGTAATGCCGCATCCTTCCACCACCGGTCCGTATATTAAGCGCTAGAATAAAGGAAGCAGGCACCCTTGTCAAGAGAGCCTGCTTATCGACAGCTGTTGCATTCAGATACCGCCATTCCCGTTCATCATCTGCCCCATATTCTTCATCATGCCGCTGTCGTGACACTTGTTATGCATCTCTTCGAGCTGCTGCTCGGTCATATCTGGATGCATCTTCTGCATGAAGGGCAGCATTTCCTTGAAAGCCGCACCCCCGTCTGCTGCCGCATATACACCAGTGCCGAAAGCCATTACCATAATCACGGCACCCGCAATGATCCATGCTTTCTTCTTCATTGTCCCTCACCTCCTTGATCTACATCTTACCCGGGTGACATGTAGATCTAATGTGGGAGTTATGAAGAAGTTATGAAGACTGTTCAGGTTACTGATTCCATTCAAAGATATATACGATTCGCTGAGCCGGTTTGTACAGAGCCATCAGATAATCATTGTCGCTATTCTTCGAGTTCCGGTAGTAATAATCTCCTGTCTCAGGACTGACCTTTTCCGCAATCGCCGCCGCTTCTGATTCACCTTCACGACTGATGATGGGGGAGAGAAACCGCTCCACTCGTCCCTCCACCTCACCGATTATGGCATCGGTACATTCATATAAATTTGTTTGCTCCAGATCGAGCTCTTCATACGACAACGCATGAATCCATTCTCCATCTCCATGAAAGCTAGCTCCTGAACTGTACAGCTCTTCTACCTTATCAGGTACAGGAAGCTTGATCCCCCATTCATCCTCATACGACTTCACCAGTTCAGCCGGAGATGTCGCGATTGAACTGCTGAATATCATATATAGAGCGAAAATGGCTATCATGGTTATCGGTATCCACCATTTTTTCATGACGTCACCTCTTGTAATTCTTGCCGGTTTCTCTCGATCTATAATAAGACGAATCCGGCAATCGTTTAGCAGCCAAGCTACTCCTTTACTTCGATTGCGAAGACGTAGCTGGCATCATCCGAGATTTTGCCGTCAGAGTCCTTTCGCCATTTGGCGAAAAGACTATAATAGTATACTCCGGGTTCAGCTGGCACCTTAAACGCCTGGTCCACCAGGGCAACATTCGTTAACTCACCATCGTGCATCATAGACATACCGGTTTCGGTAGGCTGCTTGCCACCAAAAGCAAACGTGATTACTGTTCCGGCGGGGGCGGTCTGCTTGTTCTTGTCCTTAAGCATCTCCTCGGGACCTACCGAATCTGCACATGTATTCCCCCAGCAGTAAGATCCCAAGTGGACGTCAATGCTAGTGCCGTCTGCTGTATGCACTTCCGGCAGCGGCGGCTTGCCGCAGGATGTGAGCAGTAGAATCAACACCACTGCTATAACCCAGATGCTGCGTCTCATGGAAAATCCCCCCTTTCCATATTAGACGGATCGGGGGGACAGCAGGTTTCTGATAATTTTTATTTATGCTTATCTACCTCATGCCACTGGTAGCCTAATAATATCGGAGGAATGAAATGCGGCACCATCCAGAGATACTCCCCATCATCCTCTTTCAGTTGTCCCAATAACAACGATCCATCCTTATCAAGCTGCATCTTCCATTTATCGCTTGCCACAGCTTTGCCCTGCTCCACTCTATCTCTCGCTTCTTCATACGAGAAGCGTTCACCAGGCATACTATTGATTGCCTCCAAAGCTTCTTCGTACCTTCTTTTTCTCACTGATTCCATATTTTCATTGTTATCCGAATTCCACACTTCGATGAAATCAAATCCCTTTAACTTGTTCTTGCGAACTATTTCAACAAAATGGTCTGTTGCGTAAACTTTTGAATTCATATCAATGGGCGTTTTAAAAATGTGGGTGTCTTTTGGAACTAGATTCCCCTTAAATACCGCCCCCTTGCTATCTGACTGAGTCTTATCTTTACAGTCAATTACATTCAATACATTAACCAAGTAATAAACTTGTTCCTCATATTTAAAAGGCAGGAATTCAACCTCATGTTCAACAAACTTAGCTAGTATTTCATAAGATTTGGGAGTAAATACAGGTATACCTGAACCGAAATAGGGAAAATCTAAATACTTCCCTTTTTTATAAGTAACTAACTCCACCAGTGACCAGCTATTCTTAATACTTACTCCTTCGAAGTTACCATAGATCAAATGCTCATCTGGAATAGAATCGCTAAATGTTAACATCCGGTTTTTTTCATGACTGTCCAATCTCCATATTCTCACATGCCTCTCCTGCCTTCACAGTCTATTTAAGATCTTCAAGCACTTGGCGGATCAGCTCCTGTGAATCTTCACTTTCGCTATGATCAAGTCCAGCCTCAAGAGCGGGCACAGCTGCCTTTCCGAGAAGCAGCAACTGCTCGTATGCATCATAGTCAGTACGCGAGAAGCTTCTCATACTGTTATCGCCGAACTCGCCCCCTTCAATTACGGCGAGCCATGTCTTAACCTGATCCACTAATGGCTTCTCTTGAACGGAATGGACAAAATTATGGAACGCTTCATCCTTCTCCCTCAGCTCCGGTACAGCCTGGTACAAACGATCCTGCACCACACTCTTTCTCATCAATGTACTCAAGGTCAAATAATCCCCGCCATCACCGTCCGAAGAAGAGACATAAGCTATGAAATCTTCCGTCCGGTTTAATTTCCCCCAGTCGGTCTGCAGCCTCTCTAATACTTTAAGCGCAATTAAATACACTTGGCTGTCAATTAACGAAGCATCCAACACATACGTCTGGCCAAGGTCCTCGTCAATGGTTTGTTCATAGCTTACACGGCTGTACACCTGTAAAACTCGCTCCAGTTCACCCGGTAATTCCTCATAACAGAATACATGATCTCCTTCAGCATACTTGTACTCACGGTAAACTTGCTCCTCCGTTCGGTTGTAATAATCATCACCTGACTCCTTATACTGCTGCTGGTAGCTTTCGAATGTTTCACCAACATTACGCCTCAACGTCTCTAGATTATTAATACAAACCAAGTAACTGCCATTTGAAGAGTCCGTATAAAGTGAGAACGTATATACATCATCATTATGTTCGGTTTCTACAAACTCCTCGATTGATTCCCGGCAATACTGGTAGAGCAAATCTTCGATATCCTTCGCGCTTATGTACTTGCCTGTTATACCTTCCAGGGACTCTACCTTATAACTCTGTTGACCCGGCACACAAACCAGATAGGCGCCTTCCCCTTCAAGCTTCCGCTTTCCATTCAATAGCCGACCGATATGCACATCGTACAACGTACCCATAGCTTCCCCTCTTCAGTTCAAAATATGGTTACCCCTACTGCGGGGTTCTGGTATATAATGGTTATCGACAGTTCAAACCAACTAATGAATAGCAGGGGTATATCTCGGCCAATTGCCGAGCAAAGTCAGGCGAAATGATACCTGCTTAGGAATCTCCCCCGTCACCTCAACCGCAAATGCATAAGCGGAGCTGCCGTCCGAAACTTGACTGTTCTGTTTATTCACCCAGCTTGCCGATAGCAAGTAGTAATACACACCGGCTTCTTCCGGCGCATGGAAGACTTGGTCCTGGATGCTCACATCTACAATCTCATCGTCACTGAACAGGGATACACTGACTTGATCAGGCTGCCTCCCTTCAAACGAAACCCTGAGTTCAGCTCCCGCCGCAACCGTCTGCTTCTCACTGTCCTTCAGCATGTGATACGGTCCTATATAGTCCGCGCATCCATTAGTCCAGCAGTAAGAGCTTTGATGAACTTTGATGTTCACCCCATCTGCAGTCTGAATGTCAGGTAAAGGAGGCTCCGGGCCAAGCTTCTTCTCCGTCTCCTTTTCAGGACTTCCGCATGCAGTCAGTACCAGAACAATTAGAAGCCCAGCCATCCACCTAAGTGATTTCTTCCTTACCATTAGAATCCCACCCTTCAATCCTTCAGACGCAAAAATCTCCCATTTTGTTCCAGCAGGCACCGACCTTGGTGGAGGGGCCGCAATTGGGGGCGGCGGGAGAAAATAAGAGATATTGTGCATGCCAGATTAATACAGGCAGGTTGTAAGGCAGGTTGTAACGGAACTGAGGAGCGTTATTCAGTGGATTAGAGTCATTAATTAATTGTAACGGAACTCAGAGGCTTTAATGTCCCCCTATTAGCAAAAACCCCCTTGAAATGGTACGAATAACAGCGCTGACTTCCGTTACCCGCTGAAGTGACCCGTATGCGTTGAAATAAGGTCGCTGAGTTCTGTTAGATTTGAGCTGTGCCAAACTGGAGGAAGTCTGTGCGTGGATTGCTCTAGCATATTACTCTGTTCGACAAGCCCGCTTCCCCATTGCAGTGGAAGGAAGCTATAGCTTGTTTCTTCCGAACCCTCGTCTTAACAGTGGAGCGCAACCCACCATGATAATTCCCTATATGTAAAATAAAACCGCCCCAGCTGACACCCATGTCAGCCGGGACGGTCATAATTCTTTATCTGCCGTTCTCCAAACAATTCTGCTCTTACCTCTGACCCAGCCGCAGCAGCTCGCTAACCGTGACAAACCGGAAACCCGCTGCTGCCAGCTCTGCAACTAATATCCGCACTGCCTCAACTGTCTGAGAACGGTCGTCGAAGCCGTCATGGAACAGCAGCATGCTGCCGCTGCGGGCGTGGGGACGCGTGCTCTCCACAATGTGGCTGACGCCGGGCATTTCCCAATCGCGCGCCTCTCCGTTCAATGCCCCTATTACGGAATAGCCGAAGCGGGTGCATACCGCACCAATATCTTCATTATAGTCCAGGTAAGGCGGGCGGAAGGTAGCCGGGCTGCTGCCCGTCATCTCGTTGATGATGAAGTCCGTCCGGCTGATCTCGTCCGTATATTCCTCCGGCTTCAGCTGTGTTAGCGCAGGATGGGAGTACGTATGGTTGCCGATCTCATGCTGCTCCGTCACTACAGCCTCCACAATCTCTGGATGCTTCAGCATCTGCTCCCCGATCATATAGAACGTCGCCTGCCCGGACACCTCGCGGAAAATATCCAGAATCTGCGGCGTATAGACCGGATTCGGCCCGTCATCGAACGTAAAGGCGACCGCCTTATGCTCCGTATTCACCTGGTGAATGATATCGGCACTGCTCATCCTTCCACTCCTCTACTACTGTGTTTTCTTAACTTTTGACAGAACCCGCCGAAATTCCTTCTGAGAATCGTCTCAGGCAAGGTAAATCCCCTTACAAAGAACACCCGTGCTTCGTAGCAAGAGGGTTCTCTGCAAGGAGGTTTCATAGCTTATTGACTGGAACAACCATACGTAGAGCGTCTTATTCTTAATATCGTCTTAACGAACCAGCCGCCTGCCGCCAGTAAGGCAGCCACAGACAGCAGGAACAGCAGCTTCCATTGCACATGGGGCACCGGGAACGGAAATATTAAATATACCGAAACGTAGTCATATAATTCATCCGGCATAATCGGCATATCCGAGAAGCCGAGAAACAGCGGTTTGTCACGCAGGGCCGCAATCATCCCCCGATAGATATCATTCGAGATGGACATGAGCGCGACAATAAGATAATATTGCAGACCAAGCAGATAGACCTCCCTGCCCTCCTCTGCCCGCTTGATATACCGGATACCTATGATAAGCAGTGTCACAATAAGAACAGCACCGATAGGGTTAACAAAGAGATTAATAGTCGAGAACATGGCCCAGTATAAGACACCCATTCCGAGCATTCCCGAGCAAAGAATCAAGCAAGCTGCAATCACTGACCCCATAGCCAGCTTCTGTTGCATTCCGTCACCCCGTTACATATTGATAAACCCTGCTTAATACTAGCGGAAGTCCATTGTTCATCCGGCCCTCGATGTACATTTTGGAAACGTTGCCCGCATCCCAATTAAACATAAGATAATCCTTTTTAGAAGTGGCCCTACCTATGAAATATTAACTACACCATTAAATTATTGATCGAATTAAGATGTAGAGATAGAGGCTTTTTGTGTCGAAATTTAGCGAATTTAGTCAAATACCATAAAAATTTACCAAACCCCTGGTTGGATAGCTGCATCTGCTAGTCCAGCAGACAAAACCGCCCTTCGGGCATCAATAGCCTTCAGGACGGTTTCTATGCGGGTCTGTATGCTGTACTGCCTCCTTAACCTTTGACAGAACCCGCCGCAATTCCTTCTACGATCCGGTTGCTCAGCACCATGAACATGATGAGAATCGGCAGGATGCTGATCATCAACGTGGCACCGATTGCGCCCCAGTCTGTCGTGTACTGGCCGACGAAGTTCTGGACCCCGACGGTCAGCGTCTTCAGCGTGTCCGTGCTGATGAAGGTGTTCACGAAGATGAACTCATTCCAGTTGTAGATCATGTTGATGATCGCCGCGGTCACGAGCACCGAGGAGGTCATCGGCAGGATGATCTGGAAAAAGATGCGGTTCACCGAGCAGCCGTCCATTACGGCCGCCTCCTCCACCTCGCGGGGCAGCGTGTAGTAGAAGCCCAGCAGGATCATGATCGTTATCGGCAGGTTGAAGGCGGTATAGGATAAAATAATACTCGAATGGGAATCGGTCATCCCGAGTTTCTGAAACAGGCTGAACAGCGGGATCAGGGTCGAGTGCACCGGGATCATCAGCCCGATCATGAACAGGCCCAGCACCACTGCAGACAGCTTCCACCGCATCCGGGTAATGGCGAAGGTGACGAAACTCGCCAGCAGAATCGTCAATACGACCGAGATGAGGGTAATCGAGATGCTGTTCATGAAATACCGGCCGATGCTGCCCTGCTGCCAGACGGTCGCGTAATTTTCCCACTTGGGACTTGCAGGGAGCGAGAATGGAGGCAGATTGAAGACCTCCTGGTTATTCTTCAGCGAGAACAGGAACAGCCAGACCAGCGGCAAAATCTGGGCTACCGCAGCAATCAGCAGGACGAGATACAGCAGTCCATAGCCGATGCGGGTACCTGCTGCTGAACGGCCGACAGCCGGCTGCTTCACCGTTGTCACCGGGTTCAAGGTACTCATATGGAACTCCTCCTTTCCTCTACGAATATTGGATATTATCCTTCGATGCCGTCATCCTGCGGATAATCCATGTCGCCACCAGACAGATGACCAGCAGGAAGAACCCGATGGCGCTGCCGTAGCCAAAGTCGAAGCCGCGGAATGCCTTATGGTACATATAGGAGGCCATCACTTCACTTGCCCCGTTCGGGCCGCCGTCTGTCATCACATAGATCAGGTCAAAATATTTCAGCGAGCCGACCACAGCCAGCACGATGGTCACCTTGAACACCTCGGCAATAAGCGGAAGCTTGATCTTGAAGGCGATCTGCCAAGGCGTGGCTCCATCGATCCGGGCCGCCTCGATCAGTGTCGTTGGAATGTTCTTGAGCGCCGCGTAGTAGATCAGAATGTAGAAGCCCGCAAACTGCCACAGGATCGGAACGAACAGGGCGTACAGCACAAGCGACGGCTCCGCCAGCCAGGCAGGCGGGTCCTGGATGCCGAGCGACTCAAGCGCACTGTTCAGAATCCCGTTAGTCGGGTGATAAATTTTCAGCCACAGCTGGGCAATCGCCACCGACGAGAGCAGCATCGGGATCAGGTAGATTTTCCGCAGCAGGTTCGCGCCCTTGATATTGCCTGACAGCACAAGCGCGACCAGCAGATATACACCCAGGCTGAGCGTCGACAAAACAGCGAACAGGAACGAGTGGGATACACTGCTCCAGAACGCACCGTCGTTGAAGAGTGTTGTATAATTCTCAAGTCCGATGAACGTCATCGCACTGACGCCGTCCCATTCCATCATGCCGTAGTAGCCGGTCAGGACAATCGGAATATATATAATGCCTATGATTAACAGCAAGGACGGCAGGACGTACAGGGCAATCACCCATTTGTTCGACATCACCTTGTCCATTGTGGTCTAACCTCCATCTCCATATCCGTCTATCCGGTGTACCGGGAAGGGGACATAGCAGACGCTACGCCCCCCCCTCCGGAACCGGTCGAACATTCTGTTATTTGCCGGCCTTCAGCACTTCTTCGTGCTTCTTCGCGAATTCCTCCGGCGTAACCGCCTTGCCGAACAAGGCCTGAATCTGGTTATGGTGCTCTTCGGATGCCACGGGCTTCATCTGGACATCGACATATAGTGTGACCTTGTCTGCGTTGTTCAGCTCATTCAGCAGATCAATGAACATTGGAGGCAGGTCAATCGTGGAGGTATCCACCTTAGTAGCCGGGAATATGCCCGCTTCCGTCACAGACTTCTCCCCCCACTTCTGTACGAAGAAGGATACAAAATCCTTCGCTTGCTCCTTCACCGGCGAATTCTCAGCGACGAACAAGCCGACGCCCGGCCCGCCTACCCAGTTGTTCAGCGACCCTCCGCCGCCTTCCATGACCGGGAACTTGAAGAAGCCGATCTTATCCTTGAAAGCCTGGTCAACATCCTCTGCAGTCGTATAGTTCGGCACCTCCCATGTCCCCATTGCATACATGGCCGCCTGCTCGTTCATGAATTCGGACTTTGCTTCCTCATTGGACAAGCCGTTGAAGCCCTTCACGAATGCACCCAAGTCCACAAGCTCCTGCGCCAGCTTCGCCGCTTCGATCAGCTTCGGATCCTGGAAGGTCTGGCTCGCAATGGACTCATCCAGCAGATCCGGTCCGCCCAGCCGGTCAGCCAGGTACATGTACCAGAACGAGCCGGTCCAGGCATCCTTGGCGCCAAGTGCGACAGGCGTTACGCTGTTTTCCCTGAGCGTCTTGATTACATGCTTGAACTCTTCGTAGGTCTTCGGCGCCTCGAGGTTATGCTTCTCGAAGATCGCCTTGTTGTAAAACACCGGCACGATGTTCAGCTCTACCGGAAGCGCGTAAGTCTTTTCTTCAATCGCGTAGGCTTCTGTTGTGCCGGCCACGAACTGACCGTTCAGATCCCCTTCCAGCAGGTCATCCAGCGGAGCGAACAGGTTGCCCTTCACATAAGGCTCCAGGAAGCCTGCCGCCCAGGTGAAGCCTACATCCGGAAGACTGTTGGAGGCCGACAGCACCTTCAGCTTGTTCTTGTACTGCTCATTCTCCAGCACCTCGGTCTTGATCGTGACGCCTGGATTCGCTTCCTCGTATTCCTTGATGATCTGCTTCACCAGCTTGTTCTGCGAGGAATTGCTGCCGTCCGGCCACAGGTGCATCATCTTGATCGTAACCTTCTCCGCATCCGAGGAGCCGCCGCTGCCGGAACCCTTGTTGTCCGCCGGGCTGGATGAGCCATTATTGCCGCCATTGCCGCCGCTGCTGCAGGCCGCCAGACTTGCAAGCAGTACAGCCAGAAGCGTAAATGTTGTTAGCGCTTTCCTTGTCATTCCATTTTCCCCCTTGAATTCATGTATGAAGGACTTAAGTTAGTGATGTATGCGCTTTCGTTCCCTTCTTGACTTAAGTCTATCACCGCTGTCCCCAGAGGATAAGGGCGGTGCCATTAGGTAAACTTCCACTATTTTTAGGATATCTCGTCTCTTAGGTGTGCGAATCCAAATCCGAATTTTAATCCAAATCCGAATCCGAGTCCTGCCGCTCCGTCTTGCCCGCCGCTTCCGGCGCCGCCATCTCGGTACGGTACTGCCCCGGGCTTCGGCCCTCGTAGTCTTTGAACAGCTTGTTGAAATATTTGGGGGTCTGATAGCCAAGCCTCTCTGATATTTCCGCTACTGGCAGCTTCGTCTGCAGCAGCAGCTCCTTCGCCTTCAGCAGCTTGCGCCGGGCTACATATTCGCTGAAGGTCATACCTGTCTGTTCCTTGAACAGCACGCTGAGATAACTCGGGTTCAGATGGATATGCTCGGCGGCTTCCCGCAGGCCGAAGGAGAGATGAAGATGAGCTTCAATGTATGCCATCGTTTCCTTCACCGGCTCACTGAGCGGCTTGGTCCCGTTATCCAGCTCCATCAGCTTCGGGTCGACCAGCTTCTCCATCCGGTCCATCCGGCTGCGCTGCCCCGCCAGCTCCAACGCTTCTTCCACCGCCGCAATCAGCTTTTGTCTGCTGATCGGTTTCAGGAGATAATTCACAACGCCAAGCTGAATGCCCTGCTGGGCATAGCTGAATTCCGCATGGCCGGAGATCAGAATGACGGCCGGCTTATACCGGAGCGGCATCTGTTTAATCGCTTCTACCAGATTCAGCCCGCTCACCTCGGGCATGCGGATATCGGTGATCAGCAGGTGCACCGGCTCCTGCTCCATGAGCTGGCGGGCATCCCGGCCGTTATCCGCGGTCTTGATCTCGTACTGCCCCGCTCCCCAGGACTCCAGCAGCTTCTTGAGTCCCGACCGGGTCCGCGGTTCATCATCCACGATCAGAATCGTTCTGTTCAACCTCACTTGGGCACCTCCGTTAATGCCGGTATTGTAATCTGAATTCTCGTCCCCTCACCCCGGCGGCTGCTGATCTGAATGCCATTCGTATGACTGGCCGCCCCCGGTCCCCCAGTCTTCCCGCCAAAATACAGCCGTATCCGGTTGGCTACATTGTGAAGGCCTACACCCGAACCCTTCGAGGAATATCTTTCCCCTCTGGCAAGGGAATGCTCCAGGCGGCGGACCGCATCCTCATCCATGCCCGCCCCGTCGTCCTCTACCGTGAACATCAGACCTTCATCTGTCCGGCTGACGGTGAGCGAGACTGTACCCGGGCTGATTTTACCCTCTACCCCATGCAGAATGGCATTCTCCACAACTGGCTGAATAAGCAGCTTGGGCAGACGGAAGCCCGCCAGCTCCGGGTCCGATGAGATGCTCCAGGTCAGACGGTCGCCAAACCGCATCTTCATAATGAGCAGATAGCGCTCGATATGCTCCAGCTCATCGCCTACTGTCACCCACTCATCCCGGCCTGCGCCTGTTATCGTATACCGGAACAAATCCGACATCGTGACCACATACTCGGCGAGCTCATCTTCATCCTTCTCCAGCAGGGACCAATAAAGCGCTTCCAGCGTATTGAAGAGAAAATGCGGATTAATTTGAGCCTGGAGTGCCTTCAGCTCCGTCTGGCTCTGCATAATTTCCTTCTGGTACACAAGGCGGATCAGATCGTTCATGTTATCCACCATCTGATTGTATGTCCGGTTCAGCTCGTTGATCTCATTCGTCGAGGACACCTCCGCCGCCTGCTGCAGTACGCCAAACCGCATGCTTCGCATCGTCTTGATCAGCTTCAGGACAGGCCGGGTTATAATCGTCGACAAGGCGAAGGAGAACAGAATGAACAGGATGGTCCCTATACCGGCAGAGACGAGGATCGCCGTCTGAAGCACCGAGACTCCCATCGTAATCTCACCCATCGGAGTCAGAATGAGCAGTGTCCATCCAGTGACCGACGACTCCTGCTTGACCATCATGTAACGCCTGCTGGACAGCTCGACCTCTGGCCCCTCTGCCTCCATCAGGGGCTGAATGGCCTCGCCCGTCAGCCCCTTCTCATTCGAGGCAATCAGCTTGCCGTCCGAACCGGCAACAATCATGGTCTCGCGTCCCTGCTGTTCCCGCGGTGAATCACTGATATCGAAGGCGGCGCGGTTCATCCGCACAAGCAGGTAACCACCCGGCGAGAACCATTGGTTCATCAGGCGGACGCTGCGGATGGCCAGCACCGACTCGGGATCATAGGGATCAATGCCAATCCAGACCAGCCTGCCCCTGTTCTCCAGCGCTTCATTGATCCAGCGGTAGCTTATCTTGCTGTCCAGGCTGTTGCCGTCAAGCGGGTACAGCCGCCCGTAATCGGTCGTGAACAGCTCAACGGAATGCACCCCGTTGGCATAGACTTCCGCAATGTTGACGCTTGGCAGCAGCGCCTGGCGCTCGGCGAAGGTCGCCCTGCTGCCAGCCTTTTCCTTCTCCATCACCTGCTGGACGAACACATCTGTTGCAACCTGAGTGGTCAGCATATCCACCTGCTGCAAAATCGCCTCCAGCCGGCCGTTCGCCTGAACGGCAGTCTGCTGAATATGCTTCTCCGCGTTATTGGTGAGCAGCCTCGATACCGAGTCATAGGTAATTAGGCCGACAATGCACAGAATGACCAGCATCACAGCAAGGAATCCGAACAGCATCTGATTACGCAGCGTATTCAATCTCGTAAGCTTGTACCGCAACTTGCCCACCTCGCCCCTCTGATAACAGAATCAGTGGTTTTATTAAATCACATTTTGCGGCGGTGTGTGCAAGAAAGTATTTCTATCTGCCTATTCTCATGCCGCCCCATAACAAGAGCCCCGGCGAGTTCTGCCTCGCCGGGGCTCTTTGCGGGATATGTCATCGGACAAGCCAATCTGCCTAACCCGCACGTATCTTCTGCTGGCTTACATCAGGGATATCGCCAGCACCATGAACGCAATAAGCGCAATAGCTCCTGCCGCGATTAAAGTGATGGTCTTCAGCAGCTGGTTCTCCTCTGACTGGATGCCGCATAAGGATGCGCCGAGCATGACCCTGGACGGGCATGCCATAGTAGAATGGGATGAGCTTGCATTTTGAGAGTAGGCAATAAGGTCTGCAGGCAGTCCCGCCTGTCCCGCGGTCTGGATCTGCAGCTTGATGAACATCGCATTGGAGCCGGTGTTGCTGCCGGTCAGGAAACCGCCAATCCCGCCAATAAGCGGTGAAACAAGCAGGAAGCTGCTCCCGAACAGCGCGCCCGCCGCGCCTGCCAGCAGTGCCGTCATCCCCGCCTCCGCCATGACCTCCGACATGCTGACAAAGGCGGCTGTCGATATCGTGAACGGCACCCACTGCTTCAGTGTTTTCCTCAGACAGTTCAGGAAGACACCGCCGTTAATACGGAAGACTAGCACGGTGAACAAGCAGGTGACAAGCAGCCAGAAGCCCGGAGAATACAGGAGCGCCATCGAGAAGGAATACGCCGGCAGTCTGATCACCGCGTGCGACTCAAGGAATTCCTTGAACGGCGTCCACAGCCGCGATATGAAAATCAGCACGGTCAATGCCACATAGGGGCTGACCGCCTTCAGCACGCCCATGGCCGCCCCCTGACCCTCACCAGCTGCGGACATTTCGGCTGCGGCTTTCCCGGTTTTCGCTCCTACTCCAGGCACCATCATGACTGATATGCCGATGGCAAGCGTCAGGAGGGAACTAAGCACCCCTGCAAGCTCCACGCTGACATATTGGTTAAGCAGCAGCATGGATGCCGCAAAGACAGCCGCATACAGAAGCACTTCCTTCCACCTTCTCTTCAATGCTGCGCGTCCCCCCGCAATTCCAACGGCTGCAGCCATGAAGTACAAGAAGACTGGAATGCTTAGCAGGGCCGTTCCGGCGCCAAGCTTATGAAGCGAGATGCCCCCCAGCCCCGCCCCGATAACCGTTCCCGTCGCAAGTGCTCCCCACGGAACCGCAAGCAGACTGACAAGCCCCAGCAGCGCTGACCTCATGGGACTGAAGCCGAGTGACAGGAAGATCGGCGCCACCATCATGAAGGCAATGCCGAACCCGCTTGTGGATTCGATAAGCGGTGAGAGACCCGCCGTAATGAGCAGCGCTTGATTGCTGTGATCCCTGGTCACCTGCGAAATGTAGGAGGCTATAGTCTGAATACCGCCCACACTGTTCATCAGGTGAAACAGCAGGATGCCGAAGAACAGCACATAGGCCGCCACGAAGGCGGTTAAGGAGCCTTGCACGGAGGCATGTACCAGCCGGTCAGGCCTAATATGGTAGTACGGATACAAGGCTGTAATCGCAACCGCCGCGAGCAGCGACAGCACACCAACCCGCAGAGACGACAGCTTGAAGAAGAACAGCAGGATAAAGATCAGGATGATGGGAAGCAAAGCTATAACAACTGACATAATCGCTCTCCTGTTTACAATCATGGTGCGCCCTCACCCCGGCAGCAGGGTGAAGGCGCTATTTTTCACACTTACATTCAGCAGTAAACCGTGTGCAGGGCAGCCTGGGCGCTCGCCATCAACGAGAAGAACATCCGGTCAGGCGGCGTCGAGACATAGTGCAAGCCATGGGGAGCGGCATGTCTGGACAGCCACTGTACCGACTCCCAGGAGCCGGCCACTTCCCCGCCGAGGCCCATCAGATAATCACGCTTATTCCCGCGCTGCAGAATGACCGTCCGTTTCAGTGTCTGGACAATGGCTTTGCCGACGATCTGTTCATTGAGGTGCTGGAAGGGGCTCGCGCTCATAATATTCAGCTTGATATATTCCGGAATAATGGAGGCGGCCGAGTCTGCCCGATTCATGTTCA
This sequence comes from Paenibacillus sambharensis, assembly GCF_003233845.1. GTDB lineage: Bacteria > Bacillota > Bacilli > Paenibacillales > Paenibacillaceae > Paenibacillus_I > Paenibacillus_I sambharensis. The sequence continues at coordinate 126,387 of NZ_QKRB01000036.1, forward strand.
GACAGGCTGCTGTGAAGTCGTTACCACCGAACAGCACGCCGCTTACCTGCACCCTGTCACCCGAAAGATCCAGAATATCCTCTGCCAGATGGTAGGAGCCCGAGGTCTCGATCATCACCGAAATCCCACGCGCCACCGCCTGAGCGTCATACCGGGCCACTACTTTTTCGAAGGTCGTTATAAACATGTCTACTTCCTGAGGGAATGTGACCATCGACAGCAGAACCTGAACCTGCACAGGAACACCTTCATTATATGCCCTCATGGCCGCCTGAATGACACCCTCACACCACAGCTCGCATATGTCCTCCCGCTGCACCGTCACGCGCACGCCTCTGCAGCCATGATACGTTTCGGATTCGCCGGCCAGAACCTGAACGCGGTCAGCGACAGCTTTGTCATTCAGGCCATACTTGGCAGAGAATTTCGCACTATCGAACGTCTTGTGGAAAATCATATTATAAGGCATGCACAGCAGTCTCACTACAGCAACCGCGCCAGTCCCTACCTTAAACACGTCATAGACCATATCTGTAAACCTTGCAAGATAGCTGTCCTTGTACCCGGCATAACCCGGTCCGATTACACCCTCTCCAAGAAACACAATACGCATCAAATCAATGTCGTCCGCCTGGTTCCACATCCGCTCATCCCGCAGCAAACCAAGCCCGTACTCGCTCTCTTTGAAGTCAATATGGATATGACCATCCACTACCGCAATATCACTGGCAAACAGCTTGGTCAGCGCCATTGTCTTAGCTGCGTGCGCTGTCGAGAATACCTTTAAAGCAGCTATCTCCCTCGCTTTATTCTTCAGCAGCTGAAAGCCTTGAAACTCATGAGATGACGCCACAGTCGTCAGAAATCCCCTATTATTCTGATAAATTGCAGTGGACGTCAGCTGATGCTTCGCCGCCGCCGGGCCATGTGTATCTAACGACTCCAGGTAACACTCGGCCAGCAGGTCATACAGGCTGAAAATATCCGACGGCCTCGCTTCCAATTCTCCCTTGAAGATCAACCCGCTGCTTCCGCTCATGGAAACCCGGTCGCCTTCTTGAAGCTCTGCGCCCGGAAAAACAAGTGAATGCATAGGACGCTCTACCGTTAATTCACTGCCGTCTTCAAACCGGAAGGTGCGTGGTTGCAGAACATCTGACCGGCGGTATTCACAGCCTACTGCAATCAGGGTCGGTACGCCTTCACAGCTCGCCTGAACCGGGCAGAAGGTTGTCCGGCCCTTCTGGCTGGTGAAGAAGCCTCGGGAAGCTTTCAGCACATGGAAGTCTTCAAGATTCCCATTCTCCCGGGAATAGATAATCGGGACTGAGGTGCCGCGTCTGTCCGCTTCCGCCAGCAGCAGCTCGCCTAGATCTCTATCGAGGACCAGCTGGCCAGAAACATCGCCCGGCAAAATGCTTTCCCCGGTGCCAACAGCCTTCTCCTGATCAACATGAACAAAGCTTGCGGACAGCAGATTCGTCAAATCTTCTTCCTTCATGTGCATTAATACATCCTCGGGAGACTTGGTCCGCCGGGCCAATTGGTCAAGCTCAGTCAAGAAAGGGGTCTTCTCATTCAACTTAAGCATGCGTCATCTCTCCTTGTTTGGAATGTCCATATACCGCTGTCCCGTATTCCGGGCAGCCCGTGCGCTTGCTGAATGCTTCCATAACCGCTCTCGTAAAATCCCCCACTTTTCCGTTAGATACAGGCATGTTGTTAATCCGCACGACACCAACAATCTCTGCATGCGTACCTGTCAGAAACACTTCATCCGCATGAATGAGCTCGTACGGTGTAATATCCCTCTCTTCCACCTCCACGTTCATCTCGCGTGCAATTTCCAATACATTCTGCCTCGTTATCCCTGATAAGATGGCGTTCGAGGCTCCGGGGGTCAACAGCTTGCCCCTGGTCCAGATAAACACGTTGCAAATCGTCGATTCCGAAATAAAACCCCGGGCATCCAGCATGATGGCATCGTCAGCCTGATAATCAGCCGCTTCGATTTTGGCCATAATGCTGTTCATATAATTCAGCGACTTAATCTCATGCGTGGTTGCATCGACGGGATCCCTGCGGGTCGGTACAATCGCTGCAGAGATACCGCCCTCCTTCCTGCCGGACCCATGCACATTCGGCAAATTCTCCACGATAATGATCAGACCCGGCTTCTTGCAGCCTCTTGGATCAGGTCCAATCGGCCCCACTCCTCTTGTCACGATCAGACGGATGTACGCATCCATCAGCTCATTCCTCGCAAGTGTTTCGGTTACGAACCCGCCGATCTGCTCTTTCGTGTAAGGCAGCTCGATCCGGAGGCTCTTCGCGGAACGCAGCAGGCGGTCCAGGTGCTCTTCCAGCTGGAAGACATAACCCGAATAGCATCGTAGTCCTTCATAGATTCCGTCACCATACAGCAGACCGTGATCATATACGTTGACCACCGCTTCCTCCCTGCTCTTGAACTCACCATCGACAAAGATTACTGTACTCACTACTTTCCCTCCTATCCCTTATCTATGAAAATCCACTAGAGTGGATTTGCCTTCATAGTATTTGAATATTTTTACATAGTCAAGAATATAATTACAATTTTATGTCATAAAAGGATTATCCCTACCCCATTCCATTCTCTGCCTTTATGGCAAAAAAAAGAGCACAAACCTGATCAGATCAGGTTTGCGCCCTTCCTCGTACCTCTGTAAATCCATGGTCTGTTAAGCCTGTTATCCCGCGAGCTGCACCGCACGCTGAGCGTTGACAATACCAGCGCCGTAATAGGAATCATAGCCGGATGCTCCAGCATCCGTGGCCGATTGTCTAAGCAGTGCTTCCACCCGGTCAGGTGTCAACGACGAGTTAGCCGCGAGCATCAGGGCCGCAACACCTGCCACATGAGGGGCAGCCATCGACGTGCCGGAGAGCGATCTGTAGGAGTTGGACAGATAAGTGCTGTAGATAGCTCCGCCTGGGGCTGTTACATCAAGCGTTGAACCGTAGTTCGAGAAGCTGCTGCGCGTCAGACTGCTGTCGATAGAACCAACCGAAATCGTACCTGCGCAGTTAGCAGGCGAACCGACGGCTGTATTGGAATTGCCGGATGCGACGACAACGACTGCGCCCTTCCCGCGGACATAGTTAATGGCGTCCTGGTAAGCACTGGAGCAGGAAGAAGCACTGCCAAGGCTCAGGTTCAGCACGTCCGCACCGCGGTCAGCCGCATAACGCATACCCGATACAATGTTCATTGATGTGCCGCTGCCGCTGGCATTCAGTACCTTGATAGGCATGATCTTCGCGCCGGATGCCACGCCTGCGATGCCGATCCGGTTGTTGCCGATACCAGCGGCAATACCTGCGACATGTGTTCCGTGTCCTTGGTCATCATTCGCATCTGAGTCTCTGTTAACGAAATCATAGCCAGCAACAATGCTGCCTGCAAGGTCAGAGTGGGTTCTGGCTACGCCAGTATCGACTACCGCAATCGTAACACCCGAAAGTGCGGAAGGGCTGACAAGATCCATAGCCAGCGGTGCCTTAATCGCACTTAACCCCCATTGGCTGGAGACATACGGATCGTTGTAGGATACCGCAATTTGAGCTGGCAGATCAGCTGGTTCAGCAGCCTCCATCTCCGTCTCTTCCAGCGTATAGATATAGTTTGGTTCAGCATACTCAACGTTCGGGTTAGCATTCAGCCGCGCGAGTGCCTTCTCCATCTGAGCGGCATTCTTAAGCTTCATGTAGGTAAGGCCAAGCTGTGCTTCGGTTTCCGTCTTGGCAACCTCCATCGTGCTCATCAGAGCTTCGGCCTTAAGCGATTTGCTCTTCATCTTCACGATGATGCCGCCTGCTTCATATGGCATGGTGAACTTCTGCTTCGCTGCAGCCCTGCTTGCCTCATCCGCAGCCGAGGCTTGAACTGAAAACACCGACAACCATACCATCATACCGGACAGCAGCATTCCCATGGACTTCTTCTTCATTAACTCCCACTCCTTCTCATATTCATTGTTAGGGACAGGGCCGACACACCATAGATACTGTTCAGGCTCGTCTCATGCTCTCTACTTAGCAACCACCCCCACCTTCAATATCTTCCTTATCACGTAATAATACCTGTCATGTTGTTGAGTAAATTCTAGCACACAACTGAATAGTTGGCTAGCATTTTTTAGTAAATCATCTAATTTATAACTTTAGTCTCATTCTTATATAACATGTCCATTACACAGCAAGTGACTTATACGTCGACTCCTGTCAATTACTGCCTCTTCTTCATTAGAAATATAATCATAATACCGTATAGTCCAGCTGCCAAGCAGCGCAAATAAAAGGACCGGAACAGGGTCCCCTCCCCGGCCGGTCCGAAATCTGCACTGGTGATAATTATGCAGCCCTTCATTAGTCAACTATATGGGCAGGATTAGTCTGCACGAACGCTGTTATGCCTCTCCTGAAACTGGGCGATCTTCTCGTATTCCTCAGCCAGCAGGCGGGGAAGACGGATAAAGCTCGGCAGCAGCTCCCGGTAAATACTTGTGGCTGCCTCATCGGGACGGTGGGTGTGAATCGAGCCAACCATGTGCTTCACATCCTCCAGCGAGCCGATCTCGCCTCTGCCGTACAAGCCGAGCACCACTGCACCAAGGCAGGAGCTTTCGAAGCTCTCCGGAATCGTCACTTCCTGATCGAAGATGTCCGCCAGCATCTGTCTCCAGAATACCGAGCGCGCAAAGCCGCCTGTCGCCTGGATCCGGTTTGGCCTGCCGATCAGTTCTTCCAGCGCGAGCAGCACACTGTACAGGTTCATAATAACCCCCTCCAATACAGAACGGATCATATGCTCCTTCTTGTGATGCATGCCAAGGCCGAAGAAGGACCCCCTGGCATTCGGATCCCACAGCGGGGCCCGCTCCCCGGCCAGATAAGGATGGAACAGAAGACCGCTTGCCCCAGGCGGCACCTGTGCGGCAATATCGGTCAGCATATCATAAGGGTCGCGACCGAGCCGCCTTGCCGTCTCTACCTCTGCACCAGCCAATTCGTCCCGCAGCCAGCGGAAGATCATACCCCCGTTATTAACCGGCCCGCCGATGACCCAGTGTTTGTCCGTTAGGGCATAGCAGAAAATCCGGCCCTTCGGGTCCGTTACCGGTTTATTAGTCACAGCACGAATTGCTCCGCTCGTCCCGATTGTTACCGCCACTGTTCCCGGCTCAATCGCGTTAACCCCCAGGTTAGACAGCACTCCGTCGCTTGCGCCCACGATAAACGGGGTATCCGCCGGCAATCCTGTCACCTTCGCGTATTCCTCGTTTAACCCGCTCACACTATGTGTTGTCGGAACGGGCTCAGACAGCTGATCCCGGCTGATGCCGATCAGATCCAGCACGTCCTGGTCCCAGTCCAGCCTGCTGAGATTGAACAGCCCTGTTGCCGAGGCAATTGAATAATCAATGACATATTGATTAAACAGGCGGAAGAAAACATATTCCTTAATCGATATGCATTTCACACCCGGCTGGAAGAGCTCCGCCTGCTCCGCCTTGAGCCATACCAGCTTGGACAGCGGCGACATCGGATGAATCGGCGTGCCTGTGCGCTGGTAAATCCCATGACCGTCCAGCTCATGCTTGATTTTCTCCGTATATTCGGCACTCCGGTTATCCGCCCACGTAATCGACTGAGTAAGCGGTGTGCCCTCGCCGTCCACCACGATTAAGCTGTGCATCGCAGAACTGAAGGAGACGAAGCTTACCTGCTCGCCTGGTATATCGGCCTTTACCATACACTGCCTGATTGCCATAAGCACAGCCTCGAAGATTTCATCAGGGTCCTGCTCCGCCGCTCCCGGCATTGGCGTATATAGCGGATATTCCACACCAAATCGGCTGACCGCCTGTCCGTCTCTGCTGAAGAGTACGGCCTTGGTGCTCGTCGTTCCAATATCAACACCTATCATATAATGGGTCATGTAGAGCCTCCTGCTTCTAACGTTCTAAACTCCTGCCTCTATATTATTGTACATGAAGAGGATGCGGGAAAGGCAAGGACTTGCCTCTTACGCACCCTCTGAATCTTAGTTATGTGATGAATATGCCCAATACGAGCGCAACGCCAAGGCCGACAAGACCGATAAGCGTTTCCATGACGGTCCATGACTTGAGCGTGTCTTTGACGTTCATGCCGAAATAACGGCCGACGAGCCAGAAACCCGAGTCATTGACATGTGACAATACAGTTGCGCCGGATGCAATCGCAATAACAATCAAACCAAGAACCGGGCCTTCCAGCCCCAGAATGCCGACCAGCGGTGAAATCAGGCCGGCTGCTGTGACCATGGATACCGTGGCTGAACCTTGTGCCACCCTTACGGCGGCCGCAATCAGAAAGGCCAGCAGGATCGGCGGAAGAGACGAACCCGCCATCATGTTCCCGATCACATCGCCCACGCCCGAATCAATCAGAATCTGCTTGAACACACCGCCCGCTCCCGTTACCAGGATAATGATACCCGCTGGCTCAAGGCCCTTGTTCGCAATATCTTGAACCTCTTGACGAGAATAACCCCTTCTTGTCCCGAGGAAGATAAAGGTCAGAATCGTAGCGATCGTCAGTGCAACAAATGGATGACCCAGGAAGGTCAGAATCTGTCTTGTCAGGTTATCCTCTTCAAGAAGCACACCCGATACCGTATTGAGCAAAATAAGCACCAGCGGAATCATGATGATGCTGGTTACCATCTTGAAGCTCGGCAGTTCCTTGTCGTACTCCACATCTTCCAGGTTCATGTAAGCCGGAACCACGACATGGAGCTTCTTCGAGATATAACGGGCAAACAGCGGACCTGCTATGATCATCGCCGGGATACCGGCAATTGCACCGAAAAGAATGACCCAGCCGAGGTCAACTCCAATTAACTCAGCTACCGCAATGGGTCCCGGTGTCGGCGGAATGAAGCTGTGAGTGACGGCAAGGCCCGCAAGCAGCGGAATACCGTAATACAGCAGCGACTTGCCGGTCTTCTTAGCCAATCCATAGACAATCGGAACAAGAATAATGAAGCCTACATCAAAGAATACCGGAATGGCAACCAGGAAACCGGTTACCCCGAGCGACCACTGCGCCTTATCCTGTCCGAATTTCTTGATCATCGTCTGGGCCAGCCGCTCAGCACCACCCGAGACCTCCAGCATCTGGCCGAACATAGCACCAAGACCGACAACAACCGCGACGAAGCCCAGTGTGCCGCCCATCCCGCTCTGCATGGATTTGACCACCTCATTCAGCGGCATGCCCGCTGCGATGCCGACGATCAGGCTGACCAGCAGCAGCGCCACGAAAGCATGCAGCTTGGTGCGGATGACTAGGAATAACAGCAGGAAAATACCCGCCATAGCAATTAATATCAACATTTGATCAGACATTCGGGTTCCCACCCTTTCCTTATTGTATTAAACCTTTACTCACTCTTCTCAACCGCATGGCCGCCGAACTCATTGCGCAGAGCCGCAACAACCTTGCCGGTGAATGTATCCTCCTGCAGGGAGCGGTACCGCATCAAGAGGGACATCGTGATTACAGGCGCCGCTGTCTGCAGGTCAAGCGCCGTCTCCACCGTCCATTTGCCCTCACCCGAGGAGTGCATAACACCCTTGATTTGTTCAAGCTTGGCGTCCTTGGAAAAGGCATTCTCCGTTAGCTCCATCAGCCAGGAACGGATGACCGAGCCATTGTTCCATACTTTCGCCACTTTCTCGTAGTCATATGCAAACGGACTCTTCTCCAGGATCTCGAAGCCTTCGGCGATCGCCTGCATCATGCCGTACTCGATGCCGTTGTGCACCATCTTCAGAAAATGGCCGCTGCCTGCCTCGCCGGCATAGAGATAGCCATCCTCGACCGTCAGGTCCTTGAAGACACGTTCGATGGATTTGAACGCTTCCATATCGCCACCGACCATTACACAGGCACCATTGCGGGCGCCATCCACGCCGCCGCTTGTTCCGCAGTCAAAGAAGTAAACACCCTTCTCGCGGCACTGTTCGCTGCGGGCAATGGACTGCTTGTAATGCGAGTTGCCTCCATCGATCACTCGGTCGCCTTCCTCCAGCAACGGTAGCAGCTCCCGAAACACCGCCTCGATTATTTCGCCTGCCGGAACCATCAACCATACCGTTCTCGGACGGTCAAGCTGGCTGACCAAATCTGCCAGGGAAGCAGCCGGACGGGCTCCTTCCGTCGAAATTTTTTCCACAGCTTCACTGTTTACATCATAAGCCGTCACTTCATATTCATGGTCCATCAGGTTCAGCGTAAGCTGATAGCCCATTTTCCCTAAGCCAATTACACCGATCTCCATAGGATTATTCTCACTTTCGAATAAATTTTCTTGCTAGGTTCATTATACGAAAAAATTTTCTTTTTGCAATCGGTTACAAAAAAATATTTTTCCCCTGATGAAAAAAGCGTATAATAATAAGTACGAACCCTTGACTGAGGAGGTCAGTCTCATGAACAATCCCAAGCCATGCTTGCTCAGCGTCCGGACGAATTATCCGAAGTTCAGTGTAACGGAACGGAAAATCGCCGATTATATTCTGCAGAATCCGACCAAGATCATACATTCCTCTATTAATCAGCTGGCCGAGGATCTGAAGGTGGCGGATTCTACCGTCTTCCGCTTCTGTCAGCGGATTGGCTATAAAGGCTACCAGGCCATGAAGATTGCACTCGCTTCAGAGGTTGTAGCTCCCGTCAAGGATATCCATGAAGCGGTGGAGGAAGACGACAGCCTGGATACAATCGCTTCCAAGGTGTTCCGCGCCAACATGAAGACGATCGAAGATACGCTGACCGTCTTCGACGAAGCCCGGCTGCAGCAAGCCGTCGATATGATCACCGGTTCAAGATCGGTGCATTTCTTCGGCAGCGGCGGCTCCAGCGTGATTGCGCTGGATGCTTATCACAAGCTGATCCGTACCGGGCTGAATGTATCCGCCGTAACGGACACGCACTTCCAGCTCATGGCCGCATCCCAGCTGACAGAAGCGGACTGCGCTGTGCTTATTTCGCATTCCGGGTCCTCCAAGGATATTCTGCACATTCTGAATATTGTTAAATCCAGCGGCGTGAAGACGATTGCCATCACCAATCATGCCAAATCGCCGCTCAGCGCGGCCGTGGACACCCCACTCTACACCGTCTCCAGCGAGACTGAGTACCGGTCGGAGGCATTGTCCTCGCGGATTGCCCAGCTGTCCATTATTGATGTGCTCTACGTCAACATTCTGATCAAGCTGGGACCCGAAGGGCAGAAGTCCTTGAAGAAGATGCGCGAAGCGATTACGGTGAAGCGGATATGACAGGAATATGAAGAGCGGCTGCTTGGTTTGGTGAGGCGAGGATCGGGCTCGAGCGTTCAGGAAGTCGGTTTCGTGCCAAGAGGACCGGGCATGAGGCGTTAAAACCTGCGATTGTGCAGGCTTTTGCGGTGCAATTATTCAAGTTGGGTTAAATACCGGCGATAGTGCAGGAATTTCGATGGTTCGGAGTCCTTCAGACAAACTGTCAGAGGAAATAGATGCAGATTCGCAGGCTTTTACTATTAGCAGCTCTCTAGCTATGCAAAGCCTGCAGATTCGCAGGAATTTATTGTTGCGTAATACGACCAAACGAAGCAAAAAGCATCTGAAGAGCAGCTCCTGCTCCTTTTCAGACGCTTTTTTTTCGATCCGCGCTTATTTCGCTCTCAGTCTATGATACAGCATGTACTTGCTCACCGGTTCACTACCCAAATCTATGCTGTACAGCTCCTCAAGCGCTTCAACGTCTTTGAGCATATGCCCGGTCTTTGCTGCCCCCAGGGGAGCCGCTTCAGCCCGCTTCTCTAGTTCCGCCTGTGTCCGTGTCTGCCGCCCCGCTTCTCCGGGCAAACCAGGTCTCCGCTTTTCTGCTCAGGACGAACGATGCCGCGATGAAGAGCGCCACATACAGCAGCCGGAACGGATTCTCCACATAAGCGCCGACATCATGGCCGACGAAGGATACCGAGAACACCATAATGCCCTTGCCGAACAGCAGCGCAATGATATAGGAACGCGCACGCATGCGCGCAAGCCCCGCCACGACGTTAATGATGACGAACGGCCCAACGGGAAAGATGCTGAACAGGAAGACGTAATTGAATCCGTTGCGGCGGACCCATTCCATACCCTTCTGTACCTTCGGCTTGCGAGACCAGCGTACCAGATAAGGGTGGCTGCTGAATCTGCGCACGATATAGTAAGTTACAACACAGCCGCTGACCATGCCGATCCAGGAGTACAGGAATCCCAGCCACAGTCCGTACACAGCGGCATTCACGCCCACGATCACAATGGTCGGCAGCGGCGGCACGAATGATTTCATGAAGGTCAGAAGGATGCCGGGCAGCGGCCCAAGTGACCTAAACTGCTCGAGCAGTTCCTTAAGCTGTTCCTCTGTAAAATAAGACATTATGCCTGACAAAATCATGCTTCCGCTCTCCTCCGTCCTTCGGGCCTGCCTTCATCGGCTGCCCCATTACAGCATATCACAGACGCTTCAACCCGTAGGAGGGAGAAATCATGAACGTGCTGCCTGTCAGGCGGTAAATTCGGCGGTCGGCTTCGGATACAGAACACCCTCTGTATCCCGGATTTCCACTCTGCGCGGGTAGGAGATATGCACACCGTTGCTCTTCAGCTCCTCGACCAGCATCTGACGGATGACCTTGCAGGCCGTAAAGTAGTGGACATCCTTCACAAGTGCGACCACCGTATATTTGACACCGAGTGCATTATTCTCAACATCGGTTACACCGTAGAGCTGCGGAGGCTCGATCACTTCCCCCTTGTCATCCAGCAAGAAGAGGTGTCTCATGGCAAGCACCATCTGGTTGGCGACTGAATAGACGGCCTTCTCCACATCTGCCGGGTCTGTCTCATAAGGAACCGACACATTCACGATCGCTCTCATCTTGTCACGGTTATAGTTCTGGCTGATTCGAATCTCTGAATTCTGAATGACGACTACGTGCTGCGCCCAGGTTCTGATTTTGGTTGCCCGCAGTCCGACAGACACAACCGTGCCGTTAATCTCCCCGTTGTTGATCGTGACGTAATCCCCGACCGAGAACTGATCCTCAAAAATTATGAAGAAGCCTGTGATCAAGTCCTTCACCAGCGTCTGCGCCCCGAAGCCCACTGCAAGCCCGATGACGCCTGCCCCAGCGATAATCGGCCCCACTTCCACTCCCATATTACTCAGACACATCAGGAAAGCAACAATCACGAATACATATCTGGTCAGCGACAGCAGCAGGGATTCCAGTGTATTGCGCTGTTTTACTTCCAGACGGGTAATAATGAATATCCGCGATATCACGATTTTCCTCACCTTAAGAGCCAGCCACGTCAGCACAACAATCAAGGTCATGACCAGCAGCTTATCCCCTACCGCAATAACATGCTTCTGTAGAAAATCCCATGTACCTTCGTTCAACCATGAAAACACCCGCTCACTTCCTTCCAGGAATCCAATTCAACAGTCCTGCACAACCGTCAATAAGTTTATCTTATAAAGGTAACACAAGGGTCTTGTACTCCTCAAAGAAATTCTTGGCGGAAACGGCACAAAAGACGGCTCCAGGTCATCATAACCTGAAGCCGTCCGGCTTGGCGGGTAGAAGAAACACAGATCAGCTTAGACACAGTGCCTAATAAAACCACAGGATCATGCTGATCACCTTATTTACAATATAAAACTTGGCTGCCATTACCGAAGCGATAACTGCTGCGCCGATGCCCAGTATCAGACCCCGTTTACGGGACTTATTCATAGCCACTCCTCCCTTATAAGCAGGCCATTATCTATTCAATGCTAGTCCTCAAAAGACAGATTCACAGGCTCTTCCCTCAGCTCGCCCTTGTAATCGATGTTCGTGGTGGGAACATCCTTGCCGACCTCTTCGAACTTGAGCTCATCAATCCAGACGGTTCCGCTGCCTGACAGCAGCACCCCAAAGGAAATAGCCGCGCTGCTTGCCGGGACGTCGAGTACGATGGAATACTGATTCCACTCTTGATCCCCGGTCACCGGGCGGTCGCTCATATTATCGAACTGCAGGACATCGCCGAGCGAGTCGTCCACCCGCATCCAGAAGCCGCAAAAGCCGTTGACCGCTTTCGCTTTCAGGAAGCCCGACAGCTTCAGCCGCTTGCCCGCGTATTTGTCCGCCTTGAACTGCTGCATCATCGTGGCAAATTCGCCCTCGGACTGCACCGTTACCGACTTCAGGAAGCCGGATGCATTTCCCTTATGAAATACCTCTCTGTCCACACCCATCTTGTAATTAGCCGGATGGCTCCCGCTCATATTCCAACCCTTTAATACCTGTTCCTGATTCATTCCTGTTTCCTCCCTTTGCATCGTTAGTTTGCCGATAATTCTGCGGTACTGTCCGGGCGGCAGCCGGTAGTACTTCTTGAACGAGCGAGTGAACGATTCCTGTGACTCGAACCGGTAGTAGAACGCGATGTCCAGGATCTTCTCATCCGTGTACAGCAGCATGTTCGCGGCATTAGCGATCCGCCGGTACCGGATATATTCCGAAGCGGTAACGCCAACCTCCTTGTGGAAGACACGGTGATAGTGAAACTTGGAGAAGCCCGCGAACTGAGCTACGCTTTCCAGCGTTAACTCCTCATGCAGATTCTTCTCTATGTACTCAATTGATCGCTGGATAATGGGGCTGCAGCTCATGCCCGTTCACCTCCTTGCCTTAACAATATCAGAATCAGCGCCGGCAGTTTTGACCAATCTTGCTTTGTTTGAACTCCCTTTTCACCATCTGGTAAAAATTAATTTTGTTCGGACAGTAAAAAAAGACTGCCGCAATGACGATAAATGATATTAAATATAATTTTGTAAAATTTATAAACTGAGCAGATGAGTCACTCATGACGGCAACCCGGCTATCTTGGTAAGAAATCATCGGAACAGAAAGGGCGCATACCTATCAATGAACATCAACATCGATGCACCGGCAATTCTGACAGCTATACAAAATCATCTCGCCATTATTATGTTTGATACCGAGGGACATGTCATCTGGGTTAATGAAAATTTCGCTTCAGCGATGGGTTATCAGACTGAGGAACTGACCGGCATGCATCACCGCAAGTTTTGTTTGCCGGAATTTGCCGCAAGCCAGGCATACTTAGACATGTGGGCGGGTTTGCGTCAAGGGAAGGCTTATCAGGATAAGATCGTACGGGTAACCAAGGACGGGAAAGTCGTAACCTTAGAGGCAAGTTATATGCCGGTATACCAGCAGGACCATGTAGAAGCCATCGTCAAGGTAGCTACGGATATAACGGAACGTGAACGACTGATTCAGCAAAGCACCACAGACCTCATGACGATGGCTCAGGAAATGACCGCGAGCACGGATGAAGTCCTGGCTTCCTCCAATCATCTCGTATCCAATATGATGTCATTAAACACAGAATCGGGGAAAGTCAGAGACAGCATCAGCAGCATCCAGTCCATCACTTCTGTTGTAAGAGAAATTGCCGATCAATCGCACTTGCTGGGACTTAATGCGGCCATCGAAGCCGCCAGAGCAGGAGAGACCGGCCGGAGCTTTGAGGTCGTTGCGAACGAGATTAGGAAGATGGCCGGCTCCAGTAAGGAATCCTCCGACAACATATCCATCCAGCTGGCGGAGGTCATTCATTCCATTGTGGCGATGACGAATCAATTGGATACTGTCACCAAGCAGCTGTCGCTTAACTCGCAAGCGATCAGTGAACTCAAAAAAGCCTATCAACAAATTACCGTCACCACACAAGAACTGGCCTCCTCCATATAACTAGAACTAATCGATCAGGCCATAACCTTTCGTTCTGCAATCATGTCCTCAAGCCGTTCTTTTTGGGAGATCAGCTCTTCGAGCGAAGGGGCGGCCGATCCGGCTGCGCCTCCCTCTCTCCCGCATAAAGAACGGAAGAGACCAGCTTTTGCAGCTGGCCGCTTCAGGATTAAGCCAACCCGCTCGTATTCTGTCTGTCCGGCACACTGTCAATCCCGTGCCTGAAAGCGGTAGCCGATTCCCGGCTCCGTGACCAGATATTTTGGTCTGGTCGAGTCCTCGCCCAGCTTCTTCCTCAAATGCCCGATGTAAACCCTCAGATAGTGACTGTCCGTCTCACTATGATGACTGCCCCAGACCTGCTGAAGGAGCTGGCGCTGTGTTACGACCTTCCCGGCATGGGAAGCAAGGATTTTCAGCAGCTCATATTCCGTTGGAGTCAGCTTGATTCTCTCTCCGCGAAGCTCTACGATTCGCTGGGCCAGATCAATGGACAGCTCGCCAAACAAAAGTACCGGCTCGTTCACCGACTTGGCCGCATGCCGAAGCGCAACCCGTATTCGGGCTACCAGCTCCCCCATACTGAACGGCTTTGTGACATAATCGTCAGCTCCGCTGTCCAGAGCAGCAATTTTGTCTTCCTCCCGATCTTTGGCCGTTAACACAATAACTGGTGTTGCGGACCAGTCCCGAATACGGCTGAGCACCTCCATGCCCGGTATACCTGGCAGTCCAAGATCAAGCACAATTAAGTCAGGATGAACCAAAGAGGCCTGCAGCACCCCTTCTTCCCCGCTTGCCGCCTCATAAATTTCATACTGGTGAGCCTGAAGGGTCACCTTGAGAAGCTTACGAATCTGCGGTTCATCATCCACAATTAATATTCGGGCTCCGCTCTCTTGTGCAGCCATGTGTTACATCTCCTTTTCCTGCGGCATAGTATGCAAGCTCGCCTGTTCGGGGAGCGGAAGCGTAATCGAGATAACCGTTCCCTGGGTCCCATTAGGTTTAGCCGATATGGTCCCGCCGTGAAGCTCCACAATCCCCTTGCATATCGCAAGCCCCAGACCGGTTCCCGGAACATGCATGGACGTCTCAGAGCGGTAAAACTTGGAAAAAACCCGGTCCTGCTCGCTTTCTGCTATGCCAATCCCTTGATCGGAGACCGAAATAACGAGCACATCTTGCTTGGGGTTGGCTGACAGGACAATTTTACTGTGATCCGGACTATATTTAATCGAATTGCTGACGACATTCACCAGCACCTGCTCCAGCAGTATTTCATCCCCCAGTATAAGAGGCAGAGGACCGGTCAGATGTACCGACAGCTCTCTATGCTGCTGGTAGTCTTTTACCTGCGACAAGGTAACGCCAATTATATCTTCCACATCGCACCATCTCTTCTGAAGCCGCAGCATGCCGCTCTCAAGCTGCACCATGCCGAGCAGGTTCATGACGAGCCGATTCATTCGCAGAGCGCCGTCCCGGATCGTGGCAAGCAGCTCCATCCGATCCTCCGAAGAGAAGAGCCGCTCTCCCTCGATAAGTCCTGTTACGGAACCGATGATGGTTGCCAGTGGTGTGCGCAGCTCATGCGATACCGAATCAAGTATCGCAGAACGTAGTCTCTCAGACTCAGCCGTCAGATGAGCAAGCTTCGCTTCCTCCGCCAGCTTTACCCTGGCCATGGCGCTGGCTGCCAGTCCGCTCAACGCTTCCAGAAGCCTCTGCTGCTCCGCGGAAAAAGCCTCCGTTCCATGCGCAAGCTTCACGGCCAGCACGCCATAGATCCGCTCCTCTGTCTTCAGCGGCATGAAGCAGCCAGGGAACTCTCTTAAGGTATCCGTACTTCTCCCGACCGTCTCGCCTTGTTCATAGGCCATATCCGCCATAACGATTTCTTCCCTGCTTTGCTCCCATTCCGTGAGTTTTGTAGAAGCGTGTGTAAGCACCAGTCTGTTCTTCTCATCAGGCAAGTACATCGCAATGGGGGCACCAACCGTCTGTGAGATCTGGCAGGACACATTATCCAACAGGGAGTGAATATCCGTAATGGCGCTGATCTGCCGACTGAGCGCATACAGCGAGGCCGTATGAGCCTCTCTCTGCTTGGAATACTCCAGCTGCTGCTTTAGACGGGCAGCCAGGCTGGCCGTCAGTCCGGCGACGGACAAATAAACACCGAACGAGACAAGGTACCGCAGATCCGCCACCGTAAAGCTCAGAAATGGCGGAATAAAGAAGAAATCGAAAGCCAGTACGCCGAGTCCAGCTGCATAAAAGGCCGGCCTGATTCCCCAATAGACTGCACTCAACAGCACAGGGAACAGATAGATTAAGGCTATATTAACCGGTTCAAACGTTAACCCGAAAGGCCGGAGAACCATTGTTAAAATTGCAATAAGCGCCGTTATGGCCGCATAAGGTCTCCAATTTCCTGGAGTGCGGTACGGTTTACCCTCCCGTTTGGGTGATGTTTTCTCCGCAATCCCGGGAATGACATACACATTGATACCGTCACTGCTGCGAATGACCTGCTCTACAATTGTCCTGGGCAGCCATTCACTTAATCGTGACCGGCTCGGCTTTCCGATCACGAGATGCTTGACATTTCGCTCGCGTGCAGCAGCCAGGAGCTCCTCGGCAATCCTCTCGCCCGTCACCGATATGACTTCTGCACCGAGCTCCTCAGCCAGCCGCAGATTACGTTCCAGTTCTTTCTGCTTCTCTTTCCCATACTTCATGGCTTTATGAGAAGAATCGACATATACGGCAATCCACTCGCTTCTCAAACCCGCGGCCATCTCGTGTCCATGCCGAAGCAGCTTTCTGGAATAGGGGCTGGGGCTAACACACACCATAACCTTGTCTTGTGCCAAAGTGAATCACTTCCTGCTCCTGCGGATATACCCGGTTTATGCTCCCATTTATTATAAAGCAAGCGCCGGCTGTATAAGATATTTTCCCGTAAAAAGGAGATAAAAGAAAGCTTTCCAGGCGTAAAAATACCGTAAAAATCCTTAAAAACCCGAGTAATAAAGAGAATTGAAGAGATATCTCGAGATATCACTGAACAAGTCAGCCGCCATTACAGGGGAGCGGCTCTTTTGATTTGTAATCTGAAATACGCGATTTTACATGCGGAGGCTGGCAGGAGTAAGATACATCCCGTAAATGAATTCCCAGATTCATACTTGTTCGCTGAATTCCCGAAGGGGAAACGGGGAATCGCAGACAGAGCAGCTTGTGTGAGAGCAAGCACTGCTTCTGTATGACAGATGAAGCCTCCTCGGCCGCAGCCGCCAGGAGGCAGGGCGACTCTCACCGTCCCCATCCGGCAGCGGTACCCGTAAGCAAAGAGGAGAGAGGAGTGGCACTGCAGGTCAAGCCGCATGCAAGCGGTAGTAAAGCAAGACATCCGAATGTTTAATTACGCTGAGTCCTTAAACAAGGAACGGGGGAACCACTCGAACGTTCATGATACGTTCCCGGGGTGAATCGCCGATGGGCATAATCCGTGCCCTTTCGGCGTAGGGCGGCTCTCATGCCCGAATCCGACAGCTAACCTCGTAAGCGTCTTGAGAGGCAACAGTTCATGGCGAAGCCTGAAGAGTTGCTCTTCTGCAGGCTTCTTTGTTGTTGCCTCCTGATTTATAAGGAGGACAAACGATGGATCACGGTCACTATGTACTCATTACTCATCCTAATCTTCTGGCCGAAAAGTTTGCGGGGGCACTGAGGGAGCGGAACATTCCTTACGCAGTTCTGGTAAACAGCGGACGCAAGCGGAAGGAGATCGAGTGGCTCAGCATTCCCCGCTTTGTAGAACTGGACACGAATAAACCGGGGCAGCTCCAAATCCCGGATATTCCAGTCGGAGCCGTCTATATATTCGAAGAATCGCTTCCTTTGACCTGCCGGTATCTGCAGGTTATCAGGCATTGGACCTCAAAGCCTATTGTTGTCATCACCAGCATGGTGAACCCACGTTCCATTTACAGAGTTCTGGGAGCAAGCCACGTGCTCTTTACCTGCTCGGATGATGTTTCATTCCTGCTCGACAATCAATCTAACCCGTATGAAAAGGATGATGGTATATGCTCGATATAACCATGCTTTTACTAATAGCGGTATTGACGCTGGCCATGCTCGGCTTGGCTCTGTGGTCAGAGAGCGTCATTCAGGAAGGCAGTGAGCGCCGATGACCTGGATACTGGCAGCCGTCGTTGTGTTGGTGTTTGTTTATTTATGCTATGCACTCATAAATCCGGAGAAGTTTTAGCTCTGGTTCACGGAGGGAATATCATTGACAACAGCAGGTTTCATTTCCATAGCCGTTACATTGCTGCTGATCCTGTTATTGGCAAGGCCGGCAGGACATTATCTGGCCCGTGCTTTTGATTATGAGCGCACCGGGCTTGACCGTATCTTTCTTCCCGCTGAGAAGCTAATCTGCCGGCTCGGCGGGATTCGCGGGGACAACCAGACATGGAAGCAGTATGCTTTCACCCTTGTATTAAGCAATTCCGTCATGATCGTGATCACCTATCTGATCTTCCGGTTCCAGTCCTTCCTGCCTCTTAACCCAGGCAATATAGGAAATATGGAGCCCACTCTGGCCCTCAATACGGCGATCAGCTTCATGACCAACACCAATCTCCAGCACTACAGCGGAGAGAGCGGCCTTTCTTACCTGTCCCAAATGGTCGCGATTGTGTTTCTTATGTTCACAGCGCCTGCAAGCGCATTGTCCGTAATCATGGCCTTTATACGGGGTCTGGCGGGCAAGCCGCTGGGGAACTTCTTTGTCGATCTGATTCGCTCCATTACGCGGGCCTTGCTGCCAATAGCGTTTATTGCTGCGCTGGCATTTGTATGTCTCGGAGTACCACAGACACTGGAACCGGCGGCAGTCGTCACCACGCTCGAGGGAGCGGAGCAGCAGATTGCCCGCGGGCCGGTCGCCTCGTTCCTCTCCATTAAGGAGCTAGGCAATAACGGCGGGGGATTCTTCGGTGTCAATTCCGCCCATCCGCTGGAAAATCCCAATGCGCTCAGTAACCTCATCCAGATTTTGCTCATGATGCTGATTACAACGGCGACTCCGTTTGCTTATGGCAAAATGGTCGGCAGCCCCAAGCAGGGCCGTGTGCTGTTCGTCTCGATGATGATGCTGTTCCTGCTGATGCTGGGCGTATCCATCTCCGCCGAGCAGGCCGGCAATCCGCTGCTGAACAGCCTGGGAATCGAAGACAGCCAAGGCTCTATGGAAGGTAAAGAGGTTCGGTTTGGCTTGGCCCAATCCTCCTTATACTCGGTTGTAACAACCGCTTCGGAGACCGGTGCAGTTAACACCATGCACGATACGCTGACCCCCATCGGGGGAATGGTGACGATCGCCAACATGATGCTGAATACCGTGTTCGGCGGCATTGGCGCAGGGTTCTTGAATGTGCTGATGTACGCGATGATCGCTGTCTTCCTATCCGGCTTAATGGTCGGCCGTACACCCGAGTTTCTTGGGAAGAAGATCGAAGGAAAAGAGATGAAGCTGATCGCTGCAACGCTTTTGGTCCATCCTGTCCTTATTCTCGTGCCTTCCGCCATCGCTCTTGCACTGCAGCCTGATTCCATCTCTAATCCCGGCTTTCACGGGCTGACCCAGGTGTTGTACGAATACACATCGTCCGCCGCTAATAACGGTTCCGGCTTCGAGGGCTTAGGGGATAATACACCGTTCTGGAACCTCTCGACAGGAATTGTCATGTATATCGGCCGGTATTTTGCAATGGTTGCCCTGCTGGCAGTGGCTGCTTCTCTGGCTGCGAAGAATGCGGTGCCCGTATCGGCGGGGACGTTCCGGACAGACAACCGTCTATTTGCCGGTGTCTTCATAGGCGTGGTCCTTATCGTTGGCGCTCTGACCTTCTTCCCTGCGCTGGTAATGGGTCCAATCGCCGAGCATCTAACCTTAAAGCCTTAGGCTGTACACGGAGGAGTTAGCGATGAATACGAAAAAAACAATGCTGGGCGGAGACACCATCCGCCAAGCAGCAAAGCAAGCCATAGTGAAATTGGACCCTAGAATCATGTTCCGGAATCCGGTGATGTTCGTGGTGGAGATCGGGTTTGTGATTACTTTGCTGCTGTGCATATTCCCGGACGCGTTCGGAGGAACTGTTCCCCGCTGGTTTAACATAACCACGACAGTGATCCTGCTGTTTACCGTGCTGTTCGCCAATTTCGCGGAAGCACTCGCTGAAGGGCGGGGAAAAGCACAGGCCGACTCCCTGAAGAAGACGAAACAAGACATTACCGCGAGAAAATGGGTGAACGGAAGTGTAAAGCAGGTTTCCTCAAGCGACTTGAAGAAAGGCGATGTCGTTATCGTTCCAGCCGGGGAAATGATTCCCGGAGACGGGGAGGTAATCGAGGGGCTGGCGTCCGTGGATGAATCGGCCATCACGGGTGAATCGGCTCCCGTGATCAAGGAAGCGGGCGGAGACTTCAGCTCGGTAACCGGGGGCACCAAGGTAGTCAGCGACCAAATCAAGGTTCGCATTACTGCTGACCAGGGCGAGTCCTTCCTTGACCGGATGATCGTTCTGGTCGAGGGCGCCGAGCGGCAAAAAACACCAAATGAAATTGCATTGAATACCGTGCTGGTCAGCTTAACAATCATTTTCCTGGTTGTTGTCGTTACCCTTCCGTTCTATTCGGATTTCCTGCAGATTCAGATGGAGGTCCCCATTCTGATCGCCCTGCTGGTCTGCCTCATTCCGACCACGATTGGCGGGCTTTTATCGGCTATCGGGATTGCCGGCATGGACCGGGTCACACAATTCAATGTGCTGGCTATGTCGGGCAAAGCGGTTGAAGCATCCGGTGATATTAACACAATCATCCTGGATAAGACGGGCACCATTACTTTTGGCAACCGCATGGCCAGTGAATTCATTTCTGCAGCCGGGCATAAAAATTCGGATACCGCCTGCTGGGCGGCGATCTCTTCCCTGAAGGATGAGACGCCTGAAGGGCGCTCTGTTCTCGAGCTGATCAAGAAGCTTGGCCATTCCTATGACGAGAAGCTGGCGGACGGCGGAGAATTCATCGAATTCCGGGCGGAGACCCGGATGAGCGGGATTAATCTGAAGGATGGGCGACAAGTTCGCAAGGGCGCAGTAGATGCGGTGAAGAAATGGGTACTGTCCCAGGGCGGCAGTGTCCCCAAGGATCTGGAGTCCAATAGCGATGCAATCGCATCCGCAGGCGGAACCCCGCTTGCCGTTGCCGTGGACGATACCATTTACGGACTCATTTATTTAAAGGACACCGTAAAACCCGGCATGCGGGAGCGATTTGAGCAGATGCGCAGGATGGGTATCAAGACCATAATGTGTACAGGAGACAATCCGCTCACCGCTGCGACGATTGCCCGGGAAGCGGGCGTCGATGATTTTATCGCGGAAAGCAAGCCTGAAGACAAAATTGCCGTTATACGCCGTGAGCAGGCGGAAGGAAAGCTGGTTGCAATGACCGGTGACGGGACCAATGATGCGCCTGCCCTTGCGCAGGCCGACGTCGGTATTGCGATGAACAGCGGAACCGTTGCAGCCAAAGAGGCGGCTAACATGGTGGACCTTGATTCCGATCCGTCCAAGATTATTGAAGTCGTCGCAATCGGGAAGCAGATGCTGATGACCCGCGGCGCCTTGACCACCTTCAGCATAGCTAATGATATCGCCAAATACTTCGCCATTATTCCGGCCATGTTCATGCTTGCCGTTCCGGAAATGGGAGCGCTGAACATCATGAAGCTGGATTCGCCTGTGTCGGCTATCCTGTCGGCTCTTATCTTTAATGCCGTAATCATTCCCCTGCTGATTCCGCTGGCCATCAAGGGTGTTGCTTACAAGCCGATGAGCTCGAACCGGCTGCTCAGCCGGAACCTTCTGATCTATGGTCTCGGCGGCATACTGGTGCCGTTCGCTGGAATCAAGCTGATTGATTTGGCCGTTCATCACTGGGTGTAAAAAAGGAGGATATAGCCGCTATGCGAACAATATGGATAACCGTCAGAACAAGTCTGGTCCTAATGCTGCTCTGCACTCTTTTATATCATCTGACCGTCACCGGAATTGCACAAGCCGTTCTGCCTTACGAGGCAGACGGCAGCATTCTCTACAATGAGGACAATGAGCCGATCGGCTCCGCGCTCGTAGGGCAGACGTTTACCGAGCCGCAGTATTTCCACAGCCGGGTATCAAGCATCGAATATGATGCGGCTGGCTCCGGGTCGCCCAACTATGCCCCGTCAAACGAAGAGCTGATCACCAGAACCAAGGAAGCGGCAGAGGCCTGGAAGCAGGCCAACCCCGGTAGTCCGCTGAACCAGCTTCCCATCGACCTGGTCACCAATTCCGGCTCTGGGCTTGATCCGCACATTAGTCCAGAAGGGGCTCTTGTACAGATTCCCAGAATTAGCGAACGAACCGGAATTGCAGCAGCCGAGCTGGAGAAGCTCGTTGCCGAGCATACCGCCGGACGCGAGCTTGGCATCTTCGGCGAACCCCGGGTCAATGTGCTCATGTTAAATCTGGAGCTTCAGCAGCTTCTGAATAAGTAGCGGGTTACCCTGCCTGAGCCTCTCTGGTTCAGGCAGGGATATCGCCTTGTTCGGATAAGGTGGTGTCTATGCAGGACTTCAAACAAAGATCCCCGGAACAACTGTTACAATCAATCGTCAAGCTGCAAATGGGCCGGCTCAAGATATATATCGGAGCCTTGACCGGCTCCGGCAAGACCTATCACATGCTGCAGGAGGGACAGGAGCTCAAGCGGCTGGGAATCGATGTTGTAACCTGTGCTGTCTCCACGATGCAGCGTCCAGAGACGAAGGCTCAGCTGTCAGGGCTTGAGCGCATCCCAAGCATCCGCTGGCATAATGAAGACGGAGAACAGAAAGACCTTGACGTGGAGGCTATCCTGAAGCGCGATCCCGATGTTGTGCTGACAGACAGGCTCGCGCACAAAAACCGAAGAGGCGCCCCCCGCCCCACCCGGCTGGAGGATATCCGGTTTCTGCTCCATCATGGCATTAGCGTCATAGCTACGATCAACGTGTACGAGCTCCAGGGCGTAACTGAACTGGCCAGGAGGCTAGTCGGGATTGAAGCGGCAAACACAGTTCCTGCCGATACATTGGCATTGGCCGATGAGGTGCAGCTGATCGACGTTACCCCGGAGACCCTCCTGCAGCGTCTGGAGGAAGGGCTTCTGCTAACGGAAGACGTACAGCCGTTGTTTAACCCCGGGGATATTAGCGTGCTCCGGGAACTGACTCTGCGTCTGGTTGCCGAGGATGTCAACGGCAGCCTCGAGAAGCACCGGGAGGAACAAGGCCTAGTCGGGTCAGCGGGCATTGCCGAGCATATCCTGGTATCGGTTCAGTATCACTGGAACGGGTCCATCTATATACGCAGAGGGCAGCAGGTTGCCAAGCGACTGGGTGGAGATCTGTCTGTCGTTACTTTCACCAACCCCAAACAGAGACTCTCACAGGAACATGAGGAATTCAGACGTTCGATGCTGAAGCTCGCAAAGAAGATTGGCGCAGCATTTCATGAGCGCCCGCTCGTCTCGCGGAGAAGACTGCCAGGGACTCTCGTTGATTTTGCCCTGAGACACAATATCACACGAATCGTTCTCGGCCACTCCAAACAGACTAGATGGCAGGAATGGCTGCAGGGCTCCATCGTGCATGATATTTTGAAGCAAACAAGAAATGTGGATGTCTTTATCGTAGCTGACCGCGCCGCTGCATATGGGGAGCGTATACTTCAGGCAAAAATAAAGGGAAGGCAGGATTTAAATGATGAAAATGCCTACCATCGTTTGAACAGCCGCCAAGTGGGCCGCAAGATCGAGGAAATCAAACAGGGAAAATTCCGGGTGTACATCGGCGCGGCTCCCGGTGTCGGCAAAACGTATACCATGCTCCGGGAAGGCAATATTCTGCTCAAAAAGGGAGTCGATGTGATACTGGGGTATGTAGAGACTCATGGCCGAAAGGACACTGCTGCCCAAATCGGAGATTTGGAACGGGTTCCGCTGGCATTCATCCCCTATAAGGGTACACAGCTGCAGGAAATGGATACGGAGGCTATCCTGGCCCGCAACCCGGAAGTCGTTCTTGTTGATGAGCTGGCGCACACCAATGTACCGGGCAGTTTATTATCCAAAAGATACGAAGATGTCACCCGTCTCCTGCAGGCAGGAATTTCTGTGATCTCCACCATGAACGTGCAGCACCTGGAAAGCTTGAATGATGCTGTAGAACAGCTGACGGGCGTTAGAGTCCGTGAAACGGTGCCTGACTCTATACTGCGGATGGCTGATGAAGTGGCGTTGATTGATGTCGCACCCCAAGCCCTTCAGCAGCGTATGCGCGAGGGGAAAATTTATGCCCTTGAAAAGGTCGAGCAGGCATTAAGTCATTTTTTTAAGACCGGCAATCTGATTGCGCTCCGTGAACTTGCTCTGCGCGAGATTGCGGATGATGTGGACGAACGGCTCGAGTCCTGGCAGCGCAGCAGTTCCTTACGCGGACCTTGGCGCAGGGAGGAAGCCATTTTTGTCAGTGTCACCTTAAGCGATCATGCAGAAAGGCTGATCCGCCGCGGCTTTCGGATTGCCCACCGCTTAAAAGCACAGTGGCATGTTTGTTATGTCCATGTGGGTGAAGCAATGACCATTAAACAGAAGGAACGGGCGGAAATACTGGAAAAGCTCACCGTCCGCTTGGGCGGACATTTCAAACTGGCTTACTGCCAAACTTCCCGAAGGCTGCATGAGGCCATTATTCAACAAGCGAACGTGCACCACAGCACTCAGATGGTAGTCGGGCAGCCGGACCGCTCATTGCTAGAGCAGCTCACAAAAGGCGCACTCATCAAGAAGCTTCTGAGAGCTGGCCGCCATATGGATGTGCTGGTGGTCTCAAAATTCAGCATACAGCCGGCCGGCGCCAGGGGCAGAAACTGAAACCGGTGTACCATTCTCCTGCTGAATGAACTACAATAATGATTGTCCGACTGATGAATGTGCTTGCTGAGGCAAACCGCCTATCCCCCAGCTGATGCAACGTAAGCACTTATGAAATCGGACGTCATCATGATTTCAAGTCAGGAGAATGCACCATGTTTATCTTCGTTCTATTGGCCGCTGTGCTGATCTATGGCGGGATCGTCTATTATATCGGCTGGCGGGGGTACCGCTGGCTTCGTCCCAGCTCATCCACCCGACGTTTCAAGATTCTCTATACCATCGTCGTCGTATTCGCCGCAACATCCTTCATTCTCGGCCGCATGTCAGGAATCACCATTCTAAACATGATCGGCGCTTATTGGATGGCGCTGTTTTATTTGCTGCTGCTGCTGGTTCCGCTTGCCCATGTTACCGTCATTCTGCTGCGGCTCACCCGGCTCCCGAGGCATGGCACACAGAAGTGGGCAGGCGCACTGACTCTGATCCTAATTCTGTCCTTAATGGCGCACGGCACCTACAACGCGTTCAGCCCTGTTGTCCGAACTTACGACATTAAGATGGACAAAGGAGCATCTTCCCTTGATACGCTGAATATTGTCATGGCGGCGGATACGCATTTTGGCCTGCTGTCCGGCAAAGGTCATGCAGAGCGCCTGGTGAAGGAAGTGAATGCGCTGAACCCCGACCTCATCCTGCTGCCGGGCGACCTGTTCGATGATGACATTCAGCCATTCCTAGATCAGAATATTGGCGAGACCCTGTCAGGCCTTCGTGCCCCGTACGGCATATATGCAACACTTGGCAACCATGACAAGCATGACGGCACCATGCAGGAGCTGATCGAAGCGCTGGAGCAGAGTGGAATCACTGTGCTCTATGATGAGGCACTGAGCATTCAGGGAGAGCTGACACTTGTCGGGCGCAAGGACCGGATTGATCCGGACAGACTGCCTCTGAACGCACTTATGGATGGTGTTGACCCTGACAAGCCTGTCATTCTGCTCGATCATCAGCCCTACGATCTTGATATTGCGGAGCAGGAAGGCATTGATCTGATGGTATCCGGCCATACCCACCGCGGCCAGCTGTTCCCCGGCAGCCTGATTACCGATGCGATCTACGAGAATGACTGGGGTTACCTGCAAAAAGGGCAGATGCACTCGGTCGTGACATCCGGCTTTGGCTTCTGGGGCCCGCCGATCCGGATCGGCACACGCTCAGAAATCGCACATATTCAAATCCAGTTTGAGTAGCGGAGTAATCCGTTTCGTCTAGAGCCCCCAAATTAAAAAGAAACCCGGAGTTGGAAATGGGGGTTGCCCCCTTTTCCAAACCGGGTTTTTCGCTGTCTAGTTTAGCCTCGATTCGATTAAACCTCTGCTATCAGATCATTCTGTCCGTATCGGAGCTACAGCACCCTGCGGGCACTGACGTAATGCTTCGACCACCAGCCAGTGTTAATCTCATTGATAGCGAGTCCATCCGCGGAGGGAGCATTATGAATAAATTTCCCGCTGCCCATATAGATGCCGACGTGATTGATGCTGCCGTTATTATTGGTATCGAAAAATACGAGATCGCCTTTGCGCAGATTCTTCTTGCTTACGGCAGAGCCCTGACGCTTCTGGTCTTTCGTTCCCCATTTCAAATCCACGCCGGCTTTGCCGTATATAAACTGGGTAAACGAGGAGCAGTCGAAGATGAGACGGTCTTGGTTCCGGGTGCCGAAATCATAGCTGATCCGGCCTCTGTAGCTCATGGCAAGCTCGATGACCCGGTCAGCCTTGGATGAGCTGCTGACGGACGTTGTGCTGCCGCTGTAATTCGTATATTCGGCGTCTGCTGATATATATCCCGTTAGGCCCTGCTGTGTTTTCACTTTGAGCCAATAGGCATTCACCTTTGAGATGACCTGGATAGTTTCTCCCTGCTTCAGCATTTGTATTCTGTCTCCGCTCAGGCTGGGTTCTGTCCGAAGATTCACCCCCGTAGTCACTTTGGTTCCATAGGAGGCGGCGGCCGATGCCTGCGGGGCTTGTCCTAAGCCGAAGGCTGTTATACTAATTGCCGCGCATAGGCTGGCAGTGATGATTCTCCGTTTCAATTTTCCCGGTTGCAATGTTGTTACCTCCTAGTATGTCGTTTCACCAGCCCACTATAGCAGATTTGAAACAGCCTAATATATTCCACGGAGAAAGCAAAGCCTGGGGGGACGGGATTTATAACGCTATATGAGAATCTCATGAGAGTTGTTTAATGTTTGGAAAGGAATCTCTTGCCTCATCTTCAAAGTGTAACTGTATAAAGCTTATCTACAGGCCTTTCTGATACATGGACTGCCCTTTCCCGCCTAATCATCTGCTGTTTTGCACAAAAGGTAATATTGCACTTAGAGCATAATTGCACATTGGGCAGTTAAGTGTTAAGATGAAGCGTGACTTTAATCCTGTTCGGCCCGGCAAACGGAGGTGAGTAAGATGAATAAACAAAGCTTGCGTGATTTCAAGCGGGAGGCGACTGGTCATGCCCTGTCTGAAGCGGCCTTTGAGCTCGCTATGGAACGGGGCCTGGATGGCTTTATTGTCGAGGATGTCGTGCAGCGGGCGGGATATTCCAGAAGAACCTTTGCGAATCACTTCTCCTGCAAGGAGGAAGCAGTGGCGACGGCCTTGTACCCGCATCATCATGATGAAGAAGCGGAATCGCTGCTGTCTGACCTGCCTGAAGACGCCACTCCGATTAACGTACTGTACCAGCTTATGAAGGCGCAGTTTACGGCAGATATGTTTCGCAGAATGCGCGATCTGCTGGCGCTGTCCAAGCGCTACCCGACACTGGAGCCCTTTGTTCTGAGCGTGTTCCGCCGTCTCCAGATTGAGGGCCACAAGACACTGGACAGCTTGTTCCAGAGCCGTTATCCCGAAGGCTACAGCCACATTCTAATTGGGGCTGTATATGGGGCAATCCTGCCGGTCATTGACGGCAGCCTCAACGTCCTGCTTCCTGGCGATTCACCTGTTGAATCGCCAGGCGCCGCTACATTCGATCAGTACCTGGATATGACGTTCGGCTATTTGCGGAGCGGCTTCTAAACTAACCAGACTAAAGGAGAACGATCACTGTTATGTCGACCTTTCTGTACAAACTTGGGAAAAGCGCCTACTCCAGACCATGGCTCTTCATTGCCGGCTGGATTGTCATTCTCGGCGCTGTCATCGCGCTGCTCGCTGTCAACGGAGTGAATGTCAGCTCTGAGATGAAGATTGAAGGCACAGAGGCGCAAAAGGTGCTGGACAAACTCGAGCAGGAACTCCCTGAAGCTTCCGGCGGGCAGGGCAGTGTCGTATTTACGGTGCCTGAAGGCCAGCGGCTCGATACCCCTGAACGGATCGCCAAAATGACCGAGGCGGTCACCAAAGTCTACGAGCTCGACTACGTAATCAATCCAGCCGAGCTGGCTGCCGCTGCTGGTGCAGGCGGAGCATCGCTGGGCGGCCAAGCCGCACTGGACGTACAGGCTGGTGCGGGCGAAGGCCAATCAGCTCTAGCAGATGGCACTCAAACTGTGCCGGCCGAGCTGCCTCCATACATGCCGCTAGTGGTGAACGGCATGCCTGTCCCCGGCGTTCTAATTGCAACGGATGGCAGCGTGGCGCTGTTCCAGTTCCAGTTCACCGTGCAGCAAACGTCACTGCCGGATGGTGTCGCAGATTCGGTCATTGAGGCGGTTACGGAGGCGGAGAATGGTACGGGCATTACTGTTCTGCCGAGCGATTCCCTGAAAAAGCCTGGAATTCCGATCGGTACGAACGAAATCTATGGCCTCGTGATCGCGGCAATTGTCCTCATTATGACACTTGGCTCGCTGATTGCAGCCGGCCTTCCGATTGTGGTCGCGCTGTTCGGCGTCGGCATCGGTGTCGGCGGGGCCTTCGCCCTGTCCAGCGTTGTCACGATGACTTCCGTAACGCCTGTACTGGCCCTGATGGTCGGACTGGCTGTCGGCATTGATTACGCGCTCTTTATCGTGAATCGCCAGCGCCGACTTATTTTCGACCAGGGGCTAAGCGCTAAGGAAGCAGCCAGCCGGGCGGTCGGCACAGCAGGAAGCGCCGTGTTCTTTGCCGGACTCACTGTCATCATTGCACTGTGCGGACTGCTCGTCATCGGAATCTCGTTCCTGAGCATGATGGCGCTTGTAGCCTCATTTACCGTGCTGCTTAACGTGCTCGTGGCCCTTACCCTGCTCCCTGCACTGCTCGGTATGGTGGGTGAACGCATCGTCTCCCGAAGAGCGCGCGAGAAGAGCCGCACCAAGTCTGCGGATAAGCAGCACGGCTTTGCAGACCGCTGGGTAAAAGGCATCGTCAAGCTTCGCTGGCTTGTCATCGTTGCGGTTATCGCCATTCTTGGCGCAGCTGCAGTCCCTGTTGCCGAAATGGAGCTTGGCATGCCTTCCGGCGCGTCCGCCAATCTGGACACAACCCAGCGGCAGAGCTATGACGCGATCTCCGATGGCTTCGGGGAAGGGTTCAACGGCCCGCTTCTGATTGTCGCTGAACCGGCAGGTACGGATGGGAAGATTGCACCCCAGACTTTGGCAGGCATCATGCAGGATATTCAGAAGGTGGACAATGTATCTGTCGTGTCGCCCCTTGGCGTAAACGAGGCGGGAGATATTGCCATTCTGAGCCTGATCCCGAAGACGGGACCGACCGATGCCGAGACCAGAGATCTGGTTCAGCAGCTTCGTGCGGCAGACTCAGATATTGCGCAGAGTCATAACGTGACATTAGGCGTTACCGGCTTCACCGCCATCAATATCGATATCTCGGCGAAGCTGGCAGAAGTGTTCCCGATTTACATCGGGATCATCGTACTGCTCTCGCTGATCATTCTCCTGCTTGTGTTCCGGTCGATTATCGTTCCTATCAAGGCAACGCTTGGCTTTTTGCTCAGTATCCTTGCGACATTCGGATTGACCACCGCCGTCTTCCAATGGGGCTGGTTCAATGAGCTGTTCGGCTTCGACACCGGCGGCCCGCTGCTCAGCTTCATCCCGATCATGGTTACGGGTATCTTGTATGGATTGGCGATGGATTATCAGGTCTTCCTTGTTTCTTCCATGCGTGAATCCTATGTTCATGGCTATCACGGCAAAGACAGCGTCATCCATGGCTACGACCAGGCCAGCCGTGTCGTCGTCGCGGCCGCTATCATTATGGTCTCCGTATTTGCAGGCTTCATCTTCACGCATGACATCATGATCAAGCAGATCGGCTTCGCCCTTGCGTTCGGCATCCTGATCGATGCCTTCTTCGTCCGCATGGCACTCGTTCCGGCCGTAATGGCGCTATTCGGCGACAAAGCCTGGTGGCTGCCGCGATGGCTGGACCGCCTGCTGCCTAATCTTGACGTCGAAGGCGATAAGCTGATCGCCGAACTGAATGCCAAGGAAGGCTCGCAGAACAGGCACTAGCCTCTTTTGACCGTACGAACATTAAGAAGCGCCGGTAATCCCCTCCATGCTGAGGGAATTACCGGCGCTTATTTTATCAAACCATTAGAAGCACCTTGCCAGTGCTGTGTCTGCCTTCAACCCAGTCGTGGGCTTCCGCCGCTTCAGCCAGCGCAAATTCTCTGCCGATCTTAATCGTTAACTGACCGCTTGACAAATAATGAAATACCTTCTCTGCCGTTTCCTGAAGAACATGGGGTCTTTCCTTACGTGTCGTACCAAGACTGAAGCCGAGTACAGACCGGCAGCTTGA
This sequence comes from Paenibacillus sambharensis, assembly GCF_003233845.1. GTDB lineage: Bacteria > Bacillota > Bacilli > Paenibacillales > Paenibacillaceae > Paenibacillus_I > Paenibacillus_I sambharensis. The sequence continues at coordinate 157,107 of NZ_QKRB01000036.1, forward strand.
ATGAAGATCCTTGGTCTGGATATGTCCGACTTGACCGCTGGAATTCCCGAAGTGAGCGAGGCGTCCATATGGAGCCAAGCAATCCAAGCTTCGCTCGGAAACGCTGCCGGCTATCGAGTCCAGAATAACATTCGCCCCTCTGCCGCCGGTCCATTCGTTGATACGGGCTGCGAAATCTTCTTCTTCATAGCTGACAACATGATCCGCTCCCGCTTCCAGGGCTGCTTCTTTCTTGTTCACACTGCCCACTGTACCAATGACCTTCCCTGCTCCCATCAACTTGGCAATCTGGATAGCCGTCGTGCCGACACCGCCTGCCGCAGCGTGGATGACAACTGTCTCCCCAGGCTCCAGTCTGGCTACATGAGCTAATAGCCGATGTGATGTAAAGGAAACAATCGGACAAGCGGCTGCCGTTCTGACATCCAGTGAATCTGGAATAACAAAGGTTAGATTCTCATTGGCAGCAACGTACTCGGCATAGGAGCCACCTGATGGGAAGGCGATCACCCGCTGTCCCGGCCTTATCTTCGTGACATTGTCACCCACCCGCTCAACTACACCCGCCGCATCAATTCCCGGAATAAAGGGAAGCTTGCCGCCCTTTTTCCCATATCTGGATTTAATATCGGCGAAATTAACACTCGTTCCTTCTACCCGGATAAGAACCTGATTCGGTCCAATATCCGGTATTTCCACATCTTGATATTCCATATGCTCCGTACCGCCGAACTGTTTAACCACAACTGCTTTCACAAGCCAACTCCTCCTCTGCTGTATTCAGCCCGCTATCGGGGTTTCGGCTGCACTGCCGCTTGCTTTTCTTAATTGGTAAATTTGAGGCATGACCGCATAGAATAATCCAAAACCTATGATACCACTTACCCAGACAAAGATGCTGAATACTGTACTTGAGAAGACACTGCCAATATAGATCCCCGCCGATCCGACCAGTGCAGATCCTTTAAAAGCCGTCTTGTTAAGCGCTAGATAGGAGCTTCTCAGATGGTTAGGGGCAAGATCCCCCAGATAGGACTCATGAATAGGCACAAATATAACCTCTCCGATCACTGCAACGACCATGAAGGTGAATAATACCCAAGGTGTCACGCTGGTCGCCAGCATGCCATACCCGAACAGGAACAGAAGGAACCCGATAAACAGGAGATTTTGCTCGCTCTTCTGCGTGCTTCCCTTTAAGAATTTGGTTGCCACTATTGAAAGCAAGATGACACAGATTGTATTTTCCGTTCTTAAATATCCGAGCAGCTCAATCCCGCTTACCGTCCAGCCGAAAGGCTGCAGTACCGCCTGCTGGATATCACTTTCAAGCCGGATGCCGATATAATTAGTCAGGTGCCGCTCAAGCGAGAACAGCAGCATGCCCGAGATGACGAATACCATAAAGACCCTGTCCCGAACCACTGTCCTGTAATTCCGCAGCAAACTCCTGAAGCCGTCCTTCCTGCTGTTCTGCTGTTCTGCCGCGCTAAGCTCGTATGTCTCTGTCAGCAGGTAATAGGTTATGCCAAGAGAGAACAGCGCCGAAGCAACCAGACAGACAAAAAGGGTGAAGAGATAGTCTTCGAACATCAGCGCCCCAACGGTTCCACCTATCGCAATAGACAGGTTAGACGACCAGTAGATGAGACTGTACATGTACCTCCGCTGCTCGGGCTTCGTATCATCCAACAGCATCGCCTCTGAGGCGGGACCGTAGACGCCTGTACACACACTGTTAAGAAGAAAGCCGATTAACGTCAGAACAGGAAGGAATGTCCACGGTGAATTAGATAGGGCCATCAGGAGAAATGTGAGAAATTTGGCGCCGTCGGCGACCAGCATAACCTTCTTCCTTCCCAACCGGTCAGCGTAGTACCCGCCGAGTATTCCTGCGATAAAATTAACAATAATGGCGATGGACACAACCAGACTTGTATAAGTCAAGCCAATCGTATTGGCAAAATATATGGTCATAAAAGGAAAGACCATGTTGGAGGTCAAGGTATTGAAGAAAATGGTCGCAACACGCAGCTTAATGTTGGGATGCAGCTGAGAGAAGCCCATCGCATCCCTCCTTGTCTTGATCAAACTCCCACTTGGTATGGTCTTCAAACCACTTGTTAATAATATGGAATCTCTCCTCAATCTGCTGTTCGGATTCCCCCGTCACTAACAAGGATATATAGGCATCCACGCTGGAGCTCGCCTTGTCAAACGTCTTGCCGATATATTCTTCCTTGGTGTAATAGTCAACTACCCAGTCATACGGGTAAGACAGGTCCAGGGCCCGCAGTGTTCCATTCTTCGGAGGAATCAGAATCCAGCCGGCCAGCTGGTTTACACTTGCATTCTGAAAGCTTGGCGGCGCTCCGCACTGCCCTCTGGCTGACTCGCCGAGAATATCAACCCCCGTCGCAGCCAACATGGCTTCAGCAATCATGCCTCCTCCAACGCGGCTGGCGATTTCACATAGAACCAGTTCATTCTGCTCAGTGTGGAAGAACTCCGCATGGAAGGAGATCGTGTGCCCGGGAGTAGGCATGGCATCCAGAACCCGATGAACGGCCTCATTTAAACGCGCGGTCAATTCATTGTCTGTCTCCAGCATGACCGAACCGAGAAACTTGCTGTCCTGGAATGCCAGACAACCATGTATATACCTGGAGGGATGGCTAAGCAGCAGCTCGCCGTCTCGATACAGGCCGTCCACATGGTACATCTCCCCTAATACGAACGTCTCAACCTCCAGGTTGGATCCTATTCCCTTCTCCAGCAATTCCCTGTAGTCGTTCTCATCCCTTATAATTTCCACGCCGACTGAACCAGCCCCGTCGACCGGCTTGACAACAAGCGGTAACCCGTGCTTTTGCTTAAAGTCTATGAGATCAAGAGCATGGTTAATCCTCTGATACGTGGGGGTTTGGACGACCGATGCCAACCGATCCTTCATCATGACCTTATCGCGAAAAGCCATCGCGCTCTCGCTGTTCTGTCCTTCGATACCGAGATACTCCCTCAAATAGGCAGCCTTCAGCAAATCAAATTCGTTCAAAGCGATGATATAATCGATTTCCTTGGTCTTATTCAGATCAATTATGTAAGAATAAATATAGTCATTGTCGGCAAAGTCCTTAAATCCGATGACCGAGGAGAAAAAGCTGTCAAAATCGTTCGAATAGGCATCCTTCGTTACCAGGATGAATTCTCCTTCAATCCCCTCAAGCCACTTGTGGAATTGAACCCTCTTGGCAGATGATCTGTTAATTATGACTGTTCTCATGCTAAACCCCCATCATCTCAATTGCTTCCATTGATACATGTGCTTTGAACCATTCAGCCGCACGTACGATGCGGGCTTGAACCTCCTGCACAGTTTCCCCTTTAATGAGCATAGACACCACTGTATCGACGCTAGATTCCGTACCGTTAAACGTTTGGCCCGGCCGGGCACTGACCTTGTACAGGGTTATCCCATCCAGTGTGCATTCTTCGGGTATATATCTCACTATTCCTTTGCCTGGCGGAATCAGAACGAACCCACTTGGAACCATGGTGTCAGAATGCGGAGCAGCTTCGGCCATATCAATCTTCATGCCGCACTGGGCTTGAATGCTAAGTCGTGTCAAATCCACTCCGAAGCCTTGCTTGACCGCTTGCTGGATTAGACCTCCTCCAGTGCGGCTTGCAATCTCGCAAAATACCAGACGATCGTCAGGCGTTACGAATATTTCGGCGTGGAAAGAGGTATGCAGCGGTGTAGGCAGCGCCTCGATGACTTGAGCGGTGAAGTCTTTCAGCCGCGGTGTCATGGGATCATCAGGCGCAAGCAGATAACTACCGTTATAATTGCCTTCCTGATAAGCCAAGCACCCGTTCATATATTTAGACGGCCAGCTAAATATCAGCTGCCCTTTAATTACCAGGCCATCCACGTGATACATATCGCCTTCTATGAATGATTCCACTTCGGTGTTCGGTGCTATCCCGTTACGGATATAATTCACAAGGTCCTCATCACTGCGAATTATACAAGTATCTACAGAACCCGAACCATCCACTGGCTTGCATACAATGGGGAATCCATGTGTATCTACAAATCTGCGAATGTCTGTAGCCGTTTCTACAACTAAACAAGCTGGAACCTCTACGCCAGCCTCGCGCAATAGCCGCTTCATCACCATCTTGTTCCGGAAGGCCAATGCACTCTCATACGTTTGACCACTTATCCCTAGGTAATCTCTTATTTTGGCAGCTCTCAAAATATCAAACTCCGAAGTCGCCAGCAGGGTATGAAAATGATGTTCACGATAAAGCGCAATAGCTTCCAGCTCTACAGCTCCGTTCATTTCATAGTTGTCGAAGGTTTTCACTACGGAGTACCTTGTACATTCCTTCGCCCTCTTAGGCGTAGTTAGAATGAGCAGCTCCTCCTGAAGCTCCTTCAGCCATTGATCATAGGGGTAAGAAGCTCCTCTATTTAAAATCAGGATACTCATTGGATCTCACCCTTTAACTAGTAAATGCTGATTAACCGGCCGCTTCAAACCCAGATTCTCGCGGAGCGTGCCGCCTTCGTATTCGTTACGGAAGAGTCCCCTCTTCTGCAGCACTGGCACGACGAGGTCGACAAAGTCGTCCAGTCCTCCCGGTAGATAAGGCGGCATGATATTAAAGCCATCAGCTCCCCGGTGAATGAACCACTCCTCCAGCTGGTCGGCTATTTCCTCCGGCGATCCGAGGATAAAGCGGTGGCCCCTCGCTCCTGAAACGGACAGATACAACTCACGAATGGTAAGCCCTTGATGCCTTGCCTGATCGTATACTAGCTGTTGCCGGCTGGTACTGCCCTCGGTCACCGGCAGTTCCGGCAGCGGACCGTCAACTGGATAGTCCGACAGATCCACATCGCCTAACAGGCCTGTCAGCAGCCCCATGCCAACTGCCGGATCAACCAGCGCCTGCAGCTGCTCATATTTCTCTTCCGCTTCCATACTCGTCCTGCCTACGACTGGGAATACCCCCGGCATCACGACAAGTTCATCTGGTTGACGTCCATAACGGGATAACTGTGCTTTAATACCGCTATAAAAGGCTTGTGCCTGCTCCAGGGTTTGCTGGGCAGTAAAGACAACCTCCGCCCACTGCGCCGCAAAGTCTTGGCCGTCCTCTGAGGAACCGGCCTGCACGATCACCGGGTAGCCTTGCGGGGGCCGGGCGACATTGAGCGGGCCGCGCACCTTAAAAAATTCGCCATCATGATAAGGAATATGCAGTTTATCTGGTTCGAAGAAGCGGCCGGCGGCTTTGTCATACAGGAAACAATCATCCTCCCAGCTGTCCCACAGCTTCGCAGCCACCACCATAAACTCGCGTGCTCTGGCATACCTGACGGCATGGGTCGGCTGTCGCTCCAGGTTAAAGTTCTGCGCTTCCAAGTCCGTTACCGACGTCACTACATTCCAGCCGGAGCGGCCACCGCTTAAGTAATCAAGTGAAGCGAATTTTCGTGCTATGTGAAAGGGCTCATTATAGGTGGTGGAGGCGGTGGCTGTTAACCCGATATGCTTGGTTACTACCGCCAATGCCGAGAGGAGTGTTAATGGTTCAAAATGGACCATTCTTCCCCAGCGGCTCAGCTCGTCTTCGTCTTTATAATGCGTGCGGATACCTGCACCGTCTGACAAGAAGATCATATCGAATTTTCCCCGTTCTGCTGTCAGAGCCAGGCTCCTGTAATAATCAAAGTCAAGTCCCCCTGCCGGTTGTGAGTCGGGATGCCGCCATGCTGCAATATGATGTCCCGGTGCCGGCAGGAATGCCCCAAGCTTCATAAACCGCTGTGATCTATTACTCATACACAACCGCCCCTTTCCTTTCAACGCCAAGACCCGGGTTCTCCGGTAAGATTATCATTCCACGATCCACAGTTAATCCCTTATACGGATCATCCAACAGATCCATATGGCCGTCAGCATCCAGATAGTCAGCCAATCCTCCGAGCTGTGCAACAGCCGTTATCCCCAGTACACTCTCCGTCTTGCATCCAAGCATGACACGTAGACCATAGTGCTTGGCCATGCGGGCCATCTCCATAGCCCTCGTTAAACCGCCGCATTTTAGCAGTTTAATATTAATGCCCTGTACACAGCCGGCTAATTGCAAGACATCCCTCGGACTCCGGCAATCTTCATCAGCTATAACCGGTATCGGCGAACGCTCTGAAACATATCGCAGTTGTTCCAATGACCCTGAAGGGATCGGCTGTTCCAGCAGTTCAACGTCCGCCATAGCCATATATTCCGCTGCATGCACGGCCTCATCCTTACTCCATAGCCCGTTCCCATCGACCCATATTCTTCCGTTGTACGTTTCCCTTAGGCGTTTCAACGTATCAAGTTTGAAATCCCGGGTCATTTTCAGCTTGAGGATCGGCCAATCACGCCATTGTTCGGCGCGGGCCAACAGCTGTTCCTCCGGCAGTGATCCCAGCGAGACTGCAGTTGGAGGAAGAGGCAGCCCGGCGAGCCCCCACATCCGATGCAGAGGCTCGCCGGCAAGCTTTGCAACAAGGTCCTGAACAGCAATATCGACAGCGGCTATAGCAGTTGGCTGGTCGCCCGCCACGGCTTCCATATCCCGGAGAATCCGTTCCCCTTCGAATGGGGAAGCACCCGATATCACGGCCGAGCAGCGGTCTAAAGCTTCGGCCACCTTATCGGCTGTCATGCCATACTCTTTGGCATATACTGCCGTTCCCAGCCCGGTTAACTCCCCACACTGCAAGCTTACCAGCGTTTGGGTCACAGAAGTCTGGGTCCCCTTATTGCTGATGAACGGTTCCTTTAGACGCATGCTTATTAATTGATAAGACAGCTTCATGCCTACCCCCTATCGCCGGCTCCTCACGGGAACAAACTTCCGGCTGCATCTATCATCACTCATCTACCTAAGCTGGTTGAGCGCGCCAACAATCATGCAGGCCTGCCTGAAAGTCAGATGGCCGAAGCCATCCGGTTCAACCGGGCGACTGCTTCTCGGGATATCCCCTTCATTCAGAATACCCCGCCGCGTCCCAAACCGATTGAGCCAATAGTGCGAGCACTGGCTTTCGGCGCCGCTTAACCATTCTTCTACGATCTGACTGATACACGGCATCATCTGATCCGGCCGGCCAGAGAGCTGATCGGTTTTTTCCTTCACACTGGAGATAAGCTGCCCAATACACCAACGATCCGCTTCATGGCAATCGGCCGGCCACAGGGTGAATACGGCTGCAGGCATCAGAATGAAATACAGCGGGTCGATTTCATGGAAATTACGTATAATCGTTTGGCAGATATGCCGGTAACTTTTAATCGTTGACTTCTCAGCAAAGTAACCCTTCCTGACTGGCGGATAGCCTGCCATATCTCTGGCTCCCCAGTGAAAATGCGGATTAAAGGGCCGGGTCATCTGGTCACGGACCACCTGAGCTCCCGGGTAGTGGGTGTGGACTACCGCAGAGAGAACCCCCGCAATTATGTTAGAAAGTATGGGAAGAGTATCAGGTAACTCCCGAATGTTAGCAAAGAATGCCTGCGGCTCTGCAACAGCCTGGAAGGGAAGCATAACCGCATCAACCAGTTCATCCGTACCGGCATAACGTGTTGCACCCAAACGATATGCTGCACCCTCCCTTTCGAGCTCTGCCCGGACCATTGTCCCGTCCAGACTCACTTGGTGGCTGATTAAATCCTGATAAGCCCGTCTTGGATTGGGGTGGACGGCAGCCGTCTCAAGCAGCTCCCTCAAAACGTCCTTCACGAGCTTGCCATGCTCCCATATAGCGGCTCCTTCCAGCCGGAACGAAAATTGACCGGCAGCCGTCATCCTGCTCCAGTGTAACTGGCTGACTGGCTGCAGCACGCCGTCTGCTTCCGTCAATACAAAAGGTACAAAGAGCGGCCTTATCCGGTTCCGCTGCACAAACGAAGCTCCATCCCATGTATAGAGATTGAGCTCACTGCGAACCCCCTGTTCTAGAACCGAACCAGGCATGTAAACCCAGTCGCCCCCGGTAAGCTCGCTATCTTCGGTCTGGTTGAAGGAGTAGATGAGCGGATATCCGTATCCCTCCGCGCATATGGCGTGATTAAAATCCATCACACCCGCTCTGCCCAGAGTGATCTCTTCCCAGTTACCCATATGACCCGATCGCGGGGGCAAGAGTTCCTCCGACTGTTTAATAGCATTTAGCACCTCATGAATAGGTAAATCGGTATTCCCCACATGGACCCAGTCGAAAGCTCGCTCTCGCGATGCAAATTGTTGGATATCTGCTGCTGGAAGCAAACCTAGATCCATAACCCGTTCAACCGGAGATTTCGCTATCTGCATATTCATCTGTTTCACCCTTCTATGGCCTGCAGAGAGGCAGGAGATCTGGTCAACAACTGCCGGACAACAAGCGGCAGAATACCGCCAGCGCGGTAAGAGTCAAGCTCAGACTCCGTATCAATCCGAACCTTGACGGCAAAAGCAGCCAATACCTTTCCATCCTCAGTGCTGGCTTTCACCAGAATTTCCTGTCCAGGATAGACAGCTGCCATACTTTCCCACTCATACCGCTCAGTGCCGCTTAGCCCCAGCGATTCCCAGCCTTGCCCAGGAAGAAACTCCAGCGGCAAAATCCCCATATGTACCAGATTCGCACGGTGTATACGCTCGAAGCCTTCCGCTATAACCGCCTTAACACCAAGCAGCGCTGGCGCTTTGGAGGCCCAGTCCCTCGAAGAGCCCGATCCGTATTCCCTGCCGGCGATAATGAGCAGAGGTGTTCCATCCGCTCTATAGCGCATGGCAGCTTCATAGATCGTCAGGATTTCCCCGGTAGGTTGATAGAGGGAATATCCTCCCTCCGTCTCAGGGACAAGCCGGTTGCGGAGATGGATGTTGCTGAACGCCCCTCTTACCATGACTTCATGGTTGCCTCTTCTTGATCCGAATACATTGAATGCATCCGGACGTACCCCCTGTTCAGACAAATACTGACCGGCAGGATTAGCGGGAGCAATGGCTCCCCCCGGCGATATATGATCCGTTGTGATGCTGTCTCCCAATAGTGCCAACACCCTTGCTTCAATTGTCGGTCCACCCTCCGTAAGCGGTTCAGCAATTGCGTCCATGAACGGAGGGCGGGCAATATAGGTGGAACCATCCTGCCACTGGAAGAGGTTGCCTTCAGGCGCTTGAATACTCGCCCACCTTGCATCCGTAATCAGCCCGTCGCCATAGCGCTTCCTATAATCATCCGGACATAACGAATCCTGCATTATGCGTGAAATTTCATCTTGAGCAGGCCAGATTTCATTCAAGTAAACAGGGTATCCTTCCCTGTCATAACCAAGCGGTTCCTGATCCAGATCTACAGCCACCGTGCCGGCGATGGCGTAAGCAATAACCAGCGGCGGTGAAGCAAGGTAGTTCGCTTGAACAAGGGGGTTTATACGCCCTTCAAAATTGCGGTTGCCGCTCAGAACAGCACAGGTCACCAGACCTGCCCTGCTGACTGCATCGGCTATCTTCTCGTCCACCGGTCCGCTGCTGCCTGAACAAGTCATACATCCATAGCCGCTCACATGGAAGCCTAGCTTTTCCAGATCCGCAGTCAGGCCAGCTGCATGCAAGTAGTCAGACACAACCCGTGATCCCGGCGACAGACTCGTCTTAACATACCCCGGCACACGAAGCCCTCGTGAAACCGCACGACGGGCCAGCAGGCCGGCCGCTATCATAACCGAGGGGTTAGAAGTGTTGGTACACGAAGTAATAGCCGCTATGAGAATAGAACCATCCGTTAAGGTGGCAATCTCATGATCAAGGTCCACCTCGATAGGTCTGGCGCCCGCATATTCACGGCTCACAGAACCGCAGTCTTTTGCCCATACTGCTGCTCTCAACGACTTCGGAAGATCCCGGATTAGAATGCGGTCCTGAGGGCGGGCAGGCCCAGCCAGGCAAGGTGCCGATTGGCCTAAGTCAATCTCAATCATCCGTTCATAACAAGGGATTGGATCGCTCTTGTGCCGGAACAGCCCCTGTGCTCTGTAGTAGTCCGCAGCCAGCCTTACTGCTTCCTCCTGCCTGCCTGTTGACCGCAGATAGCGCACCACTTCATCATCAACAGGGAAATACGCCAGGGTCGCGCCATACTCGGGTGCCATATTGGCAATTGTCGCCCGGTCAGGCAGGCTTAAGTGACCCATTCCCTCACCGCAGAATTCAATAAAACAGCCCACGATTTCTTCCTGCCGCAGCCGTTCGGTAATCATCAGTACGATATCGGTAGTCGTGACTCCGGCAGCCGGTGTACCGACAAGTTTTACGCCGATGATCTCCGGTGCTGTCATGGCCAGCGGTCTGCCAAGCATAGCCGCTTCGGCCTCAATACCACCAACACCCCAACCCATGATGCCAAGTGCATTCACCATCGTAGTATGGCTGTCTGTTCCGCAGACACTGTCAGGATAGACTATGCTGATGTCTTGCCACTTATCAGTCCGGGCAACCGAAGCAAGATATTCCAGGTTGATCTGATGCACAATCCCTGTGCCCGGAGGAAAAACACGGACTCCTTTCAATGCCCGCTCCGCCCAGCGCAGGAGTGTATACCGCTCCATATTGCTCTCATATTCCTTGTCTGTATTATAATCAAGCGCCTCAGCACAGCCCGCTTTGTGTACCTGAATGGAATGATCCACGACCACATCTACAGGAATGACCGGGTTAACGATATCCGGCTCTCCTCCCAGCCGCTTCACAGTTTCCCTCATTGCCGCAATGTCCACAATGGCCGGAACAGCCGTAAAGTCCTGCATTAGCACCCGGGCCGGGAAGAAAGGAACTGTCTGACCACCGCTTCCGGTGAGAACGGTACCCATGATGCCCCCCAGTTCCTCAACCGGCAGAACCCCTTGGCTGCAGCTCCGCAGCAGCATCTCTATGAGCAGGCGTGTAGAATATGGCTGACGCTCAAGGTTAAGGCATTGGTTGTGCGCTTGCAGTCGCTCGAGAGACCAGAATAGATAATCTCTCCCGCTTGATTGCAGCGTGTCGCATATGTTCAAGGGATCGTAGATCGACACCCCGCTCATCGTTCTCCCACCTCTTGGGCAGCCAGAATCGCGAGCAGCGCCTTTCGGTCTATCTTTCCATTAGCGTTCAACGGCATCTGCTCCAGGCTGTAAAAGCGGCGTGGTACCATGTAAGAGGGAAGCTTGCGCCCAGCTGCAGCAGCGAGCCCATTCAGGTCCACTTCCCGGCCTACGATAAAGGCGCATATTCCTTTGGCAGATCCTTCTTCAAGCGGCCAGCCGACAGCTGCTGAGAGGATGACACCCGGCTCCCCGGATAGTACGCCTTCAATCTCGCTTAATTCCACCCGGTATCCTTGTACTTGTATCTGATCATCCATACGGCCAAGGTAAGCCAATATGCCGTTAGAGAGCATTCTCACCCTGTCGCCTGTACGGTAATAGGTTACCACTATGCCGGCGTCATCCACCGCTTCCAGCTGCTTCAATGCAGTCTGCTTCGGGTCCCGCCAATATCCCGGGAACATCTGCGGCCCGGATACACATAATTCACCACCCTTATCTAAGTCACTCTTAAGATCCCCGCTCTCATCCAAGATGCCAAACTTAAGCCCGTTAAATAATGAGCCGATGGGCACAACGCCATTAACACATTCAAGAGGCGAGCGGGACGGGTCCCATTGGTAAGAAGCGCAGGCTATTGTCAATTCTGTAGGTCCATAAAGATTCTCAACAACAGAGTCGGGTGCTGCCTCCTGCCATAACTGTGCGGTAGACTGCGGCAGGGCTTCCCCGCAGAACAAGCTCAATCTTAGGCCCGGCATGCATCCCTTATGCAGTAAATTCTGCTTCCTGATTAGCGCAGCCACAGACGGGACTGAGAACCATACCGTAATGCCCTGTTTCTGAATGAACTGTATAGGAGATAGTAATTCGATTGGCTGGATGGAGCATACGGCCGCTCCGTTGGACCATGCCATAAACAAGTCGAATACGGAGAGATCAAACGTCTGGTCGAAGGTTTGTGTCAACCGGTCTGAAGAGGTAATCTGATATCGGTCCTGGGTTACTGTCAAGAAGTGGGTGACGTTACGATGTGTAATCGGAACCCCCTTAGGCACCCCCGTGCTCCCTGAAGTAAATAGAAGGTATGCAGCCGAATCAGCCGGAACTACTGGAAGTTCATTCAAGGGTTCAGTCTGCATCAAGGCTGATCTGTCGGCAACGTCAGCTGGCACTTCCAGCAGTTCTTCTGAATCCGCATCCGTCAAGAGTACCAAGCGAGGCAAAGTCGCTCCCAGCCGCAGCAGTTCTCTTAGGGGTTTCAGTGAAGCCTTGTCCACAATAAGGGCATCCAGTTCGGCCCGTTCAATCATCATCTTGGTCCTAGCAGCTGGAAAGGTAGGGTTTAGCGGTACAAAGGTATGACCCGCATACAGACTTGCCAGTACACCGACATAGGAAGCTTCACTTCGATAAGAGAAAATACCCGTCCGCTTATCTTGCCCTCCTGTCTGCTGCGATAGAACAGCAGCCCAGCGCCGTGCTGTGTCATCCAGCATCTGGTATGTCCACTCCTGCTCTCGCACAGTAAGTGCTAGGTTGGCAGGATGCTGACGAACACTTCGAAGAAAACCATGATGCAGCCGTTCTATTCCGCCGTCGAAACCATCTTCAAGGCGGGGAGTTGCAGAAGGAAACTTTGTTTGCATCGCCGGCAAACCTCCTATTGTAATTATAGTCGCGTAATCAGCGCTGACCTATAGCTATGTAAGGCCGGTCCTCTTCCCCGACGTATTGAAGCAGCGGTCGTATCAGTATATTGTTGTCATACTGTTCTTGAATCTGCGCAATCCAGCCAGGCATCCTTCCCGCTGCAAATACAGGGATGAATAAATCCTTAGGCAAGCCTAACAAGTAGTAAATGACGCTGGCATAAAAATCAACATTAACATCCATGCCTTTTGCCATGTAGGGTTTCATTGCCTTAACAACAGCTTCGAGGATTTCATAATAGACGGGCTTTTGAAGTTCAAGGCTAAGTTGATACGCCGCCTGCTTGAGATGACGGGCGCGCGGGTCCTCTGTTTGATAAACGCGGTGTCCAAACCCCATTACCGGCTGTTTCTGCTCCTGAAGGCGCCTTATATATTCTTCAGCACGGTCCGGATGGCCGATTTCGAGTACCATCGTCATAACGCTCTCAATTGCACCTCCGTGAAGGGAACCTGCAAAAGCGGATACTGCCGCTGTCACGGCTGCGTAGAGGTCCGACTTGGTACCGGCCACAACCCTGGCTGTAAAGGCCGATGCATTAGACCCGTGATCCGCATGAAGAATGAATACCTTATCGACAATCCGGGCTGCTTGCTCCGTTGGTAGTTCTCCTTGAAGCATATAGAGGAAGTTTGCTGCGTGAGGCAGCGTCGAATGTGGAATCGTGATTGGTGTTCTATTCCGAATGGCATGGTGGGCAGCAATAATGGTAGGTATTTGAGCTATCAAGCGAATGATCCGCATGTTCATGGCATCAGTAGTGCCATCCTGACGATGTTCATCGAAACAAGCTAACGCAGATACAGCAGTTCGAAGTACTTCAACGGGTTGTGCGTCACGGATCGACTCTATGATGCGATACAGTTCTGGAGGCAAAGACCTTGAAGCGGCTAGTTGATGCTTGAAAGTCTCAAGTTGAGGCTGGGTAGGCAGGGTGCCATACACCAGTAGATAAGCGGTTTCTTCAAAGCAAGAGAAGGTTACCAGGTCATGAATTGAATATCCTCTGTACTGCAGCCTGCCTGCTTTCCCATCTATCAGTGTAGTCCGGGTTCGGTCAAACGTCACACCCGCCAGTCCGCGGAAGATCTTGTCCGTTCTTGCCGTTTCATGAACATCAGCTGGATGGGGCAGTTCAGCTTCAGATGCTTGTACTCCGCTGCTATGCTGCTGAATAAACCGGCGAATTGACGGTACGGATGTAAGCTGGGTCCGCATTTCATCATCTATAACGATGCCAAGCAGCTTCTCCAGCGCTAAGATAAGATTGACATGACCCAGCGAATCCCAGTTGAGAATTGATCTGTATTCCAGTTCATCAGTAATTTCGGCAGTATCCAGCCCTAATACTTCACCTATGAAGCTTTCTACCGGTGGTATGCTGTGCTTTTGAAGGCTCCTATCATGCTCAAGCACAAGCTGTTCATTACCCATTATTGACCAACCCCCATCTGCATTGGATTAATTCAGATTAGTAAATAGCTTCCAATTCTCATATTACGACCGCCGCCTATATACTGTCAATTGTTAACTTTTTAACCCACAATAACCACTACTACCAAGACTGACATATCCCAAAGAGAATAAAAAAGTACAGGGAATAAATCGGTCCATCCCTGTACTTGAGCCGCAGTACAAACAATTTCTTTATTCACAATTAGTGGTATTAACAGTTCTGCCCCGTATGATTAGTAACGTTTAAACATACCCACAGATTTAGGAGAGGTATACTCGAATCCATATTGTTTATACAAGCCGTCTGCCGGGACATCAGCTATCAAACTAACATAGGAATCCTTCGGCGCAGTGTTATCCAGGTAGCCCATTAATTCAGCCATGATCAATTTGCCATAGCCCTTGCCTTGATAGGCTGGATCAACGGCGATATCTACTACTTGATAAAAACACCCGCCGTCCCCAACAATTCTTCCCATAGCAATGAGTTGTTTAGAGGGATCTCTCAAGACGACCGCAAAGATCGAATTCTGCAGTCCTGTCCTGGCTCCCTCCAAGTCTTTCGGACTCAAACCAGCGGAGACTCTTAGGGCATTGTATTCCTTAGGTTCAGGAGCCCTATGGGATATCTCGATATCTGTTAACATGCTTCATCCTCCCAGTTCAATACGACTATACTAGCAGCACATCTATGGCCTAAACGGTCTTAAGGCAGATCTTGCCCGGATAATGCTGCCCAAGTGCAGCATGTGCTGCCGCGGCCTCTTCCATCTTAAAAGTGTGAGCTATGTGGACGGTTACGCCTGCCCGGATAAAGGATTCAAGCTGCCGGATAATATCCGGTCCAGGCTCACCATTGTATCCGTCTATACGTTTATCCCGCTGAGCCTGGGGTTCGGAGTGTATTCCGTTTGGATAAGCAATCCGGCCGCCCTTGCGGACGAGCTGAACCGCCGCTTCCGCCAGCCCGCCACCGAAGGTCAGCAGTGCCGCATCAAAGCCCTGCGGCGCAAAACGCTTCGCAGCCGCCGCCCAGCCTTCTCTCCGCCCGTCTATGACCCTTCCATCTATAAGTCTCCTGACCACCGCAGCCCCATCCTCGCCGGACACCACTGCAAAGACCCGTGCTCCCATGCGTTCCGCAAGCTGAGCGGCCAAGTGCCCGACCCCACCGCTAGCACCTGTAATTAATATAGATTCTCCTTCACGAAGCTGCAAAATATCCTGAAGACCGCGCAGCGCTGTCAGCCCCACGCCAAGGATTGCACTCGCTTCTCTTAGCGGCACGCCTTCAGGAATTAGAGATACATGTCCTGCGTCCACGGCAGCATATTCGGCATAAAACCCTCCCTTAGGATTAAGAAAACCAACAGCGTGTACCTTATCTCCGACCTGCAGGCCGGCAGCATGATCGCCAGCTGCCACAACTTTTCCTGCTCCCTCAGAGCCAAGAACATATGGGAATTCAGGCTTTAGCCCGAGCATCTCCGCGTAGCCGCCCTCGCGTTCGAATATATCCCATACCCCGACTCCCGCATACTCCACTTGCATGAGAACATCTTGCGGCCCTATAGCAGGTACAGGGATGCTCTTCAGCTTGAGCTCTTCCACTCCTCCGAACCGTTCGATAACAACAGCCTTCATTTCGCTTGGAATGTTCATTTGCCCTGCCTCCTTTATGCTCTAATCACCCGTAGTATAACGCAGCAACCCTGACAGCTTATCTGTCAGAGTTATCGGATGGATTCCCTGCTAACAATGTAATAGCGAGTATATGGTAGTTAGGGATCTGCGGAAGAACAAGCCTTTCCATCCTCCGGTTCATCATCAGCGAAACATTTCATGCTCCTAAACTGCGAATACTCTGTTTATCCAGCAGATCGAAAGAAACAGCCTCATTCACCCCCAATCATTAGTGGCACACCCGAGCTCAGCTTCTCTTCAACCTTCTCGTACAGGTTGTATGTGCTGCTGTCGGTGATTATCTCCAGCTTCGTACCGTGATAGCTGCCGAGGTTTACCAGCATACTGTTCTCATACTGCATACTTTCAAATAAGGTCATGAATGGTGAAGATCCCCTCTTGCTTTCATAGCTGAAGCACCAGTTATCTGCATACATGAGCTCATAATCTCTCTTCCCCCAAAGCGATACAGTAGCAATGATATCGTCCAGGCATGTGGGAACCGGCTATTGTAACCCTTAAATACCTTCTTCCCCTCGATGTTGAGCTTGTCCATACTTCTTCCTCCTTCTAGCTGCAAAGAATCTCTATACCAGTTTATTGGTCAAATCCCCTAATTACTTTGCGTTTTGAGCATATTCGCAATGTTTATCTGCGTTAAGCCGAGTGCGTACGCCTCTAGATCAAGTAAGATAGCCGGAGAATACAGAGCAGGAGGAGTCGTAATGTGAGCAAAATGTGGACAGTCGATTACTTGCTGCAAAGGCTGCGCAGCTATAACGAGGAAACCGCGATCCTTGTCGGCCCAGACACAGGAATCTCCTATAAACAATTGTTAGCATGTGCCACTCACAACATCCAGGTGCTGGAGAATGCCCTGTCGCTATCTGACGTTCAGCCGCATGCCTCCGTAATAGCCATCGATTTAACAATGTCATGGCGGGCTGTCCCCGTTATATTGGCAGCTCTTCAGCTGCGTATGACTATGCTCTTGGTCGACAAGGAGAGAGACAGTCAGAACGCCAGCAGCCACATAGACAGGGAGTTTCCTCATGCTATTCATATCCAAGCTTCGAACGTCAATATGGAAGGCTATATTCAACAGCCCCCGGACGTTCCAAGGGTGCCGGCGGCTGTTCCCCGGTTGGAGGATGTAGCGGTAATCGTCCAAACATCAGGCACTTCGGGACGGCCAAAATCCGTTATGCTGACTTACAGCAACATTCTCTCCAACGCTGCAGACATTGCGGAAACATTGCAGCTGGAGCGAAGTGAACGCATACTGATTCAACGCCCGCTATCGTACATTTCCGCCTTTACCGGGGAGCTTCTGGCCGGACTCCTCTCCGGCTGCTCGGTCCTGCTGAAGCCTCTAGGCCGAACTCCTTTAAGCTTGATCCCCCTGATTCAGGGCCATGCCATCACTACAATCGGTGCAACACCTGCACTGTTAGCCATGCTTGCACCACAAGCCCGGAAAAATAATCTCTCCAGCCTGCATAGGATCATTCTCAGCGGGGAGCGCTTAACCGATACACAGCTGCAGCTCATTCAGGAAGCCTTCCCGCAAGCTGCCATATGGAACGCATACGGACTTTCAGAAGCCTCGCCAAGAATTAGCTGCCTGAAGCTCAGCTCCGGAAGGTTCCCTGCGGCCTGTGTTGGTTATCCGCTTCCTCATGTCCACACCATGATCGTGGACGGGGATGGGGCCGAAATGCCCGAAGGGGCAGTAGGCCAGCTTATCGTGTCAGGTCCTAATATAATGAAGGGCTATTACAATGATGAGCCGCTGACGAGATGCAAAGTGAAGAATGGATGGCTGTTTACAGGCGATATGGCGTTCATAGAGCAGGGAAGGATCACAATTGCCGGACGGGCCGATCATATGATGATTCGTGCCGGGAATAACATATATCCCGAAGAGATCGAATCCCTGCTGATGAGCCATCCTCATATCTGTGAAGCAATGGTCTTCAGTCTCCCTCACCCTATCCGCGGCGAACAAATCCATGCTTGGGTAACGTGTTCACAGACAATCGCTGTCACTGACATTCATCGCTTTATCATGCAGTCGGGAGCCCACGCCCGCCTATGGCCTGATATCGTAGAAATTCACCCGGATTTGCCCAAGACAGCTTCTGGAAAGCTGTTAAGACTCAAGCCCGATGGCAGCAATCCGTCTCACTAGACTCCCTTAATCCTCCGGCATTAACACGGTCTGGAGCACCATGTGTCAGACGCATACAAAGGGGTCGTCTCAAAAGCAAGTCCGCTTGCCAGGCGGGAGAGCTCGACACGGCACGGCTAACGAATTTCACACACGCTAAACCAGCAAATTCCAAGCTTGCTGGGCTGTAATGAATCTCAGAAACGCTATTAGGATATATTCGTCCAATTATAGGGGTTATTCGTGCATTAACGACGCTCAGGTTCGTTACAGATCAGAAACCGCCTTTTGGAGGCTAATAGCGTGTGTGAAGTTCGTTAGCGTTTTTTCGGCTGAACGTCTATTTTCACAGGTAATGGCCGCAGTTGACCAGAACAGAGAATGGCGCCACTGGGATCAGACCCTGCGGCGCCATTCTTACTGTTAAACAGATGACGGGGCTCAAGCTCCTATTTAATCAGCTTGTTGAGACAGCCCCTTTTTTCCTATAGCTCTTTGTCCCACCGGGATAGTACGCCAATGAGATCCCTCGTGATCTCTGCATCAACCCCAGCAGCGTTCTCCAAGCCCTTCCGGATGTCGTGGACAATCGAAGCAGTCCCCTTTACCTGCGCCATAATGATTAGATTGCGCAAGGTTTCGAGCCTGCTCATCAACTGAAGGAACCGGCTCTGAAATTCCAGCTGCTCATCGTGACTTAGATATCCCTGTTGGTGCATGTACCCGACCCGTTCGATCATCAGCTTCTTATGCTCATGAAGAACGACGAACGGTCTTATATCCCGCCAATGGTCCGGTAAATTTGAGGCCAGGCTGCGGTAGACTTCCATTCCGTACACATCCTGCACCTCGTTGCGGAATCCACGGACAGGCAGGTGGGGATTTACGGATTCCGCATACTCGCGTAAAGCTGCAGTAACCGTCCGAATATCGAATTCATACTCATTGCCGATCGGAGAGGGACTGTACAACTGCACGTCACAATGAGGATGGCCTTCCCCATATGCTTCCCGTACTGCCTGGAACGATGCCGCTGAAGCTTTAAAGACCCCGCCCGGCGAATGTCCTAGCAGCAGAAACTGCTCCGAACCGGTATCATACCCGTAGATCAGATTGGCATGGTCATACTTGGTCTGCTTGTAAGCCCTTCTTTCCGGTATAAAGTACTCATCCAGCATCAGATCAATGTAAAGCCCGCTGTTTAAACACTGAATCAAGAAGGAAACGAGGTCGGGAAATGCCCTGGCGAGAAAACGGTGACTAAGGCTGTGCGCCTGAAGATAGGGATTCAAGTAATAATAATTGCGGTCGCGTCTTATTCCCATGTAAAAGTCGAACGGCACATCGTAGTTGGATTGAAAATCCTTGAAGCAGCGTAATTGAATATAATTGCTGTAATACCATTTGGACCAGCTGCACGCGCCCGTTGTGACGGCCAGTCCAATGTACAATACACCCTTCATCTCACATGTGTAGCTGGCCGCCAGCCGCCATACTTCACCACAGGCAGAGGCATATACCTGTATGTCTGCTCCTGCCCGAATGAGTCTCAGCCATACTTCCCTGTAGTCGTGGCCGATTTGCTGACCGGAGCATTCTCCGTCCGCTGTGCCGCGGCATAAAGACCACTTTCCATTGGTTGAAGGAGTTGCAGCAGTCATAACAAATTTAGATCCTGGCTCTAAAGACTCCCTAATCATCAGGCCTGCCTTGGACCAGACATGAACAGGCTTATGCCCGGCAAGCCTTGCAGTGATTGTGCCATCTCCATATAAGACGGTATGAACGAACCGAAAGGTATCCGCAGTCGATGTAATGTCCCCCTGGATGCCGTGAACGGAAAAACAGCCATTGTCCGGTTCAAATGGTCCGGCGCCGCCATTGCCATGAGCTCCTACGTCTGCAGAGGACCACCCGGCTTGCGCAGCACCGCTGACGCTGACATGATCGAATACAGCATCGGGAACCGCATCGCTCTGCTGGTTTTGCGACATGATTGCTGTAGTAAACGCATGAGAGGAATACGATTTGAGGGGAGGGTCTTGATTAATCGGTAATAGATGTTTCATTCCGGCAGGCTCCTTTTTATATGAAATTAGCTCGTATTGCCGATCGTGTAGGCTCATCATTCATCTTCTAATCTTGAGCATAGAATAATCTGTGCTGCCGCATACTCTTCCGAGTGCGTGATGCTGACCAGCACCCGCAGATCATGCTGCTCGCATAAGTCAAGCGCCTTGCCGTACAGGACAATATGAGGCTGTCCCGTCTTGAGGTGAACAGTCTCCACGTCGCGAAAACAGAGTCCCCGGGCGATGCCTGTTCCTGCCGCCTTGGAGAATGCCTCCTTGACTGCCCACCTGGCCGCGAAATGCTGTGACGCATTTTCCTTGCTGGAGCAATAGTCAATTTCCTGTCCGGTATAAATCCTTCTTAGGAAATACTCCCCTTGTTTTCTTATCGAGGCATCAATCTGTGCAATAGATTGTATATCGAGCCCTATCCCAAAGATCATCGTGTTCCTTCTTTCCTGACGGGCCAGAGCAAGTCATCGGAATCTCGCGCGATGAACCCCGCCCGTGGTGATATCTTCCAGCAGCGCCTCTATGAAAGCCCTTTCCTTTTGGACCAGGTCATTGGTTCGCACAATCATTCTCTCCAGAAGTGCTTTATCTTTGTTCCATATATATTTGGCAAATATGTTGTGAATATTTTCAGCTGAATCCTGAACTCCTGCACACCCGGCAGTACTGGACTTCCGTCTTATCCAGCCCTCCCGAAGCAGATAATTGACCCGCTGGGCCATCATCTGCTTATGATTGACGATCGTTTGCAGCGTCTTCAGGTGAATGAGATGACACCCCTCTGGAGCATTCAGCTGTTTTACCAGCATATCTGTCAACAGCCCGTACACCTTCGTTCCATATACGAACCGGATCCGCTTGGGATCCCGTTCAATGTGGGGCTTGCCCTCCAGATAATCCAGCAAAAAGGCTTTGATGACATCAATGTTAAATGCCGCATCAATATACCGATTGGAATCATACGGATATCGGATCATCTCAAAGGTCTGGTTCATGTATTGGCTAATAGGAGCAATATTGCGGAACGCTTGTTCAAACGCCTTAAAGGGAATATTCCTGCCAAAAGCATACACAGCCGGTTTATTCCAGTAACCAGCTGCTTGAAACACGCCCTTCTTCCTGTCAAAGCCATGGATTAGGATATTATGGGTAAAGGGATATTTACCATAGGCGCGGGTTCCGGGAATGTAATACTCATCCAGGATGGTGTTGACATAATGGCCGTCACGGATTCTATCCATAACAAAATCCACGATATTAGGAAAAAACTTGTACACATCATCAATGTGCAGCCTGGATACATAAGAGCGGGGAATATCACTAAAGTGCGAGGATGTCGTGAAATGAATAAAATCGCCGTTTGTACTGTCCGGAACACCGTAGAGCTGGATATAATTCATCATAATCCAGGCTAATGAGTTCTCCGGGCTTGTCTGAA
This sequence comes from Paenibacillus sambharensis, assembly GCF_003233845.1. GTDB lineage: Bacteria > Bacillota > Bacilli > Paenibacillales > Paenibacillaceae > Paenibacillus_I > Paenibacillus_I sambharensis. The sequence continues at coordinate 178,788 of NZ_QKRB01000036.1, forward strand.
TAATAGAAAGACCATAGGCATGATACGAATTGACATCAATGAACGGCTTCGTCATCGGCAGAGAAACAACATCGGCAGGGTCCATGATTGCTCCCCCCTTCTTATTGTGTATAACTGCAGCCCAAGGTGCGGATCATCCTCATAACTTAATTGTACACAAGCCGTGCGGTCGGCTCTCGTGCATTGTTGTTTCCTCAGCGGAATTAATCCCGATCGGCCGGCAGTATCCATACAACCGACGAATCCACCGCAATACCCGCCGATACCCGCTCAACCAGGCCATGGTATGGTTGACTCAAAAGTTGTGAGGAGGAGCATCTTGTTGAACTTCGACCATACGGAGCCTAATAGCTGTCCCAGTGAGCTTGATCTGGCAGCGGCTGCTCTGATTCGTACCTTTAAAGACGGCGGAAAACTGCTGCTTTGCGGGAATGGCGGCAGCTCTGCTGATTGCGATCATATTGCCGCTGAACTGATGAAAGGCTTTCTCTCCAGGCGCCCCCTGCCGGAACCGGCCCGCAAACGTATGAGTGAGCTGTATGGAGAACACGGGCTGAACATGGCTAACTGTCTGCAGGGAGCGCTTCCTGCGATTTCCTTGTCCTCCAATAGCGCTCTGCTTACGGCAATCGGCAATGATATCTCCGGCCATTACATCTTTGCCCAGCAGGTATACGGCTATGGCAGGGCTAATGATAGCCTGCTCGCCATCAGCACATCCGGCGAATCAATTAATGTCCTAATGGCGCTGCAAGTTGCCCGCGCCTTGGAGATAACGACGATCGGTTTTACCGGGAGCCGGCCAAGCACCATGGATAGCTATTGTGATATCCTGGTCCGCGCGCCGCATGAGGCAACGAGGGATGTCCAGGAATGCCATATCAAGATGTACCACACGCTCTGCGAGCACGTAGAGCGGGCAATCTTCGGGTAATACAGAATGCCGCAGAGGCTCTTTATAAGAGCGCTGCGGCATTCTGCATCTCTATTAATCTTCCTCTAAGGCCGTACCATAGCGTGCAGCAGCGCAAACAGGCCTTCATACATACGCTCCTCTGACGTTACGATCTGCTCCAGCCTCTCTTGTGCCCTCGCAAAGGATTTCTCCTGATAAACGTTCGTCAGCATAAATTTCTTCAATATACCACGGATGAAATTCCAGTTATCCAGCACACCGCCAAGCTGTTCCCACTCTGGATTGGGGCCAAATACCCGTGTAAGCCGGTACTGTTCAAGACGGAGGTTGTTGAAAATAACGGCCGAAACATCCAGCAGCCTGCCGGCCTCACGATATATGGCCTCCTGATCCGACATGACGGCACTCATATCGCACTGGAACTGCCTAAGCTGTGACAAGCCTGCACGGATTTCCTCTTCCCGCTCCAGCATAGCCTGCCTGTAGGTCCATAGATATTCCTGTTCAGAGCCTTGCGCCCCAGAAGATTCGTTAAGGATGCCATATTCCGAGTATGTGCTCAGCTCCGGCGGAGGTTGAAACTCCCTGAATGCACCACTGTATGCCGCATGCAAATCCTCAATCGATATGTCTTCTTCGGCATAATCGAAGCTGTCCCGGTATTTATGCTCCATAGCCCGGAAAGTACGATTTCTGCTGCTGCAGCCAAACAGAAGAAGGAAATGGGGAAAATGCAGCTTGCGGTAAGCATCCAATCGAAGCGGCAGATAGTAGCAATCAACAAACACGATAACAGGCCTGTTAAGGCGCAGGGCTGCCATCGCCAGCTGAAGCATATCATTACTGTAACGCCGCTCCTTCTTCCACAGTCCCAGCCGGTCAAGAATACGCTTTTCCCCCTGAATCGGAACGATGTCGTGCTTAATCACACAGGATGAGGGCGTATAACGATAAATGAAGATATCATTTAGCAAAAACGGCGTGAGCGGTCTGTTGAAATAGGTCAGCACGGGAAAGAGCGCATTGTAGTAGCAGTCCTTATAATAAATCTCCCGAAACGGCTTCATTCCAGTTAGTAGGTGCTCACCCATCCCAGTCACCCCGCACCAAGGCCCGGCGATCCAGCTTCCCGTTCGGTGTTAGCGGCATCCGCTTAACACGGCGGTATGACGCGGGAACCATGTAATCGGGCAGGCTTCGATAGAGCAGACTCTTCAACTCATCCGCCGCAAGCTCCACCCCGGAAACGTAGAACACGACAAGCTTGCGGGAGAACTCATCAATTGCCTCAATGGCGGCCGCCGCCTGCACAATCTGTGGATGCTGCAGCAGGGCCGCTTCCACTTCCCCAAGCTCTACACGATTGCCCCTTATCTTGACCTGGTCGTCCATTCTGCCAAGCACTTCAAACTCATCGTTATCATGCTGCAGGGCGAGATCACCCGTCCGGTAAAATCGCATCTGCCGGCCGTCGCTGCCTTCGCAGCATACGAAACGCTCTTCTGTCAGCTCTGGCCGGTTCCAATAACCGCTGGACAAGCCAGCACCTGCTACATACAGCTCACCGACTGATCCTCTTGGCAGCGCCTTATGCCGTTCGTCACGGACGGTCATCACCATATTGCGAAGCGGCTGCCCTATATTGATCTCCCCGCTGTCCGTAATCTCTTTCACAGCACACCAAACAGTGGCCTCTGTCGGACCATATAAGTTATAGAGCCGTGCCCCGGACATACTGCGGAACCTGCGGACAAGCTTCTCTTGAAGCATCTCCCCTCCAATGAATACACGCTGCAGTCCCTGCAGCATATCCACGCTCTGTCTGTCGCTCATCATCATATGCAGCCGGGATGGCGTTGTCTGCAGCATGTCAGCCCCGCATGTCGCCAGGAGCCTGCGCAGCAGTCTCGGGTTATTCTGTTCCTCCTCCGTTGCCATAATCACCTTCATGCCGCAGCATAATGCGACCAGCGTTTCGAGAACAAAAATATCGAAGGAGACCGTTGTAAGCGATACAATAGACTTCCCTTGCGCGAAGCCCAGAACGGGAACAATGCCTTCGAGAAAATTAAGCAGCGCACCATGGCCGATCATAACCCCCTTGGGCATCCCCGTAGATCCCGAGGTATAAATGACATACGCCAGATCCTCAGCGGCTGTAACGGGAGCCGGTATATGGCCCTCGTCCGGACTGGAACCGGGCAGACCGGTAACGATCGTTTCAATGCCGCTCATTCGCGGATGCCTGCCTGCCTCATCAGCCAGTATATACACTGCCTGACTGTCCTCGATCATATGGCGTATGCGCTCATCCGGGTAATGCGGATCGACAGGAATGTAATATCCCCCTGTACGCATTACGGCAATCATAGCCGCTAGCAAATCCGGCGAGCGCCGGATCAGGAGGGCTACAGCCGCCCCCTCCTTGACGCCTGCGCGCAGCAGCTGCCGGGCAATCTGGTTTGACCGCTCCTCCAGCCTTCGGTAAGACCAGACTTCGTCCCCGCAAACGACCGCAGTGGCGTCCGGCGTGTTTCCCGCCTGGGATAGAATGAGCTCCGGTACGAACCGCTGCCGCTGCCTAGGTGCAAACAAGGAGCATATTCCCTTCCAGGTCTTTAAAGCGGAAGCAGGATACGGAGCCCGCATTATCGATGTCGTATACTTCGACCCCTTTATGCTTCAGGTCCTTATAGGATTGCTCAATGTCCGATGTATAGAAACAGAAGGTCGGATGCTCCGGCTGCACCTTATTGTCCGTTCTCCAGGTGAGCAGACTCAGGTTCACACCCTCCATGTTCATCTCCACGAACCCTTTGACCAGATCCTTCTTACGGATGGAAAGTCCCAGATATTGTTGATACCACTCACAGGCCGCTTCCAAATTGTCAAAGTGGATGAATACGGTACTGATATTATTCTGTACGCCGGTAATTGGCTGCTCCATCTTTTTCCCTCCCTGTTTTCGTAACCCAATAGGGGCCTATTGCGAGTGCATCCACAGCGGTGTTCATGAAGGTATCGAGTGCATCATCCGGGCTTTCGGCCATTGGCATGCCATGGTCGTTAAGTGAGGTGTTCAGAAGTACAGGCACCCCTGTAATTGCCGCAAACGCAAGCAGCAGCTCATGCAGCAGCGGGGCTGTCTGCTCGGTTGCCGTCTGCAAGCGGCATGTCCCGTCTGTGTGGACGACAGCGGGTATTACCGCGGCTTTATCCCGCTTTACCTTGTATACCTTCATCATGTAGTGAGACTCGTCTTGCCCCTCGAAGTAGGCTTCCCGTTCGTCCTCAAGCACCACCGCTCCAAACGGGCGGAAGCTCTCCCTGTGTTTTACTGTCAGATTGATCGTATCTCTCATCCCCGGATTTCTGGCATCCGCAAGCAGACTGCGGTTCCCCAGTGCTCTTGGCCCGAATTCGGATCTTCCCTGATACCATCCGATGATCCTGCCGGATGAGAGCCACTGCGCAGCGGTATCGGTCAGCTTCTCCGGTCTTGTCACTGTAATTCTGTCCTTATAGCGTGCACAAGCCTTCAAGATATCGGAGTCGGCATACGCCTTCCCGAGGAATGGAGAGAAGGGTCTGCCTGCCGGACTGCGACTCTCTGCCTTGAGCACGTGGTATCCGTACAGCGCGCTGCCTGCAGCCGTACCGGCATCACCCGCAGCGGGGAACAGGTACAGTTCTTCGAAGCGGGTATCGCGTAAAATTTTCCCATTCGCCGTACTGTTGAACGCTATGCCTCCCCCGAGACAAAGCTGCTTCCTGCCGGTCCTTTCAAATAGATAACGGCAGGATTGAATGACAACCTGCTCAAGATGGTGCTGAGCAGCGAATGCAAGGTCGGCCCTTCGCTCGAACTGCTCCCGCTCTCCTGAGACTTCTTGCAGGGATAAGGTAAGCCACCTGCAGAACCGCTGAACCTGCTCTTTGGTCTGGATAAAGTGACCATCCTCTGTAAACGTGTAATACTCCGCAAACTGCTCCACATATCTCGGCGTTCCATAAGGAGCCAGCCCCATTGTCTTCCCATCCTGCAGGAATCCGAAGCCGATCGCCTCCGTCACCCATCTGTAAAATCCGCCGATCGAATGATTGAGGTCGTCATGGTCCGTTATCATCCTTCGCTCAGACCGTCCAGCCGTTCGCTGAAGCAGTCTGAGCCCGTCTTCATCAGCCTCATAGTATGAAGCCGTCTCGTAGGCTCCGTCTTCAAGAAAGCTTCCGCTTCCGTCCGCAATCCAGACGGCCGCACTGCGGAAGGGGGAAGTATAATAGGAAGCAGCAGCATGGGCCAGGTGATGATTGATCGCGATAGCATCCCCGTTATATTTGGCACAGTAGAGCGGATGCATAATATCATTTGAGATGACTAAATCGACTTCATCCGGTCCCACACCCGCTGCCTCAAGACAGTAGAGGACCGCCCTGCTTCTGGCCAGCCGGATGTTCTCTGTACCGGGAACGAACAGGCAGTGCCTTACTTTGGACAGGCGCTCTTCTTCAATTGCTGCCTTAACGATGCCGTCCTTCACAAGACAAGCAGCATAACTATGGCCTGAGCCTCCAAGTCCAAGCACAATTGTCATCCCGTAATCACCACCTGTTCCGCAGAGGGATGATGCCGAACTGGTCTTTGGCAATAATTTCATAGGTGACATCCCTTTGGGGAGGATGGAACATCCCCGCCTTGACTTCCTGATATAGCACAGACAGGGGACTTCGTTCGGATATGCTTTCGATTCCTTCAATCTTCATGGCCTTATTCACCGTCTCTTCTGCCGCCTTGACCACATAGTCCTTGGTAATCAGACTGATCCGCTTCAGTTCCTTCTGAGAGCCCGCTGTGCGGCTGCCCTTCAGATACAGGTCCAGCGTGCGGCACAAACGTTCCAGCTGGGAACGTGATGTTTCCAGCAGGATAAGCATCTCGGCTAGTGTATATTGAACACCGGGGAAGAATGACAGAGGCTTGGTGTAATGGGGAATCCGCCTGGTCTTGCACTTGCCTTCGATATAAGACACCGCGCGGCAGGCAATGCCATAATAAACGGAGGCCACGGTAAGCCGGAACAAGTATCCGAGCAGCTCGGTATCCGCCGGAACCCGGTCCACTTCAAATACGACCGCCTCCTGGGGCACAAACACATCGTCGAAACGGACGCCATTGCTGCTGGTAGCCGCCATGGATACGACATTCCAATCCGAATCCACGGAAACACCCGGTGCCTGCTTATCCAGCAGGAGCATGATAATGCCGTGATAGCTTCCTTGATATCCCTGAACCTTGCAATACGTCGGCAAGTAGCGCAGATAGGGCTCAAGCGATACGAACTTCTTGATGCCGCTCACCCGGTAACCGCCCTCGCAGGGCACTGCATGTATGCGATAATCCTCATCCCGCATCTGACCCGGCGCCATGAGATAAAGCCCCGGTTCGTTCGGCGATGCAAATAATATATCCTGACCTTCTACTTGATCCAGATAATTCTTCACCTTCGTCTGATTGGCGCCAAGACTCAATCCCCACACGGTGTAGAGATGCATCGCCATACTCAGTACAGCGGACGGGCAATAGCCCGACAGCCCGCTGATCATCTCCATATATTCCATACAGCTCAGCGGTGAGCTGCTCCGGGATGCAGGAAGGGTCCAGCAGTGAAACCGGCGCTGCAGCAAATGCTGGATTAATTCATCAGGATCAGCTGCCTGTCCCGACAGCTTCTTTCGTTCCCATTCCCTGAAATATTCAATAAGTTCGCTGAACAGAGCAGACATTCTCGCTAACCACCACCGTCAATATATTTTCTCCCCCTCAGCCATCTTCGCTTCGGGCAGCAGCAGCGGCCTGATTTTCCCGTGCTGCTTGTTCACGGCTTTGGGAACGGTCTCCCCATGCTTGTTGAAGAGCGAGTAGAAGTTCGCAAATACCTTCGTAACGGAAGCCGTTGTAAAATGGGCAGCGAAGGAGCGGCGGAAACGGTCAGCAGTACTGTTGGCTGTTGAACCATGGATGGTATGGCCATCGAAGATAATGACATCACCAGGCTGGGCAGTAACATGTACAATGCGGTAAGGCTGAGGAACACGAGCAGCATGGCCGCTGCCGGGCACCGGGAGAGACAACAGTCCGTATCGGGGATGAGAAGGGGCATTAATGGAGAGTAACCCTAATGAATGTGACCGGGGAATAAAGCATAAGCCTCCATTCTCTTCATCGGCGGCATCAATGCTTGTCCACAAGGCGACATTCCTGGCCGGAACACAGCCGTTATCTATATTGTCCTGATGAAACGGCAGTGCTTTGGTCCTTGGCGCCTTAAAGAAGCAGGTCGTGCCAATGACAAGCGCCTCCTCCCCCAATACGGCTTCCGCAATAGCGAACTGCCTGGGGTCCAGCATGAAACGGCGCATCGCTTCATCTTCCCGATTGACCTCATGCATCGTCGGATACAGGCTTTCCATTGGCAGGTTCGGGTCCTGTCTAATCCTGCCGGAGGCGACCCGCTGCAGCCATAACCGGTGGTAGTCGTGCTTCAGCGCCTCCATCTCTTCCTTGTCGTAGACGCCTCGTACAACGGCATAGCCTTCCTGGCGGTACTCCGACAGCAGCTCTTCTGATAGATAAGGAGTTTTCATTAGCTCGTCCTCTAATTTGACATCAAATGTGCCAAATAATCGTAAACGTCCTGGAACGTCCGCATTTCGTCCAGATTCAACCGGTCATCGAGCACATCAATGTTAAGGACAATTTCAAATTCAATCAGCAGTTCGATAACCTGCGTCGAATCGATATCCAGGTCTGTAAAAGCCGTTGACATCCCGATATCATCCCGGCCGCACACCTGGCGCACAGTATCAAAAAAAACGGTTTCTGTCAGCATCTATCCATCCCTCATCTTTGTGGTAGCATTTGTTTTCCAGCACCATTTCAACTCCGTCTGCGCTTGTCTCGTTTGGCGTATACCTGCTCACCTTCCGGGCCAGCATTTCAGCCCTGTCCCGGTATCCTCCCGTCAGCAGGGTACCGACCTTTTCCTTCAGCTCATTCCCGTCAATCCGGTCCGGAGGACAGACAACTGCGACACCGAGCTCTTCGCAGCGCTTCGCCAGGACCGGATGATCCGCACCCAGCGGAATAATGACCATGGGAACACCGAACCGGATGCACTGCTGCAGCGTTCCGCATCCCCCATGTACAATCGCTGCATGCGCTTCCGGCAGCAGCACATGGTGAACCGGATGCTGAGAGGTCCAATGCACGGCTGCGGGCAGCGGTTCCGCTGCCTGATACGGCTCCGTCTCGCAAATCCACACTTCCGCCTCTTCCGGTCTCTCCCGCCCGTAGACATCAATCGCGGCTTCCACATACCGGTTCATGACCTCCCGGTACTCAATGCGAGGAACTGAGGAGGTGCTCACAACAAGGCGCAGCCGGTCCGTCGTATGAAACTTCAGCTCAGGCAATCCCGGACGCCAATCGGCGGAGCTGCCGCCCACAAGGCAGAACGACGGCGGGTATGCCTCCGGGCTGCCGGCAAGCTCGGGCAGAACCATGAGCAAATGCAGGAAGGGCGACAGTCCCGCAAAGTCCCCCCTCGTTCGAATGGGATGCTCGAGTGGCGGCAATCCATGCTTGGAACGGATTGCATTCAGCTGCTCCCCGTACTTCTGGCGCATACGCTCATTCGCCGCTGCTCCCCCTGGAAGATGCTCATCCGGGAGAGGCACCGTTGTCTGAAAGCTCACCCAGGGAATGCCGAGCAGCTCTGCCGCGTAGGCGGGGGCGCATTGCGCTGAGTCCGCTATAATTAAATCGGGGCTGCGCTCGAGCGCACGAAGCAGATCATTCAGCATGTATTCCATATAGAGATTCGGCACTTTATCCCATCCGATCGGAGAGAACTGCAGCCCCGCCTCTACTACCAGCTCCTTATTCATTGCATGACCCAGCATCCTGACGCTATGCCCGCGTTTTACCAGCTCGGCACCCACGCCAAGTATGGGGATGACATGTCCAAGCAGCCGCTGGCTGACAATTACAATATTGGCCACCAAACCCCCTCCTCTCTTCTTGGCAGCAGCAACTCTTATAATCCGGGAAGTGAGGCCATTGATTCGAACAGCCGCTGCTCATTGCGCCAGGTTTGATGAAGGTAATCCACCAGCTTCAGCCTGTAGTCCCTCTCTGGTTGGCGCTTCCATTTCATCACAACCCCCATAATTAACGACCAGCACTTGCACACGTAAAACAGTTCCTCCACCCATTCCGGCTGCATAAATCTGCCGGGGACCACCGATTGCTGGACGGCAAGCTGCCACAGCTCGCGGAGCTTGCGGAAATAATGGATATCAAACTCCAGCTGCTCCAATGAAGGGATCAGTTCGTCAAGAGGCGCCCCTGAGACCGCTTGGACAAAACTGTGCAGGCAGGCCAGCCCTCCACCCCTCATGTGATTAACAGATTGCCTAACCAGGCTGAGGAACTCTATATCCCAGTCTCCGCGGTCAGAACCCCCCGTGACAGTAGCGATCCCGCCTGCACTCATCAGCTGCCAGGAATCGAAGATAACCGCCCATGGCACGAAGCCGATATGTCCCCGAAAGAAATCAGGTGCCCCCGCCTCGTCAGCCAGGGTGATACCCCCTTCGTCACAGCCGATGACAAGCGACCAATGCTCAACATCGTGAGCATGCCAGTATTTCAAAAAGGAAGCATGATACGCTTGATAGTAAATCAGGCAGTACCCTTCCCTGCAGAATGTCTCAATAATCTTCCGCCGTATCCGCTCGGCATCCAGCTCCTGTTGCATATCAAGCTGCCAGCCGGCACCCAATTCAGGCGCTGATCGCCGGAGCTTCAATCCGCTATGCGTGCAGTCAAAGGCATTAAGAAACACGCGCAGCGGTTCCGTTTCCCCCTTCCATTTCAGCACCTCATTAACGGCAAGCTGACGGCAATCCAGCGTTTTTTCACTCAAACCGAAGCGGTCCTTAAACCGCCAATCCATCCTGGACGGTTCCGTTAATGTTAGAAGCAGGGACTTCCCCTGCGTCTGATCTCCGATTCCCATCCCCTACTCCGCTTTCGGGACTGATAGATACCGGATGACAAGATTCGTAATGTTCTCCACATAGCTGAAATTATCCAATACGATATCTTCATCCTGAATCTCGATGCTGAACTCCTCTTCAATTTCCACTACAAGGCGAATGAAGGTCATGGAATCAATGCCCAGCTCGAGCAGCGGACTGCTCTTATCAAACTCAACATGATTGACGACATTGCGCAAGCTTTGCAGGATCTTATCTTCTATTGCTGCTTGATTCTCCATACGAGTCACCCCATCAAAATAGTAGTTGCCGCCCGTTAACCAAACGCTTCGAGCCGCTGCCTGACCAAATATTCTTTAAGCATCGGTACCGCCCGTTTCTCCAGTTCAAACATCTTCCGGAACATCTCGCTTATGAGCGGCATGAGCTCTCTGTCACAGGAACGCTGATACTGCAGAGACATTGACCTTGCCTTGGATAAGCAGGCATTGGACTTCGTATAAAAGTCGCGGATTCTCAACAGCTCCTGCTCCCTTGTGCCCCCTTGCTGCCTCATATAATCAATTCGCTGCAGCATGAGCCGTTTATGCTGAGCCATCTTATGCATCAGAATATTCCACAGCCCGAACTCCCCCTGTCCGATCGGACCCTCCTGGTGCATCCGCAGAAAATAACCCCCCAGATACTCATTGACATAGCAGCCCGCAGCATATGCCGATTCGGATGCCTGTTCTGACCTGATGCTCCCCCGGTCGAGGGCAAAGAAGACAGCCTGGGCATTGAAGGCATCCCGCCAAGGGAGCAGGCGCCGGATCCGTACAAGCGGGAAGCCATAGTAAGCGAACCACCTTTGTTGATGAAGCTCGTGCTGCAGAACTCTCTCCAGCTCCGCTTCGAACAGCGTGTAATCCAGCTGGAACGGGCTGTACATCTTCCCATGCATATCAAACCCGATAACGTTAAGACATTGCCGCTCGTCGTCATAGCCATAAACTAATGCCTCATGCACCATATCGCGGACCCCATGATAGCGGGAACCCGGAATATGCCTCCAGTTCACATACACCAGCATATACGCTTCCTCATCGACCGCCTGCCTTACGGCATCCAGCCAGCCCGCTCCGCACTCCACTGTCTGTTCCTCAAGCATCCCGTCATAGATATCCAGATGCTCCTCGAACCGGACCATTGGGAAATATCCATCCCCTTGACCGCGAACGGTGAGGTTTACGAAATGGCTGTGTGCCCAGCTCTCACCTCCAGGGAAGGCAAGCAGAATACTGAGACGATAATTGTGATAGCATTCCGTCGATAATCCCGGGTTAAGATGGACCGGTAACTGCCTTTGGTTCAATGCACCCCCTCCTTCCACCTTCCTATTATAAGACCGTGTTCTGCCCTGGAACTCGGCGCTTATGTCTATCAAGAAGCCGAGTTTCGGGCGGCATAATCGCTTATAGTATTGTCGTATCTATGAATAACGAAAGGATGATTGTCATGCAAACTCAACTTGGTCCGCAGCTGCATGGAGTGAGCCTGCCGGCAGCGGAACCCGTTTCCTCCATGCAGTGGTATGTGAAGCACTTTGGCTTCGATGTGTATATGGTGGAAAAGGAACGGATCGTGCTCGGACTGGCGGGGAGCAATACGGTCCTGTGGCTTCTGCATTGTGAAAGGATTCCGCAGGCCAAACCTGCCGAGTGTCCGCTCATTCAACTGCAGATAGAGGGAGTGGAAGCCTTCCGGGATCAGCTTGTCCTGGCCGGTTTGAAGCCAAGTGAACTGGTACACAGCAAGGATGAGCTTGCCTTTCTGTGCAGCGATCCGGATGGAAACGCTATCCGCTGCTTTTCCATCAGGCCCTGACAGATGCCTTCATCATGGCTGATTGTCCCATAACAAGGGATTCAACTCGCTTGCTGCCGCTTCCCCGGGCTTCTGCCCGGGGAAGAATTTATTCAGATGCTCCTGGCGGTATGCTTCCGTACCGGGAGCTGTCAGCACCGCGCCATCGGCATAATAGACAATAGCAAATACATCCCGGGTACGCTTCATCGGGTTGCCTTTGGCGGCATGAAAGGTCCAGCCGCTATGGAAGGTGGCGTCTCCGGCTTTCATTGCGCCATAGCTCACCTCCGGCAGATTCTGCCGCACGGCATCCAGCATGCTTGCCTTCCCCAGACGGTGGGAGCCTGTTAGGAATGACAAGGAACCAATTTCAGAAGGAATATCGGACAGCGGCATCCACATGGTAATGGTATGCTCCGTATCCAGCGGCCACGCTAACTGATCTTGATGCCAGGGCGTCGGTCCGCCACCCTCTTCCTTGAACAAGATGCAGTCGTAATGGAGCCGGACGGAGGGCACCTGCAGCAGCTCGGCTGCCATCCTAGCGAAGCGGCGGGCAAAGGTCAGCTCCCGGAGCTCGGGATCCAGCCTCCATACGTTCGTCAGCTCCAGGAACTTCCCTCCGAAATCGTCTCTTATATAGCTGTGCAAGACTCCTCTTCCCAGCCGTTCCACCAATGCGTATATCCGGCTGCGAAATGTTCTCACGGCTTCCGCTGAGATGACCCCCGGCACGTACAGATGCCCCTGCTCCTGGTAGTCTGACACTTGTTCTGTCCCGAGCGGAAATGGATCTGACAAGGGTGAATCATGCATGAATACAGCACTTCTCCTTTACTTCCAGGAATCAAAATAATTGGCTTCCTTAATAGCAAATACGGAGCCGGGGGTTTCCGTTATTTTCGTATGGGTGTTTAGCCGTTTACGCACCCGCTGGCCGTGCTTATCCAGAAGGTTATTGAAATTCAATGCCAGCTTCTCGACACTGGCAGCGCAGAAGTGGGTAAGCAGCGACCGCCGGTAGCGGTCACAGGAGACATTGGCGGACGAGCCGTGAATAATATTGCCGTCAAAGACAACGATGTCTCCAGGCTCCGTGTCCACGTGGATGAGCCCGGCATCCTCCGGTACATCAATCCGCTGCCCCTCGTCCGAGAAGTAATGCCGGACATCTCCCGGATTCGTCTCGGGGAGCATCAGTTCAAGGTGATGGGTACCAGGGACGAACTGCAGCCCCCCGTTTTCTTCATCCGAGGAATCCAGACTAACCCAGAAAGCATAGGTCGTGCCCGGTTCAACCCCGAACGCATAGTTATCTTGATGCAGCGGCAGCGCCCGTGTAGTAGGACTTTTAAAGTAATAGCTGGTAGAGATAATATAGGCTTCCTCGCCAATCAGGCTTTCCACGATATCAAAGGATGCCGGGTCAAGAACGAAGCGGGCAATTGCCTCATTCTTCCGGTGGTAATCCCTCATCCGGGGGAACAGCCGCTCAAGCGGCCTCTTTCCCTTTGCGATAATTTCGCCAGCGGCTACCAGCTTAAGCCAGTACTGTTCGTAAGCCGACTTGACCTGATCAATTTGTTCCCTGCTGTACACCCCCGGAATCTTCACATAGCCCTGTTCTCTGAATGCTTTCCTCTCCGCCTCGCCAATCCATTCAGGCATCCTTATCCCTCCCCTTATGATGTTCTGCTTCTTGCATTCAAGCGTCTGCGGACACGATTGCCTTCCCTATCCATCAACTGGTTAAAGTTCAGGAGGAGCCGCTCCGTCCCTGTTCCGGCAAAGTGGGCGATCAGCGAGCGGCGGAAGCGGTCCGCGGTTGCATTACCAGGGGAATCATGCATGATATGGCCGTGATAGATCACGATATCCCCCGGCTCAGTGGTCACCTGAACAGCTTCGTACCCATCAGGCGCATGCAGCACCTGAACGTAACCGCCGAATGTGTCTGCCTTCTCGTCCACGATTTTTTCCGGTGTCATAATGTCCAGCTTGTGGGTGGCCGGGAAGAAACGCATTCCGCCTGTCTCGCCATCCGCTTCATCCAAGCTGATCCAGATGGCATAACACGTGCCCGGATTCACACCGAGGCCATAGTTATCCTGATGGCACGGGATTCCGTCCATCCCTGGCGGCTTAAAGTAATAATTGGTCGAGACCAGCAGCATTTCCTCGCCGGTCCAGCGCTCCAGACGGCCGGCCGCTGCCGGAAGAAAGGCTAAGCGGCGGATCGTTTCGCTATCCCAGTGACAGTCCTTTAACCTTGGGAACAGGCTGTTCAGCGGCTCCTCAGGGTTATGCTGAATTTTCGCTTCCGCAATCCTTGCCATCCATACCTTCTCGTATTCCCGGTTCAGTGACTGAACCTCTTCCGGACTGTATACGCCTCTTATGACTACATAGCCATCTCGTTCGAATGCTTCAAGCTCTGCCTGCTCGTTGATCATCTCAACCGCCCTTTCCTGTGCGTATACTCTCATACTAAAAGAGATGCTCCATGCTGTTCTCGGCTTTCATTAAGCATCCTTAAACGGAAAACCAGATTCTTACGGTTGCCAGTTTTGTATGATAGGAATAGAGCTTGAAACGAGGTGAAGGAATGAATGGATCCCAAAAAGATACTAGCCACCCTCTGGGGCGCATTGCCATTGCGGGCGATCTGCTCCTAGACCAGTACAGTGAATGCGAGGACGGATACTCCGATAACGAACAGGTTGACCTGTGGAATATTTACAGCACACGATATTTTCCCGGAAATGCGGCGAATGTGGGAAACAATGTCTGCTCGCTAGGGGCTGCCGGGCAGGTACTGGGCGTAATTGGAACAGATTATGAGGGAGATCTGCTGCTTGCTAACCTGCATCCCAAGCTGGATACATCTGCTGTAGCGAGAACCCCTCTAAGGGGAACGACATTAAAGACAAGGCTGCAGCAGCAGTCGGCAACCCGCTTGCGTATCGACCGTGAGGACCGGAGTCCCCTGGACCCGGATGTGAAGCAAACGCTGGCGAAAATGTGGCGCTCCCTGGCACCTGGCGTTAATGGATTCATCCTCTCGGACCTGGGGAAGGGCCTATTTGATGCAGAGCTGATCCAGACATTCATTACAACTGCGAGAAGCTGCGGGATACCTGTATACATAGATCCTTCCGGGAATGACCCTGGCCGGTACCGGGGTGCCACGGCAATCTTCCCGAATCTGAATGAATTTAACCAGTTAACCTCCTCTTCGTTCGGAAGCGCTGTCGACGCTATTATGGCGGCCCGGAAGCTAATGGATGAATATGACATCCAGATGCTTGTACTGAAGGATGCAGGCCGCGGCTGCTGCCTGATTGAAGCCGACCGCTGTTATTGTCTTCCTGCGTTATGCCGCAATCCCCTGTCTGTAGTAGGCGCAGGCGATTCTCTTATCGCAGCCTTTGCCGTGTATGCCTCCATTGGCGCATCTTCCGCAGATGCCCTCCTTGCTGGCGCTCTTGCTGCAGGGGTCGCGGTATCGAAGCCATTCACTGCCACGGTAACCCCGGAGGACATTGCAGCGCTGTCTCAGCAGCGGCATATTCAGAATTTAATTTTCACACGGAGAGGAGGAGACAAGGAATGGACTTATTCAGCGCAAAGCTGAAGCAAAACCGGCTCTATGCCAGAAACAAGGGGAGACGGTTGTTTATTGCTGCCCCTCTCCCCATGGGATCCGACGTCTTAAACCGGCTTGCCGGACAGACGCGTTCTATTGTCGCCATACACATGGCATCTGGCGCGAGCATAGACGCCGGGTACCTGGCGGAACAAGGCTTCCACACCGTTTGCGTTGGAGACGGCGCCTCGCTGGCCGTGCTGGACAGCTGGTTTGCGGGAGCAGAACCGGAACAACAGGCTCCAGCGTCTCCGTCAGCCCATGAACCATTGTGGGGATTTCTCGCCGAGCTGAACGACAAGGCCGAAGCTTTTCTCGTCAATGATATGCTCATCCAGTGTGTTCCCCGGCATTTCCTGTTGAACGGTGTCGTTAAGGGCGACGCCTCTCTATATTTCCCCCTGTTCACCGACGTCTTGCCCCGCCGTCCATTAGGTAAAGGCAGCCGTACAACAGCAATCGTGGCAGACTGGTTCTTCGGATATGGCGACTCCTTAATGGCGATTCCCCTTCTGCAGGACAGTATCGACCGCCGAAGAAGCCGGGGAGAGCCGGTTCATGTGCTTGCCAGGGAAAAGACTGTTCCGTTCCTTCGTAAGCGGCTGAACCACTGCTCTGTTCTGGGATTCATGGACAGCTATCACATGTACGAGGCCATCACCAAATCCGACCGTTACGTGGATGTTATATTACTTTCCCTTCGATTGACTGCACCAAAGCTGCATCATGTTGTGGAATTATGGGCCCAGGCGCTCGGCGATCCCCAGCTGTTGAACCGTTATGCCCGCACAGGCACAGCGGTATCACCAGCCGACTCCTTATTAGCGGAGGAGGCAGTCCGGCTCCGGCAGCAGTATAAAGCCCTTATCGGCTTTCAGCATCATACTGGAGAAGCGGCACGCTGCTGGCCGCAGCGCCATGCCGAGCATTTCGCACAGCATTGCATGGAAGCGGGTATCGGACTCATTCCGCTTTCCCCCACAGCTCACCCCCTGCCATGCGCAACAGATTGGAGCCGGCTGCCGCTGGACCGCGCACTAAGCGCTGTCCCTCTGCTTGATGCCGTTGTCGGCATTGACAGCGTGTTCGGGCATGCTGCCGCTCTTGCCGGTATTCCCAATCTTACAATCTGGGGGAAGAATGTACCCCATCTGCAGAAGAACAGCCCCTCTTCCTTCTCCTTCCTCAGCTTCCGCCCGCTGTATATGAATTACAGTATGGTTCCCGAGAGCAATCGGAGCGAGGATATCACGCCAGATCACGTGTTTCAGCGTCTCATTGAGATGCTGGACGGGCATCTCCCCCTGAAGCAGAGCCGGATAACAATTGAGGATACATTGAATGGATTCCATATCGAGTGGGTGAAATCATGACCAGACACCTTGTGCTCTATGACCGCACATCGCAGCGAAAGGGCGCTGCTGCTGCAATGAAGGCACTAGCGGAGGAATGGCGGCGAAATGGATACACGGTAGCCCGCTACGGCGAAGAGGCAGCACAGCCTGACGTGCGGTTGTGGGAGGAACATGAATACGGCAGCAGTTGCCATGGCCGCCGCAGCTTAGGGATTGTTCTGGCTGATTCTACTATTTTGTCGGACAGGCATTCATACCGCAGTGCCAACTCCCTATGGCCGGTACCCGTGAAGATAACGGCTCTGGTCATTGACGACCGCATTGTTAATTTCGGACACCGGTTCGTCAGCCTGCAGTTCTCGCCTTTCTGCTATGTATTTGCGGCCGAACGCCACAGCAGCAGCTATGCTCCGTTAGTTGCTTACCTGATCAACAAATTCGCAACAGAGGAGGAAGCGCTATGAGGAATAAGATCGTTGAACGCTCCGAGCTGGTACAGCGGTTATCGAACGGTTCGGTTAATGCCGGGGAAATGGTACTCGCCGGAGGATGCTTCGATCTATTCCATGTCGGGCATCTGGACTATCTGGAAGAGGCCGCTGCCCTGGGCAGACCGCTCATTGTCGGTATCAACTCTGATGAATCTGTCATCAGAGTGAAGCAGAGGGCGCCTTTGTTTCCGGCATTCGAACGATGCCGCATTGTGGCAGCCCTGCACGCCGTCGATTATGTATTTATTTTCGGCGAAGATAACCTGTGTACCTCGCTCGAGCTCCTGCGTCCCTCGCTCTTCGTGAAAGGGGTCGATTACCGGGATCGAGATTTCCCTGAACGGGAGACCGGAATGCGCATCGGCTGCGAAATCCGCTGCCTGGGCAGCAGCAAGGCGGCATCTTCCTCCATCCTGTCAGACAAGCTGTTTGAACGGCATCGGCCTGACCCTGACCCTGGCTCATAAACCACTGCTCCGCTAAATAAAGGAGGACTGTCCCCCGGGCTATCAGCGCCCTTCGGACAGTCCTATTTGTCTGCTTTTTTGAACCAGGTAGTCACCGATAACAAGATAATCCAAATCAATTCGCAAGAAGCAGGCAACCGCATCTTCCGGTGACTCCACGATTGGCTCCCCGTTATCATTGAATGAGGTATTCAGCAGCACCGGAGTCCCCGTCAAGGCATCAAATGCCTTGACCAGCTGATACAGCTGCGGGTTCAATGATGAATTGACGGTCTGGACCCTGCCTGTCCCGTCGTAATGGGTGACGGAAGGAATATCACTTTGCCGGGAAGGAATAATCTCCGGCACGAGCAGCATGTAATACGAGGGATGGCGCAGAGCGAAGTATTCCTCCTGCCGCTCCTCCAGTACGATCGGGGCAAATGGACGGAACGGTTCGCGATGCTTCACCCGGCGGTTTAATATATCCTTCATGTCCGCCTGGCGCGGGTCCGCGAGAATACTGCGATTGCCGAGTGCGCGCGGTCCGATCTCGGAACGCCCGCTGAACCACCCGATGATACTGCCTTCCGACAACAGCCTGGCAGCCGTGTCGTATATATTTGCAGGCTTCGTAATATTAAGCCGGGTAGCATGGGCCGCAAGCGCCCTTGTACACTCATCTGTGCTGTATGTTCTGCCTAGGTAAGGGGAGAACGGACGCGGGTCCGCGGTGCGGATGTTATCCTTATGCCTGTAATGTGCGTAGAGGGCGCTGCCAATGGCAGTGCCCGCATCACCTGAAGCCGGTTGAACGAAGATTCTCTTGAATGGCGTAAACCGCAGCAGCTTCTCATTAGCTACACTGTTTAGTGCCACGCCTCCAGCCAGACACAGGTTCTCTGCTCCCGTTAAGCGGTGCAGATACCTGCATGCAGCAATCCAGGCCTGCTCGGTATGATACTGTACCGCATAGGCCACATCCCTTCGGGCCTGATCGCCCTCTCCTTCCCGGCCGCATACTTCTGCAATGAAGGACCGCATGTGTGCAAGCTGGGCCGGGGTTTGACGGAAGCGTCCCAGACTGTCCAGTTCATACAATTGCGAGAATGCTGCCACATACCGGCCGGTGCCGTAAGGTGCGAGGCCCATCGTCTTGCCATCCTCCAGGAATCCGAATCCGATCGCCGCTGTTGCCTCCTCGTAGAATTTCCCAAGCGAATTGGCAATATCGCTATCGGCTTCTTCGCCGTAAATTCTGTCCAGCAGCACGAGTTCTTTTCCTCTGCCGTAGTAGAACGAGAACGTTTCCTTGCGGCTTCCGCCCTCCTCTTGGCTCCCGCGGCCATCCGCTACAAGAACGGCCGCTTCCTCAAAGGAAGACGGATAATAAGCACTGGCAGCATGGGCAAGATGATGGTTCATCAAGGTAATGCGCCCTGCGTATTTGGAGTAGTAAGCCGGTTCGATAATATCACTGCCAATGATTTCATCCATGTCATCTATCGTAAGACCGCTGGCATCAAGGCAGTAGCCTGCCGCTCTGCAGTGACGCATGCTCACTCCAAGATGGAGGGAGTGCTTTGCCCGTGTAACCCGTTCCTCCTCAATATAGCTCTCTAGTAGACCGCCACGTGTTACGCAAGCCGAGAAGTCATGGGTCGATCCGCCGAGGCCCAGTATATTCAATGCGCTCCCCCCTTTACAAATGTTCAATTAAGCCAGCCGGCACAGGATGTCGCTCAGACACTTACGCTCCTCCTCCATCATGCCATCAAGCAAACGGCATGCCCTCTCCTTATATTTAGTCTCTCTCGTCCACATATAGCGGATCGCAGACTTGCGGATAATCTCAGCGTGACGATATATGGGATCATAAGCCTGCTCGCAGCTGTCATCCGTCAGTGCTCCCGTCTTTCGCATATACGCGAGCCGCTGCTGCATAATCATCTTGTGCTCCAGCCATAAAGTGAAGTAAACCAGCTTTACTTCTCTCTCCCGCCGCTCCACGGCTTCAAGCTGCTCAATTAATATGTGCGGAAGCTGTACGCCGCCGTTCAAATATTCCCTCAGCAATGTCTGGACCTGGCCAGTCCGAAAGTCAGCGCCTTCCCGGTCAGATGCCCGGAGCAGCCTAACCGGATGCCGCTTCGGATCAGGCGGACTGGCACTCCAGAATGCCTGCTCCATATGAATGGCCGGCAGCTGGCGTTGTTCAAACACGCCATTCTTGCTGATCGCGCAGTAGGAGAACAAGTCCTGAGAAGAATCATAGCCATATACCAATATGTCCTTCATCACGCGTGAGCCCGTATATACCGCCCGGTACTGCAGATAGTACTGGCTGACGGAAGCCCATACGTAATAACCGCCCTCCAGACTTTGTTTCAGCAAGGTAGAAATATTGGCTGGACGCTCGAGCATCGTCCGCCGGTCTACCGTCTGTGTATGCAGCAGCCCTGCATCCGGAGCGGGAGAACAGAAGCCGATCTCTCCTGTAAGGGGATTTCCATACATATCGATATAATTAGAGAAGAGCCATGGCTTATAGTCAATATCACTTGATTCCAGCACACTTAGAGGGAAGGCATGCTGCGGGTCGCAGGTTATCAAGGATGGCCTTATTGGAAGACTTATCGTTTTCAATCAGATACAACCTCCTCATTCACTTATTCTTCGGCGTACGTGTTGAGCGGCTTCAGCTCATCGTCTATGAACAATCCATTACGTCGGACAAGCCTGCCGTCAAAGTACAACTCGCCTCCGCCATATTCTTCCGCCTGGTGCAGCACCAGGTCCCAGTGGATGTCCGATACATTGCCGTTATCGGCCATAGGGAACGCCTGCCCTAATGCGATATGAATACTGCCCGCCATCTTCTCATCGAAGAGCAGCTGGTTCATTGGCCGGGGTATGCAATTGTTCAGTCCGATGCCGAATTCGCCAATCCGCGAAGCGCCTTCATCCGCAGCCAGCAGCTCGGCAAGCCGGCTGCTTGAGCCCGGGAGGGGTGCTGCCTTGCCTTTGCGGAATTCAAGCCCCACCTGCTCGAAGGTCATCCCAAGGAACGAGGTCGGAACATTGAACGTTATAATGCCTTCAGCCGATTCTACAAGCGGCGCGGTAAAAATTTCGCCATCGGGCAGGTTGTATCTCCCGTCACACATATAGTGGGACATCCCCGTAATATCAAATGTTAAGTCCGTCCCTGGTGAGACAATCCGAACCTCACGCGTCGACATCAGTCTCTCCCCGAGCGGCCGGGCACGCTCAGCCAGCCTGTCATAATCAAGCAGACATGAACGCACGAAGATAGCATCCAGCTGTTCCCTGCCCATTCTTGCGAGCTGAGCCATTCCATGCGTCGGATACTTGAGCAGCAGCCAGCTTGGAAGCATGGCCATCCGGTGATGCCAGGGAACCAGAAAGCGCTTCATGTAGGCTGCATAGCGGGCTTCCTGAATATCGCTAAACTCATACTGGTTTTGATCTGCCCGCAGGCCTATGTAAGCGTCCACTCCGTCCATTCGCGACAGCTCCGCTTCCGCCCATGCACTGAGCTGCTCTTCTGAACTGCCGGATATGAGCGCTTTGAGGTAGGCGGCAGAGGTCTCCCTGAGCTGCACAACCGCTCCCCTGCGGCACAGCTCGTTAACGATCGCAGACCCAAGCGGCTGTACCTCTCCCGAAAGATCAACCAGCACCTTCTGTCCCGCCGTTACGGCTAACGAACGCATAACTATGGTTTGTGCGAGCCGTTTTACATCGCCATAATTCATCACCTTGTCCCCCTTTCTTTCAGTGTATCGATCATCTCCCGCTCCTGTTCCCGAAGCAGACTGCATTTGTCGATAATAGAGGAAGCCGGAAGCTTGCCGGACAGGATTGCTCTATTGACACTATTGCGCAGTGAATCCGCTGTTCTGGCGCAATCCGCCAGCATTCGGGGGATAGCGGGATCAAAGCCCATATAGGCGGTGAAGGCGGCAAATTTATCCCGTGAGCCGTTCAATAATGTGAAGGCTGCGCTTATTGACCGCAGAAGCCCTTCCTGCAATGCCCCGTCTTTGGATTCTTCCATCCATTGAATGATGAGCTCGTACAGGCTGAGATCGTCTTCAAATCCGGCCAGCCATGTTTTGTACCGGGAAATAATTCCTTCAGTAGAAACTTGAGGGGGGCCTTGCGTGGGCGAGGGCTCAAAGCAGGTTACCTGCTTTAAGCCGTACGGAGAGTCGAATGCGCGGCAAATTGCTTCATGCGTGTACGCGTAGACAAGCAGGTGAGACGACCTTTCATCCAATACCAGCCAATCGCCATCCTTTCTTCCGATCAGGGCGAGGGAGTGGGGCTCATGATGCTTCCCGTAGACATGCGGGCGGGTATGCAGATAATACGTATCCACTGACAGGAATACAATGGTGCAATTTTGCAGCCGCCGAATGATTTCATCCTCCACCTCACGGAAGCTTTCCGCATAACGGGTATTCTGCACGACGCCGATTAACGGCCAGTCAGACTCTTGAAAGCCTTCTTCATCAAACTGCCATCGTTCCTTCTTCTTTACGAAGAACTCGTCATAGAGCGTGCTCGTCTTCTCCAGCGCATTGTAGTAAAGGGCTTCAACGTGATAACCCCGCCACTTGAGATAACTGACATACTGGCCCTTGGAGCAGTCCAGATAGTTCAGGTCATATACCCGAATTTTCTCCGTCTCTCCCAACACACTGGCAATGTCACCCGTCAACTGAAGTCCCCCTTCCCGGGGAAGACTCCGTCAGGGTCGGCATCGTAATGGTCTGTATGATATCAATTGCCTCATCCATACTGGCCGGATGCTGGTGGTAATAGTGCACATCCTTCAGCAGATGAAGCGTCGATCTTGGAAGCCGCGCGGCTAGGCTGGCCGTCATGCTGTCGCGCTGTCCGCATATCACATGGAGCCCGTGCCTGTTCCGGCTGTACAGCTCTTCCGGCACAAGCTGATCCAGCTCTGACAGCAGGGCTCGTCCCAGACATTGGCCGTGCAAATACAGCGGGTGGGCGCCGAGGCGCTGCATATACCGGTACTGCTCTTCATTGAAATCGCTCAGTGTGTAATAATCGGAGCCCGGGAACAGCAGACGTGTATCTACTGCCTCTTCCCTGTCGAACAATGCAAGCGCACCAGGGTCCAATACATCCTTCGCAGCAGGAATTGGACCGATCAGAGGAGACAGCAGGACCGGTATGCAGGTCTGGCCGGTTTGCTGTTCCCAGGCTAACGCCGCCGATTGCGCGACAACTGCGCCTAATGCGTGTCCGATCATATAGATCCTGCCCGGCTTCCGCTTCGCTGTGAACGTCTTAAGTGCGGCAAGTGTATCGTCAATCATAGAAGCAATCGTAGCTTCCTCCAGCAGGCCCGCACTGTCTCCATGCCCCATATAGTCAAACTGGACAACCCACTGATTATGTTCGGCAAGCCTTTTCCTAAGATTTGAGAACAGATAATTCTTCTCGCTCATCGCCTGTCCAAGCCCAGCCAAGGTGATAATCAGCGGCTGTTCAGTTCGCTCGGCAGAGGTGTATTCCTCAACCGCTGCTAGCCGCATTCCCGTTCCGAATCTGAATTGATGCCACAAATCCCAGCCCTCCATTCCCTGACTGCTATCTGTCCCACAAACGCACAAGCCAATCGGATGACAGCTTCATTAACTCCCGTTCGAGCGGAACGGAGGTGAACAGGTGTCCTGCCTTATCTACCCTGCACACTGTATTGCGCCCGTCGCCACGGTAGACGGCATACCGGTCGGTTGCCAGCTGCTCCATTTCCTCCTTGATCAGCAGGTCGTCATTGCCATAAACCATAATCGAACGCCCCTGAAAGTCCGACAGCTCCCGGTTGATGTCAATGCTCTGCAGATCCCGGTAAAATTCCATGCCTACCCATAACCCCGCCCAAGGCATAACCAGGCTGTCCCGGTCGCGCGAGTGCCGGGTGAAACGGGGATGCTTCTTATTCGGAAAGTTGCCGCCGATCTCACAAAACAGCGGGCTCCACAGCACCAGGTCCTTCACAGTAGTTCTTTGCGATGCCATCAAGGCAATGCGAGCGCCATCACTGAAGCCCAGATAAGCCATTCGGCTCTTGTCGACCGCCCTTAATGTTGCCGCATACCGATGTGCCGCAATTATGTTGGACACCTTCGTTGAGGTCGTCATATGATGATATTTGCCATCGCTTAACCCCAAGCCGTAATAGTCAAAGCGCAGGAAAGCGATACCCATGCCAGCAAGCATCCTCGCGAATTTGATTGCAAGGCGGTGCACCTCGTACCGTTCGCCGTTCTTACCCGGACAATAGATCACAAGCGGACAGGGCCATGTGCTCTGCTCAGGAAGGTGAAGGACCCCTGCGAGCCATCCCTGGTCAAATATTTCCACCAGACGCTCTTCTGTCATCTGGTTCCCTCCTTTCTTCCCGAATGCCTCACTGCGTCTGCCGCCAGCCGGAAGGTGCAGCGCACACTGGGGACGCCTTCGATCTTACCCTCAGCCGAGAAAAGCATTCTTCCATCCTCTTCCGCTGTCCATTTCACGGAATAAACGACCGTATCACCCGGAAGAGAAGGCTTCAGCAAGCGTATCTGAAGCTGTGCGGCTTGAAGAAATTCAGGCTCCGGCTCATAACCGGACAGCTTCACGAGCAGCTCACAGGACTGCTTTATTCCCTCGAGCAGCAGCATCCCGGGAAATACACTGTAAGACGGAAAGTGGCCCCGAAGGAAAAAGTCGCTGCTCGTAATGTTCTTCAGCGTACTGATCTGCTGAGACGGAATGCAGGAGATAATCCTGTCTACGAATATCCAGGGCTTCTTGTAGGGCAGCTCTCGCAGCAAATCGGGTCTCATCCCCTTATTCTCCTTCCAATTCAGCCTTGGCGACGGCAACCGAAAGCTGAGCCTCAGCGATTGGCGATCCTCCGCTCCCCTGAATGGTCCCATGCAGGACAGCGCTCTTGGTCAGTAACCGATACGGTTTAACCATGAATACAAGCGTCTCCGGCCACATGACCGGCCGGTGGATATCTGCCCGTACTGTACCAAGCATCGGAAACTCATGTTCTTCAAGGGGGGCCGTCTCCAGCTGGGTAAGCAGTACACCGGTCTGCGCCAATCCTTCGAGCAGTATCGCGATGGGCACATAATCTAGGCCGCCGAATGCATCACGGTAATCGGCCGGATTAAACCGGGCCTCCAGCTTATTTCCGGGGATATATAAAGACACTTCATCGACCAGTCGGAAGGGAGGCTTATGGGGAAGCAATTGTAGAATTTGTCTCACATCCAATTGGCCAGTACCCTCCGTCTTATCGTTCCGACACGATGACCATCCGCAGGCTGTCCGGGCTTAACGCAGAGCGGTCCAGCCCCCCGTACACCCCTCGGACGGTCAGCCCGGCGGCATCTGTCAGCCGGATAATTTCCGTCGCTGCATACAACCGCAGATCAAGTATCCTGGTCTCAAGCTCCCCGTCCTTCATCCAGGAAATGGTTTCGGTCCAGCGTCCTGTTATACAGTCAAACTCCCGCCTGGACCACACAGGCTGCTGGCCCATCTCCTCCCACGTACGTGCAGCGAGCTTGCGCAGCTTCCGTTCCCGGTTCTCCAAGTCTTGAAGAAACACCCCTCCGCTGCGCAGGGCCGCATGGACTCTGCACAAAATATCAGCGTCCTCCTTCTCTTCCCTGACATAGCCAAAAGCGGTGCCGACATTGATAATGGCATCAAATTCCCCCAAGAACGAGAGGTCTCGCATATCGCCATGAATCCAGCGAATATCTGCACCTGCTGATGATGCCCGCTGCGCGGCCACCTCCAGCAGGGCAGCGGAGCTGTCGTATCCAGTTACCTTATACCCGCGGAGCGCCAGCGGGATCGAAATCCGGCCCTGCCCGCAGCCAAGGTCCAGAACTGCCGCTCCCGGCGGCAAATCCAGGATCTCGGTGATTTTTTCTATCTCGTATGCGGTTCTCTCCGCATGCAGAATGGTTTCAGAGAAAGCTACATAGTCATGCTGGAAAAATTGGGTCCAATGTTCTGCCGAATTCGTCATTTCACATTCTTCCTTCCGCTTGGGATTTCATTGCCCGTCAGTTCCTATGTGGGCTGCGGGAAGCTGGCTTGGACTCAAGCCTGAACACTCCCCTGCACCGTCTTAATGATGTCGGATACGGATGTTGCTTCCGAGATTTCCAGCTGGTCATCCTGAAACTCAAAAGCAAACTGCTCTTCGAGCAGTACGACCAGCTCCATATACCGAAGCGAATCGAACCCTATTTCGTATAACAAGCTTCCATCTTGAATCTCCTCGACCGGAAGCAATCCACATCCCTGATTACTAAGAAGCAGGCGAACCGCTTGAGATATATCCATACGTCTCCCCCTATGTTAAATCTGCTGTAAGTATATAGAGGACTGCCCAGATGTTGCTCGGGTTATGTTACGGAACACGGCATTCGAGATAGCGGGAAGCCTCCAATGCGCCTTCCTGCAGCCGCTCCCCGAATGGCTCCAGCTCAACCGTCAGCCACTCCTGATACCCGATCTCGCTCAGAGCTTCAATCGCCGCATTAAGGTCAAGCTCTCCCTTTCCAGGCCAGCAGAAACGCGTCTTCCGGATTCGACGCGGTGTGGACCGAGCCTCAGCAGACCGGTTGGCATTCACATATACAGCGTCTTTAAGGTGGATGGACCGTATTTTGCAGCCATACTTTCTAAGGAAAGCGGGAATGTCAATCTGGGCTTCCGCCAAATGGCCAAAGTCAGGGGCAAGTCCGATTCCGGCAGGCAGCCGCTCCATGAAATAATCTATCTGCTGTTCAGTAAAGAACAAGGAGCCTAAATGCGGGTGGATTCCGACGGAAATGCCTTCATGACGGTATCTGCGTGCCATCTCCCCGATCAGTTCGAGCATCCGGCTAGCTGCATCAATGGACCACCGCTGCGTAAAACTGAAGCCTGGGGAGAGAATGACTAGCCCCGTATCCATAATGGACAAGGTACGTGCGAGCTTCTGGTGATAAAGGTACAGTTCCCTTCGACGTGCCCAATTCTCGAAGTGTCCCAGCTCGTAAACGGCCGACAGCTTGATCTGACAATAGGCCAGCTGTTCCTTCAGCAGCGGCAGCCTGTCCGCATAGGCGAGCAGCAGCTGGCTTCCCGCCTCGCAGAACCGGAAGCCAGCCTCTGACACAGCAGTTAGTCCCTGGAGGTGCTGCCTGCCCCATGGAGCGAGATGACAAGCCCGCTTTATCCGGGAGTCCGTCATGATGCATCCCCCTCCTCCAACTCCTCATTGAGATGCTGAAGCTCAGGCAGAGTGAATATTCCGTTATGGCGGACAAGCGTTTCGTCAAAATATAGAGCACCGCCACCATGCTGCGTGAGCTGGGATAGAACCAAATCCATATGGACGGTGGACACATTTCCATTGCCCGCCTCCGAATAAGAGTTTCCCAGAGCCAAATGAATGCTGCCGGCCATCTTCTCATCATACGCGGGCGTACCGATTGGAGAGGTTATCGCGGGATTGAGCCCGATTCCAAACTCGCCGACTCGCGAGGCGCCGTCATCCTTGCCCATTAAGGCAAGGAATGCTCGTGTGTCGCTGCAGGTTACGTCAACAACCCGCCCTTCACAAAATTCGAGCCGGATGTCCCGGAAGCACCTCCCGTAAGCATGGAAGGGGACATTGAACGTAATGGCACCATTCACCGAATCCAGCAGAGGAGCAGTAAATATCTCGCCGCCCGGGAAGTTGTGTGACCCGTCGCATAACCGGCTGGCTTGCCCTTCAATAGAGAATGTCAGTTCAGTGCCAGGCGACACAATGCGTACGCGGCTGGTACGCTCCAGCAGCCTGCTTACAGGAAGATACCGGGTTTGAAGATGCCTTCCGGCATAATCGCATGAACGGACAAACATCGCTTGCAGCTGGTCCAGGCTCATCTGTGCGAGCTGGGCCAGCGCATCTGTCGGATAGTGCAGCAGCAGCCACTTGGGTTTGGCGGCTGCTGCTGCCAATATAGGCTGGTAGAGCAGCTTGTAGTATAAGACCAGCCGGTCCGGAGGAACATCCTCCATCTCATACATATTCCTGTCAGCTGTCATGTTAATATAGGCATCCATTGATTTCAGCCTGGACAGCTCCTGTCTTGACCACAGCAGCAGGGATTCGCGTGAGGAGCCCCTGATCATCTCCTTGATCGTGGCTGTCGTCATGGTTTTCACAATAGGAAATGCTCCCGCATCATAAATCTTCCTGACCAGCATGGGTGTCAGCGGCTCGTCTCCGGAGCTGTCCACCAGGACTCTCTCTCCCGGCTGAAGCAGCAGAGAGTCATGGACAAGGAACGATGCCACCTTCTCCAGTTCATCGCTATACATGTCTTGGCCTCCCCTCTCTTCCCGCACCAAACACATTTCACCGCGTATAGAGCGTAACTCTGGCATCAGATCGCCGCTCGGCATTTATCGGCCGTTTCCCCTGAAACCGTGCCAAAGCCGCAACGAAAACAGATCGTACAAAACCTTCTTTGCCCTATACTGATGACAAAGATGATGAAAGCGAGGAAACAGGATGCAGGCAGCGTTACCCCCATTATCTGAAACCTATGCTCTTACGGAGGACCAGCTTACGTCGTACCGCAGAGACGGGCATATCATGCTTCGGCAGGTCGTAACGCCCGATGAACTGGATGTCTATTACCCCCATATCCATCGATATGTCTCGACACATGACCTGGAGCATGTGCCCGAAGAGGAGAGGCACTATTACGGGGTCGAACGGGCTTTCCCCACTGTCATGAATATGTGGGAGCGGGATGAGACTATCCGCCGGTTTACGTTTGCTAGAAGGTTTGCCGAAATCGCGGCGAACTTGACCGGCGTAGATGGCATACGCCTGTATCACGATTCCTGTATATTCCTTCCTCCTGGCGGACACGCCATTCCCTGGCATACGGACAGCGCATATATGCTGCCGATTGACCCCGACTTAACCATTACGATGTGGATGGCACTGCGCGATATTCCCGATGCCATCGGTTCGATGGGCTTCGTATCCGGCTCGCAGGAAGTGGAGGACGCCAATGTGCTGAACACCGCGCGTGCGGGGATGCCGCTGGTCAGCTATGGTCCGATGAAGGCGGGTGATGCCACGTTCCATACCGGCCTAACGCTTCATTACGCTCCGCCCAACCGGACAAAGGATGTGGTAAGGGAGGTCCTTACCGTCATCTATATCGCGGACCGGGTTCATATTATGGCGCCTGCGGAGAATGAAGCGAAGGAGTTTCGGGATTACCACCTGAAGCGGCTCTTTCCCGGTTGTAAGGCGGGGGACCCTGCACGGAGCGAGTTCACCCCGCTTGTCTATTCCCGGGATGAAGGAGAAGAAAAGTTATGAAAGGGAAATCACCGCTGCATGCTTCCGAAGCATCCGGCTTCTATCGGCTCACCAGCGCACAGCTTGACACCTACCGGACCAAGGGCCAGCTCTTCTTGCCTGGCGTCGCCGATCCGGCGGCCGCTGCCGAATTCCGGACGGCCGTACGCGATGCGGTGGACAAGTACAATACGGAGAACCGGCCTATGGCCGAGCGTGATGAAATCGGCCGCGCTTTCCTGCAAACCATTAACTTGTGGGAATTGAGCAAGGCTGTGTACCCTTTTGTCATGTGCTCCCGTTATGCAGGAATCGCTGCTCAGCTGCTGGAGACCACTGCCGTACGCCTCTATCTTGACCAGGCCTTCTTCAAGGAACCCGGCGGTGGTCCCACGCCTTGGCATAGAGACAATGACTACATGCTAAATCTTGCTCCCAACCGGAAGGTCACCATGTGGATGCCCCTCACCGATCTGACTGCCGAGATCGGATCCCTATCCTTCCTGTCCGGTTCTCACCTTCTTCCCGGCAGCGGGTTCAAGCAGCTGATTAAACAATCGTTAACTGTGGAAACATACGGTCCCATGACTGCTGGCGACGCTACCTTCCACTGCGGTTACACCTTTCACTGTGCGCCGCCGAATCCCACCCCACACACTCGCGAGGCGATGACCATCACTTACTACCCGGCAGATGCCTCCATTACAGATCCCGGGCAGCATCCGGACCGCTTGCGCCATATGCATCGTTACTTCCCTGGCCTCACCCCCGGCGACCATGCTGCCAGCTTGCTGAATCCGATCGTTTATCCATAGAAATAAGGCTATCCGCCATGGCAGGCTGCTCTGCCGCGTGGATAGCCTTATGTCGTGGATGGGCCTTACCGCCTGGAAAGCATTATCCCATTTATGACAAGATAGTCCAATTCGGATTCCAAGAACCACCGGACCGCTTCTTCAGGGGTTTCCGCAGCCGTCTCTCCTGTCCGGTTATACGAGGAATGGAGCAGCAGCGCAATACCGCTTATCTCTTCGAAGGCCTTCAGAAGCCGGTGCATCGATGGATGCAGCTGTTCGGTCACTGCATAGATACTTACTTCGTTCCACTTCGACAAAGCCGGCAGCCGGCTGCGGTAACGTTCTGAAACGGGAGCCACGACTCGTCCGGTCAGCAGTGCCTTCGGCAGTTCAAAAATATCCTGCAGGCTTCTCTGGGCTGTCATGCAGCCGATTGGACGAGCCGTTTCCTGCTTCTTGATCCTCTCCTGAAGCTTACTCCCGGCTACCCCGCTGCGAGGATCAGCCAGAATGGCCCGCTGTCCCATGACCCCTCCTCCGAATTCCGAGCAGCCGGAGAACCACCCCAGCACACATCCTTCTGCGATTCGGCGGGCGGCCGTCACGTACAGATCCTGAGGCTCCTCAGCTGCAATATGTTCCGAGAACCGCTGCAGTGCCGCAGCAATTTCACTGTCATGATAACGCCTTCCCAGAGCAGGATGGAAAGGATGCTCGCCTTGCTCCCTTCTTCCTTCAAATAAAGTGTAGTAGGCATGCCAGGCGCTGCCCAGGGCAGTGCCTGCATCTCCCGCCGCAGGCGCTGCATATACGCTCTCGAACGGGCCATTCGCCGCAATCGTATGAACAACGGAGGTGTTCGTAAAGACGCCTCCCGCCAGGCACAGCTGCCTGCACCCCGTGACCTCATACAGCAGCCGGCTTAGTGAGAGCATAATTTGCTCAATATGATACTGCGCCGCATATGCAAGGTCGGCCTTTACTCTGTGAAGCCGGCTTGCTTCTTGGCTGCATCCAGCCAGCTCTATTCGGAGGAATTCCCGCATGTCCCTGACCTGATACAGGCTCTGGCTGAAGCCCTGCGGCCGGGACAGTGTGTAATATTGAGCCATCTGCTCCACATAAGTGCCGCTCCCCGTATGGGCCATCCCAAATGTGCCAGCGTCATTCATTCCGTTAAAGCCGACTGCTTCCGTCACTAACTGGTAGAAGCCTGTCACCGAATTGGCCACTTCCATAAAATCAGCCGTTTCCTCACCGAATATAGTGTGAACAGGGACAATCGACGTACCGGATGCCTTGTACATCGTAACTGTCTCCCGCATCCGTCTGCTGCCTGGGGCATAGCTGCCGCGCCCGTCAGCAACCAGCACCGCTGCAGATGGATAGGGAGAAGGATAATATGCGCTCGCCGCATGGGACAGGTGATGATTCATTAATTGGACGCGGCCGCTGTACTTCATGTAATAGTCGTTCTCCACGACATCGTTGCTGATAATCAGATCCATATCGTCCGCCTTAAGGCCAGCGGCCTCCAGGCAGTATTGCGCGGCACGGCAGCGGAAGGTCGATACCGGATCATATACCGCATATTTTCTGCGCGTGAGGCGCTCTTCTTCCATAGCGTACGTAATCTTCCCATTCTGGAGCAAGCATGCGGAGAAGTCATGAATCGAACCGCCCAAAGCAAGTATGTTCAATTGGATGACCCCCGCATCACATAGCTTTGATGGCGCATCTTGGATCTTGCGCTCTTGATCAGCCGCTCCGCATCCTCTTTCCTGGTCAAGTCGTACGTCTCATGAAACCGCATGGTAATTGGATCCCGGTAAAATTGCAGCACCTGCAGCGGCACATTATGCGGATTCAACCCGGCCCAGGCCTGCTGCCGCTCCTCTTCCGTAACCTCCAGCTGCAGCGGCCGGGGGTATGGACCGTCTGCCGGGTAACCTGCGTGTCCCTTGAGTTCCACTCTGACGCCATTAATATAGGCAACCTTAATTCCTTTCGTAAGCGCAAAATGAAGCGCCTCAACGATTCGGTTAATAATCGGTTCTCCCTTGTCATTCAAAGAAGAATTACAGATCATTGGGACACCGGTCTTCTCATAGAAGGCACCAATCAGCCGGGACAGGCTCCCGCCATCCCTGGCAATGGTTTGCACTCTTGCGGTGCTGTCAAGATGGGCGACCGAAGGCACAAGCCCGGCCTTATCTGCCTTCAAGGTAAAGGTGTGGAGCATGAACGGCGAATCGTAACCGTCCACGAACCAGTCTTTTACATGATCCTTCAACACTATCGGCGCAACCGGTCTCCACCATTCCCTCCGCTTAATATGATTGATTGCATTCTTGGCCTCCGTACCACGGGGATCACCTAAAACCGACCGGTGTCCAAGTGCGCGCGGACCAATTTCCGAAGCACCGTCAAACCAGACGATTGGACCGCTCGCAAGATCCCCGGCAGCCCTGACAGGATCGAATGCCTCCATCCCCAGAATATAGGGAGCGAATGCTGCGTCCTGCAAGCAGCAGTCCAGGTTGTCTTCCACTCCCCCGTAGTAAGCATGCTCCAACGAGAATTGCAGACGCTCTCTGCCCATTTTCTTGTGGAAGGCATACAGACCCATTCCCAGCGACAAGCCGGAATCACCTACGCAAGGGGGAGCCATGAATCCCTTGAAGCGGTATTTGCTCATCAGGTGGTGGTTCGTTGGACAGTTGAGCGTAAACCCGCCGGACAGTGACAAGTAGGTGTCCTCGGGTTTGAAGCCGGAGTGCCTGAGCGCTTCTTCCACATTCTGTTCCATTATGCGGTAGGAAACCTGCTGAATATGCTTCATCAGCATGCTGATCTTATTCTCTTCTACCGTAAACCGCGGATCAAAGCCGTTGAAGCGGACACCTGCATCCGCTTCCTCAAGCGAATTAATCTCCTCATACATCTGCTCAAACAGGTTCTCCTTGCCAAAGTACCATGACCCGTCATAGATCGGGGGAACTTCGTCTATGGACGCATAGTACTCGCTTTGGCTCGCTGAAGCCAGTGCCATCAGGGTCCCTTCCCGCAGTTTGAAGAAGAACATGGCCCAGCCCCATAACAAACCGGGGGATTGCACGGGAAACGCCGTTACCTTCCCCTTGCGTACAATACATCCGCTGTAATAGGGCTTGCCAACCCGCTCTGCCGTGTCTACAACCCCATCGGGCCCGCCGTCAACGGCAAATCCGATGATCTGCTCGTCATAGAACTTAGCCGTATCCATCATGATGGAGGAGAAGAGGTGGGATACACTGTGATACGATAAATCCGGGAACTCATCCATCGTGTGATAATCATCTGCTGTTTGCAGCAGCGGCGTCCCCCAGATCTCTACCATATCGTCAATGCAGAGGCTGAGCGGCGCCAGCAATTCATTCACACAGGAAACAGCCTGGCTGCGGCTGAAGAAGGAACGGCTGTGCCCTTTTTCACCGGACCAGCGTTCGATTTCCCAATAGCGTACTAACCGGACCCTTGAACCCTTCTTTAAGAAAAGCGCTATATTCTGATCATGTCTGACAATCGTCTCCAGCAAGTAATCCAGCGGATCAATATGCAGATAGGCGGAAAGATAGTATCCATCCTGCAGGACAATCACCTCCACTATTGATCATAGCGCATAACCGCGGCCGTCTCTCTGCTTCTCTTATCTGCATTTTGCCGAAAATCCGGCAGCACGCACGAAAATACAAAGACGCCATCCGGTTATGGATGGCGTCTCCCTTGCAATTCCTCTATTATTAGGCGCAGATCATGATCATATTGCCTTCAATGTCCTTCACCATGAAGTAATGATCAAATTGGATATCCCGGACTATATCCGCCCCTTTATCCACCAGGAACTGATAAGCCTCCTTGATGTTCTCCGCCCTCAGCATCAGGGTCGGGTAATCGCTGAGATCCGTGTTATTCCGGTTATCGTCGAGCAGGATGCCTGTTCCGTTCTCCATATCAAACCAGTAAATCGGACCGCCGTCCACCCGTTCAGGCTTGATTGGCTGGTTAAGCAGATTGCTGTACCACTCTGTAGCACGCTTTAAGTTCTGGACAGGCACTACTATGCTGCGAATATGATTCTTCACCGGATGATCCGGGTTGGAAGGGACAACGGGCGACGGATTAACCCAGTCCGACTGCGTGATCATGAGGACGTTGCCCTCGGAATCTTCGACATTGAAATATGACAAACCCGGATGCGGCCGCTGTATCTCCAGCACAACCGGAATATCAGCGTCCTTCACGAAGGCGTAGGAACGGTCAATATCATTCGTCTTCAGCATATAAATCGGGTACTTTTCCTGTGGCATATTCCGGTGGTCGTCCAGCATCAGGTTGACATGATTGCTCATATCAAACTCATAGAAGGGGGTGCTCTCATCGAAATTGTTCAGCGGCATACTTAGCAGCTCGGAGTACCATTCAGCTGTCTTGCGCAAATTTTTCACATGCATGATTGAGCTTCCGACGACCGTTATTTCCGAGCGGTTCGAGACGATTGGTTCCATAGGGAATTCCTCCTTGTTTTGTTGATCTACTTATTAGACGGAGGTCTCGGCTATTTTCTATCATCATCCGTAGAAATTTTATTTACTATTCGCTCGAGCATACGGATTCCGTCTGTTTCAGCCGCCTTTACCTGCTCCAGAAGCTGTATCGTTTGCGTTCCAAGCTCAAGCTTGTATCCCCGCATGCCATACGGAAAAGAAGGGTAGAGATCAACATACAGCTTCCCGACCTCCTCAAACCGGCCGATTGCCTGGCGCAGCATCCTCCCCAGATTCAATTCAGTCCGGAAGGGCTCTTTGGCCGCCAGCAGCTTCAAGTAGGACACTGCATGCTCCCTTGCCTCAGCTAACCGGGCAACTTGATAGGCATGGGAGACCGGAATCACTCCTCCGCTGCGTACTGCTTCAATCCATGTGTCATAAGCCTTTAAGCCCTGTACATAGCCCGGGACCGCCGGCTCTTCGCCCAAGGCGTGAGCTACGATAGCATCAAGCCCGTATGCATAAGATGACTCAGACAATCCGTTATTCCTGTTGCCGCCTATTCCTATACAGGCCACAAACAAATCGGTTTCACTGGCAGATCTGCCAAGCGACTCGTACGCAATCTCCCTTGGATGCCCTGATGCATCCCGGCAGTAGAAGCGTCTCCGGTTATCATCATAGCCATATATCAATCCGAACTCGCCCTGCACCAGATTCCATACCATAGCCGGTACACCATGATCGACCGCCTGGTGGACAGTATGAAGCGAACGCAGGAGCAGCTCAGGGGTCAAGGAGCAATCAGGCTCTCCAACCCCCAGTG
This sequence comes from Paenibacillus sambharensis, assembly GCF_003233845.1. Taxonomy (GTDB): domain Bacteria; phylum Bacillota; class Bacilli; order Paenibacillales; family Paenibacillaceae; genus Paenibacillus_I; species Paenibacillus_I sambharensis. Next base: position 214,133 of record NZ_QKRB01000036.1, read on the forward strand.
AAGAGCAGCCGAGCAAGCTGGCCGTCCGCTCTACAACAGCCTTCCAATTATAGATCATACTGCTGCTGAACCCGACATCCTCTGTTACCTGTATCCGAAATGCCTGTCCCGAAATCCCCATCACCTCGCTGAGCGAAAGCGAACGATAGGATGTATATTGAAGCACCTCGTACATCACACTGCCTAAGGAAACATATTTCATATCCGTCTGAGGGAACGCAAGCAGGCTGCTGCCCGGGCGGCCGTATTCCCTTCTTAACGCCACGTAGCGTTCGGTTTCCTGGGAATAAATGTGTTCCCGGAGCTTGGACTTTGCTCTTGAGAGTACATTATAGATATTGGGGACCGTCGTTTGGTAACGCTCGGCAATTTCCTGAGGCGACAGGTTCCGAAAGAAATGAGCATTAAAAATCATTTGGCTTCTCTCGCTTAACGATGAGGAAATGGTTCTCACCGATTCAAGCGTCTCTTTGTCGATATACCGCACCTCGGGATTGAATGTCTCGCCCGCTGACAGCTGTTCCGTTAGTTCACCCCTGGAGCTTTCCGGACGATTTTTGCGCAAATGGTCGATGGCCTTGTTGACCACGATATTTTTCAGCCAGGGAATGAAACGGTCTGTCCGTTCCAGTGTTTCCAGGTACAAATAGGAACGAACAAAAGCATCCTGAACAATGTCCTCTGCAAGATAGGCATCCTTGGTAATCCGGTTTGCCCATGAAAGTGCTTTCATACGATGCATGCTTACTAACTGATTAAATGCCTCACGTTCTCCGCTCTGCGCGCGGGCAACCAGTTCCTTGTCGAGGCTTAATTCCTCCATGAATGTCATTCCCGCCTTTATATCCCATATACTTCAATTATAACGAACCCGATTTCACGATAGCAATAAAAAACAGCAGCCGGTATACCGGCTGCCAGGCAGGGAAATGTGCGAAGCTTGCTTCATATAAATGAATATGACTCTCTGTCTATGGCTCTTCTCAATTTTGCCGGAAAGGCTTCGCAAATCACATTCACCCAGCCTCCACCTCACTTCCCATCTGCTGCAGCATATACAGGCGGTGATATCTCCCCCTCATCTGCAGCAGCTGTTCATGCGTACCCTGCTCTGCAATCTCTCCGCGGTGCAGGACGAGAATAAGGTCAGCCTCCTTCACGGTAGAGAGGCGGTGGGCAACAACAAGCTGAATCCGCTCCTCGCAGCGTTTTCTCAGCGTCTCCATTATTTGCGCTTCCGTCTCGCTGTCCACCTTTGAAGTGGCTTCGTCCAGCAAGAGCACCTCGGGGTTATGAGCTAACGCCCTGGCGAACGCCACGAGCTGTTTTTGGCCAAACGATAAAGCGCCTCCGCTCTCCCCCAGTGCGTGTTGGCTGCCCTTCACATCCTTCTGTCCTGCGAACTGGCTCATTCCGACTGCTGACAGCGCCTCGTGAATTTGTGAACGCGCCATGTTCTTATCCAGGAATGCTACATTATCGGCAATGCTCCCTTTAAGCAGGAAGGAGTCCTGCATAACCACGGCCGTACGGTTTCTCCGCCATGCCGTATCGACGGTGTGTATTTCACGGTCATTCACGTAAATGCTGCCTTCGTTTGGCGAATATAGACCCTGCAGAAGGTTTAATATCGTGCTTTTCCCTGAACCGGTAAGGCCGACGATCGCGACTGTTTGTCCCCTGCGTGCCTCAAAAGATATATTTTTCAGCACCTGCTGGCCGGGTTGGTATCCGAATGAAACATTCTTGAAGGCAATTCTTGCGATTGTCTCCTCTTCCGTCTGGTTCAACTCCCAGTTCTCATCCGCTTCGTCCATCAAAGCAAACATCCTCTCAGCCGAAACGAACGAATCGTTCGTATGGGTTAACCGGATTCCAATCTGGCCGATCGTTTGACAAATCTGATTAATATATTGAATCACTGTATAGAGCAGCCCGAAGGTCACTGCCGTGTGAAGCGATTGACTGCCAACGACCCAGACAAGGCTTGCTACGAGAAGTCCGTTAATAAGTCCATTGAGATTGATATCCGTCATATGCAGCATATAGAGCCGCTTCTCACTGTTCTTGAACAGCTTGTCGTTAGCCTCATTATAACGGGCCGCTGCTGCCTTCTCGGCTCGAAAGAGCTGCAGAACTGGCATAACTTGGACAGCCTCGCTGAAAATGGTGTTCTTCAAGGCCTTGAGCTCCTTGATGACCTTCAAGTATTTGCCGTTATACCTCACCGTAATATAGTGGAAGGCGAAGAACATTGGAAGAATGAGGAGACTAAGCAGAGCGATGCGGGGACTTAAGAGGAATATAGCGACATAAAGAAACAGTACTCGTAATGAATCAATGATGAAGCTGCCGGCCGTATGCAGCAGCACGTTCTTGACCGACTCGGTATCGTCGAATACTCTCGATACAATGGCTCCTGCCGGCTGGCGGTCAAAATATCGCATGCCAATGCGCTGGCTGCGTGTTAAGAGCTCCATCCGCAATCGTTCCATAAACTTGATGGCCGTCGTATTCGAAATGTAGCTCCTCCAGACATTCATTCCCGAAGCGGTAACGAAGCTGGCAGCATAAAGTCCAACCAGCATCCAAAACGTGTCTGGGTCGAATAAATGTTCCTCGTCCGTTCCAAGAACGGCAAGATGGTTATCCAATATGATCTTCAGAAGATACGGCCCGGACAGCTCTGCTCCGATACCTGCCACGATGAGCATCGAGATGAGGAAGAGGCGTCCTTTATAGTCCCTTAAATACGTCCACAGCCGGCGGATAACAGCAAAGCGGTCAGTCCAGTTCATATCTCATCTCCTCCTCCTTCCTCGCACTCTCGCGACGCTGCATCAGGTACTGGCGCCGGAACCATCCTTCCATCTCTATTAACTGCTTGTAGCTGCCCTGCTCCGTTATTCCTCCGTTATCCATGACGATAATCCAGTCTGCTTCGCGGATCGTCGATAACTTGTGGGTCACAATCAGCATGGGCTTGCCTTTTCTCTCATGTGCGATATTGGACAGCAGGCGGCTTTCCGTCTCTGCATCCAGAGATGAGCAGGCATCATCCATCAACAGCAGCTCCGGGTCTGTGAGCAAAGCTCTGGCGATCGCAATACGCTGCTTCTGTCCGCCCGAGATCATGATCCCGCCCTCGCCTATACGGGTGTCCCAGCCGTCTGGCATCCGCTTGATGTCCTCTTCAAGCATCGTTAGCCTGGTAATATGCCGCACTTCATCATCCGTCGCTTCCGGCTTGCCCAGCGTGATGTTCTCACGGATACTCCCCGCAAGAAGCATGTCCCGCTGGGGAACATAGCTGATCCAGCTTGTCAGCAGCGCCGGGTCAATGGCCTCTATCGGCACACCCGCACAGTAAACGGAACTGGAAGGCAGGGGATACTGCCTTAGCAGCTGCATCAGCAGTGTACTCTTGCCGCTCCCGGATTTCCCGACGATACCTACCACTTGCCCTTGCTCAATACGCAGATCAATATGGCGCAGGCTGTTTCGTCCGGCTCCCGGATAACGGAAGGTTAAGCTGCGGAATTCAAGCGGCATAAGCTGATCCGCAGCGGCATACTCACCCCCGTGTCGGTCCTCTGCTTGTTCCTGGAATGCTTCGTGCAGCTGCTTCCATGCGGTTCGGCCCTGTTCCAGGATGTTGATGAAGTTGCCGGTAGCGGTAACGGGCCACAGCAGCATACCAATATAAAGGGTAAGGGTTACCAGCTGGCCAATGGCTATCTCACCAACAGAAAGAAGATAGGTTCCGTAAGCGATACAGATAACATAGCTTGCTCCCACCAGAAGGGAGATGACCGGCTGCATCAGCGAATCCAGGAAGGCCAGTCTTGTATTTGAAGCTGCTACCTGCTTGTGTTCCTCTTGAATAAGCTCCATGAAAGCCGGCTCCCGGCCAAATGAACGAATGACGCGCAGTCCGTAGAACAATTCATACAACCTGCTGTTTAATCCCCCATTCGCTGCATTTACCGCTTCCCATCGTTTCCCGATAAGCTTGCCTGACAGCCGGATCCACACGACAACGAGCGGCATGGGCAGCAAAACCATGAGAGCAAGCTTCCAATTCACAAACGTGCTCATGGAGAGGATCAGCATAACCAGTCCGACTGCGGATGTATAGAGAGTAACCAACCCGAAGCCCAGTGCCTGGGAGACCGTGTTAATATTGTTCGTGGACAGCATCACCAGCCGGCCGAGCGGATACTTCTCAAAGAATGGCATTCTCATTGTACTAAGATGGTTGAACAACCGTTCGCTTAATTGCTTCTGGGCCAGCAGCTCCCCGCCGAATATGGCCGAGGACCAGGTAAAGCTGACTGCATACAGCAGCACTGCAACAGCGAACAGCCCGATAGTCGCGGCATTCAATTCTCCCGTCGTCAGCCGCTCCTCATGGATGCGGTCCACCACGAAACCAATTAACAATGGAGGAATAAGCTGCAGGACCGTATTAGCGGTCAGTCCAAGCAGCCCTGCTATATAACGTCCTTTTCTCTCCTTAAAAAACCATGGCAACCATGATACCGGAAACATACTCCACCCCTATTTATACATTCATAGAAGCCTGCTACTCGTGCAGCTCCTGTGCACTTTGCTGTGCCTTCTTGACCATACCGTATACTTTCTCAATGGTTGAGAACTTCTCAAGAAGCAGATCAAAGTCATCAAACTCGATAGACAGTTCCAGCTCCAGCTCCACAATTAATTTCATGATATTAAGAGAGTGAAACCCCCAAGCTGACAGTTCATCGCTGATTCCGACCGTATGGTCTAATGGAACAATGTCGTTTAACTTTTCTCTGATTATGCCGATCAATACTGGATCAAATGGCTCATCCATAGGCATCCCCCCTTCGCGAATTTTATTTATGTCCTGTATACATGAGCGCTTCCATTGAACTATACCAATATACAATCATTCCAACTCTTCTTATCTTGCTCGTAAATCGTATCGAATTGATCTTGTCGAACGTACTCCCTGCACAGAAAAAAAACGGATAAGCCCGCAAATCAGCGGCGCCTATCCGTTCTTGTAAGTCAGGAGGGATCCTCTTCCAGGTTAACGGCCGAGTCAAATACATTGGCTTGTGGAACATTGGCAAGATCAGCCTTCTGCTTTACCTGATCACTGATATTCTCATACCATGCCTCAAACGAATCATCTAACTGCTGCTCCCGGTTCGGGTCCGTATTCACATCTGAATCCACTTCAAGACCGTTTGTCCTGCTGCCGATGTTGCGTTTGGGTTTAGTCACCAGCTACTGTCAGCTCCTTTGAATTGGAATTGACTTATATTCTCCAGGAATAATCGTTTTATGCCTTGATTGGCCCAAAATCAGCAGTTGAGGCGGAGAAAACAAAGAATAACACGGGGCAGATCAAAGGAAAACAGCTGGATTCATTTACATAATTTAGCACGTATGTTATGTTGGCTGTGAAAGCGCTGTCACAACTTGGGGACCGCGCTATTCCATCACTCTCTATAGGGAAAGGAAGATGAAATGATGAACATGTTGTTCAAAAAGGCAAGCGCAATGATGCTGGCAATCACTCTGCTGCTCGGATTGATGGCAGCGCCCGCCCGTGCAGACACCGCACTCTTCACAATGGAAAGCGAAGACGCTCAGCTCAGCTCCGATCTTCAAGTGGTGACTCAAGTTTACGGGCAGCCGAAGCCCGGGTACTCCGGCAGCGGATTTGTCTGGATGCAGAACTCCGGCACCTTAACCTTCGAAGTGACGGTTCCGGAAGCCGGCTTGTATGCCATCTCCACCCGCTATATACAGGAGCTCAGCGCTGACGGCAGGGTTCAAAATCTAGCTGTTAACGGCGTTACCAAGGGTGCTTATATGCTGCCCTACACGACCGCGTGGTCAGATTTCGATTTTGGCTTTCATAAGCTGAGGCAAGGAAGCAACACCATCGAACTGAAGGCCGGTTGGGGATTCGCTTATTTTGACACCTTCACCGTAGATTATGCTGATCTGGATCCGCTGGATGTACAGCCTGTCCTCACCGATCCTGAGGCTACACCGGAAACACAGCAGTTGATGAATTATTTAACGGAGGTTTACGGCAATCATATTATCTCCGGCCAGCAGGAGATTTATGGTGGCGGGAATGACGGTAATCACGAACTGGAGTTCGAATGGATTTATAATCTAACCGGTAAATATCCGGCAATCCGCGGTTTCGATTTGATGAACTATAATCCGCTGTACGGATGGGAGGACGGGACAACCGAGCGGATGATCGACTGGGTGAATAACCGGGGCGGGATTGCGACAGCCAGCTGGCATATCAATGTTCCCCGGGACTTCAATGCCTATGAGCTAGGGGAATTTGTGGATTGGAAGGAAGCCACCTACAAGCCGACGGAAACCAATTTCAATACAGCTAAAGCCGTGGTTCCAGGTACGAAGGAAAACCAATACCTGATGATGACCATTGAGGATTTGGCGGAACAGCTGCAGATCCTGCAGGATAACGGGGTTCCAGTCATTTTCCGTCCTTATCACGAGGCAGAGGGCAACGGCGGGCTGAATGGGGAAGGCGCGTGGTTCTGGTGGGCATCGGCAGGCGCGGAGGTGTATAAGCAGCTCTGGGATCTGCTCTATACCGAGCTTACGGAGACATACGGCCTGCACAACCTGATCTGGACCTACAACAGCTACACGTACCATACTTCTCCGGCATGGTACCCCGGCGATGACCAGGTCGATATTGTCGGCTACGACAAATACAACACGATCTATAACCGCCATGATGGTTTGTCCGGTGTCCCCAATGAGGATGCCATCTCCTCGATCTTCTATCAGCTTGTTGATTTGACGGACGGCACCAAAATGGTGGCCATGACGGAAAACGACACTGTTCCAAGCCTGCAGAACCTGACCGAGGAAAAAGCGGGATGGCTCTACTTCTGCCCTTGGTATGGCGAGCACCTCATGAGCTCCGCCTTTAATTATCCAGCCACCTTGAAGACACTGTACCAAAGCGATTATGTCATCACACTTGATGAGCTGCCAGATTTAAATGGAGACGGCGAAGCTCCAAGCGCTTCGATTTCACCTGTGAATGCGTCATTTGATCTGGCGGCAGATCTGCAGCAGAATATTCCTGTATCCCTCACCTTACATGGAAACCAGCTTGCCAGCATAACGAATGGAGACTATACGCTTCAGTCAGGCCAGGACTATACAGCCTCAGGCGATTCGGTCGTTCTCAGCAAATCCTATCTTTCCACACTGCCGCTTGGCCAGTATGCGATAACCTTTCATTTCAGCGGGGGAAAGAACGCTGTTCTAATCGTTAATGTAGCAGACAGCAGTGTTTCCGTGCCCGCGGGAGACTTGACGATCCAGGCTTTTAACGGCAATACGGGTGCCTCTACCAATGGGATTGCACCCAAGTTCAAAGTCGTCAACACCGGTGATTCAGCGGTTAAGCTTAGCGATGTTAAGCTCAGGTATTACTATACGATTGACGGGGAGCAAGCGCAGAGCTACTGGATCGACTGGGCCAGTATCGGAAATGCGAATGTTACCGGCAAATTCATCAAACTCGCTGCCCCTGTTAAAGGAGCCGATTATGCTCTGGAAATTGGCTTTACAAGTTCGGCCGGATCACTTAATCCCGGCCAGAGCGCAGAAATTCAGACACGCTTCTCCAAATCGGACTGGTCCAACTACAACCAGGCTGACGATTACTCGTTCAAGGCATCCGGCAGTCAGTTCGCTGATCATGAGCAGGTTACCGGGTATATGAACGGCCAGCTGATATGGGGAATTGAGCCTTAAGAAGTGGGGTTGGATCAGGAAATATGGGTTGGATCAGGGGATTATCCCCTGCTCCAATCCTTTTTTGCTGTCTTTACTTCGAACGCTTCTGTATTCCGCTTAGTCCTTGATCGTCCGGATGGTTAGATCGCGACAGTTTATGCTTGGGATTGTTCTTGTCCGGTCTTTTCTTCGTGCTCACGTCATCGTTCACCTCCCATCTTGCTTCGTAAAAAGTATTTCTCCAAACCGCTGGCCTTATGAGAAAATGCCTACTGCTCTCCCTTTTTTCCTTCAGCTCATGCTTACCGAGTGCCACAGCGCCCCTGCGGCTCGAAGCAAAGGAAAACCTCCTTACATTCCAAATATTGCAATTGTTATAGAGTTTGATTATACTTTAGCCACTATACATTGTGTATTCTTACCGGGGAGGGGGAATTTCCGATGAAAGCAGCCATTAGGTCGATCCAGAGAATTATAAACCGCGAAGCTCAGAATCAGCTGAGCGTCTATAAGGACAAAGCAGCTCTCGTCCGGAAAAGAAAATTGGAATCGTGGGATGGCGGACAGCTTCAAGCGGAATCGCGCCGTCTGCAAGCAGAAGCGAAATCGGGAGCGTCTTTGGATGAGCTGCTTGTTGATGCTTATGCCTTGGTCTGCGAAGCAGCCAAGAGAACGCTCGGATTACAGCCCTACGATGTCCAGATCATGGCAGCCATCGCACTGCACGAGGGATTGCTGATCGAGCAGCATACCGGCGAAGGGAAGACACTCTCAGCTGTTATGCCTGCTTATCTAAATGCGCTAACCGGCAAAGGCGTTCATGTGCTGACTTTCAACGATTATTTGGCACATCGGGATGCAGCGTGGATGGGTCCGGTCTATCGTTACCTCGGGTTAACAGTAAAGTCGGTTCAAGCGGGCATGAGCCTGCCCGAAAAAAGGGAAGCGTACAACGCGGATATAACCTATGTTACCGCCAAAGAGACGGGCTTCGATTATTTGCGCGACACAATTGCATTTGACGAAGCCGATACTGTTCATCGTCCTTTCCACTATGCCATCGTCGATGAAGCGGATTCGCTGCTTCTCGATGAAGCGCGGGTCCCTCTAGTCATCGCCGGCGAGCCGGACTCTTCCAAGAGTGAAGGCATTCATTTCGCAGAAATAGCCCGGCAGCTCAAGCAGGACAAGCATTACGACTTTGACGAGTCCAAGCGGAATGTCTATTTAAATGAAGCTGGCTCTGCCAAGGCAGAATCGCTGCTGGGATGCGGCAATTTGTATGATAGTCATAACAGTCATCTGTTAACCTCATTAAATTGTGCCCTGCATGCGGAAACGTTATTGAAAAAAGACATCGATTATATCGTCCGGGACGGTAAAATCGAGCTGATTGACGAATATACCGGCCGCGTAGCGGAGAACAGGTATTTGCCGGAAGGGCTGCAAGCCGCGCTTGCGGCCAAAGAAGGACTGCAGTCAAAAGGCGGCGGTAAAATTCTCGGGACGATTACCTTTCAGCACTTCATAAGCCTGTATCCGAAGATTTGCGGAATGACGGCTACAGCGCACGCCTCCGCAATGGATTTCGAAGACATCTATGACCTCCACGTCGTGCAAATCCCGCCGAACCGGCCAAACATACGAACCGATCATCCACACCGGATTTATACCCATAAGGAAGCCAAGCTTAGGGCGCTAGTACAGGAAATATCATCTGTTCATGCGACCGGGCGTCCAATTCTCATTGGTACGTCAAGCGTTGAGGAATCTGCCATCCTTGCGGATGCACTGGCGGTTGCCAGCGTACCCTGCCATGTTCTCAATGCGAAGAACGACGCAGAAGAAGCAGCGATTATCGCCAAAGCGGGAGAAATAGGCGCCGTGACCGTATCTACAAATATGGCGGGACGCGGCGTCGACATTCGGCTCGGCGGAGGGAACCCCACACAAGCAGAAGCTGTCGCCAAGCTGGGCGGGCTGTATGTCATTGGCACACAAGTGAACGAAAGCGTGAGGATCGACGACCAGCTGCGCGGGCGTTCCGGCCGCCAAGGCGATCCGGGAGCCTCCATATTTTTCATCAGCTTGGAGGATGAGCTGCTGCTTCGGTTCGGCATCGATAAGCTGGTTCGTGCTCCTAGACAGAATGAGGCTCTCCAAGAGCCAGGACTCCACAACAAAATCGCGCATATTCAGCGCGTTGCTATGGCCCAGAACTCTCATATCCGTAAGGAACTGAACAGCTATTCGGATATGGTAGAGGATCAGAGGCAAATTCTATACGAGGAGCGGCTCGGAATTTTGAAGGGCGAGAAGCCAATGAGTCCTTCGGAGCAGCGGGTACGGCTTTTTTATATTGATGAGTTCTGGGCTGACCACCTGGCATATGCTTCTTACATTCGCGAAGGCATCCACTTGGAGAGCCTTGCGAGCCGCAATCCGATCGACGAATTTCATACGCAAATCACACAAGCCTTCGAGCAAATTCCAGCGCAAATAAATCAAGAAACGGCGAATATGCTTGCAAGGCTCGGCGGTTCGAATGATCCAGCGAAGTGGGAAGAGCTCGGTCTGAAGAGCCCTGCTTCCACACGAACTTTCATCATTAATGATCATTACATTCAAAATAGCCGCAGCTCATGGAACGCAGGGACAGTAATGGCCTATTATCTCCGCAAGTTTATGCGGCTTATTTTGTGGCCGGTACACAAGCTGCCAAAATTTTGATGCATCGTCGTTCAAGTAAAGGATAGCCTAGTTTCTATACCGCAGAAATGTTTATAATTCAAAATATCATAAGGGGGCTATTATTATGGATGGTAAATCCTTACCTATTGGAAGTCCGTTAATAAAAACTTATTTACATTGGGCCCATCAGGCAACAATTATAGCAAAGCATGATAAATACCTACCTTGGGTATACAGCAACTTTGTGCAGCTATATACAATCAGTGATGAACGGGAAATAAAAGTTGATTATTTATCATATGACGGTCCTTATCCACGCTTTCCCGGAATAACAATGAATTGGTTTGAACGCAAGTTATTTACTGATGCCCAAATTGATCTTAAACATTTTATTGTTACGTGTATCGATAATGATAAGTTTGTAGAAGTCTCCTTGGATGAGTATTACATTCCTGTGAAATCAAGCTTCCAACACACCCACTATGTTCATCCCACCCTTATATATGGTTATAACCTCAATAAACAAACCTATTTAGCAGTAGGCTTTGATAACGCAATGATATTCCGCGAGATCGAAATTGCTTTCTCAGATCTTGCAAATGGGTTTTATTATAGCGAATGGGCAGGGATTGGATTCCTCAATACCGAGACGCCTATAGAGTATACTAATAGTTCACTGGAATTCAACCTTCCCTTAATCAAAAGATATGTTCATGATTTCATTCATAGCTCTAACAGTTTTCCTAATCTTCCTCGTAAATCTTCTTGTTTAGGTGCGGAAACCTACAATGAGATCGGACGAAAATTAATGGACAGCAGATTAAGTGATGATATTAGATCCTTTCATATATTTCATGAGCATAAACAGATCATGCTGTTGAGATTATCGTATATGCTTGAAAATTCTATTGTGAGCGCTGCAGGCCTTAAAGAAATTCATCAAGCCTATCGGGAATTGGAGCAACTATGTCTGCTCCTAAGGAATAGGCGATTAAAACATCGGGAATCCGGTAAATTCGATGTGGTTACGGCTGAGAAGTATGTTAAAGATCTTGAAGTCATTCGAAGTAAAGAGATTGATGCTTTAACCGCTCTTTATTCGTTGTTGTAACAGGGTTGTGACAGGGTTGTAACAGGGGAGTGGAATTCCCTTTAGACATTGTCCCAACCGCATTATACCGCTTCAGCATTTAACTTTCCTCCTCTCCGCATGCCTATTTCGGCCCTTGCATTTCGGAACTTCCCCCTACCTATAGCGGATTTTTCTTTCTTTTAAAAAAAACACCCGGCAGGATGCGTACCGGGAGAAATACGGTATACACCCAAGCCGGGTAAGGAATCAGAACATAATTTCAATGGCCTCCAGCACATCCTGCTCCTGTTCGGATTGCCCGTTCAGGGATATATCCTTCAACAGCACCAAAGGCTGTTCGCAAATTTGGGTGATGATCACGAGCAGGTCTTGAGCGAAATTGTCGATCAGATTGCGCGTAAACAGCTTGGTGGCATATTCAAACTGCCCGTTCATGCCCTCATCCAGCAGCGAAATAATCAAGGTTAGATCAAATGGGGAAACCTTATGCGTTTCCGGATAAGATTCGATCTTGATATCCCCGAAGCTTTGGACGTTATCTTCCTTGGTTTCCAGAGCAAACATGACATCAAATACAGGATTGCGGCTTTGATTCCGCGGTGCCTGCAGCTTGTTCACAAGCTCCTCGAACGGATAATCCTGGTGGTCGTAAGCCCCCAGCATCGTTTCTTTGACTTCGTTCAAGTAAGCGAGGAATGTCTTCTCACCGGACGGATAATGGCGGATCGCCAACGTGTTGACAAACATTCCGATGAGCGGCTCCAGGTCGGCATGTGTGCGGCCCGAAACCGGCGTGCCCACAATGAAGTCTTCTTGGCCCGAGTACTTGCTGAGCAGAATCGAATAGGCCGCCATTACCACCATATAAAGGGTGGCGCCGTTCTCATCGGCGATGCGCTGCAAGCTGTCGGTCAACTGCTTGTCGATGCTGAATGGCAGTACATCTCCCTCGAAGCTGCGAGCGGCAGGTCTGACAAAGTCCGTAGGCAGTTCAAGTGTCGGCAGCTCGCCTTCCAGCACGTCCAGCCAGTAGGCTTCCTGACGTTTCATCCGCTCTTGTACAGGCTCGGACTGCTGCCAAGCGGCGAACTCCTTGTATTGAATCCGAAGCGGTTCCAGCGTCTCGCCGTTATACAGACGCAGCAGCTCTTCGACGAAGATGCCCATCGACATGCCATCCGTGATGATATGATGAATGTCCAGCATGAGCAGATGCCGTTCCGCTTCCCATTCGACTAAGCCCACACGCAGCAGCGGCGGCCGCTCCAAATCAAAGACGCGCACAAAGCCGTCTACGATGCTCTTCGTTTCACTTTCCGCCGCTTTCGTATACTCGACGGCAAACTTCAATTCCGGATAAATCCGCTGTACCGGTTCGCCGCCGATCATTTCGAAGCCGGTTCGCAAAATCTCGTGGCGAGCTATCAATCCTTGGAGCGCCGCCTCGAATTGATTCCTGTCCAAGCGCCCGGCGAGAACCGTCATGCCGGACATGTTGTAGCCAAGCTCAGCGCCTTCCATCTGCTGCTGGATGTACAGCCGTTTTTGCACGGAGGAAAGCGGATAATAATCCCGCTTGTCCAGAACCGGAATGGAGAGGTGTTCCCGCCGCTCCATTTGGCTGATCGCTTCGGCCATCGCCTCGATGGTCGAGTGCCGGAACACATCGCGCAGCGGCAAGTCCACGCTCAGCTCCTTGTGCACCTTGCTCACCAGCGCCGTCGCTCGCAGGGAGTGCCCGCCGAGATCAAAGAAGTTGTCCGTCACGCCAATCGTGACCGGCCCGAGCACTTCCTGCCAGATGGCGGCCAATTTCGCCTCCAGTTCGGTGCGCGGCGCCACGTATTCGCGGCCTGTGCCTGCTCCCTCTTCCGGCGCCGGCAGCGCCTTCCGGTCAATCTTTCCGTTCGGCGTCAGAGGCAGGTTCTCCAGCTCGACGAAGTACGAAGGAATCATGTAACCCGGCAGCTCGCTGGAAATTGCCCTTTTCAAGTCCGCCGCTGTCAGTTGGCCTTCCGTTGTGTAGTACGCGCACAGTGACTTCTGCCCGTCCGCATCACTTCGAACCATCACCACCGCTTCACGCACGCCTTCCACCCGCAGCAGCTGCGACTCGATCTCGCCCGTCTCGATCCGGTAGCCCCGGATTTTCGCCTGGCTGTCGATCCGGCCGATGAAGTCCACGTTGCCGTCCTCCATCCACCTCGCCATGTCTCCTGTGCGGTACAGCCGCTCGCCCGCGGTGAACGGGCTGGCTACGAACTTCTCTTCCGTCAGCTCCGGACGGTTCAAGTATCCGCGCGCCACGCCGGCTCCGCCGATAACCAGCTCGCCCAGCACCCCGACCGGCACCGGATTCAGGTGCGCATCCACGATGTAGAATTTCGCATTCAGCCACGCTTTGCCGATCGGCACATGGCCCGTCTGCGGCAGCTTCGCCAGCGGCTCATCGTAGAAGCTGGTGTCGATCGCCGCTTCTGTCACGCCGTAGGCGTTGATAATCCGGAACAACGAGCCGAAACGCTCCTGCAAGATCCGGTAATCCGCCACGCTGCAGCTGTCCGAGCTCGTGATGAGCAGCTCCATCGAGCTCATATCCAGCCCTTGCTCATACACGTACGCCATGAACGGCACGATCAGCGCCGGCGTCGATTCGAAGATGGTGATCCGCTCCCGCTCAATCCAGTGGTGCAGACGAGACGGATCGATCCGGTCGTCCTTCGGCACAATCACCATCGTGCCTCCGTTATACAGCGTCCGCGCGATATCTCCCACGAACACATCGAACGAGAAGCTGGCAAGCTGCAGCAGCCGCACCGGGAACTGATCCAGCCGGTATTCCCGCCGGTAACCCGCTGCTGTATTCACCAGGCTGCGGTGCTCGATCATCACGCCCTTCGGCCTGCCCGTCGTTCCCGACGTATAGATCACATACGCCAGATCCTCTGGACGGGCTTCATGGAAGTTACCAGCGTTCTGATGGCTCTCATCGCCGCACTTCACAGCATCCGTCAGACTACTGGAGACAAGGCCCGAGCCAATCGGCGCATTCGCCCGCTCCTCGCTGTACGATGCTTCGTCGTCGAGGTACAGCACTGCAGCCAGCGCCAGCTCCTCTTCGCCAAGCCAGGCTTCGGCACGCTTCCGCAGCGGCGTTTGCGTCAGCAGCACCTTCGCTCCGCTGTCTTCGAGCATGAACCGCACGCGGTCTGCCGGATAATCCGGGTCGAGCGGCACATAGGCCCCGCCCGCTTTCCAGACGGCCAGCACGGCCGTCAGCAGGTCCACCGAACGCTCGGCGAGAATGCCGACGATCGTTTCCCGGCCGATGCCGCTTGAGCGCAGCGTAGACGCCAAGCGATTCGCCCGCTCGTTCAGCTCCGCATACGTCAGCCGGTCGTTCTCATACACGACGGCCGCCGCTTCCGGCGTGCGCTCCGCCTGTTCCTCGAACAGCTGGTGGAATGCGGCCGCAGGAGCCGCCTCCGGCTGCGCCGGGTTAAACGCGCCGAGAATTTGCTCATGTTCCGCCGGTGTTAACATGCCCAGCTCGGCAATCGTCGCCGACGGGTTGCGAAGAATGGATTCAAGCAGCTGCAAGTAGTGAGCGGCCAATTTCTCTACGGTTTCGGTCTTATAAAGAGCCGTGGCGTATTCAAACAAATATTCCAAGCCATCCTCGATCTCTGTGACGTCGAGGCTGAGATCAAATTTCGAAACAATCTCTTCGCTGGCATACGTCGACAAATGGAGACCCGGGAGCTGGATTTCCAAATTCTCTGTATTCTGCAAAGCAAACATCGTATCAAACAGCGGATTGCGGCTTAAATCGCGTGCCACGTTCACCTTATCCACCAGTTCCTCGAACGGATAATTCTGATGTTCAAAAGCGCCCAGCGTCGTTTCCTTGATTTCCTTCAAGTAGTCAAGGAACGTCTTGCCGGCAGCCGGATAACTGCGGATGGCCAGAGTATTGACGAACATCCCGATCAGCGGCTGAACGTCACTGTGATTTCTTCCCGCAATCGGCGTACCGACGACCACATCATCCTGCCCTGTATATTTGTGCAGCAATATGGTATAGCCAGCAAGCAGAACCATGTAAAGCGTTGCGCCGTTCTCCGCTGCAAGCCGTTTCAGACCCTCGCTTGTCTCGCTATTCATAAACAATTGCAGCGAGCGTCCCTCGTAGCTCTGCATAGCCGGGCGCGGATAGTCCGTCGGCAGTTCCAAAACCGGCAGCTCTCCGCGGAACATGTCAAGCCAGTAGGCTTCCTGCTTGGCAAGCTGGGCTTTCTGCTCGTCCGATTGCTGCCATACCGCATAATCCTTGTACTGGATGCGGAGCGGCTCCAGCAGCTCCCCGCTGTACAAGCGGACGAACTCTTCGATCAGCACATCAATTGAAACGCCGTCCGATACGATATGATGCGTATCGAACATCAGAATGTGCCGGTCCGTCGCCAGTTCGGCAAGGCCTACCCGCAGAAGCGGCGGCTTCGCGAGATCAAATGGACGAACGAACTCACGTACCGTTTCTTCCGCCTGCTCCCCGCTGATCTGCATATATTCCACCTGGAAGGCGGCGGCTTCGTAAATCCGCTGAACCGCTTCGCCTTGTACCATCTCAAAGCCGGTACGCAGCGTTTCGTGACGAGCTACGAGCACGCGGAACGCTTCTTCAAACCGCTGCCGGTCGAGCTCCCCTTCGAGCAGCACAGCTCCCGGTATGTTGTAGCTCAGCTCGGCTCCTTCCAGCTGGTTCAAGATATAGAGACGTTTCTGTGCGGAAGAGAGCGGATAATACTCGCTAGCTTCCGCAGGCGGAATAGATGTGAACGAGCCGGTCTCCAGCCGCTCCACAGCCGCGGCCATTTCCTCAACCGTCGAGTAGCGGAATACGTCGCGTAGCGGGAACTCAGTTCCTAGCTCCTTATGCATTTTGCTGACCAGCGTCGTCGCCCGCAGGGAATGTCCGCCGAGGTCGAAGAAGTTGTCCGTTACGCCTACCGCCTTCTCCCGAACAAGCACATCCTGCCAAATCGCGGCCAGCTTCGCCTCCAGCTCGGTGCGCGGCGCCACGTATTCGCGGCCTCCGCCTTCTACTCCTTCCGGCGCCGGCAGCGCCTTCCGGTCGATCTTTCCGTTCGGCGTCAGAGGCAGGCGCTCAAGCTCCACGAAGTAGGACGGGATCATGTATCCCGGCAGCTCGCTGGCAATCGCCCGCTTCAGGTCCGCCGCCGTCAAACCTTCTTCCGCTGTATAATAAGCGCACAGAGCTTTCTGGCCTTCTTGATCTTCCCTGACAACGACGACCGCTTCCTTCACGCCGCCTGCGCTCAGCAGCTTCGCTTCGACTTCGCCCGTCTCGATCCGGTAGCCCCGGATTTTCGCCTGGTTGTCGATCCGGCCGATGAAGTCCACGTTGCCGTCCTCCATCCACCGCGCCAAGTCTCCCGTGCGGTACAGACGCTCGCCCGCGGCGAATGGGCTGTCTACGAACTTCTCTTCCGTCAGCTCCGGACGGTTCAAGTACCCGCGTGCTACTCCGACTCCGCCGATAACCAGCTCGCCCAGCACCCCGACCGGCACCGGATTCAGGTGCGTATCCACGATGTAGAATTTCGCATTCAGCCACGCTTTGCCGATCGGCACATTGCCTGTCTGCGGCAGCTTCGCCAGCTCCTCGTCGTAGAAGCTGGAGTCGATCGCCGCTTCTGTCACACCGTAGGCGTTGATAATCCGGAACAATGAGCCAAAGCGTTCCTGCAAGATCCGGTAATCCGCCACGCTGCAGCTGTCCGAGCTTGTGATCAGCAGCTCCATGGAGCTCATGTCCAGCTGCTGCTCGTGCACGTGCGCTAAGAACGGAACGATCAGCGCCGGCGTTGATTCGAAGATGGTGACCTGCTCCCGCGCGATCCAGTAGTGCAGAAGAGACGGATCGATCCGGTCGTCTTTCGGCACGATCACCATCGTACCTCCGTTGTATAGCGTCCGCGCAATATCTCCCACGAACACATCGAACGAGAAGCTTGCAAGCTGCAGCAGCCGCACCTGGAACTGATCCAGCCGGTATTCCCGCCGGTAGCCCGCTGCTGTATTCACCAGGCTGCGGTGCTCGATCATTACGCCCTTCGGCCTGCCCGTCGTTCCCGACGTATAGATCACATACGCCAGATCCTCCGGACGGGCTTCATGGAAGCTGCCCGTGCCGACCTGCATAAGACGCTCATCGCTCTGTTCCACAGTACCCGTCAGCTTGCCGGAGACCATGCCAGAGACCATCGGCGCATTCGCCCGCTCCCCGCTGTACGACGCTTCGTCGTCCAGGTACAGCACCGCCGCCAGCGCCAGCTCCTCTTCGCCAACCCAGGCTTCGGCGAGCTTCCGCAGCGGCGTCTGCGTCAGCAGCACCTTCGCTCCGCTGTCTTCGAGCATGAAACGCACGCGGTCCGCCGGATAATCCGGGTCGAGCGGCACATACGCCCCGCCCGCCTTCCAGACGGCCAGCACAGCCGTCAGCAAGTCCACCGAACGCTCGGCGAGAATGCCGACGATCGTCTCCCGTCCGATGCCGCTTGCGCGCAGCGTGGCCGCCAAGCGGTTCGCCCGCTCGTTCAGCTCCGCATACGTCAGCCGGTCATTCTCATACACAACAGCCGCCGCTTCCGGTGTGCGCTCCGCCTGTTCCTCGAACAGCCGGTGGAACGCAGCCGCAGGAGCCGCTTCCGGCTGCGCCGGGTTGAACGCGCCGAGAATTTGCTCTTTTTCCTCCGCCGTCACAAGCTCCAACTGATTCACGCGCATCTTCGGGTTAGCCGCAACCTGCTCCAGTGCCCGGGTAAAATGACCGTAGATCTGCTTGATGTCTTCCTCTCTGAAAGTCAGCGCATTGTACGTAAACCGCAGCAAAATATGCTCTTCCGGAATGACGGTAATGTCTAGGTCGTAGTTCGTTTGCTCCGGCGACTGGATATTCGCGATCTTCAGCGCTTCTGCGTCTCCGCCAACGACCTGCTCAATCTGTTCTTCCATCGGATAGTTTTCAAAGACCATGATATGGTTGATCAAGTCGCGCTTTTGCTCGCTCAGCGACTGGATTTCGTACAGCGGAAACGTTTCGTAAGCTCCCGATGCCAGCGCTTGATCCTGGGTTTTTCTCAAGATATCGGCTACCGTCTCTTCGGCTTTGCCTTGAATACGGACCGGGATCGTATTAATAAACAGGCCGATCATGCTTTCGATGCCCGGAATTTCCGCTGGACGCCCGGATACGACGGAGCCGAATACGACATCCTCGCTGTTGTTGTACACCTGCAGAACCAGTCCCCATACCGTCTGCATGAATGTATTTAGCGTCACCTGCTGCTGGCGCGCCACCCGCTCGATTTGCCCGGTCAGTTCCTTGCTGAGCTCGACATCGATTTCAGCCGCTTCAAAAGCGCCCTGCTTCTGCTGCGTTTTTTCTTGCGGCAGCTTGGTCTGCTGATCATAACCCGCCAAATACTCGGACCAGTAACGCGAAGCCTTCGCGGCATCTTGAGCTTCCAGCCATTCGATATACCGGGAGTACGAAGTAACTGGAGGAAGCTCCAGCGCCCGCTTCTCCTGGAACGCGAAGTAGGTGTCGAACACTTCCTTGATCATGAAGGACATGCACCAGCCGTCCATCAAGATATGATGGTGACTCCAGATCACATGGTAGGACTCGTCACCCGTGCGCAAAACGGTCACGCGCATCAGCGAGCCCCGGGCCAGATCGAACTTGTTCGCTTTATCGGCGCTGACGAAATCGGCTATCGTCTTCTCCGGGTCTTCATCGCTTACCGGGCGAATATCTTCGAAGTACACTTCACACTTCCGCTCGCGGAATACCACTTGAATCGGCTCGTCTCTCCAGCCGGTAATAAAGTTGGTCCGCAGCGCCTCATTCCGCTGCACCAGCGTATTCAATCCTTGGGTGAAGGCTTCGGCATTCAGACTTCCATACAGATCAAAGGTCACCTGTTCGAAGTAAGCTTCCGAATCGGCATCCAGCAGGCTGTGGAACAACATTCCTTTTTGCAGCGGAGTCAAGGTGTACACATTCTCCAGTTCGCCGAGAGCCGCCGTATGTTCGGCCAGCCGCTCCAGTTCCTCCACCGTCATATCTTGTAGCAGAACATCGCTAGGCGTAAGCTCCGGCCTCTCGATTGACGCGCAATGGCTGATGATGTCACGCAAGCTCGATTGAAGCAGAGTGCCCAGGCGCTCTACCGTTTCTCGCTTATACTGAGTTTCCCCATAACGGATCGTGAGTTCCAGCACGCCTTCCGACACCATACCGTTGATATCGAGGACAAAATCCATCTCTGCATTCGGGCTTGAATCGAAGCCAGGGCTGAACGGAGACGGCTGCGAGCCGCTGCTTTCGTAATCCTGGTCGAACTGACCCAAATAGTTAAAGCTGATCTCCGGCTCCAAAGCGAAGCGCTCGCCGTCACGCGGCGCAGACAAATAACGCAGGATGCCGTAGCCGATTCCTTTGTTGGGAATGCGGCGCAGGCTTTCCTTAACCTGCTTCACCTGATGTCCGAGCGTCTCTGCGTAACCCGGCTCCAGAACGACTGGGAATTGGCTTGTAAACCAGCCTACCGTGCGCGTAATGTCCATATCCGGCACAATATCTTCCCGGCCGTGGCCTTCGAGATTTACCAGCACGCGTTCCCGGCCGCTCCAAGCTTGTACTGCGCGGCCAAGGGCGGTAAGCAGCAAATCATTCATTTCCGTATGGTAAGCACGGTGTGCCTCTATCAGCAGCTGCTTCGTTTCCTCCGCCGTCCAGCGGACGGTCACGAGCCCGCTGTCCTTCAGCTTGGATCTGCCTTGTTCAAAATCCTTCGGAAGCGGCTCATAGGTCAATTGCTCGATATGCTGCCAATATTCTCTCTCGGTTTCCATCGCCGGGCCGTTCGCATAATCTACGAGCTGTTTCGCCCACATTTGGAATGAATCTGTTTTGAGCGGCAGACGGATCGGCTGCCCTTGCAGCGCCTGCTCATAGCCGGCAGCAAAATCCTCAAGCAGAATCCGCCAGGATACGCCGTCTACGACCAAGTGATGGATTGCGATGAGCAGGTGGTCGCCGTCGTCGCAGCGGAACAAGCCGAGCTTCACCAGCGGGCCGTTTACCAGATCGATGCTTGCTTGAATATCGTTCGCCTTCGCCTCTACCGCTTCTTTCACGTCGCGGGTTCCCTTGAAATCGGCAACTTCCAGATCGAACAGCGCTTCGTTCTCCCCGGCGCCCCGGTTCCAGGCGGCATAGCCGTCCCCGGTTTGGCGGAAAACTGTACGGAGAGCATCGTGATGTACGACTAGCTGACGCACCGCCTGGCGTACAGCTTCTTCGTCAAAGCCTTGCTTGGAGAACTGCATGAACGCCTGGTTGCTGTGATGCACGTCGGCCGGATTCTGTTCAAAGAACCAGCGCTGAATCGGCGTCAAGATGACCTCTCCTGTCACTTCAGCCTGGCTTGCCGTTCTCTCCGCCGCTTGCAGCTGCAAGCTAAGGGCGGAAATCGTCGGGTAATGGAACAAATCTTTCATGACCAGCTTGTACCCCGTCTGCAATAGACGGGACGATACCTGCAAGGCCTTGATCGAATCGCCGCCGAGCGCAAAGAAATTGTCCGTCGTGCCGACCTGATCCACGCCCAGCACTGACTGCCAGACCGACGCAAGTGCTTGCTCGGCAGGCGTGCGAGGCGCCGTGTATGCAGCCTCGGCACGAATGCTTCCTTCCGGCACAGGCAGCGCTTTACGGTCGATCTTCCCGTTCGGTGTAAGCGGCATTTGATCCAGTCGCATGATGCGCGACGGCACCATATGGGAAGGCAGCGCGGCATCCAGATGGGCCATTAGTCCTTCCAAATCGAAGCTGGAATCCGCTGTGACATACCCGCACAAATATTTCTGCCCCCGCTCGTCCGTCCGGTCGATGACAAGCGCTTGACGCACGCCCGCGACATGCTGCATGGCCGCTTCAATTTCACCAAGCTCGATCCGATAGCCGCGGATTTTCACCTGATTGTCGATCCGGCCAATAAAGTCCACGTTGCCGTCCGGCATCCAGCGCGCCAGGTCGCCCGTCCGGTACAGCCGTTCCCCAGCGGCAAATGGGCTGTCTACGAATTTCTCCGCCGTCAAATCCGGGCGGTTCAGGTAACCCCGGGCCACACCTGCTCCGCCGATAACCAGCTCGCCCAACACCCCGACCGGCACCGGCTTCAGATTCGCGTCCACGATGTAGAACCTGGCGTTCAGCCACGCTTTCCCGATCGGCACGCTGCCCGTCTTCGGCAGCTTCTCCAGCGGCTCGTCATAGAAGCTGGTGTCTATCGCCGCTTCCGTTACTCCGTAGCTGTTAATAATACGGAACTGTGAGCCGAAGCGCTCCTGCAAGGTGCGGTAATCCGCTACGCTGCACGCATCCGAGCTTGTGATCAGCAGCTGCATCGAGCTGAGGTCCAGGCCCTCGGCATGCACATGCTCCATGAACGGCACGATCAGCGCCGGAGTCGATTCGAACACCGTCACGGCATAGTCTCGAATCCAGCCATAAAGGCGGGTGGGATCGATCCGGTCGTCCTTCGGCACGATGACCATCGTGCCGCCGTTGTACAGCGCCCGCGCTATGTCGCCGACGAACACGTCGAACGAGAAGCTGGCGAGCTGCAGCAGCCGGACCGGGAACTGATCCAAGCGGTAGTGCCGCCGGTAGCCCGCCGCGGTGTTCACCAGGCTGCGGTGTTCCACCGCCACGCCCTTCGGACGGCCCGTCGTACCGGAGGTGTAGATGACATAAGCCAAATCGCCCGGCTTGTTCACATTCGCCGGATTCGATGTGAGATCCGCCGCATGGACGTCCTTCTCAGCTTCTGCCGTGGCGGACGTTTCAGCAGCAGCCGTTTCCGCCTCCGCCAAAGCCTCCGGCGCTGCGCCTGCTTCGCCCCAAGCTTGTCCGCCCAGAGCCGCTTGCACCGCTTCGAGGCTGTACGTTGCGGCGTCGTCAAGCGCAAGCACCGTTTGCAGGGCTAGAGCTCCGCTGCTGCGCCAAGCTTCCGCCTGCTCCAGCAGGCGGGTCTGCGTGAGCAGCACCGATGCCCCGCTGTCGGCGAGCATATACTCGATCCGCTCCGCCGGATAGTCCGGGTCGAGCGGCACATAAGCGCCGCCCGCTTTCCATACGGCGAGCACCCCGATCAACAGCTCTGCCGAGCGGCCGGCCAGAATGCCGACCACCTGCTCGGGCTTCACCCCGTGCGCCCGCAGCGCATACGCCAGACGATTCGCCTTGACGTTCAACTCCGCATACGTCAGCCTGCTGTCTTCGTAGACAACCGCCAGCGCTCCCGGCGTGCGCTCCGCCTGCTCCTCGAACAGCTCGTGAAACGTTCTCTCTCTCCACGACTCAGCCGCTTCCAAGCCTGCACCCTCTGCGGCCGATTGCTTCGCAAGAGCCGAAGATGACACATCAAACCCGACCAGCAGCTCATGCCTCTCGCTGTCCGTCACAATATCCAAATCCGCAATCCGCGCATCCGGCTGAGCCAGGATCGACGCCAACAGCTGCTCGTAATGACCCGCCAGCCGTGCCATCGTTTCGTGTCTAAACAACGAGGCAGCGTACTCAAGCTTGCAAACCAGCTCGTTACCTTCTTCCACGATATCTAAGCTCAAATCAAACTTGGCCGTCTTTTCCTCGATGTCGAACAGCGACCATTGCAAGCCTTCCAGGGTTAGATCCAAGCTTTCATGCTTTTGCAAAGAAAACATGGTGTCAAACAGCGGATTCCGGCTTAAATCCCGGCTCACCTGAAGAGCTTCCACCAGCTCCTCGAACGGATAGTCCTGGTGCTCGTAGGCTCCAAGCGTCGTTTCCTTCACTTCCTGCAAATAATCCAGGAACGTCCGCTCCGCAGCCGGACCCAAGCGAAGGGCCAGCGTATTGACGAACATGCCGATAATCGGCTGCAGGTCGGCGTGAGAACGGGCGGCAATCGGAGTGCCGACTACGATATCTTCCTGTCCTGAGTATTTATGAAGCAGCATGGAGTACGCAGCCAGCAGAAGCATGTACAGCGTCGCCCCCGAATCGCCGGCAAGCCGTTTGAGCGCTTCGCTTTTCTCCGCATCCAGCGTGAATGTGAGCGTTTGACCGTCAAACTGCTGGACGGCCGGGCGGGAGAAGTCGAGAGGCAGCTCAAGAACCGGAAGCTCGGCGCTGAATACCCCTTGCCAGTATTCCTCCTGCCGTCTGATGCGCTGGCGCTGCTCCTCGGATTGCTGCCAAACGGCGTAATCCTTGTATTGAATCCGCAGCTCCGGCAATTCTTCCCCATTGTAAAGCCGTACGAATTCGCGCAGCAGCACATCCATGGAAAGGCCGTCGGAAGCAATATGATGCATATCCAGCGCGAGCAGGAATTTCTCTTTCGCAAGCTCGACCAGCAGGGCGCGCAGCAGAGGCGGCCGGGTCAAGTCAAACGGCTGAATGAAGCCTTCCAGAATGGCCGCAATCTGATCTTCGCTTGCTTGGAGCTTCTCAACCTTGAAGGCTGCGAGCGGATGAATACGCTGAACCGGCTCCCCATCCACGATTTCAAAACCGGTGCGCAGCATATCGTGCCGGGCCACCAAAGCAGCCAGCGCCTTTTCCACCTTGGCCTCGTTCAAAGCCCCTTCCAATTGCAAAGCGCTTGGGAGGTTGTAATTCAGCTCCGAGTCATCCAGCCGGTGCAGGACGTACAGCCTTTTTTGCGCGGAGGAAACCGGATAGTACGCGCGCTCTTCCGCTTTTGGAATCGAGCTGTGCCGTGTTTCTTCCATGCTGGCGATAGCTCCGGCCATCGACTCTACCGTCGTATAGCGGAATACATCGCGCAGCGGAAGCTCCACGTTCATTTCCTTCTGTATCTTGCTGACAAGGTTCGTCGCCCGCAAGGAGTGGCCTCCAAGCTCGAAGAAATTGTCCAGGACTCCAATGCCGGAGCAGCCCAGCACGTCCTCCCAGATCTTCACAAGCTGGGACTCGGTCCGGTTGCGAGGCGCTGCGTATTCGACGCCTGTTTGCAAGCCGCCCTGCGGCTCCGGCAGCGCTTTGCGGTCCACTTTGCCGTTGGACGTCAGCGGCATGCGGTCCAGCTGCACGAAGTACGACGGGATCATGTACCCCGGCATTCCCTGAGCCAGCGAGCTTCTCAGTTCCCTGACCGTCAGCGTCCGGTCCGCCACAAAGTAGGCGACAAGCGCCTGCTCGCCCCCGCCGTCCTGACGGGCGAGCACTACCGCTTCTTCCACGCCCTGGACGTTCAGAAGCTGCGTCTCGATCTCGTCCAGCTCGATCCGGTACCCGCGGATTTTGACCTGATGGTCGATCCGGCCCAGGTATTCGATGCTGCCGTCCGGCAGCCAAGCCGCCAAGTCGCCCGAGCGGTACAGCTTCTCCCCTTCCGCAAACGGGGAATCGACGAATTTCTCCGCTGTCAGATCCGGACGGTTCAGATATCCTCTCGCAAGGCCTTCCCCGGCCACGTACATTTCTCCCGCTGCGCCGATCGGTACAGGGCGGCGGTTTTCATCCAGAATGTACACCCTCAGCGTCGGGATCGGCTTGCCGATATTGCTTTTCGCCGCCTCAATTTCGACCCATGTTATTTCCTTATAGGTCACGTGGACCGTCGTCTCGGTAATGCCGTACATATTGATCAGCTTCGTCTCCGGATACTTCGTCTTGAAGCCCTTCAGCAGCAGCGGACTTAGCGCTTCGCCCCCGAAGATGATGCTGCGAATCCGCAGACCGTGCGGATGATCCGTCAAGGCCTCACGCTGCAGCTGGTAGAAGTACGTTGGTGTCTGGTTCAAAATCGTGACCTGTTCGCGGCCCAGCAGCGCCAGGAAATCGGCCGGATTCTTCGCCGTGAGCGGCGGTACGATGACCAGCTTGCCTCCGTACAGCAGCGCGCCGTACATTTCCCAGACGGAGAAATCAAAGCAGAACGAGTGAAACAGCGTCCACGTGTCGGTCGGCCCGAAGTCGAACAGATTCTTATCGTTGAACAGGAGGCGCACGACGTTCTTGTGCTCGATCAGCGTTCCTTTCGGCCTGCCGGTCGTTCCCGACGTATAGATGACATAAGCCAGGCTGTCCGGCCCGGAAATCGGCTCCAGGTTTGAAGCATCCAGCGCATCGTCGGCGTCCGCCCCTCTTGCGCCCCACACGAAATCGTCCAATTCAAGGCGCGTTCCTGCGAAGTCAGTCTTCTCGTGCAGATGCTGTTGAATCAGCAGCAGCGGCGCGCCGGAATCCTCGATCATGAAGCGGATGCGCTCCTCCGGGTAGTCGGGATCGACAGGCACATAGGCTCCGCCCGCCTTGAGAATCGCCAGGATGCCTACGACCATATCGAGCGAGCGTTCGGCCAGAATCGCGACCAGCTGATCCGCTGCTGCTCCGTTCTCCCGCAGCTTCCGCGCAAGGCGGTTCGCTCGCTCGTTCAGCTCGCGGTAGGTCAGCTTCCGCTCGTTCATGAGGGCCGCCACGTTGTCCGGGTAAAGCTTCGCCTGCTCTTCGAACAAGCCGTGAATGGTCTGCTGCCGCGGGTAGTCGGCATCCGAATCGTTGAAACGGTGCACCAGCTCGCGGATTTCTTCCTCCGTGAGCATGTCCAGCGAGGCAATATCCCCGTCCGGTGCTGCTGCGATGGATTCGAGCAGCTTGTCATAATGTCGGGCAAACCGCTCCGCGGTCTCCTGTTTATACAAAGACGTAGCGTAATCCAACCGGCATTCGAGCTGACCGTCCAGCTCCGAAATGTCCAGGAGCAGCTCGAACTTGGATGTCCGGTTTTCCAGCGGATAAAACTGTTGCTGCAGCCCTTCGATGACAATCTGCTCGTTCTCCGTATTTTGCAGGGAGAAGAACGTATCAAAGAGCGGATTCCGGCCGGTCGCGCGTGGAATGTGAAGACTTTCCACCAAATCTTCGAACAAATAATTCTGGTGTTCGAAAGCCCCGAGCGTGATGTCCTTGATTTCCTCCAGGTACGAAAGGTACGGCTTAGAACGCTCCGGACGGCTGCGAATGGCCAGCGTGTTGACAAACATCCCCACGACCGGCTGCACTTCTTCCTGCGTTCTTCCGGCAATCGGCGTTCCGACAATCAGATCTTCCTGACCCGAATATTTATGCATGAGGATGGAGTAAGCCGACAGCAGCACCATATACAGGGTTGTCCCCGTCCGTGCCGCCAGCTCTTTCAGCTTCTCCGTCCTCTCGTTCCCGATATAAAACTTCACGGTCCGGCCGTCAAAGCTTTGCACCGCAGGCCGCGGAAAGTCCGTTGGCAGCTCCAAGACCGGCAGCTCGCCCGACAGCTGTTCCAGCCAGTACTCCTTCTGCGGCTGAAGCATCTGTCCGTAAGCTTCGGAATGCTGCCAAACGGCATAATCTTTGTATTGAATGCGCAGCGGGGCCAGCTCCTCGCCCCGGTACAGGCGGCTGAACTCGTCGAAGAGCAGCGCAGTCGAAATGCCGTCCGAGACGATATGGTGCATATCGAACAGCAGAATGTGGCGATCCTCGGCGACTTCGATCAGGCCGATGCGAAGAAGCGGCGGCTTGGTCAGATCAAACGGCCGATAATAAGCCTCCACTGCCTGGTCCACTTCCCGTTCGCTCGCCTCGAAATAATCGACAGCAAATTCCACTTCGTCATAGATGCGCTGGACAAGCTCGCCTTGAACCTGCTCGATCCCGGTACGCAGCGTCTCATGGCGCTGAATCAGCGCCCGGAACGCGTCTTCGACACGCGTGCGGTCCAGCTTGCCTTCGAGAAGAAGCGCCGCAGACATATTGTAGCTGCGCTCGGCCCCGTCAAGCTGGCGCAGGACGTACAGACGCTTTTGCTCGGATGAAACGGGATAGTACTCGGCTTCAGCCGCCTTTGTAATCTCATACGTCTCCTGCTGCTTTAAAGCGCCGATTCTTTGGGCCAGCTGTTCGATGGTGGTATAGCGGAAAACGTCACGCAGCGGAACCTCGACCTGCAGCTCTCTCCGAATCTTGGAAACCAGCGTGGAGGCCCGCAAGGAATGACCACCCCGTTCAAAGAAATCGTCGTGGACTCCAACTCGCGCAAGACCCAGCACCTGCTGCCAAATGAGAGAAAGTCTTGTTTCCAGCGTTGTGCGAGGAGCCACATATTCACAAATTGCTTCTACCTCTCCGGCCGGTTCAGGCAGCGCTTTACGGTCAATTTTGCCGTTCGGCGTCAGCGGAAGCTTATCAAGCACGACCATCCGGGCAGGGACCATATGGGCCGGCAGCTCTTGCTTCAATTGGTTCAGCAGATCGCTCAGCTGCAAGGAAGCATCCGCCGCCACGTAGCCGCACAAATACTTCTGCCCCTGCTCATCCGTACGGTCGGTCACCACAGCCTGCTTGACGCCCGGGAATCGAAGCAGAGCCGTTTCAATTTCGCCAAGTTCAATCCGGAATCCGCGAATTTTCACCTGATAGTCGATCCGGCCGATAAAGTCGACGCTGCCGTCTTCCAGCCAGCGGGCCAAATCGCCTGTCCGGTACAGACGCTCGCCCGGCACAAACGGGCTGTCCGCAAACTTCTCGGCGGTCAGGTCCGGACGATTCCAGTACCCGCGCGCCACCCCGGCGCCGCCGATGACAAGCTCCCCCGGAACCCCAACAGGGACCGGCTTTAACGCGGCGTCGACTATGTAAAACCGGGCGTTCAGCCAAGCTTTGCCGATTGGCACATGACCCGACGGCGGCAGCTTGTCCAGCGGTTCATCGTAGAAGCTGCTGTCAATGGCCGCTTCGGTAACGCCGTAGCTGTTGATAATGCGGAATTGTCCGCCGAATCTTTCCTGCAGCAATCGGTAGTCGGTAACACTGCAGGCATCCGAGCTTGTAATCAGCAGCTGCAGGGAGCTGACGTCCAGCCCCTCTTCATAGATATGCTGCATGAAGGGCAGGATGAGCGCAGGCGTCGATTCGAATACCGTAATGTTCTGGTCGCGAATCCAGCCGTATAAGCGGCCTGGATCAATCCGGTCATCCTTGGGCACAATCACCATCGTGCCTCCGTTATACAGCGTCCGCGCGATGTCTCCGACGAACACGTCAAACGAGAAGCTGGCCAGCTGCAGCAGCCGCACCGGGAACTGATCGAGCCGGTACTCGCGGCGGTATGCATCCGCCGTATTCAAGAGACTGCCGTGCTCGATCATGACGCCTTTCGGGCGTCCTGTCGTACCCGAGGTGTAGATCACATAAGCCAAATCGTGCGGGGCGCTGTCGGCAGGTTCGAATTGCACGGATAAGGCATCCCCGTTGTAAATTTGTTCATCGTCCATGGCATAGACAGCTTGAAGCTGCAGCTGGTCATCGGCCAGCCAGCTGCCGGCCCGCTCCATCAGATGACGCTGCGTAAGCAGCACCGATGCTTTGCTGTCGCTGAGCATGTACGCAATCCGCTCCGCCGGGTAATCGGGGTCCAGCGGCACATAGGCTCCGCCGGCTTTCCACACGGCGAGCACCCCGACCAGCAGTTCTACCGAACGCTCCGCCCAGATCCCCGTAATCGTCTCCCTGCCCACGC
Source organism: Paenibacillus sambharensis (assembly GCF_003233845.1). Classification (GTDB taxonomy): domain Bacteria; phylum Bacillota; class Bacilli; order Paenibacillales; family Paenibacillaceae; genus Paenibacillus_I; species Paenibacillus_I sambharensis. The sequence goes on from NZ_QKRB01000036.1 coordinate 243,380, forward strand.
CTTGTTCGCGGAGGAGAGAAGCCAGCCGCTCGGCGCGTTCGTTCAATTCGCCGTAGGTCAGCTGTTTGTCCATGTAGACGACTGCCGGATGATCCGGAATGTCCCGGGCAAACTTTTCAACATACCGATGAAACGCTTCTCCCTCGCTCAGCTCTGTCACCGGCGGGTTAAAAACGTTCAAAATGCGGTTTCTCTCCTCATCGCTCAGCAGCGAAATCTCGCGTACCGGCAGTTCGGGATTCTGAAGAAACTGGTCCAGAACGGTTACATACTGCTGCATAATCCGTTCAATCTCGGCCGTCTCGAATAAGCCGGTACGATAGGAGGCATGGAGAATGACATGGCCCTCATTCAGCATATGGTCGAACCGCAGCAGCAGATCGTCCATCTCGTGCCTGGCGAAGTGAGCCTCCAGGCGCACCTTGATGTCTTCATACTCCACGATCTTCAAAGGCAGATATTCCAGCGACGTGCGGAACAGCCCCGAAAGATCGTTGCGGCCGTGCTGCTCGCGCAAATCCTGGATTAATTGGTTATAAGGGTATTTCTGGTACCGCAGATCCGCCATATTTTCCTTGGAAACCGTTTGGATCAAAGAAAGCACGTGCTCCTCTGGATTCAGACGAATCCGCGTAGCTACAGTACTGACGAACATGCCGATCGTTTCTTTTTCCTTCCTGCTGGTGCGATTGGCGAAAACCGTGCCGACCGGAATATCGGTGCTGTCGGTCAGCTTGTACAGTAAGGCGTACATGGCGGACAGAAATAATGTATATATGCTGACCTGATATTGTTCGCTGAAGGCCAGAATGCGTTCATACCGGGCACCGTGAAGCGAGATGGCCAGTTTGTTGGATTCGCTGCCGACCGAGAATGGCGGGTACGATTTAATGCCGGTCGTTTCTGGCAGCGTGCTGTACTTCGTCAGCCAGTATTCCTTGCCTTTCTGATAACGCTCCGATTGCTCATATTCACGCTCCGCGGGGATATAATCCAGATAGGAAGGGGCCTGGTAACTGCTGGAGATGCCTGCCCGCAGCTTCAGGTATTTTTCCATCACCGCATGCAGCAAAGCATTGACGGACAAGCCGTCGGCGATAATATGGTTGACTGTCAGGTTGAGCCATACTTGGCCGTTCGCGAAATGGATAATTGTAAATTGGTGGAGGTGTTCATCGAACACGCTGGCCGGTTTTTCACTTACTTCTTTCACCCATGCATAGAATTGTTCGGTTGTTTCTATATCGAGGCGGCTTATCCTGGCCTTGGCATTGTCCGGCTCGTCGAACCATTGCGTTGGATTTTGCAAATCTCCGCTAATGCGGATTCGGAAAACGTCATACGTTTTGACGATCTCCGCCGCCGCTTGCTCCAGAAGCTGTATGTCGATCTCGCCCGTAATCTGGTAGGTCGCGGAAAGCGTTGTGATGGACGTTCCCGGATTCATAATTTCCATGAGCCATATTCGGCGCTGGGCTTGCGTTAATCCATAGTGCTCGTTGGTATTCTCTATCACATCGACACACTCCCCGTTTAGAGATTCTTAATGGCGGGTCTAGCCGTACAGCCGGGCGTAATAACCTCCGAGCGCCAGCAGGTCCTGGTGGCGGCCCCGCTCGACGACCGTCCCTTGGTTCATGACGGTAATCACATCCGCATGTTCAACGGTACTGAGACGATGGGCGATTAGAATGGTGGTGCGCCCCTTCATCAATTCGTTCAGGGCCTTCTGTACCCAATGCTGGGATTCGTTATCCAGCGCGGAGGTCGCTTCGTCCAGCAGCAGAATCGGGGCATCCTTGAGAATCGCCCGGGCGATCGCAATCCGCTGTCTTTGTCCGCCCGACAACGACGCTCCTCTCTCTCCCACCGGCGTTTTATACTGCTCAGGAAGTTCCTGAATGAAATGGTGAGCGTACGCCGCTTTGGCTGCTTTGATCACTTCTTCATGCGCTGCATCCGGGTTGCCGTAACGGATGTTTTCCTCAATCGTGCCGGTAAACAAGAACGGCTCCTGCGGAACATATGCAATCTGCCCCCGGATTTCGTTCAGCGTGTAATGGCCGAACGGTTTGCCCTGAAGCAGGATTTCTCCGCTGTCCACAGGATAAAAGCCGAGCAGCAGCTTGATCAGCGTACTTTTGCCGCTTCCGCTGGCCCCGACGATCGCGGCGACCTGGCCGGGTAACACCTGCATGGACATGCCCACAAGCACCTTTTTATCCGCCTGATAGGAAAACTCCACATCGCGAAACTCCACCGCAGCCTCCGACACGAGCTCGCTGTGAGGAAGTCCCAAACGCTCCGGTTCTTCTTCCTCTCTAAGCACCTCTTGAATCCGGTGAGCGCCGGCGAGCGAATTTTGAGTCATCGACAGAACCATTCCCAAGTTCAGCAAGGCGTGCGTCAGATTCACCTGCAGAACCGCCAGGGCGGCGACGCTGCCCATTCCCATCAGTCCGTAAGCATAAAGTAGACTGCCGATGACGATGATGCCGCAGAACGTGACGTAGCTGATAAAATGGTTCACCGCAGCCTGCATGCCGTTCTTCTGCGCGGTTTGCCGGAGCGTCTGCGTCATTTGTTCGTTCAACGCCTCGTACTGGCCGTAGATCGTGCGGATGCGGAACAGCTTCACAATTTGAATGCCGCCCATAAAATCCTTGAATTTTTCCGTCATTTTACCGAGCGTCTGCAAGCCTTGTTCGGACAAGACGCGAATATCCCGCGCAAATTTCAGGCTGACCACGGAGGACAGCAGCAAAATGACGAAGGATACGCCGGCAAACCGCCAATCGATCAACACCATGGAGATAATGGAGCCGATGCAAAAGACCACTTGAAGCAGCAAAACGAAATAAATCTGCGAGAATGTAAACTCAACGGTCGTTACGTCGTTGTTCACCCGCGACAGCAAATCCCCATGGTGCGTCTGCTCCAGGTATCTCGGCCGCAGCCGGCACAGCTTGTCATAAAGACGTTCGCGGATATTCAGCACCGTCAGCTCGACACTGCGCTGGTACAAGTAAATGAACCAGGGGGATACCACGTTTTCCAGGAACAGGGCTGCGCCTAAAATAATAAAGGCTTCCACCATCAGGGACGTATCCCGGGACACGGCGAAATCAACCAGGTTATGTACGACCAGGCTGAAGGCGATCAGGAACAAGGTCTGGGTGAGCGCCGTCACGGCCAGGCCAATGGCATACTGGGTTTTGCGCTTGCGGTTCATAAACGTCAGCAAGTAGCCGAGTTCTTTTACTTGCGAGAGCCTTCCGCCCTTCATCATGTGTACGCCACCTCCCTGCTTTCGGCAGACCCGGTAAATTCCTGGTCGTACGACTGGGCGTACAGTCCCTTCATCTTCAGCAATTGCTCGTGCGTGCCCTTCTCCACAATGTTCCCTTGCTCCATGACCCAAATTTCGTCGGCGTTTTGTACGGTAGAAAGCCGGTGGGCAATAACCATCGTCGTTCTCTGCTTCATCAATACGCCCAGCGCTTCCTGAACCGCGCTTTCCGACTCCGGATCAAGAGCCGACGTCGGCTCGTCCAGCAGCAGAACGGGAGCATCCTTCAGAAAAGCCCGGGCCATTGCAATGCGCTGGCGCTGCCCGCCGGACAAAAAGCCGCCGCGTTCTCCGACATACGTCTGGTAGCCGCCCGGAAGCTGCATAATGAAGGCATGCGCCTGAGCGGCTTTGGCGGCCTCGATAATCTCGTCCATCGACGCTTCTTCCCGTCCGTAGCCGATATTTTCGGCGATCGTGCCGCTAAACAAATAAGAATCCTGGGTCACCACGGAAAAATGCGCCCGGAGCTGCTCCGGATCGGCGCCGTTGATCAGACTGCCGAACACGCGGATCTCGCCCTGATCCTCTGGAAGCCCATAAAAGCCGCATACCAGCTTAAACACCGTGCTCTTCCCTCCGCCGCTCGCTCCGACAAGCGCGATCGTCTTCCCTTCCGGCACCGAGAAGCTAAGATTCCGCAGAATCGGGGAGCTCTCCTCATACCCGAAGGTTACATCCCGAAACTCGATGGGGGCGGCGCCCGCTTTCGGAAGCGGACGGCCATTGTCCGTTTCGGTCGGCTGCTCGACGATTTCGGAGACCCTCCTCAAGGCACCGGCCATTTCGAACGTCCGCGTGATGAGCTCAGGAATATGCTCCAGCGGCTCCAGACACAAATTCAGCAAGTACAGGAAGGCGATCAGCTCTCCCGCACCCAGCTCCCCTTTGTAGATCAAATAGCTTCCGTAGCTGACGGCGAAAATGATCGGGCTGATCATCAGCGTGGACAGCAGCGGGTTAACCCAGGCTTCCCGCTTTTTCACGGCCAGCTTCTTCTGGGCCGTCAATTGCAGCAGCACCTGGTAGGAGCGTGATAACATGCCGGACAGCAGGTAGCTTTTTACAATAGCCATACCCCCGAGCGTATCCTGGAGGTTGACGTTCATTCGGCCCATGTTCGCCTGGGCTTCCTCCGTCAACCGCTCGAGCTGCTTGCCGATCCACTGGGAGACCAGCAGCGCTGCGGGAAATAACAGCAGGCTGTACAGCATCAGTTCCGGTTGGAGGTAGATCAAATAAGCGAAACAGCCGATGAACAGCAGCGGATGATAAAACCACTGGGCGAGGTCCCGGATCATAAACTGCTGGATGAGCTGCAGGTCGTTGTTGATCCGCGACAAGACATCGCCGGAGTGCTGCTTTTCCAAATAAGATACCGGGAGTTTGCCGATATGGCGCATGACATGGCTGCGGATATCCTGCACCGCAGAGGCGCTGCTTCGCTCCACGCCGAAGCTCATGAAGAATTTCGCCGGCACGCCGATCAAGATGACCCCAAAGACCGTGTACACGATTTGCAGAACGTCTGGCCCCGCCCCCTTCTCGGCCTGGGCGGTCAGCTGCTCGATCAGGCTTCCCGTCCATATCTCAATCACGGCGGCGGCAATCGCGGACAAGGTACCGACGATCATCCAGCCTTTGTGCCGGCTTACATAGGACATCAGCCAGCTGAAAGCTTTCCATGTCGCGTAAGCGGTTTGGCGCTTGGAAGGCGCCGATGTGCCATGTTCTCGAACAGACGGCTGGCGGTCAGCTTCCATGCAGTACCCCGGCCTCCGCTTCGATCTGCCGCTTGACCTGCTCTAAGATGTCCCGGATGATGGCGGCCGTTTCGTCCACGCGCGCGAGTTCCAGCAATTCCTCGTGCGCACCCTCCAGCCGGTAATCGGCGTAGGCTTGCGTCGTCGCCCCCCGCCAGGACGGCAGTTGGTGCTCCAGGCGGAACGCTTCGCTGTCCTTCGCAATCAATTCGTAAATCCGGGCCGGGATCGTGCCCGAATTAATAAGCTGGGCTTCGTACGCCAAGGTCGCTTGGACCTTCCGGTGAACACGTTCCCGCACGAGCGGGTTGCTCATTAATTCCTTCTCTTCTTCGTCAAAATCAGCAAGCGTTTCTTCAAGCTCTTTCGCCGACGTATCGGAAGGCGTAAGCGTGTCCTTAATCCACGAGTCCACCATAAGCACGTCCGTTACGGAATACCCCCTTTTCTCCATTGTTTTGGCTACCTCGAACGTCAGGTTGCCTCCGAAGCAGTAGCCGAGCAGCACGTAAGGGCCTTCCGGCTGGATGCGGACGATCTCGTCCACATAACGGTTCAGCATGGCCTCGTAATTGGCCTCATCGTCGATAAAATCAATGCCGTAGAGCACGAACCGGCCGTCCAGCCTGCTTGCGAGCTCCCGGTAACCGATGCCGAAGCCGCTGCCCGGAGGGAAGCAGAACACGTTCAGATCTCCTGCTTTATTCAGCCTCATGAAGGAGTCTCCACCTTTCCCCAGGCCGAGATCCCCCTCGCCGAGAGCCATCGCTTCTACGGTTACATGGTGGAATTGGCGATTCAGCGGTATCTCGATGCCCGTTTCATCGTAAACAGCTTGAACGAGTCTCATCAGACTTAACGAATTGCCGCCGAGCTCAAAAAAGTTATCCTTTACGCCGACCTGCGGGACGCCAAGCGTATCCTGCCAGACGCGGGCGAGCTTCATTTCAAGCAGCGTTCTAGGCGCGACATATTCCGCTCCTCCGGCCGCGGCTTCCTCCGGAGCGGGCAGCGCTTTGCGGTCGGTCTTCCCGTTCGGGGTCAGCGGCATGCGCTCCAGCTGCACAAAGAACGACGGGATCATGTACCCTGGCATTCCCTGGGCCAGCGAGCTTCTCAGTTCGCTGACCGTCAGCGTCCGGTCCGCCACAAAGTAGGCGACAAGCTGCTTTTGGCCGTTCGCATCGTCGCGGGCGAGCACGATAGCTTCTTGCACGCCGCCGATCTTCAGCAGCTGCGTCTCGATCTCGTCCAGCTCGATCCGGTACCCGCGAATTTTGACCTGATGGTCAATCCGGCCCAGGTATTCGATGCTGCCGTCCGGCAGCCAAGCCGCCAAGTCGCCTGAGCGGTACAGCTTCTCCCCTGCCGCAAACGGGGAATCGACGAACTTCTCCGCCGTCAGATCCGGACGGTTCAGGTATCCTCTCGCTAGGCCTTCCCCGGCCACGTACATTTCGCCCGCTGCGCCGATCGGCACAGGGCGGCGGTTTTCATCCAGAATGTACACTTTCAGCGTCGGGATCGGCCTGCCGATATTGCTTTTCGCCGCCTCAATTTCGATCCATGTTATTTCCTTATAGGTCACGTGGACCGTCGTCTCGGTAATGCCGTACATATTGACCAGCTTCGTCTCCTGGTACTTCGTCTTGAAGCCCTTCAGCAGCAGCGGACTGAGCGCTTCGCCCCCGAAGATGACGCTGCGAACCCGCAGAATGTGCGGATGGTCCGCCAAGGCCTCACGCTGCAGCTGGTAGAAGTACGTTGGCGTCTGGTTGAGAATCGTGACCTGTTCGCGGCCCAGCAGCGCCAGGAAATCGGCCGGATTCTTCGCCGTGAGCGGCGGTACGATGACCAGCTTGCCTCCGTACAGCAGCGCGCCGTACATTTCCCAGACGGAGAAATCAAAGCAGAACGAGTGGAACAGCGTCCACGTGTCGGACGGCCCGAAGTCGAATAAGTTCTTATCGTTGAACAGGAGGCGCACGACGTTCTTATGCTCGATCAGCGTTCCTTTCGGCCTGCCGGTCGTTCCCGACGTATAGATGACATAAGCCAGGCTGTCCGGCCCGGAAATCGGTTCCAGGTTTGAAGCGTCCAGCGCATCGTCGGCGTCCGTCCCTTTTTCGCCCCACACGAAATCGTCCAATTCGAGGCGGGTTCCTGCGAAGTCAGTCTTCTCGTGCAGATGCTGTTGAATCAGCAGCAGCGGCGCGCCCGAATCCTCGATCATGAAGCGGATGCGCTCCTCCGGGTATTCGGGATCGACAGGCACATAGGCTCCGCCCGCTTTGAGAATCGCCAGTATGCCGATAACCATATCGAGCGAGCGTTCAGCCAGAATCGCGACCAGCTGATCCGCTGTTGCTCCGTTTTCCCGCAGCTTCCGAGCAAGGCGGTTCGCTCGCTCGTTCAACTCGCGGTAGGTCAGCTGCCGCTCATTCATGACAGCGGCAACGTTGTCCGGGTAAAGCTCCGCCTGCTCTTCGAACAAGCCGTGTATCGTTTGCTCCCGATCGTACCCGGCTTCGGTGTCATTAAATCGCTTCAGCAGCGTCTCCCTCTCGTCCAGGGATAGCATATCGGCTTGTCCGAGCTCCAGATCCGGCTGAACTAATAGCTCGGACAGGAGCCGAACAAGATGGTCGGCCGCCTGCTCCACAAATGCCCGCTCATACCTCAGCCCATCAAAGCTTATTTCCAGCTCGATGGAGTCGTCGTGTAGGCGGTCAAAGTGAAAAACCGTATCGGCCGCCACCCGGTGACCCGGCGGTCCCGGATGGATCGGGGCGAAGGATGCGACGGTGTTGATGACCGGGAGGCCGTCCCCCGTATAGTCCAGATGGAGCGGCCCTACCATTTTCCGAAAAGGCAGGTGCTGATGCTCCAGCGCCTCGCCGATGGAGGCTTTAATGCCTCCGAGCAGCGTTTTCAGCGTTGTCTGACGGTTAACGGACGTCTTGATCACCAAGATGTCATGCGGCGGCGGCGTCCCGTCCGGGTCTGCGCTGTAAGAAGGCATGCCGACCAGCACATGGTCCTGTCCGGTATATTTGAACAGCAGGCTCTTCACTCCAGCCAAAACAATCATGTACAAAGCGAGGTCCGAGCCGCCCGCAAGGCGAATGATTCTCTCCGAGAGTTCGCCCGGCAGGGAACGGTGAACCAAGCCCGGCTCGGCCGCAGCTTCCCTGCCCGCGGATAATTTGGAGGATTGACTGTAGGGAAGAAAGCTCAGGCTGTCATCGGCGTCAAACTTGCCGCTCCAGTACCGTTCTTCCTTATCAAACAAAGATTTCATTCGTACCTCCCCTAAAAATGAAGTGACCTGCGCTTATAGGATTAGAACGCGAATTCAATCGTATCGACGGTACTCTTTGCGCCTGACGCCGGTTTACGGCATTCAATCCGGCTTAACTCGAGCTGCGGATTTTCCGCAATTTGAGACAGTACCCGCAGGTAATCCTCGATCAAGGAGCGGATCATCGATTCTTTGAACAGCCTGGCGGCGTAGAAGAATCCCCCGCTCAGCGCCCCGTTGTTTTTGTTCTCATACATAAACAGGGTCAGATCGAACTTCGCTTCTTCCATATCGTCAAGCTCGTAATTCTTCAGACTGACTCCCTCGAGCTCGGCGTCTCGTTCTTCGATATTTTGCAGGTCGAAGACGGCATCGAACAGCGGGAAGCGGCCCGGCTCACGCTCCACATTCAAACGCTCCACGAGCTCTTCAAACGGATAATCCTGGTTCTCGAAAGCTCCTAAAGCCGTTTCCTTCACTTCTTCCAGGTAGGACAAGAACGTTTTGCCGCCCGACGGACGATTGCGGATTGCCAGCGTATTGACAAACATCCCGATGACCGGTTCCAGGTCGGCGTTCGTTCTTCCCGCCACCGGGGTGCCCACGATCAAGTCCTCCTGCCCGATGTACTTGGACAGCAGTACGGTGTAAGCCGCAAGCAGCACCATGAACAGCGTGCTTTCACGCTCGGCAGCCAACTTATGCAGCCGCGCAGAGAGAGAAGGTTCAACTTCGAACTCCAGATGCGCGCCTTCGTAGCTGCGAGCCGCAGACCGTTCGTAGTCGAGTGGCAGGTCCGCTTTCGGCAGCTCACCTTCGAAGGTTTGCAGCCAGTAGGCTTCCTGCCGCCCGATCCGCTCCCGGTAGGCCTCCGACTGCTGCCAAACGGCATAATCCTTGTATTGAATGCGCAGCGGCGGCAGTTCTTCCCCGGCGTAGAAGCTCGAGAACTCATCGGTCACAATCGTCATCGACACGCCGTCGGACACCATATGGTGCATGTCGAATAAGAGAATATGCAGGTTCGGCTTCAGCTCGATGACCCCTGCGCGCAGCAGCGGCGGCTTGCCGAGATCAAACGGACGAACGAAGCTGCGGACGATCTGCTCGATTTGAACCGCATCCTCTTTGCCCGCTTGATAATGCTCAATAACAAATTCGACCTGCGGGTAAATCCGCTGAACCGCTTCGCCCTTCACGATTTCAAAACCGGTGCGCAGCGATTCATGGCGCGATATCAATTGCCGCAAGGCGGCTTCCATCCGGTCTAAATCAAACTTGCCTTCCACCTGCACCAGCTCCGGCATGTTGTACAGCTGATCTGCTCCATCCAGCGTGTGCTGAATGAACAGCCGTTTCTGCGCGGAGGACAGAGGGTAATACTCTCTCTCCTCCGCTTGAGGAATGGTCTCATGCTCCTGCCATTCCATCCGGGCGATCGCCTCGGCCATCGCCGCAATCGTCGCGTGACGGAATACGTCGCGCAGCGGCAGATTGATGTTTAATTCCTTGAATACCTTGCCCGCCAGCGCCGTCGCCCGCAGGGAGTGGCCGCCAAGGTCAAAGAAGTTGTCGTGAACGCCAATCGCCTTCGCAAGCCCGAGCACCTCCTGCCAAATCGCCGCCAGCTTCGCTTCCAGCTCATTGCGCGGTGCGACGTACTCCGCTCCGCTTCCCGCTTCCCCTTCCAGTGCCGGCAGCGCCTTCCGGTCAATCTTTCCGTTCGGTGTCAGCGGAAGGCGCTCCAGCCGCGCGAAGTACGACGGGATCATGTAGCCCGGCAGCTCCTGCGCCAGCGCGCTGCGCAGATCGTTCATTGCCAGCTCCGCTCGGGTATCCGTTGTGTAGTACGCGCTCAGCGCCTTCTGACCGTTCGCATCATTTTGAACCAGCACTACCGCTTCACGCACACCTTCCACCCGCAGCAGCTGCGACTCGATCTCGCCCGTCTCGATCCGGTAGCCCCGGATTTTCGCCTGGTTGTCGATCCGGCCGATGAAGTCCACGTTGCCGTCTTCCATCCAGCGCGCCAAGTCTCCCGTGCGGTACAGCCGCTCACCCGCGGCGAACGGGCTGTATACAAACTTCTCTTCCGTCAGCTCCGGACGGTTCAGGTACCCGCGCGCCACCCCGGCTCCGCCGATGACCAGCTCGCCCAGCACCCCGACCGGCACCGGATTCAGGTGCGCATCCACGATGTAGAATTTTGCATTCAGCCATGCTTTGCCGATCGGCACACTGCCTGTCTGCGGAAGCCTCGCCAGATCCTCATCGTAGAAGCTGGAGTCGATCGCCGCTTCTGTCACGCCGTATGCGTTGATGATCCGGATTGTTGAGCCGAAACGCTCCTGCAAGATCCGGTAATCCGACACGCTGCAGCTGTCTGAACTCGTGATCAGCAGCTCCATGGAGCTCATGTCCAGCTGCTGCTCATGCACGTACGCCAGGAACGGAACGATCAGCGCCGGCGTCGATTCGAAGATGGTGACCTGTTCCTGCTCGATCCAGTAGTGCAGACGGGACGGATCGATCCGGTCGTCCTTCGGCACGATCACCATCGTGCCTCCGTTATACAGCGTCCGCGCGATATCTCCCACGAACACATCGAACGAGAAGCTTGCGAGCTGCAGCAGCCGCACCGGGAACTGATCCAGCCGGTATTCCCGCCGATAGCCCGCCGCCGTATTTACCAGGCTGCGGTGCTCGATCATTACACCCTTGGGCTTGCCCGTCGTTCCCGACGTGTAGATGACGTACGCCAGGTCTTCTGGACGGGCTTCATGGAAGCTGTCGGTGCCGGCATTCGGGTGGCTTTCATCGGCATCGCTGCCTTTCACAGCATCATCCATCAGACTACCGGAGACAATGCCGGAGCCAATCGGCGCGTTCGCCCTCTCCTCGCTGTACGACGCTTCGTCGTCAAGGTAAAGCACCTCCGCCAGAGCCAGTTCCTCTTCGCCAAGCCAGGCTTCGGCACGCTCCCGCAGCGGCGTTTGCGTCAGCAGCACCTTCGCTCCGCTGTCTTCGAGCATGAACCGCACGCGGTCCGCCGGGTAATCCGGATCGAGCGGTACATACGCCCCGCCCGCTTTCCAGACGGCCAGCACAGCCACAAGCAGGTTCACCGAACGCTCGGCGAGAATGCCGACGATCGTCTCCCGGCCAATCCCGCTTGCGCGCAGCGTGGCCGCCAGGCGGTTCGCCCGCTCGTTCAGCTCCGCATACGTCAGCCGGTCGTTCTCGTACACGACGGCCGCCGCTTCCGGCGTGCGCTCCGCCTGTTCCTCGAACAGCCGGTGGAACGCCGCCACTGGAGCCGCTTCCGGCTGCACCGGGTTGAACGCGCCGAGAATTTGTTCTTGTTCCTCTGCCGTCAGCAAGCTCAGCTCGGCGATCTTCGCATCCGGACGGCTTACGATCGTTTCGAGCAGCTGCTCGTAATGCTTCGCCAGCCGTTCGATCGTCTCCCTTTTGTAGAGAGCCGTCGCATATTCGAAGCTGTAATCCAAGCCGCCGTTCTCTTCGCCCACATCCAGGCTGATATCAAACTTCGCGGTATCCAGCGCGCTCGGATAAGGAACCAGGCGAAGCCCTTCCAGCTCAAATTCCTCGTCCTCCGTATTCTGCATCGTAAACAGCGTGTCGAAGAGCGGATTGCGGCTTAAATCACGGGTGACCTGCACCTTGTCCACCAATTCTTCGAACGGATAGTTCTGATGCTCGAAGGCATGGAGGGTCGTTTCTTTGACTTCGTTCAGGTAGGACAGGAAGGTCTTCTCCGAAGCCGGATAACTGCGGATAGCCAGCGTGTTTAAGAAAATCCCGATGAGCGGCTGCACATCTCCATGATTCCTTCCGGCAATCGGCGTACCGACGATTACGTCTTCCTGACCTGAGTATTTATGCAAAAGGACGTTATACGCCGCAAGCAGCACCATAAACAGCGTCGTGCCCGTTTGCGAGGCCAGCTGCTTCAGGCCGTCCGTTTTTGAAGCGTCTAAGAAAAATTCCAGCGTTTGACCTTCGTAGCTCTGCACGGCTGGACGCGGATAGTCAGTCGGCATTTCCAGCACCGGAAGCTCGCCTTGGAACATGTCCAGCCAGTACGCCTCCTGACGCTGAAGCCGTTCCTTCTGCTCCTGCGAATGCTGCCAGACGGTGTAGTCTTTGTACTGAATGCGCAGAGGCTCCAATTGCTCGCCGCCGTACAAGCGGACGAATTCTTCAACCAGGATTTCCATCGAGACACCGTCAGAAATAATATGATGCATGTCGTACATGAGAATATGGCGTTCCGGAGCCAGTTCGACAAGGCCTACCCGCAGCAGCGGAGGCTTCGCCAAGTCAAACGGACGGACGAAACGGCGAACCGTCTCTTCGGCCTCCTGCTCATCCGCTCGGTAGAACTCCACGGCAAAGTTGACGTCCTGGTAAATCCGCTGCGATGCTTCGCCATCCACCATTTCGAATCCGGTGCGCAGCGTCTCATGCCGCTCCACGAGTATACGGAACGCTTCCTCGAACCTTGCCCGGTCCAAAGCACCCTCCAGCAGCATCGCTTCCGGCATGTTGTAGCTAAGCTCCGCACCTTCCAGTTGATTCAGGATAAAGAGACGTTTTTGAGCAAAAGATTGCGGGTATACCTCCCGGTCATCCGCCACCGGAATGGCAACGAATGCTTGTTCATCCAGCCGGGAAATGGCGGCCGCCATGCTCTCGATCGTGGAATGGCGGAACACGTCGCGCAGCGGCAGATCCACGTTCAGCTCTTTATGAATCTTGCTGACCAGCGTCGTCGCCCGCAGGGAATGACCGCCAAGTTCGAAGAAGTTGTCGTGGACGCCAATCGCCTTTGCAAGCCCCAGCACCTCCTGCCAAATCGCCGCCAGCTTCGTTTCGAGCTTGTTGCGCGGTGCGACGTACGCCGTTCCGCTTCCTGCTTCCCCTTCCGGCGCCGGCAGCGCCTTCCGGTCGATTTTCCCGTTCGGCGTCAGAGGCAGGCGCTCCAGCCGCGCGAAGTACGACGGGATCATGTAGCCCGGCAGCTCCTGCGCTAGCGCGCTGCGCAGATCGTTCACCGCCAGCTCCGCTCCGGTATCCGGCGTGTAATACGCGCACAGCGCCTTCTGCCCGTTCGCGTCACTTCGAACCAGCACCACCGCTTCGCGTACGCCTTCCACCCGCAGCAGCTGCGACTCGATCTCGCCCGTCTCGATCCGATAGCCCCGGATTTTCGCCTGGTTGTCGATCCGGCCGATGAAGTCTACGTTGCCGTCCTCCATCCACCGCGCCAAGTCTCCCGTACGGTACAGACGCTCGCCCGCGGCGAACGGGCTGTCGACGAACTTCTCTTCCGTCAGCTCCGGACGGTTCAAGTACCCGCGTGCTACTCCGACTCCGCCGATAACCAGCTCGCCCAGCACCCCGACTGGTACCGGTTCCAGATGCGCATCCACGATGTAGAATTTCGCATTCAGCCGCGCTTTGCCGATCGGCACACTGCCTGTCTGCGGCAGCATCCCCAGCGGCTCGTCGTAGAAACTGGAGTCAATCGCCGCTTCCGTCACACCGTATGCGTTGATGATCCGGAACATTGAGCCGAAGCGCTCCTGCATGGTCCGGTAATCCGCCACACTGCAGCTGTCCGAGCTTGTAATCAGCAGCTCCATCCCGCTCATATCCAGCCCCTGCTCGTACACGTACGCCAGGAACGGCACGATTAGCGCCGGTGTCGATTCGAAGATCGTCACTTGCTGCTGGCTGATCCAGTAGTGCAGACGGGACGGATCGATCCGGTCGTCCTTCGGCACGATCACCATCGTGCCTCCGTTATACAGCGTCCGCGCGATATCGCCCACGAACACGTCGAATGAGAAGCTTGCCAGCTGCAGCAGCCGCACCGGGAACTGATCCAGCCGGTATTCCCGCCGGTAGCCCGCCGCCGTGTTCACCAGGCTGCGGTGCTCGATCATTACGCCCTTCGGCTTGCCCGTCGTTCCCGACGTGTAGATCACGTACGCCAGGTCCTCGGGACGCGCTTCATTGAAGCTGCCCATGCCGGCATTCGGATGGCTTTCATCGGCATCGGCGCCCTTCACAGCATCCGCCAGCTTGCCGGAGCCAATGCCGGAGCCAATCGGCGCGTTCGCCCGCTCGGCGCTGTACGACGCTTCGTCGTCGAGGTACAGCACTGCCGAGAGCGCCAACTCCTCTTCGCCGAGCCAGACTTCGGCGCGCTCCCGCAGCGGCGTCTGTGTCAGCAGCACCTTCGCTCCGCTGTCTTCGAGCATGAACCGCACCCGGTCCGCCGGGTAATCCGGGTCAAGCGGCACATATGCCCCGCCCGCTTTCCAGACGGCCAGCACGGCCGTCAGCAGGTCCACCGAACGCTCGGCGAGAATGCCGACAATCGTCTCCCGGCCGATGCCGCTTGCGCGCAGGGTGGCTGCCAAGCGATTCGCCCGCTCGTTCAGCTCCGCATACGTCAGCCGGTCGTTCTCGTACACGACGGCCGCCGCTTCCGGTGTGCGCTCCGCCTGTTCCTCGAACAGCCGGTGGAACGCCGCCGCTGGAGCCGCCTCCGGCTGCGCCGGGTGGAACGCGCCGAGAATTTGTTCTTGTTCCTCTGCCGTCAGCAGGCTCAGCTCGGCGATCTTCGCATCCGGGCGGCTTACAATATCCGCAAGCAAATGTCCGAAATGAGCCGACAGTCGCCGGATCGTGCTTTCTTTATAAAGTGCCGTCGCGAATTCAAAGCTGCACTCCAGGCCGCCGTTTTCTTCCGTTACATCCACACTAAGGTCGAACTTGGCCGTGCCGTATTCGCTAGGGTAAGGGGACAATTTCAGCCCTTCCAGCTCAAACTCTTTATCCTCCAGGTTTTGCAGGGAGAACATCGTGTCAAACAGCGGGTTGCGGCTCAAATCCCGGCTGATCTGCACGTTGTCGACGAGCTCTTCGAACGGATAATTCTGATGCTCGTAAGCGCCTAAGGTCGTTTCTTTCACTTCTTCCAGATACGACAGGAAGGTCTTCTCCGAAGCCGGATAATTACGGAGCGCCAGCGTATTGACGAACATTCCGATCAACGGCTGCATGTCCCCGTGCGTTCTGCCCGCAATCGACGTTCCGACGATCAAATCGTCCTGGCCTGTGTATTTATGCAAAAGCACGGTATATGCCGCAAGCAGCACCATATACAGCGTCGTTCCTCTTTCAGCGGCCAGCTTCTTCAAGCCTTGGCTGGTTGCCTCGTCCACGAAGGACGTCAGCGTCTGTCCCTCAAAGCTCTGCACGGCCGGACGCGGATAGTCCGTCGGCATTTCCAGGACCGGCAGCTCGCCCCGGTAAAGGTCCAGCCAGTACGCTTCCTCGCCTTTCAACTGCGCTTGTTGCCCGTCTGACTGCTGCCACACCGCATAGTCCTTATATTGAATGCGCAAAGGCTCTAAGGCCTCGCCGCCGTACAGACGAACAAGCTCCTCGACTAACACGTCCATTGAAACCCCGTCGGAGACGATATGGTGCATGTCGAACATCAGCAAATAACGTTCGGCTGCCAGCTCTACGAGCTCCGCCCGCAGCAGCGGAGGCTTCGCCAAGTCGAAAGGCCGGATGAAGGCCTGCACGACTTCGGGCGCTTCTTCCTCGCTCGTCTGATTGTACTTGACCGCAAAATCGACGCTCTCGTAAATGCGCTGCACCGCTTCGCCTTGTACGATCTCAAAGCCGGTTCGCAGTGTTTCGTGCCGTGCGATCAGCCCGCGGAAAGCCTTCTCCAGCAGGCTCCGGTCAATCGATCCTTCCAGCAGCAGCACACCCGGCATGTTGTAGCTCTGATCGGCCCCTTCCAGCTGATTCAGAATAAACAGCCGCTTCTGTGCTGAGGAAAGCGGATAATAGTCTCTTGCGTCTGCCAGCGGAATCGACGAGAACGACTGCTCACGGGTCCGGGAGATGGAGAGAGCCATCTCTTCAATCGTCGGGCAGCGGAATACGTCACGCAGAGGCAGCTCGACGTTCAGCTCCTGATGCACCTTGCTCACCAGTGTCGTCGCCCGCAGGGAATGGCCGCCCAGGTCAAAGAAGTTGTCATGAACGCCGATGTGCTCCAGTCCGAGCACGCTTGCCCAAATTCCGGCCAATCTGGCTTCCAGCGGAGTACGGGGCGGAGTACGTTCTTCGCCCGGCTGCAAGCTCTCCTCCGGCGTCGGCAGCGCCTTCCGGTCGACCTTGCCGTTCGTCGTCAGCGGGAGCCGCTCCAGCTGGATCAGATACGCCGGGATCATATAGGCCGGCAGTTCCTGGGAAAGCACGCTCTTCAGCTCGGCTGCCGGAAGCTCGCGATCCGCTTCATAATAGGCGCAAAGCTGCTTCTCGCCGGAGGCGTTTTCCCTCGCGAATACCGTTGTTTTCCGGATTCCCTCCACTTTCTGAAGCTGAGCTTCGATCTCGCCCAGCTCAATGCGGAAGCCGCGGATTTTCACTTGGTCGTCCGTCCGTCCCACGTATTCGAGCGTGCCGTCCGGCAGCCATTTCGCCAAATCCCCCGTCCGGTACATGCGCTCTCCCGGCACAAACGGATTGTCCACAAATTTCTCCGCCGTCAGCTCCGGCCGGTTATTGTAGCCCCCTACCAAGCCTTCTCCGCCGACGCACAGCTCCCCGGCCACGCCGACCGGCAGAAGCTTATTCCGGCTGTCGACGATATACACCGTTGTATTGCTGATCGGCCGTCCGATGGGGACGGTGACCGCCGACTCATCGACGAAGTCGACCGGAAGGTACGTGGTGTACACCGTGCTCTCCGACGGGCCGTAGAGGTGGTTAAGCCTGCCCGGTCCGATATGGGCAAGCGCTTTACGTACATGGCCGACCGACACGCGCTCTCCTCCGAACAAAATCGCCCGGACATCCCGCAGGCAGTCGACGTTCACATCTACAAGGACGTTGAAGTAAGCCGTCGTAATCAGCATGACCGAGATGCGCTCGCGCTGGATAAGGTCCGCCAGCCGGCTGATTTCCAGCAGCGTCTCGCGGGGAACCAGCACCAGCCGCGCTCCGTTCGTCAAAGCGCCGAATATATCGAAGATCGCTCCGTCGAACGAATAGCTCGAAAGCTGCAGGACATGATCCCGATCGGTAATGTCGATATAATTCGTATTTCGCACGATTCGTACGATGTTGCGGTGCGAAACAAGGTTGCCTTTCGGCTTGCCCGTCGTGCCTGACGTATAGATAATGCAGGCCAGATCCGTCGCTTCGGTGCCCGGATTTAGATTAGTGCCATCCTCGTGATAGAAGGACTCGTCATCCAGTAGGATCACGGAGTCCGAACCCGCCAGGCGCCCTTGCAAGCGGCTTTGCGTCAGCAGAGCCTGCGCTCCCGAATCCTCGATCAGGAAACGGATACGCTCCTCGGGATATTCCGGGTCAATCGGCACGTAAGCCGCGCCGGCTTTGTGTGCCGCCAGCATGCCCACCACCATTTCGATGGAACGCTCAGCCATAATGGCGACCAGACAGCCTTTTGATATCCCATGGCTGCGCAAGGTACGGGCAAGGCGGTTGACGCGTTCGTTCAGCTCGCGGTAGGTCAGCTCCTGCTCATTCAAGGAGATGGCGGCTGCATACGGGATGCGCTCCGCCTGCTCTTCGATCAATTGAATGAGCGTCTTCCCGCGCGGAAATTCCGTGGTCGTGTCGTTAAAACGTCCGAGAAGGTCGGCTTTTTCCGCCTCCGTCACAAGCTCCAGCTCGCCCACGGTAATTTCCGGATTATCCGTCACCTGCTCCAGCAAGTGGACGAGATGCCCCTTGAGCCGCTCGATGCTGTCTTTATCGAACACTTCGGCGTTAAAGTCGAACCGGATTTCGATCTCGGCTCCAGGCACCACGGTCACGTTGAAGTTATAGTTCGTCTGTTCCTCCATCTGAACGTCAGCGATCGTGAGGCCGCCGTGCTGCTGGTCGCCCGCCTGCTCCATCTGCTCGTCCACCGGATAGTTCTCGAAAGCGATAATATGGTTGATCAGGTTCTGCTTTTGCACGCTGCGGGCTTGAATTTCATACAGCGGATAGTAATCATAGCGCCCGGACTCCAGCGCCTGCTCTTGGAGCTTCGCCATCAGGTCGGCGAACATGGTGTCCGCTTCGCTCGTGACCCGGACCGGCACCGTATTGATGAACAGCCCGATCATGGACTCGATGCCCGGGATTTCCGCCGGTCTTCCGGCCACGACGCTGCCGAATACGGCATCGTTTGTTCCGTTATATTTTTGCAGCAGCACGCCCCAAGCGGCTTGCAGCAGCGTATTGACTGTAACCAGGCGCTGTTTCGCCACCCGGTCCATCCGCTCGGTCAAGTCCTTGCCCAGCTCGGCGGTGACATGATCAGCCGTAAATCTGCCGCTTGGCGCCGGTTCCTTTTGTCCCGGGAGTACGGTTTGCCCTTCATAACCTGCCAGGAATGCCGTCCAATAGCCGGATGCCGCCTGATCGTCCTGTTTCTCCAGCCATTCGATATAGGCCCCATAATCCGAGCCCTTATCTCCCGCTGGCTGCTTGCCGGATGCCAAGGCCGAGTACGTCTCAAACAGCTCCTTCGTCAGCTGTGGCAGGCACCAGCCGTCCATGAGAATATGCTGGAAACTCCACAGCACATGATAGCTTTGCTCTTCGGTGCGCAGGATCGTAACCCGAACGAGCGCGTCATGCTCCAGGTCGAAGCCGCGCAGCTTGTCAGCCTCGGTCTTTTTATCCACATACGCTTGTTTCTCGTCCGCCTTCAGATGAAGCAGCTCTTCATATTCAAAGCCGACCGGCTTGTCGCGGTATATAATTTGCAGCGGCTCGCCCGCCGGTCCCTTCACAAAATTCGCCCGCAGCACCAGGTGACGTTTCGCAAGCTCCATCCAGCTCCTCTCGAAAAGCTGGACGTCGAGCGCTCCCCGCATCGTAAACCGCGTCTGCTCGAAGTAAGCGGCCGTTTGCCGGTCAAGCGCGCTGTGGAACCACATGCCCTTCTGCATCGGTGTAAGCGAGTAAATGTTTTCGATTTCCCCCGGATGGTCCGGGCGCTGGACGATCTGCTCCAATTCCGCAATGGTCAAGCCTTTAAACTGCACGTCGCTCGGCGTGAGTTCGGTGTCTTCTTTGCCTGCGCAGTGAGTAATGAGCTCCCGGAGACTTTGCTCAAGCCGCTCGGCGAAGGCTTCCATCGTTTCCTTGCGATACTGCTTCCGGCTGTAGCTGAGATCAAGCGATAAAGCGCCGTCTTGCACCATGCCGTTGATATCCAGCACAAAGCTGCGGGCCTGCCGGTCGCTGACCGGGCTGCCGCTGGAATAAGTAGATAGGCCGATCTCGTCCTGGTTGACATCATCGTCGAACTGGCCGAGATAGTTCAGATTAATTTCCGGCTCTGCGCCCCAAACAAAGCCATCCTCCGATTCGGAGAGATAGCGGCATACGCCGTACCCAAGCCCCTTGTTCGGAATGCTGCGCAAGCTTTCCTTGACCTGTTTAATCTGATAGGCCAAATCCCGGCCTTTTTCCGGCTCCAGGACAACTGGAAACTTGGTCGTAAACCAGCCGACTGTGCGCGTGATGTCGATATCCGTTCCAATCGATTCACGTCCGTGTCCTTCGAGATTGATCCGCACCCGTTCGTGTCCCGTCCACTTGTGAACGGCTATGCCGAGCGCCGTTACCAAAATATCGTTCATTTCGGTGTTGTAGGCCCGGTGCACCCGCTTCAGCAGCAGTTCCGTTTCTTCAGGAGTCAAACGGACGAACAGCGATTCGCTGTCCTGCTGCGTCGTGACGTCCGCCTCCAGATCCTTCGGCAAGGCCGGAACCGCAATCTGTTCCACAGCCTGCCAGTAGGCCCGTTCCTTTGCCATCTCCGGGCTTTGCGCGTAAGCGGACAGCTGCTCGGACCAAGTACGGTAGGCATCCGTTTTCGCGGGGAAGCGAATCTCCCCTCTTGAGCCGGCCTGCTCGTAGCCCTGAGCGAAATCCTCCATCAAAATGCGCCAAGACACGCCATCCACCACGGCATGATGAACCGCGAGCAGCAAATGATCGCCGTCCGCGCACCGGAACAGTCCCGCCTTCACGAGGGGCCCGTTCTCCAGATCGATACCCGCTTGCATGTCCGCTGCCTTCGCTTCCACAGCCTGCGCGGTATTCTCCGAATCCCTGAAGTCGAACACGTCCAGCGTGAACAGCCCGCCTTCCTGAATGGCACGGGTCAGCGCTCTAAACCCTTGTTCCGTCTTGCGGAACACCATCCGCAAGGCGTCATGATGCTCGGCGAGCTTTTGCAGCACCTGACGCACCATCTCTTCGTCGAAACGTTGCTTCCGGTACAGCATCACCGACTGGTTGAAATGATGCGGGTCCGCAAAGGAGCTCTCGAACAACCAATGCTGAATCGGCGTCAGCGCCGTTTCACCCGTTACTTCACCTTGATCGATGGTACGTCCAATCGGTTTCACATGCAGACTGAGTTGTGCAATCGTCGGATATTTGAACAAATCCCGGATTTCCAGCTTGTACCCGGCTTGATGAAGCCGCGAGGATACTTGAATGGACCTAATCGAGTCTCCGCCCAGCTCGAAGAAATGATCCGTTATCCCGACGCGATCGGTGTTCAATACCGCCTGCCAGACATCGGCAAGCGTCCGCTCGGCTTCATTGCGGGGAGCTGTGTAAGCGCCGCCGGTCAGCGCGTTTCCTTCCGGAGCGGGCAAAGCCTTGCGGTCGATTTTGCCGTTCGGCGTGAGCGGCATCTGCTGTAGCTGAACAAAATGAGCCGGTATCATGTAATTCGGCAATTGTTGCGCCAGCGTGCTTCTCAGTTCGCCTAGCGCAAGCGGGCGGCCTGCGACCAGGTAAGCGCACAGTTCTTGCCCGCTTTTGCCTTCCCGCGCGATTACAATCGTCTCCTGCACGGAGTCGATCTTCAGAAGCTGCTCTTCAATCTCGCCGATCTCGATCCGGAATCCGCGGATTTTCACCTGGTGGTCGATCCGGCCCAAGTACTCTATATTTCCATCCGGCAGCCAGCGGGCCAAGTCGCCCGTCCGGTACAGTCTCTCTCCCGGCTCAAACGGGTGCTCGATGAATTTCTCCGCCGTCAGATCCGGCCGGTTCCAATATCCCCGGGCGAGGCCGACGCCCGCGATGCATAATTCTCCCTCCACTCCGATAGGCGCCAGCTGATTCTGTGCGCCCAGTATATACAGGCGATGGTTCCAGATCGGACGTCCGATCGGAATCGCTGTGCGTTCGGTGTCATACGCAGACGCCGCCCACACGGATGTGGCGATCGAAGCCTCTGTCGGACCGTACGCATTATAGTACTGTACCTTGCCTTTCCACTGCTGCACGAATTCGGCTGAAACGGCGGAGCCCGCCGTGATGAGCCTGCTCAGACTGGGCAGGCGGTCTGGATTTAGATAAGCCGCATAAGTTGGCGGCAAAGTCGCGATTGTAATGGCATGCTCGTTCATGAAACGTTCGATCAGCCGGTTATCCATAATCGTCTCGGTTGAAGGGATATATAAGGCAGCCCCGAAATACAGAGCGTTAAACATCTCCCAGCACGACGCATCGAACGACAGGCTGGCGAATTGCAGCACTCGATCCTGTTCGGTCGTGTGAAGCGTATGGGCAAACGTCAGTTTCAGGCTGACCAGCCCGCGATGCTCCAGCATGACCCCTTTGGGCTGGCCCGTCGTGCCTGATGTATAGATGACATAAGCCAGATCGTCCGGACCGCTGGCCGGGTCCAGATTCGAGCCATCGCCGCTGTAGGCCTGCTCGTCATCCAGCGCCACCACGCTTCCTTCAAACGTTACCTGCTGCAGCAGCTCCCTCTGAGTCAGCAGCAGCTGCGTATTCGAGTTCTCGAGAATGTAGCGGATGCGTTCTTCCGGGTATTCCGGGTCGATTGGCACGTAGGCACCGCCAGCTTTCAGAACTGCCAGAATGCCAACGACCGTCTCCAGCGATCTCCTGGCCATCAAGCCTACCAGCTGATTGGGCAGCACACCGACCGATCGGAGCGTCCGAGCCAGCCGGTTCGCCCGCTCGTTCAGCTCCGCATACGAAAGCCGGCGCCCCTCATAGACAACCGCCGTCGCTTCAGGCACCCGGTTCGCCTGCTCCTCCACGAGCTGATGGATCGTCCGGTCACGGGGATAGTCCTTCTCGGTATCGTTAAAGCTACGGAGCAATTGAAATTTCTCATCCTCGGGCAGCATGTCTGCCCTAACGATGTCCAGCTCCAACTCGTGAAGCCCCACGGCCAGCAGGCGATCCAGATGGCCGACGACCCGAGTCATGAACTCAGCGTCATATAAGTGCTCGTTATAGGACAGCGCTAGCTGTATCGATCCGCCGGTTAAGCTGAATGCAAAGGAGCAATACGTGACCACGTTTTGCCCGATTTCGTCCAGATGCAGCTCCTTCAGAGAGACTAGCGTATGAACGACGGGTATCCCGTCTGCAGCTTGCAGGTCCAGCTTCTCCGTCATTTTCAAGAACGGAATATGCTGATGCTGAATCGCTTCCGGCAAGGAAGTCCTCAGCTCGCTCAAAAGCGTTTTAAAAGTCGCACCCGCCGAAAGCGAGTTTTTCAAAATGACCGTATGATTAACGGAGCGGCGCGTCTCTTCCCGTTTCCGTACAACCGGCATGCCGACCAGAATGTCAGAAGCGCCTGTATATTTATGTAAGAGCGACTGAACACCGGCAAGCAAAATCATAAAAGCGGCCAGCGGAGCACCCTTGCTCATTTGAAGCACACGCTGTGCTGCTTCTTCCGAAAGCGTACCGCCGACGGTTTTCACAATGGGCACCAGAGAGCTTGGCGCTTTGCTGTAAGGCAGCCGCGTTAAGGTATAATCGTCGCTACTGAATTTCTCGTTCCAAAACAACGTTTCTTTATCAAAAGCCACCTGGATCGTTCCCCTCTCTTCATCGGTAAAAGCAATCAGGCGGAGCTTATGCCGCAGCAAAGCTCCAGCCTTGCTCCCGCCTTTCAACATGTGACAACAATGTCAATGGCTTTTGACGGGCTTTGGTATAACATTGGGGTTGGAATTGGATTTGGGGGTGAACAAGGGATGTTCCTCCAATCGATGTAAGGCTTGCTGTTGGGTTCCGGCCGGCCAGCAGGGGTTGGTCATACCTCCCGATTCAGCACCGAAGCTGCCTTTGTCGAAACCTATGTTTAAGGGGTATGGATACACTCAATGTACGGTTTATGTATTCCCCCGCAGACCTGGTATGGATAAATAAAAGATCCGGCTGCGGGGTTGTGCGCTTTTCCTGACGATTAGATGTAGCGATGGTGCTGCATAAGGCTCAAAGAACGCCCCGTATGATCCCCGGAAGGTAGTACCGTACCTCTGTCCGGGACGGCCAACGGGCTTGGCCGATCTTAAGTCGTTACCAGTAAATCGCGGGTCTCCTGGGAGATCACATGCTGCATACTGGACTTGATAATATCACAGCCGGCGGCCAGATGCTCCATCGAGACGGTCAGCGGAGGCATGATCTTCAGCACACGGTCTCCTCTGCCGACTCTTTCAATGATGAGCCCGTTCTCAAAGCAGATCTCCGTCATACGCTTCGCCCCGGCTTCGTCCGTGAAGCCCGAGACGTCAATGCCCCAGATCAGGCCGAGTCCGCGGATGTCAATAGACGAATGCAGAGGCTTGATTTCTTGATCAAGGAACGAGCGCACAAACTCTTCCTTCTGCTTCACCTGGGCTTCCAGGGCGGCTTTGTCCCGAAACTCGAGAGCGGCCTTGGCGGCTACAAAAGCGAGCTGGTTGCCGCGGAAGGTGCCATTGTGCTCGCCCGGTGTCCAGAGATCCAGTTCGGGCTTCAGCAGCAAGAGGGACATTGGCAGTCCATACCCGCTGATCGACTTCGACAGGGTAATGAGATCCGGCTCGATCCCCGCGCGTTCGAAGGAGAAGAATTCGCCTGTCCGGCCGCAGCCGACTTGAATCTCGTCGGTAATGAGCAGGATATCGTGCCTGCGGCAAAGCTGCTGCAGCCCGCGCAGCCACTGCTCGTCGACGACGTAAACTCCGCCTTCGGCTTGTACCGTTTCAAGCAGGATGGCGGCCGGCTTGTCGATTCCGGAGTGCGAATCAGTCAGGATATCCTCAATATAGCCGAGCGTATCCATTCCCTCGCGAGCCCCGCTCGGGTGGGGCATGAACGTGATTCCGCCTAGCGGAAGCCCTGCCCCTTCCCTCATGGACTTGGAGCTTGTCGCCGACAGGCTGCCGAGTGACATGCCGTGGAAGCCGCCCATGAATGCGAATATCCCGGTTCTCTTCTTCGCCTTGCGTGCGAGCTTCAGGGCCGCCTCCACCGCGTTCGTCCCCGTCGGACCGCAGAATTGAAGCTTGTAATTCAGCTTCTTCGGCTCCAGGACCCGCTCTGAGAAACTCTGGATAAATTCACGCTTGGCCTTTGTGTACATATCCAGACCGTGCATAATCCGGTCGGAGGTCAAGTAATCGAGAATCCGGTCCTTGATATAATCATTGTTATGACCGTAATTCAGTGCGCCTGCACCTGCAAAAAAATCAATATATGCCTTTCCATCCTCAGAATATAACAGGTCCCCCTTTGCCCGGTCGAATACCATCGGAAAGCTTCTGCAGTAAGATCTTACGTTGGATTCCAGCTTTTCAAAAATGCTCATGCGCTTCATCCCCCATCGGAATTGGAATAAGATTGGGTTCATCCGTTCTGAACCTTCTGATGTCATGGAGCAACATATTCTTGGCTGTCATTTGGCGCAATTGTCGATTCCCGCATGCCAGCTTGCTGGGTAGCCAGTGGACTCGTCTCACGTGCACAGCTTAAATAAAGATAATAAAACCTCCGATTCCATTTGGTAACATAGAAGGAAACTAGCCCCATGTAAGATTATATCAAAATTTCATATAATGTATAATAAATCTTTAGTTAAAATCGACCTATCCAACATAATGTGTTAACATTTTTCTTTAAAATAGTGAATATAGAAGAAACACTGGGAATGGTTTGCTGTCAATTGAGGAATTCGACGCGTGTAGACATTCAGGCGGTGTTACGGAAAATTTGGGAGATCTTCCTCGTACACATTCTCTTCCGATGCTCCGAATCCTTGCGCTTTGCGATAAATTAACATGAACCCGACGAATTTCCGGGAGCCTGCTGGAAACGTGACTGAATGTGCATGGCCTGGTCGAAAACGATGAGAAGCCCACCGCTTCTGAAGAAACGGTGGGCTCCTTGTGCCTCTTACCTACAGCGTTATATGATAAACCATACGATTCCAACCCATTAATTTGGTGAACCCTCGACATAGAAGCAGTCACCATAAATTAGCGAAACAACCCGTCCGGCTGTATAAAATGCTGAAGGACCATATCTCCTACAGCTGTGAAGCCATCCGGTCTATTTTGTCCTTCAAACAAGAGCCCGATCGATCGGTACTGGCCCGCCGGTCCAAATCCTGCATGAAGACCATGGCAAAGGCTCCCCGCTCCAGAACGGATCCTCCTCCGGCAAGCCGAGCGGAAGAAATACCGCCGAACACAGGTACAAACTGCCGGTTGATATATACACTTCCCCGAGATCGGGCTGATGACCGCAAAATCCAATTTGAAGCCAGCCATTATCATCGAAATTACCGGGAACCTCCATCATCCTGCGAATCACTTTGCCAAGCGCGCACCTCACCTGAGCGGGATGTATATGATCGGCCAGCCGATGCTGCAGTGCCATCTGGGCTAGATGCTGGAAGGCGCCGAAACGGTACGTAATAGAACGGCCATAGGCAGGAAAAGCGCCTTCAGGAGAAATTAGCTTCTCCTGAATATCTCCGTATCGCACTGCTCTTCTAAGAATCGGCTCACGGAGAGCCGTCCAATCTGGTTCCAGGTCCCCTACGGTCTCTATAATATCCACCAGCATCGGTTGAATGACGTAGCTGTTATAATAATCGGCGTGATATTCTGGTCCGTCCGAGTACATGCCATCTCCCAGGTACCACTGATCATGCTGCTTTAAAGCGAAGTCTACCCGCATGCGGTCCCATGCGGCTCCCATCTTGAACAAAGCCGACTCAATCATCGCACCAAATAAGAGCCAGTTGGAGAAAAAAGGCTTCCTGGTTCTGGTCTGTTCAAGTGCGCGTACGACATGTTGCTGAACCGGCTCATCCAGCTTTCCCCACAGCTCGTTGGGGGCTCTTAAAATCGCGTGAGCCAGAAATGCCGCATCAACGATAGGCTGATGGCCATCTGTGAAATTACAATAATCAGGGGAGTCCGGATCGACTATCGATTCAATCGTCTTTCGAGCAAGTGACGCATAATGCGCTCTTGTCCGCTCCTCTTCCGAGTCCTGTGCCTGCCCCTCCAGCCAGGGGGCCACCCCCATCAAGGACCTACCGACCGCTTCAAGATAGGTATACGATGGCCTGTCCTCCAATTTCCCATGAACGGGCATATTCGCTTTTAATTGTCTGCGTGAGCATGACTCCAGCACTGGTGATACGATTTGCAGCATCGTATCGATCCAATATTGACGATCCGCTTTTCCTTCCATCCCTGATCTCTCCTTTTGCAAAACAAAGCACAGCACTGGGATATACCAGCGCTGTACGTTGTCTACTGGTTACTTCGCTCGAAACTTTAACGACACTCTATTTCTAATATACTTTACGCTTCCAGCCTTTCAATTTGGCGAGAGCTTCTACATAGTAGTAATCCCCATAGATCAGCGAGACGTTCACATTCGCGTTGGCCGGCTTATGACTGGTACCGCCAAGCAGAATACCCTCATGGTCCGGCATATCCCAAGTGCCGTACTGCTCCGTCAGTGCCTCGTGGATTCTGCACGCGCTCCGGTAGTACAAGGAAGACTCCTCCTGAGGGACCAGCTCTGCAAGCTCCAGCAGCCCTGAGGCCGCAATCGCCGCGGCTGAAGTATCTCGCGGCTCACCTTCCTGGTTCGGAACACGGAAGTCCCAGTACGGAACATGATCTTCAGGCAATGAGGCAAGGAAATAATGGGCTACCCTCTTGGATGCATCCAGGTATCGAATGTCTTTCGTATACCGGTAGGTATTGGCCATTCCGTAAAGTGCCCACGACTGCCCGCGGCTCCAAGCTGATTCCGGCCCATAACCTTGCCCGCCTATCGACTCCACCATTTCTCCAGTTTCGGGATTGAAATTGACGATATGATTGCATGAACCGTCCGGACGGATAAAACACTGCAGCACCGTATCGGCATGCTTCATCGCAATATGCTTATACCGGGGGTCCTTGGTTTCCTCCGAAGCCCAGAACAGCAGGGACAAATTCATGGAGCAATCTACAATGGCCCACCCGGATAAGTTATCATTCCAGGCACGGATATAATTCCCCACAGGGTTAAATCGGCCGGCCAAGTAATTAGCGGCGGCAATTCCGCGGCGCTGAGCCTCTTTGTCTCCTGTAATCCAATATTTCATAACCGCCGTATTCAGAAATTGAAAGCCCACGTCATGATCTAATTTAAGGCTCGTATTCATGACCGCTTCTATCGTTTCATCCCATTTCCAAGCGAGCTCCCGCAGATGGGCTTTTCCATTTATATCGTACATCAGCCACAGAATGCCCGGCCAGAAGCCCGAGGTCCACCATCCAGCTGGATTATCGTCGTATTTACCGTCTGCTCCTGCTGCGTGGGGACAACGGTCACCCAGTTGTGAAGCCATTCGGTCAACCTTCTCCTCAAGCTTGCTCCATACTTCAGTAAAATACGTCGTGTTCGTTTCCGTTACCATTTCTTTTCCACCCCTTATTAGATGATGTAATCAATTAGATGATGTAATCAAACCAAGCATGATCGATCAGCATGGATCGGCCGCTCCTGTCCAGGTAAGGGCTTACATTATTTCATTAATTATAGGCTCCCATGATGCGGCAAGTAAATAAACGATAATAGCAATTTACTGATCTTATATGCTTTTTGAGATATAATAATTGACATCCACCGCGATATTGAAAAGGAGGAGTTTCATGCTTCAAATTATCCAAGGGGGCTACAATTTTACGCATCCGGATGGCGTTACGATCGATCGTCCAAATGGGATCGAACACTATGCTTTTGTGCTTTTCAAGAGCAAGACAAATGTGATCATCAACAACCAGTCTTATGTCGTCGACAGAAACTCCTATATTCTGATTCGCCCCTCCACCAGTTATCTTTATTGCGACCTGGAGAAGCCCTTCATCAACGACTGGTTCCATTGTAATGGCGATGAGGATCTGGCAGATTTACTATCGCATCTAGATATCCCGGTCGATACGCCAATGAGAGCAGTGGACCCGCTTCACTTGTCCAAATACATATTCGATTTGCATCATATTAATTTTCAGGGAGGACCGCTGTGCGAGCAAATTATTGACGCTGATTTAAAGTCATTTTTCCTTAAGCTAAGCAATATGCAGCAGCAAAGAGCCGCACTTCCCGAGTTATCCAACCGTTACCTTTCCGAGTTCAGCGAACTTCGCAATCAGATCTATCTCACCCCACAAATTCAGCAATCCGTAGACTCGCTTGCTGCACAATTAAATTTGAGCAAGTCGTATTTCCAACACATCTATAAAGATTTATTTGGATGCCCCGTGACTGTGGACATTATCAAAAGCAGACTGGAATATGCCAAATTTCTTTTAGACAGCAGTCTATTATCCGTAGCCGCTGTCTCCAAAATGTGCGGCTACGCAAATGAATCTCATTTCATGCGTCAATTTAAGAAATACGTAGGTGTAACCCCCAGTCAATATAAATCGAGGCAGCACCCGTAATTATACGAAGATCTGACAAATGAAGCTTCTAAGCGTATATCTAACCTGATTTTGGAGACTGACAACGCGGTTTCACCCCCAAATATAATAAGCCCCGATGATATCTCATCGGGACTTACTTGCTTGATGCCTGCTTATTTCAAAATTGATGTAGCTAAAAAGTATGTGCTACATCTTTTGCAAGAGCAATTGCATTTTCTTTGATTTCCTGTGCTTTATCAGACATAGCGTTGTGTCCTTCCACAAAGACTCCATCGAAAGACGGCACACCAAAAAATCTCATCATAATACCAAGGTAACGATGCCCCATTTCCATTTCTGCTGCGGGGCCTTCAGAATAAATACCACCGCGCGCTTGGATATGTAAGGCTTTCTTGTCGGTTAATAATCCTACTGGTCCTTGCTCTGTGTATTTAAATGATTTACCTGCAACTGATACGGAGTCTAGATATGCTTTCATGACCGGAGGGAAAGAGAAATTCCAGAGCGGTGTAACAAAAACATACTTGTCAGCTGTGACAAATTGGTCACTTAATTCCCCAAGACGACCCACTTTCGCTTTCTCTTGTTCGGATAGCTCTTCAAAACCTGAACCTGATTGAAGCTTTCCCCATCCACTAAAAATGTCTGCATCAATTTGTGGAATATTTTCTTTATATAAGTCAATATGGATCACTTCGTCACTTGGATTTACTTGTTTATAAGTATCGATAAAAGCCTTACCTACCGCCATACTATAAGACTGAGTATCATCATGTGGATGTGCTGTAATATATAATACTTTTGCCATTATTTGTTTATTTCCCTTCTGTTATCAAGTCATATTACTCTCTTATTATGAACAATAAGACTGGTTTTAATGCTCATCCGCACAGTAAATTTTGTATAGATTTACTGCGTGCAAGCACAAGAAATTTAGGCGACCGCCAGTGGTTTAATGCATCAACAAGCGAATTCATATAAAAAAAGCCGAGTGAAATCAGGAACGAATTCCTGAAATCAACTCGACTTGTAGTCATACTTTATAAGCTTTGTGCAGGGTTATAATAAGCAGGAAGCGGGGGTTTATTAGCTGTTAACAAATCGCTCTGAACCCCTGTTCCTACTCAACCGTAACGCTCTTCGCCAGGTTACGCGGCTTGTCGACGTCATGGCCGAGTGCAAGAGATGCGTAGTAGGAGATCAGCTGCAGCGGTACAACCGACAGGGCCGGTGTCAGCAGCGGCAGCGTGTTCGGAATGGCGAACAGCTCGTCAACGGACTTGCCTACTTCGAGCTGGTTGTTCTGGTTAGTTACACCCAGCACATAAGCTCCGCGGGCCGTTACTTCCTTGATATTGCTCAGCGTCTTCTCGTAGAGATCCTCCTGCGTTACCAGTGCGATAACCGGTGTGCCTTCTTCGATCAGAGCCAGCGTGCCATGCTTCAGCTCGCCTGCCGCATAAGCCTCGGAGTGGATATAAGAAATCTCCTTCAGCTTGAGCGAGCCTTCCTGCGCAACGCCCCAGTCCAGGCCGCGGCCGATGAAGAACAGGCTGCTGTGCTTCGCCATCGATTCGGCGATTTTCTTCAATACTTCAGACTGCTCCAGAATCAGCTCAACCTGCTCTGGAAGCTCGTTCATTGCACCCAGCACACCCGCAATGAACTCTTCATCACGTGTGCCAATCGTCTGTGCCAGATACAGGCCCAGCAGATAGAATGCCACAAGCTGTGACGTGTATGCTTTCGTGGACGCAACCGCGATTTCCGGTCCAGCCCAGGTTGTAATAACATCATCCGCTTCGCGGGCTACCGAGCTGCCCACTACGTTCGTGATTGCAAGCACGCGAGCTCCGCAGCGCTTAGCTTCACGCAGTGCCGCAAGCGTATCGGCGGTTTCACCCGATTGGCTGACTACGATAACCAGCGTGTCCGGCGTGATGATCGGGTTGCGGTAACGGTACTCCGAAGCGACATCCGTCTCCACCGGAATGCGAGCCAGCGACTCGATAACCGTCTTGCCGATCAGGCCGGCATGGTAGGCCGTCCCGCAGGCAACGATATGCACACGGTTGATCCCCTTGATCTGCTCGTGTGTCATGCCGATTTCTGGCAGCACAACCTTCCGGGAATCATCCGAAATACGGCCGCGCATCGTGTCACGGTAAGCCTTTGGCTGCTCATGAATTTCCTTCAGCATAAAGTGGTCAAAACCGGACTTTTCCGCGGTAATCAGATCCCAATCGACACGGAATATTTCCTTGGAAATAATTTCGCCTTCAGTCGTCATCAGCTCGACACCACCGCGTGTCAGAATGGCCATTTCGCCGTCGTTCAGGATATACACATCACGTGTATGCTCCAGAATGGCCGGAATGTCGGAGCCGATGAAGTTCTCGCCTTCTCCGATACCAATAACGAGCGGGCTGGCAAAACGAACAGCAACCAGACGATCAGGTTCGTATTCGGTCAGCACGCCAAGCGCAAATGCGCCGCGCATACGTTTCACCGCACGCTGAACGGCTTTGACGATGTCACCGTCGTATTCGGAAGCAACCAGATGAGAGATGACCTCTGTATCCGTCTCGGATACAAACTTGTGTCCGTCCATCATCAGCTCTTCCTTAAGCTCCAGGTAGTTCTCTACGATACCGTTGTGAACAACGGAGAACTTGAAGGAATTGTCCGTGTGGGGATGAGAGTTCTCATCCGACGGCTTGCCGTGTGTCGCCCAGCGTGTGTGCCCGATCCCTACAGAGCCTTCGAGCGGTGCACCTGTCAGCTTCTCCTCGAGAACCGCAAGACGGCCCTTCGACTTCTTCACAACCAGTCCCTGTTCCGTAAATACAGCAATACCTGCCGAATCATAGCCTCGGTACTCCAGCTTCTTCAGACCTTCGATCAAGATGCTCTGTGAATCTCTCTTACCAATATAGCCAACTATTCCGCACATGTTTAATAGACCTCCGCTTGTTCGGTTTTTTTGTGTGAACATACCGAAGTCCCGGATACCGTGCATAGCTGCTTAAGACATACATTCAATTGTTATTTCCCGAACGTGTTCCGGTGCGCAACAACCAGCTGTCCTAACCATGCTCCACGGCAGCGGGGACATTCGAGAAATGCATATAATTTAACGATTCCGTATCGTAACTTACCTAGCTGGCATTCCGCTGATTCGTTGTCCACCCGGTCGCCCGGACGTTTTGCGTTTCAGCTTACGGCTTGAATGAATAGCCGGGAGGTCCCCGCCGAACAATTCGAACACCTCCACCTCGTCAGCTTGCCGTATCATCAGTCGGGCCAACCTGCTTACCCTTCCATGATACCCGCACAAGCTCTGGCGCTTATGAAGCTTTATGGTCAACCTCTACCCTGCCTTTCCTTCTCGAATCACTTATCCTATCATATTCATTTTCCGCTTCGGGCGCAACCAAGATTTTTGTCAGTCCTGGTCGAACAAACAAGATATAACAGCTGATATGATGCGCAATTAGACCTATTTTTCTGAAAACAGATCCCCCTGGCTATCGTTCGCTGTCATTTAGCGGAGCAAATGAAAACCCCTATGCACATGAGTACACATGCAGAGGGGTGTCCGAATCAGGCGGGGGCCTTATACTGCCGCAGCAGCACCCAGCTCCGCCTTTACCACTTCTACGATCTGATTGACATAGCCTTCGATCTGATCCTTGTCAGGACCTTCCGCCATCACGCGGATCAGTGATTCTGTACCGGATGGGCGAACCAGTACCCGGCCGTTGTCGCCAAGCTCCAGCTCCACCTTCTCGACAGCTGCCGCAATGGCTGCATTGCCTTTGTACAGACTCTTGTCGCCAACACGTACATTGACCAGAACCTGAGGAAACTTGCGCATCAGTGTTTTGAGCTCACCCAGCTTCTTGCCAGACGCCACCAGCGTGTCTACAAGCTGCAGCGCAGTCAGAATGCCGTCTCCGGTCGTATTGTAATCCAGGAAAATAACATGGCCGGACTGTTCACCGCCCAGGTTAAACCCGCCCCGGCGCATCTCCTCCATCACGTACCGGTCGCCCACAGCTGTTCGTGCCGATTTTAGACCCAGTCCTTCTGCTGCCTTGAAGAATCCGATATTGCTCATAACCGTCGTTACAACTGTATCATGCTTCAGCTTGCCGCTGCGTTTCATCGCATCGCCGCATATGCAGAGAATAAAGTCGCCATCCACTTCCTCGCCCTGCTCGTCAATGGCAATCAGGCGGTCCGCATCCCCGTCAAATGACAGGCCCAGGTCTGCACCATGCGCAAGAACCTGCTCCTTCAAATATTCAGGATGAGTGGAGCCTACGCCATCGTTGATGTTCAAGCCGTTCGGCTCTGCACCAACCGTGATGATTTCGGCTCCGAGCTCGCGGAATACAGTTGGAGCCAGCTCATATGCCGACCCATGAGCGCAATCCAGAACAATCTTGAGGCCCTTGAAGGACTGCTCTACCGTTGTCTTCAAGTAGTCCAGGTAGCGGTACTTGGCCTTGTCATCGACAGTGACCGAACCAATTCCTGCGCCTTCTGGACGCGGCAGCTCATCGGCTTCGGCATCCATTAAACGCTCTATCTCAAGTTCGGTCTCATCGGACAGCTTGAATCCATCCGCACCGAAGAACTTGATGCCGTTATCGGCAACAGGGTTGTGAGAAGCCGAAATCATTACGCCCGCATCCGCCCTGAGAAGTCTAGTTAAGTAAGCCACTGCCGGTGTAGAGACAACACCGATCCGGATCACACTCGCGCCAATCGACAGCAGTCCTGCCGTTAGCGCCGCTTCGAGCATCGGACCTGATATCCGAGTATCAAGACCAATAATTACCTTTGGCTTATCCACTTTCCCCGCCAGAACATATCCGCCACAGCGTCCGATCTTGTAAGCAAGCTCCGGTGTCAGCTCACGATTCGCGACACCGCGCACACCGTCAGTTCCAAAATATTTCCCCATTGTCAGATCCAATCTCCTTTTGTCATGAAAGGCGTTGTTTACCTTATCATTCTATTCAACCCGCGTTGCCGGATTCCTGCCCTTCATTAGTCCCATTTTGTCTCGGTTCAGCGGCTGCCTCTCCTGTTCCGTCAGCAGCTTTCCCGCTTGAGTTCCCTGTACCGGCAGCTTCTCCGCCTTCAGCTTGGCTGCCGCCTTCCATTTCCGCCTGCGGCTGTTCAGCTTGTTCTCCTTCTGGAGCGGGCTCCTGCGGTTCTGCTTCAGCCGACGCTTCCTTCGCAGGGTCCGTTATATGAATGCTCACAACGGGCGGCTGAGCGAAGCCTGGCGTTACAGACGAAGGCAAGTGAACATCCAACCGGACCTCATGCTGGCCTGGCGGAAGGCCGTTCAAATCCGCGATCACCTGCACATCCTTGGCTGTAAGTTCTGCGAGAACACTTGGTGCTCCGGTAACCTGAATATCAATCGTGCCGTCTGCAGGCTCTGCAAATGCTGCTTCAAGTCCTTCTGATAACCCTGCCATTGTTACTTCAAGCTGTGGAAGGGTTACCGTCTCAGATGGCTCCAGTTCCACATTCACTTCAATTTGTTTAGGCTCTACCGCCGTTAATCCATTCGTCGGTTTCAGCTCCAGCGGGATTGTGCCTGATTCCTTAACGGCAGCCAGATTAATGACCGCACCATCATAAAATTCAAGCTGATCAAGTACCTCCTGCGGTCCGTATACGGTCACAGTATCCACTGATGGCTGTATGGATGCAATGCTTAAGCCATTCTGCAGTTTACCTGTATAACTGAGCTGCAGCGGCAGTGATTTGAAAGGCAGTGTTATTGGAACCTCTACCTCTACAACATTCGGATTAAGAACTGCATCACTGATTTCTTTGCCATTTGCATCATAAGCAGCTAGACGCACCTTCTTCTCAACGAGATTCTCGTCGACTCCATCTACGTTCACGATAGCGCCAACCATCGCCACTCTGTCCAGCCGGTCCTTCGGCAGTGTGACAAACACACGGCTGTTTGGCTTCACGATCGGTGTGCCGACCTTATACCCATTCGCAGGCTGTCCGCTTGTTTTGACCTCAGCTACAAATTCCTTCGTCTGCACAGATACTAACTCAACTTTAACTCTTGATGGTGAAATATCACGCAGCCTAACCCGCGAAGGCAGCTCATAACGCAGGGTAAGCTCGTGTTCACCCTCAGACAGTCCGCTTAAATCCACCCATACCTTGTATGCATCCGGAGATGCAGACAGGAGGTCTGATCGGCTTCCCTCTACCATCATGCGCACAACCGAAGGCTCCATGACTCTTAGCGCCATAGCCTTCTCATCCAGCCCTTCCGCATGAATGGTGACGGCTTCGTAGATTTTGGTATCTGTTGTTGCTGTGACTGTACTAGGTGATTCTGGATCAAAATGCACAACCGCCCACAGCAGCAGTGCCAGGGCAAGGGAAATGATCTTCAGTGACGTCGGATGATTCAGCCATTTATCCATTCTGATCCCCCTTCCGTTTCCAGAAGGACATTTTCGGTTTAACCCGCTCGGCTGCCCGCTTCGGGCTCAATTCTTCGAACAGCTTCGAGATCAATGACTCTTCCTTAATGTCGCGCACGACCATGCCGTGGACTGCCAGCGATACCTGACCAGTCTCTTCGGACACAACGACGGAGATCGCATCGCAAACCTCACTCACCCCGATAGCCGCCCGGTGTCTGGTCCCAAGCTCCTTACTGATGAAGGGATTCTCGGAGAGCGGCAAATAACAGCCGGCTGCCATAATTTGGTTCCCTCGGATAATTACCGCCCCGTCATGAAGCGGCGTGTTCGGGATAAAGATATTAATGAGCAGTTCCGAACTGATCCTGGATTGCATCGAGATGCCAGATTCAATATATTCATTCAGGCCGGTGTCCCGTTCAAAAACAATTAATGCGCCAATCTTTCTGGCAGATAAATAATTCACGGCTTTAATAATTTCACTTATCCGGTCGCTGATATCCCGATCGACATAGGTTGTCCGGCCAAAGAGCTTGCCCCTTCCCAACTGCTCCAGCGCACGCCTCAGCTCCGGCTGAAAGATAATCAGCACGGTTACGACACCAAACGTGAACATCTGGTTCATCAGCCACTTGAGCGTATAGAGATTCAGCCAGGTGCTGATCGCCCAAGTGGCAACCAGTACGAATATGCCCTTAATCAGCTGTACGGCCCGGGTTCCCCGGATTAGCAGAATCAACTTATATATGATGTAACTAACAATGCCAACATCGATGATATCCTTAATCCATTCATTCCAAGTCAAATTTGCAAAATAATTCACACACCCGCCTCCTATGGCGATTGCACCTGCATCTGCATCTGTCTGTATTAAGAACCATTGGTTTTACATTCGGGATTCACCGCTTGAAATCCTCCCAAGGCATCCCTTAATCACTATTGTAGCTCATATATAGAAAAAAAACCTCCCGAATTGTCCGGGAGGCTGTTATTTATCATGATGCTAGATCATTTACCGTCCGTTTCAACTTGTAC
This sequence comes from Paenibacillus sambharensis, assembly GCF_003233845.1. GTDB lineage: Bacteria > Bacillota > Bacilli > Paenibacillales > Paenibacillaceae > Paenibacillus_I > Paenibacillus_I sambharensis. Next base: position 280,174 of record NZ_QKRB01000036.1, read on the forward strand.
CATACCCAATCCAGTGCTTGGTTAATGGTCTTCTCTTCTCCGATAATCTTGGCAGTAGACGCCATATTCAACGTCCCGTCGATGACAGTCAAGTTGCCCTGTATTTCTCCTGCGACTTCGGTTATACCATTCTCCACCGTTAGATCGCCGCTAACACGCGCCCCCTCAGGGACGATGACTCTGTTACCCGTGATCACAACCTGGTCGAGGTCTGTTCCGCGTACAACAAGCTCTCCATGCTGCTCCCACATTGTGATGAAGCTTGACAGCATGACCATAGCAAAAACGCTCGCTACCGCTATTGCCGGATGATTTCGGAGCCAGCGGGTCCATGAGCGCTTCTGTGGCGCTGCCGGCAGGGTTCCCATAATCCGGTCTGTAAGCGCGGCCGCATTATAGGCCTCTGAGCCAGCCAGGCTTCTCGTATCCGCAGAGAACGCCGCCTGAACGTACGCCTCCGTTCGTTCAAGCTGTTCAAATCGGGACCTGCATGCCGGGCAAGCGAGCAAGTGGGCTTTCAGTTGAATCGCTTCTTCCCGCGGCAACTCGCCGTCCAAGTAGTCGTGAATCCATGACGTGGCGACATTGCAATTCATGGCAGCCAGTCCTTTCCTAGTTTGCTGAACACAAGCTTGTGCTATACGATACGTGCCAGGAAGGCAACCGTTTCAACTTTTTTAGAAAAGCTTTTAAGAAAATTTTAGAAAAGCGATAAATCATTACAATTCCCGATCCAGCCGCTTACGTAAAAACTCTCTTCCCCGGTGAACTCTTGTCTTGACGGTTGTAACCGGCATATCCAGCACATCCCCAATCTCCTGAAGCGACAGCTCCTGCAGATAGCGGAGAATCATCACAGTCTTATACTTGGCTGGCAAGGTATCTATCGCTTTATGTATCGTCTGCTGCACTTCAGATAGCAGTGTCTCGCTCTCTGGCGTCCGGTTGTCACTCGGAATCATAGAGTAGCCATCCAGCCCTTCATGGTCATTCGACTCGGCATCAAGCGAATAGCTTGGCTTGCGCTTGCGCAGCCTGTCTATACACAGGTTAGTCGCGATCCGATAAATCCATGTCGAGAACTTCATATTCTCATCGTAGCGGTCAAGATTCTTATACACGCGCAGGAAGGTGTCCTGAACCGCATCCTCGGCCTCCTGCCGGTTGTTAAGCATCCGATATGCCATATGGTACAACTTGTCCTGATATAGCCCGACGATCTCGGCAAAAGCCCGCTGATCGCCTTTCAAAGCCAGCCGCGCCAGTCGCGCTTCCATGGATATCACACCATCGTTCCTCCAGACGTGCCGCATGGCCGGATCTTGGCCGACCGTTCGGCAATACCGTACACTTCAATACGCAAGAATCGTATTAGAAATTCGGCTGTAATACAAGAACCGGGATGAATGGAGAACCATTCATACCCGGTGTGTAATCTATAAATGTTCATCTGTCCAATCAGCCTGTATTCCGAAGACCAGCTGCAATGCCGTTGATTGTCAACAGCACTTCCCGCAGCAGTTCAGCGTCATCCTCTTCCGCAGACCGAAGTGCACGCAGCTCTTTCAGCAGCTGCACTTGCAGATAGCTCAGGGGATCTACATAAGGATTACGAAGCTTAATGGATTCCTGGATCACCGGCACATTATCGAGAATTTCATCCTGACCGGTAATTTGCAGGATAATCTGTGAAGTAAGCTCATATTCCTGCTCGATCAGACTGAAGATGCGGCTGCGGACCGAATCTTCCTGGATCATACCCGCATAGCCCTCGGCAATGTGAAGATCTGCCTTGGCAAGAGCCATCTGAAGATTGTCGATGAGCGAGCGGAAGAACGGAAACTCATTATACGCCTGCTTCAGCAGGCTCAGCTTCTCTTCACTGCCGGCAGCGTATTGAACCATTGCCGTACCTGCCGCATACCAGGCCGGGAGCAGATAACGGCTCTGCGTCCACGCAAACACCCAAGGTATAGCCCGGAGATCCTCGAAGCGGTCACTGTTTTTACGCTTCGAAGGTCTGGAACCGATGTTAAGCTCACCGATTTCGTTCAGCGGCGTGGATTCCTTGAAGAAGGTAAGGAAATCCGGATCACGGAAAATCAGATCCTGGTATTTCACCTGTGCCAGTTCGGATATCGACTTGGCCATTTCCTCAAAACGGTCAAAGTTGCCCAGTCTCGCTTCAGGGAACTTTGCCTGCTTCGCTGCTGTGATCAGCGCCCATGTGGCCTGCTCCAGACTTCTGTATGCAATGCCCTGCATAGCGTACCGGGATGAGAGAACCTCACCCTGCTCAGTTATCTTAATGCCACCGCCAATCGTATGAGGCGGCTGAGCAAGAATACTTCTGTTCAGCGGCATGCCGCCCCGGCCAAGTGCGCCCCCACGGCCGTGGAAAAACTTGAGTTTTACGTTATAGGCCTTAGCCGCTTTCGTAATCTCTTTAAGCGCTACCCGCAGCTCCCAGTTAGCGGTTACTACCCCGCCGTCCTTGTTGCTGTCGGAGTAACCCAGCATGATCTCCTGCAGGTCCTGACGTGCTGTAACAGCCGCCCGGTAGATCGGAAGCTCGAACAGCCGCTTCATGATGTCCGGCGCCGCATGCAGATCATCAATCGTCTCGAAGAGCGGCACAGACTGCAGGGTGCAGCTGACATTGCCGTTGGCATCCTTATGGAACAAGCCAACTTCCTTCGCAAACACCATAACTTCAAGCAGGTCACTCGCGCCTTGTGTCATGCTGATCAGGTAGCTTGAGATACAATGCTCGCCGAATTCCTGCTGCGCCCGGTATACCGTGCGATATACATCCAGGCACTCTCTGGTCGAATCCGAATACTCCAGATGACTGGCTGTCAACGGCCGCGGATCGTTCAGCAGCTTATTGAGAAGCTCAATCTTAGCCTCCTCATCCATAGCCGAATAGTCATCCACTATATGCATCTGACTCAAAATCTCCGTCATGGCATTCTCGTGTTCTTTACTGTGCTGCCTGATATCAAGCGCTGACATATGGAAGCCGAACAATTCAACCTGCCGGATCAGCTTGCGAATCTGTGTATCTGCAACATAATCAGCAAAGTGCTGGCGCAGGCTCCGGTCAATGACCAGCAGGTCCTGCTTCAGTTCCTCCGGATTATTGTAGCGCTGCAGCTGGCCCTTCTTCTCGTCCGAGAGAGTGTTGGCGAGCTTCTCGAGCATGAAGCCAATCTTAATGCGGTATGGCTCTTTTTCGTTACGCCACAGTTCTTTGCATTTGCTTGTATCCAGGACTTGCTTATCCTTTTCGATCGACTTCAGAAGCTCATCGGATACATCTACAATCGTGGTGCTAAAGCTCAGCAGCTGCATAAGCTCCCGGAACGCTTCCCGGTACTTCTTCACAGCCAGCTTACGGTGGAGTGTCAGTGTTTCCCAAGTGACATCTGATGTTACGGAAGGATTACCGTCACGGTCTCCGCCGATCCAGGAACCGAATCTGAGATAGGCTGGAACATGCCAGTGTTCTCCCGGATAGTATTTATCCAGACACCGTTCAAGCTCCTCATATACCTCTGGGAGCACATCGAAGAGCGTCTCATCAAAATAAAACAATCCATTACGCACTTCATCAATTACGGTTGGCTTGCGGCTCCGCAGCTCGTCCGTCTGCCATAGGGTCAGCACTTCATTCAACAGCTTCTCACGAAGCTTCTCCCGCTCACGGAATGTAAGTGTCGGATTATCGAGCTCCATAACATCGTTTGCCATCCGTTTGTGAATATCCAGCACCGCTCTGCGCGTGGCTTCAGTCGGATGAGCTGTCATAACCAGTTCTAGCGATATTTCGGACATGATGGTCTGAACATCTTCAACCGGAATGTTGTTTTCCTTCAAATCTTGAACTGCGCTTTCAATTGACCCCGGCTGAACAGCTTCTCCTGCCGAGCGCTCGTAATCCCGTTTTCTGCGGATCCGATGATTCTGCTCGGCAATGTTAACGAGCTGGAAGTAAATAGCAAACGCACGAATGACCTGATGACGAATCTCCGGGCTAAGCGACTCAATCACATGTTTGAATGCTTCATACCGTTCTGTGGTGAACTCCGCACGAAGCGCCTTGCTCATCTCACGGATCTTCTCTACCTCGTTAAACAGCTCTTGTCCGCCCTGATGGATCAACACTTCGCCCAATATATTTCCTAGAAACCGGACGTCCCTCCGCAGCAAATTGCTAGTTTGCGGACGGCTCGCCGCTTGTTGTGAAACCACCTGTTCGGACATACCCTTCCTCCTGACTTCATAACTTTCGTAAAAACATACTTTCTTTATCATACTACAAATTACAACAAGGTTGAAGTCCTTTCGCCTTTTGGTCGTATGAAAAAGCCTTGATATTCAAGGCTTTATAGTTACCAAGCCGCTTAACAGCAAGGAAAATTAGAAAATCTGCAGCAGCTTGTATATGTATATTTATTCAATACTATGAACTGAAAAACAAAAAAAGATCCTGATTTCTTCTCAGGATCTTGAGCATATGTAGTGGAGCGGGTGATGGGAATCGAACCCACGCTACCAGCTTGGAAGGCTGGAGTTCTACCATTGAACTACACCCGCGTGATGATATGGTCGGGACGACACGATTTGAACATGCGACCCCCTGGTCCCAAACCAGGTGCTCTACCAAGCTGAGCTACGTCCCGACATTGTAAAGCTTAATGGCGTGCCCTGAGAGATTCGAACTCCCGACCTTTTGATTCGTAGTCAAACGCTCTATCCAGCTGAGCTAAGGGCACTTATTTATAATGGAGCGGAAGACGGGAATCGAACCCGCGACCCTCGCCTTGGCAAGGCGATGCTCTACCGCTGAGCCACTTCCGCTTGTGTTGCTCTCATAACGTTTTGTCAGAGGCGACAATTGATAATATACCACCTCCTCAAACTAAATGCAACTGTTTTTTAAAAAAAGTTTTACTTTTTCTTTTGGAGTTCTAAAAAATCCTGTATTGACGCGGATTTTCCGTCTATTATAAATTCGCTTTCGCTGACTCGAATTTTTAAGGAAATGATGCTGACTGGGGAATCCTGCTCTCCCGCTAAGTCAATTGTTACCGGGACACGCTGTTGTTATACCCCTTACTCAACAAAGTTAAGGAGCAAAATCTCAATTAAGTTGAAAACTGTGTCTGTGGAATAGCCTCTTAACAAGTCTTAGAGGTCTTTTTATACCTTAGACGTCATGATTGGCTTCTCAGAAGGCTTTCTATAGGCTCTGAGCGGCCTCTCCCGATATTGGGGCCCTCAGGTGCCATAACATCTCTTTAAAGCCATTTTAAGCAGCTGAGTGCAGTTTTATAAAGACGGTAAAGTAATAAGTCATGTAGGGAGTTACAAGAAATAAACCTGTGTATAACCCTGGAGTATTTTTCCGTATAACCAACGTTAGTAATAGATGAGCTGCATGATAAGCTAAACCAAAACAAAAAAACTGATAAAAAGCACCAAACTCCATGAACTTTCGGCGATTTGAGCTTTCAGGAACACAATTACAGACATGACGAAAAATTATAACGTCCCTCTTGGCAAAGGTGTAGGAGTTTACGTTCCAGAAACTCCATATCCAACTTGCAAGCTACTTAAACGAACGTAATCCTCTGTTTGTTTGCTTAATGTTGTGTAGTCCAAAATTAAACCCTTATAACAACAAAAAACTCACACCCTAAAAGGTTGTGAGTACATTTGTATGTATGGTGCGCGTAGAGGGACTTGAACCCCCACGGTCTCCCGCCAGATCCTAAGTCTGGTGCGTCTGCCAATTCCGCCATACGCGCATAAACATGAGCCATGTAGGACTCGAACCTACGACACCCTGATTAAAAGTCAGGTGCTCTACCAACTGAGCTAATGGCTCAAAAATGGCTGGGGATCTAGGATTCGAACCTAGGCATGACGGAGTCAAAGTCCGTTGCCTTACCGCTTGGCTAATCCCCAACATGGTGGACGCTGACGGGATCGAACCGCCGACCCTCTGCTTGTAAGGCAGATGCTCTCCCAGCTGAGCTAAGCGTCCTTAACTAATACAAGTGAAACTGAAATGGTGACCCGTAGGGGATTCGAACCCCTGTTACCTCCGTGAAAGGGAGGTGTCTTAACCCCTTGACCAACGGGCCACAAGACTGGAGCTCTCAACCGGGATCGAACCGGTGACCTCATCCTTACCATGGATGCACTCTACCTACTGAGCTATGAGAGCAAATGGCTCCCCGAACAGGACTCGAACCTGTGACAACTCGATTAACAGTCGAGTGCTCTACCAACTGAGCTATCAGGGAACAATATAAAGTTGTTACTTTCAGGGTGTTACACCCTGAAAACCGGATGCGAATGAAGTTGTAGAACTTAGCTGGTTTGTTTGTTCTTAATAGGATAAGCCCTCGACCGATTAGTATTCGTCAGCTGCACGCATTGCTGCGCTTCCACCCCG
>NZ_QKRB01000037.1 GCF_003233845.1 Paenibacillus sambharensis
CTCGTCATGTTCACATGACGAGAGACTCCCCTTCTCTTCTTTGATCCTGCTTTGTTAATCCTGCGGCCAACCGCCCCACAAGTGCCCAACATGCCCATCGGGGTCACGGAAGGTGAAGCTGTATCCGCCCTGCGGCTTGTAAATCATCTCACCTAGTTCCGCTCCCTTGTTCTTCAGCACTTCATAGGCATCGTGAATATTGTCCACCTGCAGCGATATAATCGGCTGAAGCTCACCCCGGCTGTTCGTGAATTCCAGCCTCGGCACCACCGGACAGCGAATCAGACCCAGGCCGACTCCTCCAACATTGAGCCAGGCTTCTTCGTCACCGGGTGTGTATGTGAATGTGAACGGAATGCCCAGCACATCCTTGTACCACCTGAGGGAAGCATCCACATCGCGGACTGGCAACTGAACGACCGCATAATTAGTTACGTTGACTGTCATTGTATATTCCTCCTGCCATTCGGTTCTCACCCCATATAACGTGAGCGAATACCAATAAGAAACGGGTCATCTAGATATGTTGGAACATTCCAATTAAATGGCCGTTTGGGTCCCGCAGGGTAAAGGAATAATGGCCGTGCTCCCCGGTTACCTTCTCAATCGCAACGCCTTGAACGGCGAGACTGAGGTATGCACGGCAGATCATCCCGGCATCGCCGCTTCGAAAGCCGGTTACGAAGGACTCGAACAATGCGGCAGGCATTTCCCCTCCGGCCTGTCTCCTCGCCTTGCCGCCTCGCGCGATGGCATTCTCGTCAGCATCAGCAAGGGCGTGCACGCGCCTGCGCGCCCGCCGCAGTCCTTCCTTCACCGCGCCTTCTGTCATGTGCAGCAGCTTCGCTGACTCTGAAGCGGTGAAGGCGAACGCATCGATCAGGATGACCAGCACCATCTGTCTGGGGTTAAGCGACTCAGCAAGCTGCTCCAGCAGCTCCCGGGCCAGCCATTCATTCATCGTGAACGATGCAGTCTGGTGGTATTCCTCATCGAATGCCGTATCGCCCTGCCGCTTCCGTTCCATCCGATAGCGGTCGATCCAAGCATTCTTCGCAATCCGGAAGAGGAACGCCCGGCTGACCGGCCGTTCTGGAGCCTGCCGAACGGCATGCAGAACCTTGGCCAGCACCTCCTGCATCAGGTCATCCGTATCCCAATCGTTACCGGCCAGAGAACGGCAGTAACGAGTCAAATCAGGCAGATAAGGCTCTGCCTTAGCTAATTCGTCCGGCATTGTCATCCCCCTTGCGTTCGAACTGTTGGCTTAATTATGCCTCGACGCTTAGCGCCAGCTCCACAGCACGCCGGGCATGGATGGCAGTCGTGTCGAACACAGGTACCTTGCTGTCCTCTGGTCTGACCAGCATGGCAATTTCCGTACACCCCAGTATGATGCCTTCCGCTCCGCGCCCGATTAATCCAGTGATAGCTTCCTTAAACAGTGCCCTCGAATCGTCCTTCATAACGCCAAGACACAGCTCTTCAAAGATAATCCGGTGGACTTCATTTCTCACTTCCTGTTCGGGCACAACCGCTAAGATGCCAAATCGCTCCTGCAGCCGGTCCACATAGAAGGATTCTTCCATCGTAAAGCGTGTGCCGAGCAGCCCGATCTTCTGAAGCTTCGCCTGCTGAATGCTGGCCCCGGTTGCATCCGCGATATGAAGCAGCGGCAGGCCGCTCTTCGCTTCAATGTCGTCCGCCACCTTGTGCATCGTGTTCGTACAGATCAGGAGGAAATCTGCCCCTGCTGCTGCGAGCCTCGCTCCCGCTTCTCCTAGGATCTCTCCCGTCTTGTCCCATTCGTTCATATGCTGCAGTCTCTGAATTTCATCAAAATCGACCGAATACATGACACACTTGGCGGAATGCAGGCCTCCAAGCCGTTCCTTGACCGTTTCGTTGATTATTTTGTAGTACAGCGCCGTAGATTCCCAGCTCATACCGCCGATCAGTCCGATTGTCTTCATGCAGGCCACTCCTTCCCTGACTCAAATGCAAACTTCTATATTTGGTATGTAAAATAAAACCACTCCCTAATTGACGGAGTGGCTGCGTACGCTTGCTGTGTTCTTCAATTTTAACATCTTTTGTTACTCGTGTCGTTCCAGCTTGCGGAGGATAACGAAATTCAAGGTAAGGACGCAGAAGATAATCGGATATAGCAAAGCAGAGTAGCCCAGCTTCCAACCGCTGTAATAGAAATATCCCGATTTCACAGAAGCCCATTCATACAGCGTGATAAAGGCCGCCCAAGCCAGGATATAAATGACTTTGACTATTACTTTCCCGCTAAAGGGGAAGAAGTTTAGATAGATCGTATTTACTGCAGGAAATACTCCATAAAACACCAGCAGCTCCTTAAATTCTGGTCCTTTATCAAAATAGCCGTACAAATCATATTTTTCAATAAGGTAATAATCCGTAATCAGCTGGAATACCGAGGCAAACAGAAGAGCACTGTATATCTCTGCCCTTGTCATGTTTTTGGGTATAAAGAACGCAATCGTATTAAATACGATTATGGAAGCAATAAGAAAGGCCATGTTGGTTCCCCTTTTATGTAGAGATCATCAACCCGTTGTACTATACCCGATAGCCTTGTTTTCTCTAAGGATGGATTCAATGCCCTTGACATACTCTCTCTCACATTCAACTATAACAATGATTAAGGGCAGGACTCTCTTTTCCTTCCTGTACCCGTTCTTCGTGAATTTAATGATGCACAAATTCCACACAAGGCCGCATAAGAAACCAATAAATGCCGCAATAAGCCCCCATATAATGGGCCCCCATTCCAGCTTAAATCCAATGCTTGTTCCTACCACGCCGAAGGCTGTTGCCAGTGCCAGCGCCTTATCTACGAAGGAAACCCCATCGGCATCATGAAGCGAGTTAAAAACCTTCATGTTTTCATAGGTTTCATCAACAGGAACAACCAGAATATGTTCCTTGGTTACCCCCTCCTGCTCCAGCTTCGACAAAGCCAGCTCCACAGAAGGAGAATGTTCAAATAACGAGAAGATTTGCATCATTTTGTTAGCCGGCTCCTCTTGATCTCGAGCTTGTATTTCTGGTAAGCGCTCTTCAGATAGTTCCGCTGATCCCAAATGTAGAGCTTGTTATTCTCAACTGCATTCGAATACGCATCGTACATGGCAAAACCATATATGGAGGGCAGAAATAACAGCCATTCTTTATCGAAGACAACGGTAGCTTGCCCAAGCTCACCCATGAAGATATAATTCATTCCTTCAGCAAGATGTGAAAAATAAGTGATCACAATCATCCAGATTAATATAAAGGATGCTGTTACAATACGATGAAGGTATAGCTGTCCCATGCCAGGCATAAGGAAAGACCAGACCATCGCCGTGAAAGGTTTGCGTCTATCCAGATAGTTGATTTCCAGCGGACTGATCACAAACGAATTTATGCGATGATTTTCCCTCTTGGCCAGCAGTGTAACTTTGTTCATATCGATGGTGGTCCGGTAGCTGTCCCATATTCCAAAAAAATAAGTCGGCAAATATAACATGAGCCAGCGTGTGTCAAGAACCTCTTTTGCTTTATCGAATTCGCCTAAGAAGGAATACACAATCCCCACATTAATGTGAGCATTCAAATTAATGACCATTTCCCAAAGGAACAGCGCCATGCCCCTTAAATACTTGGACAAAAGAAGATGCCCGAACCCCGGAAAAGCCATAGACCACCATGCAACGATATAAGGGTTCCTTAAATGAAACTGTGTGGTACCTATTTGGCTTACATGAGCTAGATATCTTCTGGCCGTATTATCATTGTTGTAGTTTTTCAAGTGTGGAGTCCTCACCGGTTAAGATTTATGCTTTCGGTTATGTTTCCCAAGCGGTTCCCTTACCATACTGAAAAAAGGCCATCCCCCGCCACTTCCATGGCACAGGAACAGCCCTTCTTACCAACTTGATCATCTTATTGAGATTGAGCCAAATCACTAACCAGGTTTCTCATCCACCTGCGGGAATAGATACGGATGCAGCCGACGATAAAGCGGGCTACCTCCTCCAGACAGATGATGAGATAGACGAGGTAGACAGGCTGCTTCCAGACCAGTGCCAGCAGCAGGCCGGAAGGGACGCCTATAAGCCATGTTGCGGTCGCTTCCATGCCGAATACGAACTTGCTGTCCCCTCCGCTGACCAGAATACCGCCCGCCATAATCATGTTGGATACCTTCACCCAGAGGAATCCAGCGAACACCATCACGATATAGGTGCCCATCTGTGCCGCTTCCTCCGAGATGTTAAACGCCGATACATACAGCTGCGCGCCCGCCGCTATGATGGCTCCAATGACCAGCGAGATCACTATGCCAAGACGAATGAAGCGTTTGGCGTGGTTAAGGGCAGTGTCGGCTTCGTTCGCACCCAGACGGTTGCCGACCAAGACGCCGGCTGCACTGGCGAGACCCGACAGCAGCCCGATGCAGAGCCCTTGCAATGGGAAGGTGATGGTCATCGCCGTCATTTCCAGCGTTCCCATGCGGCTGTAAATGATCGCGTATGCCGTCTCGCCGAGCACCCAGACGAGTTCAGTCAGCAGCAGCGGGAAGGTCGTAATAACAAACTTGTTAATGAGCGGTCTTGGAATGATGAACAAGTTCTTCAGCCCCACCGCTCCCGGCAGACGATAACGATACACAGCGCCAATGATTAGCAGGCACTCAAGAATTCTGGCAATAAGGGTAGCAATGGCCGCACCCTGCAGGCCGAGTTCAGGTGCCCCCAGGTTGCCGAAGATAAGCAGGTAATTAAGGACAACATTCACGCCAACCGTAATAAAGCTCACGTACATCGGCCACTGGGCATGACCCGTGCTGCGCAGTATTGCGGAGTACATCATCGTGAGCATGACTGGCACAAAGCCAAGTGACATGATTTGGAGGAAAATAAACCCCTTGTCAATTACATTGGCGTCTGTGGTGAACATGCTAAGGAAGAGCGGCGAGTCGATGAATACGGCTGCGGAGAACAGGAACGTAAACGTAAATCCCGCAATCAGCCCGAGACCCAGCACCTGGGATACGCTCTTGGCGTCCTTGCTCCCCCAGAATTGGGCAGCAAAGATGGATACCCCGGTTGATAAGCCCGCCAGTACGACTGCGATTATCCCGTATATCTTCGTCGACATTCCCACTGAAGCGATCGCTGTATCCCCAAGCTGTCCGACCATCAATTGATCAGTAAGGTTAAGCAGTGCCATCAGCAAGCTCTGAAGCGTAACCGGTACAGCGATTTTAAACACACTTTTGTAGAAACTATCCTTCTCTGACATGGATCTTCACAACCCCTATGCTTTGATTTTTACAGCTCCCATGTCCGTTCATCCAAGCATTCTATGACCCCCATGGCGGCTATATCACTTTCTTGTAGCGCATCAGCGTATAATTATCCTTAGGCTGAATATCTACCACCTTGAACTTCTTCGCAAAGGACAGCTCCTGGTACCCGTCCCCGTCCACCAGCGTAATATTCGAAGCGCCCCCGATGATGATGGGCAGCTGCATCAGTATAATCTCATCGACCCGGTCCTGATTGACCATATGCCAGTTCAGGAAGCCGCCGCCCTCTACCATCAGGTCGGTAATACCGTAATTCTCCTCCAGCAGACGCTCAAGCTTCACGAAATCTACCTTCTCGTCGCCGCAGATGATGCAGTCCTTGCCCATTGCCCGGATCTGGCTGATCTTGTCCTCGTCTCTCCCTTTCTCCGTCGTGACAACAATCGTCCGCCCCGTATCGGAGAGCACATTGCAGTCCAGCGGGATGTCCAGCGTAGCCGTAGGAATGATGCGGATCGGATTCTTGTTCTCTTCATACCGGTTCGTAAGGAACGGATTATCCGTCAGAATCGTATTTTTACCAACCATAATGCCCTGCACTTTCCCCCGGAATAGATGTATGAATTCAATATCCTGGCTGGAAAATAGCGAAAAGAGCTCTTTGCTCGAATTACCTGCGCCCAAAGTAAGCTTACCGTCAATGGAAACTTGACTGAATATCGTTGTTTTCATATGGCTTCTCTCCCGTCTCTCTATTAGCTTCGTACAGTGCTTAAAGATTCCTGGATAGTTCGCTCGATTGCTCTCAATGCCTGCTCCGGGCTGCCTGTAGGCAGCTCATTCAGTCCCGCAATCAGCGCTCCCCATACGTGGAGCATGAAGGGCTCAATCGGCATCGGACGCGTGTGCTCCAGGCAGGATAAGATCATCCTCTTACTCGGCGAAGCAGACGCGGCCAGGCGGTTCAGCGCCTCTTCACGAGCCGGAATCCGCTGTACCTGGTCTGCCCACATCGTCTGGCATTCGTCGCTCAGCATGAAGTGTGTGAAGGCCAAGATGTGCTCCCGCTCTTCCGATGACAGCGATTGATTCGGGTAGATCAAGCCGATCGAAGAAGACATGGACAGCGCCTGGCGGCCTTCTATGACTGGAAGCTGGCATACCGCAAGCTGGTCACCCATGTGCTTGTCGAGATGGTTATAAATCCACTCGCCGCATATAATCGCTCCCACCTTGCCGTCAATGAACTGTTCCAGAAGGGCATGGGAGCCATCCAGACTTGCAAGCACGCCCCGGTCCATACAGTCCTTAATGAAATGCAGAGCCTGCTTCACCTCGGGCGACACAACATTCGGCTTGTCAGCCTCCACAGGCCATCCGCCGAATGCCGAGAGGAACGGAATCATCCAGAAGCTCTGCTTCAGATCGGCCGCGACCGGTACAATGCCTAGAGCAGACAGCCGCTCTGCAGCCTCCTCGAACGCTTCCCATGCCGTAGGCGGATTGGCGAAGATCTCCCGGTTGTAATAGACGACCAGATGATTGCCCCGCAGTACCGGAACACCATACTGAACACCATTCAGCCTCATCGTTGCAAGCACATCCTCGGTCAACGCATCCGCGAACATCCCCGCCGGCACTTCGGAGTACAGCCCGTTCCCGGCATACGAAGCCATATCGGCTGGAACCAGCGCCAGATGCGGACCTTGTTGCGTCTCCTTAATCTGGTTCAGACGGTCCGTCAGCTCCGTAATATACATGACTTCGGGGGTCACCTGAACGCCATGGCGCACGGAATAGAGCCTGCAGATCTCCTCCAGCACTTCGATCGAGGTATCTCCCGGACCATCGAACTCATGCCATAATACGATTTCAGTCTTGTTCTCTTCCATCACAGTCTCACTCCCTCAAATTCATCGATTATCTGTTGTTTACGAGCACCAGCGCCTGATTCGGCGCAAGCAGCAGGCTGTCCGTTATCTGTCCTGTGCTGCTTCCTGTTAAGGAGCTGTCCAGGATTACGGTCATTGGGCCGCGGCCTGGTACAGAAGCCTGCAGATCAATACGGGAGACAGCATCAGCGCTTAGATTGAAGCAGCAGAGCAGCGTCTGACCGCCGCGCAAATATCCGTAAAGCAGCGTATTCTCCGGTGATTCCGCCACGAAAAAGTGTTCCGGCTTGATAAGATGAAGCCAATTCTTCTTCAAGTCACTCAGCTCAGCCAACAGCGGAAGCATCGGGTTGTCATTTGTCCAATTGATTTGCATCACATTGAAAAATGCGCGCGGAATGTCAGCGCCATCCGTGTTATCGCCCAGCCCGCAGTTCAATGGCTGCTCTTCGTTCATCTCATAGCCGGTTGTCACGTATGGAATCGCATTGGGCAAGAAGTGATTGAATACCGCCATCATTCGGGCAAGCCCGACGCCGCCGCGGCTCATGATCCGGGGGGTGTCCGCTGTTTCGGCACAGGCAAACACGTGAATGCTCAGCTCCGGCAGCTCCTTCAGGAAGGTATCAAGATTGTCCTTCGTAATCCGGGTCATGACATTCCAGCCGCTGCCAAGCATAATGTTGTAGCCGGTGGCGGCCGCTTGCCGGTGGTTTCGGTTAAATAAATCTTCGCTGATCAGTATTGCATGCGGGTTAATCTCTTGGATGGTGTTGAAAATACGGGTCAATAGCGGGATCGGAAGCGTATGTCCGATGTCGATGCGGAAGCCGTCAATGCCATACGTTTCGAGGTTGAATCTGACCGCCTGCTCCAAAGCATCCCACAGCTCCAGATTCGGCTCTTCTCCCGGATAATAGTTGCACTTGATCGTATCAAACAAGACATATGGCGCTTGATCCGGTTCGACGAGCTGCCGGACCTGCGGGGACAAATCCTTATAGAGGCGCAAAAAAGTGATATCTGTCCATATGGGCTGCACATCATTAATCCAATCCGAATGTGCGGGAGAGGTCGTTATACCCATCTCCTGCTCCACTAGTGTCAATATGTCTTCACCTGTATCAGCAGCGCGCTTCTGCAGCTCATGCCACAGGAGAGGATTTAATACATTCGGCGGCTGCGAGAACTTCTGCAGAAACGCTGCCGTATCCCGGCTGCGGTAGACGGTCTCCAGCTTGTCAGGCGTACACTCCTCGAAGAATCCAAGCTCAGGAATCGGCGGCGGGGCAAAGCCCTGCAGTTCATCGGTCTTGATCCAGTACACCCAATCCGGATGTTCAGCGATGAACTCGCTGTTTCTTGCCGTGACACGCGGGATAAAATCGACAACAGTCTTAATATTAAGCAGATGACAGGCCTCTACCAGAGCGCGAAGCTCATCGTGAAGCGTGAAGCTCTCCATCCCGTCCAGCAGGCTGTCGTGCAGGTTCTCGTCCAGCCGGAATAACGATTGCACCGCGTAGGGCGACCCGATCTCTCCCTTCAGGTTAATCTTGCTGTACTGGTTGACCGGGAGCATGTACAGGATGTTGACTCCCATTCTTTTAAGCAGCGGCAGCAGGATACAGAACCGCAGGAAAGTGCCCGACTCGATTTTCCCGTCATGGTTGTAATCCCAGGCTGTGGAATAGCGGACAAGTGAGGAGTAGATCGCACTGTCATCCAGATCCGTGCGTTCCTTAAAGGGATACCTCCACGATAGCTTGCTCATATAGTGCAGATGCTCCGTCATAAAATCATAAGGATGAACGCAAATCTCGTTATCCTGTTCGCAGAGAATGCGCTCATATCCGCATTCGTTCCAAACAGCAGGTATCCATATCGGCTCAGCGTCTCTACCTCTGCATCCAGCCATATAATCCTGGATCTGGTTCAGCTTGCTTACTGTGCTCATCAGCAGGTCTCACCTCACTCAATGAAATCCTTACGTCCAAGGGGCAAAAACCGTCTTCAGGGTTTCACCCCTTACCTCCCCCATGGAATTCAAATCATAGCCGAGCAGCTCATTAATCGCCGCCTCATACTGATTCAGCCGAACCTTCCGGGTCACCAGCTTGCCCAAATCAGGTGTACCAGCCGCAAATTGCAGAGCTTCCTCAAACATATAACGGTACTCTCCTGCCCCAATAATCTTGATGGCGTTCTGGACAAACTTGGTGGGAGAGAAGGTGTACTGGTACTTGGCGTTAATACCGAAGGGGACAATCCGCCCGCCCCGCTCGATCCACTGCTCCGCCGTTTCCAGCTGATTGCCCACCGTATCGATAATAAGATCGAACTTGCGGCCCGAACAGATCTCGTGCACAATACCCTCATTTAATTGGGAAGGTGTCAAAGCATAGTCGGATATCTCTCTCGCAGCGGCAAGCCGGTAAGGGTTAATCTCCGTTGCTGCGGTGAGCGCTGCTTTCGACCGGCTGACCATCTGGCACAGCAGTCCCATGGGGCCTGATCCAAGAACGAGCACCTTATCGTCTGGCGAAATCTCTGCCTCATGGAAGTTGTGCAGTACACAGGCAAGCGGCTCAATCATTACGGCTGTTTCCCAGCTCATATCGTCTGGAATGGGGTGTGCAAACGTTTGAACTGTAATGAAAAAAAAAGTGAACGTGCCATTTCGGTTCAATCCGGCGATAGGCATACCCTTCCCATCGGTGCCCGTACACAGATGAGGCTGCTTCTTCCGGCAAAAATAACATTCTCCGCAGCTCTGGTTGGGATCGATCACCACACGGTCACCCACCTTTACGCGATCAACAGCACTGCCAATTGCCACAACGGTCCCTACTGCCTCATGTCCCCGGATAATTCCCGGGATTCCTTCCTCCTTGCCGGTTATAACCGCCAGGTCCGTTCCGCAGATTCCCGTCATCTCAATCCGGATTTTAACTTCGTCAGGCGCTGCAATCTGCGGCTCTTCCGTTTCGCACAGCTCTAGCCTGTGATTGGACGTCCACACAAGCGACTCTACCACTTTTTACTCCCCCTTCCAGTACTTCATATAAGTTCTTGAAGTTTGACCAGAATATATCACAGCACCTATGTCGAAGTAAGGAAATAATTGTCGTCAACTGTTAATAATTAACTTTGTAATATAAATATCACATTTGTAAGCGTCACTATCTCTGCCCAGCACTCTACATCCCCTTGAAAGCGCTAATATTTATTGTCGGTTTCTGTATACAAAATGCAAATATGAACATAATAATATTTCTGTAATGGTTCCACCTTGCCTTTCACAAATAAAAAACGCGCAGTAGATTTGCGCGCTAATGAACCATCTGTCCACCGAACGGTTGGCTGCAGCTCCGTAGGTATGTTCACTTGAGCCCTTGCTCTCTAACGGCGGGCTAATTCTCTCCTGTTGGGGGCATGCGGCGGTTCTTCCAGCCATCCTCTGGCAATTAATATATCTGCTCCGTCCTTCCCATACTGCAGGATCTCGGGTATAAGCTTTAAGTATTCGCAGTTCAGGTCAATCCTCGTGGAAACCGATAGGGCGTGGCCGATAAAGTTTATCCCCTGCGTATTCAGCATCGTAACAAGATTTAAGATTAACCTATCTGAAAAAGGGGAGACGGTTGACGTTGTTACCTCCGAATTTACCATGATCGACCCGATCAGGTCTTCTTTAATCAATGTACCATTTAAATACTGAATCTGCTTGTGTGCTAACTCTTTTCCCTTAATTAAATATTGCTGAATAACCTCATCCTTCGTTACTTGAATGAAAGCTGTGAGCAGCACCAGTCCGAAGTAGTTTCTTTCAATGTTGAAGAATATTTCGGATAGCTCAAGCACGCTCAAGGGGCGCTTCTCTTCCAGCCACTTGGATAAGAAGCCTTCTTTCTTGTGTATATACTCAACATGGTCCGGATACGGAATCATCGGCGGGCGGTCATAGATTCCTTTTGCCAGCAGCAGGCTAATCGACTCATTATATAGCTCCAGGGTAGACTGCAGACACTGGGAGAAGAAAACCCGAATATCTTCGCGGGCTACATTGGATACATAAGACGCATAGTTTACAAGTCCCATGCGGCTCATCCCGTAGGTGTAACTCAATGGATAGAGGTCAAAGAATAATGGCGGGGCACTCAGATCAATATCTTCATCGGAAAACCCCTCCGGGATTGGAAATCCTTCCTTCTCAAAAATATCCCTGATTTCTCTCATATGAGTCTCGGATAGCTCCAGTGCCCTCTTAACGATCGGCTTAACGTCTGCACTCTCTGCATGATGCAGGAAATGCTTTGAAATGCATATCGAAAGGCTGTCATTGATGTACGTCGCCCATAATCCCGCGATTTCCGTTGAGGAGAGGCCTACAGTATGGTCCACATTCATTTCATTTACCCCTTAAGCATCATTTGCTAATGAGTATGTGTTATCCCGAAGGGCCTTATACACGGTGCAGCACACAAAAGAAGGTGCCCAAGTCATTGGACACCCTCCAGTTCATCTAAGTTACACTACGGGTTAACAGGCTGCCAAGGGCCCCACTGGCCGGTTGTACCTGGCTCCTGGCCCTGCGTCCACCACTGCGCCTGCCACAGCTGGCCGTTGTGAGACACAATTTCATTCGTATACACTTTGCTTGCATCCCAGGCCGGATAATGATTACCGTGATCCCCTGGATCAGTTGGATCTGTCGGGTGAGTTGGATGGCCCGGATCAGTTGGATCTGTTGGGTTTGTCGGATCTGTTGGGTCTGTTGGACTGCCTGGATCGTCTCCGATCAGCTCCCAAACCTCATGGGTACCCGGTTCCTGTCCGCGTGTCCACCATCTTGCCTTCCATACCTTTCCCTTATGGAGCACGACTTCTCCTTCAAGATAAGGACGAATGGATACCCACTGCGGGATATCGCCGAAGCGGTCCGGATCACCCGGGAAGCCTGGGGCCGGAACCGTCGGCTGCGAAGGATCAATCGTCAGGTTAACGTCGATGACTTGGTAGAAAGCATTAACAGTGTCGAAGATATCCCATACGGCTACGATGACATAATAGCCTTCCCGGTCGTTCGGGATGAAGCAGTCGTTATAAACCTTCATCGGCGGAAGCGCGCCATGATCCTCGTAACGGCAGAACAGCTCAAGGTCCTCGCGCTTCAGCGGAGAATTCGGATCCCAGCCTTTTCTCGTGATGTAATAATCCCAGGTGTTCGTGCTGTGGTTGGCCACCATGTCCCAGCGGAACGTATGAGGTCCGCCCTTCATATCAATCTTGGTCCAGCGGTCCTGTGTCTGTTCATCAAGAGCAGGGAATGCGCCGCCGCCTCCTGCAATCTGACCATCAGGAACACCGATTTCCGGAAAATCACCGCGCCCTTCGATGCTCCACGGCTCGTACATAACAGGACCGCAGTTCTTATTGACTTTGTCATAACATAAGTCAGAACGGCTATTCTCCACCCAACCGTGGGCAGATGCCCGATCTGCGAGCAGCAGTGAACATGCGATAACCATGAACATGGCACCCGCCGTTAAGACCAGCAGCTTAAGCTTGGGCATCTTGCTTGGAACCATAACTTGATCCGTCATACTAATTCCCTCCCATAACAATTATTAGGCTTGGACAATTTCAACACAGCACTCCATCTTGAAAACGCTACCACACCTTTCGATCAAAAAAATACCTCTCCTTAGACACCACTATCG
The DNA here is from genome assembly GCF_003233845.1 of Paenibacillus sambharensis. Taxonomy (GTDB): domain Bacteria; phylum Bacillota; class Bacilli; order Paenibacillales; family Paenibacillaceae; genus Paenibacillus_I; species Paenibacillus_I sambharensis. The sequence goes on from NZ_QKRB01000037.1 coordinate 12,942, forward strand.
GTCCCAATTACGAAAACAACCACCCCCTTTCGAAAAGCCCCCTATTCGGGATCTCAAGGTGTAACCTGTTCTCACTTGGTGATAGAATAGAGAGTTCTCTGCAGCATTGAACGCGTGTTCAGATTTCTTCATGAGGATATACAGAGGAACTTCATGCAGCATAGGACACGTACGAAGGATAGGAATCTATCAACTCTTAGAACTGTGACTTATATAACAATAGCATAACCGTAAATTACCAGTTTTGTCAACAAGGGAACAAAACGTTGGGGCAACCGCCTAGTTGGCGACTGCCCCCTCATCTGTTTTATTGTGCTTTCTCAGCAAGTCCTTGCTTCAAGCGATCCAGCTGCAGCAGATGATGACGGAAATGCATCTCAACAAGCCGGAACCACTCCTCCGCACACAGCCCCCCAAACCGGGGATGAGAAACGGTATGCTGCTTGGACGCTTGTTCGAGCGCCGGTTCAACGTCCTTCATTCGCTGGATGACCGTATGTAAACCTTCGATGAGCTGCTCTTTGCTATCCGGCTGCGGCGGTGTATATTGAGCGGAAGACGGAACCTGAATACGAATGGGCGGGAAGCCTCCCTGGGTAAATATAGATTTGCCAATCTCGGTTTTCTCATCTGAAGAAAAAACGGGTTCCTTGCTTATTGCCAGGCACTGGTCCAAATTACGCAGCTGCATATGGAGTGCCGAGTTAATGAGGTGCTGAACCATCTGGCCGATCGACCATTCCTCATCGCTTGGCTTCTGCTTCAGCTGCTCCATGGTGAACGGATCAAGCTCACGAATATAATGTGCCGCCGTTTCCTCAAAGCGCTGCAAGACTTCCGTTGTTGTCATCATCTTGTCCCGTAATCTCCTTTAATCGTTATTGAGCCCAGTATACAAAAACGCTACTGACACCGTTATGTCAGTAGCGTTTTAGCACTTTTTTCAATTCATCTCTGACCCGGCTCCGGAAGGACTCCGGCTCCAGCACCACGACACCGCTTCCCCAGCCAAGCACCCACTGCAGCAGCTCCTCCGGCTGCCGGACGCGGAAGGTCATCAGCAGCCCCTCCGGCTGTTCTTCTATCGTCTCGGTATAGAAGCTGTTCGCCTCCCTCACCTTATCGGCAAGGTCCGGCTCGACCCAAACGCGGACGCGAACGTTGCGGTCATCCGGAGGCTTGTAGGCATCCAGACGGAAATCGGCCGGAAGGGTGAACTTGGCTTCCAATTCGATAAGCTCTGTCATCCTGGACAGCCGGAAATGACGGAGCTCTTCGCGCAGTTCACACCAGGCGATCAGTATCCATGATCCCCGCACCAGCACAAGTCCATATGGCGCAGCTGTACGGACACTATGACGGTTCCCGTCGGCTTCAGCGATACGCTTGGAATAGCGGAACCTGATTTTCCTCTCCTCCAGTATCGCCTGGCGAATCACATTCAGGTAGTCCTTCTCCTGAAGCCGTTCTGCCTCCTCAGCGGTTGTCAGCAGACGAAAGCTGCTGCGAATCCGCTCCGCCTCCCCGCGAATGGGCTCCGGCAGGATCGCTTCGATCTTCCCTCTGGAGGCACGAGACTTGCTGCCGTAGTGGGCATCGAACCACTGCTCGATAAAATCAGTCCCGATGAGCAGCGTTACCGCCTCTTCCACCGTGAAGCTTACAGGCGGCAGGAAATACCCCTCCATAATGGAGTATCCCTGCCCTGGTGCTCCTATCACGGATACTCCTGCTTCACTTAAGGCCTGAATATCTCTATAGATCGTTCTCACACTGGTCTCAAATTTGGCTGCCAAATCCTCGGCTCGCAGTACTTTGCTGCGCTGCAGCTCTAACACAATGGCTAGCAACCGGTCTGTCTTGTTCATACGGCTGGCACCCTCTCCCAAGGGAATGTTACATCGACCCTATATCCCGTTTCAAACTACATCCGGGTCCGGCTCGCTCTCCGGCTTATCCTCGTTTGCCCTTAATCGTATTTTCCCATATTTTACAATGATAAGGAATAAGGAAAATAGCAGAAAGAAGGTTGCCGACAGCTGCTAGAACCATCCGAACGACTCCAGGAAGAACGCCCTAGTAGCATCCATGATCTCTCTCAGCCGGTCAGGCGCCACGAATCCCCATATGACAAAACTCCTTGCAGGTATATCATGTTACCGTTACCTTTCCTCAAGGGATCCAAAATAATGAATTGGAGATTCTCATGAAGCATTCGTACAAGCATGATCTTGCAATCCGTCATACCTTATATTAACTGACCCAAAGGAGGGAACGTTATGAGCAGTCTCAACAAAATTGACGGGCCTGTAGTGATCGGAGGGGTTGGCGGCAGCGGAACCCGGGTTGCTGCAGAGCTGCTGAAGCGTATGGGTTATTTTATGGGGAGCAGCTTGAATTCAGCCAATGATAACGTGGATTTCGCTAATCTGTTCTTTAACTATAACGAAGGAACCTACCGCAGCAAAATAACAGTACAGGTAATTGACCAGAAGCTTCATGAGTTTCAGCAGCGCATGCTTCGTTCTGCCTCATTGCAAACTTCGAAGTATACAGGTTGGGGATGGAAGAATCCTCCGACCCACATTTACCTTGATTATCTGAGCCATTACTTTAGCAATATGAAATATATATTAGTCATCCGTAACGGGCTTGATATGGCTTACAGCCGAAACCAGAATCAGCTTCGTAATTGGGGGAGGTTCTTTCGTGTTCCGCTGCCAAAGTCGCCTGCTCTTCTTCCAAGGGCAAGCCTCACGTACTGGGTAAAGGCTAACCGGAGAGCTATCGACTTAGGCAGCAAGCTGCTTGGAGACCGGTTTATTATCCTGCGGTATGAAGATCTCTGTGCACATCCGGCAAGAGAACTCCATAAGCTAGTGAATTTCCTGAACCTTGACCTGGGAGCTGTCTCTATGAATGAACTGCGCAGCCTGATCGTTAAGCCTGCATCCATGGGAAGATATAAACACCAGGACTTAAGCCTATTCACCAGCAAAGACATCGCATCTGTTCGTCAGCTCGGGTTTGAGGTGGATGCACAGTATGTGCCATAAAATATCCGGCCGTCATAAAGACGCTGCCGGCATCCTGGTGCCGGCAGCGTTATTCCATACTTAGTCGTGCTCCAGATGGGCGATCAGCGCCAAGGCCTCTTCATGGTCAGGCTCAAGCTCCAACAGCTTGCGCAGGTACACCGCTGCATCCTCAACCAGCTCAAGCTCGAAGCAGCAGATGGCCAGGCAGTAGTAGACAGTGGATACAACCTCATCTTCTTCTTCACGGACCGATGTTTCCAAATACCGTTTAGCATGCTCGTACATATCCATTTCAAACAGGATCAATCCGGCATCAAGCGCCAGATCATAGCGCTGCTCCATGACATAGTAGGATGACCACATCCGCTCTATGCCCAGCAGAAGGTCCCGCAGCTCTTCCTCGTTGGCATCCGGCAGCAAGCCGGAGATCCGCTTCGCGCTCTGAATGAAGAATTCCGCGTCATAACCGCCGAGGCGCCAGAAGCTTAACAGCTGCTGCAGACCCATGCTATCCACATTGCGGTCCACCCAAATCTTCAGACTGAAGAATTCATCGGGTCCGAAGCGTTCGATGCACCGGCGGTATGCCAGTCTCGTATTCGGGTAGCCGGTGGGCTGTTCCACATTAAGAATGCAGCCAACGTTTAAGTTTTTATAATGATGCGGGGGAAACAGTGTCTCAGCTCCCCGCTGCTCGAAAGCATGCTGAATCGCGTGGTAGTTCGCCGTTAACGAGAAGCTCCCATGAACCATCAGCTCCGGCGGCTCTGCGAATTTCCAGTTATCCAGCAGATGATCTCCCTTATCCGCTGTTATCAATACGAATCCCGCCTGCGATAACCGGTTCAACCGCTCCAGGCAATTTATCCCCACAGCCGGAAATAAAATATGCGAGTCTTCCAGCTGCTCCTGATAAATCGCGATGATATCACGGTAGGGATAGTTATCCTGCTCGTACTCAGGCGCCCTGCGATGCTCATAGCTTAACTTAATTTGATTCAGCCATTCAGATGGTTTGCTAGACACCTGTTCTTCGGTATATTCGACATAAACATCCGCTTCGTATATCTGCCCCCCGCCAACATAGATCAGCTCTTGCGGGATGCTGTCGAAGAAGTAATTGGCCACTATGATCAGAGGCTGGCGCAGAGCTGCTTCCCCAATGGTTGTGCCGGACACAACAAGGTTCAGAACGGTATCACGGGCAGCATCATACTGTGCAAAATCGAGCAGCCCCTCCGCAACAAAACGCTGCAGCGCAGGATGCTTCTTCCAGGCCATTACATTGCTCATCGCCAGGTCCGTCATCACATAGCGGAATTCAGGCAGTGCTATTCCCGCATACTCCCGCAGCTGGCAGAGCTCGTGCAGCACGTGGTTAGCCAGGCGTCCCGCGCCCGCTCCCAGCTCTACAATATAGACAGGCTCTGCATCATGCCCTTGATTCGCGCGGTCCTGCAGCAACCCGAAGATCATCTCAGCGTAAGCCGCACCAATCATAGGATTGCTCGTTATATATTGAGGAACTTGGTCATTGTTCCAGGCCTTCGTTCCCTTGTCTTCATAATACTGCCGCTGGATATTCCATATAGGCGCTTCACTGAAGCGGTAAAGCTGTTTCTTCATTCCTGTCATGTATACAATCCTGCTCTCTTGGAATTTATACGCAAAACCATCATACCCTTGAGGCGCCTGCGATACAAGTTACAATGGGCGCCTGAATAAAAGTCAGAAGCATGGCGAACACCCGATTGTCAGAACTTGGCCTGAACGCTCAACAAGGGCAAATGATGGGCTACATATTTGAACATCAGGATAAAGGCGTGATTCAGAAGGACTTGGCCGAGCATTTTAATCGTAAGGGGGCTACCATCACAAGCATGCTTCAAGGACTAGAGAAGAAAGGGTATATTAAACGGGTGATTCCTGAGGATAACGAGCGGCAAAAAAAGATATACCTATTGAAAAAAGGCACAGACCTCGTGGAAGAATTCAATGAAATATTCACAGAAGTCGAACAGAGCATTACACAAGGCCTTACCGATGAAGAAAGCCGGACTTTCTTAAAGCTGCTAACCAAAGCTAATGCAACCTTATAGCAGGTAGAATCGGCAAATTTGATGCTGAATAGGGTAAGGAAGGGGGCCCATAAGTCACCGAAGATGATATTGGGACACCCCTTTTCTTTGAGTAGAACAGGAGATTAGATTGGCCTTGTTGGAAGGGAACGTGAGCGCGGATGGTTAGCAAGAATAGACTCCTTCATTAAAGTGACAACAGGATGACTGGAAGTGAGAAACTGATTCTTGGATTCATACAGCTCAATCAGCTTTCCCTTCTCCAAGACACCCAGGGTATCCGAGATTGCAAAAGCTGCTTTAATATCATGCGTGATGAAGAGATAGGAAAGGCCATATTCACTCTTCAATTCATTCAGCAGTTTCAAAATCAGCGTCTGGTTCACCATGTCCAGGCTGCTGACCGGTTCATCCAGGATGATTAACTTCGGCCTAAGAGCAATGGCCCTTGCGATATTGATCCTTTGCAGCTGTCCGCCGCTGAATTCATGCGGGTATTTCTTTACGTCCGTTTCACTTAACCCAACTCTCTCCAGCAGTTCAACTACCGTTCTATATTGCTCAGCGGGGCTTAGCTTTTCATAGTTTTCAAGCGGTTCACTTATGATAGACGCCGCGGTCATTCGCGGATTAACAGCGGAGTATGAATCCTGGAATACAACCTGCATATCCCGGCGAAGCTTGTGTGGAATACGGGCGGCGTATAGATCGTGGCCCTGAAACAGGATCTGTCCACGCTGCGGACGCTGCAGGCCAAGTATGACTTTACCCAGGGTGCTCTTGCCTGCCCCGCTCGGACCAAGCAGCCCCAGGCATGTGCCCTCCTCAATCCGGAAGGAAATATCGGTTAGCGCTTGCTCCGATTCCTTCTTCCGTCTTAAGAGCCGCTTCGAGTTATAGCTATGGGTTACGTTGTCTACTTCTAATAAGCTCATGAGTTCCCCCACTTCAAAAAGGTAACTGAAGCCTGGCATTTAACAATGTCTTCGTATACTCATGCCGGGGATGGTCAAACAGCTCAAACACATTGGCCGCTTCAATGATTCGGCCCTGCTGCATCACCACCACATCATCTGCCATCTCCGCAATGACGCCTAAGTCGTGCGAAATGAGCAGGATGGCTGTCCCATAGTCCGCACGGATTTGATCCAGATGGCGAAGCACCAGCAGCTGGTTATGAACATCAAGGGCAGTCGTAGGCTCATCCGCAATAATGACAGCAGGATGCAGACAGGCGGCCATCGCGATCATCACCCGCTGCAGCATACCACCGCTTAGCTGGAAGGGGTACTTCGCAAGCAGCTTGGCCGGATCAGGCAGGTTTACATTCTGCATAGCTTCGATGGCAAGCTCTTTCGCCTGCTTCGTATTGAATGCCGTATGGGCCTTGATCGTTTCTACAAACTGTTCCCCTATTGTAAAGACAGGTGTAAATGCGCTCATCGGATTTTGCATAATGAAAGCAATATCCTTCCCGCGCAGTTTGCGCATCTCTTGTTCGCGCAGGCCATTTAACTCCTGCCCTTTCAGGGTAATGCTGCCGTCGATTGTCATGGCCTTCCGGTCCAAGAGCTGCAGAATGGACATGCTTGTAACGGTCTTACCACAGCCGCTCTCGCCAACGATTCCCAGTACCCTGCCCTTCTCTAATTCAAAATTAATATCTTGAACGAGCGTGGACATTCCTTGACTGGATTTCACCTGTACATGCAAATCTTTCACTTTCAAGACGGATCGATTGTCTGTACTCAAGCTCTTCCATCCCTTTCAAGAATTGCGTTTGACGCCATAGCGTTCCGACAGCGCTTCGCCGAACAAATTAAAGGTCACCACCACCAGCATAATCATCAGGCCCGGATAGATCATTAACTCTGGATGGGAACGAATATAGGATTTTCCTTCATGGATCATCGCGCCCCACTCCGGCGTTGGAGGCTGTACGCCTAAACCGAGGAACGACATGGCGGATATATCCATGATCGCCCAGCCCATCTCCAGCGCACCCATAACTGCAAGCGGCGGCAGGACGTTTGGGATAATATGCTTTCTAATAATCGTCCACTGGGAGGAGCCGCTTATTCGGGCTGCAGCAATATAGGTTTGCTCCCTTAAGCTCAGCACCATTCCCCGGATGATTCTTGCATAATACACCCACTGTACGAAGATTAGTGCAAGAATTACCTGCTTCAGCCCATGTCCAAATATGCCAACCAGTCCAAGAACGAGCAGGAGACTGGGGAAAGCCATAATCCCGTCGCATATTCTCATTAACAGCTGGTCCACCCAGCCGCCCTTATATCCCGATAGGGTCCCGACAACCAAACCAATCGTTAGCGCGGATATAAATATGAGTGTCGCATAACCCAGTGACATGCGTGCGGCATACAGAAGACGCGATAACGTACATCTCCCTAGATGATCCGTTCCCAAAGGATATTCCCAGGAAGGCGGCTTCAGCTTGTGGGCCAGATTAACCAGTGTCGGATCGTGGGGTGCAAGCCATGGTGCGAGAAGCGTGATCAGAATGAGCATGCCTATAATAATGGAACATAGGATCATGACCTTGCGGCTCTTCAATCGTGCATGTATCTTGATCGTCATCTCTCTGTTATTCCTTTACTGGAAATCCGGGGATCAATATACATCTGGATCAGGTCCACCACCAGGTTGCTGATGATGAACAACGCCGCTGCCAGCAGTACATAGCACTGGATAACAGGCACATCCCGGTTAAATATCGCTTCGATAAAATAACGGCCAAAGCCCGGCCACGAGAAAACAGCCTCTACAATAATGGTACCCGTCATGAGCTTCCCGAGGTTCATCCCAAGGCCGGTTACCATAGGAGAGATGGCCATTCGCAATACGTGCTTGCCCAGTATAAGCTTCTCCTGCAGCCCTCTGGTGCGTGCGAAAAGAACGTACGGCTTATCCAGATTTTCAATGACGCTGGCCCGCAGAAGTCTGGTATACAGCGCAATTAACGGCAGCGCTAAAGTGACTGAGGGCAGGACGAGATGCTTCCACGTCCCGATGCCTTCTACCGGGAACAGGTCAAGCTTGACGGAGAAGAATATGATCAGCAGGTAGCCAAACCAGAACGAAGGAATGGATGCCCCGAAAAAAGAGAGAAATCGACTCAGATGGTCGATTCCGCCGCCTTTCTTCAAGCCTGCCAAAAACCCCACAGGAACACTGACTGCAATGGCTGTTAGAATGCTTCCCAGAGCCAGCTGAATAGTTGCCGACATGCGGGAGGATACTTCGTCCCAAACCGGTTTGTTCGAGACGTAAGAGGTGCCAAAATCAGCTTGGCTGATCTTGATCACAGAATTTAAATATTGAATATACAGAGGTTGATCTAAGCCAAACTCTTGTCTCTTTTGCGCCAGAATCTCATCGGTTGGCTGGATATGAGCAGCTGTTAAGTAAGCCTCAGCAGGATCAACCGGCGACATGTGGATTAATCCAAAGGTTAGAAGTGTAGCCAATAGGAAGATGGGGATAATGGCCAATATGCGTTTTATAATATATACTCCCATCGAACTCTCCTCTTACGCTTACTTGTTCAAGCTTATACCTGTAAACGGATGCGCATCGCGATTAGCCGGGAATTTAAAATCAGCTACGTCCTTCTGATAGATCGCTATCTTCTTGATATAGGAGACAGGAACAATGGCGCCTTGCTCCTGAAGTGATTCCAGGATGGATGAGTAGAGTTCTTGACGCTCGCCTTCATCAGTCGTCTGCGGGACTTTAGCGATCATCTCCAGCAGTTCATCCTTGTTCGGGTATGCTGAGATCGCCTCTCTAAATCCGAATCCTTCTGTAGCTACGATGTTAATGAAGGTGTGGGGATCATATGGCGCACCATAGTTGCTGAAGAAGTTCAAGTCAAACTCATTGGCTTTAAACCTTTCGACTTGCGTTGTCAGCTCCACACCCACGATATTTAATTTCACTCCGATGACCGCATACTCCGACTGCAGGGTTTCAGCCATCATCTTCTGAATGGTCTCGGTAGAGTTATACATTAATTCAATCTCAAGCGGCTTGCCGTCCTTCTCACGAACAGCCTTTCCTTCTGGCAGCTTCCAGCCTGCTTCATCCAGAAGCTCTTTTGCTTTATCGACATTGTATTCAACAGCCGCAGCATCAATATCAGATGTATAAGGGAAGTTTGTAGACAAAATCTGATCAGCCACTGCTTCCAAACCGGAGGTTACCCCTTCTACCATCGCTTGTTTATTGAATCCGTAATGCAGCGCCTGGCGGACCCGTTCATCCGAGAGCTGTTCCTTCTTCGAATTCATAACCAGCAGTCTGGTAGCAACCGGTTCTGAAATTTTAGTTTCATAAGACCCTGTTGATTCCAACTGCTTGAACGTATCAATATTGATAACACCCTCACCGTAGATCAGATCAAGATCGCCTTTTTCAAAAGCAAGCACCCGTGTTTCGGCATCCGGGATGACCTTGACTTTAATTCTCTCTACTTCAGGAAGCTCTCCCCAATAATGCTCGTTACGTGCAAAAACCGCATACTCGTCCACTTTATGTTCTTCCAGTACCCATGGGCCTGTGCCCACAGGTTTTGCAACACCCTTGGAGGTGTCATCCCCTTCAGGAAATCCGGCAGCGCCCAGAATCCGGGTAGGACGAACAACCGCCAGCTCCTGAATCGTAGGGTAGTAAGGTTCCTTTAAGGTAAGCTTGAACTTATACTCATCAACGGCCTCGGTTTGCTCCACCTTCGAGATAAACCCAAGCCAGCTGTGTAATTGAGCATTCTGCAGCACGGTGTCAAAGTTTCTCTTCACAATCTCTGCGTTAAAATCGGAACCATCCGAGAACTTTACATTTTGACGAAGATTAAATAGATATTCCTTGCCATTCTCGGAAATTTCCCAGGATTCAGCCAGATATCCTTTCAGTTCTCCTCCATCTTCGTAGCCCACCAAAGGCTCGTAGACCATGGATTGCGCGAACAGCTGTGAAGGATTGTAGATATGCGGATTCATTTCGCCTATATCCCTGGGCCAAGCAAACGTAAGCATGCTTTTGCTTTCCGGATCAGATGCCGTTGTTTCTGCTGTATTATTGGTACATCCTGCCAGAAAGGCAGATAACATCAGTACTGCTGCAAATAAACCAATGAATGTTTTGCGATTTCTTTTTCTCTGGACTGCCATAAATAATGCCCCCTCTAGTTGCAATCGAAAATCATTCTCAATTATGCTGGATAAGTATATAGCTGTCAACAGCAAAAAAGATCAGCCTCCTGTATCCACATACAGCGGAGGCTGATCTATTAATCTGTCAGAATGCTATTCCACACCGCTCTTTCTCAATTTAACAGGATGACGCTTGAAGATTGCGGGTTTCGTAACTCTCACTATAATCAGAATAGCCAGGATCAATATTACCGCGACAATAATAAGCACAATCGGTATGACTGAAAATCCCTCATAATCCACAGCCTTCGTACCCGCAAGCGCGGAAGTAAGTTCCCCCGTATACGCTGGAATGGTCAAGCTGACTTTGGACTTCATACTGATGGATTCGCTGCTCTCCACAGCTTCTTGGATCAGGGCTTCATCTACCACAAATTTATCGAGTAGTACCGTACCATCCGCAAGCCCGAAACGAATATCGGATAGCTGAACATACGCTTCATCCGCATTCACATTATTCCACCACGAACCGTAGCCGAAATGCAGCGTATCGGCGTTGGCGATCCAGTTTAACACCGGCGTGAAATCCGAGGTTCCTTTAAAATCCCCGGCTGCTCTGAGCTCATCATCTAATATAGACTGATCATAAGCCAGCTCCCCGTTCGCAAAAACTTTAAAGCCTGTAGGGACAATTTCAATCTTGATTGATGCCTGTTCTTTGATATAGTCTTCAACTAACAGATAATCCTTGATATTCGCGTCAAAGTATCCTCCGAAGTTCGCGGCATTATAGCCAAGATAAGAAGCTGGCGTGAAATACAGCCTGCCATCATAATCCCCGCTCCCCATAATAGAGAAAATAGTACCAAGCGGAGCCGGTTCCCAAGTCGGAACGGCCATAAATTCTATGGTAACTCCTTTTGAGGTATCTTGTCCCTTAAAAGGGTTCTCATAGGTATAAAGAGAGGTAAACTGGCCTGTTGTTTCTTTATGAATATCCAGGTCAATTGTATCTACGGTAACCAAATTCGGCGCAGCTGCTGAACCCGCCTCTTCCCCCGAGACGACCGCGGAACTGCTGCCTGCTAATAACAACGTGCATATCATAAGTATGAGCACTTTATTTCTCATCTACTGAATCTCCTTTTTATCGCAACCTATTTCAGGTTAGTAAATGCTGCAGATTGTTTGTTCAGTTCATATACAACATTAGAGCTGGATTCCATCTCTTCATGAATGACGCTGATTTGGTTAACTAGCTCCGAAGTGCTGACCGCCGCGTCAGTAATTCCTTGTGTGCTTTCATTAATAGCGCTGGAGATTTGTTTTACAGCTTCGGCTAATTCATTCATGATCGCCGTGAGGTTCTGCGTATTCTCAACGCATTCATCCATCGTGGCATTAACATGTTCTGAATCTGCTCTGTACTGCTGACCCGAACTTACAAACTGCTCATAATCAGGAAGAATCGTTTGATTAATGTAGGCGACGATTGCATTGGCCTGGTTATTCAAGTCATTTACAGCCGAGGTGACCGTCGTGTTGATCGTCTGAATATTACTGGCCGCTTCACGGCTCGTGTCTGCAAGATTTCGAATCTCATTTGCCACCACGGCAAATCCCTTCCCGGCTTCGCCAGCTCTGGCCGCTTCAATAGAGGCATTCAGTGCCAATAGGTGGGTCTGCTTGGAGATGTTCATAATTTCATTGGTCAAAGCATTTACCCGTTGTACGCTTTTACTATTTTCTATGGCTGTTTGCAATGATCCAAGTATGGCCGTCATCATCTCATGCGTAGCTTCCTTGTTATGAACGGCAGTCTGTTCTAATTGGAGCGCCCGCTTCTTCATTTCAATCGTGTATTGATAGATATTATGGGTGGAGGCCGATACATTCCTCACCTCTACTCCCGCATGCTCAGCACTGGAATTGATGCTGCCAATGGTGTGATCTACCGTCTCCATCCTGGCCGATAACTCTTCCATTGTTGCAGATATATCTTGAGAGTTGGAATTAGCGCCTGTTATATTCTCATTTACGTGCATCGTGATATTGTCTAATTGGTTGGATGAAACGATAATCTTCCCGATAATATCCTCGAGCGTCATGATGAAGGTGTTAATACCGCTCACAAGCTTTCCAATCTCATCATTGGTTTCAACCGGAATTCTCTCCGTCAAATCCCCTTTGTTGTTTTTGATTTTCTCGATAATATTGGTTAGATTCTTATCTGCCGAGACGGTAGGCTTTACAATCGTTTTGTTAAGCACAATATAATTGGTTATAAATACGATGAAAATAACCACGAGCATGCCCAGGACGATCGCTATGGCATTGGAGTAGGTGTTTACTTGATCTTCTTTGGCAACCTCAATATCATGTTTAGCCTGTTCAACTAATTCGTCAGCTTGCTGGTTTAACGAATTGAAAATTTCTGTGAGCACACCATTTACATTGCTTGCTGCTTCTTGATAGTGGTTAACCGCACTTAAGCGGAAGGTTTGTTCGTATTTCTCTTTGTAGTCTTGGTAAAGAGTCATCAATTTATCGTAAGAAGCTTTGTCTTCATCTCCAATTAACGAAGCGTACTCCCCGAAACTGTATTCAAGCTGCGCTATAGACTTACTGATACTTTCTGTCAGCACAAGCTTGGACTCAATCGTTGATGCGATACAATGGGCTAACAGCAGCTGCTGAGCCTCCTGCATTGTAGAAGAAATACTGTCCAATACCATAATTCGGTTCAAATAATTGTCTGAAATACGATCACTCGAAGACTTCAGCATATTTAAGGAGGAAACCCCCAAAAGTGATGCACCGATCCCGACGATGACTAATGAAATAAGAACGATTAGTATTTTAGCTTTTATTCTTCTCAATATGTTCAGGCCCTTCTGTAATTTGTTCTGCGATGATTTGGTTTAGACTATCCGAATTGCTGACCCCTGGGTTCCTACTCTAACCTTTGCCGCCTCCCCTTCCTCACTACCTGGTCCAGTTTTCCAGCCATCTTATAAAATATATATCGGGTAAACGTTTGGTAATTTATAGTTTTCAGTGCGAGATGGCCTCTAAAAGATAATTACTTATACAAAAAAAGCACCTCGCATGAGATGCTTTTACGTTGCAGTAATCTGCCTTTTTATATAGTAGTGGTCTTCCCCATATCTTGCTCCTTGTGTGGAATTTATCTCCCCAGCGTCTCCCGTAAACGTTGAAGGTCTCTCCCTGGTGGCAAACCAAACTTGCGGGTATATTCCCGGCTGAAGTGCGACGGGCTTTCATATCCGACCTGATATGCGGCGTCGGCCGCTCCCAGGCCTTCTGAGAGGAGCAGACGGCGCGCTTCTTGAAGCCGAAGCTGCTTCTGGTATTGAATCGGACTCATGCCCGTGACTTCCCGGAAATAACTGTACAAGGATGAGGCGCTCATCCGTGCTTCCTCCGCCAGCTCCTCTACTTTCAGCGGCTGCGCAAATTCACGGTTCATCCGCTCAATCACCTTCGCGATCCGCTGAGCCCGGCTGCCAAGGAGTGCGAACTGCTTCATCGCTGCATTCTGTTCATCCTGAAGGACCCGGTAAATAATCTCACGAATAAATCCGGCAGCAAGCACGGGGATATCCTCCGGTGTATCCAGCAACCGGACAAGCCTTAGAACGGCTTCCAGGAGTGAATCGCCAAGCCTGCTGACAACCAGTCCCCGCCCGGATTCATGTTTAGGTTTACCAGCTTGTTCCGCTGCTTGAATAACTTCAAGAATCTGATTCATATCGAGCTGCAGCTGTACACTTAAATAAGGCGCATCCGGCGAAGCCTCCATGATCTGGCCTGTAATTGGCAGATATACGGAAGCTGTCAAATAACTGGCCGGGTCGTACTGGTAGCGTTCCTCTCCAAGCAGGACCTCCTTCGAACCCTGGGCCACCACACATAAAGACGGTTCGTAAACAGAATGTACCGGCTCAGTTATCCGGGAAGCACGAATAAAGCGCAGACCTGGAATCTCTGTCTCCCGCGTACCATCCTCTTTTGCATACCGCTCTAACAGCTCAACCAGCTCATCACTTCTTCTGACAGGCCGCTCCCCCACTATCCCACCATCCCATTCACAGTCTTCTGCTATTTACCCTATTATCTTTTGGAGGATTAGGCAAGTTCCATGGACCTTTCAGCTACCGGGTGCTTTCTGGATTCATTCATAATGAATGAGCAGGGATTAATCCGAATGGAGGTATCAACAAGGTTCAAGCTGCTTTTACTTGTACTATTGTTCAACCCTTTATCGAGTCGGACAAATAAACCAAATAGGAGTGGGATTATATGAAGGCAATTCAAGAGAAAACGGTTATTATCACAGGTGCGAGCAGCGGAATTGGCGAAGCCACGGCCCGTGAGCTTGCGCGCGGGGGCGCTAACGTTATTATTGGTGCGCGGCGCCTCGGGAAGCTTGAAGCTCTGGCATCGTCACTTCAGGCGGAAGGCGCTTCGGTTGCTGTTCATCAGCTTGATGTGACGGAACTCTCACAGATGCAGGCAGTGGTCAAATTCGCGATTGACCGGTATGGACGTGTGGATGCTATCGTCAACAATGCCGGTATCATGCCGCTCTCGCCCCTGGCATCCTTAAAGATCGAGGAATGGGACCGGATGATCGACGTCAATATCCGCGGAGTCCTTCACGGCATTGCTGCCGGACTTCCGGTCATGAAGGAACAGGGGTTTGGTCAGTTCGTCAACGTGGCATCTATCGGCGCCTACGAAGTGTCCCCGACGGCGGCTGTATATTGCGCTACCAAATACGCCGTGCGCGCCATAACCGATGGGCTCCGGCAGGAGGTTGCAGGGCAAGGCATCCGTGTGACACTCGTCTCGCCTGGCGTCACAGAGTCAGAGCTGGCCGAGACCATAACCGATCATGAAGCAAGGGAACTCATGCAAGAGTACCGCCGTATTGCACTGCCCGCTTCAGCCATCGCCCGTGCAATAACGTATGCTATTGAGCAGCCGGCAGGCGTCGATGTGAATGAACTGGTCATCCGGCCAACCGTATAGCACGGCTCCCTCGCAGCACGCTCAGGACACAAATTTAGGGGCATCCATACGGATGCCCCTGTCTACAATAGAATCGTGTTATTACCAGATGGAAATGCGCCTGTCCGGCGATACGTACATGGCATCTTGCTCGGTAACGTTGTACACCTCATAAAATTGGTCCAGCATTTGCAGGGTGAAATTAACTCTGACCTTATTCGGTGCATGAGGATCGGATTGGATACTTGCGACGGCTGACTCTACGGGCATCCATGCCGCAAATGCTTGTGAGAATCCTTCGAACACTTGGGTGAGGTCCGCGTCTGGATTGTCATCCGCAATATCAAGCACACACGACAATCCGCCTAAATCGGCAATTGTTTCCGCAAGCGTCAGTTCGCCATTAAGCTTATGTCCAGGCATGAATTCAATCTTGGACAGCTCATCTGCCATTTCACCAGCACGCTTCTGGAATTCGGCATAGTCGGCTTCTGTCCACCAATTGGTCAAATTGCCGTCCTTATCGAATTGGGCGCCGTTTACATCAAAGGCATGAGATATTTCATGACCGATAATCGTACCGATGCTGCCCAGGTTCTGTTCCCGGCTCGCCTTAGAATCATAGAAAGGCGCCTGCAGAATCGCTGCCGGGAAGATGATACTGTTGGTGGACGGAACGTAGAACGCGTTTACCGTCATAACAGGCAGCACGCTCCATATGTCCATGGAATACGGCTGCTTAAGCATCTCTTTACCTTCTGCATTCATAGCGGCGTGCCGGCTAATAATTGCATCAAACAGCGTACCGCCCTCTGCTTTGCTTGGGAAGCTGTAGGAAGGCACCGGTTTCCATTCATCAGGATACCCGATATTTACATTGATATCTCTCAGCTTCTCGATGGCTTTTGCCTTCGTTTCGGCACTCATCCATGTAAGAGCGTTAATCCGCTCTTCGTATTTTGCAATAATCTCGTTAACGATGTCTTTCACATCATTTTTACTGGACTCAGGGAAATACTTGCTGACAAACACTTTGTCAAACGCCTGCGGTTCAAGGCCTTGAGCCAGAGCAGCCGCACGTTCTTCTACCGGAAGCTTCTCAGGTAAAATGCCGATCATCGCTTTCATCAAATCATCCTGGAAGCTTTGCGTTGTTTCGGAAAATGCAGCTTCATACTGGAAAAATGTATTTACGGCCAGCATATCTTTGATCGCCTGTAAATTCGAATCGGTTATGAGGCTGTCGGCAAACTTAACATAATCATGCTCCGGGGAGTATACCGTCATATCTGAAGGAAGGTCATATAGCTTAATTACCATCTCCGCCAGTCCGGAGTTCGGTGTTGCCTTCTTCATTTCATCCCATGTCGATTTCTTAAGCCGGGCCTTAGGGTCCTGCATCTGTTCCGGCGGTGTAGCCTTGGCAGAAAGCTGCTTCTCAAGCTCGAATATTGCTTTGGCTCGTTCGGAGAGCTTATCTTGTTCGCCGATATAGCCCAGCACGCGTTCCATATACTTTATGTATGCCTGCTGAACATTCGCCATAGACGGATCATCCGTATAATACAGCGGCGTGCCCAAACCAAGTCCTGTGCCCATGAAGGCGGCTGCATATTTCGTCCTGTCGCCCAGCGTGTCTTCAACAGGCGCAAAGCCTATAAACGGGATGAAGTTGAACCGGTCCCAATATTTCTCGGTAATCGCTCTTAAGTCTGCAGCGTGTTTGACGGCGTACAACTCATCTAAATAAGGACGAAGTTTATCAATGCCGTCTTCGCGCGCTGCTGTATCTGTATACATGGCATAAAGCTCAGCCGCTCTCCATTCCGGAGATCCGCTGGCCGCCGAAGCTTTGTTCTGCAGCAGCTGCTTCATAATCTCAGACCGTGTACCGTCTACCTTCTTCATTACATCAAGAAATGTCCCCGCACTCGGATAACCCGGGTGGATAACGGGATTAGCAAGGTATTCACGGTTCGTATATACATAGAAGTCATCCTTTAATCCAACCTGCTTGGCTCCATAGGGATTGTTGTTGGCTGCGGCTTGTGCCACATACGCCAGCTTCGTGATAAACTGCTGCGCCTGCTCCGTCGTGACGGCACCTTTAGGCAGCCCCAGATCGTCCAGCAGCCCGAAATCGTCAAGCGCCGCATAATAAGGTGCAGCCCAAGCAGGTACATCCGTAATGCTGCTGTCCGCTTCTATCCCTTTCCACGAAAGGATATGGCATGCAATAACAACCAGCTGCGGCCCGCTAACTTTGGCATCTGGCCTGAACTGCTTTGCTCCCGTACCCTTCATGTATCCGGCAGCTGCAGCGATTGCTATATCACTGGCATTCGCATGACTGGCAGGCACATCGGTAAAGGCCTGCGTCGGCTCGTCTGCCTGAATCTGAAATGTCTGATTAATCAAGGCTGTCAGTTGACCCCTTGTAATCAATTGGTCGCTTGCTGCATCCACATTCGCAAGCCCGATACTGAGAGATAATAATAGCGCTAACATAAATGCGATAGAACGTTGTAACCTCTTCACACAGCCACCTCCGGATTTATCTATTACCTTCTTTATCTTAGCACAACTAGTATAAAAGGAAAATTAAGGTTCCCCAAATTAGAGGTGACGAAAGTATGAAGTGTTCGTTCGTCCTCCTGTACCGGCAGAATTGACTCAAGGAACAATTTCAATGAATCGAACTCTGGATTGAAGCGAACGATAAGAAGGCTACTGGCTGTCTGATCTTCAATCTGATTGGAGGAATTTCATTGAACATCTTGCGTGATGAGCTTATTAGAACGCGTGAAGGTTATGAATTGATTATTTACCTTGATCCGCAGAAGGTTGAATTTGCAAGAGAATCGGATCTTGGGGGAGACGATAAGCAAGAGTTATCTTCGGATGTCGAGGAATATGCCAAGAAAAAGTATCCGAACGTAAAGATTCATGTTGCCAGGATCATATTGGGCGGCATGTTGATCTCGACGATTCCGCTCACAGGGATTGCCGGGCAAGCACAGGCAGCTGCACCTAAAGATTTTAGTTCCGCTGCCCCTTGGGCTCAGCCCTCTATTTCCCGCTTAATGGATCTGAACATTATCACCGGGGATACGTCAGGAGACTTTAATCCCAAGGCAGCAATGAACCGCGATGCTTTCACAACGATGTTGGTCAAAGCGCTCATTCCCGCTAACGAGCTCGTAAAGCCGGATAAGGCGACGTTTACTGACATCAACAAGAATCATTGGGCTTATCCGTACGTGGAAACGGCAGTCGACAGGGGCTGGATCTCGGGAATCTCTGCGGGTGTCTTCGGGGGCAGCCAAAATATTACACGCGAGCAGATGGCCACAATATTCGTACGCGCCCTTGGATTGATCCCAGACGACATCAGAGGACTCGGCGACACACTGACATTCGAGGACAAGAATGATATTTCGCCATTTGCCCGCGACGCGGTTGCTTTTGCGGTACGGAACGGTCTATTTGAAGGGGTAACGCCAACCCGGTTCTCCGGAAAAGAAAATGCATCACGCGAGCAGGTTGCCGTTGTCGTAGATCGGTTCTTGGCAAATAAGGGTAGTTTGCAGTCGGCAGCGGCCGCTCTGCTTACCACAACAGTTACGGCTTCGGTTGGTGAGGATTTGTCATCCCTGACCTTAAGATTCTCCAAAGCACTTGATTCGCTCACGGCGGCGGATATCTCGATTACAGCAGCCGGCGGCGCAGCGCTGGCTGTCACGAATGTGAATATAAGTGATGATAAGACAACGGCTGTCGTTACAACTGGCAAAATGACTCAAGGCGTTCCATACACCATTACGGTGAACAAGCCAACGGTCAAAGGACCGGCGATCGTTACGCCAGTCGTCACTGACCTTCTTGTGACGAGTGTATCCACAGAAAACAACAAACAAATTAAAGTGGCTTTCAACCAGGAGCTCGACAGAACGTCGGCTCAGCTCGTATCCAATTATACGTATACGGGTGCTTCCTCAGGGATTACCTCGGTTGACCTGCTGGACGACAAGAGATCTGTTCTGGTCACGCTAACTCAGGCAGAAGGTCAGCAGGCAGTCGGTACGCTGGGAATCAGGAACGTACAATCCGTAGCCGGCAATAAGCTGGCGAATGTCAGCAATACTGTTACCTTCCTGGATTTGACGATACCAAGCGCAGTTGGCGCCAAGCTGGTAGCCCCTACTAAGGTTCATGTGACGTTCTCGGAGCCAGTAACAGCTTCCGCCTTGAACAACGCAGCATTCTCGCTCAATAACAATACGTATTCATTAGCCAGTGTGCCGACAATCGTGCGGCCGAATGTAATTGAACTAACGCTCGGCAGCACATTGCCTGCCGGCGACTATACGCTGACCATCAACCCAGCGAATACGACGAGCGGAAATCTGATCAAGGACTTCGTTGGACTGGCTGTACCGCGGAGCGATGTGAAGTTCAGCTATGCCACGGATACGCTCGCACCGGTCGCAAGTGTGGCTTCGGTGACGCAAACAACGGTTACACTGGAATTTGACGAACCGGTCAGCATGGCAGGCACGGGTGCGCTGAACACGGATTTCACGGTTTATCACTCGAATAATAACGTGGCGAACTACAAAGGCACGGTGTCCCTCAGCTCAGATGGCCGTTCAATGACAGTTAACTTCGATAATACACCGCTGCCGCAAGGCACCGTCACCTTGTTCTTGAACAACAGTCCAACGACAACATCCCAGCTTCAGGATGCCTGGGGCAACAAATTCGCAACGGCCACGATTACCACGTCGGTCATTGCCGATACGACTGCTCCTACGGTGGCCGGAGTAAACTATGTCGACTCCACTCATGTGGATGTGACTTTCAGCGAACCCGTGACTGGCGTCGATGCAGCCGACTTTACGTTGAAGGACGCGGACGGTACGCCTGTGACTGTCACCAACGTTGCACCAACAAACAATACGTATCGCTTAACAACCGCTGTACCGATTAACGGCTCGACATACACCTTAAGCCTTGCGGAGGGTGTCTTAACCGATACGTCGCTTGCTAAGAACAAGAACCTTCCTTACTCCACATCGTTTACCGTTGCTGACACGATCGCGCCAACCGTTACAACAGGTGAATATACGGCTGACAATAAGACTGTACTGGTTAAGTTCAGTGAGGCTATGACGATAACCGGCTTGGGCTCTATCCTTGATACGAATAACTACCGTTTAGCCAATGCTGATGGCAGCAGCCCTAGCGCGTTACCGGCAGGAACAACGATTACTCAGACGGCTGGCAATAAGGGAGTTCTCATCACGTTCCCTAGCGCAATATCAGGACTTGGCTCCGGGAATTTCGGGAAGATTCTCATCGGTCAAGTGAGAGACGCAAGCGGTAATGCCACGAGTGCGCTGAGCAATCCGGTTACGCTGACACCCGCCGCTCTAACCATCGGCAATATTAGCGATGTGCGGGCCATCAGCAATGATACAATTACCTTTAAGGTCGACTCGTATCTCAACGCAATCGATGTATCGAAATTCACGATTGACGGTCAAGCTGCGACTTCAGCGACCTATAAGAATGAAGGAGGCAATGCGCTCGTAACAGTTAGAGCGCCTATTACCATGGTCAACCCGAATAATGTGGTCATGGGGATTGCTGCTGGCGGTCTGACATCGGACCTCAATATTCTCAGCTCTGTAATTTCCCAAACCGGTGCCGTTGACTATGTCGCTCCAGCTATTCTGTCCCGCGTCATTACAGATACGAATGCGAACAACAAGTGGGACACTATAACCGTAACGTTCTCGGAAGCCATTCAGCCAACTTCCGTTGCTTTCGACTCGTTCTTGGTTGACGGCTATACCGTCAACGATGTTACCGTAAACGCCGACGGTACCGTGGTTACGCTGAAGCTGCGGGAGAAAGACACGCCTGACATTGCCGGTACACCGCCAAGAGTACAGCTTGTGAAGGCGATTCGCGACGCATCTGCGCAGCGCAATGTGCTTCCAGCTGAAACGGCGGGCGTAACTGCCGCTACTGTCTAAGTCTTTACCCGCCACATACAGATAACCTCTTCTGCCTGATCTGCAGAAGAGGTTATCTTACTTTTTAGCGCCCGCTTCTTTCACGGCTATGATTTAGGTTTGTTCCGTATATTTCTTGAAATTATCCATAATCGCCTGCCAGCCTGCTTGTTGAAATTCAACAGGATTGGTGCTTTCCGCGTCGAAGGTTTCGATGACCTTCGTTTCGTTCCCCTGGTTCACAAAGGTGATATCGACTGTTCTGCCATCTTCCATCGTATAGGAAATCTTCTCATGCTGCTTCACGACATCGTAAACTCCGGAAAAGTCAAAACCCATGCTTCCATTCTTTGCTTCCATCCGTGTAAGAAACTTGCCGCCAACCCGCAGGTCATTCTCCGCTTTTGGCACATGCCAATCCTCTGAAGCTTGATTCCAATTCATGATATGGCTTGACTCGGTCCAATACTGCCATACTTTCTCTACTGGAGCTTGAACAACTGCCTCTACGGTTACTTTCACCGGGTGATTTGTTTCCATTTTGATCGACTCCTCGCTCATCATAATGGTTTTTCTCCTCTAGTCAGGCGACCCCCTAGGTACACATCCTGTCAAACCATATCTTCCATAACCGCTTTAGTCTATCTATATTATATGGCCAAGATATCACTACCTGCCACCCTTCCCTTCATGATTATTTGTAAAGCAAGTCATCCGGTTAATCATCTGGCCGAAAATGAATTGCTTAAGGGGTTGGCTGGCATCCAAATATCATTGTTAATCACAGCCGGGGGTGCCGTTCTTGTGGGACGGGTCAGAGAATCGCAATCCACGTTCTACTCTCCTCGTGGGCTTCATACCATGTAATGGCATGTAAAGGGTCATGGTGGAGGTGATGAACATGCAATTTTATTACGGAAATCAGATGCCGTTACGGATTTTGGACGAGGCGGAATTCTGGAAGCACCAGGAAGAAGAGCATACGGTCGTCATTCGCGAATTGGTTCAAGGGCTGGAGCAGCAGTACGTAGAAGGGCTTAAGCAGTGGGAAAATGTGCTCGCGGCGACACATCAAGCCGTGGTTCGGTTCATCGAATCTGTTAACCGTTCCGGAGGCAGCGGCCCTTCCCCCGCCTTGTATCAGGAGGTCATGAAGTTAGTTCATCATTGTTTAAACGAGAGCCATCAGTTTATCGGGTTCTGTCAGCACCTTAAAGAACATAGTGTGCCGGTGAAGGAAAACCCGACCGCAATCGTCGTGATCGATCATATCATCCGCGAATCGGAATATTTTGTGGGCATCGCTCAAACGCTGCTGTACGCCAAATAATATCATTCAGGCCGCCATAATGGCGGCCTGCTTCTATTCCCGTACTTGAAGGGCTCTTGAGCCTCAGATCAGCTTTTTGAACATGACTTCAAGCTCCATTGATCTCATTAACGTATTGTAAATAGGCGATTTGCGAAGTGCGCGAAAGCAAAAATCATCAAAGTCTTGATCTTCAAGCTCGACAAACAAAAAGACGGTTACCGCTATTTTCCGAATTGCCGGTTCTTCATCGTATCCTCTTACACCGACCAGCGTCAGAGGGTTCTCCAGCGAGAGGTTTAATACCCCTTCGACCTCTTCGATTATTAAACCGCTTCTCTTGGACTGCTCCAAGAGCGTCAACAGGATGCTGCTCAACACAGACCCCGCGAAGTATTCCATACTGCTGACCGGTTCATAATCCGAGTCAAAGCTGATCTGCTTTTCGATTTGAAAGCTGTTCTTGCTTGTATAAATTTTCACAGTGGCGAGATCGTTTGATGTTCCCCTGAATTTCATATCATAAAATCTGGATTCATATAAGGTCTTCGTCTCATCTGTTGACCGGTTCATGATATTGGCTCCTTAATAGTGAAGCTGCTTCCGATAAGGAACGCATTTTTCCCGAAATATGTTCAAGCACGTTAACAGGGCTGTTGGCAAAGGTTGCAAAGCCGCAGTCCGGGTTCAGCCATATTCTATCCGCCGGAAGATAGGTCATGGCCTCCTGCACTCTTGTATGGATCGGGTCCACTGTCTCGATATCATCGGTTCGCGGATTGATTACGCCCAGACCAAGTGCCGTATGCGCTGCAATCCTAGGATCTGTCAATATGGAGCTCAGCTCCCCGGCCCTTGGTGTTGAGAATTCAAGGGTTAGAAGGTCCGGATTTACCTGTGCAAACAGCTCAAGCAGCGGCGTATAGGGACCCGTCAATAAAATACGCTCATCCTTACTCCAGTTGCCTCTGCAGACATGCAGAGAAGCAACCGTCTTCGTCCGATCGATATGGCCCATAATCTGCCCAATCAAGGAACCGGCGAATTCCAGCTCCTCCTTCGGGTCCTTTCGCTCGGAGAGAGCCGCACACATGAATGACCTAGGCTTGCCCTCTGTGAACACAACCTCAGTCAACACCGGTTCATCCAGTTGAATCACATCAACGCCTATGCTCACCAGGTTGTCGATCTCCTGCTTCAAGATTTCGATCACATGCTGGCCCAGCTCCTCCTTGCTCCCGTATACCTTGCCCGTAAGCTTGGGAAGCCACATCGACCGGGTAAGCAGATAAGGACCCGGAAGCGTGACCTTAACAGGTTGGTCCGTAAACTTCTTCATCGTCAGAAGCTCATTCACAACAATGTCACCCTTGTACTGAAGCTTATCCACACAGATCGCATTCTTAATACTGACCGCCGGCACATCGAGCGCAGTCAGCATGTCTTCGAACGCTTTCTTGTCGTCAATATAGTCCAGCATTTCGCTCATGCTCATCATCGTAACGCCGCCGATTTTGCCCGCAACAAAGGATACATAGTTATCCCGTCCCAGCTCGCCGCTCGTGATGATGTCAATCCCCGCATCCTCCTGCAGCTTGACGACCTTCTCCGTCTCCTGCTCAATCAGCTTGTTGAAATCGTCTGCATCAATCCTGCCTGTCCTCTTCATTCTTAAGGCGCTCAGAATGATTGGGGATCGCGGCATGCTTCCAATTAAGGAAGTGGGGAACAGCGGCAGTTGTTTTCTCATACGTTATTCAGGAATTTCAGGTAGTCATTTGCTTCGCGCAGCTGCTCGAATCCTGTGATTCTGCCTTCAACCCATTCCTTCAAGCCTTCCATATCCATCATCTGCTTATGCGCTTCATTGGAATAGTCCATCCTGTGAAGCACCTCCTGCCACTGCAGGAACCTCTCTGTTGAGAAGTCGGGATGAGCGGTGAAGATGCAGTGGTCAAACAAAGGCGTCGTATCAATACATGCCAGCTGATTCTCATCAACTGTGCCATCCTTCTTCCAGGCTTCCCAGTTCAAATCGAGCGCTACAGAGGCGTCTACCGTTCCCGCCATTAATGCCCGGATGGCATCCAGCTCTCCTCCAACATGGTCCCCATGTAGGCCAACGCCGATATCAAACCTCTGCTCCGTATAGTCCGCTTCAAACTCAAGGCCATTCTTATGCAGATGATTGATTGGAATCAACCGTGCTTGAGGAGAATCGACAGCCCCGAAGCCAATCGTCTTTCCTCTCAGTCCATCTAGACTGGTTATACCGCTGTCCTTTCTGACAATGAAGCAGGTCTTGCGGTCTCTGTCCGTATCTCGCATAGAACCCATCTGGCACTTGCCATCCGTTCTCAGATAGGTATCCAGCCAGGCCAGAGGAGAATTCCATGCAATGTCAATCTCCCTGTTCATCAGACCATCTACCTGTCCTTCATAATCCTTATAGAAGACACATTCGATCTCAAGCCCTTCCGCTTTGAAAAAATCAGCAATAATGCCCCAAATCACGGTAACCCTTGGATCATAGATCACGGCTCCGACCTTTATTCTATCGTTACTCATATCGCTCGCTCCTTATTTGGTCTCTCTATGGAATCATCTGGCCTGTTAACGCCTTGCCAAGCCAAACCGACAGAACGTCTGCGCTTGGCGCCATAATCTGCCCTGCATAGGCATCCCTGACAAGCCGTTCCAACGGAAGCGCCTTGTTATAAGCTTTGCCTCCGCCCACTCTCATGGCAAGCCTTCCACATTCGATTGCGGCCTCCGAGGCGAATATTCTAGCCGACAGAATCCTCGCAAGCGCATCCGCTTCCCCGTTCGCACCCGCTCTGGCCGCTTCCAGCGTGATGGCTCTTGCAGCAGACGCATTCTTGTAGATATTTCCGATATGTACTTGAACGGTCTCAATGGCAGACAGGCTGCTTCCATCCGGATATTTCCTGTCCACTGCATGGCTGCTGGCCACTTCGAACATGTGCATAGCAGTGCCGCTGTATACAGCCCCAAGCCCCGTGATGAAGAATGGAGCGACCACATTAAATACCTGCTCCTGCCCCGAGCCTTCCGCCCCGATGCGGCAGGATGAGTCCAGCGTTACATCATTGACGTGCATCGGGCATGACGAGTTGCCTCTCATCCCGAGGCCGTTCCACTCTGTGAGCTCGAAGGACAGGCCTTCCGAATCCAGCGGGAACACCCAGTTGTTGATTTTCCCCTCTTCCACAGATGGCGCAAGCACGAGGTAATAGGACGCATAGGATGCGGAGGTGACCATGCTCTTCCTGCCGTTAAACGTTGTATTGTCGCCGTTAACCTCTGCCGTCATCTCCGTTATATAAAAGTGTGTGCCTGTTCCAAATTCGCTGTAGGCTAACGCCATAAATGTACGGTTCTCTATAATGTCGGCGAAAATCCTCCTCTTCAGCTCATCGCTTCCGTGCGTGACAAGACACATCACGGCCACATTGTGCATCATATAGCACAGAGCCGTCGTGGAGCAGATCTCCGCGAATGCCAGACAAGCCTCCGCATGCTCTTCAAGTCCTTTGCCATAACCGCCGTATTCTTCAGGGATAAGGAGCTTCAGAAAGCCCTGTTCAGCCAGCTTCTCAAACGATTCTTCAGGGAACCTCGATTCCTTGTCGGTCCTGTCTGTGTAGGGCAGTATATGTGCCTTTGCAAAATCCTTGCCTTCTTGATAGACATGCTTCATAGATTCTCTTCCTTTGCTTAGTTTCGACTTATTTATAAATATTACCATAGTCTATTCTTGCATTGATAGATTGTTGGAATCCGCATACTGGACGAGCAGTTCCTGGAGCTTGCTTTGAATTTGCCCGCGTACCGCTTGAGGACGCTTGACATTCGCCTCCATGCCAAGGCCGAGGAAGAAGTGCACAGCCCAGGGCGTATAGGACGCGCTCATTCTGGTGCGGATTGTGCCTGAGCCGTCCTCCCGAAGCTCGATAGATTGGGATAGCCACAAATCCGAATGACAGCGCCTTACTCCTTCCGGCGTCAAGTCCACCTCAAGCTCCAGCGCCTCGTTATCATCCGTTCGTAGAATCCGCGTCTGAATGTCCTCCTCCGTCGTGTCCAATCGCCGGCTCTGGTCGGCCTCCTCGGACAAATCCTTTATCCGGTCTGCGCGAAACACCCGATAATCCTCTGCCAGGAAACAGTACGCCTGACAGTACCACAATCCATTCATGGTGTATAAGCCGAGCGGCTGAATCATCCGTTCGCGGCGTGAAGCCGCTTCGTACGTGATCGTAACGACCCGCTGCTCCAGTGCAGCATCCAGCAGCTTCTTCAAAAAAGGGACAGCCAGCTCGTGCGGAGGGACCCAGAAGACGAGCCGCTGCCTCATGGATTCAATCTTCCACTTCAGCCCGCTGGACAAGTAGTGAAAAAATTTCTGCAGCGCGGTATCCACTTCATTCTCGAAGGGCAGAGCCTTATAGTTGCGTAACGATTGGCAGGCAAAAAAAAAGCGCCATCGCCTCATGCTCCGTAAAGCTGATCGGCGGCAGCACCTTCTCCCTCAGAATGCGGTACCCGCCATTGGCACCGACCTCAGAATAAAGCGGCACCCCCAGTTCGCTTAATTCCGCCAGATCACGAATCATTGTCCGGCGCGAGACGCCGCATTCGTCGGCCAGCTCCTGTATCGTAAATACTCTGCGCTCGTTCACCAGCATAATCAATTGAATGAGCCGCTGTGCTTTGTGCATGTGCCCTCCCCTTATTGAAATAAATAGTGCCAATAGTTGGCACTATTATGTCTTATGCTTATTCCCGAAGTCAATCCAAGGAGGAAACAACATGCAAAGTATTACGGTTATTGGTCTCGGGGCCATGGGTGGAGCTATCGCCCGCACGCTTCTGCAGAAGGGTTGTCATGTTACCGTATGGAACCGGTCGGGGGCCAAAGCGGAACCGCTCGTCCAGGAAGGGGCAATCCTTGCTCCTACGGCCGCCGCTGCTGTTAGCGCCAGCACGGTGTCGGTCATCTGTGTGTCCGACTTTAAGACCTCGTATGAAATTTTGGATACGGAAGAGGTTCGGGCTGCTCTCCCAGGCCGCATTCTGCTGCAATTAAGCACAGGCAGTCCCGGGCAGGCTCGTGATCATGAAGCATGGGCCCGGAAATATGGCGCCGACTATCTTGATGGAGCCATAGCTGCATCACCAATTCAAATGGGTCAGCCTGAAGCGACCATTTTCACATCGGGCTCACTTGCCGCCTTCCAGCAGGGGGAACCGTTTCTAAAAGCTTTGGCCGGCAATGTGCCTTATTATGGCGAGCAGGTCAGCGCCGCTTCATCAATCGATCTGGCGTTCCTATCCTATTTGTTCGGTTCGTATCTTGGCCTCTTTCATGCTGCGCGCATCCTTGAGTCAGACGGCCTGCGCGTAGACGATTTCGGGACCATGCTCGCCCATATATCGCCGATGATCGGACAAGTGATCAAGCATGAAAGCGAAGTAATTCAAACCGGAGCCTACGCCCACCCGCAAAGCTCTCTCTCTATGTCTATGACATCTGTGGAGCTTCTCATGGAACAAGCCCGTGAAGCAGGCATGAACAACGAATTTCCGGTATTTGCCCATAACCTTTTCCAGAGGGCTGTCGACAGAGGCTATGGCGAAGAAGATGTAGCCGCTCTTATTAAGATTTTACGCCCAACTAAAGATTCCCGCTGAGAATTAACAGTACTCCCACAAGGACAGACGTACTTCGGTTCGATTTCATCGTAATCCCTTCCTATAAATCGTATGCCAAAAACCACTCCATGATGGCTGGAGTGGTTTTTGTTTCATCATCAGCGGGGCCGCTAAGCTGGCGGATCCCCTTCATACCTGTTAACCTTTCAAAAATTGCAGCAGCGCACTGTTGAACTCCGCCGCATGGGTGGCGTTGAATCCGTGCGGGCCGCCTTTAATAACGACGAGCTGGCTGCCGGCGATCTGCTCATGTGCCCGTTGGCCGCTGATCTCAACCGGTACGATCGCATCAGCATCTCCGTGGAGGATAAGCGTAGGCACGTTGAATTTCTTTAGATCCTCGCGAAAATCCGTATAGCTGAACGCTTTAATACAATCGAGCGTTCCTTTCGGCGATGCGAAGGCCGCAATATCGCGGTTGTACAGCCGGAACGCTTCACTAACCAGGTCTGTTCTGTCCCCTGAGGCGAAGAAATTAGTCGTGAACCCATCCATGAACGCCAGACGGTCTGCCTTCACCCCATCCAGGAACCCTTCGATCGTCGCATCGTCGAACCCGCCCTCCGGATTATCCGCAGCTTTGTAGAGGTACGGCGGGATGGCACCCGCTAGAACTGCCTTCGATATCCGTTCCGTACCGTAAGTGCCGATGTAACGCGATACTTCCCCGCCTCCCATTGAGAACCCTACCAGCGTCACCTCGCGAAGATCCAGGTGCTGAATCAGCTGCTGCAAATCCGCTGCAAACGTATCGTAGTCGTAACCGTTCCACGGCTGGGAAGACTGGCCGAACCCGCGCCGGTCATACGTGATCACACGGTAGCCGGCTTCCACCAGGGCAGGTACCTGCTTCTCCCAAGACCTTCCGCTAAGCGGCCAGCCGTGAATCAGCACAACCGGTCTGCCTGCTCCTACATCCTCGTAGTGAAGCTCAATCGGATTGCCATTCTCATGACCAACTGTAACCTTTGGCATTGGTATCACTCCTATTTAATTTTACAAAATTATATTGCAGGACCTTGTAGTTCAACCTTAAGCCCATAGATAGCTGGTGTCAATAATTTACTTTGTTAAGATTTTTTGGTTTTATCTGGCTTGAGCGTGATCTTCAATATATCGCCTGCCCGGCCGCCGAAAACGATCAACCCGTCCTCCGGCAAGATTGCAGTGTTCGTACTGGTGACGGCGGAGATATTCACCGGCATGCCATTCGCATCATAGACAGCGAAGCCGCCATGCTTCGGAACATGCACTTTCATCGTCTGGCCTGCGGCCCCCTCACCAATCTTGAACCAGCGCGCATGACCCGATGCCGGAATGGTAACAAAGGAAACAGCTCCTTCGCAGATTGGTTTCACGGCTCCTTCGCCGATATAGATCCGGCCGTCTGCCTGCAGATATTCTACGTCGTACTTCGAGAAAAACCGCAGGTCAGTAACGTCACGCCCGTTCATGACTGGTATTTCTACAGCGTTGACAGCATGACTTTCATCCACGATTTTCGTTCCATTGGCATAACCGCCCTGCTCGTCGAATGAGATGGTCTTCATCAGGACCGCCGGGGAAAGGTAGAACGCCGAGTTTATTTTCTCGTCTACTGCATAATAGGTCTTGCCGTCCCTCTTCTTCCAGGCTTTCGCAACCGGTCGGGCCAGGGGGTTCTTCTCTAACTTCTGCCATTCGTAATAGGCGAGGACCGATTGCCCGAGGCCTGGGAACTCTAGAACACTCTTGACGCGGGCATACGTATGGCCGTTCGCCTGTTCATCAAAGCTGATAACCGTGCGCCCGTCCTTGCCGGTAAACTCACCCTCGCCGGTATATACGAAGGTTTGCCCTGGAATTATCCCGCCCAGCATACCCGGGAGGGCTACTTCTCCATTATCGATCGTAATCCGGAGTGTGGACCCTGCCGTTCCATATAAGCCGCTGTATGCTTTCAGGCTGTCTGGCATGGCCTCTTGGACAGGAGGCGTGAACGTAACGTCCGGATGAATGGCCGGGATATCTCCTGTCTCCTTCAGGTACGTTAGCAGAATATTCGTTGCTGCAGCCGTATTATATAAGGATGATCCCCCCGAAGAAAGCAATGCAATGGAGACATCGTTGTCCGGCAGGGCAATCAGTGCCGAATGATAGATAAGTGTATCTCCGCCCTTGGTCACCGCCTTTATTCCATAATCACCGAACGGAGCCAGGTCAACCGAGTCCCAGCCCAGCCCATAGCCGAAGATGTTCCTCTCATCCTTGACCCAGATGCCCTTGCGGTACTCAGGCTGCTGCATCGCAGACACCGATGCTTCAGACAGCAGGTCCGGCCGGTTACCCATTAACACGTCCGCGAACAGTGTCACTTCTTCCGCAGTCGAATATAGACCGCCAGTGCCGAGTATATTCGCGTTCTCTGCCGGCAGCTTTCCGGGTAGACTAGGAAACCGGCCTGGATACAACCGGCCACGGTTGAACTCATCCAGCGGCGTCTTCGTAGAAGTCAGTCCCAGCGGAGCACTGACCTTCTGTTCCAGAAAATCGCTGTATGGCATCCTGCTCACCCGCTCCACGAGAAGCTGCAGCAGCTGAAACCCGTCATTGGCATAGACAGAGTATTCGCCTGGCTCCGACTTCAGCTTATCCGTGCGAAGATTCTCCAGCAGCCTATCATAGTTCTCCGTATCGTTGTCATCGAACAGGATACCGTTCTTATAATGCGAGCCGTAGAGCCCTGCCGAGTGGTTCATCAGCATGCGGGGCGTAATCTGCTTGTATCTGTCATCAGCCATCTTGAAATCCGGAATATACGTCGTTAAAGGCTGGTCGATGTCCACCTTGCCGGTATCGGCCAGCATCATGGCAGCTGCGGTTACATACATCTTGCTGACCGAGCCGATGCCGAACATGGCATCCTTGGAGACGGACTTCTTATTTCCTGCTTCATTCACTCCGAAACCGCCTGACAGGACGATTGTTCCTTCATCTCGAATGGCATACTGGACGCCGGTTACACCGTAATCATCGACGAGCGTTTCCGCCATTTCCTGCGCGACCCTTATGGTCAAATCTTCCGCTTCGCCCTTGCTTGCCTGAGCGCCAACTTCCGCCACGGGCAGCACCAGCAGCAGAGCCGCCATTACAGTTAGAGTTCTCCTCTTCCACATGTTTGTCATAACTTCCTCCCTTTCCGGTTTGAGGTTCTTACTAACCTCATCATATATAGGGATGAAGGATGA
Source organism: Paenibacillus sambharensis (assembly GCF_003233845.1). Taxonomy (GTDB): domain Bacteria; phylum Bacillota; class Bacilli; order Paenibacillales; family Paenibacillaceae; genus Paenibacillus_I; species Paenibacillus_I sambharensis. The sequence continues at coordinate 44,558 of NZ_QKRB01000037.1, forward strand.
GAACGGAAAATGCCCTGAAACGCAAAAAAGAATCCCTGAACTGCATTAAGCAGGGGATTCTTCTGCGCCGAACGGCAGTACGACCATATTGTCAAACATGCGGGACTCCGTTTCAATTGTCATGTGGCCGCCGTATTTCTCACAGATCCGCTTGATATTTATCAAACCAAAACCATGATAATCCGGACTGTTTTTCCGGCTGCGCAAATCGGTTACCTCTCTGTTCACGTAATTGCGGATCCGTATGAACAGTGCCGACTCACTTGAACGGATGTGGACACGAATATGCCGGTCTTCGGCAACCTTGACCCTCTTCGAAGCCTCAATGGCATTGTCCAGCATGTTCCCCAGGACCACGCACAGGTCATAGCGCTCAATAGGCAGCTCCCGATCAAACAAATAAAGCTCCGTGTCGATTCGGATCCCGCTCCCCTGCCCGATGTTCAGGGCATTGGTCACCAGCGCATCGATTACCAGATTTCCGGTGTTAACCCTGTGATAAGCTTCTTCAATTTTGTTCAGGGTAACGCGGATATGCTCGCTTGCTTCGGCCGTCCTGCCGCGCTCAATGCATTCCGATACATACAAGAACTGCTGGTTCGTGTCATGGATGATGCTCTTGATCTTCTTGAAGCTGTGCACCGTCTTCTCATAATTGGCGTCCTGGTAGTCCATCTGCTTCTGCAGCTGGTCGTTCTCATGCATCAGCTGAAATCTGGTGATGACCGTATCGAGGACATAGACGACGAGGACATTCAGAATGACAAAGCCGGTCACCGACAAGAAATAATGGACATTCTTCTCGCTGTAGGTCAGCAGCACATTCACCTGGTAAATGCTGATAATCGGTACGATGAGAAACAGCAGGTAATAACGGTTGTTCAGCGTATAGCTTCTGCGACTGGCGAACAAACGGATGATCTGGATAACCGCAAACATGACGATACAGCTGAAGAGAAGGAGCAGCTGCTCCGTTCCTTTGGACAATGCCGGCCTGTTCTCCGTTAAGGAAATCGATGGATCGATTACGGATACGCAGATGATGTTGACGAGCGTAAAGAGAACTGCATACAGGATGGAAAACACGACCCTCAGCCGGAGCTCCGCTTCATAGGCCTGCGACAGGCATAAGATAACGGCCAGTGCAAGCAGAGAGGACAAGATGGCATCGAGAGGCACCGACAAATACACCATATCCAGCGAGAAGAACGCGACCAGATACATCCATTTTGCCGGCTTGCTGCTTTCCTTGCCAAATACCGAATTGAAATAGAAGTTGACCTGCACGGTCATGACCAGCGCGATCCCCGCATTGAACAGCAGCAGCACAGGATCCATCACTTCAATCCGCCCTCATAACCATAAATTTTGTGCAGGTATCCTTGACTTCCTGAACCTTGGACCGCCCGATTGGCAGCTCCATTCCGTTAGCCATGACAACCTTGCTCCCCGAAAATTTATAGACGTGGTGCAGGTTAATGAGAATGGAGCGGTGAATCTGCAGGAATTTACTGTTCTTCAGTGCCGCTGCATAGCTGGAGATCAGTCCCCTGCCGTCATAAACGGCATCTGTTGTCGTAAATTTCAGCTTACTCTTCACCGTCAGACTCTTCGCCGCCTCGATGGCGATAATGTCACTGTGCCGAAGCACAACTTCATCGTATCCCGACTTAATAATCAGAATGTCCGGCTCCCGCTCCTCAAAATACCGGCACAGCTTCATCAGCTTCGCCTCGAAGATTTCCGGTTCCACCGGCTTGATCAGATACTGGAACGTGATCACATCGAAGCTGTCCAGCATATACTCGGCGTAGCTTGTCAGGAATATGATCTGTTCCTGGTGCCGCTTCAACTCCCGCAGCTTCCGTGCAGTCTGAATCCCGTTCAATCCGTTCATCTCGATATCAAGGATCAGAATATGAAATGGAGCCTTCCCATCTGCATAATGTGCAAGCAGCTGTTCTCCGGACTCAAACTCTTCCGCTTCATAGTCAATTCCAGCCTTAACCGATAAAGCGAGCAGCAGCTGCCTGACCCGCTCTCTCTGCTGCCCGTCATCATCGCATACGGCAATCCGGTACATACATCCGCTCCTCTCAATCGGTTGAAGGCCGACCCTCTGAAGATCAGGCTCCCTTCGTCCGCAGATTAAATCCCTTTGCTATGAGCCAAACCGGCAAGACAATTTCAAAGACCGCTCCAGGGATATACAGGAGACTCCCCGTATTCAGTCCGATAATGGACAAGGAACTGCTCGCCAGCAGCCCCACATATCCGATGAAACCAACGATGGATAACAATCGCGGAACCAGTCTGGAACGATAGAGGATGTAACAAAACAATAAGCTGCCTATACTCAGCACGATCATGGCCATGTCAAATAACAAAAAATGAGCTTCCACTGCTAAACTTCCTGCAGCCTTCAAGAATTCACCGCTGCTGGTTCCCATGGGTATAGACTGCTTGCTTAGCACCAGGAGAATCAACGGACCGATTAAACTCACAATGAGCAATACAGACTCCATGACCCGTGAAGCAAAGTAACCCCATGCAAATGATTCATGGTGCTTCTTCAGTATAGGCTGCAGCAGCATGGCAATTCCTACAACCGCAATGGCATTAATCAACTCCAACAGCAGCCCAGTAATTACACTTGTTCGATTGGATTCCACATGGCGGAGTAAATCAGCCCCGTGCAATATAGGATTCAGCATTCCGCTTCCAATTAAGAATGAACCCGTTGACAATAAAAATAAAACCCCCACAGCTATTTCTGCTCTTCTCATGTCCTTGCCCCTCTCTTCGCTCGTTTAACTGCAGTATAGCTGGAAGAGGAGCACGCCAGTAGACACTTTAGTGTGGTTTGGGGCTGTTCGTTAACAAGTTTAATTCCCGGGCTCGGGCTATCGCCTCCGTACGTCGCTGCACGTGCAGCTTTTCGAAGATTCTGCGATTGTGCCCCTTCACCGTATCCAAAGCTATATAGAGCTTCTCGGCAATTTCCTGATTGGACAGTCCCTTGGCTATGAGCTCAAGCACTTCAGTCTCGCGTTCGCTAAGAGGCTCGGTCCCGCTGCCCTTCATTCTCCCATTCTCAAGGATGCGGCGCATCTGCTCCAAGCCCGATTGGGCTTCAGCTACAGCAGGGTGCGGCAGAGCGCCGGCAAGCTTCAGAGCCTCTTGATAATGCTCTGCCGCCAGGTCCGGCCGCCCTTCCGCCGCCCTCATTTGAGCAAGGCCGATAAAGGCCATAACAGCCATCAATTGATGACCTATCTTGCCGCAATTCATAATGACTTCGTGGTAGGCTTCATATGCCTCCGTATAATTTCCCTGCTGCTGGCAAGCCACACCCAGCATCCAAGCCGATGCGGTGCGAACAGGCAGGTTATCCGGCCGCAGGCAGGCAAGCGCACGGCGTGATTGAGCAATAACTTCGTCTATTCCGCCTGTTCCCCTTCCCGCGGCATTGCTGGCAGGCATAATCAAGCCAATAAGCTCATCCGTCTTGTCTTCGAGCTCCGAGGCTTGCATGGCTGCCTCGGCTGCGTGAAGATTGGAGTCCGCAACCGCGCGATTACCCGTCAACAGTAAGGATGCCACTGCCGCACGGGTAGCTGCGATTAACCCAATCAGGTCCGTAATCCCAGCGTCCAGCACCCTGCCATCCAAGACCGCTTCTGCCGCTCTGAGCTTCTGCTCGACCTCCGTCGGTCTACCGGTAATCAACAGAGCAGAACCATAAAACACCCCTAACTCCGGCCTGGCATCCAGCTCCTCAGCAGGCAGCGACTCCAGCCATTTAAGCGCAATTCTTGAAGCCCCACGCAGATGAAGAGGCATCCCATTCCCCTGGAGGAGAAGCGAGCTTCGCGCTATATCCCCTGCTTCCACAGCATGATGAAGCGCCTCAATCTCATAACCATTGCCTTCGTACCATATGCTTGCTCGTGTATGTAAATCTCTGATCCTGCTCCTGTCCGCATGCTCCTGCAGCAGCCTGCGAAGAATATCCGCGAACAATTGGTGGTAACGATACCAGCGGCGTTCTGTATCCAAGGGAATGATAAACAAGTTCTTACGAGTAAGGTCCAGCAGCATCTCCTTGCCCGAAACCTCAGAATTGAGCATAAGGTCATCGCACAACGAACCGCACATGCGATCAAGGAGTGACGTTTGCAGCAGAAAATCCTGTACAGCCATGGGCTGCCGCTGCAAAATTTCCTCTGCCAGATAATCCAGCACGTACAGATGATTGCCCGAGTATGACTGAAGAAGCCGGTCAGCATCATGATCTTCCTCTATCGAGATCGCAGCAAGGCGCAGACCCGCAGCCCATCCTTCGATGCGTGACTGAAACCCGGCTATGTGTTCTGTGGAGAGGTCAAGATCCATTACATGGTTAAAGAAAACCTCAGCTTCGTTAAGCGTAAATCTCAAATCCGCTGCGCGCAGCTCGGTTAACTGATCGCGGGCCCGTAAGCGCGGCAGGGAGAGAGAGGGGTCTTCACGGGTTGTTAGGACAAGGTGCATCTGCTTCGGAAGATGGTCTATCAGGAAAGACAGGGCGTTGTCGATCCCTTCAGAACTCGCCTCGTGGTAGTCGTCCAGTACAAGGATGAAGGGGTCCGGAATATTCTGGAGTTCATTAAGAAGAGCGGTCAGAATGGACTCTGCCGGTTCTGGTTGTGGAGATTGAAGGACAGCAAGTACTCCTTCACCTATATGATCCGTTATAGTCTGAAGAGCGAAGATCATGTACGTTATAAAGCGCGTAAAGTCGTTGTCCCCTGGTTCAAGTGATAGCCATACCGCCGGCCGGCCGCAGTCTGTTAGCCATTCACTGACCAGAGTCGTTTTCCCGTAGCCCGCCGGTGCGGAGATAAGGGACAACCTGCGATGCAATCCCTTGCTCAGTCTTTCAGTTAACCTTCGGCGAATAACCGTTCTCGGCCCAGGCGCCGGGATATAAAATTTGGTGGCGATTATTGGATTTGGCATATATCAATTATATCAACACAGGTTATCCATTATCAAAAGAAAACGGGCTTATATGCACGGTAATCCGGTACATGCCCATGCAAAGTATCACCCCCCTGAATCTGAGTTAATGAGAGGAAATTACCCGCAGCAGCCTATCAACCTTCGGAATGCAATAGTCCTTCATCCCGTACGAGCTGACGACCATGATCCCCGAAAGGACCGACAGGTAACTGGAGATTAGTTCTCTGGAGTCCCCTGCAACGATTTCTCCGGCACGCTGTCCAGCTTCGAATAATGGAAGCAGCAGCTCAATATAGTGGTCCATCGAATACTGCAGCAGAAGCCGCTTAACCGGCTCCGGCACACCGTCGGACGTACGCGCTTGGTGGACCAGCAGAAAGTATGGAGCGCCGCTCTCGTCAAGGATGACCTCTGTCATCGCCCTGATCTTTTCAATTGGTGTGCCCGGCAGCTCATAAACGCCTCGAACCGCGGCTACCGAACCATCCAGCGCCTCTTGAACGAGTGACATGAACAACTCGTCTTTTGACTTGAAATAATGGTACAGCAGTCCGCTGCTGATGCCCGCCGTTTCCGCGATCATGCTCATCTTTGCACAAAGAATTCCTTTCCGGGCAAAAACCTGAGCGGCCGCCGCCTTGATCTGCTCTCTCCGTTCGTCGCGAATTTGATGCAGCTGTTCATCGTTTAATGGTGTCAATGTCGAGAGCTCCTTTCCCCATGTCGTTATCGATAAGTGTACCAGATTTAACCACTGTATGAATGCCCATACGGCGCTTCTGAAAATTGAGGAAACCGCTCCTCAAGCATGGTTTCAATAGACTCGCCATTCTCCCCTGCAAGTGTCGAGAGCAGACGCCTGCCTTCTTCCGAAGCAGATAAAACCTGCACAGCCATCTCGGGGTTAAATAGATGGCGGGGAGAAACCATTAGCGAATTGACTGCCCAATAAAGCCCGTAAAGCTGCAAATCGGACGTCCTCATGGCATGTTGGAGAAACAACTCCATATACTCCCTGCTGAATGCGCTCTTCGTGCTCGAATCCGAGCCTTCATATTCGACGCCGCTCCACCTTAGATCAGCTGTACAGTTCAGCCAGAAGGCCGGCTCGATGACTTCCTTCACTCTTCGAAGTGCGTCTTGTTCCCAGCCAGATCGGTGATGTTCCCGGCGCTCTAATAGACAAGCCTCCAGAATCTCAGCAGTGAGCGTGACAACGGACATCCCTTGGCCGAAAATCGGATCATAAATGCAGTAAGCATCTCCCAGAACAAGCAATCCTGCAGGCCAGCGGGACATCTGTTCATAACGATGGCAGTATAACTCTGGAACCCGGTAGCTTCTTGGCAGGGCGGTCGGTTCAAGATCGCGCACCATTTCCGATATGATCGGACTCGGAAGCTGCTTTAAGGCCAGCTCAAATTCATCTGCAACTGTCGGAGGGTAATTGCCGCCCGGACGATAAAGAAGCACTTCGGCAATCCCGTTCTCAATAAAGGAAAACACACAGGTGTACGTGCCGCCTTCAGGCTGACCCTGCAGGTTTATGACATCCCATTTATCGATCAGGTGTGTCAAATGGGGGGGCACTCTGTATCTGCGGGTGCTGTATCCAAGCGACACCTTCAACAAATCAGGTTTCGGCACCTCGTACCCCAAATCTGTAAGCCAATCCGAGAGCTTCGAGAACCGACCGCTTGTATCGATAACGAGATCTGCAGTAAGGGCTTTTTCCAGCTTGGATGGACTGCGCTCTCTAACCTTCACGCCCACCACAGCCGAGCGGTCGGGAGTTGTTAACAACCCGGTGACATCGTGCCTAGGCAGGAAACGCACGTTGGGAATTGAAACCACGCGCTGGCGTATGACCCACTCCAATAGAGCCCGGCTGAATTTCCTGTCATTCTGGTCATTATTCATTTCCATGGTCCCGTATTGGTTCTTGAAATGCATCGTTTTGCCCAGTGTTGAGGGGCAGCCCTGCGCCGCCAAATCCTGCTCAAATCCCGGAAATAGGCGTTCAGTGACCGCTTTCCCGCGAGGCATAAAACGATGCGGATGGAATGCCTGCGGAGTTCCTGGCCGGAGGTCAGGCCCTGCAGGAAATTCATCCTTCTCGATAACTACCACTTCATCGTAATGATCCGATAATACACGCGCTGCCAGCAGTCCTGCCATGCCCCCGCCGATGAGAATAGCCTTACCCTTCGAGTTACTGTTTGTCATGGAAATACCCCTCTCCAATGTTTGGTGATTCATTTCATCATGACTTGGGAATAACCGGTTTTTTTGATTGAACGATTCATTCAACAGTAGTTTATGGCGTAACCCGCTAGTTGTCAACCAGATATTTCTAAATTTTCAAGATAACTTGTACAAAGCAAAAGGCGCCTGATGCGACACTCTCATTTCATTGAAGGCTGCACATGACCCCTTATTGTTAAGTTGTACGGATGCCGTTTCCTCTATTGTTCTCGTACATACAATGGTTTGGACAAAATGATTTACTGCGATAAGGGGGGAAAACATGGCTCAGTACCATGATGGTTCGATCAAGAGCCAAGGTGTTTCAATTATTACTTGTACGAATCGGCGAGGTTACATGAGGAATCTTATCAACAACTACAAGCGTCAGCGCCATCCGAAGAAGGAACTGATTATTATCATTAACTGTAACAGTATCCCCCTTGCTCCCTACCGAAAGCTGACAGCTGGAATTCAGAATATACGGATATATCAGCTGCCCGAGAGATACACTCTTGGTGCCTGCTTAAACTATGCGGTGGACAAAGCTAATTACAGCTGTATCGCTAAATTTGATGACGATGACTATTATGCACCTTACTACTTGACTGAAAGCCTGGAAACACTCAAACGAGCGAAGGCTGATGTCCTCGGTAAGAAGGCCCACTATATGTATCTGCGCGGTTCCAAGAAGCTGCTTCTGCGTTTTCAACAGTATGAGAACCGCCAGACGAAACTGCTTCCCGGTGCCACACTCGTCTTTAAGCGCAGCGTATTTAACAAAGTCCGATTCCCTAACCGGAACGTCGGGGAAGACGATCTGTTCTGTCTTCGCAGCAGAAGGGCGGGATATAAGGTATACTCCGGCAGCAGATATAATTTTGCAGCCATACGCAGGAAGAATTCCGCCAACCACACCTGGATTATCAGCGATCGCGAACTTATCTCCCACCATAAGATAATTCCTGGTGTACGCAGCTTTCGGAAGTTCGTACAGAAGCCTCCACAGGGTAAGATGTAATCATGCACTCCTCTGCAATGAATACACACGCTGGGGTCTCCATTATCACTGCTACCAACCGGCCGCAGTTCATGCATGCCCTGTTCGAGAATTACAATCGGCAAACGTATAAAAATAAGGAACTCATTGTCATCTTGAATAAGGACACTGCTGCGCTGCATAACTATTTTCAGTCAGCTAGGCATATACCCAACACAAGAATCTACCAGGTTCCCGAACACCTGTCTCTCGGCAGCTGCCTCAATTATGGTGCGTCCTTAGCCAACTATCCTCTCATCGCCAAGTTCGATGATGATGATTATTATGCGTCTCATTATCTTACCGAAAGTGTTCAGGCCATGCAGCGCACCAACGCTGATATCGTTGGAAAACGGGCCCACTATATGTATTTGCACGGCAGTAAGACCCTCCTGCTGCGTTACTATAACAAGGAGAACTGCTATGCTCCCCTCGTTCAGGGGGCAACCCTTCTCATCAGACGAAGCGTGTTGAATAAAGTCCGTTTTCCGAACAGGAATAACGGCGAATGCGTCGCCTTCTGTACGGCCTGCAGGGCTAAAGGCTTCAAGATCTATTCGGGAAGCCGGTTTAATTTCCTCGCCCATCGGCGGACAAATTCCAGTGACCACACCTGGATCGTCAGCGACCGCAGGCTGCGGCAAGGGAAGGTAAAGGTGGTAAAGGCAGAAGATATCCTAAAACATGTCATTCGCACCCTCTGGTAGCCCACGCACCGATTACTTCAGTGGCAGTTATCCCCTCCCACTTGATAATTCAGAGGATAGCGAGTAAACTGTTCAAAGTGCGCTTATAAAATAATACGACCTGTATAACCTCAGAATATGGCTGAGGGTCTCTACCAGGAACCATAAAATCCTGATTACAGAAAATGATTCGTTCATTTTTTGTAGTCAGGATTATTTATTTTATCAACGCAGTTTTTCATAAGAAAGGACGTAAAGCAGATATGAATGTCAAAGTTTTTATACTCGCCTTATCAACTGTAGCCGTTGGACTGGTTGAATTAATCATTGGCGGAATCCTTCCAACCGTCGCCAATGATCTGAATATCTCATTAAGCTCTGCAGGGCAGCTCATCACGGTCTTCGCACTTATTTATGCGGTTTCCGGTCCTGTGTTGCTAGTGATGACTAGCAAAATGGAGCGGAAAAAGCTATATCTCCTATCCTTGGCTGTTTTCTTCATTGGGAATATCATGACCTATTTCAGTCCGAATTTTACCTTTATGATGGCTGCAAGGGTTGTAACCGCCATGAGTACAGCACTGATCGTTGTCCTGTCCTTGACCATAGCTGCAAAAGTTGTGTCGCCAGCACACCGGGCAAAAGCGCTGGGTCTCATTTATATGGGCATTAGTTCGTCGCTTGTCATGGGAGTGCCGCTGGGTATTCTGATTTCCGAGCAATTTGGCTGGCGCGTTATTTTTCTCGGGATCGCTATTTTATCGATAGGTTCTTTTGTGCTTATTTCCATCTTTTTGGAGAGGATTCCCGGGGAAACCACGATTCCGCTTTCGCAGCAGATAAAGGCCGTTAGCAGCTTTAAACTAGGCAGCGCACATCTGGCAACCATGTTTATGCTGGCAGGACACTATACGCTTTATGCGTACTTCACGCCATTCCTGGAAACGGAGCTTCATCTGAACCCCAATTGGATCAGCATATGTTATCTATTATTTGGAATCGCAGCGGTTAGCGGCGGAGCATTCGGTGGCATCCTTTCAGATTCGATTGGAACTCACAAAAGCATTATTGCCGTCATCACTTTATTTGCCGTTGTACTGTTCGCCATACCATTCACTACTTTTTCACTTATTGTATTCATACCGGTCATGATGATCTGGGCAGCCCTAAGCTGGAGTCTGGCTCCACCGCTGCAAAGCTACCTGATCCAAGCAGATCCTGTTACATCAGATATTCAGCAAAGCTTTAATAACTCTGCGTTACAAATCGGTATTTCTCTTGGGTCAGCATTTGGCGGCATCGTGTTAAGCCAAACCGGAACGGTCTCCCATACAGCTTGGTTCGGCGGCGTCCTTGTCATCCTCTCCTTGGGATTCGCCGTCTTTTCTTTAACAAGGGAAACGAGCGTAAGAGGAAATATGAAGGTGACTTAGGCTGTTCAGAATCTCATGCTGGGGATAGCGTTATCCAAATAAAGAAAGCGATGGAGGTATCGTGCCTCCACCGCTCTTTTGTCCATAATAAGTCCCGCTAGGGCATACTATCCTAACTGGCGTTTAAATACTTTGTTCGCGATAAAGTAAGCGATAAGCATCAAGCCGACGCACCAGGCAAGCGCGATCCAAATCCCGCTGCCTACCGCCCCATCATACAAGAGGGCACGAATCGAGTTCACGATTGAAGTCACGGGCTGGTTCTCAGCGAACGCGCGAACAATGGCGGGCATCGTTTCCGTAGGGACAAAAGCTGAGCTGATAAACGGCAGGAAAATGAGGGGATACGAGTATGCGGTCGCACCTTCCATAGACCCTGCTGTCAATCCCGGGATGACCGCCAGCCATGTCAGCGCGAGCGTAAACAGCGTGAGTATCCCGATTACCGCTAGCCAATCCAGAATACCAGCGTTGGAACGGAAGCCCATCAAGAGCGCGACCAGGATCACCACCAAGACAGTAAGCGCATTGGAGACAAGCGAGGTCCATACATGAGCCCATAATACGGACGAACGCTTAATGGGCATCGTAGTGAAACGTGCCATCAGCCCGCCTTTTACATCCGTGAAGAGCCGCAAGGAAGTATAAGCAACGCCGGATGCGATCGTGATCAGCAGTATCCCCGGCAGCAGATAATTGACATAGTTATCCGTGCCAGTCTCAATAGCGCCGCCAAATACATAGACAAACAGCAGCATCATCATAATCGGCGTGATCGCCACCGTGATAATCGTATCTGGACTGCGCATAATATTCCGCATTAAACGGCCTAATAAGACCCCTGTTTTACCTTTCACTTACATCTCCCCCTTTTTGCCGATGATGGCAAGGAATATTTCCTCCAATGTCGGCTGCTTCTCGATATATTCCACTTCTGCGGGCGGGAACATCCTCTTGAGCTCGGCAAGAGTACCCGTCGTGATGATTTTCCCTTCATGCAGGATGGCGATACGGCCCGCCAATTGTTCGGCTTCCTCCAGGTACTGGGTCGTCAACAAGATGGTCGTACCTCCGTCTGCAAGCTCCTTGACCGCAGCCCAGACCTCAATCCGCGCTTCGGGATCAAGCCCTGTAGTTGGTTCGTCGAGAAAGATGACGGCCGGCTTTCCGATCAGGCTCATTGCGATGTCCAGCCTGCGCTTCATCCCGCCAGAATATTGGTCCGCACGGCGGTTAGCCGCATCCTTCAAGCTGAATCTCGCAAGCAGGTTGTCGGCGACCTGAGCAGGATTGGCAGCTCCCCGCAGCTTGGCAATTAACATCAGGTTTTCCCGCCCGGTCAGCATTCCGTCTAAAGCTGCAAACTGCCCTGTTAAGCTTATGCTCTGCCGCACATCATCCGGCTGCCGTTGAACGTCAAAGCCGCAAATACACGCTTCGCCGCCATCTGGCTTCATTAGTGTCGAGAGAATGTTGACCGTCGTTGTCTTGCCCGCTCCATTCGAGCCCAGAAGGGCGAAGATTTCTCCGCGCCGCACCTCAAAATCCACTCCCTTTAAGACATCCTTGTCTTTAAAGGATTTTCTCAACCCTTTTACAGAAATCACTTCATTAGTCATGCTTATTTCCTCCTTAAACGTGCAGCAAGGCCGCCTGCGATACCAGGAGCAGAGAGCATTGCCCTCTGCCTACTTAGCCTTACTGATATTCTGTATCACTTACTACTTGGGTAAAAATAAACTGAATAGTTATGGTCTGATTTACATTGGCAACCAGCTATTCAGGCGGAAATAGTAGTGATCTTTTTTTAATTCGCTATTCAGTTAAGAATTCGCATTAGTTGTGACCTATCTGATCATTTAACTTCTTGCGCTGTTTATCCTTCCAAGTCTTCGCATCCTTCACCAGCTCATCACAGAAACTGGCCGCATCCTCGCCAATGAGGTCTGTGACTTTCTTGCCATTCGCTGCACCCTCCTCGAAGAGGTCCAGAATTCCGTTAAAGATCCGGCTGATGTCCTTCCAGTCCGTAACGCCGCCAGTGGCATAAATATATTCTTTTATAGTGTTGTAAGCATTGCGGTACTCACTTGGAAGTGACTTGGCACGCGCCTCCATCGCCTTCCATTCCCGCTTGTCATCCAAACTTCCGATAATTTTCTCAATAAAATTCATATTGCTTCGCTCCCTTACCTTTGTTTGGCTTTGAGTTCGTTAATTTTGCTTGAGACAAAGTCCCATTTTCTCCAAAAAGCTTTAAGCTCTTCTTGACCCGCTGCGTTGAGGGTATAAAACTTCCTCGGCGGTCCCATAGTGGATGGCTTCCTCTCGATATCAACCCAATTGTTCTTCTCAAGCCGCATGGTAATCGTATAGACTGTCCCTTCAACCACATCCGTGAAGCCAAGCTCCCGCAGCTGATGCGTGATTTCATAACCGTACGTCTCGCCGCGGCTGATGATCTCAAGCACACAGCCCTCAAGCACCCCTTTCAGCATCTCGGTAATATTCTCCAAGCTTATCCCTCGCTTACTCCAGTATTGTTTAGTACTCTGTATCAACGGTATTCAGTATTAACGACTACAGGTATATAGTAATACGGAATAGCTTTCCTTGTCAAGAGCAATATATGCGTGCAGGTCGGCAAATTATTACATTAAGCCGAATTTAACATACATTAACAGGACACCCTATATGCAGACACCAAAGTGGGAGTAGATGAAGATGCCGCATCGGAAATTCCTGTCTGCTGATATAAGACCCCGTTATCCGAAAGGACAGATTTCCGTATTCGGGGTCAATTCCGTATATCCCCGCATCCCTTGGGTCTGTGCCCTCTGGTCACTCTGTTTTCCGGGCTTTGGGCACATGTTCGTCGGCAAGTACCTGCACGGTTTTATCCTGATCGTGTGGGAGCTTGTTGTGAATAACATGTCGAACCTTAATCTCTCCATCGCCTTGTCCTTTCAAGGCAGGTATATGGAAGCGGCATCTGTCATTAATCAGGATTGGGCTCTGTTATACATAGCCGTATATGTATACTGCGTATGGGATAGTTACCGCTGCGCTGTGGAAATCAAGAAGAGCCACATCCTATCCGAGGTCGAAGATGCACCCATCGCACCTTCTGCTGTCAACTTCTTTGATATCGTGATTCTGGACAAAAAAAATCCATGGGTCGGTATGATCTGGTCAGTTTTCTCACCCGGATTGGGGCAATTATACGGAGGGAGTACGGTTGTCGGCACCTTCATCCTAGCCTGGTGGATTACAATCTGCTATAAGGCCGTGGCGGTCCGTTCCCTTCTCCACTCGTTCCTTGGGAATTTTCACCTTGTTCATGAGATCGTTGACTGGCAGTGGTTTCTCTTCCTCCCTTCCATGTACGGCTTTGCGGTCTATCAGGCATATGTATCAGTAACCGAAAACAATACCCTATTTGATATTGAACAAATTCGTTTCCTTAGAGTGAGGGCGGAGAACTTGGGACATCGGAATGAGGCTGATAACGGTACTAAACAAATACTTGCCACCTTCGATCACTCCCCCTTTGTGGAGATCGTGATCCATGAGATTGAGCTGTTGGGCGTGCCGCCTTGTAATGTCGTAGCGCTGCCTGTTGAGAACCTCGATTCCAAAACTCATATCTTGGACTCAATTCATCGAGTCGACGGCCGAAGCATTTTGGACGGAGCAATGGTAAGTGCAACCCTCTTAGCGGTGTTGGGAGCAATCTATGGCTTCGTGATGTACTGGGGACCGATCATCTGGGGGCTGATTGGCTTGGGAGGCGGCTTCATTCTGGGGCTGGGCATCGAATTGGCACTGAAGCACAGGAGCAAAGTGAAGCTTATCTCGAAACGCAAGGCTGAGGTCATCATGCAGATCACTTGCCCATCCCCACTTTATGACCAGCTGATTGCTATTCTGAAATCCCGGAATGCAGCAGGCTTTGTGGTGATGCCTCAAGAGGCCAGCGCCAGGTAATTAAAGTGATCAGCAAAGAAGGCCATCCTTCCCGGGTGGCCCTAGCCTTACTCTACATATTGGCTTTCCAAGATAAACTTGGCCTTTTAACGTTAGCTGTTTACGGCCTCTTGCTGCTTAACCAGGGCTTTCTTCTCCCAGACTCTGCTCTTCCAGCGCACATACAGAACAGCGCCGCGCACCCACTCATCCAGTATAAATGCCGCCCAAATCCCAACTAAGCCAAAGCCCAAATGGATGCCCAGGTAGTAGGTTAAAGGAACGCTGAACAGCCACATGACCAGCAGGGCGGATATCATCGGAAACCGTGCATCGCCAGCCGCCTGTAACGCCCTTTCAAACAAGATATTGAAGTTCCTTCCCGGCTCCAGCAGGAAGCCCAACAGCAGCAGTGCAGAGCCCATGCGAATGATGTCCGAGGAATCGGTGAAGAGATCCAGCAGCGGAACGCGGAAAAGACATATCAGCCCTACGCCCGCCAATGAAATGACCAGGCTGGCCTTTAGCGTGGAGAAGGTCTGCTTGTAAGCTTCCTCTATCTGTCCCGCTCCAATCAGATGCCCGACAACAATCTGCAGCCCTCTCCCCATGGCAATGCCTATGATCATGACAATAAATATAATGTTCTGGGTGTAGATTTTCGTTGTGAGCATCTGCGCTCCCAGAGAGGACACGAACGCCGTCGTCACAAACTGGCTGGCGTTATAAGAGATATTGACCATTGAAGAAGGAACCCCGATTCGCAGCACCTTCGCCACATGCTCAAGCTTCCATTTGGTCAAATGCCCGATCCCCACCCTTACGCCAACGATTCTGCGCAGGACGAACAAGTGGGCAATCAAAGCCAGCAGCTGGCTGATGACGGTCGATAAGGCGACGCCTAACACGCCAAGCTTCGGAATGCCAAAGGGGCCAAAAACAAACAGATAGATACAGACAATGTTGACTACATTCATGCCAAGCGTCACGGCCATCGTATATCTGGTTTGACCATGAGATTGGATGATCGCTACCGTAACCGTAATCAAGGCCTGCAGGATGAGCGCGCCGCCAACAATGTACAGAAACTCTTGGGCCATGGCAAACAACTCCGGCTTTAGGCCAAAAACACTCAGCAGCGTTCCGCTGAACACAATCACGCCAAGGCTCATGATAATACCAGACAGGATATTGATCCCAAGGGAGGAGCCGACAACACTATTGATTTCCTCTGTGCTCTTCTTCGCCCCAAGGTATTGCGAGATAACGACAGCGGACCCTACTGCGATAAAATTAAAGGTCAGTATGGCAAACATAATGATCTGGTTCGCTACGCCGACAGAGGCGACCGCATCATCCGAAACCCTGCTCAGCATCAGTGTACCCGTCGTGCGCATCAGCATCTGAAGCGCAAACTCAATGAAAATCGGCCATGTAATGGCAAAGATCGATAACTTCCCTATCTGATTCTGATTCATTTGTCAGGTACCTTCTTTGTTATATACTTATTAGTCATTAACAAATTTACAACTATGTTGATAGATTTGTTTAGGTTAATTTTAATCCATTCATCTGTCTATGTGCAAACCATCAGCGGCAGCAGCCGGGACAGCCCTTTCTTTTCGTTTTTTTCCTACTCTTGCCTGCTATATTCCATTGTATGGGATAAGAGTTAGAGGCATGGGGGAGGAAATGAGTCCTAAATGTCGAATAGTTCTGAACATATACTTACATATTCGACATATTTTTTGGAAGGAGTTACACCCATGCGCAGCTTACTTATTCGACTCCTGGTACCGGTAATACTCCTGACAATATTCTGTCCTACAGTAATGGCTAGTGAGCCGGCGCCGCGCCCCAAGGCGTCGGATGGTGTCATGCATATCATGAAGGCCCCCGAGCATTCCATTCAGTTGGATGGAGAATAGGCATTTTTTTGGGGACAATTTATTCATCCCTCTGATGTTCCTCATGGGCTGCCAAGCCGCAATCTTAAGGTTCCCGGCTCATGGAATGAGGACCAATCTGTCAGACACGGTTATGGTTCTTATCGACTTCAGGTCGTGCTTGGAGAAGAATACGAGGACTTGGGATTATATGTAGGGGGCATCTCCACATCGTATTCCATTGGGTTAATGGCGAGCAGCTGGGAGAGAACGGCCGCATCGCCCGGAATAAGGAGGAATCATTTCCGACAAAGCGTGACCGGCTGTTCCGAATCCCGCAGCCGTCAAAGACGCTTGATATCGTCGTCCACGTGGCTAACTACGAGCATCCGCGCGGGGGCTTGACGGAGAGCATCCGTCTTGGACACATGACCGCCTTGCAGGGTGAAATTGTGCGATCTGCCTCGCTGGATATGTTCGTTGTCGGTGCACTGTTCATTATTGGACTTTATCATCTGGGATTGTTTGCGGCTCGGAGCAAGAACCTCTCCCCTCTCTACTTTGCATTGTTCTGTATCTCTATATCACTTAGGAGTCTCGTTACAGGGAAAACCTCGCTGTTCGTCCTGCTTCCGGACTTCCCTTGGGATACAACGGTACGGATCGAGTACACGACCATGGCGATTGCTCTCATTTCCTTCTCCCTGTTCACCAGATCCTTGTATCCAAAGGAATATTCGAAATGGAATCTTGTGCCCGGGCTTGCATTGTCTGTTCTTTACGGCGTGCTGCGCATGGCTGGACCTGGTTGGCTCTACTTGAGACTTCTCGCAGGGTTTCAGCTGGTTATTATGCTTATAACGATATCGTGCGTGGTCGCTTTTGGGCTGGCCGCTTGGCGAAGGAAGGAAGGAGCAGCGCTTGCGCTCGGAGCCGCCATATTTTTGGCAGCGACGGTCCTTAACGATATATTGTATAACCGCGAGCTGCTAACAACCGGATACTACATTCCGCTTGGCTTGCTGGTGTATGTCCTGGCAAATTCTTTTATTCTGGGGCTGAGTTATTCGCGGGCATACGCTTCAGCCGAGAATCTGGCGGTCAAGCTGCAGGCTTTGAACAATACGCTGGAAGAGAAGGTTGTCGAGCGCACAGTCAAGCTTGAAGAGGCAAATAAGGAGCTGCAGAAGCAGTCTCTTCTTGATCGGCTGACGGGTATCGCAAATCGCAGAGCCTTTGAAGCGGCAGCTAAAGAGCTTCTGAACGAGAAGGGAGGAAACGGCTCCCTCTATTTATACCTGATTGATGTTGATCATTTTAAGAAATATAACGATTATTACGGACATTTAGCGGGCGATGATTGTCTCAAGCGTATTGCTGGTGTCCTTGACAGGACGGCGTCCAGGGAGGGCGCGAGCGCGTACCGGTATGGAGGCGGAGAATTTTCCTTATTGTACAAGGGGGATTACAAGTCCGCCCAGCAATTAGCTGAACATATTATTCAGGAAGTTCGCGCCAGCAGCATCCCTCATCAGGCCCCTGGAGCTTCGGGCTTCGTTACAGCGAGCTGTGGATTTGCAGTGAGTAAGGCTGAGGGCAGCGGCAAGTTTGAACAATTGATTGAGGCTGCGGACCTAGCCTTATATCAGGCGAAGCAGGCCGGGCGCGATCGATATTGTGTTAGGAAGGATTCATTCTTGACGGCCACAGCCGCAAAATGAAAAATCGAAAAGACAAGGCACCCAAGCGGGTGCCTTGTCTTAGATCGGCTTTCTGTCGACCAGGACGGAAACGATCGTGTCTTCCTTATTCTATAGATTCCACATTGCACGCCTTCGTCTCATCGCTCCCTCTCTCGTCTCATGTGTCATGCGTTTACTCTACCACCTGGTTTCTTTCCGGACTTCTTCCAGGAGGGTACGAATCCCTATCCCGCAATCGCCTCTTCATTCTTATTGAATGCTTCTCGGTCGAACTCTCCCTCTGACTTCGCAACCAGCAAAGCGGTCACCGAGGTGCCCGAAGCATTAACAGCCGTCCGGCCCATGTCGATTAGCGCTTCAACGCCGGCCACGATGGCCATGCCCTCCAGCGGCAAGCCAAGGGCGGTCAGCACAACCGTCGTCGATATAACGGCCGGACCGGGAACGCCGGCAACGCCGATGGACGTAATCAGCTGCCGTCAGAGTAATATCGAAGATGCTTGCGGTAAATACGGCGACAATAGCCGACCACACCCCTCCGCAGCCGTTAAAGTTAATCGAAGCGCCGAGCGGTGCCACGAAGCTGGCGATGCGCGGAGAGACGTGCAGCCTCTTCGTAATCACCTCGAGGTTAACCGGCAGTGCCGCGTAGCTGCTTCGTGTCGTGAAGGCGACGGCCAAGGTCGGATATATTTTATTAAAGAACCGCAGCGGATTAACGCGGGCGACAAACCATACCAACGCGCCGAATACGACTACGAAATGCAGAATCAAAGCGGCATAGGACGTTACGATAACGCCGCCTAATTCCTGCAGCGTGCTCCATCCGTAACGAGCCGAGATGCCCGGAATCAAAGCGAATACGCCATATGGCGTCAGACGAATGATGAATTTTACGACTTGATGCATAACCTCCGTCAACGATTGGATAAGGTCCCTGACCGGCTTCACCTTGTCCGGGTTCCTTGCCCCCACTTTAATGATGGCAACTGCAAGGAAAATGGCAAAGATGAGCACCGGCACAACCTTTCCTTCGGCAGCCTCCTGAACTGGGTTGGAGGGAACCATACTCAGAATAACTTCGGAGAATGCAGGAATGTCCCGTGCCTGGAACTCATCCGGCAGCGTAACATGCATGCCGCTGCCTATGTTCATCAGGCTTGCTGCCACAAGACCGATAATCGCGCCGGCGCCTGTCGTGCCGAGAAACCACGCAATGGTCTTAAAGCCGATCTTTCGTAAGTATTCCAGGTTGGTGAGCGACGAAATGCTGTTCAGAACAAGCACGAATACAAGCGGAATAACGAGCATGCGGATCAGGCTGATATAGATGCTGCCGAACGTGGTGATGCCTTTTGCCTCGAGCTCGAAGCTCTGCAGCAGTACGCCAGCCGCAAGTCCAAGCACCATACCGACCAGCACTCTTGTGCCGAAGCCGATTCGGTTGCGTGCGAGAACATATAGTAGTATAAAAACGATAACGGCCATCGAGAAGCTGTACCAGTTCGTCTGGAAAGCATCAATCAGATTGTTGTCAATGTTGTTCATATTCTTCTCCTCCTGTATGTGCTGCGAGCGCCTCAACCTGCGAGGCGATGCTTTCTTCATCCATGTAGCCAAGCTTCTGATAGGCAATGCGGCCGTCCCTGCCAATAAAGACGGATACGGGAATCGGCCTGACACCGTAGGCTTGGGCAACCGCCTTGTCCGGGTCGAGCAGAACCGGGAAGGTGTACCCATGCTCTTGTATGAACTCAGCTACCTTACCGCGCTCCTCCCCCACGCTCACGGCGAGCACCACGAAGTCATCGCTGCTGTAAGTCTCATACACGTTCTGCATGTGAGGCATCTCCTGCTTGCACCATTTGCACCAGGTCACCCAGAAATTCAAGAGCACAGTCTTGCCCTTGTAATCGGACAGTGAAACCGGTATGCCTTCCAAGCTGCTGAGTGTAAACCCAAGCGCTCCATGTTCACCGGCTACTGCCGGCACATTTACCGCTCCCATAGAGGCGGCAGCATCGCCGGACAGCTCATACCGGGTGGTTACGAAAACTGCAGCCGCCGCCAGAAGCACGCTGGCAAGCAGTACGGCCAAGTTCTTATTCATTAGCGGCTCCTCCTATAGGTTGAACAACCCCGAGTATTGGCCCAGCCTCTCCAGCCTGTTGGTAAAGACCAGAATCCCCATGAGTATAACGAGCACTCCGCTAAACACGGAAATTACCGGGGTAAACCTGGACATCTTCCTGAGGATACGGGGGACATGCTCGAGCAGCAAGGAAGACAGCAGGAACGGAACCGCTAACCCGGCTGAATAAAGCGACAGCATGACTGCCCCCTTCCCGGCCGTGCCAAGGCTTCCGGCATAAATCAGGATGGTAGACAGGATCGGTCCAATGCACGGCGTCCAGCCTGCCGCAAATGCCGTTCCCAGCAGGAAAGCTCCCGCATAGCCACGAACCCCTCCGGCGGTGGTGAACCTTCTCTCGGCATATAAAAACTTCATTCTGAAGACTCCCGTCATATGCAGGCCGAACATAATAATAAGCACTCCTCCTGCCTGTTGCAGCCATCTCAGGTGCTCTGTCAGCAGCGCGCTAAGCGAACTGAACGACAATCCCATGAGCACAAACAGCAGGGAAAAACCGAGGACAAAATACACAGTCTTCATAAATGCAGAGATCCGGTTCCTCTGTGACTGTATGTCAGGCAGCGAAGAACCAACAATATAACTGATATAAGCCGGGATCAGCGGCAAAATGCAAGGAGATAGAAAGGACAAGAGCCCTGCCGCAAATGCCAATAGATAGTCCAGCTTGACCCCTCCTTTCCGAATTGCAGCGTTATGGATAGGCAAACTGAAAAACGAGCAGACGCAATGGCTGCTCATTCCCTGAACGGGACTTGTGCCGCCTGCATGCATGAGCATGCAGGCGGCACAAATGTGATCTCCTTCGTCTTAGCACTCTTCCTCGCAATATTCGTCTTGTGCTGCCGGAGAAGCAGAAGGCGGCGAAGCAGGGGCTGACGCGGACGGAGACGGAGAGGAGTTCTCCTGCCCGCCGCTCGTACCGCTGACCGGAACAGGAGAGGATGAAGCGCTTGTACTAGATGAAGCGCTTGGGCTGGACGCAGCTGGCTTATCAGTCTCAACGACAACCGGCTGGGACACCGAAGAACGGGCCGGCAGCTTCAAGCCTTTTGAGGATGATTTAACCGCTTCCTCTGCCGGGGCTGGCGGTTCAGCCGGCGCTGATTTTACCGCAGGCGAAGAAGGAGCCGCCACGGGCTTCGAGTCGGCCGCCGTGCTGGCCTGCTGATTTGAAGGCCGCTGTGCTGACGGCTGTGTGCTCGCCGGCGCAGGAGCCGGGGTTGGCGTTGCAGGATTTGCCTTTGACTGTGTTGGCGGCTCCGAATGGGCTGATGCCGGAGCCGAGGCTTGTGGTGCAGCCGTCGATGTGGCCTGTGCAGCAGCTTGTGTTGATGCTTGCGCCTTAGCAGAAGCAGATGCCGCCGGCTCACCAACAGTCTCTGCCGCGGCCGGAGGCTCAACAGCCGCAGCGTCTGTCGATCCGCTAGTTAACGGTGCAGCGTCTTCTGCTTTTACTGCTGCTTCAACGACTGCCAGGCTGCTGTCTGCTGCGGAGGAGGTAAGGTGTCCGGCCGGCTCAGCCGTCTGCTCTGCGGCTGCTGCCGCACCGGCTTGAACGGAAGCTCCGTTCTCCGTGCTTGCCTCCGCTCCCTCCGATACAAGCGTCTGAGCAGAAATCGGCTCCGGTTTCGAAACATAGGCCAAGTACGTGAGGGCAGCCAAAGCGGCTGCGACAGACAGCACTGTCAAGGTCAGCTTGGAAAATGCCATTTGCTTCATATTAATTAATCGTCCTTTCCGTAGGTGGTATTTCCATTACTTTCATGGATTGAGCTCGAATTTCAGCATTCCTTACGAATGAGTAAGCAGATTGTACAGCACTTGAACCGCCTCCGCTCTGCTGGTCACGCCGGTCGGAAGCAGGCGGTTATTCGACCCCGCTAGGATACCGGCCTCTACCAGCGCCTGAATTGCTTCGCGCGCAAAGGCCGAAACCTCAGCTTGGTCGGCAAAGCCGGACAAGGAAGCTGCCGTGCCTGTATTCACAGCGACCGGCTCTCCAGCCGCAAGCAGCGCTCGATACAGGAAGGTAAACAATTCTTCGCGTGTAATCGTCTGATTCGGCGCAAAACGGTTGCCTTGCAGACCGTTTGCAATGCCAAGGCGCTTCGCTGCCGCCAAATAACCGGTATAGTAGGTGTCACCTGCGTCTGAGAAATTACTTGCGGCTGGAGCATCAGGCGAGATATCCAACGCTTTTAGCAGCAGTACGATGAACTGGCCCCTTGTGACTTTACCGCTTGGGCTGAAGTGGGTATCGTCCGTTCCGCTTGTAATGCCGCGCGCAGCGAGGTACGTAACCGCGTCTGCATACCAGGCCGCTGCCGGAACGTCTGCGAAATCAATGTTGTTATAGCCAATAATATATTGAGAGAAGTGCGTTGTTCTGAACTCTACCGAACCTGCTGCCGCATGGAATCGTCCCTTCACGAGTTCAAGCTCGCCATCTTCGGTCACGTAGTAGACGATAATGGCGTTCGGATTCTCGTTTGGCGCTGGTGAGTAAGGGAACGCTACAAGCACCTGAGAGCCGCCAAATGTTGAAACGTTGGATTGGCCTGCATAAACCAACAAATCGTATACAGGGCGATCGCCAAGAACCTCCTTCGCCTCCGCTGGAAGCTCGGACTTTGAGAGGATAATACTGATACTGCCGGAATCGCGGTTCGCATTAATCACCTTCAGCGCCTCCGCGTCCAGGACGATGCTGGCGAAGCCCGCGTCTACTTTCAGCTCGAAGTTCGTATTCTGCGCCAGCTCATTGAACGCTTCTCTCGGAACGGTTACTTGAACGCTGCCTGCCGACCCCTGATGGTCCACCTCCAGAATAAGACGCGACTTGGCTGCCGGCTGTCCGCCTTGCTTTAATGCATGAAGCAGCGAATGGACCGCAGACTGTGTAACCAATGCGACGGCTCTCCCCGTCTCGCTGTTCACTTCGGATGATATCCTCGTCACCCCAGATTCGCCGGATGGCCCTTCTGGAGCTGTAATCGGCTGCGCATTGCCGCTATTGCCACTGTTCGTACCTGAGTTGTTACCTGGGTTATGGACGGGGCTGCTGTCGTTGCCAGGGTTGCTGCCGCCGCTGTCCCCTCCTGCATACGGACCTTCTGGAACAATAACCTCGACCGCCGGACCATATTCGTAGACCGTCTTTGCGGCTTCACCGGCCGCATTGTCCGACGTATCAAAGCCGCGTACTGCCTGCGTATATCGCACCTCATATGTGCCAGCCGCAAGTCCCGTAATGACATTGCCGCTGCTCGGCACCGCGGTATACTGCGTCTGTCCTTTCAACCGGTATTCCAGCGACTTCTTGCTGATGCCCGTAATTTGTCCGTTGTTCAGCCCCGCTTGCGACGGTGCTTCACCGACTAATCCAGAGGGCTGCCATTCGATACGGGAGAAGAGCGAGCGCAGACTGTTGATACGCAGCTGGGCCCCTTTGCTTGCCGGATCGCCGGTAATGTTGAAATTGCCCATCAGCTCGACATGCCCTAGAATCGGCTTCCAGACTCCTTGCTCGTTGTAATTCCGCTTATCATAGACGAACACATACGGAGCTTGAATCCGCTGAGAGCTGACTGGCTGTAATGTAACCGGATGAGTCCCGGCAACCAGTTGGCCTGCTCCATTGTTCTGCTTGGTGTTCTGAGAAACAAGGTTAGGAAGATAGCCGTTCACCCAGTCCGTAAAAATATGGGTAAGCGCCACATCAGAGGTTCTCGCGTGCAGCAGGTTTGCCGTACCACTCTCGGTTGGTATTCGGGGATTGGCGATTGTCGTTGAGGTCAGCCCGCCGACTCCCCCGTCCAGCTTAAAGTCCCAGTTGTACACCTTATCAACGCCGTATTCATTAGCTACCTGGTTTAAGTATTTAACCTTGCCCTGCGTATCCGGGCACCAGGCACATCCGACCAGAACGACAAACGTGCCTTCCTGAGCAAGCACATATTTCAGTTCGTCGAGCGTCACCGAGTCTATGACAGCCGGAGGATCATTCTGATCGAACAGACCAGGCCGGAATTCATTGTAGGACCCGATTATGTACTCCTGGTTGGTCAGCGACCGGTAGCGGGCATTCTTCGTGCCCGGCTCCGAGATGGTGTCAAATACTCCGCGGAGCGCGTCCTTGTATGCATCTGCTCCGGTACCGTTCTGCAGCTACTCAAGCCCGCCGGCACTTGCTACTCCTTCTAGAGAAGCAATGATCGGAGCGTCTGCATTCCCTTTGTTGTAGATGAACAAGAACGGAGCGTCCACAACATTTACGGTTTGGTTGTCAGGCTCCGAAGCCGTGCCGTAGTTATAGGTGTGGCTGCCTAATACACCGGCCGTATGGTCGTTGATATTTTTTAAATACCGGTAGCCGAGGTCCACATAACGCCTCGTATAATTCCCGTAAGGCGTATCGTTTTTTGCAATATCAAGCGCAATGTCGGGACCCGCCAGCCTTGTATCAAACGTCTTAATTGATGTCACACCATATTCCTTGGCTACTTCGTTAATGTGTGGAATCGCGGCCTGGGTTTCAGCCTGCCAGGATCCGCCGAACAGAATGACATAGTTGTCATTGGCTCCAGCAGGCGCATTCCTCAGCAAATAATCCAGTTCATAATAGGTTACGGTCTCAAATACATGATTCGGGTCCGTTAAAGCCGGGAACCGGTCCTGAAAATACTTTAGTTGGTGTGTGCTGTTTCCCTGCACGGGGCCTGATGCGAGCAGCTTGCTCGAGGGCAGGAACGGCACGGCCACGACAATCGCCAGGAGTAGAGCAATCCACTTGCGGTAATGCGCTGTCTGTTTCATCTTTCAACACCTCTGCCTGTCAATTTATTGTGGATATGGACCTCAGCCGGATAAAAAAAAGAGATTGAGCATGGGCGCAGATGCACGCACACATTCAATCTCTGGTTGACCAGTCAATTTATCTTTTTATTATCCGAGTCAAAGCCTCTTTTTTCACACATTGTAGAAGCCCTTCTGTAGTTTGTCAACGATTTTTTTATTTATCCGATGTGTTTACTGTGAATTCCCTTTAGTCAGTGCCTCATGTATATCCAACTCAGACTCTTCTGTCCCAGGCTCGTCTCTTGATTTAAGTCAATGCACGTAATCATCTCCTCAGATACCATGTAATCATGACGTGACCTTGAGGGGGATGATGCATACCAGAGATAAGTGAGCAGATTAGCGAAGGTCTTGGTGAATTCTCTTCTTGATTCTGCTTAGTGACTCCGGCGTGATGCCGAGATAACTGGCCAGTTGATGCTGAGGTACCCGGTCGATGAGTGATGGGCGTTTCCTGATCAGCGTCTTGAAGCGGTCCTCCGGCGAAGAAGCGATGAAAGCAGCGAATTCCTCCTGTACCTGACCTAAATTCTCCTCGATCATCATGCGGGTCATTGTCGCCAGTTGAGGATGCTTATGGTACATATCCTCTTCTGATTCGAGGTCGCCAACGACCATTACCGCATCTTCAACGCACATGAAGGAGTAGTCGGATAACTTGTCTGGTTTATGATGATTGAAGATGGCAATAGCTTGTTCTTCGGTGTAGAAATTGGATGTAATCTCTCTTCCCTCTTCATCGATTGCATACTGCCTTACGCAGCCCTTCAGGATAAAATAACAGGTTGCCGGGACATCTCCTTGTCTAATAAGAACAGTCCCCTTGCGGAATTCTTCTACTTGGATTTCATTTATAATGGCCTGCTGATCTCCCTCGGTAAGAGAAGTCCACCTTGACATATACTTATATAAAATGTTTTTCATAACCGCTATCCTTCAACTCCTTCTCTTCCACTCTTCCTCCTATTCATCTTCTCCCGTTAGGCCGCCTTTGTAAAGGACTGTTGCAGAGTATCGATTGCAAAATAAAAAACGAACTGAACATACAGGAGGGCAAACCCATGAAAGCCATGATGCAAACCTCGTATGGTCCGCCCGAGGTCATTGTCCCGCAAGAAATTGCGAAACCCTCGCCCGGAGACAAGGACATTCTCATACGAATACGAGCTGCCGCAGTAGGGCCGTCGGACTCTGCTTTTCGAAAAGGCGACCCGGTTATGATTAAATGGATATACGGATTATCAAGACCGAAATATGCGATTGGAGGCTGCGAATTGGCCGGAGAGGTGGAAGCGGTCGGCAGAAATGTAGAGCATTTTAAAGAGGGAGATCGTGTCTTGGGAATGAGCGTCAAAAGCTTCGGTGCTTATGCCGAGTATAAGTGTCTCTCCGAAGAGAGCCCCCTTGCGGTTATACCAGACCACATCTCATTTGAGGAAGCCGTCGGCGTCTGCGACGGGGGTGCCACCGCATTGACATTTCTTAGAGATCAGGCAAATTTGCAGAAGGGACAGAACGTGCTGATTTATGGTGCCTCGGGAGCGGTGGGCATCTACGCTGTCCAATTAGCCAAATACTATGGCGCTGAAGTAACCGGCGTTTGCTCTGCCCGCAACGCTGATCTGGTAAGGAAAGCCGGGGCAGATGTTGTTATCGATTATACGCAGGAGGATTTCACGAAAGCGGGCAAGGCGTATGATGTCATATTTGATGCTGTAGGCAAACGCTCCTTCTCGGCATGCAAGCGCGCGCTTACGGCCAAGGGTATCTATATGACTACCGTACCCAAGCTGTCTACCATTGTGCAGATGATGTGGACTTCCCTGTTGAAAGGCAGACGGGCCGTCTTTGCAACAGCCGGCCTTATGCAAAATAAAGCGAATCTATCGTTTCTCATGGAACTTGCCAGTCATGGAGCGCTGCATGCCGTGATCGATCGTCAATACCCTTTGGAGCTGCTGCCAGATGCCCACAGGTATGTAGAGACGGAGCGGAAGAGAGGCAATGTCGTAATTAGGTTATAAAGGCAAACGTGATGCTTGGACCGCACCACTCCCGTCCGCTCAACCGGTGACCGGCTGCTCCAGGATTTAAAACGGCCAAAATAATGGAATCGCCATCACCATCACGATTCCGATGATCAGCTGTAGTGGAAGGCCAACTTTCAGGTAATGCATAAATTTATAACGGCCGGCAGCCATCACCATCGCATTTGGCGGTGTCGAGAACGGCACGGCGAAGCACATGCCCGCTCCAATCGCCACTGCGAACAAGAACGGATATGGACTTAATTCCATCCGCACAGCAGTTGAGAGTGCAATTGGGGCAAGAAGCACCGCACAGGTCGTATTGCTGAGAAACAATGTCATGGCCGATGTAGCAAAATAGGTGCCGGCCAATAGCGCCATCGGCCCGTAGCTGCCCAGTGAACCTACCAGCCCCTCCGACAGCAGACCCGCTGCTCCGGTCTTCTCTATCGCAATCGACATCGGAATCATGCCGCCGATCAGGACGACACTGCCCCAATTCACTGTCTTGTACGCCTCCTCCATATTGCGCACACAGCCCAGCAGTACCATCAGGCATGCTGAAATCATAACGGCTGCGACTGCCGGGACCAGCTCGGTCACGAGCAGAATGATCATCAGCAGCATAACACCGGCAGCAATTGGGGCTTTGCGGTCCATTGTCACTTTACGGGATTCCTCCATCGGCTGCCCGATCACCACCACGTCTTCCTGATCGGACGCCAGCAGCTCGATGTCCTTCCATTTGCCTTGGATGAGAATAATGTCGTCATCCCGCATCGTTATATCTTTTAAATTATGCAGCAGATACTGCTCCTTCCGCTTGATGCCCACAATATTGACACGATATTTCTCACGAAATCTGGACCTGCTTACGGGAAGGTTATTGATCCGCGAATACGGCGTCAGCATCAGCTCCGCAACACCTACTGCATCCGTCACATAGGAGGCTTCTGTGCTATCTTGAGGGGGACGCTCCTCGACTTGTCGATCGAGCATCGTCAAATTACAGGCTTCCGCGAACCGCCTCACCTCTGTGTACGGACCGTAAACATACAGTATATCTCCTTCTTGCACAACCGTTCCCGGCCCCGCAACCTCCTGATCCACCGTTTTGAGAAACTGATTTTTCAACGATAATTTCCGGCGAATCTCAATGACATTTACCTCAAAGCGCGCAGGAATCTCCAGCTCCGACAGCTTCTTCACCACCAGCGGGGAGTCTGCATTCACCTGCACCCGAAACAAATTGTGAATCATCTGATAACGGCGGACAAGCTCATGAGACGAAAGACTGTCTGTTTCCTGTTTGCTTCCTTCCTCATTCTGCGGCAGAAAGCGACGGAGCCATAGCAGAGCTGCGATCCCTGTTCCTATACATACAAGTCCAACCGGGGCAAATGAGAAGAATGACAGCTTCTCGAAGCCTGAACCCGTAAGCGTATCTTGAATGATCAGGTTGGGTGGCGTGCCAATCAGCGTTAAGGTTCCGCCAAGACTGCTGGCGAAGGCTACCGGCATAAGCAGTCTGCCCGGGTGCGTACCGGCCTTCATGGCCAAGCTAATCACGATCGGCATTAAGACGGCTACTGTACCGGTATTGCTGACGAAAGCGCCAAGCACTACGGTTACAAGCATCACCATAATGAGCAGACTCGTCTCGTTCGTACCGGCCAGCTGCAGCAGCTTATTGCTCGTCATTCTGGCGAGTCCCGTCTGAAAGATGCCTCCACCAACTACAAACAAACCAATCATCATGATCACAACCGTACTGGAGAACCCTGATAGGGCTTCCGGCGGGGTCAGTATGCCCGTGACAAGAAGTACGATCAGCACGCCGATGGCAACCATATCCGAACGAACCTTTCCTGAGATGAACAAAGCCGATGCCAAAGCCAACAAGCATAGGGTTACCCACATTTGATGATCAACAGCCAATATATATCCCCCTGACTATCTTTTTCCTTAAGTATATAACATACGGCTGGCGTCTGGTCCGTACATCCTTTTCCGCACCTGACCTGCTCATAATGCTGCCAGGAGGCTTGTGAAGCGTATCGGTTAAGATCACCATAAACAGCCGCCCAATTCAGCTAAATTGAGCGGCTGCATATTTATTTCTTAATGGCATGTATGAAGTGTATGGTCTCAAACGCCGTCAAATCGTCCGTCCGATCTCTAAAGAACTGTTCATTGATCTCCACTGGTGCTAAGTGTTCATATATGTGAAGGCCCGCGCCTTCCAACATGCTATGAAGATGGCCTGGAACAACTATATTTCTCTCGGCTATCCGTTTCTTCTTATACTCCTGTGTAGCCGGATGATCAATTTCAAAAATCTTCAGTTTGTCCTCTACTTCAGGGTACCGGAAGCAAAAGGTGTCCAAACCAGCCCCTAGTATGACATACCGTTTAAGGGTGTAGCTACACCAGGAACAAAGGAATACATGCAGCAGGCCAAGAGGCATCAGGCGGCTTATGTTGACGCTTCACGCCGGTATATCTTAGCTAAGGAACTGCTAGGTGTAGATAGCGGCCGAGGCATGAAAACGAAATACATTATCACGGAAGAGGAATAAGCAGATGGAAAAGTACTAAATCGAGCTTGAGGACGTTCCAGAAGGCCGGCCATTCGTGTTTGAGGTTCTTGCCGAGCTGGAATACGAGGGCCGATCCTTTTATGTGATCTATAAGGTGAACACAGATGAGCCAGCAGAGATTATGGAACGGACCGAAAATGGAAGTCTGCAAGTGATTGATGATCTGAATCTGTACACGGTTTTATCCCAGGACTATAAGCAAGCAGTAGGCAGCCAGAATGAAGAAGAAAAACGGACGTGAAGTTATAAGAAGGCGCAACTGACATTGTCAGTTGCGCCTTCTATTTATACAACTTACCTCACAGGTTCAGTGGATGTAACTTCAACATTTATATCACTCTTTGATACTGCATATCCACCAGCAGTCTCCGTATACTGTCCTACCTGAGATGTGCCGCCTGGAGCGTACTTTTTCCAGACTAATACTCCCTTCGAATTGGCAGCTACTTGGTAATTTGTTAAATATGCCGTCGTTTTTGCCGGAATCGGTTGGGATGCGCCATATTTTGTGCCTTTAGTCCATTCCCTAGATGTATCCCAAGAGCCGCCGATCTCAACAGAAATTTTACCCAGGAATGCAGCTTTAATTGTTGTGCTTCCACTAATGTTAGCACCTACACTCCAAGTTCCTGTTGTGCTGTTTTGTTGTTCATACTGGATAGTTGCTACAGTAGAAAGACCGTTTACATAGCGAAAAGTTCCCAGGTTCTTGTAGCGCCAGTCTCTTGTTGTGATATTAGGTTGATAGCTATCAAAAGAATAAGTATAGCCATCACCGGATGGGGGAGCCATAATGCTGACCCCTTTTTGACTTAGTTGAGAACGTTTTGATAGTGGGACAACTTCCCGTTTGTTCCCGTTCATGTCTGTTTCCCAAGCTCTAATTTCAGGGATGGGTTGCTTTTGGGATACTTTCGAGTCGGCCATATCTTGTACATGGCTAGGGATCTCACTTGCATATGCACTAAAGGTAGTCAAAGCGAAAACGGCGAGGGCAGCGACAGAGGTCCTTCTTAAGAATTTTTTCAATTAAGTTCATCCTCCTTATTTTACCTACAATTCCATCTTATACCTTTTCTACCATTAATTCAACCTATTTATTTCCACTATAGTATTTTTCTAGAATAACTAGCACCGACCTTACGGCTTCTTTTGTCAGATCCAATTCTGCTTGTGTTTTCGAGTTTTGAGTTACCGTTATAATAAGGTTTCTATATGTGTAAGTTGCCATATCCGTTTTATTTACCAGTTCCTGATCGACACCCTCATGTCCCGAAGGGACTTCCCAGGATACCAATTGATTCCCCATCTCTACATTTGTATAAGCAATTCTTACGTATAACTGTACAGACTTGTCGGAATTTTCAAAAATAAATAATTGCTGTGTTGGATTAAAATCGTTCTTCCCACCCTCAAGGGTAATGGTGTCTTTCTTGTTAAAAGTAAGATCTCTGTCTATTAAAAATATAGTTTTAAGGGGTGGAGTAAGCGTGAAACCTTCTATAACAATATTGTTTGTAAAATCGTCCAAAAACGTTGTGTAAGCTTTATAGCTTATTTGGTTGTCAGTTTCAACAATATCCTGGACGGAGGGTACATTTGCTGTTGACGAGTTGTTCAAACAACTAGTCATACTGGGTAAGACTATCAGGCTTATGCCTAGTATTAATAGTAATTTTTTCATATATTTCCTCCTGTTCATCTAGTTACCATTCCATTTTATTCTAGAGGGCAGTTTAAAACAAGTGTCTTACGAAACAAAGTTGATTGAATTATGACGGATTAAAGTGTATTACAACCTAACTACCAATGGTTCACTTATTGTCATGTTACTTGATGGCTATACGGATAAGGGAATGCTGGTCGATGATCAGATGATTTATTACATATGTGAACGCCAGGCGGTTTATGCCGTTAAAAAATAAGGTAGATTAAACCCAGTTACGGAGGGACCAAATGAAGGATATTTCCTTAATGATAGGTGAAGTTTTTGAAGAGAACGGGATATTGGCCAAGTACTTTCCACCGTATGAGCCACGTATCCCTCAGATCCGGATGGCTGAAAATGTCTGCCGATGTTTGCTTGAAGGGAAGCATGGCTTGATAGAGGCCGGAACCGGTACGGGTAAGTCACTGGGTTATGCGATAGCTGCATCTCTCTGCAGTGCTGTATACGGCAAAAAAATCGTACTGAGTACCTTTACCGTCACGCTGCAGAACCAACTTGTACAGAAGGATCTACCGCTTGTTAAACGTGTACTTGAGGATTTAGGGCTGGAGATCCGTTATGAACTTGGAAAGGGCCGGAGCCATTACATCTGTTAACGGCGATTGGATGATGCTTTTGCAGCTGCCCAAATGAATATGACCCCTCATTATCAAACCGTATCTCAATTAATGCAGGATGTAGATACGCTTGAGGTCGGGGACCCGAACGAACTGTCTTATGACGTTGTAGGCGAGCTGTGGCGAGAGATCCAGGGAGACTCAAATGATTGTTTATCCGAAGAAAGTCCTCACTTTGAGTCATGTTTCATTCAGCAGGCCAGGACCAGGCTGAAGGCAGCGGATATCATTGTGAGTAATCATACTTTGTTCTTTACTGATTTTTACCTGAAGCAAAAAGGGATGTATGGACTGTTTCCAGAATATGAAGCCGTTATCTTTGACGAAGGTCATCGGATCAAGGATGTGTTCAGTAAATGCTTTCAGAAGGTAGGATACGTTAAGGAGATTGAGAATCTATTCGACCGGTGTCTGAATAAACGAAGTCAATGGGCTAAAGCAGTGTTTGAGGATGTGGAAGCCGATTATCCGGAGCTCCCATTGAAGCAAGCACCGTCCTAAAGCCCCTGTCCTTTTTAACGTGCCACCGCGTTGACGTTTCTAAGAGATAAGGCAAAGCTGCGGAAAGGACAGAAGGTGCTGATTAATGGTGCGTCGGGGGCTGTGGGCATTTACGCTGTGCAATTAGCCAAATACTATGGCGCTGAAGTAACCGGTGTTTGCTCTGCCGGTAACGCAGGTCTGGTAAGAAAAGCAGGCGCAGATTTCATCATTGATTATACCCAGGAGGATTTTATGAAGGCGGGCAAAGCTTATGATGTCGTATTCGATGCTGTAGGCAAACGTTCCTTCTCGGCATGTAAGCGTGTACTTACGGCCAAGGGAATTTATCTGACTACCGTACCCAAGCTGTCTATCGTTATCCAGATGATGTGGACCTCCTTGTTTAAAGGAAAACGAGCCGCCTTCGCTACAGCTGGCCTTATGCAAAACAAAGCAAATTTGGCATTCCTCATGGAACTCGCAGAAAGTGGAACGCTGAGCGCCGTAATTGATCGCCGATATCCTCTGGAACTCCTGCCTGATGCCCACAAGTATGTAGAGACCGAACGAAAAAGAGGTAATGTGATTATTACATTCTAGAAAATAGCTAAACCCCTATTCTCCATTCGGAGTAGGGGTTTAGCTTCATCTCACTCGATGACTTAATATTGTCCTACTAAGTCAACCGTAGACACATTGTGAACGTCAATGTTATAGGACATCCTCAATTCTCCTTTAATCTCGTCTACTTCTTCACAACCGGAATCCACATTTCCCCGAATACGATGCCATCTCGCTGTCCCATCTCAACCGCTGCATTGGGCCCGCCAACATAAGCAAAGTTCTCAGCTGCCGGTAAAACCTGGCCGAACGCGATGCCAGTAAGCTTGTTGCTCAACTCTTCAGCCGTCTTCCCTTCCCCTTTCACGACCAGATAGGGTCCCTTAGGGAATTGGATCACCCTGTGTTCTCCCTGTACCGATGCTTCAGTCATGACACCGGCATAATACATCATCTTGTGATTTACCGCTTCGCTCACGGCAAAGATGTAGTCATTCGCGGCGACGGCCTTTAAAGCGTCAAGCATTCCATCCTGCTCAACTGCCCGCCAAAAGTTTTCCTTCTCCTTATTTATGCCTGCATAGTCCGTGTAATCGCTCTTCAGCTCCGTTCCAATACCAGTAACAGTGAAGCTCTCTTTTTCCTCAAGAGTATACGATGCCATCATTCAAGCTCCTTTTTTTGAGATGTTCAAGTGATTGTCCTTTTCACTTGATACGTTTATCATAATTGTTAATCATGTCAAAATATGATACTGATTAGGGGGGCCCATGAAAAAAGTTGAACGGGTAAACGTCATGATGCGGTACATCAACAACCGCTCCCACTTTACCATTTCTGAAATCATGCGGGAATTCAACATCTCTCGATCCACGGCCATTCGAGATATCCGGGAGATTGAAGCAATGGGAATGCCGCTTGTCGCTGAAGTCGGCAGGGACGGTGGTTATTATGTCATGAACAATTCTGTCCTGCCGACTGTCCGTTTTACGGATAATGAGATCAAAGCTCTATTTATTGCCTTCATGGCCACTAGAAATCAACAACTGCCCTATCTCAAGAGCCGCCAATCTTTAGCTGAAAAATTACTCGGACTCATCTCGGAAAACCAGCAAGATGATCTTGTTCTGCTGAATCAAATCTTGCTGTTTGAAGGAACCAACCCCCACAACCCCGACTTGCTTGATCTGTCTGACCTGCCTCATCCGATGTTGGAGCGACTCATCCAAAACCTTCTTAAGGACAGCTGCTTGGTGGTTTCCGCCCAGGAAGGGAGGGAAATCAATTCGTATCCCCTCTATCTGCTGCATCTGTATCGTGAGAAGAGCTCATGGCAGATTGAAGGCTTCGACCTGGAGGAGCGGAAGCGGCGGATTATTCCAGTCGATAACCTCACCGACGTCAACCCCTACCCTGAGAAGAAAAGAATAAGCAAGAAGAAGATCGTAGAACAGCTAAGCAAGCAGGAGGAAGCCAGCAGGTCCAAAGGCGATTGCCCAGTTCAGAAAATACCACCCGTTAAAAATGACACTCTCCTACACGAGTCCTTATCAGAGTACGGCTATATTAAAGACATTCATCCATGTTCATCATTCCGATGAATTGACCGAAATGACCAATTGGCTGCTATTCCTGGGCGGAGATATCAAGATTAATGAAATACCCAGAGAAGTCTTGGAGAGCTTACAGGAGAGAATGAATGTTCTAAGAGCTTCCGATGCGACGCCGTAAACCCTGCACAGGGCTGATCTTCATTTCATAGATTTGTTGGAGCGTACGGACATGCTTCGTCTTCTCGTCATCGTCCTCGGTGTGAAGATACCACTCCACAAGCCTGTACCCGAATAGGAGGAGAATCAGCTCATAGACGCAAGGATCGGTAATATGGGAGACATCCGCATGCTCCGAAAAGCCTTTGTAATACGCGGGGACGCATCGCTTGTAGTATTCAACCATGTGATCGATATCCGCTTCATCCGCAATCAGGCTTGCGAGATCCTCGCCCAGGCGGCCCCATCCGCATGTATCCCAGTCGATGAGCGCGATTTTCCCGTCTGCATAGATCAGGTTGGTCACCCAGAAGTCCCGGTGGCACAGCACGAGAGGCAATTGTTCGATACGGGCAACTATCTCGTCTGCATGATCATCGATGCCGATGAGCATCTGCCGCACATGCTGCGGAAATTCGCATTCTTCCGAGCGTATATACTCATAGACGACTGGCCATGACCGGTAATGATAGTACGTATTCTTCATGAGATCCGCATGGCTCAGGTTGGTCAGACTTTGCAGCACGGCGGGCTGCTCCGCATACAGCTTGCCTTGATAGCGTCCTAACTCCAGCGCGGCCTGTTCAATCATGTCTCCGGTCAAGTCTAAACCGGTTACGCCATCGATATATTCCAGCCACAACTGGAATTCATTATCTTCGGCGTTCATTTCAGCGTGATAACATGTCGGCCAGCGGAAAGTATCCGAGAATGTCGCTCCCAGGTCAGACGCATAGAGATCATATTCCCTGCGCCATGAATCCGGATCGCCGTAACGCTCCCATTTTTTCTGGACTTTCAGCACGATCCGGTACGGAAGCTGTTCACCATCCGCGGTTTCGGCGATTCCCGTTACCAGGTACACATTCCCCACCGTTCCGCCCTGTAACGGCATGGTCTGGCATTCGGCCGAGATGATATCTGTCTTAAGCCGCCTGCTTAAGACATCGTTCAGCTTATCCAATTTAATATTTATTTTTTCCGCCCCCGCTCTTCTTCGTTTGCTTGCTCCGCATGGCAACCGTTTTGTTACGAGCTCTCTTGTCGATGAGATAGCCCGTTTTATCCTGGACAACCTTGTTCTCTTGCCGCTGGGCAGCATACTGCTCCCACCGCTCGCGCGGCAGTAAGCCGTCCTCAAGCGCGGCGAGAACAGCACAGCCCGGCTCGGCTTGATGGCGGCAATCCGTAAACCGGCATTGCCTGAACCATTCCTCCACATCAGCAAAGCCTGCACGGATGCCTTCGTCGGCATCAAAAAGCCCCAGTTCACGCATACCCGGCGTATCGATGACCATCGCGCCGGAGGGGAGCATGAACAGTTGACGGTGCGTTGTCGTATGCCGCCCCCGGCTGTCGACCTCCCGGATCGCCTGAACCTTCATGACGTCCTGTTCCATCAACGCATTGAGCAAAGATGATTTACCGACCCCGGACATGCCGAGGAAGACGATTGTTTTACCCGGCCTCAAATAGGAATCAAGCTCGCTTAATCCTAGACCGGTATGACTGCAGATCGCGTGAACCGGCACATCAGGGATGCTTTGTCTGACTTCTGCAAGCGGGAGATTATAATCCGGGGCGAGATCAGCCTTGGTCAGAATGATGACTGGCTGGCCACCGCTCTGCTTCGCCTGTGTCAGATACCGCATAATGCGGGTAACGTTGAAATCCAAGTTCAGAGAAGAAAGGATAAACACATAGTCAAAGTTGGTTGCGACAACCTGCTCCAACACCGTTTTGGCACGGCCTTCGTCATGCCCTGAATAATCCGCGCGTGAGAATTTGGAGCGGCGGGGCAGCACCGCAGTGATGAGCGAATCTCCGCTCTCGTTGTAATGCAGCAGGACAAAATCACCGACACACGGAAAGTCTGCGCGAGTTTCCGCGCTGTGATAGAAGGCGCCTTTGAGTACCGCCGTTACTTCGCCGCGCTCCGTCATGACCGTGAAGCGCTCACGCCGAAGCTCCGTCACCCTGCCGGGCAGTAGTCCATCAGGAATTGCTTCTATTTCTGTGCAGCCATAAGTTTTCAAATTCATCATGTTATGTTGGATAGCTCCTCTACTATTGTTTGTTGGACGCAAAAATGCCGCGGACAAGCAGCCTCATAAGAAGCTGCT
Source organism: Paenibacillus sambharensis (assembly GCF_003233845.1). Lineage (GTDB taxonomy): Bacteria > Bacillota > Bacilli > Paenibacillales > Paenibacillaceae > Paenibacillus_I > Paenibacillus_I sambharensis. The sequence continues at coordinate 81,440 of NZ_QKRB01000037.1, forward strand.
GTCGCGCGGCATCAGAACGCAAAAAAGGATACGACCTTCATCGTATCCTGCAAACAGCAATATTCACGAAAGGTTACTTTGACTGGCATACCAAATAACACGGGTATTCCCGCATTTTTCGCGTATGCCTACTATTCAGTTTTAAGACCGGACCACCATATAAGTCGCTGCCATAAAAACACATCTCCCTTCGTGTGAGGAACTCGCTTATCGCTAAGCTGTCTCTAAAATAACCTGCTTTGGAAAAAAAATCAATACTTAATATATCCTCTTCAACATCTCCATCACTTCATCCAAGGTAAGACCAAAGGACTTGTAGTAGGAGATGTCGTGAACCATTTGCTCCAGAATCATGCCGCTGCGTATTTCCTGCTTCCGCTCTGTGGATAGTTCGGCGACAAAACATCCCTTGCCCGTTATGGTATGAATCAGCCCGCGTCTCTCTAGTTCTTCCCATGCCTTCTTGACGGTAATGACGCTAACGCTAAGCTCCTGGGCCGCTTGCCGGATTGGCGGAAGACAGTAGCCGTTTTCCAGCTCGCCTTTCAGGATCTGGGCGCTTAGCTGCTCAAACAGCTGCTGGTATATCGGTTTTTCCGATGTGTTCGAGATAGCAATATTCATTAAACTTCCACTCGCAGGAATCGTCTGAACGCGAGTCGATAGGCAATGATGGAAAATGCCGCGAAAATCACTATTCCAGTGACCAGGATGATGGCTTGAAGCGCCACTTGTTCTGCACCTGTGCCATAAAATATATCATTCACAACAGGATGTTGAATGCCAACCCATTGGGCAATTCCGGCGAACAGCATGGCAGCCATAACAGAAAAGAACAGCGCCCAGCCGAATTTATAGGCGGTCTTATAAAAGATAGGAATAAAGATAATGTTGAAAATCGCAAACATCATCATGCCAAGCCCCCAGAAGCCTATATTCGGCGGAAAGAAAAGGTATGTGAGATTCGGGTATAAGAGCATCGTAAACACACCAAAGATCGCGGCAATCAAAATATGCAGGAGCTCCAAGCCGACAATAACGAGTACCCTTGCTTTCACCATATTTCGTTTGGTTACAGGCATCATCGATGTAAACATCAAATCATTCTGCGCTTTGAATTGATTGAACAAGTTTGGAACGGTAATCCAGCAGAAATACAGCAGGACGATAAAGTAAATCCAGCCGGGGATGAGCATTAGAGCGCCCATTAATACAGGAAATAAGAAAAAGATGAAGGGCACGCCCAATTTTACATCCTTCATAATCAAGTTATACATACTGATCCTCCTTCTTCGCGAAATAGACCATGATCTCCTCAAGGCTTGGTGTCGCAGCTTTTATGCCACAGGAAGGATCAAAATCGTCCGCTTGAATTAACCCCGTAAATCCAAATGAATTGATCTTGTAGGAAATCAACCGGTCCTTCACCTGGTTCAGCTGATTTTCAGCACCGTTTAACAGAAGATAAGATTCTTTGAACTCTTCCTTCTCACCGCTGCGGATAATTTGCCCATTTGCGATGAAGGTTATGAAATCCGCGCATTTCTCCAAATCTGAAGTAATATGCGTCGAGAATAGAATACTGATCTCACCGTCAGCGACGAGCCCTTGGAAAATATCCAGCAGTTCGTCCCTTGCAACGGGATCAAGCCCGCTGGTCGGTTCATCAAGAATGAGAAGCTTGGCCCCATGCGATAAGGCAATGGCCAGGTTATATTTCACTTTCATCCCTGTTGACAGCTCGGCGATTTTTTTATTCTCATCCAGCTTGAATGCACGCATATAGTTGCGGTATGTCTTATCATCCCAGTTGGCATAGAACCTCTTGACCACGTCGGTCAGCGTCTTCATTTTGCTTCGGGTGTAGAAATCAACGCCCCCCATGGCGTATCCGATTTCCTGCTTCAACTCGATTTCATGTGCAGCCATGCTTTTCCCCAGAATATGAACTTCGCCGCTATCCAAACGGGTCATATTCAAAATCGACTTGATCGTTGTGGTCTTACCTGCGCCGTTAGCGCCGATAAAGCCCATAATATAGCCCTGCTCTAGCTGGAATGATACATTCCTAAGCTGAAAATTGGGGAAGCTCTTGCTTACGTTTCGAACGTCTAATGCAAGCATCTCCTTTGTCCCTCCTCATATTGTGCATATCGTGTATGCACAATATATCACGCAGGGGTTAAGGGAGTCAATAACTTCCTCAGTGGTACAATCCCGCGGGCGCTAATTGTTGAAGAGGTTATTAAAGCCAATCGGAAATATCAGTTTATAAACTCTGAAGAAATCGTGTCACACCTGTGCTGCTTTCAATCCCCATATATTCAGCCATGCATCTGACGCGCGATTCCAAAAAAAAGACCAACAGAGCCGATTCGACGCAGCACCCGCCACTTATGATGCTCTAGCTCAACCTCCAGCGGCTCTGACGCATTCAGCAGACTTGGCTGTATGTACTTCTCGGAGATATCATAATATCTTCGGGTACCTTTCTTGTGATGGATAATCAGCTCACCCGTCGAATTCCCCGACAGAAATAATGGCCAGATTCTTTTAATCGACAAGGCTTCTATCCTCATACAGCAACTCGGCGAGCATTCCCTTGGTAAATCCCTTGATTCGCGACTGTAACACCACTTCCGCGTTTTTGCCGCATACATCGATTGGATCGAATTGAATGCAGCTGGCCTGCCGAACAAAGTCTAATACGCCCTGCTTCCCGCTAAATTTATATTCGCCCAAAAGCCCATGCTTCAACAACAGAAATTGCCTTGCCTGGCGCTTTGTTAACTGAATCATGTTCGCACCTGCCTCTAGTTTAGTGCTGATTCCAATGCAGTATAACCCGTTAACAAGCGAATTCCTCCTATATGAGGACTCCATCCGTCTTAGACCAATAAAAAAAGGACGCAGGGAAATTCCCTGCGCCCATCCGGTTCAATCCGTTAGATCAAGGTAGGAGCCTCTTCGCCAGTTTGTGAAATCGTATGCTTAAAAATGGACGGACTTCTCCCGTAATGGGATTATTAGCGCAAGGTCTCTTTATCTTTCATTGTCATTCCGATTCAGCAACAACGGTAAACCGAGCGTTTATATGAAGTGGATTTTCGATTTCATCCAAGACAGCGATTGCGTAATCGGCATAGCTGATATAGCTTTCACCTTTTGAATTGAACAGTAACTTTTCTCCACCTTTTTGATAAGTTCCCGTACGTTTTCCTGCCTCATCAAAAAAAGCTGCTGGACTGATATATGTCCATTGGATTCCGTTTGAGTTGCTTAGTTCTTCAAGATTTTGTCCCATATTTTTGGCAGTTGCAAGATATTCTTCGGGGAAATCAGGAGTATCAAAATTTCTTACTGTCTTCGCTTCATCTACAAACAAACTGCCTGCTCCTCCAACAACAATTAATCTTGTCGATGGCGTACCTTTAAGTGCTTCAATTAACACCCTTCCTGCTTCAACATGTTGATGTTCTTCTCCAGATGGGGCATTAAAAGCATTTACGACAATATCGAAATCCTTTAGATCTTCGGTCTCTAAGGCAAAAATATTCTTTTCCAATACAGTTACACTTTGATTTTGAACCTTCCCCGTATCACGAACGATCGCTGTAACGATGTGACCTCGTTCAACCGCTTCATTAAGAATAAGACTCCCAGCTTTACCACTTGCTCCAATAACACCAATCTTCATTTTTATTTCCTCCTAAGTATTTAATCAATCCAACCTGTATTCATTATAATTACATGTAACCATTATAGTTACAGGTTAGCCATCTGTCAAACAGTATAATATGGCTTAGCATTTATTCCGGTTTAATAAAGTTCTTATAATGAATCTAGGTTTGACAGAACCCAGACAAATATCTAACATTGGTGCATGTAGTGAGTTTAGTAGTAACTCCACCAACGTTATACACAAAATTTTATAATAAAAAGTGGTGATCAAAAAATGAGCATTAGCAGTCGATTTTCCGTTGGAATCCATATCCTTGCCTTGTTGGAAATCGATAAAACTGAGGTCAATACATCTGAGAATATCGCGATGAGTGTAAACACCAACCCTGCCGTTATAAGAAAAATAACAGGAATGTTAAAAAAGGCTGGACTGGTTAATGTACAGCCTGGAATTGCTGGTGCAAAACTAGCTAAGGACATTTCGGAAATAACCTTGCTGGATGTCTATCGGGCGGTAAACGCTGTACAGGAAGATGAATTGTTTACCGTCCACGCCAAACCTAATCCTGATTGTCCCGTAGGCAGAAACATTCAAAGTTCCGTTGAAATTCAATTTACTGCCGCTCAACGGGCTTTGGAAAATGAGTTGGAAAACAGAACAATAAGAGATGTTGTTGATGATATTTTGAATAAAGAACCATTAGAATCATAGAAGGTCCGTATCGGTCAAACGCTCTCCCTGATCCAAAAAACAGACCGACTTGTGAGATATTTTTTTCCATCGCATATAAAGTTAAGAAACATTACGCCTCCTGCCGCAACTCCTATCAAAAAAATGAGCAAGGAAGGAAATAGCACCCGTTTTTCCACAATCTCCGAAATACCCGATCCCCTCTACTTGCCTATCCCTTACGAGCAGCGGCTGAGTAAAAGACATCACTATGCATATGCTGAATTCTCTCCCAATTGGCGGGGTTGGTTGTGTCTGGGGCCCGGTTATCCAGAATGGCTTGATACAGGGTTGTCTTCTCCTCCAAATGAGCCACGTGCCGTTTGGCTTCTTCGAGTTTGGCGAGCGCGGCTTCTTTATGCTCCATCATCAGTTTGTAGCGCTGTGGAATGGTGGAATCCCCCTCGAGACATAAATCGATATACATCTTAATGACTTCGATCGGCATCCCGGATTGCTTGAGGCATTTGATGCCATGGAGCCAATTGATCGATTCTTCGTCGAACATCCGGATATTATTCGGGTTGCGCTGTACGCTTGGCACCAAGCCTTTATCGGTGTAATAGCGTACGGCATGCTCGGTAAATCCCGTGATCTGGGCGGCTTCCTTGACCGTATACATGTGAAATCCCCCTTGGAAAAAAAAAGAATAACAGCCTCTTGCCTTCGTGTAACACGAAGGTATTAAGCTTATTGTAATACAGCTGAGCCGCATATGGGAATTTCCACTTGAAACCCCAATCATTCGGGATGCGCGGCGGCTGCTGTTATACACTTACACAGTGGGAGGAATTGCCATGCAAACTGTAACATTGAACAACGGTGTGAAAATGCCGATTCTCGGCTTCGGTGTCTACCAGCTTCCGGATGCTGTTGAATGCGAGAACGCCGTGTATGAAGCACTGATGGCCGGTTACCGCCTGATCGACACCGCCGCCGGTTATCTGAACGAGGAAGCGGTCGGACGCGCGATCAAGCGTAGCGGTGTGCCGCGTGAAGAGTTGTTCATCACGACCAAGATCTGGGTTCAGGACGCCGGCTACGAGAGTGCCAAGCTGGCATTTGCAAAATCCTTGAAGAAGCTGCAGCTCAACTATCTCGATCTGTACCTGATTCACCAGCCGTTCGGCGATTACTACGGCACTTGGCGCGCGATGGAAGAGCTGTACCGTGAAGGCAAGATCAAGGCCATCGGGGTCAGCAACTTTATGCCGGATCGCCTGATGGACCTCATTGTGAATAACGAAATCGTGCCTGCCGTCAACCAGATTGAAACACACCCGTTCTACCAGCAGACAGAGAGCGGCGCTTTTATGAAAGAGCAAGGGGTCCAGCACCAGTCGTGGGCGCCGTTCGCTGAAGGACGGGGCAACATGTTCGGCAACGAGCTGCTGACTTCAATCGCCAAGAAACATAACAAGTCCGTAGCCCAGATTGTGCTGCGCTGGCTCGTTCAGCGTGAAGTCGTTGTCATCCCCAAATCGGTACGCAAAGAGCGGATCGTCGAAAACTTTAACATCTTCGATTTTGAGCTGAGCGCGGATGATATGGGGCAAATTTCTACCCTCGATACTCGGGAGAGTCTATTCTTATCGTATCACGACCCAGCAGTCGCCAAGATGATGGGCAGCTGGAAGGTCGATTTGTAAACTTGTGCAACGCTTATAGAACTATATTAATAGGCATCCGCCCGGATGCCTTTATTTATGTAATCTATGTGATTCTATATGCACGCCTGCCCGCTTTGATGCCCGTTTGACAAATAGAAAAATCAGCATTACTATGACTATAGTCATAAAATGACCGTGGTCATATTGAGGAGGGAGACAAAATAATGCTGAGGGAATCGCGTAAAAAGGAATTAAAGGAACACATTTTTCTACAAGCTCTCCAGCTTTTTTATGATAAAGGGTATGAACAGGTTACGGTTCAGGAGATTACAGCCAAGTGCGGCATTGGGAAAGGAACCTTTTTTAATTATTTCGCTAAGAAAGAAGACATACTGCTTTACCTTGGAGAATCCCAGATCGAGCTGCTGCAGCAGAGCATCGAGAAGCATCGGAATATCGGTCATCCCAAAGAACAAATTATGCACGCGCTGAACGATCTGCTTCTTCATTTCTCATCCCATAGCGAACTCATGAAGCTGGCTACAATAGAAATCATGAAGTCGGCTTCTCTTGCCGGGAAAGAATCAAAGAGCGTTCAACAATTGCATCTGCAGCTGGCATCCATGCTCGACCGAGCCAAACAAGACGGTAAGCTGCACAGCCGCTGGGAAACGGATGTCATCGTCACAACAATTGTCGGTGTCTATTTCCATACCATTCTGTCATGGGCCCTGCTGGAAGCCCAACATACAACCATAAGCGAGTCATTTCGAAAACAATTGGATGTCGTATGGGAAGGTATTGATCCGTACATAGGAGGTGGAGATAAGTGATGCCACAGACCATCCTGATTATAGGCGGCGGAATCGCAGGTCTATGCTCCGCGATCACCCTGCAGCAAATGGGATTGAAGGTGAAACTATACGAAAAAAATACCGGGCCAGCGGTATCTGGTGCGGGTATCATTATCGCTCCGAATGCTTTGCAGGCGCTACAGCCATACCGCATTGCCGACGAGATCATTCGTCAAGGTAATCCAGGCGACGGATTCCATCTGTTATCGGATCGGGGACGGCCTATTTCAAGACTTACAGTCCCTTCTGATTATGGCAGCCTATATTCCATCCATCGCAAGGATCTGCATCGTATTCTCTTATCTGCGCTCGCTCCCGGTACGTTAGAATGGGGAAAATCTTGCTCGCGTCTTGAACACAAGGATAATCACGTTCGGGTTGCGTTCAGCGACGGCAGTCATGCGGTCGCTGACCTGGTTGTCGCCGCGGATGGCATCCACTCTAAAGTACGCAAACAGCTGTTTCCAAAAGATACGTATCGCTATGCCGGCTATACCTGCTGGCGTGGTGTTGTTCCGGCTGACGTCCTTCCAGGCCTCTCTAACCGGTTTATCGAAACATGGGGAACGAAAGGCCGTTTCGGCATTGTCCCGCTGCCAAACAAGCAGGTGTATTGGTATGCGCTTATCAATGCCCGCCAAAACGATCCCCGTATCGACAATTATTCCACGAAGGATCTTCACCGCCTGTTCCAGAACTATCATGATCCCATACCCACCCTTTTGCTCAGAGCGGCATCCCATGACATGATCCACCGTGATATCGTGGATATTACACCGATGGAACGCTTTTACTCCAATCGGGTTGTTTTTATCGGCGATGCTGCGCATGCCATTACCCCTAATATGGGGCAGGGAGCCTGCCAAGCGATTGAGGATGCGTCTGTTTTAGCCGACTGCCTTCGCATACAGCGTAATTACCAGGAAGCGTTCGCAGATTACGATGCCAGACGAAGGAAGAGAATCAAACAAATTGCTGATCAATCTTGGAAGATTGGAAAAGTGGCACAATCGGAGAGCTTCCTATTCACCACTATCCGAAATCACCTCATGAAGCATGCCCCTAAATGGATCTCTCGCAGCCAGGCACAGCGCTTGTACCAGTTTCAGCTCTAGGGCTGAAGCGCCATCCCGTCCGGAATGGCTGGGATGGCTTTAATTGAGCTCTCTGCCCCGACTACACTTTACGTACCGCAAACCAGAGTTCGATGTAATTAAGCCCATCTTTATCACCGGTCAGTTCGAACTCTAACCCGTCCACCTGTTGATAACCTGATGCGGGGAGCCATTCGGTGTAAAACCGTTTGTACAGCGTTTCGATCGTTGTTCCGAATTGATCCCACGGATGCGGCTCCGACGGAAAAATCGCCCATGTATGCGCCGGGATACTTACCGTGGTGTACCCGTCCGCGCTGCTGCCTTCGCCTTTGAAGGCGCACAGCATGTACGGAAACGTGTCCGGTTCGGTTTTCCGGTAGCTGCATACTGCATGTACGAGATGCAAATCCCGGCTGACGAACGATGGCACCTCACCCGCACACGCTTCAAGCCGCTTCACGTCACCGTTCGCATGGCTCTGCTCCCACAGCTTCGCCGGTGTCTGCGGCGCCTCCCCGCCCCCATCGACGCGGAATATCCCTTCAATGCCGAACACTTCGAAACTTTCCTTTGTTTCAATCCTATAATTCATGGCCTCTGCCCCTTTGATTGAGATAAGGAAGGACAGACGGGGGTAAGCTTTGAGGGCTTTCCCTTCCTGACGGGCCATGGCTGGCGTAATCCCATGCAGCGCATGAAATGCCCGCGCGAACGAGACTGGTGATTCGTAGCCGTATTTCAGGGCTACATCGATCACCTTCTCCGCCCCGCTGTGCTGAAGCTCCAGCGCGGCAAGCGTCAGTCGTCTCCGCCTAATGTACTCTGCCAGTGTCACGTCCGTAATGAACGAGAACATCCGCTGGAACTGATACGACGAACAGCAGGCCATGCGGGCCGCTTCCTTCAGCTCGATCTCCCCAGTCAGGTTTGCTTCAATATAGTCTATCGCCCGGTTCATCCGCTCCAGCCATTCCATCTTAATCCCCCCTCTCAAGTTTAAGTATAGGCGAGGCAGCAAACAGCTTCGCAACAATTTGTGCCCTAAAAAGTTGCGATAGCAAGAACTTGCCTTTATTTATGATAAGTTTCTTCACGCTGTCTTTATCGGCAAGTTTTACGGAGTTTAAGAGTCATTACGTTTTAAACCGAACAAACTCTGGTTTTAGAAAAAGGGCTTAGGCAGACGTATATAGCCACTCTGCTTAAGCCCTTTTCCTTTTTATCAGCACCAAATTGAATCAAGAGAGATTGGCCTATCTTCCCCGGCGCTTTAGCTTCGCTTTCTGTATCCGGAGCTGATATTTCCGTTCCTTCTCTTCCTCCAACTGCTGCCGACTGAACTCTTTCCGCTGTTTTTTCCGGCATTCCATCTCGAGTTTTATGGCCTCCTGGGCCCGAGTTGAAACCCCTCGCTGAGCAAGTTCCTTCGCTGCCTGGCGCGCCAGTCTTTTTGGATTGCCCCGATTCAACCGACGATGTCCGCCTTCCGAAGTTTGAGTGGCTCGTTCAATTAAGGGCATCATGATCTTCTGAACGAAGTACATGACCTCGGCATCCTTCGGCTCACTGCCAAATATGTGCCGTGACACCTTAAGCCTACTATTCTCCTCCTGCTCTAGGACACCCACCCAATACTTCATGCCCTCATCAAAAAAAACGGTAAGCTTCATACTTGCTCCCCCTCTAGCGTTACTTGGAGTGAAGGACATCCCGAGGGGGAAGGTTACTGACACAAGAAACGACAGCTTCCCTGTGCGCCCGGACTACCGACCGAGCAGTGTTTTTACACTCCATCTTCATTATAAAAGAGACTAGTTGAAAGCTTCAATTCTTCGGCTTTGTCTTACATATAATTTTCCTTCCAACACACCATACAGCGCCTTCATCATTCCTTTGATACCCTACTTATGATAAGGTTTAGTGTGACATTCATACTATTACCACAATATACTGGTTGTTTATTTTCGGAAATGAAGGATTTAAAAAGATATTTTTTATATAAGAGTTAATTATCTTAGAGTGTGAGGTAGAAACGATGTCATTACTTACGATCAGTCAATTGGTAAAGAGAAAAGGAAACACATTATTACTTCCTGAGATTAATCTTGAGATTGGAAGTGGTCAATGTGTTGTGATCCAATGTAACAACGAGTTAGGGAATTTACTTATCCAGCTGCTTCTCGGTGCCGTTCCTGCTTCAAGCGGACAAGTACTATTCGAGGCGGCTGAATTGCGGCATGAATTCAAACAAAAGGCACATAAAATAGGCATATCCCTCTTAAACGATGGAATCTATAATGGCTTAAAAGTGAAGGACTATCTTACTTTTTATAAAAATCTGTATGGGACAACAGATACGATTGATATAGTCTTGCGAAGAATAGGGCTGCTCGATCATCGAAACAGCAGGCTCTCTGCGTTAAGCTTCTCTGAACAGAAACGTTTGCAGCTAGGAAGAGCCATTATACATAATCCTTCATTCCTTATATTAGAAGAACCTGAACAGAATGTAGATATTGAGAGCCATATCATTATTCGGGCATTAATCTCTGAGCTTCGTAATGAAGGAAAGGCCATTCTGATCACAACCTCCTATCTGGCTGATGCCATTTCTATTACCAATGAGGTATACAGATTAAATGAACACGAACTCAAAAAGATAGAAATTATCGACCAGCCTGAAACGGATAACCAGACTGACAACCAACTTGTTGCCGCTGCTATTGAACAGCCTGACGATGGTGATAATCATCTGCTTGTAACCGATCAACAGATGCCACAATCTGAAGCTGCAATTCAGCCAGCTTCGCCGGTCCAAATTGAAACTCAACCCGTTCGTGTAGAAAAAATTCCTGCTAAGGTGGAGGATAAGATCATCTTATTCGACCCTACAGAAATCAATTTCATTGAAAGCAGCGATGGAGTCTCCATGCTGCATGTGAAGGGAGAAACATTCCCCTGCACGTTTACTTTAAACGAGCTCGAGCAAAAACTAAAAGCATTCGGCTTTTTCCGCTGCCATCGCTCCTACATCGTCAACTTACAGAAAGTACGTGAAGTCATTACTTGGACACGAAACAGCTTCAGCCTTATTTTAGATGATAGCAAGAAAAGCTCGATACCACTTTCCAAAGGCAAGCTTGACGAGTTAAAGACCATATTAGGCATCTAAAGCTCCAAATTGTCGTACAAAACGCTGTATCATTCACCCTTAAAATTGCATCATTCAACCCTTTATTTACTCTGTTTATCCTTGAAATACTGCGCGGTTACGGGATTTCCTTTAATGTTGGTGCTGCAAGACGAGAACAACATCTAAAGGAGCCAGACCAAATGAAATATCAGATTGAAGTGAACCAATTAACGAAAGCATTTGCTAATAAGCCGGCTCTAAATGGAGTCAGCTTTCAGATTAAGCGTGGTGAAATTTTTGGGTTTCTTGGTCCAAGCGGTTCTGGTAAAACAACCATGGTAAAAATATTAACCGCTCAACTTTTACACACATCCGGTTCGGTTAAAGTGTTCGGAAACGACGTACGTAATCTGCAGAATCCCGAACAAATGAAACGGATTGGTATTCTTACCGATAACAGCGGTTTGTACGATCGACTTACGATCTATGATAACTTAGAGCTGTTTTGCAAGTTATATAATGTGGATGTGAAGCGCATTGAAGAAGTGCTCGAAGAGGTAAATCTCCTTCAAGATAAGAAAACAGCTGTAAAGCAGCTATCCAAAGGCATGAAGCAAAGAGTGACATTGGCACGGGCCATTTTACATAAGCCTGAGCTTCTGTTCCTGGACGAACCGACCTCAGCTCTTGACCCTACCAATAAACAGCAAATTCATACGGTCTTACGGAAACTGAATGAGGCGGGAACTACAATCTTTCTAAGCACTCATGACATGCAGGAAGCTGAGGATCTCTGCAATCAGGTTGCATTTCTTCATAATGGAACAATTGTAGAGCTGGATACACCTCAAAGCCTGCGAGTGAAACACGGTGACTCAACCATTAATATTCGATTAAAGAACGGTACCTCTGTAACCGTAGGTCTGGATGAGGCCGGGTCTAACGCTATCAGAGATTATATGAATAATGGAGAGCTGCTTACGATTCATTCTAATGAACCAACTTTAGGGGATATATTCATCAAACTAACTGGGAGGGCGCTCCAATGACATTTTCGATGAGAAGAATACGAGCGATTATTACGAAGGATTGGAAAGACTTATTAAAAAACTCATACATATTAGTTTCCATACTCCTGCCATTAGGCTTTGCAGCCATGCTATCTCGTATGAGTACGGATGACAGCAGCATGCTGAGTATGCCGATTAACCTTGCATTAGTTATGACGGGCGCATTTGTTCAAGCATCGATGATGGCAGAAGAAAAAGAAAGAAGCACCTTGCGTGTCCTATTACTCTCTCCTGCTTCAACACTGGAAATTATGATTGGCAAAAGCGTTTTATCTGCGATTATTACGTTAATTGTCGTCATTGGTTCTATCTTAATCAGCGGAATTAACATTCCCGAACTATTTTACTTTTCTATTATGATTTTATTATCACTGATCATATTCATATCGTTAGGAACCATTATTGGACTCATCTCACGTACGGTCATGGAAACCTCCATTGTAGGATTGCCTATTCTCATCATCTTTACCTATGGATCGATGTTAAGCTCTATGTTTAATAGCCCCATTATCGCAGAGAGTATTTCTTATTTACCTACAGAAAACTTCTCATCCGCACTTGTGAGTTTACAAGGCAGCGGCGGTTTTGCAGAAATTAAGTGGAATCTCCTAAATATGCTCCTATGGGCGATTGGCTCGGTAATCCTGGCCAAATTCATCTACGGAAAGCGTCGCTTAGACAAGTAACTATAAATAGTGGAATGCGAGGTAACACTTATGAACTCTAAAACAACCAAATTTATTTTTCAAATGTTAATGGCAGCTGTTATTACTATAGTTATTGTTACGGTTATCAAAAACTTCGCTTAATTACTTAAAGACAAGGAATGTAAAAAGCCCTTCGAGATTGAAGGGCTTTCTGATCTAATAATTTCGCTCTATTTGTGTTGCGGCTCTCCGCGTTGTCTGTAACGGCAAGTTTTTAGGCCATCCTTTTGCTGGTTGGCCTTTCGTCATGACCAATTCGCGGGGGCTTTTCTTTCTGCAAGCACAAGGTCGTCTCCCTTATTCCATTTTCATTTCATTTGAAGATGTTAACGGATTTTTGAGGGCAGGGAGCAGGACGCCGGGGCGCCTCTACCGGACTGGAGCTTTATGGAAGGGTGCTGATGGGTTTGCCTCCGCAGCATCTCATGACATTAGCTGTCGCATCAATGCTGCAGCAACCTACAAGCTTGTGATACGGTTATCCGCGCTGTCTGTAACGACAAGTTATAGGGCCATCCTTTGCGGGATGGCCCTTTCTTTGCACGAATAACCGGAAAAAGCATTCACAGCGCGTCTATCTAGGTAAAGACTCTTTTAAAAAGTCTCTTAGCGTCAACGGTGGTCGCCCGATCAGGTCAGCTAGAGCGTTACTGGTTTGCACAAAGTCCCCGTTACGGCTGGCTTGGAATAAACCCAAGGTAATTGCAATGCGCACTTCCGGAAGACCTTGAGCAGTCAGATACGCCCGATACGCTTCGTCCGTAACGACCTTTCGGTCGATAGGCCTGCCGACGATATCCGATACCATCGCCGCAACTCCCTCCATGTTAATCGCTTCAGAGGCCGTTAGATTCGGAGATGGACCATCCCAGTTCTTCTCAGTTAAGATCACTGCGGTTGCTTGGGCCAAATCCGAGTGCGTAGTCCAGGCAATCGGGCCGTCCTCAGGAGCAATCAACTCACCCGTTTTGACGGCATCACCTATTAACCCAACCAATGAGGAGGCGTAAAAACCGTTGCGAAGAGACGTGTGGCGCATACCCGACTCTTTAAGCAAATCCTCTGTCGCTGCATGGTGAACCATAGGCGGAAAATACGATGTCGAAGAAGAGCCCATATGACTCGTGTATAGAACCCGTCCGGCACCGGATTTCTTTACGGTGTCAATTGCGGTTTGGTGCTGACGGAACCCCGCATTTCCCAGAACGCCGGTTGAAACAAGGAGAACCTGCGACGCGCCTTCAAATGCATTCAGCAAGCCCTCCGCCTGGGCGAAATCGCCATGACGAACACGTACGCCGCGCTCCTTCAAATCCTGCGCCTGGCTCACATCCCGAACACTGATACCAATCTGCTCAGCCGGGATGAGCTTAAGCAGTTGCTCGACCACGCCCCTGCCTAACTTCCCATTCGCTCCAGTAACGATAATCATGTTCCTCTCACCCTTTCTTCTTTGTAAGAAGTTTGCTAACAATACGGATTTGTGTAACCATATATCGCATAAGTAAAAGATAAGGGATAAGAGTCCGGTCAACAATCAGCAAAAGGCCGGTTTCGTTGTGTTCCCGACACAATCGCCGTTTTGTTTGTTTTTGAGATCCGAAGAAAGTGTGGTGTGGCATGCCGGTAAATCCAAGCGACCCCCGTGTAAAGAGAACCCGCCAGTTGTTTATTCAAGCCTTTAACGATCTGCTCGACGAAAAGAGAAACATCTATTCCATTTCTGTTCACGACATTGCGAATCGAGCGACCGTCAACCGCGCAACCTTCTATGCCCATTTTGAAGACAAACTCGCTTTTCTCGCTTATTGGATGACGGAGAAATTTCAACTCATTCTCAAAAAAAGACTGCCGGATGATGCGGCCTTCAGTCAGGACAATCTGTATGTCCTAGTTCAGACCGTCTTTCAATTTCTAGTACGATTTCGACAGTATCTTACGCCGGGAGACAAGCAATTTGAGCCGTTGCTGGAGAACGCCATGCAAAAGGAATTGTATCGTCTCCTGCTCCAATGGCTAAAATCGGGGCCTGACCAGAGCGGCCAGCAAAAAAGGCTGGAAACTATGGCGCTTGTGGTCAGTTGGGGCATATTCGGGTCGGCCCTGCAGTGGAGCAGGGAGGTTCAAGCCAGCGCGCTGGAGTCGATGGTGGAAGAGGTTACCGAAGTTGTAACGGTTAATTTAGGCGCTTTTTGGGAGAAAGCAGCCGGAAAAGCTTGAACGTGAAGGCCGTAATCTCCTGCTATTGCGGAGTCATACCTAGAAAGCCTAATTCGCTTCAGCACCTTCCGGTAAAAACTTGCCCATATTTGTGATACGGTTCTCCTTATCGCTTATAGAGCGAAATCAAAAGGCACCCGCTAGGGTGCCTTGATTCATGTCTAAAGAAGGCTGATCGCCTCCCTATTAATCTCTTTGAGAAGATTCAAGCGGCTCTGAATGCCGGCTCCGATATTCGATCAACAGCCGCTGCATTTTCTCCTCTGTACCGTCTTGATGGGGAACATGGATGGAAACGGTCAAATTCGAATCGTTCGAATACTGAAACGACACAAGGTCAAAATTCAATATCCCGAGATTCGGGCAATGCAGTGTCTTGGGAGCATCGATGGCACCGAGAACCTCATGGGAGTCCCAAAATTTCCGAAACTCCCCGCTGACCTGGGACAGCGCCTCGAACTGCTCGGACCACCAAGGGTCGTCGCCGTGACGCGCATACCCTGCATGGAAATGAGCGGCGATCCGTCGCGCATGCAATTCCCATTGGTCTCCCTTGGCATAGCGAAAACGGGGAGAAGTAAACGTCATCCAGACAAAATTCCGTTCCCTATCCGACATCATCGCGAGGTCCCCATTCAATGCGCAGTAGGCTTCATTCCAAGCAATGATGTTCATTCGCGCATCCATGACATTTGAAGGGGACAAGGTTTGACTATCCAAAAAACGTTGAAGTTCCGGAGTTACCTGAGAGGGCTGCTTCGTATCGACCAAGGGAAATTGCTTACGGGCAAGATGGTATAGATGTCTTCGTTCCGATTCATCTAACCGAAGCCCTTCCGCTATTCGATCAAGTACATCGGCGGATACGTTGATATGACGCCCTTGTTCCAAGTAGGTGTACCAATCCAATCCTACATCTGCCAGCAGAGCCACCTCGCTGCGACGAAGTCCGGGTGTGCGTCTGCGTCCGGATTCCGGCAATCCTGCTTGCCTTGGGGTCATTCGTTCACGGCGTGAACGCAAGAATCGAGCTAATTCCTCATAACGGTCCAATCTGTTCGCCATGATCGCCATGCCTCCTATCCATACATGAACGTGGGATTCCCAATCCTACGATATCCAGATCTCTCCCTAACCTTGGTAGGCCCATGTACACTAGTCTATGTCCTCCTTAGGGAGAATAGCAAGAATAAATGAGGCAGATCGGTTGAACATGTTTAATTCCATTTCAAAAAAAATCTATTGAGGTGATCTAAGTGAAAGTAGCTGCAATTGTCGGGAGCATTCGTAAAGATTCGTACAACTTGAAGTTAGCCCATTTTATTCAGAACCGTTATAAGCACCATTTTCAGTTGGATGTGCTGAACATTCGGGAGCTCCCTTTCTACGATCAGGATATCGAGACGACTCCGCCGCAGCCGGTTATCGATTTTAAAGCGAAGGTCTCTGCTGCCGACGCGGTGTTGTGGATCACTCCGGAATATAATTCGACGATTCCCGGCGTAATGGCCAATGCGATTGACTGGTTATCCCGCGTGGATCGAGTCATGATCGGGAAGCCCTCATGGATCGCGGGCTCCTCCATGGGGTTGTTGGGATCGGTTAAAGCGCAGGGCCATCTGCGAGACATTCTGTTCTCGTCCGGCATCTCCTCGCCGCTGCTGCCTGGAAATGAAGTGTACATCGGCCTGGTTCATGAGAAGATTAATGAAAAGGGCGAACTGACGGACGAACCTACCATTAAGTACCTTGATCTCGTAGTCGACAATTTCGTGAAATGGATGGAAGAAACTTTCCATATAAAACAGCTGAAAAATCAAATATAAGCGGGAACTTGGGAGGGAGAAAGATGTTTGAACATATTGTGCTTTTGAAGTTCAAGTCCAATGTTTCCAATATAGAGAAAGAAGATGCGGTAAAACGCGCGCATAACCTTAAAGGGAACATTCCGGGTATCGTAGATCTTAGCGCCGGTATTAACGTTACGGAGGAAATAGAGCACATGCAGGGCTTTACGCTGGGGATCCGTGTCACATTTGAGGATCAACAGGCTTGCCGGGAATATATTCAGCACCCCTTGCATCAAGGATTATTGCAATCTATTGGCCCATTAGTTGAAGGGATCGTCGTTATGGATTACACGGTTGCTTAACGCGCCCCCCAATAAATATTGTAGAGAAAGGAGATAGCAGAAATGGATAAAAAGCTTACCGGTAAAGTGGCCTTGATCACCGGGGCGTCCAGAGGAATCGGCAGGACAATAGCCGAAAATCTAGCAAATCATGGCGCGAAGGTAGTCATCAATTATGCGAATCGTTCGGATCAGGCGGCAGAGGTCGTTCAGAATGTTCAAAGGAACGGCGGAGAAGCAATAGCGATTCAGGCCGATATCAGCCGTCTAAGCGAGTTGGAGTTACTCTATCAAGACACCCTCAAAACATTCGGAAAGCTTGATATTGTGGTGAATAACGCGGGGATCATCATTACAAAACCTATTGACGATATAACGGAAGCGGATTACGACCAGCTGTTTGCGATTAATGTCAAAGGGACCTATTTTTCCTGCCAGCTTGCCGCCAAGCATCTAGATCCCAATGGCCGCATCATCAATTTCTCCACTTCGGTGACGGGTCAGATGTTCCCGGCATACAGTCTGTATGCCGGCTCTAAAGGAGCCGTCGAACAATTCACGCGTCAATTGGCCAAAGAGCTTGGAAAGAGAAATATTACGATTAATGCTGTGGCACCGGGCCCTGTCAATACCGAACTCTTTACGGTTGGCAAAACAACAGAAGAAATTCAAAGGCTTGCCAACATGAACGCATTGGGACGTCTTGGGGAGACCGAAGACATTGCAGGCGTGATCCTCTTTCTTGCGAGTGACGAATCGCAGTGGGTTACGGGTCAAACAATCCGTGCTAATGGCGGTTTTATTTAGCTTACCGGCAAAACTTCATTTGCCCCTTTCGCGGTTTAACTGCTGAAGGGGCTATTTATTTTCAGCAATAATAGCTCTAGCATGTTTAACAGTCGCTATCTGTGCCTTAATCCTCGATAATTCGCCCTACGGGCACTCCTCTTGAAGAAGCACAACAGTGAAATGAAACAAGGTGCCGCCGATTCAATATCGTCGCCACCTTACGCCTTAATCCTTTTTCAATATGTCGTACAAATTAACCGTCGAACCAGAGGCTTCTGAATAAACAACCGTTAATTTAACGTAAATGAAGCCAGGCTTGCATTACCCATGCCCGAATAAGTGAAATATAAGGCCTGCTTGCCATCTGGTATGACGATATCCGCCGAATATTCAGTCCATACATTCGTAAAGTCAACTGAAATCTTGCCGAGCTCCGGTCCGTCCCACGCTGTCTTCACGGCAAAATAACCCCGGCAGTAACCGCGAACTTTGATTTTGACCTGACGGATACCCTGGCAATCAAAATATTTGAACCCAGCCGTCGCGGAGTCCCGCATGTTAGCAACGTACCCGATTTCTTCGTCGCCGTCCTTACCGTCCTGGGTAATCTTCGGGAACCGGCCGTCCATCCAGGCCCCATGTGTGCCTGTGTATAATTCTTCATCCTGGCAGAATAGATTACAGGCCAAGTAGGCCGGGTATTCCCCGCGGCCGATCAGCGGTTCCCCATTAGGCCCACAAGAAGTCATCTCTACTTGAGGAATCGCTCCGTCCGCCCGGAGTTCAATCGGTTCGATGCAGCCTTGCCTGCAAAAACTCGTACCGTTGGTATGCCGGTGATAGAAAATGTACCATTTTCCCAGAATCTCCACGATGCCTCCATGGTTATTGCCGCCGTAATACATCGGTTTGTTCGACGGTTTGTAGGTATCTATATGGAGATCATTATTGCTGATGATGACGCCTTGGTAGACGAAGCCCTGGGTCGGATGCTGACTCGTAGCATAACACAATTCATGCATGACTACCGAAGAGTAGATGAAATAGTAGGTATCACCTATTTTACGAATGGAAGGCGCCTCGAAAAACTCATGCCCTTCATAACCGCTGCCCTGACTGTATGGTTCACTTGGGGCGATGAACACAGGCTCTTCAACAATGGTAAGCATATCGGCGCCGAGCACCGTTGCCATAGGACCCATCCGGGTCTTGTCACCAATGGCGCAAAATCCGGTGTACAGGTACGTTCGGTCGCCCTCTGTCAGGACGCCCGGGTCGAACTGGGGTTGATCGCCTTCCCGTTCGCCAAGACGCGTGCCGTCGGAATACTGCACATAACCGTAAAACTCGAATTTGCCAGCTGGCGTATCGCAAACTGCGACAGATACAACGGGGACCTTGTCCAGTACGTAGTACAAATAATAACGACCATCGGAGCCCTGTGTAACGTCTGGTGCATAAAGGCACATCCGGCCATCTGGATTGAGTGGATCGTCCGTTTTCCGATAAATAACGCCCTCATGCCGCCAGTCTGCCAAGTCATCCACGGGTGCCGACCAGCAGACGTAGTCGTTCAGACAGAAGACATGCCCATTGAAGCGGTCATGTGAGCCATACACATACACACGGTCATGGTAGACATGCGGCTCCCCATCAGGAATGTATTCCCACGAAGGGAGATAGGGATTGAAGCCTTGTTTTTTCGTTATAGGGATCTCCTCCTTGGTAAAGGTGACAGCCTTACAAAACGGTTTCCAGCGCTAAACTTCATTTCCATCGTACCACGCTTTGTTTATTTGGTAAACAAAGTATGCGTGCTAGAGGCGAGCTCATGATATCGACTCTCGGCACCCATCATATAGCGCTTGGAATACTTCTTTGTGACGTTCTCCAAACGTATTACGCTCATGACTATCCACCCTTACTTCGTTTTTATTCTACTGGCGGCAGCGAAGTTCGCAGCAGGGTCTCCATGTCGGCAATCGGTACGGCCAAGCCAGCCCTTATCATTTGGTCTTGATGCTGGACATCGGCAATAGCGAATACAACGGCGATGGCTTTGCCACGCTTGTTAATGACGGGAGAACCGCTATTGCCGCTATAGATCGGCGCATCAAGAGCCATGACCGGCGTCTGACGGCCTTGGATCGGGACCAAGCCGATAATAGCGCCTTCAATGACGATTTGCGTGAAATGAAGCGGATTGCCAATCACGTAGATTTGTTCATCCGGCTCCCACTGCATGTTGTCTCGCTCGACTTCAATAAACGGCAGCCGCTCATCCCCGATGTCCGCCTTCAGTATGGCGATATCCAGATCGGGATCACTGCCCGACAGCTCCGCTTTATAACTCTGACTTTGTTCCGGGAATTTTACTATAATATAGCCGCTATCCTCGATGACGTGATAGTTGGTCACAATGTAGCCGCCGTTAATGTGGAACCCGGTGCCCTTGCCGTTGTCCGTGCTGACTGTAACAACCGCTTCTTTATAGCTTTGGATTTCAGCTTGTCTGGATAATTTCTTCGACCCGAACAAGAGGGGGAGCGTCTTCATGTTGTAGATTTGCGGCCAGAAGGCCACTATATTTCCGACTAGAGCGGCTACGAGCAGGGATATGATCGTCCTTTTGATCCACTTCCGTCGGTTGGCCGATGAACCCCCGTCGTCGTCCTCCTCTTCCGACTCAAAGTCCCACTCCTCGTCCGCATACGGGTGGTCATTCTCATGTTCTTGATTATCTTCGGAATTAGATAGAGAATTCTCTTTGTTTCGACCCGGATCATTTTCCATGCGCATCCCTCCATACCCGCCGTAATTCTGCTTGTCCCGTTATTGTATCATTAGACTGCCTATAATTGGGGAAAATGGCGGCAACGTCCTGTTTCGCTTGGAATACATTATTCGTTCAACGGGGGATTCGGACAAACCACGTTTCGACGTTACTATTTTTCCATCATCAGCATGTTTTAATGCTGGCTGACTCCACTTATAGGGTGTCGCCAGTTAGAGATTCTAGGTCGTTTTTAAGCCGATGTTTTAATGGGTTCTAGATCAATGGTCTTTTGGCTGTATGCCGACTTGACCATTTATCGTTATAATGAAGGAACCGATTCACGAGCGGCCAAGCTCAAGAAAGGAATAGGTTCCATCATGACAATAATGGATTCGAATTCACCAATCGGGCTGAGCGTTGCCGAGTGGCAGGATCTAATCGCCACCTGCGCCCGGAAAGCGGCGGACACCCCGTACGAAATAAATTATGGCACCGAGGTCCGCTCCATGGTGCGCCCCTTCATGTCGGAGTTCACACCCGAGGAAGCCTGGCTGTTCGAGCTGAACGTCGGCCTGTTCCTGCTCCGCAAGCAATCGACCGGCCGCCACTTGGGCTACTTCGCCCAGATGGCGGCATCCGAGACGCTGCATGCCATCGAGAGTCACATCCATAACGACTTGCCGCCGGAGATCGCGGTCAAGCAGCAGGGGCGGCTGCTGGAGACGGCTGCATATATTCGTGATACGGCAACCGCGAATGCATGGTCCCCACCAGCCTATCTGGATATCTACGTGGAGCTGTGGCAGATCCTGGTTTCATCCGCTGCGGACAGCCCTCGTCTCCTCAAGGAGGAGCTGGCGCATCTATCCCAGGGACCCGGCATGGAAAACAAGCTCTTCCCGCTCGTCGCCCTAGCCTGGATGTATTTCTGGCTGGGTGAGGATCAAGAGGCTTGGCGGCTGCTGGATTCTGCTGGGCGGCATGGGCTAAAGCCCGGGCAGGTATTTCGCTTCCTGCGCCAGCTGGAGGAGAATGACGAATGGACCCGGCTTGAAGCCTGGCTGAGCCATTGCTCGAACGAGCAAATTGGGCGCAGTCCCGGCAGCCTAGGTGAGTATGGCCGCTATTGGGATGCCGTCGTCAAGCAACTGCCGGAGGCCGAGGAACGAATGTGGATCACGATTACGAGCCTGCCTCCCTACTGCAGCAGCTTGTACGAGGAGAAACTAATGCGCTATGGCTGTTGGAGGCAGTGGATCGATTACCAGCTTAGCCTCGGCAGCGATCCGCTCGACTTTCGAGCAAAGGATCTGCAGCCCATCGAGAAGGAGGCGCCGGAAACGCTGCTGCCTTTTTATCACCAAGGCGTCGAGAAATACGTGTTGTTAAAAAACCGCGACGGCTACAAGCGGGCGATCAAGCTGCTCAAACGTCTGGCCAAGCTGTATAAGAAGCTGAAGCGCGAGCAGCGGTGGGAGGCATACATCGAGACATTCGCCAGCCGGCATAGCCGATTGCGAGCCCTCCAGGAGGAGCTGCGGAGAGGAGGACTAATTCCATGACGAAGACGACTGCTTATAACCTGGATACCACCGCGGTTCGAATGGTGCTGACGTCGCATGGTGACGCGTTGTTCTTCGCGGACCCGAATTCGCTGCGGGAATGGACCGGACTTCAATTGAAGCATCGCCTGTTCGCCTGGCACGAACCGTCCTTCTATGGCACCGAGCTGGAGCTCGTCAAAGTCGGGGAGCTCGAGGCCGTCGTGCTGCCCGCCGCAGAGGTCATCCCCTTCTTTGCATCGGGACCTCTACTGGCGCATATGGAGTGGAAGTGGGAAGACGATGCCGCGCGCTTGGCCGCATTAGCGCCGCTCTTGGGTGAGTGCCTGGAGAAAGGGCTGTACGCACCCGACCTTGCGGCTTACCGCAGAGGCTCCCTGCGCTGGAATTGGGATGCGGCGGCGGTCTCCGCGACCTTCGGACAGGCGCGCCGCAACGAACTGGACCTGGAGCGCGGCGGCTGGAGCGATGAGGCGCGCGACGGGCTAATGGCGGCCTTCTCGGCGGCCGTAACGAGCCGCTTCTATGGTACGGAGTCGGACGAAGCGGATCTGCGCCGGGAATTCCCGGCTCTGTTCGCGCGCGAGAACTCAGCGGCCGCGACGGCGGGACTCGACAACGAGACCTGGCTTGTGCAGATCGGCTGGAAAGCGGATGTCGCGCCGTTCCGCCCCCTGCTGCAGCTAATGGAGCCGTGGGAGGGCGACGAGCACTCCCGCTGGCGGCTGCGGCTCGTGCTGCAGGACAAGAGCGATCCGGCTAAGCTTCGAACAGTACGGCTCGGCGACGACGGCTCGGTGGCAGGCAAGTGGCCGGACGCATGGGCGGACGCTATTCGGAGCCGCTCGGACGGTTGGCTGCAGCGGCTGCGGGCCAGCCTTCCGCGCGATCGGCTGTCGCGCGGCGAGGACGTACTCGGCAAGCCGCTTGACGACGAGGCGGCCTGGCGCTTCCTGAACGAGGACAGCCGCCGGCTGCTCGAAGCCGGATGGCAGGTCCTGCTGCCCGCATGGTGGGAAGCCGCTAGCCGCAAGAAGCCGCGGCTGCGCGCAGCGGTGCAGTCGGAGGACGAATCCAAGAAACGGGGCGGCGGCAAGTCTTTGTTCGGTCTGGATGCGATTCTGAGCTTCAACTGGCGCATCTCCATCGGCGACGCCGACCTGAACGAGGAGGAGTTCGACGAGCTGCTGGCTCGAGGGGAGCGTCTCGTAAAGTTCCGGGACCGCTGGATCGTGCTCGATCCGGCGCTGATCGCCCAGATCCGCCGCATGATGGAAGGCATGGACAAGAGCCAGGGATTAAGCTTCCAGGATGTGCTGCAATTGCATCTGCTCTCTCAGGGCGAGGTGGATGGCGGTGCAACAGACGCCAGTGCAGAGACTCACGGGGCCGATTCCGCCCGCGTTGAGCTCGAAGTCGAACTCAATGCGCATTTGACCGGGCTGTTCGCCAAGATTAATCAACAGAGCGAATGGCCTAGGCTCGATCCGCCCGCCGGTCTGCGTGCCGAGCTGCGCAGCTACCAGCAGGATGGATTCGCCTGGCTGGCCTTTCTCCGCCGCTTCGGGCTCGGGGCCTGTCTCGCGGACGACATGGGACTCGGCAAGACGGTCCAGTTGATTGCCTACCTGTTGCACGCCAAGGAGCAGGCGGACGATGGGCTCCGGCTCCCTTCGCTGATCGTCTGCCCTACGTCCGTACTCGGCAACTGGCAGAAGGAGATTTCCCGCTTCGCTCCATCGCTCAAGGTGGCCATGCATTACGGCTCCGGGCGTAAGAGCGGCGACGCGTTCCGGAACGAGGCACGCAGCGTTGACGTCGTGCTGACCTCCTATGCCACCGCCTCGCTCGATCAGGAAACGCTGGCCGCTTTCCAATGGGGAGCCGTCTGTTTGGACGAAGCCCAGAATATCAAGAACGCCGGGACCAGACAGGCCGCCGCGGTCAAGAGCTTTCCCGCGCTTCATCGCATTGCGCTTACCGGGACACCGATCGAGAATCGGCTGGCGGAGCTATGGTCGATCTACGATTTTACCGTGCCCACTTACCTCGGGTCCGCCAAGGCGTTCCAGGACCGCTTCGCAGCGCCGATCGAGCGCGAACAGGACGGGCGTCGCACGGCTGAGCTAAAGCGGCTGGTAAAACCGTTCATGCTGCGGCGCAAGAAGAAGGATCCCGCCATCCAGCTCGACCTGCCGGACAAGAACGAGATGAAGACGTATGTTCCGCTTACCTCCGAGCAAGCTGCCTTGTACGACAATTGCGTCAAGGAGCTGCTCGAGAAGCTGAAGAAGCTCGACGGTATCCAGCGCAAAGGCGCCATTCTCGGAGCGCTGACACGTCTCAAGCAGGCATGTAACCATCCGGCTTTGCTGGATGAGGATACGGGAACGGAGCTGGAGGATGGCCCTCTACACACGGAGGCGATCGTCGCCCGCTCCTCCAAGCTCGAGAGGCTGCTGGCAATGGTCAAGGAGCTGCGCGAGGCGGACGAGCGCTGCCTCATCTTCACGCAATACATTGGCATGGGCAAAATGATTCAGGATGTCCTGCAGCGCGAGCTGGGCGAGCCCGTACTGTACCTGAACGGCAGCACGCCGAAGACGCAGCGGGACCGGATGGTCGAACGGTTTCAGTCCCGCGACCTTCCGGCATCCGAGCAGCCGAACGTGTTTATCCTTTCCCTCAAGGCAGGAGGCGTCGGGCTTAACTTGACCGCGGCGAACCACGTATTCCACTTCGACCGCTGGTGGAACCCGGCCGTCGAGAACCAGGCGACCGACCGCGCCTACCGGATGGGCCAGACACGCGACGTGCAGGTGCATAAATTCATCTCGCTCGGCACTCTCGAGGAGCGCATCGACGAGATGCTGGAGAACAAGCAGCAGCTAAGCGACAACGTGATCTCCAGCTCAGAGAGCTGGATTACCGAGCTATCGACGGATGCGCTGCGGGAGTTGTTCTCGCTTCGGCGGGACTGGTCGCGCGATTAAGCGGGATTTGGGCGGACTATCGCCATACTTGAGCTCGTTTCTCCTCCTTTTTCCTCTATTACCGTATAAACAAATGCTCTCCAGCGCAAAGCAAAAGGCAGCCCGCTCTCCGAAGGAGGCGGACTGCCCGGACTGCTTAATCAAAGTTCGAATGTGAACTGCGCTTGTCATTCAAACAAACGAACTCGGTTAGTCCAACAGATGATCGACCATCAGGTCAGTCAGTTCACCGCGTGTAATCGCATCGGACGCAGTGCCCGGCATTCCGATTATCCACACCGTCTCATCTGTTGCCAGCGAAATCAGTTCAACCGCTTCCTGATTCGTCACGGCTTGACTCGGATAGAACATTTCGTTATTTGCGAAACTGCCCAGCAGATCCCGCTCTTCTAGTCCCGCTAAATAAGGTGCGGCCCATGTCGGCACCGTATCGTCATACGGAAGTATCGCAGGGTCGGCTTCAACATCCAGCGTACGTCCGAGAATAGTCACGAGCTCGGCACGACTCAAGGTTTCGGTTGGACGGAATGTACCATCGTTGTAACCTTTGATGAGGCCGGCCTCGAATGCGGCTTCGATTTCCTCTTGGTACTCGCTATCCGCAATATCCGTGAAGGCGGTAGCGCCGGGCGGAATCATCTCTGCATTTTCGGATTCGACCACTTCGGAAATAACTTCGTCACTTTCAGCCGCCTGTACGGAATATCCTCCCCACGCCGGTACCAGTCCTGCTACCAGGACCGTAGCCGCCAGTGTAGTACGGATGCTCTTTTTCGGATTGAATCGTTTCACTGTTCGTTACCTCCTGTATAAAAGTATTGGACTGCTTCCTATCCGGTTTCAACCAAACCGATCGAATCGAAATAGGAGAAAAACATTTAAAAGCCCTCCCTCCTATTAACACGAGCCAGTAAAATAAAACTTTTTATACAACATACCCATCTATCTTTAAGCCGTTTATGCCATTTCACAGGATTCGTATAAGACTCCGATTCCCTTTTCATTTTGTCCCTTTGACTGCCGCTTCGCTGCGTTCGGCCGCCGTGTAGCGCATAATATTTCAAATGAAGATCAGCGAAAGAATGAGTTGCTAAAAAAGTGCTTAAAAATCTGGAGGGAGGAGGAACAAAAGCGAGGTATGCGCTCATTCGGCAAATGAATGAAAAAAGGTAGATCCAGCGGCTTTGCAGCTTGTTTGGCGTCTCCAAAAACGGCTATAACGCCTGGTTGAATCGGTAGAGCGAAGATCGGGATGCGGCAGACAAACAGCTGGTAAGCAATCTGTATAAGAAGTACGACGGCACTTACGGTACAGGCAGCCGCAGCTTTTTCTGTGGCAGGAAAAAGGGATCTGGATGAATTACAAAAAAGTGCTCCCGCTTATGCAGAGGCTCGGAATCCAGTCCCGAATCTGCAAAAAGAGCTGGTATTCCTACACAGCTGACGCAGCTGGCCAGCTTCCTACGTTCACTCAGCTCTCTTCCTTCCGTGGGATGTGACGAGGATGGTGCACTCAAAATACGTTAGCCCAAAGTACCTTTCTAAGGCTACCATAACCCGAAACCTGCACATATATACAAATCCATGCCCCGTAAGGAACTCCCCCAAAAAAACTAGCCGCTACTTATGGTACGGTTCACCGCACTGTCTGTAACGGCAAGCTTTTGGGCCACTTCATGCCTCCAAAATAGATGCCTGATTTTCGGCTACGAAGATCGGAATCGCAGGGTATAATTAACTTATTCTTGATTAGTAGGTGTTAGCATGATCGTTATCCAGGAACGAAAAATCGAATATTATAATGCGCTTGTTGAGAAAAATTCCGAATACGAAGGTGTTTTCTATGTGGGCGTCACGTCCACCGGTGTGTTTTGCCGACCGACTTGTCCGGCGAGGAAACCAAAGTTCAGTAACTGCGAATTCTATGAGTCAGCGCAACAGGCGCTCCTAGCTTCCTTCCGTCCCTGTCAGCGTTGCGGCCCCTTGTCACACCCGAATCAAGTCTCGGATATCGTGCGGTTCCTTGTCGAGGCGGTTGAGCAGAATCCCGAGAAGCGCTGGAAAGGACAAGATTTCAAGGCTTTGTCTATCGACGAATCTACTGCACGCCGTCAATTCAAGAAACGATTCGGTATGACATTCGTTGAATATGCCAGAGCCCGTCGAATGGGACTAGCCTTGAAGAGCATCCGATCGGGGGAGAACATAATTAACACGCAATTAGATTTAGGATACGATTCCAGCAGTGGATTCAGAGACGCGTTTTCTCGCATCATGGGCGCACCTCCTACGCGTCTAGACGATAGCCGTATTTTCAAAGCAGCCTGGCTGGACACGCAGCTCGGACCTATGATCGCAATAACGGACGAAAGTAAGCTGTTTCTTTTAGAATTCGTCGATCGTAGAGGACTGGAACGCGAAGTTGAACGGCTAAGGAAAAGAATGAAAGCTGCGATTATTCCCGGACAGACCGTACCGATTCAGTCGCTGGAACGAGAACTCACTCAATATTTTGAAGGTACGTTAACTGATTTCAAGACTCCACTCCATTTAGTAGGATCGCCTTTTCAACAAAGCGTATGGAATCATTAAGACGTATTCCGCCAGGGGAAACCCGTTCCTATGCTGACATCGCGAAGGCACTTGGGAAACCGAATGCTTATCGTGCAGTTGCGCAAGCGAACGGCGCTAATCAATTGGCCATTGTCATTCCCTGTCACCGTGTGATCAACTCCAATGGCAAGTTCGGTGGATATGGAGGCGGCGTCACTCGCAAAGAATGGCTTCTAAATGACGAGAAAAGAGGAACATCAAGCTTATGAAAAATCAACTTGAACAAGCAAAGATATTTCACGAATTGCTAGAAATAGCCGCCCGCTCGTTCTCGTCAACGCATGGGATGCCGGAAGTGCACGGACCGTTCAACAAGCCGGTGCTCAGGCCATTGCTACCGGTAGTTGGTCAGTAGCGGCTGCACATGGATACGACAACGGCGAGGCACTCCCCTTCAGCCTTGTCCTATCAAATCTTCAGCGGATTTACAATCACGTGGATCTGCCCATTACAATTGATATAGAAAGCGGCTATGGTCGGTCCCCAGAAATCGTCAAGGAGAACGTAATAAAGATTATCGAGAGCGGAGCAGTTGGTATCAATATCGAAGATCAGTGCATGGATGGAACTGGACTGTATTCGGAAGAAGAGCACGCCTTTCGTATCGCAGCTGTGCGAATTGCCGCCGAACATACGTCGATTCCTCTTTTTATTAACGCTCGCACCGATATTTTCTTACAAGCCTCTGCAAATGAGCACAATAAGGCACATGTAGAAGCTGCCCTCCAAAGGGCACACGTCTATGCAGAAGCTGGCGCTCACGGATTCTTTGTTCCAGGTCTGTGCAACGAGAAGCACATCGAGAGCTTGTGTCGGCAATCTCCAATTCCCGTTAACGTGATGATATCCCCGGAATCGCCTTCTCTTCATAGACTGGTCGCATTAGGTGTTGCTCGCATAAGTTGCGGTCCGCATCCTTACTTGCATGTAATGAATGCACTAAAACAAGCCAGCTTTAGATCTCTAGCCTTGCAGGAACTTCAAACGTAAACACATGGTATCAGACGGTACTTACCATAGATCTAAACAGTTAACAACCTCAAAACGTAAGAAGGCTCCGTGCGGGACCTTACACTTTTTTCGAAAGGGAATGCTAGAATTCGCAAAATACTAGCCCTACTTATGATAAGGCTCACCGTATCATCTATAGGGCGAAATTTCTTGATCAGCGACATTCAAAAATTAATTTCGCATTACTTGTATTATACGCTCATCTACAGCTCCAGCTTCATTGATGAAACTACACAGGCTAGATCTTATTACTCCTTTTCAACCAGATCAATTAATTCCCTTATATCGGTAATGTTTAAAGCATTGGCTATTTTCTGTAGATGTTCAATATTAATAACCGTTCTGGAACCACGAGCAAAGTCACTAATTGTAGCTTCTCTTATACCCGTCATTCTGGCGAGATCCTTTTGGGTGAGCTTATTAGGGTGATTTTCAATGACCTCTTTGAGCTTAATTTTCACTTCAAACATTCCATGCAACTCCTTTGAAAATCAATAAAAGCCGTAATAGTTACGGCTTTTATGACTAATTATATTTATTATATAGCTCTCTCGACAGTCATATGCAGGAGATCCCACACGTTAGAATCCTTGCCTACTGACAGAGGATTATTACTTACAGAATCAGAGAACTTTATTACTTTCGATGCAAGTTCTATACGGAGCTTTCGATAAATCTCAAACGGGTCTTGCTTCCATTTATACATTTTAGTTTGAGAGTCTTCTTCAATAAGTGCACGAAATGCTGCAAGAACAGGGTATATGATTCCATCTGGAACTTTATAAGTTATTTCCTCATCACCAAACTTTACTTTACCGACAACATTCCCATCTTTATACCCCGAAAACTTTTTAGAACCGTATCTGCCCCCATTCTCATTATACGCAATCGGCAAATCATTCTCTATTTGATTGTAGAGGTCAAATACATCAGGTGCTATATTATGCATCTTTTCAAAGGGAGATTGATCCTCTAAGTACTTGTCCAAAATTTTCGCTTTATTAGAAAAGGCCCCTGTCGGATGGACATTTTGCGAATAATCCTCAATGTTAAACATGGTAAGTATTGCAACTACTTCCCGTGCGTCAATGATTCTGATCCCTTGCCCTTTGTATTGATTTTGCTTAAAAGCAATTCGGTTATAAAAAGACATTCCACCGACAGAGTCTTTTATCGGAGCAAATTTACCTTCCAGCTCAGCTAGAGATTTCTCATCTACTTGGACCGAGGTGTTTCGTGCAGCGGCGAGAGCTAGAATGACATCTTCCACTCCCGTCATCATTTCAAACTCGACATACTGATTTACATCTTTAGCTTTATGTTTAAGGATTAGTTTGTAAGTATGTCCTCCGTCGATATTACCATGGACCTCTTCATCTTCAATAATAAAAGTCATCATCTCTGTTCCAGAGTTGTAACTAACACTTTTAACTGATAACACCAAACCTCTGTTATAGTTATAGAAGTTCATGTCGTCGGATGTCAGGGAGTCCTCTATCGCTTTAGCCACATCTGTTTTTAAGTTTTGATCCCTTGGGTTTGTTACCATAGGGATATCGCTAGGCACACTTTTCACGTGTACGTAGCAACGATACTTTTTTCGGTCATCTCTTCCGAAAGGATCATCTTGCCGTCTGAACGATTTTACAGGGATCTCAAATTTTCTCATTTGTACTCCTCCTAGAGTGCCTAAACTGTCAGCTAGTGTGACAGTAGATGGGGTTTGTCTTACGGATTCATAATAGCAATTTAAACTATTTCTGTAAAGCGAAATTTCGCAATTGAGTAATTAATTATTCACTAGAGCAACGGTCATTTATCGAGCCCGCTTACATTTCAACCCTTCGTTCTAATTGGAACTTTAGCTGATGGCACTACCCTAGATGAACTATTCAAGTGAACATCTTGATCATCAAAGAAAATATGTGCTCCAAACGCCTTCAACACGCCTTCTTTGGGGGCCCCTCCAAGAAAGAAAGCCTCATCAATTCTTATTCCCCAACCCCTCAATGTTAATATTACTCTCTTATGAGCCGGACTATTTCTAGCCGTTACCAATGCTGTACGTATTGGATTATTATCGGGACCAAATTGTTTCTGCAAAAACGAAATAGTTCTAAGTAATTTAGCGAACGGACCATCAGAGAGGGGCCTTTCCGCATTCCTTTTCTCATGTTCAAGAAATGCCGGAAGACCTTGAGTTTGATATATCTCTTCCGATTCCTCCGAAAATAGAACTGCGTCACCATCAAATGCAATTCTTATTTCAGATGTAGAGTTATTTTCGTAAGAGGTGTCGGTTTTGTAAACTAATCCCGCTGCAACACCTGCATCTATTGCCCCCTGAACATCTTTCTCTTCTGCGGACAAAAAGAGATCTACGTCAAACGCCTTAAGATATTGAGCTAAAGATCGTCCGCTTGTAAGTGCCGTTCGTGTAATATCAAGACCATAGTGTTCGATGGAATTA
Source organism: Paenibacillus sambharensis (assembly GCF_003233845.1). GTDB lineage: Bacteria > Bacillota > Bacilli > Paenibacillales > Paenibacillaceae > Paenibacillus_I > Paenibacillus_I sambharensis. The sequence continues at coordinate 112,887 of NZ_QKRB01000037.1, forward strand.
AATATTCTAAGACTTGTATCTGCATTATTCCGAGACATTATTATGACTTCAGTCTTTCTTTTCCCCTCAACAATTTCATTTAAGTGTAAGATGCTTTTTATCAGACTAAAAGCAATTCCAGGTTTTAGAACCTTGTTTTCATTTTCTATTTGATACTTCGAATATGCCTCTAGACCCTGAGTTTGAAAAATTTCCTCTTCTTCTGATAATTCAAATAGAGCTCTTGATGACACTCCAATGACTAAATAATTTGTCAAATCGTATGCCATAACATTACCACCTCAAATTATCTTCTTTTCTGATTTCGTGGAAATAAGTCATCTTCAATTAAATTTATGTACTTGTCTACATAAAACATATCCGGTTCATTTTTGTTTGCACGAACCCGTATTTCAAAGTTAGGGTTATCAGAGTTCTTATAGTCAAACAATATGAGGCCAATTCCTGAAATACGGCATAATCCATCAAGACGTGCAATGTCTGCCTTATCAGCATAATTTGGAATAACAATGTAAGACTTATGACAAAATAGTTTATACGCACTTGCTTGTCCAAAAGCTGTAATTAAATCTCTAGTCTCTACTTTAATTTCGGCAGCCACTATTTCTATTGGAAACTGGATAACAGCTCCCCTTCTAGATTCACGGATACCTATAACATCCGGAGTGCCCCATTTGTCTTTAAAGCGCTTTCCTCCTAAAGGTATGGCATGTGTACATTCTTCAATATCATCAGTTAGCCAATCTGCAAAAGGAGCATAAAATTTCTCTTCCCGCTCTCTTTCTGTAACTTCAGTATTTGGTATTACAACCGATCCTTCATTACCTAGACTTTGATTGTCGACATAACTTGAATGTTTAAACAAGCCTTTGTCAACTTTAACTATGGTCCCTTTAGTTTCTTGTTCAAGGCTAACAATTGTTGAACCTATCGTACTGTTACCAATCTCAAAGTGTTGTTCATTAATCTTTTTCTTCAACTCAGAAAATCTCATTCCTTCAGGTCTGTGAAGTAACAATTCAATCGCGCTATTTACTATTTTTCGCTTTTTGGTTGGAAGCGATTCTTTCATTCCATTTTTGCCCCCTTCACTTAATATGCTAAGCCCCCAGCTTTACTGGTATGTACTGGAGGCTTCAGTTCCAAAGCTACGTTTAATAAGTTTGCCCAGATTAATTAAAAAACTCCTTTCTAACCTCACTCGACAGGGTCAGGCAGCATTGCATTAGGCTCTTTCTTAATATTCCGGTAATCTGTAATGAGCTGTGCTTTTTCGTCATCATTGTAATTTACACCTACCATATAGGCAATTACACGAGCCGCTAACTTACGCGACGTGCTGTTAGCCTTTATCCTTCCACCCGGCTCGTACATAACATGAAGCCACGTGTTGGAATCTGAATCCCAGTTCACCTTATTGAGAGAAGCAATAATCTTAGACAAATTATCATACTCGTGTTCAAAACAGATTTGAATGGCCTCAACTAGAGCCATCTGGCCAACAGGTTTACCAACCAGAAGCTGTTCGCGGAATTTACCAATTTCAGTAGAATGGATCATTTCCGTAAACGGTTCAAACTCTTTAACTAGCTGCTCCCATACTGACTTTACATGGTTATAGTATTTTGAAAGGTCTTTCGGCAACTGATTTTTAACTAAATTCTTTTTGCGAAGCAAGATTTCTGCACTCTCATAAAGAGTACCGATAGTCGTAAACTGCTTCGATGTCTTAGATAATGTATTAGACCTCCAGTTGACCTGGGCTTCTTTCAATGGTGCATCGGGGCCGATTAGTTTGCGGGAAATCAAAGCAAACGGGTCATCTTCGGAGGTAATGATATTATCACCTTTAGATGTCGGTTTTGCGTTCTTATTTATTTTATTAAAGATCTTTCGAATCTTTTGGGAATTCCCTTCGTGGCGAATAAAGATGACAGTAACGTCTTCCTGTCCTAGATCTGGGTTATGGCCGAGGTCTTCAATAAGCTCGCCATCCTTCCCTTTGCCCGTAATCGCTACTTGGAGCGCTTTAAGTCGGTGTTGTCCGTCTAATGCAAAGAGACTTTCGCCTCCACTCATGACCAAGAAACCAAATACTTGTGCTGCACTCTCGTAAAATTTGTTATTAGTTTTAAATGTAGCTGAAAGCGGCTCGAACTCAACACCTTGATCGTTGTAGATATCAACAATTAATGAGCCAAAAAACCTGTCTTCATCTTCTATTAAGTAAGGAGCCAATTCTGACTTTATTCTACCCCAGTTAATTTCTCGTTGTAACCGCTCCTCAATTGTAAAGTCTTTCCAGTCGGCAAGTTCATCCGCTGATCGAATATCTCGAATAACATCCGCAGCCTTCATGACAGTTAAATAATATTCCGTGTTTCCTAATTTCCCTTTTAAAGATGGGTAAAGTCTTGCCATTCCTAATTCCCCCTATTCTTGGTAACGAATTTCATTGTAAACCGGATTGTACTTCTGAATGTAGTCCTTTTCTTTTTGCTTCATTTCTTTGTTAGAAATCGTAAGTTCGTAAGAAAATGAAACATCACTGTTGCCAGACAAGTTCTTTTTCAAGCGCCAATTATGTGTCTTACTAAGGTGCTTTTTAAATCGAGTTCGTAAATTTTTGGTTCTACCGATATACAGAACGTATGGCGAACTTTGTTCTTGAATTAGATATACTCCCGGCAATTCGGGAATGGAATACTCTAATCCCAAGTTAAACTCGCAATCTTTCATTCTTGTCCTCCCCCCTCGTTCATGTTCCCAATATTTATATCTTGACTATATTATAATTGGACAAGCCCGTCAACACATTGCGCAATTAATTTATTTTATTGTGCTATAAAATTATAAATTGTCCAATCATACAGATGATTTGTACATTTCAATAAAAATGTACGCAGCTGTCATTATGACAGATTAGTGTTTCAAATCTTCTTTTAGTTGTCCTTTGGTCAAAAAATTGATATATTATATCATATATAAATTACGTACGTAAAGGATGTGATTTACTATGGATTCCACCTTCAGTTACAGCTTCCCTGCCCTGCGCGGCACCCAAGCTGGTAAGGAATACTATGTCGGAATGTGTCCTCTGCGAGTCATCCCAAAATCTTTTCATTTGATGAAGAAGAAGTCGGGCCCGAACATAGAGCACAAAGAACCCTTAACAAGTCTCGGATCCCCGAGATTACCTCATATATCTTAAACAACCAAAACGATTACGTCTTTTCTTCACTAACAGCTTCAGTTGATGGTGAAATGGCGTTTATTCCTTATTCTGACGATCCACAATTCAATGACATAGGACGCTTAGTTATTTCAATGGATGCTCGTTTTTTGATAAGCGACGGCCAACACAGACGTGCTGCCATCGAAGAAGCTCTGCGCACATCGTCAGAATTGGGACAAGAAACGATTTCAGTGGTGTTCTTTAAAGATATTGGACTCCAAATGAGTCAACAAATGTTCGCGGATTTGAATCGTCACGCGGTAAATACAACTTCTTCACTCGGAATTTTATACGAACATCGTGATCAACTCGCTAATATTACCAAGGAAGTAATAGCGGAGATTCCGCTCATGGACCGATATACTGATAAAGAAAGACCATCTTTGTCCAAGCTGTCCCCAAGATTTTCGCTTTAAACAACATCTTTCATACGAATTGTCGAATTCTCAATAAGAAGAAAGGCGAATTCATTTCAGATCAAGAAAAAAAGTTTCTGAAAGAATTTTGGCTGGAATTGTGTGATGCGATGATTGAATGGCAGCAAGTTTTCCGTAAAGAGCTCTCACCATCTGTACTGCGAATTAACTTTATTAATGCGCATGGGGTCTTCCTTGAGGCCATGGGAGTCATTGGGAATTATTTATACAATAACAATCCAACTGATTGGCGACAATACATACAATCTTTGTCGACTTTTGATTGGAACCGAACGAATTCCAGTGAATGGCTGGGACGAGCAGTTGCCTCAACAGGGCGAATTAACAAAAACAACGATACCACCCAATTGACCGCTAATCTGATAAAGATGAAATTAAATCTTTCATTAGATGAGAACACTAGCGTTGCATAAAACGCTGACAGACAATTCAGATAATTAGTTTCTTCCATCAGAACCAAAAGGTCGAGCAGCCATTAAAGGTAGCTCTGTCCATTTGGTAATTTATGTATATCCACTCGGCTTTTGCGTCAGACAATGCCCTTCGGGCCGACTTGGTTACGTGGGTTCTAACCGTCTCCGTCCTGCAGACTTGCGGCTCGGTTTACGCTTCATCCGCCCGATCCACAGTGCATAAGGCTTCCACATCAGAGCTTTCAGCCATCGCTGGATCTGCAGCAGGGAGTGCTCTACGTTCGCGTCCAGTTTGGCCAGCATAAGCAGGCAAAAAGCGATAAGCGTCAGCCAAACCTGGTTGTGTGCGGCCTGTTGGCTTGTACCATAGAAATGCTTAATCTTCAGATGCTGCTTCATCCATTTGAAGAAGGTCTCAATGGCCCAGCGGCTGCGGTACATCTCACTGATTTCATCGCAAGACAGATCGAAACGGTTGGTGAGCAGAATGAGCAAATTACTCTGGGAGTCGGTGGTTTCCACCATCCGAAGCTTGTGCTTCATCCGCTTTTGTCCGGAACCGACCAGCACCCTTTCATCCATGGTGACCTTGCTGTCCTCTGGAATTTCAAGCGATTGGAGCGGTTCAATCATCGCGTTCTCCTTCAAGCGAGTTGCGAAGTAGATCCCGTCCGAGCAGTAACGATCAAAGATCCTGTAGTCCACGTATCCGCGGTCAAATACGTACGTGATCCCTTCTTCGTGGATGAGATCGTCCATCTGTGTCCGGTCATTTTTCCTAGCTGTCGTAATGGTCGCCTTCTCTGGCAGGACCTCATGGGCATCTGCAAAAGCAAGTCGCAGGTGAAGTTTTATCCCGGCCTTGGTCTTTCGAAAATCGGCCCACTTGTACCGCTGCAAGCAAAGGGCAACGGTGGTCGAGTCGATAATCCGAAGTGCTTTGCGATTTGCGATCGAACAGCCATGCCTGGACAATATCTGCTTCGCCAGCCGCTCGAAAATCTGCTGGAGCAGGTCTGGATTTACCCGACTATGCTTGCGGCTTAACTGCGCTGCAGAGATCGTCTCCAAGCCCAGTTCTCGCTGAAATTCCTTACTCAAAACGTCGTCGGCTATCTCCCGCAGCCCTTCGCGCTGCTGCAGCTGTGCATGCAAGAACAGCTTGAGGTAGGCGAGTGTTGTAAGCTTCTTTACATACTTGTCCTGACCGGATTTAGCAATCTGGGTATGAAACATTTTTGAACAAATTGGCGAAAGCCATTTACCAAATGAAGAAAATAGGGTATCCTTATCCATGCGTGAATCCTTTCATTGGATTATGGACAGGGACTACCTACCATTTCCATTGTAAAGGATTTTTTTTGCCCAGAAAGCCTGATAACTGAAAGTTTTGAAGATTTCGTTAATATTAATGCAACACTAGTGATGTCCGATAAAACTTTTAAAAGAAGGTGTATCTCTTGAGTAATGTTTCTGATCTAGGAAGAATATTGAGCGATATGTACCATAAAGCACCACATGGCAAACAAGTAGCAAAGATTCATTTATTCGGTGTGAAATACGCCGATGTAATAATGCGGAACAACCTCAGTGTTAAAGAGATAGTAAGTGTCTCAGGGATAAACCCATCCTACGCAACCGAAGTTAGCAAAGGAATAAAGCTTTCGGAATTCGTCATCCCAAGAGATTTAACCACCTAAGAAGCAGAGATTCTTCTCCATAAAAATAAATAGGGGTAGTTTATAAATGTTCACAATCAAAGACGAATTGCTGTCCATGATTAGGGTAGCTGGTGTCAAAGTCCTAGATGAACAAATACAAGTTGAGAATAGAGGCAACCCTCATAAATTGACCAAATTAAATGGGAAGATAGTTGTCTATACGTTCTCGTATGAAGGCCAGCATTTGAAGATTGGCAAAGCTGGACCTAAAAGTGCGGCAAGAGTTAATAGTCATCATTACGATCCAGACAGTTCAATGAGTAATTTATCGAAATCCATTTTGGGTGATACCGATTTCGAACTGTATGCTTTAAGCAAGTCAACTGTCGGAGAGTGGATCAAGAATAATACGGAGAGAATAGACATCTTAATTGATTATCAATTAGGCATCTTTATTCTCAACTTCGTTGAGGCTTACCTTCACCTCAAGTTCCAACCCAAATACGAGGGATATGAAGGCCAACGTCGTAAGTAATTTGATCTTTCAAAGTGCAAATCCATTAGAAGTGGAGCTCTTCGTGTCTAGCACTTTGAAACGGACCACAAAAGCCGACCAATTCAATGATCCTCTCTCAGGACGAGCCCATCTCCACCCTGCTCCTCTGCTCGCCGTACCTTCAGCGTGGAGACCGAGAAGAACTTTTTAGGCTTAGCCCTCTACTGCTGAAACAAATGCGGGAGGGGCTTTTTCCTTTGCCCAGAAAAGCCTCTAAATTGCAATGCAAGCTTTCTTTCGCCATTTGACGTAATAACTAATCCAAATATTTCCGATATAATTTATATCTACATAAGAAGGGTTGGGTTATATTTTATGACGAACGGATCAAATGAAATTAAAACACTTGATGTTAAAAAAGTTCTTGATCTTGCTAATAATAAGCATATTATCGACGCATTTGTAACTGATGAGTATAATGAGCAAGAAATAGTCGTAGCAATTGTTGCTAGAGTCCGACTTGCTGATATTAAAACGAATCAAGGTTGGAAGGCCACTGTTGTAGATGCTAAAAGAAGTCGCTTTTATGATGGTGTAGAAATTATTACAGAATCTGAAAACCGCATGGCGTCTAACGCTACAAGTCTACACTTAGATACGGGAACATTCTATTCTGACTATGAAGGATATAATGTTAAAAAGCAGCGAGACTATGTTAAACAAAATGGTAAGAAGTCGTTGGACCGCTATCAACAGTTCTACTCTGAACCTATCCCCTCTACAGAACAATAATTTGCTGCAGTCATTTGCTTAACTATCTTACACTTGTAGAATAACAAAATCCTTGCCGCATTCTTGGACAGCTAAGAAAAAATTTCGCCCTATTTATGATAAGGCTCCCCCCGATTAATCTTCACCGCTCGATACACCTGCTCGGTCAGCACCAGCCGCATCAGCTGATGCGGCAGCGTCATCCGCCCAAAGCTGAGCTTCTGCTGTGCGCGCTTCAGCACGTTCTCGCCGAGCCCGTTGGAGCCGCCGATCACGAACACGACGTGGCTGCTGCCGTAGGTGCCGAGCTTGTCCAGCTGGGCGGCCAGGTCCTCGGAGGACCACAGCTGTCCGCCGATGGCCAGGGCGATCACATGCGCATCCGGCTTGATCTGGGCCAGCAGACGTTCGCCCTCCCGCTCACGCACCTGCGCCTCCTCCGCTGCACTCATCGTCTCTGGCGCCTTCTCATCCGGCACCTCAATCATATCGAACTTTATGTAAGGCTTCAGACGCTTAGCATACTCTCCAATGCCGTCCACCAGATATTTTTCCTTCAGCTTCCCTACCGCTGCAACCTGCACATGCATTCGCTCATTTCCTCCTCTATAATCAAGCAGGCAACCTGCCCGCCATAATGCCATTATTTATTCCAACTATATGTCTTTCCCAGCCTCCACGCTGTTCAAATGTTAGAATCATGAAGCTTTTCTAATACGTCTAGACGTTTATAATGCACTCGTGCAAGGTTATAAACGATACAGAAGCGCACACAACACATACAACACTTTGGATTTCGAAAGGGGTATAACCATGAACAAACAGAAATGGGTTAAGTCTTCGCTGACAGCTGTACTGGGTGCTACACTGGTATTCGGTGCCGCAGCTTGCGGTAATGCCGAGAACAACAATGTGGTGGTCGAAGACGAGAATGTTGTCACGCCGGATACAACTAATCCTACTCCGGACACAACAACGCCTGATACAGGTACAACCATGCCTGACGCAGGCACAACGACACCTGACACTGATGCAACTGCGCCTGATGTTGACGTAACAACACCTGACGTGGATATCGACTCCCCAGAGGGAGAAGGCATTACGGAAGAAGGCACATCCCAAGACACAACAACTACTCCATAATACATGATGATACAGGAAAACCCGCGCATCAGGCCAACCGGCCTGACCGCGGGTTTCTTGTTGTTAACCTGTCAACCGGCTCACACCAGCAGAATCTCCGCTCTCTGCTCACAGAGATCGCACTTGCGCGGGGGATCCCAGTCCGCAAACTGGGTCCGGTCCAGATCCACCATATCCGGCGCATCCTCATAATCGTCCACGAATTTATCGATGGCTAGTTCCACATGCTGTTTGCATACACAATACATAAGCGCGTCTTACTCCTCTTCGTTGTCCTTCTCGCCCAGCTTGAACGTCGTTGTCTTCAGCTTGCCATCCCGGTAAAAGGTTACGTCAATGGTGTCGCCGATTTCCTTCTTGTTATACAGATACTTCCGTAGCTCCATCGTGCTGCCGATTGCCTGGCGGTCGAGCTTCACAATCACATCATTGAAGGCAAGCCCTGCTTCCTTAGCCGGTCCAAGCGACTCCAAGACTATGACCCCTTCGGTTACATCCTTCGGGAGGTTCAGCTCATCCCCGGCAGAAGGAAGCTTCTCTCCCTCGGCATCTTCCTCATCCGTCCATGCAGCCCCCGGCTGCTGCGACAGGTACTGTTCCAGGTCCAGTGTGTAGACACCCAAGTAAGGGCGCAGTACCTTGCCATGCTCCATCAGAGAATCCACGACAGGGAGAGCGCTGTTCATCGGAATCGCAAATCCAATCCCCTCGACACCATAATCTGCGACTTTCATGCTGTTTATACCTACAACCTCACCACTAAGATTAACCAGTGCCCCGCCGCTGTTGCCTTGATTAATGGAAGCGTCAATCTGGATAACCTCCTGCTCCCAGTCATAATTGCCGTCCTGGTTCAGCGACACCGGAATCGTGCGCTTGCTCTTGCTGACAATTCCCATCGTCAGGGAGTCACCGAGCCCCAGCGGATTGCCGATCGCGATCACCGTCTCCCCGTCCCTAAGCTTCATCGAATCGCCGATCGCAGCAACCGTATCAATGCCCTTGCCATCTATCTCAAGCACAGCCAGGTCTGTAATCTGATCCATTCCCACAACCTTGGCCTCTCTTACTTCACCATTCACTAGCATAGCCTTCAAGGTATGAGCGCCTTCGACGACGTGATAATTCGTAATAATGTAAGCATTACCGCCTGTTTTCTTGAAAATAACGCCCGAGCCCAGGCTCGCCTGCTGCAGCTCCGCTTCTTCCCCGCTGTCGAGCTCCTCTTCCGTCTCGTCCTCACTGCTCCACAAGCCTTCTCCCTGCGGCAGCAGCTGTTCGTTGATGATGCTCACGACTGCCGGCCTGACCACTGCTGCTGCCTGAATGGTACGCTCAAACGGATCTGCGGTCTGGATCGGGGCCGCACCAGTCTGCGTGCCCCCAGCCGGACTGCCGCTGTCGTAGCCGTAGATGAAGCCGAACATCACCACGGCGGCCATTGCACTGACGAAGGAGGAGACGAATGCGATCCGCACCGCTCCCCAGCTGCGTTTTGCCGGAATACCCCATTCATCCTTTCGCGAACGGACCCGGCGGGATACCCTCGTGGAATAAAAATCGTCGTCGAACAAGCTCATATCTATCGCTCCTCTCGATGCCGTGCATCAAGACTATTTTTAGACTTATAGGAATGTTTTCGGCAGAACGGATTACAATAGTAAGAGTACTAGAATTCCCTATACGAATCTGTACTAAACATCTGACATCACAAGAGGAGATGATATTCATGCAGTATTCACCAATGTCCGCCTGGGATCAGGTCAATATGACCGCCAAGCTTGCCGATATGAAGGATCAGCATTACCAGATGCTGCTGGCCTTCCATTCCATGCTCGACATCCTCATCGATAAGGGGCTCATCTCAAGGGATGAACTGGAGCGCAAAGCTGCAGCGCTGGACGCGGAGTCCGAAGCCGCTATTTCTTCCTTACTTCGTCCCATGGGGTAGGCCGGTCATGGAACGTGTGGTTCAGAAAACACTCGTCCCTTTTAAAGAATATGCCGTGATCCTCCATAATAGAATTAACAGTTACACGGGCTAGTTCCATCAAGTTATGATCAAGGCTCAAGTGAGCCAGATAGACGCGTTTGGTGCGGTCGGTCATCAGATCGCATACCGCTTCTCCGGCTGCCTCATTGGACAGATGTCCAATGTCGCTCAAGATCCGCCGCTTAATGTTCCACGGGTATCTGCCCATCCGCAGCATCCCAATGTCGTGATTGGATTCCAGCACCATCACATCGGAATCCTCTACGGCCCGCTTCACCTTATCGCTTACATAGCCAAGGTCGGTGACCAGGCTAAGCTTGTAATCCTCATCCTGGAAGCAGTATCCGACCGGCTCAGCCGCATCATGCGAGATGGGATAAGACTCGACCCGCAGCTCGCCGAACTCGACTGTTCCGCCTGTCGGAACAATGAACCGCTTCTCATCGGCAATCTGGCCGACATGCTTATCCAGCGCATGCCACGTCGCTTCATTGGCATAGACCGGAAGGTCATGCTTGCGGGCGAAGGCCCCTAACCCTTTAATATGATCCGAATGCTCGTGTGTGACAAATATGCCGTCTATATCCTGTCCGCTGACGCCGCGTTCCTTCATCAATCCTTCCAGCTTCTTCGCGCTGAGCCCGGCATCGACCAGAATCGTCGCCTCGTCGGTCTGCACGATTGTTGCGTTCCCTGTTGAACCGCTGGCAAGAACAGTAAACCGTATGCCCATCGTTGTTGTCCTGTCCTTTCTCTCCCCGTCCCATCAATCGAGAAGGACGTTGTCCTTCATCTGGGTAACCTCGGCACTGATCGCATTGACGTAATAACCGCTGCCATCCTCCAGCAGCACACGCCACGACGGTGCCGAGACCTGGATGTCCGAGTTGAAAATTTGTCCGTGATAGCCGAGCTGAATGTCGGTCACCACTGACCCTGTCTGTAAATATTTATCGATCAAATGCGCCACGACGGTTGCCGCCGGCAGCACTGCTTGTCCTTCTCGTTCATCGTCGCCAGGAATGATTTCGACCCGGTTCTGCTGATAGGCTATAATCTGCTGGTTGCTGTAATAGAGCTTCATCCGGACATCAAACATCGGCAGCCCGTCATGCAGCCGGTAGAACACCGCGCTGCTGCTGTCGCTCATATAGGCATCGAAGCCGTACAGCTCCAGGTCGGGAATGATATCTCCCATACCTTCTAATAATTCGCTCTTGTTAAAGACAATCCTGCTGGAAATTGGCATATCGAGCTCGATTTTATCTCCTTCAGCCGCCTTCTGCGTATAACGGAACGTCAGATCCTCAAGCTTCGGTGTATCCGTCGGGATGCTGGCCTCAAGCCGGATCTTCTTCTCCTGCATCTTCACAGCCGCCTCCAGCGGCAGAGCCGAGAGGTCCACGTTGGCATTCAGCCGTTCACGGATATCCAGCCAAAGCTGGTAGCCAAGGAGCATATTCAGCAGCAGGAATGATATGATCAATACACTCTTCGCGCGGCTCCAATCCATTCGTACCATCTCCCTCTCTCAGCTCTGCCACTTCTGGCTGTACCTGCTTACCGCTCTAACTGTCTCATATTATTCAGCTAATTCGTTCCGTCTTCAGCGGGAGTGCCCGCTGATGATCCCGTTTCCGGCAGCAGCGGGATGACGCTGTCGCCTCCTGAGCCATTGCCCCTCAGCCCGGTGCCGCCATCCGTCCCGCTGCCTTCAACCCCAGATGACCCCGTCTTGTTGAACTGCAGCTTGGGAAGCTTCTTCAGCGGCTGCTCCAGCACCGTTCCGGCCGGCAGTGCATCCATCAGCTTATGCTCGGTGCCATCCGAGAGACGTACTGCCCACACAGGAGCAAAATGCAGCTCCCCCTCGTCTGTCGGGGTTACCTGCTGCGCCGGGAAGACCGCCACCACTTCACGGAGGCGCGGATACCGCTCCAGCTCCTCGATTACACTCCCTGAACCAGGAAGCCAGCGTTCTGTCGTCCGGCCGCTCCGCTCCCCGCGGGTCAGCAGCGAGCGTTCAAACTCACTGACAACCCCCTGCTGCACGATTAAGCGGATATGCCCGTATTCAAAGTCCTCCGTTCCCAGCACCGGATACCGGTCATAATACTGCTGGAAGAGGATGATCCGGCCATCAGCCGGGTCGGCAGGCACCACATACCGGTGACGCCCGTCCCAGCCTCCGTGCTGATTCACAAACTGCAGCCCGGCAAGCATGTTTTCCCCCAGGTCATTCGGACTGTCCAGCGGTGCTACCGGGTCGGTGTACACCATCCAGGTTCCGCCGGAGCCCAGCTGCAGCCCACGCTTGCCGTCGGTGTAAATCTGAGAGCCGTTCCAGTCCTCCAGGTTCCGCGTTTTCTCCGGATCGAAGAACAGGTTGCGCTGCATCTGCTCCGGCGAGTAGGCCGTATAGCCGAAGGAGGACTCAATCGTCTCAACCGGCGTCTCCGGCAGATAGATCGAGCCTCTCCACAGCTGATAGGATGGCATGTACGATCCGTATCCGGCGAACTGCTGCACATCCTGCAGCGTGAATACTTCCCTGACCGACTCATAGACCGTCTTGCCGTCGGAGCTGAAGAAGAACGTCTCCACAGTATCCTGGTTCGGCCGCTTCATGACCCAGATCCGTTCGATTGTATCCCCAAGGAACAGGAAATCCCCATCAAGGTTGTAGACCTTCTGCAGCAGCGATACCGGAACACCAGTGCCAAAACGCAGCTCAGCCCCGATCCCTTCCGTGCTGGCCTTGGCCCAGTCGTAGCTATCAGCTGTGTGCCTAAGGAAGCCGCTGAACTCTACCTCTTCAAACCGCTTCGTAATTTCATTGAAGGTCACGGTGTTCGGATACAGCAGCGTATGCCGGTTGCCCCCCGCATGAAGGACGATATCCTCCGGGAAAATCACATGCTCAACGCGCTGCTTCTGTCCCATCGTCTCCGTCAGCACATACTCCTGCTCCACCTTGACCCTGGCGCCGAGATTCGGGAAGCTGTACGCGAGGAAATAGCTCTGTATCAGACTCAGGACAACAAGAATAATGAGCGCTGTCGTCTTCACCCGCTCCATCATGATCCCTGGCTCCCTTCGTGAAGCGTCGGAAGCGTGAACGTAACCGTTGTACCTTCATTCCACTCCGATTCCAGTTCCACTGTTCCGCCGTGCGCCTTAATGATTTCCCGGGCAATAGACAGACCAAGGCCGGTGCCTCCCGCATTGCGGGAACGTGCCTTATCCACCCGGTAGAAACGCTCGAATATCCGGGCCAGATCCTTGGATGGAATGCCAATCCCGTTATCCTTCACACTGATGGCGATCGATCCGGCATCCGGCTTGCGGGCAGCTATCTCGATATGACCGCCGTCCATCGTATATTTGATGGCATTGGACATCAGGTTATCGAGAACCTGGTCAATCTGATCACGGTCGATCCAGATGTTCTCAATGCCGTTCTCGATCAGCACGGAGCTGCCGATAGACTTCTGCCTCATCTGGAATGAGAAGCGGTCGGACACCTCCTCCAGCATTTCCCTCACGTGGACGGCTTTGCGACGAAGCGGTGCCTGATTCGAATCCAGTCTCGACAGATGCAGCAGATCGGTTACAAGCCGGATCATCCGCTCCGACTCTCCGCGAATAACACCGACGAACCGTCCAGCAAGATCCCTGTCCTCTAATGCGCCGTCATCCAGCGCTTCAATGTAGCTCTTGATCGTCGTCAGCGGCGTGCGCAGCTCATGCGACACATTCGCCACGAATTCCCGCCGGGAGCGTTCCATCTTCTCCTGCTCGGTAACATCCTGAAGAACAGCGATTGTGCCGGCCATTGACTTGTCCCGGCGGCTGATCGGCGTGCAGGTGATGCGCAGCAGCCATTCGTCCCCGCCATCAAGCTCCTTGCGAATGACTGTGGAATGCTCGATCCCCACCTGCAGCTCTGTTACCTTCTCATCTGTAATACCGATCAGTTCGGACAGCGGAGTTCCTGTCCCTTCCTTCACCTCAAGCATCTCCCTCGCCCGCCGGTTCATCAGAATCACATTATTATACTCGTCTGCGGCCACTACCCCGTCGCTCATGTTGGCCAGAATCGAAGCCAGCTTCTCCTTCTCCTCTTCATTGGCAGACAGGGCCTCCTGCAGCCTCCCGGTCATATTGTTGAAGGCATGGCTCAGCTGGCCAATCTCATCATCTCCATATACCGGCACCTTATGGTCGAACCGGCCTTCCGCTACGGCAGCCGCCTGCCGGGTAAGCCCCTTGATCGGATTCGTGATCGTATGGGCGAGCAGTATCCCCAGGATACCCGTCAGGCCAAGCGCGATCAGCATGCCGGACATGAAGATCCGGTTGATCCGGTTCACCGTCTCGAACAGCTCCTTCATGGAAGCGACGATGTAGACCGCTCCGACCACCTTGCCATTATCGAAGGCCGGCCGTGCGATCACCTTCTTGCGGACATTGTCTTCATCCACGATGTCCTGCTCGTTATCGCGTATCCCCTGAAGCGCGCGGCTTACGGCAAGGGTTGTATTCTTCCGCCCGACATAAGACTGCTGGGCATTGGAGGTGGCAAGCACCTTGCCGCTGGCATCCAGTATCTGAATGTCCGCCTGACTGAAGTTGAACAGCGAGCTGAGCAGGCTGCTGAGATCATCGCCAAGCTGCTCATCCGGCACCTCGTTCTGTTCCCGCTCTGCTGATCCCAGCGTCTGCTCAACCAGAACCGTCAGCATGTTCGTCTGTTCATTCAGATTATTCGTAAAGGAAGCAGTCAGCGACGTCTTCATCGTACTGATGAAGTACACGCCAATCAGCTGCATGGCAATCAGGATCAGCAGCACATAGATGATGATGAGCTTCACCTGAACGGTACGGAATAGCCGAATACCTCGCATCATCCGGGGATGAACCCTCCTGACTTCGGATTACGCATCATATAGCCGAGTCCGCGCCGGGTCAGAATATATTCCGGCCGGCTTGGATCATCTTCAATCTTCTCGCGCAGCCTGCGGATCGTTACATCAACCGTACGCACATCACCAAAGTACTCAAATCCCCAGACAGCCTGGAGCAGATGCTCCCGCGTCATGACTTTCCCGCTGTTGCGGGCCATATAATAGACGAGTTCATATTCCCGGTGTGTCAGATCAAGCGGCTCGCCGTCCTTGTAGACGACATACATATCCGTATCAATGAACAGGTTGAACAGCTTCAGTCCCTGCTTCTCCGCCTGTCCGGCTGCTTCTGCGCTGACTCCTGCCGTCTGCAGCTTCTGCTGCCGCCGCAGGTGGGCTTTCACCCGTGCCAGCAGTTCTCTCGTGCTGAAGGGCTTGGTAACATAGTCATCCGCCCCCAGCTCCAGACCCAGCACCTTGTCCAGCTCCGTATCCTTCGCTGTCAGCATAATAATCGGGGTTTGCATGCGGCTGCGCACCTCGCGGCACACATCCATGCCGTCCTTGACCGGAAGCATGAGATCCAGCAGGATCAGATCCGGCTTTTCCGCATAAGCCAGCTGCACAGCCTCTCCTCCGTCGAAGGCGCATATCACCTCGAAGCCTTCCTTCTCCAGATTGAATTTCAATATATCTGCAATTGGCTGTTCATCATCTACGACCAGTATTTTGCCCTGCATGCTCCCACCACCTGTTCGTTCTACTCTCCCTACTATTTTAACACATAGGCTGAAGACCTCCCAGCGGAGGACATTGACATTGGACAGGGCAAAATAAAGCAGCCGGCTGCTCGCATGCAGCCGGCTGCGTCTATCCGCTTTACAGATAGTTAATCGGGTTCTGTACCTTGCCGTCCTTATGAATCTCAAAATGCAGATGAGTGCCGGTCGAGTGGCCCGTGTTGCCCATCACGCCCAGCTTGTCGCCCTTCTCTACAATATCGCCTTCGCTGACATTAATAGAGTCCAGATGGGCATACACCGTTCTGTATCCATTCTTATGATCGATAAAGACGACCTTGCCAAGCCCATTCTTCGTACCGGCAAACTCTACAACACCGTCATCGGCTGCCAGAATACTGCTGTTTCCGACCAGGTCGATTCCCTTGTGCTGGCGTCCCCAACGCGGCCCATAGCTGCTTGTCAGCCGGGCACCGCTGACGGGCCAGGCAAATTCGCCTGTGCCTTCGCCCCGGACGACCTTCGTGCCCTTCATGATAATAGCCGGTACAGCCGGCTTGACGATCTCTTCGTCCACCAGTTCTTCACTCATCAGGTAGCCGTTCTTCTTCACGAGCTTGTAGGTAACCTTCTTCGAGCCGCTGACACCTTCGCGAATCGTCTTGCGCTCGCCTTCGCGCATCTCGTCATTCTTCTGGACAATAATTGTTGGCTCAATCGTTTCCGTCTCGGTCACATTCTCGATGGTCTGAACCGTGATCTGCGGCTCGAGAACGGTCAAGTCCAGCTTGTCCCCTACCTTGATCATGTCATCCTTAATCCATGGGTTATTCTGGTAGATAACCTGCGGCGAGATGGAGAACTTGTCCGCGATACAGCCGATGCAGTCACCTTCCTGCACGGTGTAGACCGTATTCTCTGCACTCCCGGTCACCAGACGTTTATACAAAGTATCCGCATCCTGAATCCGCCCTGGCGACACCTTCGTGGATGACAATTCTACTTCCTCTACGAAGGCCACCTCCGCAACCTCTGTCTTGGAAGCGGCTGCGGCCGGCTGTGAACTGTAAGCCAGTGCTGTTACCTCCACTTTGTTTGCTGCTGCCTTCTTCTCCGGCACATACTTGGACTGAACACGCTTCAGCACCAGATCGGCAGTCTGCTGATCCTTGGCGATGCCGATGAGCTTGCCGTCGACCCTTACCTCTACGCCAACGGCATGGCTTGTGATACTGTCCTCCAGCTTATCCAGCGTTGCATCTGTCTCCGGCTTTGCTTTGAATCCGCTCGCCTTTATGTATGACAGCTCGCCGGCATCCAGTGCCATCTTGAGGCCCGGATTGGCCGCACTTGCTTCCTTGCGCTTCTCTTCCATCAGCTGCTCAACAGCCTCAGGAGTATGAACGGTTCCCAGCTGGGCTCCATCCTGATAGACGTAATAATATTCTACGGTGTTGCTTTCAACATAATAATGGCCGCCTAATCCGGCGGCGGAGAGGAGTACCAATGCTCCTCCGGCAAGTAGGACTGGTTTGCGAAGAAGCCCCTTAACAGCGCTCTTCCAGCTTGCGGCTTGCTGCTGCTTGCCATTCAAGTCTTGCAACCGGGTATCCGGCGCGGGCTTCTTAGGTCCCTTGCCTGTCTTGCTCTTCCGGTTATTATGCCTGTGAACGGTCATGATCTTCTCCTTTGTTCCACACAATGATGTAATCGTCCATTCGCCTTGGAACAGGCGAAATATCCCTGTCCGGGAGATTACGCCTTTTACTGTATCATAACATTTGCAGCAGCGGCAACCGCACTGAAACCGTGCTTCGATTAATATTTTTTCAGAATATCCATTAACTCCTCGTATTCCTCCCGGTCCAGATGCTTGGCAACAATCTGCTGAATGTTGGTCATTTCCTCATCGGTCAAGCCGCTCTCCACATAGGTGGAGATCGTCTGCCACTCCGATTGCGGAAGCTTGCTGACCAGCATCGCGAACAGCTTGTTCCGGTCTTCCTCACTCATCTGGTCCTTCGCTCTGGCCAGCTCCTCGGGCGTAATGACCGCTTCACCCTGCGCCGATTGCGCCTGCGAGCCTGTACCCGATCCGGTCTCCGTCTTGGTCTCCTCTCCAGACTGTCCGCTGCTGCCGCTCCCCGCATCTGTGAGCTGCCCGGACCGTTCTGAATCCGTCGCTGCCTGTGAACCCGAACCGGCTCCCGTCGATGCCTCCGAGTCCATTCCTTCGTCCTGGAACGGGTTAGCAGCCGGGTCATCGCTCCCCCCGGTGCCGGTCTGACTGCTCGGAACATCATCACTCCCGGTACCTGCCTGACTGTCCGGAACATTGTCCCCTGCATTATCCTGTGTGTCCCGTTCTGCATGATCGTCATTCTCCGGACGCACACTGCCGGTACTGCTGTCTTGGGGCCGGTCTGCCTTGCCGCCGCTGTCTCCCTCTTGCTCCGCTTCTGCTGTCATCGTGCCGTCTTCCGCATCGCCTGCGCCCCACAGCTTGCCCCAGACACCGGACAAGGCGAAGGGCTGAGTCTTCATAGGCAGGTTATAATCTTTTATCAGTGCCTCTACATAGCTGTTCACGATATAACCCGTCGTCCAAATCGCCAAGAAGCTGACGATCAGCGCCGAAGCCACCGCCTTGCCGAGCCATCCTGCCATTTTCCACCACATCATAGCCATCCATCCTTTACTCCATACTGTCCTAGAAGAGAGGACATATCTACCAGTATGGACCAACCGGGGCGGCACCATTCGCAGTCTAAGAGAAATTGTTGGATGGTGCGTCTTCGGCCAGCGCAGCAAAAAAAGCCTGCCTCCCTTATCTCGGATAAGGAAAACAGGCCTATTATTCTCTTATTCGGTATGATTATGCATCATACACGTTGATAAGCGGATTCGTCTGCTCGCGGTTGCGGCCAACAGAGAAGATGGCGATTGGAATACCTGTCAGCTCCGACACACGCTCCAGATAACGGCGGGTTGTCGCCGGCAGATCATCCAGTGTCTTCGCGCCGGAGATATCCTCGCTCCAGCCTGGAAGCTCTTCATAGACAGCCTCACATTCGGACAGCATCTTCAGGCTCGCAGGATAATGCGTGATGATCTCGCCGCGGAACTTATAGCCTGTACAAATCTTCACAGTCTCCAGTCCGGTAAGCACATCAAGCGAATTTAACGACAATCCTGTGATTCCGCTCACACGGCGGGCATGGCGAACAACGACGCTATCGAACCAGCCGACACGGCGTGGACGTCCGGTTACCGTTCCATACTCATGGCCGCGTTCGCGGATCTCGTTGCCAGTCTCATCATGCAGCTCTGTCGGGAAGGGGCCGTCGCCAACACGGGTCGTGTAAGCCTTCGCGACTCCGATAACCTGACGGATGCGTGCAGGACCAACGCCGGAACCGATACATACACCGCCAGCGCTCGGATTCGACGAGGTCACGAACGGATATGTACCCTGATCGATATCCAGCATGACACCCTGCGCGCCTTCGAAGAGAATCTTCTTGCCTTCGTCAATCGCATCGTTCAGAACAACTGAAGTATCGGCTACATACTTGCGCAGCGTATCGGCATACCCGAGATACTCCTCAATAATCAATTCAGCATCGACAGGCTCACCGCCGTATACCTGCTGAATAACCTGATTCTTCTCTTTAACCAACTGACGCACCTTAGACGTGAATTCCTCCGCGTCCATCAGATCCGCAATACGCACGCCGCTGCGGGCTGCTTTATCCATATAACAAGGACCAATCCCTTTACGGGTCGTTCCGATTTTATTATCGCCTTTGCGGTCTTCCTCCAGAGCATCGAGGACCATGTGGTACGGCATAATGACATGCGCACGGTCGCTGATCTTCAGATTGTCCGTCGAAAAGCCGTTATCGTGAATGTAATTGATCTCATCAATTAGCGCAGCCGGATTAATAACCATTCCGTTCCCGATTACACACAGCTTATCATCATTGAAAATTCCGGACGGAATCATCGTCAGCTTATATTTCTTGTCACCGATGAGAATCGTATGGCCGGCATTGTTACCGCCTTGGTAACGGGCGACAACGTCCGCGCCTTCAGCCAAATAGTCGGTAATCTTGCCTTTTCCTTCGTCTCCCCATTGGGTTCCGACAACAACAACCGTAGACATGGCATACCTCCGCTCAGTGTTCCATGACACCGAAATTTACCGCCCTGCAAGCGCAGACTATCCACGCTTCTGAAAGGCAGCAATACTAGTGTAGCAGTCCACCCTACCCCTGTCAACAAAAACGAACAATCGGTAATCTGTATACACGAACGTTCGGGTTTAGAGCGGTTGCTGCCTATGAAAAATGACTCTACCCCTGCTCTCCAAGGGCAGGATGGTGATATCGGCTCGTCCAGCCATTCCTTGCGGAGGACCTGTACCCGACTGTCCAGGTTATATCTCTTGATGGAACTGCAGCGGCCCTTTTGCAACCCATGCAGCATGCCTCTATACACTACTTATATACTTCCGTCCTTCTATTCTTCAACACCTCAATGCTTCTACTCCTCTATGCTTTTACACCTTTATACTTCCATACCTCTATGCTTCCACACCTTTACACCGCTGTACCTCACCGTGCCAAAACCGTACTCAAGAAACAAAAGAATCCCTTAACTGCATTAAGCGGGGATTTTTCCATCAAGGTTACGGCCCCAGATTACTATTCGTTGATTCCAGAACCGATCGTTACACTCGCAATTGATGCACGGTTTGACGTTAGGGCCGCATTTGGGGATGACGGTGATGACGAGAGTATTAGCGATATTGTACATACCAGCTTCATACAGGCGGGTCTTTACGGAACTGAGAAGCGCTATACATTAAATTAGAGTCATTTTTTGAATGGTTACGGAACTCAGAGGCTTTTAAGTCCCCATATTAGTAAAAATTCCTCTGGAATGGACCGAATAGCAGCGCTGAGTTCCGTTACCCGCTGAAGCGACCCCTATTCGCTGAAATAAGGTCGCTGAGTTCTGTTAGATTTGAAAATGATGCCAAACTGAAAGAGTCTATATGCGGACTGCTCTATTAGCGAAACCCGCTCCTCCATACCTTACGCTTAAATCCATTCCGTGGATCGTTTTGTTATCCACGAAACGCCCCAACCTTAGGTAGCTCTTATCTAAGGTTGAGGCGTTTGTTGTCTGCGCTCCACTTTCCGGATTACGGCAGGTCGGATCTTCTTACCATACCCCTTTATGAAGCATCCGAATGCCCATTCATATCCAATAGGATTGTTTAAGGTTATTGTTCTCCATACACTTAGCCTAGCCAAACAACAACAGAGTCATCACCCAATAACCCTATAAATTTATATTTTCCTTTATGTTAAAGAAAAAAGAAAACCCGGCCTGCCGGCCGGGCTGCTGCTGATCCTTATCCAAGCGACAGCATCTCTGCGTGCGGGAATCTGCCTCTAGGCGACTCCCGGCTGCTGCTGTCCCGAGTGATCAAGACTGACGAATTTGTTAAAGTTCTTCAGGAAGACAAGCTCGACCGTGCCCACCGGACCATTACGCTGCTTGGCAATAATGATCTCGATAATGTTCTTCTTCTCGGTCTCCTTGTCATAATAATCATCCCGGTACAGGAATGCGACGATGTCGGCATCCTGCTCGATCGAACCGGATTCCCGGAGGTCGGACATCATCGGACGCTTGTCCTGCCGCTGCTCCACACCCCGGCTTAACTGGGACAGAGCAATAACCGGCACTTCCAGCTCACGGGCAATCTGCTTGAGGGTACGGGAAATCTCCGATACCTCCTGCTGACGGTTCTCCCCTGCCTTGCCGCGTCCCTGAATCAGCTGAAGGTAGTCGATCAGAATCATGCCGAGCCCCTTCTCCTTCTTCAGTCTGCGGCATTTGGCGCGGATATCCGCTACCGTAATGCCTGGCGTATCATCAATATAGATCTCCGCCTCCGACAGTGCTCCAATCGCCATCGTCAGCTTCTCCCAGTCATCGCCTTCCAGGTAGCCTGTCCGCATACGGCCTGCGTCTACATTGGACTCGGCGCAGACCATCCGCTGCACCAGCTGGGCCGCGGACATCTCCAAACTGAAGATCGCCACGGCCTCACGTGCCCGGACGCCTACGTTCTGGGCAATGTTCAGCGCGAAGGCCGTCTTACCGACTGAAGGACGGGCAGCCACAATGATGAGGTCGCTCCGCTGAAAGCCAGAGGTCATCTTATCCAGATCCGGGAAACCGGACGGAATGCCTGTGGTACCGCCCTTATGGCCGTACAGAAATTCCACCCGTTCGAATACTTCCATCAGAACATCCCGAATGGACACGAAGCCGCTGCTTGAGCGGCGATTCGATATTTCGAGGATACGCTGCTCTGCTTCGTTCAGCAGAATACCGACTTCATCGGTCGCCGCATACCCGTTCTGCACGATCTGTGTCGCCGTCCTGATCAAACGGCGGAGAAGGGATTTCTCCTCCACGATCTGGGCATAATAATCCACGTTCGCCGCAGTCGGCACACCGCTTGCCAGCTTCGCCAAATACGAGACGCCGCCGGCCTCTTCAAGCTGCTGCCTGTCCTGCAGCCAAGATGTCAGCGTTACGAGGTCGATCGGCTGGTTGTCTTCCCCCAGCTCAACCATCGCCTCATAGATCATCTGGTGCTCAGATGAATAGAAGTCCTCACTCCGCAGCCGTTCCATAGCCGTAACCAATGCCTCAGCCTGCAGTAGAATGGCCCCCAAGACCGCTTGCTCAGCTTCAAGATTTTGCGGGGGGACCCTGTCAAACATCGCCTCTGTGTTCATCGTCCTTCTCTCCCCTGTCCGATGCTGTCCGTCATTACGATCGAGTTATAATATCCGCCTGCTAAGTTCATTAAGTTCATTAAGTTCATTAAGTTCAATAAATTCATTAAGACCAATGAGTTCAATAGTTCTTATTCCTCTGTCGTCTGTACCTTTAGGGTTGCCTTCACTTCCGGATGCAGCTTCACCGGCACCTGAGTCACGCCCAGCGAACGGATCGGCTCACCGAGCTCAATCTTCCGCTTGTCCACTGTGAAGCCCTGTGCTGCCAGCGCTTCGGCAATCTGCTTGCTGGTAATAGCGCCGAACAGGCGGCCGCCTTCGCCAGCCTTGGTCTTGATGACAACCGTGGTCTCGCCCATACGCTCCGCCAGCTTCTGCGCGTCTTCCTTCTCCTTCGCCTTGCGCTTCTGTTCGGATGCGCTCTGAACCTCCAGCGTCTTCACATTGCCCTCGGAGGCTTCCTTGACCAGCCCCTTCGGCAGCAGGAAATTGCGTGCGTAGCCTTCCGATACATTCTTGATCTCGCCCTTCTTGCCTTGACCCTTAACATCCTGCAGGAAAATTACTCTCATTCGAATAACCCCTCTTCCTTATCGATATGATCCAATACTTTCTTCAGGCGTTCCGCCACCTCGGCAACAGTGCCTTCCAGCTGGGCTGCCGCATTCGTCAGATGGCCGCCTCCGCCCATCCGCTCCATTACGACCTGCACATTCATGTCACCGAGCGAGCGGGCGCTGATGCCAATCAGACCGTCTGTCCGTTCACTGATGACGAATGATGCCAGCACATCCGTCATATTAAGCAGCGTGTCGGCGGACTGGGCAATCAGCAGCTGGGAATTCTTAACGCCTGGCTCTGTGACTGCAATCGCCACATGCTCGTAATGAATTTCCGCATGCTTGATAATATCGGCCTTCTTGATGTATTCTTCAAGATCCTCCTTGAGCATCCGCTGCACGAGCGATGTATCCGCGCCATGCCTGCGCAGGAACGATGCCGCTTCAAAGGTGCGGGACCCTGTCCGGAGTGAAAAATTCTTCGTATCCACCGTGATCCCCGCGAGCAGAGAGGTCGCTTCTGTCACATCCAGACCCACCCGGTCATGGATGTACTGCAGGAGCTCTGTTACCAGCTCACAGGTGGATGAAGCGTAGGGCTCCATATAGATCAGCACCGGGTTGGCAATGAATTCCTCGCTCCGGCGGTGATGATCAATGACGACTACCCGCTCCGTTGCGGACAGCAGCTTCGGTTCCTTGACCATCGAAGCCTTGTGTGTATCCACTACCACCGCCAGTGACCGACCACTCATCATCAATAGTGCCTGCTCAGGAGTTACGAAACGCTTAATCAGCCGCTCTTCCCCGGCAATCAGTTCCATCAGCTTCTCTATGGATGGATTTAGCCCCTCCAATACGATATAAGCGTCTTTATTGAACAGCTGAGCTGCCTTAAGCACACCGATTGCCGCTCCGATGGAATCCATATCAGGCAGCCTGTGTCCCATGATCATGATATTGTCGCTGTCCTTCATCAGGTCGCGCAGGGCGTGGGCTACAACCCGCGCTCTTACACGGGTCCGCTTCTCCACTGCATTCGACTTGCCGCCATAGAAGGTCTGCCGCTGGCCAACCTTCACCGCAGCCTGATCGCCGCCTCGGCCGAGCGCAATATCCAGACTGCCCTGCAGCCATTGGCCCAGTTCAATAACATTGGATGTTCCGCAGGCCATGCCGATGCTGAGTGTCATCGGGATCTTGAGATCGAGCGTCATCTCCCGGACTTCATCCAGAATAACGAACCGGGACAGCTCAAGCTCCTTAAGCGTCTTGAAGTCCGTCATAATCAGGTAGCGGTCCGAAGTGAGGCGTCTCAGATACATATGGTACCGCTGGGCCCAATCGGTAATCTCTGCGGTTACCTTGGACATCAGCGCCGAACGCTGCTGATCGTCCATCCCCTGTGTGACTTCCTCTAGATTATCCATCATGACGACGCCAAGCGCCAGCTTTTCGTCCTCGTATTTTTTGGCAATATTCCAGCGTTCCGTAATATCTACCACGTACAGGAGTCGCTCTTCCTGCTTGAACAGCAGTTCATATACGGAAGTACCAATACGGATCTCTACCGATCCTTCCTGCTCCTTCTCCTTGTCCTTTGACTGCAGAGCCGGGAACAGGTCGGTCAGCGGCATGCCAATCACAGACTCCCGCTCCAGCATGTGCGAGATGAACGGATTATGCCATTCCACCACCTTATCCTCATTGAAGAGCACGATACCGAAGGGCAGCTCGCTGATGACTTCATTGCCCGTCTTCTTGATCCGGTACGACAAGGTGCCTAGATAGCTCGTTAAATCGCGGCGGAACGACCGTTCCGCAAGCAGCGTATACACGGCCACGACGCCTGCCAGAACAAGTCCGGCAAGGCCGAGCAGCCAGTTATAGGTAGAGAGCGCCAACGTCAGCGCAATAATAAGCACGAGCGACCAGACCTGATGCAAGCCGTGCCATCTCTTCATGAGAAACTTTGGCATTTCCATTCGCCCCTGTACTTAAGGTTTCGTAAACGATTTTCTGAGCGGAAACGCGACGTCAATGACTCCAATCAGACTAAGCGGCGGGAATAGCAGCACCGGCACTGTCAGCAGCAGCGGAACGACACGCGGCCAATTTTTCTGAGCGGCCAGAAAGAAGAAGAATCCGATAGCCTGCACGGTAAATGCAAACCGCAGGAGCGGCAGCAAGTTGATGATGACCACTGAGAAATACGTGTTATCCTTGGTTGTCATGAACAGGTCGAACAGAATGACAATCAAATAGTAAAAGACAAATGAGCGCGGCAGCATCCAATCCTTCGCCTGCGGGAAGGCAGCGACCTCGATGCCCGCGGTTCGCAGAGCACGCCGTGCAAGAAAATGCGTTACCGCGGCATAAACGAACGAGACAATGATGAGCATGACCGGCAGGGATTGCATGGACGTCCGGATCAATTCCTCTGTCATGTCAGCCGTCCAGTTACCAGGCATCAGCCCGTCCCGGGATAGTGTCGCGATATTCTCCCGAATGATATTGCCCATCTCGCTGAGCAGTGCGATGTCGAATGCGAACTGCAGAATCAGCAGCTCCAGCAAGAACTGTGCCAGCAGGGCAAGTGTACCGCCCGTTATAGCCGTACGTGCCGAAGCCTTTTTCTTATACAACTGACCCATTACAATTCCGGGGATCAAGAAGAACAATCCCACGATCAGGGCAGCAGGCCCTATCAGCAAGTATCCGGCAACCCAGATGACCAGCATATGAACAGCAAAAGCGGCTGCCGGAAGCATCGTGTAAAGAACTACATACGGCACCATCAAAAATGTTATCGTCAATACATTAACGCCAGGTACAGCAATCGAGAACAACAGCACAAGCGCCGCAGCACTCCACAACAGTGGTCGATAACCTGTCTTCAAACCGTTCCACACTCCTCGGCACATGAGCTTTAATCTTCATTATAACATAAAGGCAGGAGCCGGCGCATTGCTACCCGGCCTTCCTAATCCTGTCCCCGAAGGATAACATGCAGCCTGTTCATCCTCAATCCCCTGCAACATTCGAAGCGGGCCATACCATTATCGGTTACTTCCTGGAGGATGCCGATATGGTACACAAGATATTGATTATCGCTACGGGCGTAAAAAATACTCCCTGCCTCAGCTGCCGAGGTCAGGGAGCATGTCTGATATTCATTCACCTGCTGCCGGCTGCTGCTAAACCGCATGAAGCATACTGGCCGGGGAGCAGTCCTTACGAATCAGGCAGCGTCCGCTGTCCATACATCGCCTTCATTCGATACCTTCAGTCCTGTATCCTCCAGGAACTTAAGCGGCACGAATGCCCGCTCGCCTATCGAAATCAGCTCAGACTGCTTGTCTGCCGTCTTCACCTGATATCCCCGCTCCAGCATCAGCTCACCGCTCTTCGGCTGCTGGCTGGCCTTGGATTCAGATGCTCCAGCCGAACCGGCTGCTGTTTTATCCAACGTATACGTCAAGCTGAGCTTATCCCATGCAAGTGCATAGCCCTGCTCCGTAAAGGCTGCCAGATCAACATATACCTCATCGTTATATGCGACTAGAGGATAAGATCCCGTACCCCAATTCAGGCTTCCGGCCGTTTCCTTGAAGCGGACGAATTCACTGCGAATCGCCTGTCCAACACGAACGCTCTTGTTCAGTTCACCTTGGTCAAGCGCTACCTGACCATTAACGAGCACGTACTCCATTCCCTCAGAATAGAGATCCGGCTGCTCCACGGTGGATTTGTCGATGACCGTGTCATAGTCGAAGACAACGATGTCCGCGTCCATTCCCTTCGCAATCCGGCCCTTCTTCTGCAGCGCCGGCACCTGCTTCTCCAGCCGCTGGGCTGGCATCAGGCTGAGCTTCGCTATGGCCTCGGAGAGTGTGATCACACTCTTCTCCCTGGCGTATAAACCCAGTGTGCGCGCGAACGTGCCTGATGCACGTGGATGGTTGTTGTGGCCCGGCTCCAGAATCGCATCACTGCCGATCATGACATATGGCGCCTGGAAGGCATCAACGACATCCTGTTCAGGTATAGCGTAAGCTACAGCCAGTTTTCCCTCCTTCTGATACTTGCGGAAGGTCTCCGCTGTCAGCCGCTCACTCGTTCCGGCAATCTGCAGATCCTCGTATGTAATCCGGAACCGTTCCTGCCAGCCCTCATCGAACCGAGCGGAATTTAGATAAGTGCCCCAGTAGTTATACGGATACAGACATGCTGTTATATCAAGTCCTTCTGCCAGCGCCTCATCAATCATCGCCAGCGACTCCTTCATACTGAACGTTCCGCCCGTACTGTTGATATGGTCAATATGCACAGCAGCGCCGCTTGCCCTTGCGTAGCCGATCAGCTCATTCATTGTATCGAAGTTCGTTCCCGGCTCCTCCATATCGGAATACCGGCCGTGGAAATACGTCGGAACATTATACTCCTTCGCGAGCTCCATCAGCGCAAGCACTTCCTCTGAGGTGATGCCCGGTACATATTCGAGACTGAAGGATATGCCGAGCGCACCATTATTAAGAGCTTCCTCCGCCTGCTGCTTAAGCTTGGCGATCTGGTCCGCATTCGCGCCAGCATAGCGGCTCAGCTTAAACTGATTGCGTGCCTGCGTATAGAAGAACGATGCACCAAAATGCACGGGAGGCTTGTCCCTTTCATAGTAGGCATACCATTTGGCCGGAGAGGAGGTGCCTCCATGCATCGCGATGTTCGTCGTTACACCATCCGCAATCTTGTTCCACACCCCCAGCGGGTTCGGATCATAAGACAGATTGTCAATAAACCCAGGCGCTACGACCAAGCCAGTCGCATCTATCGTCCGCTCACCCTTCAAAGGCTTTGAGGTGACCACGCCTACCGTCCCATCCTTGATGCCTACATGAAGTCCTTCCTCGTCCAGCTGTGTTTCCGGATTGATTACGCGGCCATTCTGAATAACAATATCATATACGGCATCCAGCTCTGCTTGCGTAACCTGGGAATCAAGAAGTGCCACTGCGTTATCCTGATTTGCCCCTGCAGCTGAATCCCCTTCGCCCGCCGGTGCTTCTCCGCCGCCTGTCTTACTATCGCCGTTTACCGTTTCGCCCTGAGTACCTGCTGCCCCGTCCTCTGCCGTCTGTCCTGGCGTTAGTCCCGGTGCCGAAGCATCGTTGCCTCCAAACAGCGACCAGATCATGAACACGGCAAAGACCGCCGCGAGCAGCGCGGCGATCATCAGCAAGACGCGCATCGGCCTTCGGCCAGTACCCGCCCCATTACGTTGTTCTGCCATTCCCTGCCTCCTATACTCTTGCATTGCAGCTTGGCGATCAGCTGGTTATTCAGCTTACGCCCCGAAGCTGCGCATCCTTAACATCTCGCTCAGCGACTATGTTTCAAGCTGCTTCGGTACAGCAGCAGCTGCTTCCTTATCGCCCCGGCTGTGCTCCAGCATTGCTCCTGCGCAGTAATCAATGATATCACTCCGCCGTACAATGCCGATGAACCGGTTCATATCATCAATAACCGGGACAAAGTTCTGCACCTTAGCCAATGAGATCAAGTCTTCCATCTTCGCGTCAATCTGTACAGCCTTGTTGCTGATTCGCCTCGGTACATCCATCAGCCTGTATTTATTGGTCTGCTCGAAGCTGACACCCGGCTGATTCTTCAGAAACCAGAGCAGGTCTCCCTCGGTAATTGTCCCTGCGTAACCCCCCTGGTCATCGAGTATAGGCACCGCCGTATAACGGTGATACTCCATCCGCTCTAGTGTTTGCCGCAGCGTGGCATCTGCTGTTACGCATACGACTTCCTGCTTGGGCAGCAAGAAAAAAGCAATGTTCATGACACTATCCTCCCACTTTCGTTTCCCCATGTTTAGTCTGTAGTTGTCATATGATGGTAAGGAGCTGATCAGTGTCCGTTCGCCTGTGCCTGTGCGGCCGACAGTGCCTCGACCGGCTGCTTCGACTGATATTGATCCGGCAGCGGCAGCGACTGTAACGGCGTCGAATCGTTCAGCCAGGCGTCCACCCAGCCCTTAGCCTTATCCAGGTCATCCTCTTCCACAAAATAATACCACCCGCCGCCATTGGAATGCAGCAGTCTGCCTTCGCCCTTCAAAGTGTGGCTATAGATCGTCCTGCTGCCGGATGCGAGCAGGGCTTTGCCAAGCTCCACCATCTCTTCGGGAGCAATGTCTGTTGTGAAATTATCACCCATAATATCAATTAGTTCAGGAATTTGAGCCCATTGGTCCATCCCTGCCGCTTTGTCCAGAATCGCATTCAGGAATATCTGATGACGCTGTGTACGGCTTACATCGCCGCCTGCATCCTCGCGGTAGCGAACAAAGTTAAGGGCATCAGTACCATTGTAAAGCTGCTGACCGGCTTTTACAATAAACTTCTCATGCATTGCACCTTTGTTCACAATATCCTTCTCAATCGGCAGCCTGATGCCGCCCATTGCATCAATCACATTCCGGAATCCTTCAAAATTAATGGTCGCATAATGATCTACGTGCATATCGAACATCTCTTCCACCGTCTGTACCGCCAGACCCGCTTCCCCATAAGCATAAGCATGAGTGATTTTGTCGGGACGGCTTCTGCCCGGAATTTCCACATAGGAATCCCGCGGTATTGAAATCATTAAGACAGCACCATCATCCGGTCTGACGACCGTTACAATCATCGTATCGGAGCGGCCGCGCTCATTCTTCCGCTGATCGACGCCCAGCAGCAGCAGTGAAAATGGCCTCATCTCCTTATAACTGACCGGTTCCGTCACCGGCCTGCCCTCCAGCGGCTGATAGGATTTCTCCAGCTTCTTCTGCACGCTCCCGGAGAGAAACGTATCAAACCCCCATAGTGCAATCGCTGTCCGATTAAAATACCCGATTATACCAAACACCAGCACGGCAGCCAATATGCCTGCCGTCCATTTCTGCCAGCGTCTTTGTAACATTGTTACCATTCTCCCTTCGCCCTACACTATTTAAACCGCTAACACCCGCTTAAAACGATCCGCCAGCCCGTAAAGTTTCGTCCTATTCCCGCTTCTTCCTGCCCGCTTGTGAATGGTTTGATTCAAGTCTGCATACATATTCCCAAGACAACCCTATACGTCTCACAGCAGTCAAACAGGAAAGGATGATTGTTATGGATGATTCCCCATCTCCCAAGCGGTCTGCCTCCCGCTTCGAGCCCCGGATTGCAGGCATGCTCTGTTATGTGCTTGGTTTTATAACAGGCCTCCTCTTATTGACGATTGAAAAGGACAACAGGTTCGTAAAATTTCACGCTCTGCAATCTATTTTCGCATCTGCCGCAGTCATCGTCACGCAGCTCTTACTGGGCGGCATCCCAATTATCGGGTGGCTGTTCGGTCTGCTCCTGGCTCCCGCAGCTCTTATTCTCTGGCTTGCCTGTATGCTGTTGGCTCTGCAGGGCCGGTGGTTTAAGCTACCCGTAATCGGTGACCTGGCTGAAAGGCATGCGCAGCGATTTTGACTGGTCCAGTAAAGCTTCTAATGCAAAAGAAAAGCCTGCATTACCCATGCAGGCCGGACCAGATGCTATCTTTTCGGTTTTTCTTTCCTGTCCGTATCATGTCCTGTCACTGTTTCTTCAATATTATCCATGATACCTGCCACGGCATCGTCAATCGGGTCTGTAGCAGCATTGTCCTCACGTTCAGCCGGGGTGAAGATACCGAAGAAATTCTCTGACTTATCCGTATTACGGTCTTTATTCCGATCTGACTTGGCCATTATCTGCACACTCCTTCGCAGCCATGTACCGGCGTATTTACGGCATATTCGGGACGATGTCTGTCTCTTGACATCGCCCCTTACCGTTTGCCTCTATCATACCCGTTAACAGCCGCTCGGAATCACACCGGACGAATCAGGAAGCAACTTCCACGTTCAGGATTTTCTGTCCGCCGCCTCTTCGGCGCATGCGGTACACATAGTAAGCGAGCGTGATGAACGCACTGGCCGCGAATACGCCTGCCAATACACCCGCATCCCCCTGCAGAAAATCATACTGGCCGGTTGAGATGATTGCCCGGAAGCCATCCACTGCATAAGCCATCGGCGTCCAGGTATGCAGCTGCTGCAAACCGGACGGGATCATCTCAACCGGGAAGGTTCCGCCCGATGTGGTAAGCTGAACAATCAGCAGCAGAATCGCCAGGAAGCGTCCCGCGTCACCAAACAGTGTCACCAGCATCTGTACAATCGCCATGTACGTCCAGCTTAGAAGAATACTGAAGCCGATGAAATAAGGAACACTCTTCACTTCCAGCTGCAGGACGCCAAGCATAACGCCATCCAGCAGCAGTGCCTGCAGAAGTCCTACCAGTAGCATGGTAGCCAGCTTGCTGCCGAACCAGTTGATGGCCCGCCTCGGCCGAACCGCAGGCTTGCGTACATCGAATACGATCGTCAGCATCATCGCACCGACAAACAGACTCATCGAGATGAAATACGGCGCCATTCCGGTTCCATAGTTGGGAACCGCGCCCTCCTTCTCTTCATCAATGATAACCGGTGAAGCGAACATGCGGTACGTTGCAGCATCCGGATGAATGGATGAAGTCTCCGCTGCAGCATCCGTCAGCTTCTGGAAGAGCTCACTCGATCCATCTGTCACCGAGCGCGAGCCGTTCGCCAGCTTCAACGTACCTTCATGCAGCTGCTTCGCTCCGTCTGCCACCTTGCCGACCCCGGTCTTCAGCACGCCAAGGCCTGTCTTCAGGTCCTTCGTGCCCTGTTCAACCGCTTGGGCTCCTGCTTCGACCTTGGCCGCTGCCTTGCCGGCTTCTTCAAGCTTGCTGCCAAATGTCTCCATCCCCGCCAGTATCTTTGCTTCACCTGCTGCCAGCTGATCCGCTCCCGCTGCCAGCTGCTGCTGTCCCTCAGCCAGACCTGCTGCTCCTCCGCTTACCTGCTGAGCGATTTGCAGCGCCTGGGCATACTCCTGTGTGGCGGCCAGCTCAGGGTTTGCTTCTGCAATTAGCCCCAGCAGCCCTTGAAGCCCTTCCGCCCCTGCTTTAAGCTGCTCAGCACCTGCCTTGGACTGGGCAAGCCCCTGCTTTAACGTATCCGTTCCGGTCTGCAGACTGCGTACGCCGTCCGTCAGCTCCTGGTGGCCGCCCTGCAGCTTAACGATTCCCTCGTTCAGCTGACCGCTGCCTGCATACAGCTTCTTCGTTCCACTGCCCAGCTTCTCCGTACCTTGAATCAGCTTCAGAATACCATCGCCGAGCGGCCCTGTTCCGTTATACAGCTCGCCGAGCTTATTCTGGAACTGTTCAATTCCGTCCTGCAGCTTCCCGCTGCCGTCGGCCAGCTTGCCTGCGCCTTCCGCTGCTTCGCCAAGCCCATCCGATACCGTCTGAATGTTCTCGAATAAGGAGGTCACGTAAGCTTCCGTAAGCTCCTGTGACAGCTCCGCTTTTATTTTATCCACGGCTGATGAACCAATACGTGAGGTCATATAATTCAGACCTTCATTCGGAATGTACGTGAGCACGGCCGGGTCTGGATGAGCTTCCATCACCTTCGAGGCCCTTAATGAGAAATCCTCCGGAATTTCAATCGCCATATAATACTGCTTATCCCGAAGCCCTTGTTCAGCCTGCTCCTTCGTGACGAAAGCCCACTTGAAGGTATCCGAGTTCTTAAGCTCCTCCTGAAAGTCCTCGCCAATCGTTAGCTTCTTGCCATCCATCTCTGCGCCCGTGTCCCTGTTCACAACCGCCACCGGCAGCTCATTCACCTGTCCATAAGGATTCCAGAATGCCCACAGGAAGGTCCCGCTGTACAGCAGTGGAATAACACAAACTGCTGCGATGGAAATCAGCGTCATCCGCTTCCGGAAGATCGACTTCCACTCTTCCACAAACAATGTCCTGCTTCTCTTCTCCATATCCATCCTTCTTTCTCTATATCACGTCTTCGGTTACTTAGTCATTCAGCTTGCCCTGCGGCTCAATCGTATTCCTGTAATGCTCATAGAACGTATTCAACATCCGCTGCAGTTCGCTCACATCCTTCTCGGACAGCACGCCGAACAGCCTGTTAAGCAGTTCCTTCCGCTGCTCCACTACCCGGGCGAGCTCGCTTCTCCCTTCCTCTGTCAGCTCCAGATACACGGTCCGCCGGTCCTGCTCATCCTTAACACGCTCAACCAGCCCTGCCTTAACAAGCCTGTCAGCGATACCAGTAAAACCGCCTGTCGTAATGAATAAAGCCCCGGCAAGCTGAGATGCCTTCTGTCTGCCTTCTTTATCGAGCAGCTCAAGCAGCTGCACCTGTGTAATGGATAGACCGGATGGATTCTGCTTATACCATTCCGTGCCCCAGATCTTATAGCACATTCGAATCATCTGCCAGCATTCCAGCAGCTTATCTTGATGGCTCATACATTCCCCTCCTTTCTATCCCGGCCTGAAGTTCTACTATCGAACTTTCTGCCGTAGAAATGCTCTACCTATTCCTAGTAAATAATCCTTCAAGACAACTTATCTTATTGATAAGTATCTTACTACTAAGTTAAATGTTTTGCAAGTGCTCTTTTATGATATTAATCACAGCTTGTACATCATTCCATGTGCGACCCGCTGAAACACAAAAAAGCTGCTTCTCCAGCAGATCGCAATCCGCTTTCGAAACAGCTTCTTTACTCTATAGACTACTCCGTCGTGTAAGGAAGCAGAGCTACCTGACGCGAACGTTTGATGGCAGTTGTCAGAGCACGTTGATATTTAGCGCTGGTGCCCGTTACACGACGAGGCAGGATCTTGCCGCGCTCGCTGATGAACTTCTTGAGCAGGTCAGTGTCTTTATAGTCAATGTGCGTGATTTTGTTAACGGTGAAGAAGCATACTTTACGACGCTTGTTACGGCCGCCTTTACGGCTGAACTTGCGCTCTGGACGCTCTCCGTCTCCGCCTTCTCTTGGTTTAAAGGCCATGTTCATATTCCTCCTTGTCTAAAAATTCATTAAGCAGCAGCCTGCGGCCGCTTCTTAAAATGGCAGATCATCTTCCGAAATGTCGATTGGTCGTCCGTCATCAGAGAACGGATCGTTGTCGTTCCGCGAAGCATTCCCGCGTCCGCCGCCGGCATTACCGCCGCCGTACGAACCGCCGCCTCCG
The DNA here is from genome assembly GCF_003233845.1 of Paenibacillus sambharensis. Taxonomy (GTDB): domain Bacteria; phylum Bacillota; class Bacilli; order Paenibacillales; family Paenibacillaceae; genus Paenibacillus_I; species Paenibacillus_I sambharensis. The sequence continues at coordinate 147,239 of NZ_QKRB01000037.1, forward strand.
CTGCCGCCGCCGTAATTGCTGCCGCCACCACCGTAGCCGCCGCCCTCTTCACGATTGTTGCTTCCGCCGCCCTCGCGGTTCGACTCCAGAAAACGAACGTTATCGGCGATGACTTCCGTCACGTATACCCGCTTACCTTCGTTATTCTCGTAGTTCCGAACCTGAATTCGGCCTTCAACCGCGGTCAGACGACCCTTGCGGAGATAGTTGGCACATGTTTCGGCGAGCTGCCGCCAGGTGACAACCGGGATAAAATCAGCTTCCCGCTCACCGCCATTGCTGGTAAACGGCCGGTCAACAGCCAGCGTAAATTGCGTGACCGCCACACCGGACGGTGTATATCGCATCTCGGGATCTCTTGTCAGACGCCCGATCAGAATGACACGGTTCAACATGGTTATTAACCTCCCAATCGGTTAACATCCCTTGCGTGCAGCCTTAGGCTACATCTTTGACGATCAAGAACCGGATAACTTCATCCGTAATCTTCATGACGCGGTCAAGTTCAACGATAACCTCAGATGGAGCGTTGAAATGTACCAGCACGTAAATGCCGTCACGAATCTTATTGATCTCATACGCAAGGCGGCGTTTGCCCATCACGTCTTGCTTTGTGACTTCTCCGCCGTTGGAGATGATGCCATTGAATTTTTCGACTAGTGCTTGAACAGCTTCCTGTTCTACCTCTGGACGAATAATGTACATCACTTCATATTTGCGCATTCTGTTCACCTCCTTTTGGACTAGCGGCTCCCCTGCGGGAGCAAGGAGCGAGAGACTTAATCAACTCGCATACCATATTACTATATCAAAAGTAGAGTGCCTAAAGCAAGTACTGTTTTCCTGCTCATCAATCAGCTCTGCCTGTTTCAGTCCATGTTTCATACGGCTCCGACCTGTTGCGGTTCAGTCATGTCACATAATCCCGTTCATTGACTGCCCCCCATTCGCGCACAATAAGCTGTGGACGGGATCCGTCCGTAAACTAAGCAGCATAAGGAGGAACTTCCCCATGGGTGAATGGACACATTTTACGGACAGACATACGGCTCCTAATGATGGCATCTATATTGAGGTCGGCGAGCATGCCGTGCACACCGGCGTTAACAACCCCCGTAAAGTGAAGCTCAAGAAAGGCCAGCGCTTCCCCGAGCTTACGAATGAGGACCGCCGCTGGACGCGGATGAAGTAACGGCACTTTTTTTACCGGTATCATGTATACAGCTCCCCCATCCCGGACATGATAATATCGACGGTGAGACGAGAGGTGTGGTTACGTTGAACTCTCTAGTGCAACAACCGCAAGAGGAACAGATCCACTCAGCATAGAAGCGGAGGGATGTGCCAAAGACTCTTAAGTCGAAGTACACGCGCATCGGAAGATGCACCCGAAAGTTTCTTGTCGCCTGATGAAGATGCTGATGACTCAACCAAATCAACCACCGTCAGGAGAGCCCGCAAGGGCTCTCTGTTTGTGTATACGCGGTAACTGCCAATTTGCTCCCTCTGCCCTCCTTATCCTCCACTTGGTGAGATAAAAGCTTCCAATACAGCAGTCAATGCTTCTGCTTCATGATCTCCATTGCCCTGCCCCTTCACAACATATAGAGCTGATGCTTCTTCACTGTCTCTTCGCCAATAAAGCTCCAATTCATCTGAAGAGTCTAGTACCAAACCATCAGATTGATCTACCTTGATCGTCTGGCTGTTCCTGCCTTTGAGATTCGTGTAGATCTCTTCCCAGCCCTTACCTTCTCGTATGCTTATCCAGTATGCATCACCTTTGTACAGCAGTTCTATGTCTATTGCAGCTATTTGATCCGTTACCTCTATTTTCTGACTTGCGATGTGTCCTGCAGCCTGGCGCTTCAATGTATCGATTTCCTGCTTAGTTAGATTGGCCGGCATATAAGTCACTTTAGCCGATTTAAATGTAAGCGGCTCTGAAATAACCAGTGGTTGTATAAATTCAGACACTGTTATACCGGAGAGCTCGCTCAATTGTTCTATTATTAGAGGCCTAACCAGAGTAGTTGTAATCTCTTCGGGATTCCCCTCTGTTTTATAAACAGCTATCGCTTTACCAGCCTCTACCTTTCCGAGGTAATACTGCTTTTCATCTCGTGATAATATATCTCCTGAGTCTGTTTCTTGATGAAATTGTAACGTCACCCTGCCCTTCTCATCATATAGCGTAAGAAGCTCTGCCGTTGCGTATCCCGTACAAGCTATTAGCAGAACGATGAGACTAGCGAGCACAACGGGTTTGAACATTTTTCTGTGCTTCCCCTGCAAGCTCCGCTGCTTTATGCTAATCATTACCCGTTCCTCGACATCAATCTCTGGTATATCGATTTGTTTCAGCCTGCTTTCCAGACGAAAATCAGAATTCAAAATGTACCTCCCCTTTCATCTGTGCACGCCTGTTGGCGTATTCCTTTTTTAGTTGCTTACGTGCGCGTTCAAACTGCTTTCGAAGGCTTTGCGCTTTTACACCTGTTACAGCACTGATTTCTTCGTAGCTCATCCCATTCAGCACCTTAAGTATGACAACCGACTTTAATGCAGGCTTTAAGCAGTTAAGCAGGATCAAGGTCTCATCTTCGTGAACATCTAACTCTATGTTCGTAGTTGCGTTCCGCTCCTGTTCTGCTGCCTTATTAATCACCGCAAACCATCTGCTCCGATACTTGATTTTATTCAGACAAAGCCGATGAGCAATCGTGAAGAGCCAACCTGTAAATTGTCCCTTCTCCTCGTAGCTATCCAGGTGCTCATACGCTCTTATGAATACTTCTTGTACCACATCTTCTGCATCTTCCCGGTTACCAAGCATCGGGTAGCAGTAACGGAAGACTGGCTGCTGCATGCTTCTGACCACTCTTGCAAAGGATTCTTGATCTCCCTTCCGTGCCTCGCTCACCCAGAACGCCAATAATTCATGCACCGTTTCCCCTCCTTAACACAGGTTATGTAAGGCAGTCATCTGCCTTCATAAGAGTAAACACCATATATAGGGTTAATGTGACCGTTTAATAATCCATTCTGTAACTGAATGCACAAAAAAAACGGCCCCATCGGGACCGTTATGTGTATGTATGGCGGAGAAGGTGGGATTCGAACCCACGCACGCCGTGAGACGCCTAGCTGATTTCGAGTCAGCCCCCTTGGACCACTTGGGTACCTCTCCATTCATCACAAGCAGGATTTATAATACCATAGATAGTTGGGGAATGCAACAACCTTGTCTGCAACTTTTTAAAGGCAAATCATTCCCCTCCTCTCCCTTACTCCGCTGCCTGTCCATCCTCCCCGGATTCAGCGCTTCGCAGCACCTTCTTCATGTTCTTCTCGAACTTCAAACGGGGCACAAGAATGCTGTGCTTGCAGCCGACGCATTTGATGCGTATGTCCATTCCCATCCGGATGATCTCCATCTCATTGGTTCCGCAGGGATGCTGCTTCTTCATCTGCACAATATCGCCAAGCGCAAATTCCTTACGCTCCATCTTGCTGTGCGCCTCCTCTTTCGCCCTTGTAGTAAGTCACCATCTTCGGATACGGAATTTCAATGCCATGCGCATCAAGCGATTTCTTAATTTCGGCATTCAGCAAACGCGCTACCACAAAGTGAGTGTTCGGCAAACATTCCGCAATTACCCTTATGATGACTTCCGACTGGCCTAATGCATGCACACCCAGAACCTCGGGAGTCTTCGTCATATTCTCATGATGCACATGCTCAATTGTATTCTTAATAATCTCAGTCGCATGGTCGATATCTTCCTCGTAAGCAATCGATACATCCAATACAGCAAGCGAATTGCGGAGTGAATAATTCGTTACTTCCACAATCGAGCCGTTAGGTATAATATACACCTCTCCGGTCCAGCTTGTCAGCCTTGTGGCCCTCAATCCAATCACTTCAACGGTGCCTTTGAAGGTACCAGTCTGAATAAAGTCGCCCACAGAGAACTGGTCCTCAAGAATAATGAAGAACCCGGTAATGACGTCCTTGACCAAGCTTTGAGCACCAAAGCCAATGGCAAGCCCTACGACGCCTGCGCCAGCGATAATTGGTCCCAAGTTAATATGAAACTCGCTTAGAATCAGCAGCAGTGTAATAAAGTAAACGACATAATTAACGACGTTCTTAAGCAGCCTTCCGACTGTCTGTACACGTCTGGTCTCTATATGAAGCCGGGTGGTTGTCCGGTTCAGAATCATATGATTCAACAGCTTGTTAACAGCCCATATAATAACTCTTCCGATGACGAGGATCAGCAGGATTCTAATTGCACCTATGGCTATAGCAATCCACATCTCCTCATTCATGAACCAATCCTGGATGCCTGTCCATATTCCAGAGATGGTTTCTTCATTGATCGTTGGTTCTTCATTAACCGGCACTTCTTCGCTCATCGTTTCTCCTCCCTCTTGCGAGCTCTGTGATCTCGACTTAACTCCTTTATTTACACATTTAGCCTAGCTGTCTAAACGAACCGGTATATACTGGTTTCCAACCTGCTCGAATATTCCCCTGATCTCTACCTTTTCTTCTATGATAACAGCCGCTACCTGCTGCAGGTCCACATCGGGAAAATCAATTGACAGCGCGCAGCCTGCCGTTATCTCCTTTGGTGTCGGCCGAATATCAATCTCAATCTCCGCGTATTCCAGGAGCATCTCTGCTCGCAGTGCTTGTTGGGTAGAGTCGAATGCAATCAGCATGTTCTGTCCTCCGCGATTGAATCTTTATTTTTACAGTCCCAAGTATAAAATGACCACCCTGTCCATATACTAGTAACACATGAGGATGGCGGAGGGGATTCTATGAAAATGACTAGTAGGAAAGAGGCGCCTTTCAAAATTGCGCATACGGAATCGAATGTTGGCGTGCTGCTGACAGACAGGCTTACCGGTTATCTGCGGAACCTGTATCCCGAGCAGAGACTTGTTATTGTGTGCGTCGGAACCGATCGTTCAACCGGAGATGCGCTAGGTCCATTAATAGGCTCTCACCTTAGCAAACACCGCAGCCCCTATTATGACCTGTTCGGTACGCTGGAGCAGCCTGTCCACGCCGTTAACCTGGAGGAAACGCTGCAGCATATTGAACGGAATATACGCCACCCTTTCGTCATCGGCATTGATGCTTGTCTTGGACAAGTTGCCAGTGTGGGCTGTATTCAAGTTGGGAAGGGTCCAGTCCGTCCGGGGGCCGGTGTGAACAAGGAGCTCCCTCCCGTTGGTGATATTCACATTACTGGCATCGTCAATGTCGGCGGCTTCATGGAATATTTCGTCCTCCAGAACACCCGGCTTCACTTGGTCATCCGTATGTCCGAAATCATTGCTCGAAGCCTGCACCATGCCGTCCTTCTTGCCAACCGGCCTGCTGCTATTTCGGCTGCACAGCCTGATTAATCGCCTGTTTCTCCTCTGGTGTCAACGGATAAGGAGATTCACCGTTCACGAGCGGTTTAGCATAGACGTAGGTTTCCTCGCGTGTATGAAGACCGCTCAGCACAATACCATCCTGCTCATCGTTTATAATAGCAATGGAGAAGCTCATATCGCTGCCTTGTGTAGAGAAAGCGTTATAACGGTGAATGCCCACATTCCCCTTTTTTAACCGCAGTCCATTATACAGTTTCACCAGTTCATTTTCATGCTCTGCTAGTTTATGTTCACCTTGTGTTACTCTGCTCTGCAGATCCGCCAGAAGCTGCTCCAGATTATCCACGCCGGTCTCAGCCATCATCGCCCGGTAATCCCGTCTTAAGCGCTTCAGCCTTCTGCCCACCGCCAAATTCCAGATCACAAGAATCAATACAACGGCCGACAAGCCCAGAACGAGCCACTCCACGATAAACGGTTCTAATATTGGTTCCATTCTGTTTTCTCCTCCATACCCATCCCATTCCCTGCCTGACTGCAGGTGCAACTGCTATGCCATATCCATTATGAATAGTGCTGTTTCATTTCCTTCACTGCAGCAATCAGTGCGTCTACATCTGAGTCTTGGGAGTAAAAGCCGACACTTGCGCGGACTGCACCGGTCTCTGTCGTGCCTGCACAGCCGTGTGCGAGCGGCGTACAATGGAAGCCGGAACGTACCGCTATGCCATAATGCTGATCCAGAATAAAAGCCGTCTCCGATGGATCTGCTGAGCCCACCAGGAAGGAAACAATGCCGGTCCTTGGCTCACCAAGTGCTGGACCCAGAACCTTTACCCCTTCTATTGCAAGAAGCCCCTCCATCATACGCTGTGTTAAGGACCATTCTTTATTATGGATCTTTTCGACAGTCTCATTCGCAACCACTTCTACCCCTGCCCGCAAGCCTGCAATGCCTGACAGGTTCAATGTGCCTGATTCGTAACGATCAGGTCTTACATCCGGCTGGTCAATGGCCTCCGACTGGCTTCCAGTCCCTCCATGCAGGAGCGGAACCAGATCAATGTCTGGATGAATATACAACCCTCCCGTCCCCTGAGGGCCCAGGAGGCCTTTGTGGCCTGGAAAGGCTAACATATCAACCCCCATCGCCTCAACGTCTATAGGGAGTATTCCAGCGCTCTGAGCGGCATCTACCAGAAGGACAATCCCCTTCGAGCGTGTGAGCTGTCCAATTTCCTTAACAGGAAGAATGGACCCGAGAAGATTAGAGCTATGGTTGACGATTACAAGCTTCGTCGATGCTGTTAGGGCCGATTCAATCTGTCCGATTTGGAGAGCGCCTGTCTGATCTGTATCTACATAAGTTACTTGGATGCCAATGGTGCGTTTCAGATATTCCAAGGGTCTACGGACGGAATTATGTTCTACCGCGGTTGCTACCACGTGATCACCAGGCTTTAAGAAGCCTTTAATGGCGAGGTTTAATGCTTCTGTTGTACTTGGAGTAAAAGCGATGTCGTTCGGATTCTTGATACGGAACAGTTGAGCCAACACCTTACGGGCACCAAACACTGCTCGACTGGCCCTGACGGCCATTCTATGGCTTCCCCGCCCCGGATTAGCTGCATATTCCAACAGCGCCTCCTGAACAGCATCGATCACCTGCCGGGGTTTGGGCCATGATGTTGCCGCATGGTCCAAATAATGAATTTCACTTTCGTTATCCACCTTTTACTCCCTCCACTCATCCGCCTATTTCCAGATAAAACAATAGCACACCTTAGTTTAATCCTTCCTCCGAAAGATTACAACTCAGGCATGCTATAACTGTTTACCATGAATATTAGGCCATTTTCTCGAGTAGTTCAAGGAGCCGTTCCAGATCCTGCTTATTATAATAGAGCAGTTCTATACGCCCTTTGTCCTTCTGCTGCTTAATCTTTACAGTTGTCTTGAAGCGTTCCCGAAGCGACTCTTCGACCTGCTCGATATAAGGATCACGTTTCTTATTGCGCTGTGCAGCAGGTGTCTCCTGCTCTGCTGCTGGCTTACGGTCAAGATTCTGGATGGCTTCCTCCAGCTCTCTTACGCTCCATTCCTGCTCGATTGAAAGTCTGGCTAGCTCTTGCTTCTGCACTTCATCCTTAAGACCTGCCAGCGCCCGCGCATGGCCCATCGATAATGTTCCACGTGAAACATTTTCCTTGATCTCAGCAGGCAGTGTAAGCAAGCGCAGGAAGTTAGCGATATGTGACCTGGACTTACCAACCTTCATGGATAGTTCTTCCTGTGTCAGGCTAAACTTCTCCATAATCGACTGGTAAGCAATCGCCAGTTCTATGGCATTCAGGTCTTCCCGCTGTAAATTCTCGATCAATGCGATCTCCATCACCTGTTGATCGGAGAAATTGCGAACTACAGCAGGTATGGTTGGATTGCCACACAGCTGGGATGCCCGGAAACGCCGTTCACCCGCAATAATCTCATACCCTTTAACGACGCTGCGAACAATTATAGGCTGAATGATCCCATGCTGCTTAATCGATTCAGCCAGTTCCTTGATCGCATCCTCATCGAACGTCTTGCGTGGCTGATACGGATTGGGCCTTAACTGCGACAGGGAAACCTCAACCACTTTATCATCTTCCTGTACCGAAAGCGATGGAATCAGCGCGTCAAGTCCTCTACCTAGCCGCTTGCTCATACGTTATCACTTCCTTCGCCAATTCAAGATAAACCTCCGCGCCTTTCGAACGAGGATCATAGGTAATAATGGATTGACCATGAGATGGGGCCTCACTAAGCCGCACATTTCTTGGAATGATCGTTTGGTAGACCTTCTGCTGGAAGTACTTCTTCACTTCTTCTATGACCTGAATGCCCAGATTCGTCCTGGCATCAAACATCGTAAGCAGCACACCTTCAATTTGCAATGAGGTGTTCAGATGCTTCTGAACAAGACGCACGGTGTTTAGCAGCTGGCTCAAACCCTCCAGAGCATAATACTCACATTGAATAGGAATAATAACAGAGTCTGCAGCTGTTAATGAATTAATCGTTAAGATCCCTAGAGATGGCGGACAGTCGATCAGCACGTAGTCGAATTGATTCTTAACCAATTGCAGTGATTTCTTCAGCCTTACCTCACGTGATATCGTAGGGACTAGCTCGATCTCGGCACCAGCCAGCTGGATCGTTGCCGGTATAAGCGTAAGTCCCGGAATTTTCGTTTCACACATGGCTTCTTCAGGATGTACATCATTAATAAGGATATCGTAAATGCAGTTGCTCACATCTGCTTTGTTGATCCCGATACCGCTAGTCGTATTACCCTGTGGGTCTATATCTACCAGAAGCACTTTCTTGCCGAGAGAAGCTAAGGAGGCGCCTAAGTTGACAGAGGTGGTTGTTTTCCCTACCCCGCCCTTCTGATTCGTTATGGCAATTATTTTGGACAATCCGGTTCACCTCAATATCTAGCTAGTAGGCTGTAAATAGAGAAAAAGCGGCAAGGGTTGCCGCTTTCGCGAACGAAGCTGCTTGTTTCATGTTGTACGGCTCAGCTACCGCTTAGGGATCCGAATAACGATCTCATAATGTTCTTCGCAGTCCTTCTCATCCGTCTTGATCTTCAAGCCGGAGCCGGACACCATATCAATGGATTGGCGAATTGTATTGAGAGCCAGACGTACATCCTTCGTAAATGAGATCCTTTTCGACTTCTTGGCCTTGGCCGTTTCCTTATAAAAGGCTGCTCTAGCCTCCGTTTGTTTAACATTTAGCTCCTTCGAAATAACATCTTCAAGAACCTTCACTTGAAGCTCTTCCGTATCCAGAGTGAGCAATGCCCGAGCATGCCGCTCGGTTATTTTCCGTTCCATTAATGCAAGTTTAACAGGTTCACTAAGATTCAACAATCGAAGCTTATTGGCTATCGTGGACTGGCTCTTCCCCAGCCGCTGCGCGAGACTTTCCTGCGTCAAATCATGTAGATCAATGAGCTTCTGATAAGCGATGGCTTCCTCTACAGCAGTCAGCCCTTCTCTTTGCAGGTTCTCGATTAAAGCGATAGAAGCCGCTTGCGAATCATTGAATTCTCTTATGATGGCCGGTATTGTTTCAAGGCCAAGTTTCTTTACCGCACGCCAACGACGCTCACCCGCTATAATTTCGTAACGGTTGTTCCGAACACGCACGACAATTGGTTGAATGACGCCATGTGTCTTAATCGTTTGGCAAAGCTCTTCGATCCGATCATCATCGAATATCGTTCTGGGCTGATAGGGGCTTGTATCGATATCCTCCACGGGGATTTGTTTGACTTCATCCTGGTTGGAGCGTTCGGAAAAGCCGAAAAGCCGCGAAAATTGTTCTTTCATACCGTCATAACCCACCTAATTCAATATGCCGTAACGTTGAATCGTCTAATGATGCGGAACGTCTCTATCTTAACCCTAATCGAAAGAATAGAGTGTACTCGCTCCATTATACGCCTTACGACGATATTATCAAATTTTCTCCGGTTCTTTACTACACTATAGGTATATTCGCCAGCCAAAATCCTTTTTCCTGCTTGATTACATGAAAACCGGGAATGAAAATGTTTCACGTGGAACAATTCATTCCCGTCATGCTGTCGCTACATAATCGGCTGCTTAAGCGGTGTACCCGCCTTGCGCGGATACTTCTTCGGTGTGGAACCTTGTTTACGAATCAAGATAATATGACGATCCGCTTCTTCATTAGGAAGCTTGAAATGATGGATATCCTCCAGCTTGCCGTTCAGCTCCTTAAGACTCTTCCCCGCTTCTTCTATTTCATCCTTAGGTTCACTGCCCTTCATCGCTGCAAACAAAGCGCCTGGCTTCGCAAAGGGAAGACAAAATTCATTTAGCACATTCATCCTCGCAACCGCCCGCGCAGTTACCAGATCATACTGATCCCGGTGCTCTTCTTGACGCGCCACATCCTCTGCCCTTCCATGAACGAGCTGGCAATTCTGCAATTCCAGCTGCTTACATAGATGAGTCAGGAATTGAATGCGTTTGTTCAGTGAGTCGACGATAGTGATTTTCAGATGAGGATAACAAATTTTCAACGGAACACTCGGGAAACCAGCCCCCGAACCGATATCGGCCAGCCGGGTCACCTGATCCATGTCAACATAGAAGGATAAAGAGATCGAATCATAAAAATGCTTCTCATATACCGCATCCCTTTCCGTGATCCCGGTCAAGTTCATCTTCTCGTTCCATTCCACGAGAATCTGATAGTAACGCTCCAACTGATCCAATTGGGTTGTGCTGAGTTCCCTCTGCTGTTCCGCCATTAGCTTGATGAACCAATCCATCCTCTTACCCCCGTGCCGCAACTACCCGGTTATAGTGTTCGAGATAAACCAGGAGAATAGATAGATCGGCAGGCGTTACGCCGGATATTCGGGACGCTTGGCCAATCGACAATGGTCTGATCGTGCTCAGCTTCTGTTTGGCCTCGGAAGCGAGTCCATGAACATCGTAATAATCAATGTCATCCGGAATCTTCTTCTTCTCCATCTTAGCGAGACGCTCAACCTGCAGCAGCTGCTTCTCAATATAACCCTGGTATTTCACTTGAATCTCGACTTGTTCCTTCATATCTTCATTTAACTCGAGCGGCGACGGTGCTACCTTCTCCAGCAGCGCATAGCTGATCTCCGGTCTGCGCAGCAGCGAGAGTGCATCAACTGTGTTGGCAATTGGTGCCGAGCCCGCTTCCTCCAGCATCGCATGCAGTGCTTCATCTGCACGAACCTTGGTTGTCTTCAGACGTTCAATCTCCTGTTCAATCCGTTCCTTCTTCACCAGAAAACGGTTATGTCTCTCCTCGGAGATAAGGCCAATCTCATAACCAATCGGCGTCAGTCTCAGATCGGCATTATCGTGACGCAGCAGCAGGCGGTATTCCGCACGGGAAGTCAGCAGACGGTAAGGCTCATTGGTCCCCTTCGTCACAAGGTCATCAATCAATACGCCAATGTATCCTTGAGACCGCTCCAGAATAACGGGCTCTTGTCCCTGCACCTTGCGGGCTGCATTGATACCTGCCATTACTCCCTGGCCAGCCGCTTCCTCATAGCCGGAAGTTCCATTAATTTGTCCTGCGGTGAACAGTCCGGATACGACCTTCGTCTCCAGCGTCGGCCACAGCTGTGTAGGTACAACCGCATCATACTCAATGGCATAGCCGGTACGCATCATTTCAACACGTTCCATGCCAGGGATCGAGCGAAGGATTGCAAGCTGTACGTCTTCCGGCATGCTCGTCGACAGACCCTGAACATAATATTCCGACGTGTGCTTGCCTTCCGGCTCCAGGAAAATCTGATGCTTCGGCTTATCCGCAAACCGGACGATCTTATCTTCTATAGAAGGGCAGTAACGCGGTCCCGTACCTTCAATTTGACCTGAGAACATCGGCGCACGATGCAGATTATCATTAATAATCTTGTGTGTATCCTCGGATGTATAGGTCAGCCAGCATGGCAGCTGTTCATTGTTCGAGTATTCCGTCTCATAGGAAAAGAACTTTGGCTGTTCATCCCCTGGCTGGATTTCCGTCTTGTCAAAATCGATCGAATCCTTATGAACGCGCGGCGGCGTCCCGGTTTTGAATCTGACAAGCTCCAGGCCCAGTCCGCGAAGCGATTCGGACAGCTTCACCGATGGCTGCTGGTTGTTAGGTCCGCTCTCATACATCAGCTCGCCCATGATCACTTTGCCGCGAAGGTATGTCCCTGTAGTTACGACAACTGCCTTCGCCCGGTATTCAGCGCCTGTCTTCGTTATCAAGCCTACACACTTGCCGTCCTCCACGATTAATTCTTCAGCCATACCCTGACGGAGTGTCAGGTGTGCTGTTTCTTCAATTGTCTTCTTCATCTCATGCTGATACATGAACTTATCTGCCTGGGCACGAAGCGCATGAACCGCAGGACCCTTGCCTGTGTTCAGCATCCGCATTTGTATAAAGGTTTTGTCTATATTCCGTCCCATCTCGCCCCCGAGTGCATCGATCTCACGGACGACATGTCCTTTGGCCGGACCGCCAATTGACGGGTTGCATGGCATGAATGCCACCATATCCAGATTAATTGTCAGCAGCAGGGTCTCACAGCCCATTCTTGCCGATGCCAATGCAGCTTCACAGCCTGCATGTCCGGCACCTACCACGATGACATCATATTCGCCAGCATGATATCCCATTTCGCTATTCCTCCTCCTCTTTTTCACACACAACTCGGCTTCCATCATCTATCTGCATCGTATCTTTGTATTTCACTCAAGATACGACCAGAAATGTCATTATTTTTTGCATATTATTTACCTAAACAGAACTGCGAGAAAATCTGATCAATTAGCGAATCTCCCGCGCTGTCACCAGTGATTTCGCCGAGGAGCTCCCAAGCGGTTCGCACATCAATTTGCACAATATCAATCGGAATGCCGGATTCTGTCGCCTCGATGGCATCTTCGAGCGAACGCACCGCCTGCTTCAGCAGGGCAATATGCCTCACATTCGATACATAGGTCATATCGGCGGATTCCAGCTTGCCGGAGAAGAACATCGAAGCGATCGCTTCCTCCAGCTGGTCCATCCCCTTCTCTTCCGCAACCGACATCCGTACAATCGCCTGTTCAGGGACCAGCTCGCCCAGCTCTTCGTCACTGAGCTGTGCCGGCAGGTCGGTCTTGTTCAGGATGACGATCATCTGCCGGCCCGCCAGCTGCTTCAGCAGCTCCTTCTCATCCTCATGCAGCGGCTCTGCATTATTGAGCACTAGCATGATAAGATCTGCCTCGCCCAGTGCGGTTCGGGAACGCTCCACTCCAATCCGTTCTACAAGGTCAGAGGTCTCCCGGATTCCCGCCGTATCCAGCAGTCTTAGCGGAATGCCCTTAACAGTGACAAATTCCTCTATAACATCACGGGTTGTTCCCGGTATATCCGTTACTATGGCCTTATTACTTTGGGACAAAGCATTCAGCAGAGACGACTTGCCGACATTCGGCCTGCCGACGATGGCTGTTACAATACCTTCCCGCAAAATCTTGCCTTCACTTGCCGTTCGGAGCAGCTGAGCAATCTCACCAATCACCTCCGTGCTCTGGTCACGGATAAAGGAATTGCTCATCTCGGTCACATCATGCTCCGGGTAATCAATGTTCACTTCAATATGCGCGAGCAGCTCAATCAGCTGATGACGCAGCACCTTAATCTTCTTGGACAGCGAGCCCTCCGCCTGCTTGAGTGCAATCGAGAAGGCACGATCCGATTTTGACCTGATCAAGTCCATTACGGCTTCAGCCTGCGTCAGGTCGATCCGGCCGTTCAGGAACGCCCGCTTCGTAAATTCTCCCGGCTCAGCCAGCCGGATCGTTCCGCGCCTCAGCAGCAGCTCCATGACACGCTTAACGGCCACGATCCCGCCGTGCGTGCTGATCTCCACCACGTCTTCAGCCGTAAAGGACCGCGGCCCCTTCATAACCGTAACCAGCGACTCCTCCATCACTTCACCGGTGTCCGGATCAATAATATGTCCATAATTCACCGTGTGGGTAGCTGCCTCGTTTAAATCCACTCTTGACCGGAACAGCGGCGCCGTTGCCTTCACAGCATCTGCCCCGCTTACCCTTATGACGGCAATGCCGCTTTCACCGACAGCTGTCGAGATCGCGGCAATCGTATCCATATTCATGTTTATTCCAACTCCTTCAGTATAACCGTTAACCCCTGACCAGGTCGACTGCCTGACGCCAGTTATCCCCTTGTGGATTATGATTTGCATTTTCTTCGAAATTGTACACAATTTCATGAGACTGATTCACCGCAAGGCGCGTCCATCTGTCATCAAGCGTTATCCACATGTGGATAGTTATTTTTCGACACCCGCACCTTCAAAAAAAGGCAATGCCTCTTGGTGGGAGCCATTGCCGAGCCTATCAACTTATTCATCTATCGGGGGGTAATGACGATTCGCCGGTTAGGCTCGTCTCCCTTACTGTACGTCTTCACTTTCGGATGATTCTGCAGCTGATAATGAATGATCTTCCGATCCTGTGCAGTCATCGGTTCCAGAACTACCTCTTGCTTCGATCGTATAACCCTGCCCGCAAGACGGTCGGATAATTCCACCAGTGTCTTGCGTCTGCGTTCCCGAAAATCCTCAGCATCAAGGACGATTCTTACAAAACTGTCTGAATGGCGGTTCGCGACAATATTAGCCAGATACTGCAGGGCATCAAGCGTTTGGCCTCTGCGTCCGATCAGCATGCCAATATCTCCGGTGCCGGAGATGGCCAGCTGAACACCTTCTCTGTTTGTCTGCCGGTTAATATCTACTTGAAGGCCCATAGCCTCAGCCACTTCATGCAGAAATTGTTCCGTTTCAACCACAGGGTCGACCGGCTCGGGCAGAAGCTCAAGTTCTACCTTGGCTTCTCTTGTGCCGATTAATCCGAACAGCCCCCTGGAGGGCTGTTCAATAACCGTTACATTAACCCGTTCTTCCGTAACCTGCAGCTCAGCCAAACCGTTTCGTACAGCTTCTTCGATCGTCTTTCCTGATGCTACGATTTTCTTCATTTCGCAGGGGCCTCCTTAGCCTTACCCTTGTCGGATGAACGAACGTAGAGGAAATAGTTTTGGATAATCGTATAGATGTTGCTGTAGATCCAGTAAAGCGGAAGTGCGGCCGGGAATGACATCGCCATGACGAAGATCAATACCGGGAAAATAAGCAGTATCGCCTGCATTGGATTATTCGGCTGCTGCGGCATCATCTTCGATTGGATGAATGTCGTAATTGCCGCAATGACCGGCAGAATATAATACGGATCCTTCTCTCCAAGCTGAAGCCAGAGGAATTCATGTGTACGAATATCCGGGTTCCAGTAAATCGCGTTATAAAGCGCGATAAAGATCGGCATTTGAATGAGCAGCGGCAGACAGCCCGCGAGCGGATTAATCTGATGCTGCTGGAACAGCTTCATTGTCTCTTCCTGCTGCTTCTGCGGATTATCCTTGAATTTCTGGCGGATCTTCTGCATCTCCGGCTGAATGGCCTGCATCGCCTTCGAGCTGCGGTACTGCTTCAAAGTAAGCGGCAAAATCAGAGTCCGGACGATGATCGTCAGCAGCAATATGGACAGTCCATAAGAGCCGGTGAACCAATCAGCGAACGTATCCAGCATAAGCGCAAACCAGTAAACAACGTTCTTCTCCCAGAAGTTGCCCTTCAGCAAATCCTCGGTCGTGGTCGTATGGTCTGCAGGCGCACAGCCCGACAATACGGCCATCAGCCCAACCAGGCCTAGAACAAGCCACCATTTCTTATTACGAAACAACATCAAAACTCCCCTCTGCTGAGACAAGCATTCTAGAAAACTATACCATAATACAAGCCGCAAGGAAACAGCCCCGGACGGGCGAAGCCAGCGCTTTCACCGATCCGGCCGGGGCTTTAGTAATCCCGCTTTGCGAAGCACATGCAGCATGCTCTTCTCGAGTTCCTTGGTCTTCATCGCAACGGCCGGCTTGCGGACGATAAGGATGAAATCCGTATGCTCGGCAATCAGCGGCGCGTTAAGTCTAACCATTTCCTTTACTACCCTGCGAAGCCGGTTCCGCACAACCGCGTTGCCAAGCTTCTTGCTGACCGACACGCCCATCCGGAATTGCTCCGTCGCGGGCCGCTTCGACCAGTACACAACAAATTGACCGTTCGCAAACGATTTTCCCCACTTATATATACGTGAAAAATCGCTCCGGTTCCGCAATCGAAGCTTTCTTTGCATAGACGCAAGCCCACCGAACTTTCCTTTTTATTAATGAAGTATGGTCCAAAACCGAAAAAAAAAGACCACCGCACGTGGTCTTTTAGTTACGCACTCAATACTTTTCTACCCTTTTGACGGCGGGCACTCAGTACTTTGCGGCCATTCTTCGTAGCCATCCGCTTGCGGAAGCCGTGAACTTTCTTGCGCTTGCTTACATTCGGTTTAAATGTCGGTCTCATGATTTTGCACCTCCTGGTTCCGATCTATTTAAATACTGCATCAGCATTTTAAATGAATCATACTACTTTTTATCTGTGTCTGCTTTCAAAAAACGCCTTTTCAATTAAAGCACACCCAACGGTAAAAGTCAATAATGGCTGGGCCAGACGGTTGATCTCCCTCCACATTGAGCCCCTTGTCGAGGTTTAGCCTGTTGATAACCTGGTGAGGATAGAAACCGCTCGAAATTGATAACATGTGAATAAGTTTTTGGGGCTGTGAGCAGTTTTTGTCGAACGATTAACAAATTATAAACAATATCTAGTGTTGTCCATAAGTTTTATGCACAACCTGTTGTAAATGTGGATAAATTATTGATTTGCGTTGAAATCACAGGCGTCTTTTGCTATGATAGTCTTGTTTTCGATGTGGATGAATCCATATCATCCCCAATATTATCAACAGCCTGTGGATAACTTTGTGAACAAGTTTTATCCCCTTTTGATAACTTCTCAACTGTTATCGTGTATAGTGTGGATAATTCCGCCGCACTTCCAGCTTATTCGACAAACACATGCACCATCGTCCAGGGCCGCTGTTTTACAGCAGCATGCAGCAGCCTCCATTTTCTGATGCCTTTTTTCCGTGCATGGTATTTTTTTTCTATAACGGGTTCACCGCAGCTCAATCTGCGGCGCAACCCTTTTTCGTCGCTTGCCAAGACCGTTGGAAGCGGCTGAATTCTCTTGCTGTAACAACGGTTAAGGAGTGACAATCTGTGGATAGCTATAGCCAGGCAACATGGCAGGAAGTCCTGTCTATTATAAAAACCAAATTAAGCAAGCCGAGCTTCGATACCTGGTTTAAGGCGACGAAGGCTTCTTTCGCATCCGACGAAATGGTCCTGATTACAGCACCCACGACATTCGCGGTAGAATGGCTGGAAAGCCGGTACACGAAGCTTGTGAGGACAACGCTGACGGATTATCTGGGGCGCCAGGTTGATATCAAATTCATCATTGAAGAGAACAAGCCGCCCGAGCCGGCTCCTGCGCCGAACCAGTCAGCTGCTCCCCAGCCGATCGTTCACGAAGAGTCTTTCTCGCATATGCTCAATCCCAAGTACACCTTTGATACCTTCGTCATCGGTGCCAACAACCGGTTTGCCCATGCTGCTTCGCTTGCTGTTGCAGAAGCGCCGGCCAAGGCGTATAACCCCCTGTTCCTGTATGGCGGCGTGGGGCTTGGGAAGACACATCTGATGCATGCCATCGGCCATTATATTCTGGAGCATAATCCGAATACGCGCGTGCTCTATATCTCCTCGGAGAAGTTCACGAACGAGTTTATTAACGCCATCCGCGATAATCGCGGCGAGAGCTTCCGGATTAAATACCGCAATATTGATATTCTGCTCATTGACGATATTCAGTTCCTGGCCGGTAAAGAGCAGACGCAGGAAGAGTTTTTCCATACCTTTAACGCGCTTCACGAGGAACGTAAACAGATCATTATCTCAAGTGACCGGCCTCCCAAGGAGATCCCGACACTCGAGGAAAGGCTTCGTTCCCGGTTTGAGTGGGGTCTGATCACCGATATCCAGCCGCCTGATCTGGAAACCCGGATTGCGATTTTGCGGAAGAAGGCCAAGGCTGAGAATCTGGATATTCCGAACGAGGCAATGGTTTATATAGCGAACCAGATTGATACGAATATCCGGGAGCTCGAGGGCGCGTTAATCCGCGTCGTGGCTTATTCTTCGCTAATCAACCAGGATATTTCCTCTCATCTGGCAGCCGAAGCGCTGAAGGATATCATTCCATCGGGCCGTCCCAAGATGATTACCATCCAGGATATCCAGCAGCGGGTTGGCGAATACTTCGGGCTGAAGCTTGAGGAATTCAAGGCGCGCAAGCGGACCAAGGCTGTAGCCTTCCCGCGGCAAATCGCCATGTATCTGTCCAGGGAGATGACCGACTATTCCCTGCCCAAGATCGGCGAAGCATTCGGCGGACGTGACCATACGACCGTTATTCATGCTCATGACAAGATTACGCAGCAGGTGGAGAAAGATCAGGAGCTCTACAAGATCATTCAGAATCTAACCGACAAAATAAAAAATGGTTCGTAACCGGTTGTGAACAGTATGGAAGCCTATGCACACGCTATACACATGTGGATAGGCTTCTTTTATCGGCGTTATTCACGGTTATCCACATATTCAGTGCCCCTACTACTGCTACTACAAAAAATGTTATTATATATATCATCATGTAGAACGGTGTCTGAACGGATTCCGAAGCCCTGCCGGTTTACCCCAGTTTTCGTTATAGGAGTGAAATCATGAAGTTAACCATCGCCAAAAATGAACTTAATGACGCCATCCAGCAGGTTTCCAAAGCTGTCTCCTCAAGACCGGCTATTCCGATCCTTGGCGGCATCAAATTTGACGTCACCCATCAAGGTGTTACCTTAACAGCCAGTGATACCGATATATCGATCCAAAGCTTTATTCCAGCGGAACAGAGCAACAAAACAATTGTCCAGGTTTCAAAGCCCGGAAGTATTGTGCTGCCTGCCAAATTCTTCGTAGAGATCGTGAAGAAGCTGCCTGCAAACGAGGTTGAGATTGAAGTGAAGGAGCAGCTGCAAATTTCCGTTCGCTCTGGTTCAACTGATATTCAGATGGTTGGTCTTGATGCCGAAGAGTTCCCGGTGCTTCCATCAATCGAAGAGAACGAATCGCTCTATGTTGCCGGTGATCTGCTTAAGTCGATGATCCGCCAGACGGTGTTTGCGGCTTCAACAAGCGAACAGACCCCAATCCTGACCGGTCTCCTGTGGAATCTGCAGGATGGCGAGTTCAAGTTCGTCGCGACAGACCGTCACCGCTTGTCCAGCCGGACGGCCAATATTGAGACAGCCGAGGGCTACCGTTTCAACAACATCGTCATTGCGGCCAAAACGCTGAACGAGCTGTCCAGGCTGGTGCCAGACTCTTCCGAGAAAGTCGAAATTGTGGTAGCGGACAATCAGGTTCTGTTTAAAGTAGGGCAAGTGCTGTTCTTCTCCCGCGTTCTCGACGGCACCTATCCGGATACTTCTAAGATTATTCCGCAGCAATTCAAAACAGAACTGGTTCTAGAAACAAAAAATTTAACAGATGCCATCGACCGGGCCTATCTGATGTCGCGGGAAGAGAAGACGAACATCGTCCGCCTTATCACGATGGAGGATGGAACAATCGAAGTGTCATCAAGTTCATCCGAGCTTGGCAAGGTTACCGAGCAGCTGAATGTAATAGCCTTCAACGGAGATCCCCTGCGGATCGCCTTCAACTCCAAATATATGCTTGATGCGCTGAAAGTGATTGACAGCGAGCAGATTTCCATCGGTTTTAACGGTGCAATGAGCCCGATCATCCTGAAGCCGACCGACCACTCGCATAATCTGCATATTATTCTTCCTTACCGGACGACAAGCTGATCAAGCAGGCCTGCTTTAGGGAACAATGATGGCAGAACATTGGTGAAGGGATGTGCAGACAGGTGAAAGAAGTGACGATTACAACGGCATATATTACACTGGGCCAGTTTCTTAAGATTGCGGACTGTATTGGCACAGGCGGACAGGCCAAGTTTTTTCTCCAGGAAAACGAAATCCATATCAACGGAGAACCGGATAACCGCCGCGGCCGCAAGCTGTATCCCGGTGATACGGTTGTTGTGGAAGGATGCGGCTCGTTTAAAGTCGTGTAAATCACGTAATGCAAAGGGAACAGTGGCACATTAACGCTGCGCCGTGTTATAGATCAGGAGGACGCATCCTTGTTTTTAAAATCCATTGAACTGCAGCATTACCGGAATTATGAACGGGTTGAGCTTCAAACCGACAGTCAGGTGAATATCTTTATCGGGCCCAATGCACAGGGCAAGACGAATCTGCTTGAAGCCATCTTCGTCCTTGCCCTCTCCAAGTCCCATCGCACCTCCAAGGACAAGGAACTGATCGGCTGGCAGTCGGATACGGCACGGATCATAGGGGAAGCCGAGCGTAAGTACGGTACGGTTAAGCTGGAGCTTGCTTTCTCGGGACAAGGCAAGAAGGCGAAGATCAACGGACTTGAGCAGCGCAAGCTGAGCGATTTTGTTGGTACGCTTAATGTCGTCATGTTCGCGCCTGAGGATCTCGAAATCGTAAAAGGAACACCGGGCATACGCAGACGGTTTCTGGACATGGAAATCGGTCAGGTGCAGCCCGGTTATTTGCATACCCTGCAGCAGTATGCCAAGGTGCTGGTCCAGCGCAATAACTATCTCAAATCGGCCTATCCAGGCGGTGCCCAGCAGGCGATGCTGGACATCTGGAATGCCCAGCTTGTGGAGTATGGTGTTAAAATCATAAAAAAGAGGCAAAACTTTATAAAAAGGCTGCAAAAGTGGGCGGAGACAATCCATGCGGGCATTACGGCGGGAACAGAGCAGCTGGAGGTACAGTACAAGCCATCCTTCGAAGCGGCTGCATCGGAAGATGAATCTGTTTTATTTGAGCAATTTATGATAAAGTTATCACAAGTGAAAGAGCAGGAATTACGGCGCGGAATGACGCTCGCGGGCCCGCATAGAGACGATCTGGCCTTCTATATCAACGGGAAGGAAGCCCAGACCTTCGGCTCTCAGGGACAGCAGCGGACGACCGCATTGTCGCTCAAGCTGGCCGAAATCGAGCTGATCCGCGAAGAGATCGGGGAGTATCCTGTGCTTCTGCTGGATGATGTTCTGTCTGAACTGGACCGGAACCGGCAGACGCAGCTGATCGAAACCTTCCAGAGCAAGGTACAGACCTTTATTACAACGACCGGGCTTGAAAGCGTCGATATCGCTAAGCTGCAGGACGCTAGTCTCTATCATGTGAAGGAAGGCAGCGTTATGCGGTAAAGGATGCGGCGGCAGAGCGAAAGAAGGGACGGGTGTCATGTATATCCATCTGGGCGGGGAGAAAATCGTACGTGCAGCTGAGCTGGTGGCGATTTTTGATATATCCATCGAGCAGTCATCCAAAATTTCCAAGCAGTTCGTAACGCATGCAACAAAGCGCAAGGATGTGGAGGTCATTGGCGAGGAAGAGCCGAAATCCATTGTCATTACCGGACAGCGGGTCTACTACTCGCCTATTTCGTCTTCCACGCTGAAGAAGCGGGCGCATCAGTTTTCGGATATGTGACCTGCGGCATAAATATATTATATTTCATCATCGTGTTTTATACAGAAGCAGCAAGCAGTTGAGAGGAGCAGTGAGTTAGGCATGACCTTGAATCAGCAAGCGTACGATGAGAGTCAGATTCAGGTTCTTGAAGGTTTGGAAGCGGTACGTAAACGTCCCGGTATGTACATCGGTTCTACCAGCAGCAAGGGGCTTCATCACCTGGTCTGGGAAGTCGTAGATAACAGTATAGACGAGGCGCTTGCAGGCTACTGCAGCAGGATCGAAGTCATCATAAGGGAAGACAACAGCATTACGGTTATAGACAACGGCCGGGGTATCCCAGTCGGGGAAAATACAAAGCTGAAGAAGTCGACGCTTGAAGTCGTTCTTACTGTGCTTCACGCCGGGGGCAAGTTCGGCGGCGACGATTCCGGTTATAAAGTATCCGGCGGTCTGCATGGCGTCGGTATTTCCGTAGTGAACGCCCTCTCGGAATGGGTAACTGTTCAGGTAAGGCGGGACGGTAATGTATATGAGCAGTCTTACCGCCGCGGTGTCCCGCAGCATGATATCAAGGTAGTAGGCGAAACCGATGTTACGGGAACAACCGTAACGTTCAAACCGGATGAAGAGATTTTTACCGAGACGACCGTCTATGATTATGATATTCTGCAGGGCAGGATCCGGGAACTCGCGTTCCTGAACCGGGGAATTGAGATCGTCCTGACGGACGAACGTACTGAGACGACCAATACGTACAAATATGACGGCGGCATCAATGAATTCGTCAAGTACCTGAACCGCAACCGGGAAGCGCTGCATGAAACGCCAATCTACGTGGAAGGCTCCAAGGATCACATCCAGGTGGAAGTAGCGCTCCAGTATAATGACAGCTACACGGAGAATATCTATTCGTTCGCGAATAATATCAATACTCATGAGGGCGGCACGCATGAATCCGGCTTCAAGAGTGCGCTCACCCGGATCATCAATGATTATGCCCGCAAGTCAGGTTTTATCAAGGATAATGATTCGAACCTGTCGGGTGATGATGTCCGCGAGGGCCTGACGGCGATCATTTCCGTGAAGATTCCGGAGCCTCAGTTCGAGGGTCAGACGAAGACCAAGCTTGGCAACAGTGAAGTACGGGGGATCGTTGAATCGTTCTTTGCCGAGAAACTGCAGGAGTTCTTGGAGGAAAACCCGTCTGTTTCCCGTAAAATCATGGAGAAGGGTGTTCAGGCTGCGCGCGCAAGGGAAGCGGCCCGTAAAGCCCGCGAGCTGACACGGCGCAAGAGCGCGCTGGAAGTCAGTGCACTGCCGGGCAAGCTGGCAGACTGTTCATCCAAGGATGCTTCGATCAGTGAGCTGTACATTGTCGAAGGCGACTCCGCCGGCGGCTCTGCCAAGCAGGGACGCGACCGTCATTTTCAGGCGATTCTGCCGCTGCGGGGTAAAATCCTCAACGTGGAGAAGGCGCGTCTTGACCGGATTCTCGGTAATGCTGAGATCCGGGCGATTATTACGGCGCTGGGCACAGGAATCAGTGATGACTTTGACCTGGCGAAGGCGCGTTACCACAAAATCATTATTATGACCGATGCAGACGTTGACGGTGCCCATATCCGGACACTGCTGCTCACATTCTTCTACCGGTATATGCGTCAAATTGTTGAGGCTGGTTATATCTATATCGCGCAGCCGCCGCTCTTCAAGATTGAGCGCAACAAGACGATCCGCTATGCCCAGAGCGAGAAGGAACGCGACCAGATCATTGCTGAATTTGGCGAAGGCGCGAAGGTGAATGTGCAGCGCTATAAAGGTCTTGGAGAGATGAACGCAGGCCAGCTGTGGGAGACGACGATGGATCCGGAAAGCCGCACGATGCTTCAGGTTACTATCGAGGATGCCATGATAGCTGATACCATTTTCGACACCCTGATGGGTGACAATGTGGAACCGCGCCGTGATTTTATTCAAGAGCATGCGAAGTATGTAACAAATCTGGACGTATAGTCCGGTTATACGAATAATGAATACGAAGCCGTCCCTTTAAGGGGACGGCTTTTGTGTTTTATGCGCATGGCCGGATGAGCGCAGCTGCCTGGCTCGCTTGCTGCGTCTGCTGTGCTTAAAGCGTCCGTACGCAGCGGCATAGTGATAGATTTTACGAAAAACAGCAGGATCGTCATGCTTGCGAAACAGCCAGGGATCTGGAAGTGTGTTCACTTCCAGCAGCCAGGGACGTTTGTCCGTATCAATGGCAATATCCAGTCCGAGCTCCTTCAATCTGGGGTAAGCAGATTGGAGACCGCTTGCTGCTGCTGCGCCAATCAACTTTAAACGCTGGGTAAGAGCTTGACGTTCCTCATCCGTAAGAATCGCTTGTGTAAGCTGTTCGAAGGATAATGGCGTACCGCCGCTGTGATAATTGGTAACGGCCTTGGCTGGATGGGCAAGACGCCCGATGATCCCGGTTGTCTCCCATTTGCCCTTGGGATTCTTCTGGACCATAACGCGGAGATCAAATCGCCGGTCATTATACCGAAGCAGCTCGATGCCTCGCTGAACGAGATACTTTTTATGTCCCGCAAGTTTTCGGATCCCTTCATAGAGACGATCGAAGGAAGAGTAGCTATAGATGTCAGATTGAAGCTGCAAGCGGTAAAGACCATCCGGCTGCTGTTCAATCCGCATAACGCCATTGCCGAATGATCCGATATCAGGCTTGATATATACCATAGAATGCTGAGTCAGCATTTCATTGAGAGAAACCTTGGACAGCTCCCTGGTCAGGGGAATAAAATCCCGGATATAGCAATGCTGCTCAAGCACTTTGGTTTTGGCTAATTTGCTTTTGACTCGCTGAACAGCCAACAGAGGCATCTCCTTTCAGAAAGTATGCCGCACAAGGAATTTTAAACCGGACAAAAGACAAGGAATGGGCTATAATGAAAATTAGGGACTAATGTCGCATGCCTTGGTGTTTCGTAACAGTATATGTCGAATGGTCCGCCTCGGTACAGCGTGTTTGCCCATTTCTATGCCGGTCTAGAACCGCATGTGAAAACCATAACGTTTAATTGTACTGGAAACGTGAAAGTAATATAATATAGTTTGGTGCTTTTTTAGTTATGTCAGGAGGTTTAGCATGGCCGAAGAACAACGTTCTCAAATAATAGATCGCGATATCGGCACGGAAATGCGCGATTCGTTCATGGATTATGCCATGAGCATTATAGTAAGCCGTGCACTGCCCGATGTCCGTGATGGACTTAAGCCGGTTCACCGCAGAATTTTATTTGCGATGTCTGAGCTTGGTATGTCTCCGGATAAACCTTATAAGAAGTCCGCAAGAATTGTCGGTGAAGTAATCGGCAAGTACCATCCTCATGGTGACTCAGCCGTTTATGAATCGATGGTACGGATGGCGCAGGACTTCTCATTGCGATATATGCTAGTTGATGGTCACGGCAACTTCGGCTCCATTGACGGCGATTCTGCCGCAGCCATGCGTTATACCGAAGCGCGCTTGTCCAAGATGGCTATGGAGATGCTGCGTGATATCAACAAGGAAACGATTGATTATATACCAAACTATGACGGTGAGGAGCATGAGCCAGTTGTTCTTCCGGCGCGGTTCCCGAACCTTCTCGTCAACGGTGTGTCCGGTATTGCTGTTGGTATGGCAACGAACATTCCTCCGCACAATTTGACAGAGGTAATCGAGGGTGTTCAGGCCGTGATTCGTAATCCGGAGATCACACCTATCGAGCTGATGGATTATATAAAAGGCCCGGATTTCCCTACTGCTGCCTATGTTATGGGACATGCAGGGATTCGGCAGGCCTACACGACCGGACGCGGCTCCGTCACGATGAGGGCCCGTGCGACAATTGAGGATAATGGCGGTAAGGCCCGCATTATCGTTCATGAAATCCCGTTCCAGGTCATTAAGGCCAGACTGGTAGAGAAGATTGCCGAGCTAGTGCGCGAGAAGAAGATTGACGGCATTACCGATCTTCGGGATGAATCTGACCGCAACGGTATGCGGATCGTCATTGAGCTGCGCAGAGACGTTAACCCGAATGTGGTGCTCAACAATCTGTATAAGCAGACACCGATGCAGACGAATTTCGGGATTAATATGCTGGCACTTGTCAACGGCGAGCCAAAGATCCTCAACTTGAAGGATGTGCTGTATCATTATTTGCAGCATCAGATCGAAGTTATACGCCGCCGGACGGAATACGATCTTCGCAAGGCAGAAGCAAGAGCCCATATTCTCGAAGGTCTGCGTATCGCACTGGACCACTTGGATGAGGTTATTGCCCTGATCCGTTCTTCCCGGACAACCGAAGAAGCACGCGAAGGATTGATCGAGCGCTTCGAGCTCACCCATGACCAGGCGCAGGCCATTCTGGATATGCGTCTTCAGCGCCTGACAGGCTTGGAGCGGGAGAAGATCGAAGCGGAGTACGCTGAACTCCTCAAGAAGATTGCTGAGTACAAGGCGATCCTGGCGGATGAGCAGCTGGTGCTGAACATTATCAGTGAGGAGCTCGAAGAGATTAAGGAGCGCTTCGGTGACGAACGCCGCACAGAGATTACAATTAGCGATGAAGAGATTCTCGATGAAGATCTGATTCCGCGTGAAGATGTAATTGTGACGATAACTCACAGCGGCTATGTGAAGCGTCTGCCGGTCTCGACCTACCGCAGCCAGAAGAGGGGCGGACGGGGCGTAGTTGGTATGGATACGAAGAATGATGACTTTGTAGAGCATCTCTACGTATCGAATACCCATCATTACCTGCTGTTCTTTACGGATAAGGGCAAGGTATATCGCCTGAAGACCTATGAGATTCCGGACTTGAGCCGTACAGCACGCGGAACGCCGATTATTAACCTGCTGCAGATCGAACAAGGTGAGACGGTTAATGCGGTTATCCCGGTTGAGTCTTTCGAGGGAGAGCAGTATTTAATTTTTGCAACGAAGCTGGGTATCGTAAAGAAGACACCGCTGGAGGATTATGCCAATATCCGTAAAGTCGGTCTGATAGCCATTAATCTGCGTGAAGATGATGATCTGATCGGTGTCCGGCTGACCGACGGCAATCGTGAGATCATTATGGGAACTGGCCTTGGAATGTCGATTCGCTTCTCGGAGAATGATGTCCGTTCTATGGGACGTTCGGCTACTGGCGTTAAGGGCATTCAGCTGGATGAGGGTGACGAAGTCATTGATATGGACGTAGTGGACCCGGATCTGGATGTGCTGATTGTGACAGCTAAGGGTTACGGTAAGCGTACGC
Organism: Paenibacillus sambharensis; assembly: GCF_003233845.1. Classification (GTDB taxonomy): domain Bacteria; phylum Bacillota; class Bacilli; order Paenibacillales; family Paenibacillaceae; genus Paenibacillus_I; species Paenibacillus_I sambharensis. The sequence continues at coordinate 174,198 of NZ_QKRB01000037.1, forward strand.
CAGTGAGTGAATACCGGATTCAGACACGCGGTGGTAAAGGGATCAAGACACTTAATGTTACCGACAAGAATGGCCGTATCGTGGCGCTCAAGGTCGTAAGCAACGAAGAAGACCTGATGATTATGACATCGTCTGGAACCTTGATCCGGACCAGTATGTCGGGCATCTCCACCATGGGCAGGAACACACAAGGCGTACGTCTGATCAATATACGTGAAGAAGATTCCGTAGCGACGGTAACCCGTGTACAGCGCAGTGAAGAGCCGGCTCTTGATGCGGATGGTGAAGCTGAAGAGCTTACGGAAGGTGAATTGCCGGATATCCCGGTGACGGGTGAAGAGACTGATGGGGATTCGGCGGACGAATAGTCCTCCGGATCTGCTGCATCTCGTAATACGTAGGATCAACAATTTGCACATGCTTCACATAGATTATCGAGCAGAGTTATCGGGAGGGAACGCCGGCCATGACATCGGTCGCATTGTCAAAAGTTAAGCTAGGGGATCGGCTTGCTCAGGATGTGATTACCCCTCTCGGGAGTACGCTCATGCACAAGGGTGCCGTCATTACACCGCGAGAGCGGGAGGTACTGGAGGCATTTTTGATCCAAGAGGTCGTTATTGAGTCACGTGAAGGAGGACTGGCTGCCCGGCCGAAGCAAGAGGAGTCTCAGTCTGCCGAAACTAAACCGCTAACGAATCTTGAAGTGGAATATAACCATATGTTCACCCTGCTCAAACGTATCTTTTCCACGAATACGTCTGGCATCGGTCTTCCCATCCTTGAACTGCGGAACCAGCTGGAGCAGCTTCTTAAGAACAGCAGTGAATATAACGTTCTGGCTTTCCGTCCAACTGTGGCGGAAGATAACGACTATATGTTCCACAATAGCGCATTGTCTGCATTGACCTCCTATCAGCTGGCACAGTGGTGCCAGTTTCCCCAGAGGGACTGGATGCCGATTGCTATGGCCGGTCTGTTCCACGATATCGGTAATATCAGGATTGACCGTACGATCTTATATAAGCCGACAGAACTGACCAGAGAAGAAGCTGAAGAAATGAGAAGGCACACACTTCATGGGTACAACCTGCTCAAGAATGTACCGGCAATCAATGAAGGTGTTAAATTAACAGCTCTTCAGCATCATGAGAAGATAGATGGAAGCGGGTATCCTCTGGCGATCGGGGGAGACAGTATCCATCCATATGCAAGGATAGTCGCTATAGCGGATATTTTCCATGCTATGACGCTGAAGCGTTCCTATCGTCAATCCAGTTCGCCCTATCAGGTATTGGAGCAGCTGCAGGTAGAGTCGTTTGGTAAATTGGATCCGTCCTATGTCCGAACATTTATTGAGAAGGCAACACAGTTTCACAACGGTATGGTTGTTCAGCTGAGCGATGGCCGTACCGGAGAAATCATCTTCTCAGACCGGCAGCATCCTACAAGACCTTGGGTGTCTGTGAATGGCCAGATCGTTAATCTGACCATAGAGCGCAATTTGCATATTCATTCAATCGTTCAACCCGGGTAGGGTTTAAGGATTTGCAAGATAGGGAAAGCTGTATCGGAGGGCTGCAAGTTAAGCTGCCGATGCGGCTTTTTTTATTGCAGACTGTAGGCGAAAAAGTTTTTGAATAAAAAAGCTTGCATTCAGTTAGACAGCTGTGATATATTATTCAAGTCGCCGCTGAGAGGCGGACGGCACATTAGAAGGTATTCAACAATACAACCTTCGTAATTGTTCTTTGAAAACTGAACAACGAGCGAACTGCCCTGTCATTCCTTCATGGAATGATGGATAAGCAATACAGAATGAGCAAGTCAACTTTCATTACTTTAATGGAGAGTTTGATCCTGGCTCAGGACGAACGCTGGCGGCGTGCCTAATACATGCAAGTCGAGCGGATCTTTGAAGGTGCTTGCACCTTTAAAGATTAGCGGCGGACGGGTGAGTAACAC
>NZ_QKRB01000038.1 GCF_003233845.1 Paenibacillus sambharensis
TAAGACCCCTTGAAGACGACGAGGTTGATAGGTTCGGGGTGGAAGCGCAGCAATGCGTGCAGCTGACGAATACTAATCGGTCGAGGGCTTATCCTATTAAGAACAAACAAACCAGCTAAGGTTCTATAACTTCATTCGCATCCGGTTTTCAGGGTGTAACCCCCTGTAGTAAGTTTCGATGGTAACAAGCATCGAAAGCGTTTGGTGATGATGGCGGAGGGGATCCACGCGTTCCCATCTCGAACACGACCGTTAAGCCCTCCAGCGCCGATGGTACTTGGACCGCAGGGTCCTGGGAGAGTAGGACGTTGCCAAGCTAATAAAGCCCGTTAAGCATATTGCTTAACGGGCTTTTTGCATGCCATAACGCTGTATTCCCTTAATTGGTGCAAACTCCATAGGGCAAGCTGCCAATACGAAGACCATACTAAGCAGACCAAGGTACAAGGGAGGTCATCCATATGGTCACGCGAACAAAATTATGGCCATTGTTGGTCGTCATGCTATGCGTAACGCTGACAGCTTGCGGTCAGGGGGAAGCTGGGACAGAATCCAGAGGTGAGCAATACTCAGGTCAAGCAACCACACAATTAGAGGAAAGCGGTTATCGGAATCCAGTCATAACCGCCCAGCCCAGGCAATTGGGAAAGATCAATTCAGAGCCGAGAATATGGTCACTGAACCAAGGAGCAGAGCATAATCAAGGGACCGTATATCGTCAGCAGAATACTCGGCCGACAAAGACACCGCCAGATACAGAAGCAGTACAGCAAGGAGACAAGCCCCTGCCTCGTACAGATATTAAAGGTATCTACGTATCCCATTCTATAGCAGGCAGTCCACGACATCTGAACCGGCTCGTCCAACTGGTTGACAACACCGATCTGAATGCAATGGTAATCGATGTGAAGGATGATTATGGGCGTATGACTTATGATTCCTCTATAGAGACCGTAGATGCAGTAGGAGCCGATAAGCAGGCTTCCGTTAAAGATATCCGTGAACTGATTCATTCATTGAAGGAAAAGGATATTTATTTAATCGGACGGATTGTAACCTTTAAGGATCCCCTGCTGGCAGAGAAGCGGAAAGATTGGGCTATACATCGTAAAGACGGAACTGTATGGCGTGACCGGAAAGGCATTTCATGGGTGGATCCACACAGGCTTGAAGTGCAGGACTACAACATAGCTATTGCTCAAGAAGCGGCAGAGCTGGGTTTTGATGAAATCCAGTTTGATTATGTGCGTTTCCCGGATAACGGGGCGGAGATGGATAAGGTAGTGCGGTATGCGAATGTTAACCAGCAGAGTAAATCCGCTGCAATCCAATCATTTTTGCATGATGCAACACAGGCGCTGCATGCTGCCGGATCAGTCATATCGGCGGATGTGTTTGGATTGGTTACTTCCTCGAAGGATGATATGGGGATTGGACAGACCTGGAGAGGGGTAGCAAGTGAGGTGGACGTCATCTCGCCCATGACCTATCCTTCTCATTACTCAGCTGGTATATATGGCTCAGCTCATCCTGATCTGGAGCCGGGGAAAATACTCCGCTATGCGATGAGGGATGCACGCCGGCGAAATGAGGTTTTGACCAAGGAAGGTGTGCAAGCGGCGCATATAAGACCCTGGTTGCAGTCTTTCACGGCGAAGTGGGTACATCCGCATCAGAAGTATGGTCCCGACGAAATCAGGGAGCAAATCCGTGCAGCACGGGCCGAGAGGGTCAATCAGTATCTGCTGTGGAGTGCAAGCTGCAGGTATCCTTATCGGCAGGAATCCACTAATTGAGTCCAGCAGTTAACATTCTTGACAGTGCAAAACCCCTCTGATAATATTGCAATAATATACGCGAGAGGAACGTAAAACCGTGACGGATTTTGCCGCTGTTTTGCTTCGCAATAAGATAAGGGAGGAACAAACCTGTGTGGGAAAATAAATTCGCCAAGGAAGGTCTGACGTTTGACGATGTGCTGCTCGTCCCGCGGAAGTCGGAAACATTGCCTCGTGAGGTCGATGTATCGGTGCAGCTCAGCCCGTCGGTCAAACTCAACATTCCGCTCATTAGTGCGGGGATGGATACGGTAACCGAAGCCGCCCTGGCGATTGCCATTGCGCGCGAAGGCGGTATTGGAATCATTCATAAGAATATGTCCGTTGCTCAGCAAGCGGAGGAAGTGGATCGAGTAAAGCGCTCGGAGAGCGGCGTTATTACGAATCCATTCTCGCTAACGCCTGAGCATCATGTTTATGATGCGGAAGAATTGATGGGCAAATACCGGATCTCCGGTGTACCGATTGTTAATGATGAACAGAAGCTGGTCGGCATCCTGACTAACCGCGACCTTCGTTTTGTTCATGATTATTCCATGAAGATCAAAGAAGTGATGACCCATGAGGATCTCGTGACGGCTCCGGTCGGAACGACGCTGGCGGAAGCGGAAGTGCTGCTTCAAAAGCACAAGATTGAGAAGCTGCCGCTCGTCGATGAGTCGAACACGCTTAAGGGTCTGATCACCATTAAGGATATTGAGAAGGCCATTCAGTTCCCGTCTGCTGCCAAGGACAAGCATGGCAGATTGCTGTGCGGTGCGGCAATCGGCATCTCCAAGGATACATTCGAGCGTGCTGAAGCACTGATCAACGCTCATGTGGATGTCCTGGTTGTCGACTCTGCCCATGGCCATCATATCAACATTATCGAGACGGTGCGCAAGCTGCGTGAGAAGTATCCGGAAATCACCATTATCGCTGGTAACGTAGCAACTGGTGAAGCAACACGTGATTTGATAGAAGCTGGCGCATCTGTAGTCAAGGTTGGTATCGGTCCTGGCTCCATTTGTACCACTCGTGTTATCGCTGGTATTGGCGTACCACAAATTACAGCGATTTATGATTGTGCATCGGTTGCCCGTGAATACAATATACCTATTATCGCAGACGGCGGTATCAAGTATTCCGGCGATATTACCAAAGCGATCGCTTCAGGTGCGAGCTGCATTATGATCGGCAGCCTGTTCGCGGGAACGGAAGAGAGCCCGGGCGAGCAGGAGATTTATCAAGGACGCCGCTTCAAGGTCTACCGCGGTATGGGCTCGCTTGGCGCGATGAAGGAAGGCAGTAAAGACCGCTACTTCCAGGAGAATGAGAACAAGCTGGTTCCCGAAGGTATTGAAGGACGCGTTCCTTATAAAGGCCCGCTTGCTGACACGGTTCATCAGCTGATCGGCGGCCTGCGTTCCGGTATGGGCTATTGCGGGACGAAGAATATCGAAGAGCTTCGTAACGACACCTATTTTGTCCGCATTACAGGCGCCGGCCTGCGTGAGAGCCATCCGCATGATGTGCAGATCACGAAGGAAGCACCGAACTATTCCTTATAGTAACTCATCAGATGTAAGACACGTACATCCCGGTCAGGCAGGGAGCAGGTGCGGTTACGTACCGCTGCTCTCTGTCTGTCTTTTTTCATTTCATCATTCTCTTATAATTATAGCGATTATGACAGGAAGAGAAGGTTTTGCTAGTAGTAGTGCTGTGTTACAATGAAGATCGGACTAACTATGATAAAAGGGGAGAACGGGAAGTTGAAACCGAACCGCAGGCCAGTTAAGTGGAAGAAGGCCGTTTCCAGTTTTTTAGCTGTATGGATGATCGCACTGACACTCGGAGGCACAGCAGCACTGGCGGAAGGAGAGCAGGCACAGAAGGATACCACGTCACAAGCTGCATCTGCCGCTAATCTTGGTCTTAATGTTAAGGCCGCGATATTAATAGAAGCTTCTACAGGCCAGGTCCTCACAGAAGTAAAAGCGGATCAGCCTCTCCCCCCTGCCAGCATGACGAAGATGATGGTCGAGTATATCGTGCTCGACAGGATTAACAATAATAAGCTCACTTGGGATACGGAAGTAGCGACCAGCAAGGAAGCGGCTTCAACGCCGCCGGATGGCTCTCAGATCTATCTGGCTGAGGGTGACAAGCATACTGTTAAAGACCTGTACATCGCCATGGCGGTTGGTTCTGCGAATGATGCGACGATCGCCCTTGCTTCCTATATTGGAGGTTCTGAGCAGGGCTTTGTGGAGATTATGAATGAGACAGCCAAGGATTTGGGTCTGGAAACCGCACACTTCACAGGCGCCACGGGCCTGAACGAGGATACGGTTATCTCTGCTCGGGATATGGCCAAGCTGGCCCAAGTTATTGTGCAGAAGTATCCTGAGTTTCTCGACTACTCCAGCATGCCTCGTTATAAGTTCCGCGAGCGGGACACGAACGAAATGGTGAACTGGAACTGGATGCTTGGTTCCAATGCTTCGGTCACGAATTTCAGGAAGTATGCTTATGAAGGCGTAGATGGAATGAAGACCGGCTATATCAGCGCAGCAGGCTACTGCTTTACCGGAACGGCCAAACGCGGAGATCTGCGGCTGATCAGTGTCGTTATGAATACACCGAGCAAGGAAGCCCGATTCTTTGAAACCGCTAAGCTCTTTGATTATGGATTCAACAATTTCGAGAAGAAAACAATAATCGCTCCAAAGTCCGTAGTAGAATCTGTCGAGACGGTCAAAATAAAGAAAGGCAAGGACACCGAAGTTGCAGCCGTAACGGAAACGGATGTAACCCTTATGGTCAGCAAGGGCTCGGAACCGAAGGTAGAACTGGTTAAAACAGATATTCTGCCTGAGAGCGAGCTGGTTGCACCGATCGAGGCGGGCCAGAAGGTCGGAACGCTGACCTATGAGGTGACTGACAGCAATGGACAGAAGGTTGAGAAGCAGGTTAACCTTGTTGCAAGTGAAGAAGTGGAGAAGGCCAGCTGGTGGCGTCTGTTCTTCCGCGCGATTAAGGATTTCTTCGTAGGCTTGTTTAACGGTATAATGGGCTTGTTTTAAGCCGTAACGGAATAATTTTCCGCCTGGATGCTTGTCGCATGAAGCTGCTTCATGTAAAATATTTGGTTAGAACAATTCGGATCCTTTCGAACAAAATAGGAGGCTTTAACGGATATGGAAACGGGAACTTCGCGGGTTAAACGTGGCATGGCAGAAATGCAAAAAGGCGGCGTCATCATGGACGTCATGAATGCCGAGCAGGCAAAAATCGCAGAGGAAGCGGGCGCAACAGCTGTAATGGCTCTTGAGCGTGTCCCTTCTGATATTCGTGCAGCTGGCGGCGTAGCCCGTATGGCTGATCCGACGATTGTAGAAGAGGTTATGAAAGTCGTCTCCATTCCGGTTATGGCAAAAGCCCGGATCGGTCATTATGTAGAAGCGAGAGTGCTTGAATCTCTAGGCGTTGACTACATTGATGAGAGTGAAGTGCTCACGCCGGCAGATGAAGTATTCCATATTGATAAGCATGAGTTCACTGTGCCATTCGTCTGCGGCGCGAAGGACCTTGGCGAGGCTCTCCGCCGGATCCAGGAAGGCGCTTCGATGCTTCGCACGAAGGGCGAGCCGGGAACAGGCAACATCGTGGAGGCTGTGCGCCATCTGCGTCTGATCATGGGCCAGATCCGCAAGATTCAAGGCTTGTCGAAGGACGAGCTATACAATGAAGCGAAGCTGCTGGGCGTGCCTTACGAGCTTCTGCTGGACGTTCATGAGAAGGGCAAGCTGCCAGTCGTTAACTTCGCGGCGGGCGGTGTAGCTACTCCTTCTGATGCGGCTCTGATGATGCATCTTGGTGCAGACGGCGTATTTGTCGGCTCCGGTATCTTCAAATCGGACAGTCCGGAGAAGTTTGCCCGTGCGATCGTGGAAGCAACAACGCATTACCAGGATTACAAGCTGATTGCGGAAGTATCGAAGAACATTGGTACTCCAATGAAAGGTATTGAGATTTCCAAGCTTGTGGGCTCCGACCGGATGCAGGACCGCAGCTTGTAAGGCTATAGAGAAGGAAGGCGTGACCAGCATGAAAATTGGCGTGCTTGCGCTGCAGGGCGCGGTAGCAGAACATCTGCGCAGTTTAGAGCTAGCCGGTGCAGAAACGGTAGCTGTAAAGCGGGTAGAGCAGCTCGAAGAGCTTGATGGACTTGTGATACCCGGTGGTGAAAGTACAACAATCGGTAAGCTGATGCGCAAATACGGCTTCATGGAAGCTGTAAAAGAGTTCTCCGATCAGGGCAAGCCGCTGTTTGGGACTTGTGCCGGGCTGATTGTGCTGGCTGACCGTATTGATGGACAGGACGAGGCACATTTGAGCCTGATGAACATGACGGTAAGCCGGAACGCCTTCGGAAGGCAGCGGGAAAGCTTTGAAGCAGACCTGGATGTAAAAGGGATGAGCGAGCCCTTGCGGGCGGTTTTTATCCGTGCCCCGCTTATCAAAGAGGTGCGTGACGGGGTAGAGGTGCTCTCCGAGTACAAAGGGGAGATCGTAACAGCACGGCAGGGCCACCTGCTTGCCTGCTCCTTCCATCCGGAGCTGACGGATGATTACTCGCTGCATGCTTACTTCCTGGAGATGGTCCGGGAAGCGGCGGCAGCAAAGGCTTCATTTTAACAACACCCTGCAGAGAGGGGGCTATCAACATGCTGGATATCAAATTGCTGCGCAATGATTATGATAAGGTGAAGCAGGCTCTGGCAAACCGCGGCAAGTCGGAGGAGCTGATTGCGGAATTTCCGGTACTGGACGCGAGGCGCCGGGAGCTGCTGCAGGAGACCGAGCAGCTGAAGAACCGCCGCAACACGGTTTCGCAGGAGGTTGCGAAGCTTAAGAAGAGCGGCGGGGATGCGGAAGCGTTGATCGTAGAGATGCGTGAAGTCGGTGACCGGATTAAGGAATTGGATGATCAGGGCAGAGAACTTGAAGCAAAACTCGACGAACTGATGCTGGCCATTCCGAATGTGCCGCATGAGAGCGTCCCGCTCGGGGCCACAGAGGAGGATAACGTAGAGCTGCGCCGTGTTGGCGAGCCGCGTGCCTTTGATTTTGAACCCAAAGCGCATTGGGATATTGCCGATGGTCTCGGTATACTGGATTTTGAATCGGCTGCTAAGGTTACAGGCTCCCGGTTTGTATTCTACCGCGGTCTAGGTGCCCGTCTTGAGCGTGCGCTGATTAACTTCATGATGGACCTGCATAGTGACGAGCACGGCTATACAGAGCTGCTGCCGCCGCAGATCGTCAACCGGGACAGCCTGGTTGGTACAGGACAGCTTCCGAAGTTTGAAGAGGATCTCTTCAAGCTGGAAGGAACCGACTATTATCTGATTCCGACAGCTGAGGTGCCGGTTACGAATATTCACCGGGACGAGATTCTTAGTGATGAGGACCTGCCCAAGTACTACACGGCGTTCTCCGCATGCTTCCGTTCCGAAGCGGGTGCAGCCGGCCGTGATACACGCGGCCTGATCCGCCAGCATCAATTCAACAAGGTTGAGCTGGTCAAATACGTGAAGCCCGAAGAGTCCTATAATGAGCTGGAAAGCTTGACAGCTAATGCGGAGAAGGTACTGCAGCTGCTTGACCTGCCATACCGCGTTCTGGCCTTGTGCACAGGCGATATGGGCTTTGGCTCGGCGAAGACGTACGATCTGGAGGTATGGCTGCCGAGCGGAGGTACCTACCGTGAGATCTCCTCCTGTACGAACTTCGAGGACTTTCAGGCAAGACGGGCTAATATCCGGTTCCGGAGAGATCCGAAGAGCAAGCCGGAATTTGTGCATACGCTGAACGGGTCTGGTCTTGCGCTCGGACGTACCGTTGCTGCGATCATTGAGAATTGCCAGCAGGAAGACGGATCCATACGGATTCCAGATGCGCTGGTCCCTTATATGGGCGGCAAGACGGTCATATCTAAGCTCTAAGTCAATATTTAAACTGCTGTAAGGCAAATATTACTTGTGCCACAGGCTAATTTAAGGTTGCGAATCTTTTTAGGCCTGTGGTACAATATCTTTTGTCACCATTCATGGAGAGATACCGAAGTGGTCATAACGGGGCGGTCTTGAAAACCGTTAGGGTGCAAGCCCACGTGGGTTCGAATCCCACTCTCTCCGCCATACATAATCCATTAACGTCTGATCGAACCCAGTGGTCATTCAGCTCGAATGAGCTTGAAGCCAGGGAGAGATCGGGCGTTTTTTACTATCTCCAAAGCCGCATAAATCGCCTTCGTTCTCCGCATGTTATGAATGGATGGAGGTGCTTAACTAATGGCTAACAAAGATGAGCTGAGGATCAGTCAAGGACGTTTAGAAGACGCCTGGCGGCGCACGCTCCCGATTGTGATGAACAAGACGGACCAGTCCCAGGTTATGTCTGACGGAGCAGATGATAAGGCACTTAGGATTCATATCAAGACGGCTGGTCACCAGATGTATGCCTTTGATTTCAAGGTAACCTATGAAGACAGCCGTGAAATTCGTGTAGAGCTTGTGGATGTGGAACGTGACGGCAAGACCATTGATGAGCGTCCGGATACCGTGCAGCAGTTAATTGAGGATTACACTAGACACCTGCATGAATGCGCTCAGCAGCTCCATGATTTAACCAAGGCCTAGGACTGCTTAACAGTTGCCATACACGAAAGCAATATGCTTGCATGAAAGGTGGCGTAATTCATGAGCAAGGCCAAAAAAGGACTTGATAAGAATTTAAGCAATGTGGTAGAGGACTTAAATGTAACAGCTGTGAATGCCCATAATGCCCAGCAGCTTCAGCAGGATGTGAATGACCGACGTCATCAGGATGCCCTGAATCATGATGATCCAACTGACCTTAACTCGGCAGACCTTACTAACAAGAGGGGGTAACCAGCGATGAGCAAACCTGATACTTATCCCGTAGCAGCGGCCCAGCGGTCGGAAGAACGCCGCTATAAGAATAAGAATAAAGGTGGTCAGATGGAGCCTATGTCCGGTTCCAAACGGGTGAAGCAGGAGAATCATTCGCGCCATAATAACGGTGAAGGTTAATTACCGCGAAAATCCGGTCCTGACAAAAATATAACGCAAACTTTAGCGAAACTTTACTACCCGTTCCCTCCCTCATGAGTTAAAATAGAGTATGTTGTTTGTGTGACATTCATATGGGAGGGAATAAAGTTTTGAAGATGAAACAATGGATGAAGAGTTTACTGTTGATGGGTACCGTTCTGGTCATTCTGGCAGGCTGCAGCAAGCCAGAGGCGCCGAAGGAAGCGATACAGTCTTCGATGACAAAAGCAATGGACATGAATTCGTACACGTTTGCGGCTTCTATGGGAATTAATGAACTGGAGCTTCCAGAATCGATTACCGGTGCGCAGGATCAAGCGATTCTTGATATGATCAAGAATGCATCCCTTAACGTTACAGGAGTTTACCAAGCTGATCCTATGCAGATGGAGTTTACAATGGATGTAGAGCTTAAAGGCGACATGTCCATGAAGATTTCCGTTCCGGTTGTTATGACACAAGATAAGATTTGGGTTAAGATTCCGAATATCCCTGGCTTCCCTCTTGGAGAGCTTGCAGGTCAGTTCGTGGAAATGGACATGAAAGAACTTGCGGCTGAGTCCGGTGTTGAAATGCCAACTATGGATATTGACAAGCAGCGTAAGATGGGCCAGGACATGGCTAATGTATTCTTCAAGCACTTTGAGGAAGACAAGTATTTCACTGAGCTGAAGAAAGAAGACGTTGCAGGCCTTCCAGAAGATATTAAGGCCGATCAAATCGTGAAGTTCTATGTTACCCAAGAGACTTTCGAGCCTATGGTAATGACGGTTGTTGACAAAGTAGCTCCTGAAATCATCGAGCTGCTGCTGAACAATGAAGAATATCGCAACATGCTGCAGGTGACGAAGGAAGATCTGGAAGCTGCGAATCAAGAGCTGAAAGAAGGCGACCGCAGTGAGCTGCGTGAAGCGCTTGATGAGTTCAAGAAGGACGTTACCGTTAATGAAATCAGCTTGACCACTGTACTTGAGAAAGAACTGCCGGTTTACCAAACTGCTAACCTGAACTTCGGTGTTACGCAAGAGGGTGAATCCATGAAGATCGGCATGAACATGAATGTACGTTATGATAACATTAACGAGAAGGTTGAGTTCAAGATCGGTATCCCTACTGATGCCCTCACAGTTGATGAAGTAGAAGAAATGTTCATGACAAGCTACTAAGCAATAGCACTTATACGAATAAAGCAGCCCCTGACAGGGCTGCTTTTTATTTTGGTGTAATGGGTGAGCAGGATTGACGAATAATAAGGGTAGACCCGGCTACTATAGGCTCTCTGGTTATTGTACCGTTCTCGATGGTCTGAATGAGGGTGGTGGTCAGCTGCTGAAGCATAGCAGGGAAATCAACCTTGATCGTTGTCAAGGCCGGCTGATGCATGCTGCTGAGTGCATGATCGTCGAATCCGATAATAGACAGATCACCTGGAACCTGTAAGCCGCGTTCTTTCATGGCTCGAATAGCGCCGAAAGCGATACTGTCATTAGCTGCAACGATAGCCGTTGGAAGCTCACTCTGCTCCAGGAGTCTTGTCATGGCTTGATACCCACTCTCCTTGTGGAAGTCCCCAGGTATTGCCCACTGTTCTCTGACAGCCAGTCCACGCTGCTTCATGGCATGCTGGAACCCCTCATACTTGGTTCTGCCCGATAGCCGCTTCATATCGCCGTTCAGGATGCCTATAGAGGTATGGTGGAGGTCCGCCAAATAGTTAACGGCGAGCTCCATGCCCGTCTGATTATCGTAATTAGCGGTGATGCGGTTGGGTTCATCATGACCAGGGAGTTCTTGGTCCACTACGGCTGCAACGAACCCTTCAGCAATCAAATCTTCAATGAGTGGTTCATGGTTGGCCGCACCAATGAAGACACCGCCATCAATTCTCCGCTGATAGAAGATTTCTTTTACACTTCTGCATGTATCAGAATCGGAGGGATTCCGGATAATGTTCGTTAATACGTAATAGCCAAGGGCTGAGGCATGCTCGATAACGTTGACGATGAGCATATTCGTCAGCATGTCGCTGGAGACATGACCGGCATCGATCAGGAAGAGGCCAATCGTCCGGGTCTTCTTGCCTGCAAGCACTTGGGCGGACAGGTTGGGATAGTAGTTATACGCCTCAATAACCCGCATGACCTTCTCACGGGTTGCCGGAGGTACATTCGTATAATTATTGATTACACGGCTTACAGTGCTTCGTGAGACGCCTGCCAGGCGGGCAATTTCAATACTGTTAATTTCCGTTTTCTTCAAGAGCTTCCTACCCCTCATTTCCCCAGAAATGTACCCAATAACCTGATACTATCAAAAGGTCTGATCGACCGTCAATGCGTACGGAATATGGGGTGGATTCTAGCTAAGTATAATAATAACCGTGATGGTCAGGATAAAGGATGCAATGATAAGCCAGCTGACTGGTCTTGCAAAATTAATGGTCCAGCCCACTCCAACACGCTTCTCCACAATGAGGGCTGGATCAGCCGGGTTGTAATAGAGCATGCCGCCCTTCCAGTGATGGTCTTGTCCATCTGCTCCTTCCTTGCCTCGTTTGCGCTGAATTCGAAACCCAGCTGCTCCTATTACAGCTACCGTGAGCAGCGGGAATAACACGGCCAGGCTTCCGGCAAGCTTCATGTTGCCGCCGTACAGCGTCATAGCCTGGAGCAATGCAAAGTAGACAACTAGTAGAAAACCGAGCGAGATCATGAGAAGGGACATGCTGCGCCGATAGCGGATCTCCTGTTTCCTTGATTCTGCAGGAGCAGAAGGGTCCAGCTTTTGCCGTAATGAGCGAATTGTATAATTAAGGAAAATAAAGACCCCGATAACAGCGAGCTGTACATAATTAAGAAGGAGAACACGGTGTACTGTTTTCTCGGCCGAATGCAGGACTTCACCTTCTATGCTGTACCGCATGCCAATCTCATCCGGGATACGGTCGTATAAAGCCAGGGCAGCCCCTGCACCCAGCAGCGTAACGAGCAGATGCGGAAGAAACCAATAGTTAGAGTATACGATCGAAGAGCTGCGGAACTTAAGGTCGGCGGCTGCCTTTTTCGGCATGGGTGGTGTAGTGCTCCAGCCTTGCTGGCGCTTATAATCAGATACCTGACCGTGAAAGACAATGAAGATGATGCTTGCAATCAGAATATAGCCAATGACGCTTGTGACAATTAACAGCTCACTTATTCCGTTATCAACAGGCAGCTCTTCAAGCAGGCCTGCCAGGGATAGAGCAATAATAAGAATGGCCCATAGGATACCAGCGACGATGACTGACCATATGTAACGGAGCCTAAATCCGTGCATCGCTTGATGATCAGCGTGTTTATCAGGAATGGATATCCCAAATATAATGTTCCTTGGCGAGAAGAAGGGCAGTGTAACGAAGACGATTATCATGATGGCATACAATAGGCTGAAGCTAATCCAGGATCCGGCTGCGGTCATGGTGTGGTTCCCCCTTTGTTGTGGTGGATACTTGAGTATGCAGCCCGGCACGCAGCTATAAAAGCGTCCTCATTCATTCCGCGGCAGATCGCCTCGGCAGCCAAGGGCCGGACCTCAGCCATAAGCTTGTGCTTGAAGGGAGTGTCAGCTTGCGGCATGCTGTGGGGCTGTATCAAAGCCCCCTTCTGCCTGTGAATCTGCAGGAAGCCCTCTTGTTTAAGATGCGTGTATGCCTTGTTGACAGTGTGAAGGTTAATGCCGAGATCCGCGGCTAGACTGCGAACGGAAGGCAGCTGTTCTCCAGGGTTCAACAGCCCAGTGGCAATTCCTTCAATAATCTGATTGACCAGCTGCCTATAGATGGGGATATCCGATTCCAGATCAAGCTGTATAATCAAGTGCTCACCACCTTTAACTATAATATGTATATGTTATATATGTAGCATAACAGTAGGGTGAACGTATGTAAAGTTTCCAAAAAGGTCAATAATAAAAAAAGCGGCCCCTAAGGGCCGCCTGGTCTAGCTATTAGTTGATGAAGTCTGCGTTGTCAAGGAAACGGATAACCATGGTAGCTGCTTCAGCACGGGAAGCTTGAGCCTTACCATTGATCTTCGTAGAAGTTTGACCTAATACGATACCGGACTTAACAGCGGCAGCTACTTCTTCTTTAGCCCAGCCCAGAGTAGCAGCATCTGTGTAACCAGCCAGAGCAGCGTTTACTTCTGCTGTGGACAGGTTAGCACCTTTGCCTGCATATTCCAGAGCGCGAACTACAATCGCAGCAACTTCCTGGCGAGTGATGTTAGCGTTAGGCTTGAATGTGCCATTCGTGTAACCATTGATCAGACCAGCTTCCGCAGCTGCAGCTACAGTACCAGCGTACCAGCTGTTGCTGGAGACGTCGGAGAAGCTGTAAGTGGAGCTTGTTACAGAAGTGTCAAGACCAAGGGAGCGTGCAACCATTGCTGCGAACTCAGCACGAGTAACATTACGCTTAGGCTGGAACAGATTCTTGCCAGTACCTTCAACAACCAGCTTGCTTGCAAGCTTCTCTACGTCTGCTTTAGCCCAGTGGTTCGTCAGATCCGTGAAGGATTTAGGACCTACTTGGATAACAGTGTAGATGGAATTGCTCTTACGCTTCAGCGTTGCAGTTGTTTTACCGTCAGCTGTTGCGAAAGTAGCAGGTACGAAGCTTACGCCTGCACCTTCTTTGTAAACAACACCAGTAACAGTGTTCAGGTTCGTTACTGTTTCGTTAAGTGGAAGACCACGTTCAACGAAAACTGGGAAGTTGTTGATTGCTACTTCCTTCGTGCCGCTCACAGCTTTCACAGTGAAGTCAACGATAGGAGCAACAACTTTACCGCCAGCAGCGTAAACTGCAGTCGTTACACCAGCAGCAGCTGCGCCTTCCAGCTCAGCGATGCTAACTACGATCTCAAGATCAGCAACGTTAACGCCCAGTTGTTGAGCGAGCTTTGCGATTTCAAGAGCAGCGATTGGCAGCTTGTAGGAAACGCCGCTTTCCGTAACGATCGTAATCGACTCGCCTTCAGACAGAGCAGAAGCCGGGATGATTACTTCTTTACCGGAAATCTTGATTGTTACGTTCTTGTTCGCTTTCAGAGCGTCAGCAAGAGCTTGAGCATTTACGCGACCGTTAAGATCAGGAGTCAGTTCGCCGTTGTTAGCGACTGGTCCTACGAACGGAGGAATGTAACCACCGCCACCAGATACTGGGCCAGAGTAGGCGCTGATCGGACCAGACGCATTGTAAGTAGCATACGTCACACCACCTACGGTGGAGTAAGTAGCATAACTAACCGACAGCGGGAAAGTGTACGTGGAACCCGTGACCGTAGTAGCATTGAAATTGACTTCGTAATAGTAATACGAGTCACCATCAACCGGCTTATACGTTGAGTATGTAGCGTAGGTTGTAGTGATCGGGCTACTCCAGTCATTGGAGTTATACACTTGTAAAGCGATACCACGATTAGTAAGAATACCTTTTTCCTTCAGGAGATCGTAGGTTGCTTCGTCAATGTATACACGTCCAGTAACAGTGTTATCCGAATTGTGCTGAAGATTGCTGAAGCCATTAGCATAAGCAAGAGCAGGAAGCAAAAGCGAGAACGTAAGCAGGAATGCAAGCAGACCAGCTGTTTTTTGTTTGAACATTGGTTTCAATTGTTTCACCTCATAAGTTTTATTAAGCTTATTCAACTTGTTTTCACCTCCTTTCAAGTAAACATGACTTTAGTCGGAAATTATCAGCGTACGCTCCATTATATTACACGCACAAATAATTTAAAAGGTAGATTAGAGGTTAATAGCATGGTAAATCTTCGCTGAAATCCTTAGGGTTGAAGTTCTCGAATCAGTTGCTCCTCATTAGGATCTACGACGATTAGACGCTGGTATTGTTCTTCGTCCCACCGGCCCAATGCTTGCAGTGTGGCAATATAAAACCGAAGGTTTATTCTCCAATGATCGACTGCCGGATTGATATTAGGATCCTCAGGCCGCTCTGAATCCCGGTGAATTTCGAACATCGACAGCGCCTTCTCGTATTCGCCACGGTGATAATAGATCTGGCCGATTGCCTGAGCCATTCCGATTGTCGTGCTAAAGCTGCGGCCTTGCAGCTGCCCCTCAGGGAGGTTCTCCAGCTCCTTTTGCCGCTCCAGAACTTCATTGTAGATTTCTAACGCACGATTCCATTTCGCTTCCGAAGCTGCTGGGGCGGTCTGCCGCTCCAGCTTCCCGATTTCGACATATTCTATAATCGCAAGCTCATAACTCTTGATATCCCATTGGAACTTCGCGAGATTGTCCTCTAGATAGGACGGCACCCGGGCGAGTTCGCCGCGGTCCTTCATGTTTCTATATTCTGCTAATATTATTAGACGGTTGTAAGGGTCATAAAGTTGCGCTCGCTCGAGCGACTTTTTTGCATCTTCCAGAAACTTGGGGTCTCCAGTGCTGTGATACACCTGAGACATGAGCTCTGCACGGGTCAAGTTAAAGGCCGGGTTCTTCGGTGAGAGCTCGTTGATATTGTCCAGATAAGGGCTTATCTCCTCAAATGTAGCCTGTTTTTCCCTTAATAAATAGGCCATATGCTCAAAATTTCGATTCGCTTCATATTCCCGCTGAGCAGAGAAGATGGCCGCAATAGCTCCTATGCATAATAAAGCCGGATAAACGTACCGGCTGGCCTCCTGCTTCTTGTGCAGCCAGCTGGCTTTGAAGCTGTGCTCATAAGGAGCCACCATGGCACCCAGTGACAAAAATACGATCGCAGCGATATACATGTAGTTCATATCAAAGTCAATAACGCTGTGAGTAAGCAGTGATGCAGCAATAACATAAAAATACAGCTGACGTTCCTTATTCTCCGGCTGTCTCTGCAGCCTGATAAACCAGTATAGCGTAATGGAGAAGATCGCGAGAAGAACGATTAGTCCGAACCAGCCTATTTCAACCAAGGTTTGAAACAGGTAGCTGTGCGCCTGTTCACTGCTGTAAGGATTGTTCTGGTACATCTGATAGAGAGCTTTCCAGGCACCGCCCCCCGCGCCAATGACCGGGTAATCCTGTGAAATCTCTAGGGCATCGGAGTAAAAGGTTTGCCGCTCCAGCACACTGTGCTGCTGAAAGTTTATGCTTGCCAGCCGCTCAGAGATGCTGTCCGGTAGTATGCCCTTAAATCCGTTAGTCGCCAGAAGCAGCACAAAGCCCAGGATCCCTGCACCAAGAATGGCTGCCGGTACAAAGATGGCTGAGCCTTTACGGCCCTGCAAACGCTGCGTTTTGCCGGTTATCCAGGAACTCAGCTTGCTCTGCAAGAGAACACTCAGGACAGCAGTAACAACAGATGCGCCGATTAACAGGAGCCAGCTTTCAAGCGGCAGTCCGTTCCATGCGGATATAACAGTAGCCGGCTTGCTTGCATTGGGCTGAACCATCTGAGCGATCTGTTCAGTATTCTGAGTGATTTTACCCAGAATAGCGATAGATAAAACACCTGAAATTGCCAGATGCCCCAGCAACAAAAGCTGCCTGGCCATCGTCAAAAATGGAAGGATCAGCAGTACTGCGATCGGCAGCATAACAATGCCGCCGCGCGAGTAGGTCAATATAAAAGAAATAATAATGGGTACAAGCATAAGAGCGTGGAGCCCCTGCCAGTGCCATGTTCTCGAGCGAATCACAAAGTAGGCACAGCCAAGCAGCGCAGCGATCAGGAAGCCCACATAACTGTTCGAGTACTGAAACACCGATGCAAGGCGGTAGCCGTTATGTGCAAGCCAGAGGGCCTCTGGAAAGTAAACCTGACCAAACAGGTTCAGGATGCCAAAGATAACGATCATATAGGCAGCGGTTTGAATGGTAGCCTCAAGAATTGAACTGCTGAGCTTGTCTTTGGCCAGGTAAAGCCCCACAATATAGAACGTAGCGAGCATGAATGTCAGGAGCACCATCAGGCCGGCATTATATTTTGACACAGCTTGCTGGGCGGATATCCAATAGCATAAGGGCATTGCCATGATCATGACAGCAAGCCAGGATCGCAGACTCGTCGGGCGCCAATGCCAGAACAGCAGAATACCCATCATCAGCAGCAGGACATAGGCGAAGATGGATGCCTCATAAAGACTGGCCTCAAAGCTTAAGTCGAAACCGTTGAACAATCCTACATGAAAGGGAAAAATAAACAGGAACACTATGACGCCAAAAAGCGCCGCCCATTGCAGCAGAGAAAAGTCATTTGAGGTCGAACTTTTAGGTTTTGCACCGTTATTAGAACGTGCCATTACAGAATGCTCCTTTTTTTGGGGAATGCTTCATATCATCAAACAAGTTATAATTCTACCAGATGAAGAACTCTTGGTACAGCGCAGCATTTGAATTTACTTTTTTTAATATAATTGGAGTTTATAAGAGGTGTTACGACAGGTTATGCCTTTAAGGAATTCTTGATGTGCATTGTTCCCAGTTGTTTGGTAAGATGGAGGATGTTAGTTGAGATGAAACTATACATACTCCCGGTATTAGAAACATCTTGGAATTGAATAATGTTTTATTGTCTAGATGGTGGCAATGATTTGCTAGAGGTCGACGAGCGTGATAGTTTCTCGTATACTGAATTCGTTATGTAAGACGACCTAATAAGAATTGCGGTTGGTGGTGGTAGCGATAAAGTCTTTAGTTTTTCGTCTGTTATTTAAGTTTGGAAAATACGCCAAGCCAATAGTGACTAAGGTACTTCCGTTTGAGGCAAGGCAAAAGCTGAAAAAAAGAATACTGAAATCTGCATTTCCTATAAAAGGACAAGATGATAAGAAAGAACTGTTATCTTCAGCCAAAGGTATAAATCTAATCGGTTATGCACGAGCAGAAATGGGAATTGGGGAGTCCTGTCGCATAGCAGCAAAAAGTGCAAATGCTGCAAGTGTGCCGTTTGGAATCATAAATTTTACAGGGACAAACAGTGCTAGGAAGATGGATACCACGTGGTCTCACAAAGAGATAAATTCAGCGGTGTATGATATTAACGTCTTCCATATTAATGCGGAGCAAATGACGGAGATTTATGCGAATTACGGTAATTCTTTGTTCCTTAACAGGTATAATATCGGTTACTGGCATTGGGAGTTGCCCGATTTCCCTGATGAATGGTTAGATAGCTTTAGTCTTGTGGATGAGATTTGGGTACCGTCAACCTTTGTTGCTGACTCAATAGCTCTTAAAAGTCCGGTGCCAGTGGTGAAAATACCACACTCTATTGAAGTTCAGATTGAGCAGTCGAGGAATAGAGAACATTATGGACTTCCTATGGACTCTTTTTTGTTTCTGACCATGTATGATATTAAAAGCTATCAAGAACGGAAAAATCCTAAGGCTTCAATTAAGGCTTTTAAAAAGGCTTTCAAACCAGACAATAAGGAAGTTGGCCTTGTGATTAAGGTGAATAGCTATAACAGTGATTTAACGGAACTTAACGTGTTGTATGAGTTAATTGGAGAATACCAAAACATTTACATGGTCAAGGACACTTTATCAAGAAACGATGTTAATGCCTTAATCTCCAATATTGACTGTTATGTCTCTCTCCATAGAAGCGAGGGCTTTGGATTAGGATTAGCAGAGGCTATGTATTTGGGCAAACCGGTTATTGGAACCAACTGGTCCTCTAATACCGATTTCATGAATAATGATAATTCTTGTCCAGTACGGTTTGACCTTGTACAGGTTGGCCAAGACCATGGACCATATAAAGCTTATCAATATTGGGCTGACCCTGATCTTGATCATGCAAGCGAGTATATGGAAAAGCTTGTTTATGACGTGGAGTACTACAATCGTATAGCAAGCAAGGGAGAAGAGGATATAAAAGAGCATTTCTCACCGAAGAGTGTGGGAGCTTTGATTCAAAAAAGACTTGATTACATCTATATGTGGAAATTCGGAGGAACAAAATGACTATTACGTGTGTAATTATGGCCGGCGGTAAAGGGGAGCGTTTCTGGCCGAAAAGTCGGACAAACCTGCCTAAGCAGTTCTTGAATATATCGGGAAACAAGTCGATGATTCAACAATCAATAACCAGACTTGAGAAAATCGTTGACATAAGCCAGATATTTATTGTTACAAATGAGTTATATGCGGAGCTTCTTAAAGCCCAAATTCCTCATTTGCCGACCAGTAATATCATCATTGAGCCAGTTGGGCGGAATACAGCTCCTTGTGTGGGATTGGCGTCCGTCATCATTGAGGAAAAGTTCCCGGATAGCACAATGGTTGTTATTCCGTCAGACCATATCATTGAAAACGACGAAGGTTTTATAAAAATTATTAATACTGCTGTCGAAGTTGCCCAGGATAATTCAAACCTAGTGACACTTGGCATAAAGCCTACTTACCCGGAAACGGGTTATGGTTACATTGAAAGCACTAACGAAACTAAACAGTTAAATGATCTACAAGTTCATAAAGTGAACAAGTTTGTAGAAAAGCCAGATGCGGCTACAGCCCAATCTTATCTTGAGTCAGGCAACTTTTACTGGAACAGCGGGATATTTATCTGGAGGAACAGTGTAATCCGCAATTATATTAAAGAGCTTATGCCTCAAATGCATGATCTTCTTGAAACAATGAAGACAGCTTTTGGAACTCCACAGCGTGACGAAGTAATAAGGACAGAGTTTGCTAAGATGCCTGACCAATCCATAGATTATGGAATTATGGAAAAGGTCAACAACATATATGTGATTCCCTGTGTGTTTGGTTGGGATGATGTGGGGAGTTGGACGGCCCTTGAGCGAATTAATGAACTGGATGAGGATGGTAACGTAATTCGCGGTAACATCTTGAATTTAGATACCAAGCGGTGCATTATTGAAAGCAATGGGAAATTAATTGCAACGTTGGGAATTGAGGACTTGATTGTGGTGGATACTGAGGATGTGACTCTGATCTGTACCAAGGATAAAGCACAAGAAGTGAAGCTGCTTCTTAAAGAGCTCAGAATGCAAAAGAGAGAAGAGTATTTATAACGGTTTTAAGGGTTTTTATATAGATACATTGCATAATAAAGGAGATCGTTTAAACATGGCTAAAAAGGCACTCATTACAGGTATCACTGGACAAGATGGATCGTACTTGGCAGAACTTCTGCTGGAGAAGGGTTATAAAGTTTATGGTCTTCGCAGAAGAACCAGCACCCCTATTATGGTAAATATCGAGCACATTAAGGATGAAATTGAATTTATAGATGGTGACCTGTTGGATCAAGGCTCGCTCGTTCAAGCAATGAAACAATCTAATCCTGATGAGGTGTATAACCTTGCTGCACAATCTTTTGTAGCGACTTCTTGGGCACAACCTGGTATCACTGGACAAGCTACGGGAGTTGGTGTTACCAATATGCTGGAGGCAGTTCGCTACATCAAGCCAGAGGCAAGGTTTTATCAAGCTTCAAGCAGTGAGATGTTCGGTAAGGTTGTTGAAACGCCACAAAAAGAGACGACGCCTTTCTACCCGCGCAGTCCATACGGTGTCGCTAAAGTCTACGGTCATTGGATTACAGTAAACTATCGTGAAAGCTTTGATATGTACGCATGTTCCGGTATATTATTTAACCACGAATCACCACGCAGAGGCGTAGAGTTTGTTACCCGGAAAGTAACAGACGCAGTAGCAAGAATTAAGCTGGGAATGCAAAAAGAGCTTCGCATGGGTAATCTGGATGCCAAGCGTGACTGGGGCTTTGCGGGTGACTATGTCAAAGCTATGTGGCTGATGCTTCAGCAGGATCAACCAGACGACTATGTTATCTCTACAGGCGAAACTCATACGGTGGAAGAACTGGTGCAAATCGCCTTTGATCATGTAGGACTCAACTGGCGAGATTACGTTGTGATTGATCCGAAGTTCGTGAGACCGGCAGAGGTTGATCTGCTTCTCGGTGATTGTACGAAAGCGAAAGAGAAATTGGGTTGGGAATTGGAAGTTGGATTCGAACAATTGGTAAAAATGATGGTGGATAGTGATTTGAAAAGACTTCAATAATTGAGATGGGTGATGCAAATTGAAAAGGGCCTTAATTACTGGTGTCACTGGATTTGCAGGTCGATATCTCGCAAAGAATTTACTGGATCATGGATATGAAGTTTGGGGTGGAGCCAGAAATGGCTCCATTAACTCCGTTAATGGAGTAAAACTCATAGAATTAAATTATACTTCCTATCAAGAAATTCAAAATAAAATGAACGATCTTGAACCCGATGTAGTTTTCCACTTATCGGGCCAAAGCTCAGTTAGAAGGTCTTGGGATATAGTTGAGGAAACTTTTGATGCGAACCTGATGGCCTCAATTAATCTTTTAGATGGCATTAGACATTCTAACATTAAAGAGCATGTTACCTTACTTACAATTGGGTCTTCTGAAGAGTATGGTCCAAGTGCAAAGTCTCCAATTACAGAGGATAGCGTGGCAGCACCCGCAAATCCATACGGTCTTTCCAAATACGCACTTGGCAATCTCTCTATGATGTACAATAAAGTGTACAATATGAAGACGATACACGTCCGTTCCTTTAACCATATCGGACCCGGCCAATCGGAAGGATTTGTGACGAGTGACTTTGCTAAGCAGGTTACCGATATTGCTAAAGGACTATTGGAGCCCATAATGTATGTTGGAGATTTAAGCAGCAGACGAGATTTTACAGACGTGCGAGATATAGTAGAAGCCTATCGTCTTCTCTATGAGCGAGGAGAGGCAGGTCAGATTTATAACGTATGCTCAAGCAATAATGTGGCAGTCAAAGACATATTAGATACACTTGTATCTTTTGCAGAAGTGCAAATTGATATGAAGACAGACCCAGCAAAACTTAGACCTAATAATGTGCTGGAGTATTATGGTTCAAACGGGAAAATTACAGAGGTGACTGGCTGGAAGCCTCAAATTCCTTTAGAACAAAGTCTTCATGATATCTACAAGGATTGGTTGAAGGGAAGTTAGATCACTTAATATTAGGTGGCTCAGTAAATGGTAAATACATTTAAAGAAGTAAAAGCTTATCGGCAGATGTTAATTAGTACAATTAGAAAAGAACTAAGGTCCCGTTACAAGGGATCTTTTCTTGGATTTCTCTGGACATTTGTTAACCCTGTTTTACAACTTACAATTTACTCAATTGTGTTTCCGCTGCTTTTGAGAAATAACCAGGAAAATTATCCGATGTTTCTATTTGTCGCATTGTTACCGTGGATTTACTTTACTACCTCGGTTCAAATTTCGACAACTAGTATAGTAGGCAATGCTAATCTTGTGAAGAAAATTTACTTCCCAAGAATTATACTTCCCTTATCTGTAATCGGCACTAACTTAATGAACTATATATTTGGCTTAATAATCGTGTTTCCCGCACTTTTAATCACAGGGGTTTCACTAACGTGGCATGTTTTATGGCTGCCTCTTGTGCTTTTGGTTGAAACTATATTTATTCTGAGTATTTCTCTTATTTTTTCTGCCTTGTATGTGCGCTTTCGTGATCTTGAGCATATCGTAAGTATTCTTGTGATGGTGTGGTTCTATTTAACACCAATTGTGTTCCCTATTGATATTTTTCCTGCAAAAGTTGAAGAGGCTATGCATTATAATCCGATGGTACCAATTATAAATTCATTCCGCGACGTTCTGTTATATGGGAGGGCACCGGAGTGGTCATCCTTACTTTACTCAGCTGCTGTGGGAATCGTTTTAATCATTGTTGGGCTTATCACATTTAAGCGATGCGAAAAGTCCTTCGCGGAGGAGTTGTAATGGAAGAGTCAATAGCAATTTCAGTGAGGAATGTAAGTAAATCATTTAAGATATATCGCGATAAGCCGTTAACGCTAAAGGAAAAAATCCTTAAGTTAAGAAGTAATGATTACAGTAAATTTCAGGCAGTCAACAATGTTAGTCTTGATATAAAAAAGGGTGAAACAGTTGCCCTGATTGGACATAATGGCTGCGGTAAAAGTACCCTGCTAAAACTGATAACCAAGATTCTATATCCTGACAATGGGCAGATTGAAGTTGACGGGAGAGTGTCGAGCCTGATTGAACTAGGGGCTGGCTTTCACCCGGATTTTACAGGCAGAGAAAATATATACACCAATGCTTCAATCTTTGGATTATCCAAAAAAGAGATTGATGAAAAACTAGATGAAATCATTAGATTTTCTGAACTAGGGCACTTCATAGATAATCCGGTACGTACTTATTCCTCGGGGATGTATATGCGACTGGCATTCTCCGTTGCTATTAATGTTGATCCGGAAGTGCTCCTAATTGATGAGATTTTATCGGTTGGTGACGAGAACTTTCAAAAAAAATGTTTTGAGAAAATAGAAAGTTTCAAGTATGGCGGAGCTACTATTGTAATTGTGACACATGACCTGGGTACGGTAGAGAAAATCTGCGATCGTGTCGTGTGGCTTGATGGTGGAACAATTGTGGAGCAAGGTGAACCTGACCGAGTAGTTAACTTGTACAAGCAACATATGAATGTGAAATATGTTGAGAACAAGCAGCAGGAGTATGCGAGCTCAGAGACAGCTGAACAGGACGTAGCTTTAACAGATACAAATGGTGGAAGTGAAGAGGGCGCAACCGAACTACCTTTCGGTGAAGACATACGCTGGGGAACCAAGGAAGTCGAAATAACTGAAGCTAGAATTGTCAACAAAGCGGGACAAGTTACTAATGCGCTCATTGCGGGTGAACCATTCTCAATTGAAATAGATTATAAAGTGAATGATTCACAGCCTGAGTATATCTTTGGAATGGGCTTTTATACAATGGATAATGTGCTTATATACGGAAATAATACAGAGATAGATAAAATAAAAATTAAAGAGTTGAGCAGGACTGGCACTGTTACGTTTAGTTCAAAAGAATGCAGCTTGCTATCCGGTAAATACAAACTAAATGTAGCGGTTGTCGATAAGCATCATAGAGCCTTAGACTTTATAAAATACTATATGGACTTTTCGGTTGTATCAAGTGATAAATCTGTCGGCGTTACCTCTGTGCCACATAGTTGGGTAATTTCTAAACCAACAAGTTAAAGGTGGATCAATTATGAATGTAAATATGGAAGATAACCGAGATAAAGCACAAGACATCAGGATTGCTGAATTAAAAACTTATATTGAAAAGATGCTCGAGACCTATCATCTTGTAATACCAGGCGATGAAGCAGAACGGAATTTTGTTGAACAAAAAGTTCTAAAAATTCTCAGGGGCCATATTGATTCAGTCTTGACTCAGCAGTCAGGTTTCAACTCCGCTGTTACACCAGCAATAGGGAAAATAACAGAGCTATTAAATATAATCGTTAATAAAACACATGAATTGTCAGCCGAACTCGCTACTTTAAATGGGAATCATACCGATTTTGTATTAAAACAAGAATCAATAGAGCAGCAGCTTGCTGGAGTACGTGAAGAGATCCTCAAAGATTTAGATATAATTAAGGATAAGCATTCTGAGCAAAATTCTGCTCAACATTCCGTTCAGCAACAACTTGCCCATGAGCACCAAGTTATACTTAGAGAACTAGATGATCTAAAAGGTAAGCTAGGGCACTTAGAACAACTCGGGGTCATGGACAATTCCGGCTCTAATTTCTATATGAACTCTTACTCACAGGCTGGGGAAGACACTATTCTTGACTATATAATCCGAGTAAATAGGATTCCTTATCATGAAGTCAGCTATATTGACTTGGGAGCTAACCATGCGAAGAATTTGAGTAACACCTATCACTTTTATGCTAAGGGTGGAAAGGGAGTTATTGTTGAAGCTAATCCTGACCTAATCCCTGACTTAACCTTCTATAGAAACAGAGATATTGTACTAAATAATTGTGTCGACGTCGTGGAAGGTAAAAGTATTGACTTTTACATTATGAATGTTGATGGGTTAAGTACTACCAGTTATGAGAATGCCTTAGAAATGATTGAAATCAATCCAGAGTTGAAAGTGATTGATAAGAAGACAATTACAACGGTGAGTTACAACTATATAGTAGACCATTACCTGGGCAGAGTTCCGACCATATTATCTGTCGATTTAGAAGGCAAAGACATGGAGGTCTTACAATCAATCGACTATGAGAGCAAGAGACCTTTTTTAATTATTGTTGAAGTTATTGATTATGACACTAAGTTGGCTTACTCTACTAAAAATACAGAAGTCAAAGCTTTTATGGAGAGTCAAGGCTATGATGAATATGCCTTTACTGGTATTAACTCGATCTTTATTGATACTATCAAGCTCAATGAACTAACTGAAAATAAGTGATCGAAGAAGGGGGAAGCAAATTGAACATTGAAATCGATGACAATAATATTGATGTTAAGAAAATAATGAAGCAAATTAAAGAAAACCTTAATAAGAGATCTTATGAAGATGATTTAGTCAAAACCAGCTCTTATCATACCAATAACAGGGGTATAAATTTATCGGCTCTAGAAGAATACCAATTACTTCTCAATAGGACTTGGAATAACAGCACTGCATTCCCGATAACCTCACATCGTCGTGGGATAGGCACAATTATTGTATTCGTTAAAAAGGTTATAAGGAAATCTATCAGCTGGTATATGAATCCCATTATGCAAAGACAAACAGAGTTCAATGCGAATGTAGTAAGAGCTTATAATGAGATTGTTACCCAATTGAAGATAATGGAAGAGGTAAGTGCAAAGCAAAACAAAGAGCAGAACGATAAGCGTGCTGGAAATAGTGAGGTTAACAGCTGATGATTAATAGAGTTGCTTTTGTAATCCCATGGTATGGAGTCGATATACCTGGCGGTTCCGAAGCTGCTTGTCGGGATATTGTAGAGCGAATGGTCTCAAGAGGCATGGATGTGGAGGTTTTAACAACTTGTGTTAAACAATTCAACAGCGATTGGAGCGTAAATCATTATAAGCCGGGGATAGAGGTTGTCAATGGAGTAAAGGTTCGTCGCTTCAGCGTTGGAAAAAGAAACACTAAAAAGTTTGACATGATTAATGCTAAACTGATGAATGGTGAGAAAATTACCATAGATGAAGAAAAGATCTTTCTTGATGAAATGGTAAATAGTCCGGATTTAGAGAATTATTTAAGAGATTCGAAAAATGAATATGCCGGGTTTGTTTTTATACCTTATATGTTTGGCACCACTTATCATGGGATTAGAGAAGTATATGATAAGGCCGTACTGATCCCGGCTTTTCACGATGAAAGCTATGCTTACTTTGAAAGCTTTAAACAAATGTATAGTAAAGTGAAGGGGATCATTTTCTTTTCCTCGGCTGAAGCTGAATGGGCTAATGCTAATTATCCATTGGAAAAAGTACAACAAAAAGTGCTTGGACTTGGGGTAAGCGAGTTTAGTTCCTATCCGGAACATTTTAGAGAAAAGTACAACATTTATAAACCTTTTATATTATATGCCGGCAGGAAAGACCATGGGAAGAATGTCCATGTTCTGCTTAACTATTTATCTCACTATAAAGAAGTGAATGGTGAACCCATCGATTTGGTGTTAATTGGTGGGGGCAGTATCGATATCCCTGACAATATAAGTGGACATGTTCATGATTTAGGTTTTGTCCCTCAACAAGATAAATATGATGCGTTCGGAGCAGCACAGCTTCTATGTAACCCTTCTCCTAATGAGAGTTTTTCCATTGTAATCATGGAAAGTTGGTTAAGTGGAAGGCCTGTTCTCGTATATGAAGGTTGTAAAGTTACAACGAATTTCTGCATTGAATCCAACGGTGGACTATATTTCAGCAATTATAGAGAGTTCGAAGCATGTGTTAAGCTTTTGTTCGAACAGTCTGCCGTAAGCGATGCGCTGGGCAATAATGGGTCACGTTTTGTGAAAAATAAGTTTCGGTGGGATGCTGTAATTGATAATTACGGCGAGTTTCTCAAAAAATGTTTTACAGGAGTAACAACATGATAAACCAATTGCTGCCTACACTCAGCTATGGCGATGCTGTTAGTAATTCAGCCGTCAATATGATGAAAGTTCTTAGAAGCATGGGGCTTAAGTCCAACATATATGCGCAAAATATTCATCCTAAGATGACTAAGTATGCTCAACATGCTGATTCGTGTCCGAAAAACTATCCCGTCATCTACCACCACTCTACAGGCAGTGAGCTCAGCTACACAATACCCAATTTTACAAACACAAAGGTATTGGTGTATCACAATGTGACGCCACCTAGTTTCTTCGCTGGGTACAGTGGTACTATGCAAAGACTGTGCCAAGAGGGAAGAGACCAATTAACTTTCTTATCGGAACATATGGATGTCTCAATTGCCGTTTCTGAGTATAATCGTTCTGAACTGTTGGAACTAGGTTATAAAAACACTTTTATAAGCCCTATTATAGTAAATTATGAGGATTATGCTGAAGAGCCGGATCAAAAGCTCTTGAAATCCCTTCAGGATTCACCTGAGAGCAAGAATATATTGTTTGTAGGAAGAATAGCACCGAATAAAAAACAAGAAGATGTTATTAAGTCTTTCTATTATTATCACAAATATATCAATTCGAATTCCAAGCTTACCTTAGTAGGTTCGTATGGTGGGATGGAGCGTTATTACAGTGAGTTAGTACATTTAATTGAGCACCTGCAGTTACAGGACCACGTAGTAATAACCGGGCACATACCATTTACTAAGATCCTTGCTTACTATAAAGGCTCAGATTTATTCTTGTGTATGAGTGAACATGAAGGATTTTGTGTTCCAATTGTGGAGGCCATGTACTTCCAACTCCCAATAATTGCATATAAAAGCAGTGCAATTCCTGATACCCTTGGTAATGGCGGGTTTCTTACAACAAGCAAGGATTATAAATCGAACGCTGAGTTGATGCATATTCTTCTCGCTGAACAAGAACTGCAGGATAAACTGCTTGCGAACCAGCGAGTACAGCTGCAACGATTTTCAAAGGAAGCTGCTATTAACCAGTTCGTCGCTATATTAAAACAGAATTCGATAATAAAATAAGCGGTGGTGCAAATTGAGAAAAAAGATTGCCTTTGTGGTCCAACGGTATGGTTTGGAAGTTAACGGTGGTTCGGAGTTGAGTTGCCGCCTTATTGCCGAGCGTCTTAGCAAGGAATATGATGTTGAAATTTTAACTACTAAAGCTCTCGACTATGTAACATGGGCCAATCATTACGATTCGAATGAGGAATATATTAATAATGTCAATGTTAAGAGATTTCCTACTGACCAGCCTAGAGATACGAAACAGTTTTCTAAAATTAATGAACGTGTTTTGACTAATCCGCGCAATGTTTATGATGAACTTGAATGGATGAAATCTCAAGGTCCGGTGTCATTTGCTCTACTAGAGTATCTGAGAGAACACCATGGAAGGTATCATAAAGTTATATTTTTCACTTACCTTTACTTTACTACTTTTTTTGGGCTTTCACAGGCTGCTGAGAAAAGTATATTTGTACCCACAGCGCATGATGAGCCTTATATATATTTTTCTATTTTTAAGGGGTTATTTCATCTTCCGAGATCAATCGTATATCTAACAGAGGAAGAGAAGAATTTTGTCCATAAAACCTTTGGTAACGAGTACATTCCGTATGAGGTAGCAGGTATCGGTGTAGATGTCCCAGATGTGGATATTAATACCGAGTCAGTTCTGCAAAAATTTAAGCTGCCTGATTCATTTATTCTTTATGCAGGAAGAATAGACGAGTCCAAAGGCTGTGGAGAATTGTTTGATTTTTATTTGAGGTATAAGCAAAAACACAAGAACGCACCGACTCTGGTTATGATTGGGAAGCCTGTGATGGAAATTCCAAAAGATGACGGTATACTTCCTCTTGGATTCGTGACCGATGAAGAGAAGTTTGCCTTAATGCAAGCCTCTAAACTCTTAATCATGCCTTCAAAATATGAAAGTTTATCCATGGTTGTACTAGAAAGCTTATATTTTCAAACCCCAGTATTGGTGAATGGTCATTCAGATGTTTTAGTTGGGCACTGTAATCGTGGAAATGCGGGTCTTTATTATACAGATTTTGAAGAATTCGAATCTTGCCTTGACTTACTTATGAACAATGGAAATCTTTGTAAAGAACTTGGTGTGAATGGGAAAAGATATGTGGATGAAAAATATGACTGGAAGGTTATTCTTAATAAATTTAAGGTCTTAATCGATTAATCTTATTTGTGCAATGAGGGAGTTGAACTATGAAAGGCATCATTCTTGCAGGCGGGACGGGCTCTCGCCTGTTTCCTTTAACTAAGGTGACCAACAAGCATTTGCTACCAGTCGGCAAATATCCTATGATTTTTCACTCCATTTTTAAACTCAAACAAGCGGGCATACAAGATATTCTCGTGGTGACAGGAAAAGACCATATGGGAGATGTGGTTAATCTCTTGGGCAGTGGTAAGGAGATGGGTGTAACATTTACCTACAAGGTCCAAGATGAAGCTGGGGGTATAGCCCAGGCGCTTGGACTGGCTGAACAGTTTGTTGGAATCGATCAAATGGTTGTTATTTTGGGTGATAACGTATTTGAAGATGACATAACGACCTATGTAAGCAAGTTTAAAGAACAGTCGACCGGTGCGAAACTGCTGCTTCAACAAGTACATGATCCGACAAGGTTTGGGGTTGCTGAGCTTAAAGGAGAAAACATAATTGCCATAGAAGAAAAGCCACAAGAACCCAAGAGTGACTATGCTGTTACCGGTATCTATATGTTTGATCACGAAGTATTCCAGATTATTAAGACTCTTCAGCCTTCAAATCGTGGAGAACTTGAAATCACTGACGTGAATAATGCATATATTGCTAAGGGAGCTTTAACTTTTGATGTTCTTAAAGGCTGGTGGACAGATGCTGGAACGCATGCGTCACTCGCTAGAGCCAATGAATTGGCTCGGAACATTGAGTACAGCGATGAATTTGGCAAATTAAAATTGTAGCGGAGGGATCAACACACGATGAAGGTAACTCCCTTGAGGCTTCAAGGTGCGATGCTCCTAGAACCAGTGGTTCATGGCGACCATCGTGGTTTCTTCGTAGAAAGTTATAATGAGCAAACGATGAACAAAGTTGGTCTGCAATTTGACTTCGTGCAAGACAATCAGTCATTATCTGCCGAACCAGGGGTTATTAGGGGACTTCATTATCAGCTGAATCCTAAAGCTCAAACCAAGTTAATTAGAGTGTTGAGCGGAGCAATTTATGACGTAATTGTTGATATAAGAAAAAACTCTCCGACATTTGGCCGTTGGGAGGGTGTTATTCTTAGCGAGTACAATCATCGTCAGCTTTTAGTTCCCAAAGGATTTGCTCATGGCTTTTGTACGTTGGTACCCCATACGCAAGTTATGTATAAGGTCGATGAATATTACTCGCCCGAGCATGACAGGGGTATCCTATGGAACGATCTTGACTTAAGTATTGACTGGCCAGTATCGGAGGCCATTCTGTCTGATAAAGATAGCAGACTGCCTGCTTTACGGGATGCAGATATCAATTTCGATTAATAGGTCGAATACAATGGAATACGTATATCCAAGTACAGTACAAGTGTATTCCTGAGGAGGCCGTTATGAAACTTCTTGTCACCGGCGGAGCCGGTTTTATCGGCAGTAACTTTGTGATGTATATGCTGGAGAAGCATCCGGATTATCAGATTATCAATGTTGATGCGCTTACGTATGCGGGCAACCTGGAGAATCTGAAGTCCATTGAAGGCAATGCGAATCATACGTTCGTCAAAGCGGATATCACTGATGCGAAGGCGATGAGCGAGCTGGTGCAGCAGGGTGTGGATGTCATTGTGAACTTTGCGGCTGAATCCCACGTGGATCGCAGCATCTTGGAGCCCGACGTGTTCGTAAAGACGAATGTACTGGGTACGCAGGTACTGCTGGATGCGGCGAAGCGGCACGGAGTGACGAAGTTTGTCCAGGTGTCTACAGATGAAGTATATGGTACGCTCGGCGAAACGGGATTATTCACAGAGGAGTCACCTCTGCAGCCAAACAGTCCTTACTCATCCTCCAAGGCAGGCGGAGATCTGCTTGTTCGTGCCTACCACGAGACGTATGGCCTGAACGTGAACATTACGCGCTGTTCGAACAATTACGGCCCGTATCAGTTCCCGGAGAAGCTGATTCCGCTGATGATCCAGAATGCGCTGAATAACAAGCAGCTGCCTGTTTACGGTGACGGTCTGAATGTACGTGACTGGCTGTTCGTGAAGGATCACTGCAGTGCGATTGATCTGGTTATCCATAAAGGCCAGCCGGGCGAGGTTTATAACGTTGGCGGAAATAACGAACGCAATAACCTCCAGGTGGTTCGGGCGATTCTTGAGGAGCTTGGCAAGCCGGAATCACTTATTACGTATGTAAAAGACCGCCCCGGCCACGACAGACGCTATGCGATCGACGCCAGCAAGATTACGCGCGAGCTGGGCTGGCAGCCGGAGTATCAGTATGAATCGGGCATCAAGGAAACAATCCGCTGGTATCTCGCTAATCCGGAGTGGATGGAGCGGGTTACTTCGGGTGCTTATCAGGATTATTTCCAAACCCAGTACAAAGACCGGCTGGGTGATCAGTAATGGCAGGAAGACGGATGAAGCTGCTGGTGACCGGTGCGAACGGACAGCTGGGACGGGAGCTCGTTAATCTGCCTACAGCCGAAGGCGTAGAGATTATCGGCTATGATCGGGATGGGCTGGACATTACCGACCTGGATGCGTGCAGAAGGGTGCTCGCGGAGCAGCGGCCGGATGCGGTCATCCACTGCGCAGCATATACGGCTGTGGACCAGGCGGAGGCCGACCCTGACGGCGCGTTCCGGGTGAATGGTGCGGGAACACGCAATATGGCCGTAGCTGCTGAGGAGATCAAGGCTAAGCTGGTATACATTAGTACCGATTATGTGTTTGACGGGACTGGAACCAGCCCCTACAATGAATATGACAACACGAACCCGATGACGGTATACGGCAAGTCGAAGCTGGCCGGTGAGCGCCTAGCTCAGACGCTTTGCAGCCGTTATTTTATCGTGCGGACATCTTGGGTTTATGGAAAGTACGGCAATAATTTTGTCAAAACGATGCTGAAGCTTGGACCCGAGAAGAAGCAGCTTAAGGTCGTTCATGACCAGATTGGTTCGCCCACGTATACACGCGACCTGGCTGAACTGCTCGTAGAGCTTGCAGGTACAGATTATTACGGAATCTATCATGCTTCGAATTCAGGGGTATGCTCTTGGTACGAGTTTGCCAAGGCAGTATTCGAGGAGAGCAAGCTGGACGTAACCGTCGAACCATGTACGACCAGCGAGTTTCCGCGTCCTGCGCCGCGTCCTGCTTACTCCGTGATGGACGCCAGCAGCCTGCGCGCCAACGGCCTGCAGCGGCTGCGCGACTGGCGGGATGCATTGAAGGATTATCTCAAAGACAGTGAGTGATACAATTGCTGAAACAGGGTAAGGCTCCGACGGTCAGCGTATGCATCGTCACGTATAACAGCAGTGAGGATATTGAGGACTGCCTGCACGCCGTGCTACAGCAGTCCTTTCCTGTTGTGTCCGTTATTGTCGTCGACAATGATTCCAAGGATGACACCTGCGACAGAGTGGCGCGATTCGGCCCCCCGGTTCAGCTGCATCGGAATCAGGTGAACAACGGCTTTGCCGGCGGCCAGAATCAGGCCATCTCTCATACGGACAGCGACTATGTGGTCGTGCTTAATCCGGATGTGCGGCTCCTGCCGGGTTACATTCAGGAGATCGTGTCTTTCATGGAAGCGAACCCGACGGCGGGCAGCGCGGCAGGGCAGCTCGTGTTTGCTGACCGTCCGGATATCATGGACAGTGCGGGTATAGCGATCGCGAGCGATCATAATGCCGTAGAGCTGGCGGCAGGGGAGCCGGCGTCCGAATGGGCGGAGACTAGGGAAGTGTTTGGTGTTTCGGGTGCGGCGGCTGTTTACAGGATGGCCATGATTGGTGATATATCGTATAAGGGCCAGTTTTTCGATGAGGACTACTTTGCTTACAAAGAAGATGTCGACGCAGCTTGGCGCGCCAGACATCTGGGCTGGCAGGCCTGGTACATACCGGCGGCCAAGGCTCTTCACCGCAGAGGCTGGAAAAAGGGCGGAAGGCGCTCGATCCCGCTCTTTATCCGCAGGCATTCATACCAGAACCGGTTCTTCACATTGATTAAGAATGAGCCATTTAGCTGGGGCTTGCTGCAACTTTTTCCCGTTCTGTTCGTCAAAGAATTAGGGAAGCTGGCTTATATCGTGCTTCGGGAGCCTGGGCTGCTGGCATGCTGGCTGACGATCCTTCGTAAATGTCCCGATATGCTCCGCAAACGGAGATGGCTGTTCGACAGAAAAAGGGAACGCAGGTTGTAACTGGGACCATGTGGGGTATCACTTTGCGCATTTTTTTGTTACAATAAGTCTAGTTTTGAGACTAGTGAATCCATTGTTTTCATATAGCTTGTAGAAGAACGCGTGGATCAAGGAGGCTCTATTATATGATCCGGCAGAATCAACGTTTTTTGACGCAAATCTATGTATTGACGGATGCCCTGTGCATGCTGGTTATGTTCCTGGTCTCGTATTGGGTTAAATTTCAGAGCGGCTGGCTCTCCTCTTATGATACGATTCCATTCAACCAGTATTTCATGTGGGGAACCGTGTATGCTTTTGCAGCTGTGCTGATTGGTTTTTATGTAGGATTTTACGCGCCGCGGCGGCGCAAGAGCTTCTCTTCAGACATCTGGAAAATCATACAGGTGCAGTCGCTCAGCTTCCTGGGCCTGCTCAGCATGCTCTTCATCGCGAAGGAAGTGCATATCTCACGTGAGCTGCTGGTAATCTTCTTCTGCGCTAATATTACCGCCATGGCGGCTTACCGCTTCATGGTTAAGCAGGGCTTGTTCCGGCTGCGGCGCAAGGGCTACAACAAGAAATTCGTCCTGATCCTCGGGGCAGGCACGGTTGGCCGGAGCTTCTTCAACAATCTTCAGAGCCATCCGGAGCTGGGATATGAGGTCTACGGATTCCTGGATGACTATCATCAGGAGCATCCGCTGGAATACCGCCACCTGAAGCCCGTTCTGGGCAAGGTGGATGAGCTGGAGGCAATCCTGCAGGATAACCCGATTGATGAGGTTATTATTGCCCTACCGCTGGAGGCTCATCACAAGTATGCCCATATTATCGATGTTTGTGACAATGCGGGGGCGAAGACGCTTATTATTCCCGATTATTTCGATCTGCTCCCGGCCCGCCCGTTCTTTGATAACTTCGCGGGAATTCCGCTTATTAATGTCCGTGATATTCCGCTGGATGAGCTCAGCAACCGCCTGCTTAAGCGTACCTTCGATATCGTGTTCTCGCTTATTGCTATTATTATTGCTTCTCCGGCTATGCTGTTCGCATACCTCGGCATTAAACTTACTTCACCGGGACCGGCCATCTTCAAACAAGAGCGCATGGGCCTTGATAAGAAGACATTTTATATGTATAAATTCCGGTCCATGCATCTCTCCGATGACAAGACGGCGAATACACAGTGGACGGTCGAGAACGATCCGAGGCGGACAAAATTTGGCGCCTTCCTCAGAAGGACCAGTATCGATGAGCTGCCGCAGTTCTTTAATGTGCTGCGCGGTGAGATGAGTGTAGTCGGCCCGCGTCCGGAGCGGCCATATTTCGTCGAGCAGTTCAAGGGAGAGGTGCCGAAGTATATGGTCAAGCACCACATCCGTCCGGGCATCACGGGATGGGCGCAGACCAATGGGCTTCGCGGTGATACCTCGATTCATGACCGGATTGATCATGATTTGTTCTACATTGAGAACTGGTCGTTCCTGTTCGACTTGAAAATTATCATCAAGACCATCGTGAAAGGGCTTGTCAATAAAAATGCCTACTAACGTGCAGGAAATTGTCCATAGGACTCTGCCTACTGTTTCGGTTATCATTCCTACCTATAATGCAGGACCAGGCTTTCGTGCCATGCTTCAGGCCTTATGGAACCAGTCGCTAAGGCCCCATGAGATTATCGTGATTGATTCCACTTCACGTGATGGCACTGCGACGGTTGCAGAGACCGAAGGCGCCCGCGTGTTAACCGTAGATCAGCGGGACTTTGACCATGGCGGCACCCGTAACCTGGCTGCAAGGGCAGCTACAGGTGAGATTCTGGTGTTCATGACACAGGATGCAGAGCCTGCTGATGGCGGTCTTCTGGAGGCGCTTGTGCGGCCGCTGGCGGATGAACGTGTTGCATGCTCGTACGGACGGCAGCTGCCCCGGGCAGATGCGAATGTGCTGGAGCAGCTGTCTCGTTCATTTAATTATCCGGCTGAGCCTTCCCGTAAGGGGAAGGCGGATATCGACCAGCTGGGGATTAAGGCGTTCTTCTGCTCGAATGTATGCTCCGCCATGCGGCGCGAGCTGTTCAAAGACATGGGCGGCTTTGCAGAGCCGGTCATCTTCAATGAAGATCTCTTCTTTGCCGCGCAGTGCGTTCTGGCCGGCTATGAGATCGCCTATGCGGCAGATGCCAGAGTGGTCCATTCGCATAATTACTCGCTAAAGCAGCAGTTCAAGCGTTTCTTCGATAATGGCGTGTCGATGCGGCGGAATGAATGGATCTATCAGTACTCCTCTGTGAACAAAGCGGGCTCCCGTCTCGTTGGGACTCAGCTGAAGGAGCTGCACCGCGGCCGCAAGTGGCACTGGGTTCCGGTGCTGATAGCGGAATCTGGTGCGAAGTATCTCGGTTACCAGCTTGGCAAGCGGTATAACCGCCTGCCGGCCTCCTGGTGTGAACGGTTCAGTATGCACCGCAAGATTTGGGACAAGCTGCAGACGATGGATACAGGTGTGACAGAGCGGGGCTGATAAGGTGCTTATCGTTCATGTAGACCTATTGATCCATAATAGATAACCCCCTTGGGACTTCCAAGGGGGTTATCTATTATGGATCACAGGATTTTCTATTTAAGGCCTTTATAAGTTATTTATAGAACCTAGCCATTTCTGGAGGTATATGATTTCGGAGCAGGAAGTGTTCTGACGGCTCATCCTGCAGAGGTTTTTCATTCTTGAGCAACAGGCGGAGTGCAAATTGGTTTGCTTCGCATTCATAACGACCGGCCACAAAGAAAGATTGCTCATCCAGAAAAAATCGGCTGATACCCCGATGCAGCTGATCATGCCCCAGCTCATGTGCGCATACGACTCGCTGCCACACTTCGGATAGATTTTGGTTGACCGCAATAAAGCGTCTTCTTAAGGTATGTAGATAATAACCTCGACAGTTGGGGGGCAGATCCAGGAACTGTACATGAACGTTCAATAAGCCAGCAATTTTGAAAGGATCGGTGGTATTAAATTTTCGTACTAGCTTGTTCACTACTTTTTCTACTTTCATGATAATCCTCCTGCTCCGCCAATCTGCCTGTGGTTATTGATCGGTTTCAGGCGGTTTCCTGCGTTTGTTCATCCTTTTGGCTTCCCAGAACATACTTTCCATATACCCTAATACCCGTGCTTTCTCCTCATCAGTCAGAGGGACGCCATCAAACATAACTTCTTGCTGCTGCAGAAAGGTTTTGAAATCACGAATGTCTTTACCGTTTGCAAAATCAGGTATGCTCTGTTCTTGTGCTGCGGTCAGGGCCGGATTATCCGTTCTGCCAAGTAAATAATCTACTGTGGTCTCAAGTACATCAGCCAGATCACTAAGCATCTCATTGTTGGGGGTGCTGTAGCCCGTTTCGTAGTTCGAGATGGTGGTCTTCTTGGTATTCACCAAATCAGCTAACTTTTCCTGTGTTAACTTCATAGATTTACGTCTTCGTCTTAATCTCTCCATTAACATAACCTCAACCACCGTTCTTCTAAGTTCAAGTAAATTGTACCACGGCTTAAGAAAAATAGCTATATAGTCCAAGTTCCTCGGTTTTTATTATTGACATCCAAGATTATTGGATATAATATTGAGTTATGAGTCCAAGATACTTGTATAATTGTGAGAAGGAAGCAAGGCAAGTTAGGTTTAGAACGGGAGGGCGTTAGGAATGACAGTATTGGAGCACCTACAGGATGTTAAATTTCCCGACGTAAGCAAAAAGGACATCGTTGCCGTCAAGAAGCTGTTGATTGACTACAAACGAAATAATGCGATGTGCGTGGTTTTAAAGCAGAATGGGGAGCGACTTAGTGTACAGCAGCAGGAGGTCTATAGAAACTGTAGTGAAGCCGTGCGTTATATAGATATGGCACTTCATTTAATTCTAGATGATGAGGTGAGACGAATTATCGAGTTTCGCTTCATTAAGGGGCATCGGCATAAAGAAACGGTCATGTATTTTAGTACAATGGATGAGAGAACGGTTGACCGGAAAATATCAGAGGGAATAAAGGTGGTAGCGGAAGCTCTTATGAGTTGGTCAGCTCCAGTCTTATGAGGTAGATGCGAAATAGCGGGTAGACAGGTTGAAATCGGACAAGCGTCCGATTTTTTTTTGTACTTTTATGTGCCGGTAAACTGCCGGAATAACGGCATAACCGTGCCAGCGCTATGTCTGTCTATCCGCGTTAAAGTAGATTCAACAGGGAATACCGGAGACGGTTTTCCGGGTGAAGTCTACTGAACCCTTATCATCCGTAGGCACTCGGCCATGCTGTGGGTCTTAAAGCCTTAGACGTTAATCGTCAGGGGTGTGGTGATGAGGTAGGGTTAGATGCCCTGTTTAAGATGAAGCCCTTTGGGGTTTCATCAGGTAACGGAGGGAGGTGAAAATAATGCGAATGAATTCGCAGATGCAAGTACGGTGAACAGACAAGTAATTCAATAGAGGGGAGGCTGATGGGCATAAAATGATACCTATTCGGGAAATAGATCAGCTGCTGACAACGAGTCTCTTGAGTTACCTGCATATTCCCGTCGTTCCATATGATAGCATTGACAACTTCCCTGAGGATCGGTTAATAACTTGCAATTATTCAAGACCTGTCGGTGAAGCTTCGGGACGCCCCGTATTAACGGTGGAAAACGGGGAACCCACGCTCAATGAGACGGTTACCCTACAAGCAACCTTCCTAAGCTATGCAGTAGAAGGGCTGCAGCGGATTGAGCAGACATTGCAAGTCAGGGATTGGTTCTTGACCGAGGGATGTACACTGCTTAAGGAAAAACTGGGTGTTGTCGTTGCACGAATTGGCATGATCGAGAACAGAGATATTCAGATTAGTAGCAGATGGGAACGGCGCTATGGGATGGACATTGAATTAAGAGTCCGACACATCTTATCAAGACCACTGGAAGTAGTAGAAGATGTACAACTGAGAGGAGTTGAGCCTTTTGGCCAATAGAGATGTAACAGTAATGATCGAGATGGAGCGTCCTGTTCCAAAGCTTGGATTTGGTAAGCCACTGATTTTGGGAACAAGTGCGGAAGGAAGTTCTTATAAGACATATAGTGACATTGCTTCGATCGCTGCCGATTACGGCAAGCAAACTGAGGAATATAAGGCAGCATTTGCGCTGCTCAACCAAGGTGATGACTCTCCTGGTGAAGTAGCCATTTATTGCAGAAAGCTCGGTACGGAGATGCAGCCGCTGGAAGATTCCTTGAATGAAATCTTCCGAGAAGATTGGTACTTCCTTATTGCCACTACTATGGTTCCAGAGGAAGTCGAAGCCATTGCTGCCGCTGTGGAGATGGATAATTCGAGACAGTATTTTACCCGATCTGATGATATGAAAGTAGTAGAGTCGTTAAAGGCCAAGGGATATACCCGTACAACGGTTCTGTATCATACAAACCCTGCGTCATATCCGGAAGCAGCCTGGGTGGGTCGTGCAGCTTCGTCGGATGTGGGAAGCGTAACGTGGAAGTTCAAGAAACTAGCGGGCATCAATCCATTAGAGATTTCCGGGACTGGGTTGAAGAGCATTCACGATCTTAGTGCTAACACCTATGTTACCAAGGCAGGCGATCCTGTAACGAGTGAGGGAAAGACGCTTTCGGGAGAGTACATTGATATTATTCATGCGAAAGACTATGTGCGGTCTTCCATTGAGCAGGGTATCCAACAGCTGTTGAACAGCTCACAAAAAATTGCATATGACGATACAGGGATTGCCCAGCTTGAAAGTGTGGTAAGGACAGTTCTGCAGCGAGCTTATAAGCAGGGTATTATTGCGGAGGACGAGGACGGATTACCAATGTACGGAACTAATTTTAAAACGCGTGCTGAAGTTGATGCATCAGATCGAGCGGAACGGAATTATAAAGAAGGCCAATTCTGGTTTGATCTCGCTGGAGCCATTCACGAAACGACGATTCGCGGACAGATTCGACTATAAGGGGGAACCGGAAACTATGGTAACAACAACTACTTATGATGCAAAAGGAATTACAGTTGTCGTAGATGGCATCTACTTGACTGGATTCAGTGAATCCATGGTTGCTGTCGAGAAGACAGAAAATAACTATGAGGTTAAAGTAGGGGCGCAAGGAGATACTCTTCGGACAAAGGTGAATAACCCGCTCGGTACAATTACCGTAACGCTGCTGGCAACGAGTCCACAGGCAGCTCATCTGGATAAGCTTGCGGCTACAGGCCGGCTGGTATCTGTCACGGTCATTAACGCCGGCCCGCCGAAGGAGACCGTTACGGCAGCAGAAGCATTTGTAGTAAAGCCTGCCAACCGCTCTTATGGCAATGAAGCAGAGGATCGGGAGTATGAAATTCAATGTATGGACATGACATTTAACTAAGGGGGAACTCATCAATGAGTGCGTTTAAGCAGAAAGTAGTGAAGACTGCCAGTGGCAAGGAATATGTACTCCAGCACCCGGGCGTGAGGGCAGTGACCAAAATATCGGATCGTATCAAAAACAAGCACGGAGTCATTATGGACGAGCGGCTGTGTGATGAGATGCTTCAACATATCGTAGTAGAACCGAAAACAACCTTGGAGAGCTTTGATTCTTATCCGGAAATGATTGATGTTGTACGTCGGGCTTTTGCCTTCATTTCCGGTCAAGAGGATGAACTCGAACATGACGATCAGCAAGCAGGAAGCTGAGCGGCGGGCTAGAACCCGATGGGATCAATGGCGTCTGCTCCTGGCTGGTATGGTGACATACCGGGATCTGCTTGTCATGGATCAGGATGACGTCATGGAAGCCAATGCGGCTCTGGATCTGCATATCCGGCAGCAGGAGAAGAAAAGCAAATAAGGCACCCATTCGGGTGTCTTATTTTATCTCAAGGAGGTGAGACAAGGATGGAAGGAAACCCGACTTCGGAGGCAGTTAAGCAGTTTGATCAATTGTTGAGTCAAGTTGGCAGTTTGGATAAAAAGGCTCGGGAAGCTATAGTCAGCATCGGTAAAGCAGGGATAAAGGCTGCTTCCGAGTTTGAGTCGGCTATGCGCGGTATCCAGGCTGCAACGGGGACAACTACGGATCAAATGGGGGAAGTGCGGGAGATTGCCAAAGGCTTGTATGCCGGCAATCTGGGTGAAAGCTGGGCTGACCTTGGCAGCGTCATGGCAACGGTAAAGCAGGGTACGGATATGGCAGGTGATGCCCTCGCAGAAACCACTCGGAATGCTATACTGCTGCGTGACCAATTTAAGATTGGCATCAGTGACAGTATTAGCACAAGCAACGAGATGATGGACCAGTTTGGTATCACATCTGAAGAATCCATGAACTTACTCGCACAGGGCGTTCAACATGGGCTGAACCAATCAGGCGAGCTTTTTAAGACGATTCGGGATTATGCCGACCCATTCCAGAATCTCGGGTTTTCAGCAGAAGAAATGTTTGAACTGCTTGCTGCAGGTTCAGCGGGAAATGCTCAAAAGTTAAAAGCGCTGGGGGATGCCATGAAAGAATTTGGTGCCCGTTCGATGAGCGGGTCAACTGAGTCCGTCGAGGCATTCCAGCAGCTCGGTTTCCAAGCGGATAACATGGTCAGTATATTTGCAGGCGGTGGGCCTAAGGCCAAGGAAGCTTTTGACCAGGTGATCCAAGCGCTCTCGGAATTGGAGGATCCGGTCACCAGGAATACGGTTGGTACGGCCTTGATGGGTGAACAGTTTAAGGTGATGCAAGCTGAGACTTTGGCAGCGTTTGGGGCAGCCTCTCAGCAATTTGACAGTACCAAGAACAGCATGGATGAACTGAATGCTATGAAATTTGATAGCCCGTCAAAGTTATTTGCAGCCTTCAGCCGCCAGCTGGAGACGGATGTATTAATTCCGATTGGTCAGCAGCTGCTCCCGTATCTGATGAAGTTCGGTCAATGGCTAACTAGTCACGGACCCCAGATAGCGGCGTTTGGAAACGCAGTAAGCGAGGGACTGGGTAAGATAGCTCCGGTGGTGGAAGGTACAATGAATGTGGTGTTGAGTATGGCAAGCGGCATATTACTGTGGGAAGGTCTTGCACCGCTTATTATCGGTTTGGCGGCCGCATTCCAAACCTACAAGGCTGTATTGTTCTTAACAGAACTTCGGGTAAACGCGTTGGCTGTAGCCCAAAGACTGTACAGTGTCATTCTAACTATGAGCCCGTTTGGTTTGATCGTTTCAGCAATAGTAGGCTTGGTAGCCGCTCTTATCACGGCGTATAATACCTCGGAGACCTTCCGCAACGCGGTTCTATCAGTTTGGGAGGCTATTAAGAATGCGTTTGCGGCAACTTTAGATTTTTTCGTGATTACAGTTCCCGCTGTATTTAATCAAATTATAGGTTGGTTAATTTCCTTTGGTCTTCAGATTATTACAACGATATTAGAACCATGGACAGCATTAGGGAGCACTTTACCCGCGGCACTTGCCGCCATTACGACAGTCATTGCTAGTGCCTGGGATGTGGTCTGGCAGAATGTTGCCGATCTTGGGGATGGAATCAAAGGGATTTTCACCGGTGTTTGGGACTGGGTGAAGGATGGCTTTATATCCGCTATTAACTGGGTAATTGACAAACTCAACTGGTTTATCAACAAGGTCAACAATGAATTATCTTTTACATTACCAGATTGGATGGGTGGATATTCGTTTCAAGTCAATGTGCCAACTATATCCCATATAGGAGGTAACTCATCAGGTAACCCACCGGGTATTCCAGCGGGGAAGATAGTCAGTGACCCATGGGCTCCCCCTAAGCTGGCTACTACTCTGAAAAATGGAGAGAAGTTCGACGGTTCCCATAAGGCTGGGCTAAACTATGTTCCGTTTGACGGGTATATTGCCGAGCTGCACAGAGGGGAACGGGTGCTGACAGCAGAGGAAAACCGAAGCTACACACCAGAGGCTGCGCCAGCAAGAGTTTCTAACGG
Source organism: Paenibacillus sambharensis (assembly GCF_003233845.1). Classification (GTDB taxonomy): domain Bacteria; phylum Bacillota; class Bacilli; order Paenibacillales; family Paenibacillaceae; genus Paenibacillus_I; species Paenibacillus_I sambharensis. Next base: position 42,396 of record NZ_QKRB01000038.1, read on the forward strand.
CAAGCAGGAGCTTGCCATTTCTATTGCGTTCTCAGGTAATGGGGGTACATCCGGCAGTGGGGTAGGCGATCAGGAAGAGATGCGCATTCGACAGATCTTTAACAGTGTACTGGAGAGCACATTGCGAAAGATGAATCTGGAGGCGAGTCATTAATGGCAACAATTGACGGACACTATGTCTTGGTAGAAAGTGAAGAACCATCGTACGAAAATCAGGCCACCGAGCAGCCGGTTGAGAAGGGAGTGAACTTGACTGACCATGTTCAGCGGCTGGCACGCAAGCTGTCCATTAAAGGTATTGTAGCTGGACCGGGCGCTTCCAGGAAAAGGGCCTATCTCATTCAGGCTTCGGATTCCGGTAAGGTGGTGTACTACTCCGGCCGCAATACTTTTCGGGGGGTCATAACAGGCTTAACTACCGGTCATACCAGTTCCATTGCAGACGGGTTCACGTTCAGTATGACGCTTCGGGAAATTCGGGTCGCATCATCTTCAACAGTCTCACAGCTGCCCCTAGCCATTCGGTCACAGGTTTCCCCGGTCACAAGTTCGGGAACTAAGCAGACCAAAAGCAAACGTGATGAGTCAACTGAAATGCATTTGAAGAAGTCGAGTGGTGGAAACAGTTTAAGGAAACCGTCGGAAAAGGTGAAGCCGGCTAGGGACAGACGATGGACATGAGGTGAAACGCAGATGGCGTATATAGACATTGAAAAGGAGCTTATCCCCTATCGCTTTGATATGACGATCGCGGATAAGGAGTATACGTTTGAGATCCATTACAATGCAGAGCATGATTTCTTTACGTTAAGCCTGGAGCGGGAAGGAAAGCTACTTGTTAGTGGGGAGAAACTTGTCTACGGGCGGGCACTATTTGCAGATGTTTGGGACAGCCATTTTCCGGAAATAGCCATAATTCCGTATGACGAATCAGGTCAAGCTGCTGAAGTAAACTGGTCGACCTTGTCATCCAGTGTCTTTTTGTACCTTATGGAGGAAGAAACAGATGCAGACTAATTTCGGGCGGATTGTCGAAGTTACGGTATCGGGAATGACGTTTTCCATGGAGCATTATGCTTTGGGGGGGGTTATCCCCTTCGATAATGATATGATGCCAAATGAAAGTGAAATTCGAGTATGGAATTTGGCTCCTGATACGATACAGAAAATCAAAATTAATGATCCCTTGACGGTTAATGCCGGATACCACGGAGACATTGGGCTTATTTTGCATGGATTCGTCTCATCGGTACAGACCCGGCCGGAAGGGGCGGATAAGGTAACGATTATTCATGTTATGGATTCGGAGGACTTGTCCTCTAGAAAGGTGCAGGACACGTCTTTTAAGGCAGGGACTTTGGCCAGTTATATGATTCGAGAGCTTGCATCACGAATAAAAATGCCTATTGCCCAGTTTGACCTGGTACAGGATTACCGTTATATGGATGGATACACGGCTAGCGGGGAAGTAACCGAGGTTATATCCAAGATTGCAGCAGACTGTAAGACTGGCGTATACATTAACAAAGGTAAATTATACGTCCGGAACTTAGGGTGGGGGAAACATGAAGTATTCAAGTTATCATCGCAGACAGGCCTCTTGGGTATACCGGAATGGTCTGCTGGTACGGGGGAGAAGAGCTGCCGCATTACATGCCAATTGCAGTATCGGATTTCAACTGCCTCTGCGGTTGAGCTAAAGAGTCAGTATGTGAGTGGAAGGCTTTATGTAAAGAGTGGTTCTCACAAATTCAGCCGGACCGGTGACTTTACTACGGAAGTGGAGGCGGTGGAAAATGAGAAATCCTGACCCGGCCAGCACATTAGCGCGGCTCGTCCGGCAGTCCTTGAACAAAGACGCGGGTGCTCTTCATGTTGCTCTTCCGTGCAGGGTGGAGAGCTATAATCTAGAGACCTGCAGGGCTACGGTTCAACCGTTAATTCGTACAGGCTCTACCGATCCCGCACCTATTGAGGCTGTTCCAGCACTAGGACAACGGCTGATTGTGGATGGTGCGGAGAAGGTATTCCGCCCCTCCCTTCAACGTGGCGATACTGTGCTAGTTGTCATAGCTGACAGAGAGATCAAGAACACCATGAGCGGCAGGATTTCCACCCCGGACAGCGGCAGGCAGCATGATCTGAATGATGCGATTATTGTGGGGGTGTTTGGATGGTGTCTTTAAAGCTTCAAGATGGGGATTTGGTAATGAATAATGGTGAGCTGGCCATAATCGACGAGCAGGCTGATGTTGCTCAAAGTCTGCGGATCATCCTAGGTACCCGGCGGGGAGAATGGTTCCTGAATCCGGACTTTGGAATTGATTCTTCTATCCTTCATCAGAAAAGCTGGGCAGCAGAAGATGTTGAGGAAGTGATTAGAGCAGGCCTTTATCAAGATGAGCGAATCGTATCGGTGGAGGCAATCGATCAGTCTATCGGCCGGGCTTCCCGGCAGTTGACAATATCGTTTACTGCGCTGATGACAAATGGCGAACAAGTAAGATCGGAGGTGGAAGTGAGTGCTGGATAAGACGGGTTTCAAACGTCAGCGATTTGAGGACATTTATGCAAGTATGGAAGAGAAGGCCCGTGAGGTTTTCGGTGATAATGTAAAGACGAGTGAACGATCTCCGTTAGGTCTTATTCTCCGCATTTTTGCCTGGATTCTGGCAAGACTATGGCAAACGGCGGAATCGGTGTACTACAGCGGTTATATCAATACGGCTGAAGGAACGAGCCTCGACCGGTTGGGTCCTTTTGTAGGCGTGTCACGTCTCATAGAACAGCATGCCGTTGGCATGGTGATATTGACAGGTACACCAGGCTATATTGTTCAAGCTGGCTTCCGGCTGGCAGCTGGTGATATCTACTTTGAGACGGTCGACCAAGTCGTTATACAGACCGATGGCAGGGTGAAAGCTGCAATTAGGGCCGTGACAGCTGGACAGACGGGAAATGTGGCAGCGGGAATCATTACGGAAATTGTTAATCCTAATGCGGATGTATTATCGGTTACTAATCCCGCAGCTACAAACGGCGGACGAGAGAAGGAGACGGATACGGAATTCCGAGAGCGCTTCTCGTTATCTGTATCGGCCGGGGGGGCAGCTACAGTGGACAGTATTCGTGGCGCGCTGCTCTCTGTACCCGGTATCCGGGCGGCAACCGTTATCGAAAATGCATCAAGCGAAGTGATGGATGGGCGCAGTCCCAAGTCATTCGAAGCCTACGTGCTGGGTGGTTCACCGAATGAGATCGGCAGGGCAATTTTCAGCAAGAAGGCAGCAGGTATCGAGTCGGTTGGTGAGCAAGTGGTTACCGTAACGGACCTTGGTGGGAATCCCCATGAGGTCCGTTTTTCTTATGCCCCTACTATACAGCTGGAAGTGAGGGTTGCGGTGGCTGTCACAAGCAGCTTCCCAATTGACGGAGCCGGTCGGATCAAGACGGCCATCATCAGATATATTGGTGGGGAAGATGTGGATGGACAGGTGTATTCAGGATTGTCCATGGGTGAGGACGTCATTTTATCCCGCATGACCGCGGCTGTATTCACTGTCCCGGGAGTGGAAGATGTGTCTACTGAGCTCTCATTAGATGGAGGCGAAACGTGGCTGCAGCACAATATTGCAATTGAGCGGCAGCAGGTAGCACAGGCAGATGCCGAACGAATTCAGGTGAATATGCAATGATGAAGAAAATGCTGGACCTGCTGACGGATGTTTATGACAAATCGCCTGTAAGCAACATCGGCAAACTATTTCAAATCGGAGCACGTGAACTACAGCGATTACAGACGACCCTGGAACGGATTGGGCATTGGCGGGATATAGATCAGGCACAAGGAAAGACCTTGGACCGAATTGGTGAAAATGTTTTACAGCCGCGAGGAAGTGCTGCCGATGAAGTTTTTCGCATCCTGATTAAATCGAAGATTGCCCGCAATTTGTCTAGAGGAACGGTTGATACCATTATCGCAGTGCTGTCAACGGTACTGGATTGCAGGCCATCCGAGATCAGGATCAAAGAACTTTTCCATGATCCATTGCAGCCGCAGCCTGCAGCTATTTCCCTGATTCAGCTGCCTGTCGACCGACTGAACAGGGTAGGGATGAACCCGGAGCAGTTTGCACAGATCATTCAGAAGACGGTCTCCGCAGGTGTAAGCGTAGGTCATATTGAATTGACCGGCACATTTAGTTATGGAGCGGTCGGAGAGGAATCCGACTCTGAAGCTGGTTTTTCGGATCTTGAACAGACGGTGGGCGGTACGCTTGGGGCTGTTTATTCATCATCAACTACAGGCAAGTTGCCTATTTAAGGAGGAGTTTATATGGCAGAACAACTGCCGGAGTGGAACGCACTGGGCACCGAACCACCTCAGTCTAAGAAGGACAGCGGGTGGTCCGCTGGTGAGAAGCCGCCTGCGGACTATTGGAATTGGTTCATGAACCGGACCTTTAGGGTTCTTCAGGAACTGCAGCTGCTGCAAGAGACAGAGAGCGAAGAGACGAATGAGAAAGTTGAAGAACTCCGGGCCCAGTTGAGTGGACTGATGGCCCAGTTGGTTGAAGCGACTACAACAACGTCTGGGCTTATGTCCCCGTCCGACAAAGCAAAAATAGACCAGGCAGCAATCTTAACAGGAGCTGCTTTTACAGGTGACGTATCCATATCAGGAGAACGAAGTCTGACAGTCAATTCATGGGGGATCTTCTCTTCATCCAGCAATGGTTATGTGTTAGTTGGACAAAATTGTTTTCTGGATCGTTCAACAGGAATATTCAGATATCGTAACAATCATTCTACTCTAGGTGCACGTGGTATTGTATTCCGTCATGATGGCATCAACAGGCTTCATCCAGCATTCTTCGATACTGGTAATGTACAGACAATAGCCGGAGCTGTGTTTACACCCACTCTCCACCGAATTTATCATTCAGGACTTGAGCATTATCACAAGCAAATGTTGAATGGATATCAGACCCCACCTGATGGTTCAGGCGATCCGGGGATCTATTCCAATACGAATGAGTGGATGAGATTTGTCACTAATGGTGCTCCGTTTAAGTTTTTTATGGATGGAGGAGCAGGGATTTCAGAAAAGTTTCATATTGGAGCAGATGAAGTCTATGTACCAACCAATATAAATTTACGTGGTGAACGATTGGCGGCAACAAGGCTGAACGGGAGCGATTTTGAGTACTGGAATGGTGGATCCTGGCAGACCATCACAGGCTATGGGATAGGTGGCGCTGCAAGGAGGGTTGTGAATTGGAATGAAGCAACCCAGACAGGTTGGTATATGAGTGATACAACAGTAGGGGCACCGCCAGTCATAGCAGGGGATAATGTGTGGTGGATGGGACAAGTCATCCAACACAATCTGGGATGGATTGTTCAACATTTATACAATTTTAATAATGGCCGTCAGATGGTGAGAGTAAAGAGAGACGGAGTTTGGCAACCATGGGAGGGAGTTGGAGGCGTGAAGAGTATACAGAGGGGAACGGTCTCTGTTAATAATTCTGGAGTAAATATGACGATTTCACCCGTAAATATGTTGAAAACTTCGGTTAATCTCTTAACTAGAAGCGGGGACTATATAACAACAGCCAGATTGACGTCTTCAACTAATCTGCATTTGTTGTATAACAGTCCGGGCTATCTAAATCTGGATTGGGAAGTAATTGAGTACTATTAAGGGGGATTGGATGTGTTTAAATATGCTGTGATTAACGAAGATGGTATCTGTACAGCCGTTTCCTATTTAGCTGAAGAAGTACAGCAAGAGAATATGATTTTGCTTCATGACAATGATGATGTCTCCCTCTGGGATATATATTCTGATGGCGGATGGGCTCCTGGTAAACCTCCGCTTACAAGCGGGGATAGCCTGCAAGATAAGATGGGTCAGCTTGAAGCAGATAACAAGGCTATGATGCTGGCACTTGCTGATATATATGAACAGATGATAGTTCTGCGATCAGGAGGCAATAGCTAATGGCCTACGTATACTACCGGCTTATTATGTTGGGACTTCGAACAATAGAGGATGTACCAGATTCAGAGAAAGACTTGGTGTACGGCTATCTCGAATCAGAAAATAGCAGCAATAATTAATTTTGAACAAGGAGTGAGCGGCATGGGGGGCGGTGATCCGATGGACATGGGCCAGTTTTACAGCACAATTACAGAAATCCGGGTTGAGCTCGGTAAGCTATCTACAAGACTTGAGAAACTGGACGACTTTACCCGTCGTCTGGAGGACATCGCCAAGCGGACGGAGGTTGTCGAGGAGGTTGCGGGCCGCGCTTACGAGAGTACAAAGTCCGCTCACCAGCGGCTGGATCAGATTTATAAAATTGCGGCCTGGTTTTTTACGACCGCTGGCGGCCTGGTACTGGCTGCTGTTGTCAGCTTTGCCCTTAGGGGCGGGTTTGTAAATCCGTAAGAAAAGGAATGATGAATCAATGGATGGTGCTGAGTGGAGCCTCGTATTTAGGCTTTTGGATACAAGACTGTTGATTGTCCTTGTTGCCTGCTGGCTATTTGGCTACATGCTAAAGCGGACCCCTATTATACCCAACTGGGCTATCGTGTATCTCGTCACGCTGGTTTCGGTTATATTTACGATCTGGTTGCTAGGGTTTGGTCCCATTCAGCTGCTGCAGGGCTTCCTGTGTGGAGCGGTCTCTGTCTATGGATACCAAGTAGTCAAGCAGGGAGCAGAAGCAGTCGAATACCGACACAAGGATTTGCGATGATAGCTGTGAAGGGAGGAGAGTCCTAGTGGTGTATACCCGTCAACATTTTATTAACAAGCTAGCGCCTTATGCTGTGGATTGTATGAAGCGAACCTCTATATCAGCAGCACTGACAATAGCTCAGGGGTGTCTGGAATCTGCAAATGGCAATAGCGGCCTTGCCGTCCAGGCGAATAACTTGTTTGGTATTAAAGGGCTGGGGGATAAGGGCAGTATCAAGATGTTGACTAGAGAGCAGAGGAAAGACGGAAGCGAATATGTCATTAATGCATCCTTTGCAGCTTACAGCAGTTGGGGGGCTTGTGTCGAAGCGAAGGCGGCCCTATTTTTAAACGGGGTGAGTTGGAATCGATCTTTGTACCTACCGCTGCTCGGAAGGAAGGGCAAAGAAGCGGCCCGTGCTGTCCAGGCCTGTGGATATGCGACTGACCTTAATTATGCAGATAAGCTGATAGCCATTATGGATGCCTATAACTTATACCCATTTGATGATGTGGAAGTGGAGGAAGCAATGAACCAGGAGGAAAAGGCAGCATTTGAAGAGCTTTGTAAGCAGGTGAAAGATATGAAGGCTTTACTGGATCAGAAGGATCCTCCTGCTTGGGCGCAAATGACGGTAGATAAACTTATACAACTGCCTAACAAAAAAGGGAGCGGTATGGTTTTGTCCGACCGCAAGGGAGATTACAGCTTTATGCGGATTCTCGTTATGCTTGACCGCATGGGACTTTTCGAGCGCTGAAAAACAGTAAGGCTCGGTGACCATTACAGGTCGCTGAGCCTTACCTATACATAATATAGTCGAACAATAATAAACCCCCCTTGGGCTTCCAAGGGGGGGTGCGCTTATGTTAAGTAGTATGGCGCGCCACGCCGGGATTCGAACCCGGGACGCACAGTTTAGGAAACTGTCGCTCTATCCTGCTGAGCTACGGGCGCGCAGTAATTTGAATTATAACACATACGGCTTATAAAATGAACACCCGGCAGGCAATTATCTGGTAAAATAGGAGCCGCTGTCCACTAAATTGGCGATGCTGGAGCTGCTGCCAGGACCCCGGGTTGCTTCTTCCAGTAAACGCCTCCGCTTCTCTTCATAATACGTTTCGATCTGACTCTTGAGCAGGAAGGCGCGCAGCTTACCCGTATGCTCAGCTGACAGCTCCTCAAACCTTAATCCATATACAAGACCGGCTGATTCCTTCGCCTTGCGGACGATTTCGGCCCGACAGCTAAGTGAAAATCCAAGGTCAATATCAAGCTTGACGAATGTATTGATCTGCAGCGGTAGCTCCATATCCACCACAAAGCCGGTCCCGGTCAGGCTGATATTATCGAGCTGAACCTGAAGCGGCTCTGGCAGAACGCGCTCCGTCTTACGCGGTCCTTCATAGATGCTCAGCACCTGGGCGGACGCCTGAACAGGCACACGAGGCTCCTGCCGTTTATCAAGGAAGCGTCTGCGGTTCTCAGGGGGATTTATAATAACGAGCGCAGATTCTGCTTTAGCAAGGACACGGGACTGGAAAACATAAATGCCGGCACCGGTGTACACCATGATGCGGACGGATTCGCCCAGTTCAAAGACACCAAACTGCGGAAGCTCAATCTCAATAATCTCTCCCGCTGCATACGTGAGCACGCCTGTGGCAATGAAGTTCTTCTTCTCAACAACTGCTTTGCAATTAAGCATAACAGTAATGTCGCTGCCTTCTTTACTACCGTAGTAAGGCAGGCTGTTCGTGATGGGTACAGACATGCTCATCCCAATTTCTCCTCCTCTTCCTCATAACCAATCGTAAGTGACGTTGCCGCGCTAGACGTTGAGAACGGCATGCCGAATCGGAAGGGAGCCTATCCACTCGGCAGCCAGGCGATCATAGCTCAGTTTGAGCCGTAGACCCTTAGCTTTGCGTCCCGTCCTTTCGGGCGGTTTGCCTTTGTCGATTTGTGATGATTAGATAGTCTAATAGTCTCACAACAATAGTACTATTATACTTGAGCTCCTTAATAGAAATCAATCCATAATACACCATGGCTGTATAAAAATTTTGATGTGAAAGGGATGGGGATAACCCGTGTCACAATTAAAAAAGTCCCGATCATATGACAAATTGCGACACGTATAATCCCAAAACTAGTGTATAATGGAATTTGGTTACAAAAATGATAGATAGGAGCAAGTGAAGTGGTATGAACAAAAATCTATTAGTCAACCAGCTGCAGACCCTTCGCTTGCAATTGTATGAAGTGGCGGAGACCAGAGGCAGTCTGACTGACCCGGATGTATTAGCCCTCAGTGAACAGGTGGACCAGCTTATTGTGGTTCTGCAAACCATTCATCGCGAGGAGAGGGACAGGGCTTCGCGCAAGCCGGGTCCTGTGTTATAGCTTTCCTCTAAGGCGGCGGAAGAACTGCGTGAGCAGCTGCCCGCAGCTTTCCTGCAGGACACCCTGGGTAACCTCGCACCGATGGTTAAAGCGGCTTTCCTGGAGCAGATTCATCAGCGTGCCGGCACAACCGGCCTTGGGGTCGGGCGCACCGAATACGACCCGCCCAATTCTGGAGTTCACGATAGCCCCGGCGCACATCGGGCAGGGCTCAAGCGTTACATACAAGGTGCAGTCGAGAAGCCGCCAAGCCTGAACTGATCTGCTGGCATCTTTAATGGCGATCATCTCGGCATGTGCAGTCGGATCAAATGCGGTTTCGCGTAGATTATGCCCTCGTCCAATAACAACACCATCCTTGACCACAACGGCCCCTATGGGGACTTCCTTAAGAGCTTCTGCCTTCTTGGCCTCCACAATAGCTTCCTGCATAAAATATTGGTCAACTGCCTCGATATCCACAGGTGAATCTTCCTCTCCAAGTGATAGTTAAGCCCCTGATTATAACAATGTTCTGTCTGGAAAACGCGAATTATGCCGCGAACAAATATTCGTTGTTAACAGTGTGTGGATGATATTGTGCATAACTTTTAGTTATCCACAATACTGTCCACATACTAACGAATTCACTGAGGATAAACAGCAAGTTATTCACATCCCTAAACTGTAAAATCATGTGAAAACCACGACATTAGACCTATAAGCTGGTCCTTTGGTTTGCTTCCTTTTTCCCTCAAGTATGATAAAATCGCCATATACCAACGTTTTTCGTAAAAGGATGTGTCAATCGTTGTCGGTTAAAAGCAAATTGACGCTCGCCATATCGCTGCTTGTCATGCTTTTTTTGACGCTCGATGTCATTTTGAATGATTATTCAACCCGGGTCAACCTGAGAAGCGAAGCAGAGGCGAGCATGACAAGGCTGGCCAAGCAGGTTGCGGAGACCATTGATCAGAACGGACGGCTTCGGGCAGCCTATGAGCAGGAAATGACGGCCCGGCTGCATCTCTCGGCCAGGGCAGCGGCAAGCCTGCTGCCTGAGAATCTGAAGGAAATAGACCGGGCAGCAATCCGGGCGGCTGCAAATGCCGTGAAGACAGATAGTCTCTCAATTTTGGCAGCTTCAGAAGAAGGCTTGGAAGTGATCGGCTCCAGTAATGAACAACTCATTGGGTCGCTTGAGAACGAAGCAGCTGACAAGCTGCAGGTGCCGGTCCGCACCCTGGCCGTTCAAGAGGCTGAGGGAGAGGTGCAGCAGGAATCGGCTTTTGTCGTCATGTGGCCGGCAGGCAGCGGTGAAGAAGACGGGGCTAGACAAGAAATAAGAGCTTACCTGGCAAAGGCTGGCCGGGACTATGTGGTTTCCGTCGGCATTAATAATGATGACACGTTGGAACTGCTGGAAAAATCGGAGCCAAGGCAGCTGATTGATGATCTGCTTGCCGGACAGCGGGACTTGATGGAAATAGCTGTACTTGATCCCGGATCATTCACGGAAGCGGGAGCGATGGAGGTCAATGCCGGGACGGATGCTTTCATGGGGACTGCAGCTATCCAGTATGGACGCTTCACGCCTGGGAACAAGCTCATCGACCAGGCGGATGTCGCAGCGGCTGCGGCAGGAAAGATGGTCTTCCGTTCGGCAGTTATGGATGGGAAATCTATACTGAAGGGCTACATAGGATTCGAAGAGCCGTACCCGCTTGTCGTCAGCCTGGTTATGGATGAAGCTTTCTTGTTCGAAAATCTCAACCAGCAGCGGATGAACCGGATCTTAATATCCGGCGCGCTGCTCGTTCTTGTGGTCATGGCAAGCTATATCATATCCGGTTGGCTGATCCGGCCCGTACATTCCATATTATCGAAGGTGAATGACGTGGCGGACGGACAATTCGATACTGTATTGGAGGTCAGAAGCAGTGATGAGATGGGTCAGCTGGCTCAGCAGGTGAACGCGATGTCGAAGAATCTCGCGGTTTATACCAATAAACTACAAAGCGCATTTGAGGAGAATCGGACAATGAAGGAATACTTGCAGTCCTTCATCAATCATACAAGCGATGCCATTCATGTGGAACAAACGGATGGAACGATTGTACAGGTGAATCAGGCTTTCGAGATGATGTTCGGCTGGACGGCTGAGGAGGCGATCGGCGCCAGGCTGCAGCTTGTTCCCGAGCAGTACAGCAGAGAAGAGCAGCAGGCGCTGGATGAGATCGCCGCAGGCAAGCTTCTGCCTGCAAGAGAGACGGTCAGGCAGAGGAAAGACGGCAACTGGATGAATGTCAGTGTGACCACCTCCCCAATCAGGGACAACAAGGGTATAATCCGGGCTTATGCCAGCATCACCCGCGACATGACCAGCCGGTATAAGATGGACGAGCTGCTGCGGCGGTCCGAGAAGCTGAACACGGTCGGCCAGCTGGCTGCGGGTGTAGCACATGAGATCCGGAACCCGCTGACGACGCTGCGGGGATTCCTGCAGCTGCAGCAGCAGACGCAGAAGCTGAACGTCGGCCATGTGGATTTGATGCTCTCCGAGCTTGACCGGATCAATCTGATTGTCAGCGAGTTTCTCATCCTAGCGAAGCCGCAGGCATCCAAGTTTGAGCTGAAGGATGTGCGCTATGTCCTTGGCGATGTCGTTTCGCTGCTTGACAGCCAGGCTCATCTTTGCAATGTCGTCTTCAACACCGATTTTACCCAGGAAGAATGTGAGATCGCCTGCGAGGAGAACCAGTTGAAGCAGGTCTTTATCAATGTGCTCAAGAATGCAATTGAGGCCATGCCGCGCGGTGGTGAAGTGAACATCGTAGTGGAGAAGAGGAAGCGGGATACAATAGCCGTGTCGATCACCGACCAGGGGGTGGGCATTCCGGAAGAGATGATTCCGAAGCTGGGCGACCCGTTCGTAACGGGCAAGGAAACCGGGACTGGGCTTGGGATCATGGTCAGTCAGCGTATTATTCAGAGCCACCAGGGCACGATGGATATTACAAGCAAGGTGGATGTCGGTACAACGGTAGTCATTACGCTGCCGGCTGTTACCGAATAACCGGGAACCAGCTCAAGGTGATGAAGCGGGACGAAAGCAGAAGGGAGTGTGGCGAATGCGCGTGGCGCTGCATGCTGTTGTGGCTGGGGCCAGCGGCTTGGTTGGCCATGAACTGGTGAAGCTGCTGCTGGATAATAAACAGTATGAGCAGGTTACCGTTCTGGTGCGGAGGAGGTTGAATCTGACTCATCCGAAGCTTGTTCAACGGGAGACCGATTTTGACCGGCTGGAGCAGCTGGATGGTCAGAGAGAGCTGTTGGCAGGGGCAGTGGTCTATTGCACGCTCGGCACGACGATTAAGAAGGCGGGCAGCCAGGAGGCATTTGCCAAGGTGGATTATGAATACCCGCTTGCTCTCGGACGCTTGGCTCATCAGCATGGCGCGGCAAACTTTCTGATCGTTACGGCCATGGGAGCCAATCCCAAGTCTAAGGTTTTCTACAACCGGGTGAAGGGAAAAGTGGAGCGGGATCTGAAGGCGCTTGGTTTGCCTTCGCTCTACATATTCCGGCCTTCTCTGCTGCTTGGCAAACGAAGTGAGTTCCGGCTTGGGGAACGGATAGGTGCGGCTATAGCCGCCGGACTGCCCTTTCTGTGGATTGGCGGCTTGAAGAAATTCAAGCCAATTGAAGCCGGGGTGGTGGCGCTTGCCATGCAGCAGGCTGCGGATCAGGGACCGGGCGGAGAACAAGTTTATGAGTCTTCAGCTATTTCCCAGTTAGCGTCTAAGTAGCACGGCACTAGCTGGGATCTATCTCCCTTCACGGGAATTCTGCAGGCGAAGGCCGCCTGCCCCAGGATTGTCCGCCCTTCTTTCTTCCACGCCGTCCTGGCCATGTGTAAGGAAGCTTTTGGCATGCTATAATAATAACCGTCCAAGACGTGTGAGGTATTGCGCGGGAAATAATGGGGTGAATAACGCATGCGAATCAACAAATTTATTAGTGAGAGCGGCTACTGCTCACGGCGAGAAGCGGACAAGCTGGTCGAGGGCGGGCGGGTCACCATTAACGGCATACAAGCGGGGCTTGGCAGCCAGGCAGAAGCCGGGGACGATGTGCGTGTCGACGGCCAGCCGATCGGCAGCCACCGCAGACATGTCTATATTGCCTTGAACAAGCCGGTCGGCATAACGAGTACAACAGAATCGCATATCAAAGGGAATATTGTCGATTTTGTCGGTCATCCGGAGCGTATCTTCCCAATTGGCCGGCTTGATAAGGATTCGGAAGGCTTAATTCTGCTGACCAATGACGGGGATATAGTGAACCGGGTATTGAGAGCTGAAGGCAAGCATGAGAAGGAATATATCGTGACAGTAGATAAGCCGGTGACGGCCTCTTTCCTGCAGGGCATGAGCAGCGGGGTTAAGGTGCTCGGCAGTATGACACTGCCCTGCCAAGTGAAGCGTGTAGGGGAGCGGGTATTCCGGATCATTCTGACAGAAGGCCGCAACCGGCAGATCCGGCGGATGTGTACGGCTTTCGGCTATCAGGTACGTAAGCTGAAGCGGCTCAGGATCATGAACATTCACCTGGGCGAGCTGCCGACAGGCAAGTGGCGTGATCTGACCCCGGAAGAGAAATCAGAGCTGTTCCGGGAGCTGAATTATAATGGCAGTTAGTCTGCCGGAAGGATAAGATTCGGTAATCATGACCGTCCGGCAAGGCAGCAGAATATACAAGAGGCAGGACGGAGGAGATCCGGCCCTGCCTCTTGCTTTTCCCGTTTATGGGAATCTAGCTTCCCGCCTTGCTGCGGTGGCGGAAGAATGCCACAATTCCAAGAATCAACAGGACGATGGCAACGCCATAGGCCAGTGCGCCCAGTACATTCAGGAATACCTCCATTATAATGACAGCGACCATCAGGATGAAGAAAATAATAGCGAGCATTTGACCCATCGTTATCGCTCCTCTCCGGTCTGTTCCAGACCAATAAAATACCAGCTGCCTTCGCGGATTACAGGCTGACACAGCGACATTCGGAGTCCCTCGCCGCCGGCCATCTGCTCAAGCTCCTCCTTGGTTGGAAACGGGTAAAGATTCTCGTGAGCGGACATGAAGCTGTTGAATGCTGAAGCAAAGGCCTGTCCGCTGCCGGTCTTGTTCACCGGGCTGATCAGCGTGATCGTTCCACCAAGGCTGATCATCTGTTTGGCCTTCCGCAGAAGCTGACAGCGCTTGTCCGGCTCGAAATAATGCAGGATATTGTTCATCATAATGAGATCAACAGGCTCTTCCGGTCCGCCCCACCGGTTAAAATCATCATGCACCAGCTCGAGCTTGCAGCCGCTGCTGTTCGACTCCTCCTGCGCTTGACGCACGACCTCCTCGTTCTGCTCGATTCCGATCAGACGCATGTCCCCGCGCACCTCTGACAGCCTTCGCAGGTAACCGCCATGGCCGCAGCCGATATCCAGTACCGAATGGACATCATGGGCTTTGATCCAGTGCACAAGCTTGGGAAATGCGAGCTTCTCAAGCAGAGCGGATGTCGCGGCAACTGTCGGCCCGAAGCGGTCATTTTCAAAAACCGGCTTTTCCTCGCCCTTCAGCAGGGAAGGGTATTGAAGCAGAGTCGGAATGTGCAGCTCCATCAGCTCCTGCAGCAGAGGCCCAACTGAGTCTGGACTGGAGGGGGAAACATAGGAGAGCATGGCTGGAGTGGCATGAATGCGGTTATCCCGCTCACGAAGATGGCCTACCGCCAGGCCGACATCCACCCAATTTTGAAGCAGCCCCTTGTCCAGATTACATTGCGTTGCAGCCTCTTCTACCGTATTACCCTCTGCGAAGCATTCGAAAAGCTCGGCTGTATAACCTACGTAAGCATGCCATGCCGGCAGGAACGTGGCGTTCTGCTTCATCCATTTGCGCGCCTGATACAGCTTCTTCCATTCATGAATCGTCTCCAGCACAGCTCTCACCTCCATTTATCTTAAATTGTTAGGTCGGATCATTCTGCCAGCGGCTTGTACCCAGTGAGCCAAGGATAATCCTCCTCGCTAGAAAAGCGATGCCGCAGCTTCTCTTGGCTGCTGAGTGTACGCCTCTTCGGCCAAATTCCAAGCTGCGTAAACCGGTCAGCGAGGGTATCCGGCCACATGCCCAGCCCGGAAATATTAAGCATATATTTGTAATGCAGGTAAGGCGACTTTGCAATGGATTGCAGAATACGGGGGCGAATGCTGCTCATTCCCGGGAATGTGTAGGAGTAGGCGAGCGCTGACAGGTGACTGAGGTTCGCTATGAATTCTGCCCTTGGACGGCGGACGCTGTCATACGCATACAGGGCATTGTCCAGCGGCAGCCTCTCCTTGTACAGATAGACCAGCAGCTGTCCCAGTATATCGGCATCTTGGATGGCCATATTCATGCCCTCGCCGGCCATCGGGTGGACATTATGGGCTGCATCGCCGATGATCGCAATATTATGCTGTACGAACTGGCTTGCCTGGTGGCGAAAAGGAATCATCAGCTGGATTTCCTTCCAGCTCTCAATCTCTTCCACACAGCCCTCCATCGGAGGATACAGCTCGCGGTAAGCCTGATAGAAGCTGTCCAAGCCGCCTGAGCGCATCGGCTTATATTCCTCTGGCCGGATGAGATAGACAGTCCGGACGCGGTTATCCGGAAGGGGGAATAGTCCCAGGAACCGGCTGTCGTGAGACAGGATGGTGGCCTCAGTGAGCTCAGCCGGCTTCCGGAAGGAGACAGTCAGGAAGTGATGATTATATTCGGTGCGATTCATCGAGACATTCATCGTCTCCCGTACAGGGGATATGCGCCCTTCAGCCCCTACGAAGAAATCAGCCTCGATACGCAGCTCCTCATCCGGTGTCTTCACGATCGCTGCCTCGGCCCGTCCGCTATCATCGTGCTCCAATCCGGTTACATGTCCGGGCTGCAGCATAGTGAAGCAAGGACACTGGAGCGCTTCTTCCATTAGCAGGCCTTTAAGCTTCTCATGCGGGTGCATAAGAGCAAAGTCATAGGGGGGCTCCAGCACGCCATAGTCCATGACCGCATCCCGGCTGCCTGCTCCGGATAAGGAGTGAAGATCCGTCAGTTCCTTAAGCCGCATTGTGCGTACCTTGAAGCTGGTTTGCTCAAGGGGGCGGAGCGTATCCAGCTGATCCAATATCTGCAGGCTCTTCGGCTGGAGCAGCTCGCCCTTGTACATTAAGCCTTCCCCGCGCTTCTTCTCGGCGACGATGACATTAATCCCGTGTCTGGAAAGCAGAAGACCAAGCGTAAGACCAGCAATGCCGCCACCGGAGATAAATACCTGGCAGCGCATGGCATCCCTCCTCTCGTTCGCCTTGGCTGCTTCTCGTGATAACCCTTAATAACGCAAATGGCTGATTGTGAAACATTGAACGTATAAACTTTGTATAAGGTTGTGCGGCCATAAAGAAGCCCGGCCAGGCAAGCTGGTCGGGCTAGGTTATAACACTCATTATGAGGGCTTGTGAAGAAAGTACGGCCGTTAGGAGCCGGCAGAGACTGATTTACTGTTCTCAAGGTCCACATATTTACGGATAATGGATACCTCGACACGGCGGTTCTTGGCCCGGCCCTGTTCAGTCTTGTTCGAATCAATCGGCCTGTGTTCCCCGTAGCCAGTGGGACTGATCAGTTTCGGATCAAGCTTGCCGGTTGAGATCAGAATCGACATAAAGTTAATGGCCCGTTTGGCGCTGAGCTCATAGTTGGAAGCGAACTCGTAGGTATTGATCGGCTTATTATCCGTATGGCCAGCAACGGTTATCTCGTAGCCCGGATAATCCTTCAGCATCGTGCCGATAGATACGGCCAGTGCCTTGGCATCTGATTTAATCGCGGCGCTGCCTGAATCGAATAAGGCATTGTCGCTGATTGTAATCATTAATTGCGATTGGTTAAGCTTCGTTTCCAGCTGGGTCGTTAGTCCGTTCTGCTTAATATACTGATCCAGCTGCTGCTTCAGCTTCTCCAGCTGCTGCTGCTCCTTCTCCCGGAGCTTCTGCTGCTCCTGCTTCGTCAGATCGCTCGCGCTTTGCTGGCTCTGGTTGTCTTCATTGTCGTCGGCACGCTTGGTGCGATCCTTGCTTGTCACCTGCTCGGGGGTTGAGACAACGGCCGATTGGTCAAGGACGCCGACACCGGAGTTGAAGGCAATACTGAATGCCTGACTCATCTCCTGGAACTTCTTGGCATCCGTTGCGCTCATGGCGTACAATACGATGAACAAAGCCAGCAGGAGGGTCAACAAATCAGCGTAGGGTATCAGCCAGGATTCGTCTACATGCTCTTCATGGTCATCATGCTTATGCTTTTTGCTCAACAGGCTCACCCTCTCCGGAAGACATCACCTTACGCTCGGTTGGCGTAAGGAAGACAGACAGCTTCTGGCTAATGGCGATTGTTGATACACCGGACTGGATGGACAACAGGCCTTCAACCATCATCAGACGGATTTCCGCTTCACGCTTCGACAACCGCTTCAGCTTGTTCGCGATTGGGTGCCACAGTACGTATCCGGTGAAGATACCAAGCAGGGTTGCGATAAAGGCAGCGGCAATCGCGTGTGCCAGAGCATTCATGTCACTCATATCCGCGAGGGCGGCAATCAGACCGATAACGGCGCCAAGTACGCCGAGTGTTGGAGCGTAGGTGCCCGCCTGTGTGAATATAAGCGCCCCCGCCTTATGGCGGTCTTCTGTTGCGGAGATCTCCTCCAGCAGAACGTCACGCACGAAATCTTGGTCGTTACCGTCAATAATCATCCGCATGCCGTTGCGGAGGAAGTCATCTTCAATCTCATCAACCTTTGCTTCCAGAGCGAGCAGGCCTTCACGGCGGGTAACAGAAGCCCAATCCATGAACATGCGGATCAAGTCTTCACGCTTTGGCAGCTTTTGCTCTTTAAATGTGATGCCGACAAGCTTTGGAAACTTCTTAAGCTCGGCTAGTGGAAAACCAATGAACAGCGACGCGGCAGTACCGACGAGTATGATCATAAAAGCCGCCGGGTTAATGAGCTGGTCGACCGGTGCGCCCTTTAGAAACATGCCGACTACAACGGCTACAATGCCGAGTACAATACCAATAACAGTTGACTTCTCCATAAGTACACCCCATATTTCATGAAAATGATTGATTTTGAGCAATAGACGTCAAAAAAACAAGATATTCGACAATGCCACTACTGTATTTATCGTCAAATCTATGGAGAATATTAGAGTAAGCGGAATAGAAAAGAGCGGCAGCGTCAATTTTTTTACTATAATAGTTGTAAGGGAAGGCGTAGAATGGGTAGAAAGCGTTTCATCAAGCTTCAGAGAGAGGGGATAGACAGATGGGTGTCCGACATGCGAGGGAATACAAGGAAATACTGGAGGACCTAACCGAGGCGGTTGGCGGGATAGAAGACAGCTATACGTTCTTTGATATGACAGCAGAGGAGTGGGAAGGCTTGGGCCCTGCTGAGCGTGCGGAGGTGCTGGAGGCTCTTGCCGACGATGTATTCTACGGTCTGGGTGAGGAGTCCACCATCGCAGTAGGCTCGGGGCATGTTACGTATCATCCCAAGCGTCATATTATAGAGGTTTCGGTCGATGGCACGGAAATTCGGCTCGTCCGGCTGATCTGACAGCCGGGTGACAGTCTCATAGCAGCCATTCCATCAGAGGCGCCCCGGCTTCAGGCCGAGGGCGTTTATTGGCTTCTCTTGAGGATAGAAGCGGCGATTTTATAGGAATGGTCTTCGGTAGACCATGCAGTAAAATTCCCCTGGGCCAGTGGGGGTGGGGCGCCAGTACCGGTCTGTAATTTCAAACCCCGCCTTCTGGTAGGCCCTTACAGCCCGCTCGTTCCAGGTGAGGACCTCAAGATCCAGCTCATCATCCGGCGACCGCCTGAATGCTTCCCTAATGAGAAGGGAAACAACAGCCGGGCCAAGGCCTTGACTGCATAAGGAGGGACGCAGCCCAAGGCCGAGACGGGTAACGCCGAGCAGCGGGAAAAACTGTGCATAACCGATTAATTCGTGATGCTCGTCTAAGATAGCCGTGTACTGCCTGTCGCGGATTCCAGGGTCGCCAAACTCAATACCCTGCTGCTGCATCTGTTCCCACCCGGGCCAGTTGAACAGGTCATAAGGCGGCTCATAATGCCAGCTGCACAGCTCCCTGCCGTGCTCTTCTGAGAAGGGGGCAAGGTGAAGTCCGGCTGGAGGGGGGGCAGTATGCCCGTTAGAATGTGCCAAAGCAGCTCCTCCTGAATTGTACTTACTTGAATGAAGTCATTATAACAAAACGGCCGGTGCCATGTTAAAATAAGAGCGGTCTTATAGATAACAAGCGATCGTGCGAGGCCGGTTGTAGAAGCGGCATGATGACATAGCTGGAACAGGAGCAGATATGAATAAATTGATATGGGTAGGATGCCTGTCTTACCTGGTGATCGGGATGGCTCATGTAGTGGGCGGTGCGGTACTCGAGCCGATGATGGACCATTATGGTCTGAATTATCAGGATGGCGGGCAGTGGATCATGAACCAGTTCCTCGGCTTCCTGGCAGGCGTACTGGCAGCGCCTTATCTGACCCGCTGGATCGGGAGAAGGAATACAGTACTGGCTGCAATGGGGAGTCTGACGGCGGCTGAGGCGGCATACAGCCTTCTTCTGCCCTGGGGCTTCATGCTCGGGATAGCGCCGGTTGCAGGGTTTGGCTTCGGTCTGACGGAAGCGGTGCTTGGCGCCATTATTATTGAATTTGTGGTGGACCGTAAGGCCTCTGCCATGACCCGGCTTGAAACCTTCTTCGGGCTTGGGGCGCTCGCCATGCCTTCAGCCGCGGCCCTGCTGATCGGTGCGGGAATATGGCAGATGGCCTTTCCGGTTGTTACGGCGATGGCGGGGATTACAACCTTAATCTGGCTCACCATGTCCTTCGGACAGGCGGATGACCTGCTTGCCTACGCTGCGCCCAAGGAAACAGGGGCTGTTGAGCATAGACCCCGCTACAGCCTTTCGGCCCTGCCTCTGCTTGGCATAGGGATTGCTTACTTCGTCCTCTATGTGGGGATGGAGATGAGCGTGTCCAATTACCTTCCCTCGATTATGAAGGAGAGGACGGGCATGGAGGAAGCGGCGGCGGCCTCTACACTAAGCTTATTCTGGGGGCTCATGGTCATTGGGCGGCTCTTCTCCGGCCGTCTGGCAGACTGGAGCGGGTATATGCGGTACCTGGCTGTCTCCACGGCCGTGGGGGCCGGTTTGCTGGCACTGCTTGCTGTAACGGGCAGCGCCAGCATCAGTCTAATTTGGATCGGATTAAGCGGGCTTGTCTGGTCAGGCGTGTTCGCTATTGGCTTGCTGTATATGAATGAGAAGCTGCCAGGCATGACCGAACGGACGACGAGTTTATTAGTAGCAGCCGGAGGTTTGGGGGGAGCAGCTATGCCGCGCATCACCGGCTGGTTCCTGGACCACTACAGTGCAGGAAGCACGATATGGATGCTTGCGGCGGTATCGGCTGTCATGCTGCTGCTGCTGGTCTGGATAGCGGCGGAAACCCGCCGGCAGGGAAGGGAGATAGGGGGGCGCAGCACTTAGGAACAGCCGCTTCTTAGCCGGTTTGCTGGCTTTGCGGGATGCACCCCGGACCTGCTGTTTCCTTACCTTGATGCTCCAGCTGCGGGACAGGTAGCGTCAGGATGAATGTCTTGCCTTCCTGAAGCGGGCTGTCCACGATATGAATACTGCCTCTGTGGATGGCAACTATCCGCTGTACGATGGACAGGCCCAGGCCGCTGCCCTCCCGGGTCCGGTCTCTGGCCTGGTCCGCCTTATAGAACCGTTCAAAGATGCGCGTCTTGTCTTCCTCAGCAATACGTGCGCCGCTGTCGTAAAAGCGGGTTTCCAGCTGGCTATTCTGAAGCCGGACCGTGATACGGATTGCGCCGCCTGAAGGCGTAAACTTGATGGCATTGGACATCAGGTTGGACCATACCTGGCCCAGCAGTTCCTCATCGGCCTGGATAACCGTCTTGCTTGCCGACATCTCAACATTCAATCCTTTCCGTGCCCATACCGGCTCAAAGGCAAGAACAGTGCGGCGAATCTGCTCCGCGACGTCGAACGGCACAGGGGAGAGCGCCAGTTTATCGGAATCCAGTAGAGCAAGGCGGAGCAGGTTGTCGCTGAGCTTGGATAGGCGGTCGCTTTCCTGCCCGATAATCTGAAGAGCACGCTCTTGCTCGGAGGCATCAAGCGTACCCTCGAGCAGCATCTGCGAGAAGCCCTTCATCGAGGTTAACGGCGACTGGAATTCATGGGAGACATTAGCCACGAACGCTTGGCGCTCCTGATCGAGCTGTCCGAGCTCCGAGGCCATATGGTTAATGGATGCGGACAGCGCGCCCATCTCATCCTGCCGGTCGGTGGGGAGGCGAATGCTGAAATTCCCTCCGGCAATCTCACCCGCGGCGGTGGTAACGGCTTTAACGGGCTTAACCAGATGCCTGCCGGCGGCTAACATGAATCCTCCGCCAACAAGCAGCACGATTGCAAGGATGAAGGCGATCTCGCTGAAGCCTGATACCTCCTCCTGATCTGGAAGCACTTGCAGCTTGTAACGATCCCCGCCTATGTCCCACGGCGTACTGTACGCAGCCCCGCAGTCGCATAACAGACCATATGATTCATCATCTTTCCAGTTAAACCTCTGTTCACTGTCTTCGCGGCCTGGTATCTGGAGAGATACACGCACGGAGGCAAGCTGTGCGGCCGTTTCAAGGAAAGAGGCCGCGTCCTGGGGCCTGGCTTGCTCGTAAAGCTGCATAATAGCCGCTGCCGAGCGCTTAAGGCTCTGCTCCTCCTCTTCGTATCCGGAGTTCCAGAACAGCACGACAGCGGAAGCAAAGCCAATGGCTACGCTGATTAAAACAGCCGCGCAGTAATAGAGGACAATGCGGGTATATAATGACTTAATCATGCTGAACCACCAGCTTGTAGCCCAATCCGCGTACGGTGACGATCTCAGTACGGGAGGAACAGCCGGAGAGGCGTTCCCGCAATCTTTTTACATGTACGTCCACCGTACGCTCATCGCCTTCGTAGTCTACGCCCCATACCTGCTGGATCAGCTGCTCCCGTGTCAGCGTCCGGTTCGGATGGGAAGCAAGCAGAGACAGAAGCTCGAACTCCTTGGGCGGCAGAACTATGTCCGTTCCGTCGAAGCTGACCGTGCGGTCGGTGTTCATATACAATCCCCCAACCTCAATCACACACCTGTGGTCCAGCTGAAATCTCCTCAGCAGCGCTTTCATTCGGTAGCGAAGCTCGGCAGGGTCGAAGGGCTTCACAACATAATCATCTGTACCTGCTTGGAAGCCCATAACCTTATCCGTATTTGTCCCCTTGGCGGTAAGGAGGAGGATGGGAATGTCGTAGTAACGTTTCAGTTCCCGGCAGACCTCCAGTCCATTCATGCCTGGCATCATGACGTCGACAATTGCGATATCGATGCGCTGGGCAGCGGCGATCCGTAAGGCATCGGTTCCGCTTCCTGCCTCTGTGAGCTCATAGCGGTCTGTCCGCAGGGTCATCCGTATCAGCTCCCTGATATGCGGGTCATCGTCGGCTATTAATACACTCGTCATCCTGTCTCCTCCTTCAAGGGGTCACTTACGCACAGCAGAGTCGTCTTTAGAGACAACCTGCAGCCCCCAATCCATTATAACCAGGCCTTAACATAACCGGCTAGTATCAGGAAGGCAGGGCCGGGTTATAGTTCTTCACATGCCGGTCAAAAAACGCCAGCAGCTCGCTGTTAATGGAACGCATCAGCATCTTATCCTTCCGGCCGAGCAAAGGGGTGTACAGCCCCATGTCGGAGAAGGTCATGTGATCTGCCCCGGCGATCGTTCGCTCTATGCCGTTGTTACGCAGCAGACCGGTCTTCCTCCGCTCCATCTCCTTCGCAACCTGCTTATACTGCTCAGCGGATGCAAGGCCGTATTCGGCTGGATCGGTTGCGACCTCATCAGGCAGCTCCCTACTGGTGAACTGTTCCGAGTCGGCGGTCTGCATATACAGGAATGGGCCGGGTAACCCTTCGGTGATTGCCTCGCCAAATGGGAAGCCGTCCATATTGACGCCTGCCAGAATGCCGCTCTCAGGATAGGCATGCATAACCTGCGCGGCAGCTGCACCGCCAAAGGAATGGCCATACATTCCGAGACGCTCTAAATCCAGCTTGCCGGTCAAGAGACCATACGGGTCCTCTTTATTTACTCTCTTTAGCTGATTCATCGCAAAATTAACATCATTCACCCAAGTGCGCATCTCGCTCTCCATGGCTGTCCAGTCAAACCCTGCGTCACCCAGATCCTTCTGTCCTTCAGTTACCTGCCCGTCTGGTGCAAGTGTTGGGAACATCGTGTAATAAGGGTGCTCAATGGCAGCGACGATATAACCATGACTGGCAAGCTGCTCAGTTTGAGCGGCGTACATAAAGTTAGACATCCCGTAACCCGGAGAGAATAGAAGTACAGGATACTTCCCTTCTTCTCTCGAGACCGGGGCCAGCAGATAGGCGTGTGTCTCGGTGCGCGAGATGCTGTCCAGCAGCAGGCGGAGCTCCAGGGGTAGAGATTTGCTAACCTGGTAAATGTGTTCCGGCGGGTATGCGTAAGGAGCTCTCTCTGCATCCTGCTGGCTTTCCGCGGGATACCATATCCGCACGGCAATGCTTCGTTTATCAGCGGGATCCGAGGTGAATGTTTCACTGCGGGTGGGGTCAGTCCAGTAATAGCTAGCTGTGCCAACACCATAGGGGCCTGTCGGTTGTTCTAATATAACAAGCGGCATCAGATACAGAGGGATGAGCAGCGCGACAGCTGCGGCGAGTGCTCCGGCCAGCCCCAGTGTGATCCGCCTCACGAGCGGAGCGTGCACGAAGGGGTGTAAAGTGCTGCCTCGTATCATAGCGACTAAACAACCAAGCGCACTTCCTGCAAACCACGCATAGAGCGGGATCATCTGCAATCGGGCCCCTTCAAACAGCAGATGAAGGACACCCATAATGGTACCGCTTAGCGCAATGGCGGGTATCCATGGCTCCCTTGGCCGCAGCTTGAAGCAGTAACCGAGAAGAATGAGCGCGGCGGCTGCAAACAGACAGATTTCAAACGGCTTCATATTCATGATTCCTCCCCGTTCTCATGTTATAAGTTGAGGCTATCAGGGAAGTATGAACGGAAGATGAACGAAGTGCGGTCAGGAGAAAGTGGTCATAATGGAAAAAGCCCGCCTGCAGCAAAGGCGCTGCAGGCGGGCTTTAAGCCGTTTTTATGGACGGATGGCTGTTTCTACCTTACCATTCTGGGCTAACGATACAGCAAACAGATGAAAAACTTCATAGCCGCCGCTAACCGCTTCGATTTCATCTTCGTCGAAGGAGCTTGGGTAGCTCGTGAACATGTCTTCATAGAAGAGACAGATCATAATCTCGTTGTTCGGGAAGCTCTTGGCTGCTGACCTGCCAAGGCTGTCCATCCACTGCCCGTATGCAGTATTGTTCGAATCGAAATATTTCAGGTAGGTTGCGTAATCATCTGAATCGAGAACATTAAAGACCACAACAGTTCCGTCCTTTACGTAGGAGACCCATTCACCCAGATGAATGGAGCCGCCTGGCGTAGGGAACGAAGTAGCCGAGCTGTTCAAGGTATTCTTTACCGAGCGGGCAACAGTTTCCGGGTTTTCCGAAGAGCCTGTGGAGCCAGCCGGCACAGTAGTTGCCAGGGAGGAGAGAGGCGTCGTAGTCAGCTGGGCATAGCTCTTGCCCTTGATCTGATTAAGCATGTCTGCGGCTTCTGCGATGGAGATAGCAAAGTTCAGACTGGCATTGCTGTCAATGCCGCTTGCTGTAATGCCAACGAGCTGTCCCTGCTGGTTGAAGAGGGCGCCCCCGGAGCTGCCATGATCAATCGGCACGCTGATTTGAATCAGCTTGACGTTATCTGCTGTTGTTCTGAAGCTGCTGACTAAGCCTTCCGATACGGTATTTTGCATCCCCATCGGGCTGCCGATCGCTACGACCTTCTCGCCCTTGGACAATTTAGCAGGATTACCGATGGTCACCGAGGTTGCCTGGAATGTGTTGGATGCTAGCTTAACCAGGGCCAAATCCCTAGTGGCGTCATGCGCGATAACACCGGCAATGTCAAAATATCGGCCGTTAGTATCAACCACGCGTCCGGCCGTACTGCCTTCAATAACATGATGGTTGGTAATAACTACTCCCTCACCGAGATACACGCCGCTGCCCTGAGCTTCTGACATTTCGATCATAACAACCTTACTGTCGTTAAGATTGGTGATCTGCTGGGTACTTAGAATGCCTGCAGCCGCATTCGAAGCAGGGGGGGGAGTAGTTTGCGCTGGCTTTGACGAAGTGTAATCTTCATTGCCCTGGGATTCTACATAGATGGATGCGGCGGCTTTATCCTGCGATACGCTGTAACCGGTAGATTCGCCTACAAATCTTACAGGTATATAGGTCGTATTGTTAATAAGAGCAGGTGCTACAGGCAGCACGGCTGCTGTACCGTTGACATTTGCTTGCTTATTCCCGATCTTGAGTGTAATGACAGTGCCTGACTTCGTGGCTCTGACGGTCTTGGACTTACCATCATATTGGAAGCCGAAGCCCATGGCGGACAGAACAGGCTTGAATGGTACGAGAGTAGTACCATTACGGACAATACCGTTAGAGGTAGCGAGTGCACCGTCCACGTACACTTTGTATTTGGTTGCTGCAGCTTGTACGCTTGCTGCGCTACCGAACAACAGGATGACTGATAGTAGAGCGGCGAAATACTTTTTCAACTTGGATTCCAGCACCTTTCCTTCAACTGATGTATGAAAAATATGTGTTTGTATGACTTGTCTCCCGATGATCTGCGTCCTTCCGACAAGCACAATTCGCCAGTGGTACCGATTTTAGGTACAAGTCTACCAATCCATTATAGTTCATTAGTAGGAGTCTGTGGGAAAAAGTTTCATAAAATTTTGCTTAAGCCTTTGTTTGACAATGAGAATCTTTATCAACTAGAATAAAGATAATCATAGCTATTTATTTAAGGAGGGCATGCTTTGTTCGTTCAAACAAGGTCGATTGTTGTGGAGAAGGGCTTTGCTGATCAGGTCGTGGAGCGATTCAGCTCGGAAGGTGCGATAGATGCAATGGAAGGACTGGTTGACCGCACGGTGATGGTGAACCGCTCAAGCAAGGAGCAGGAGGAAGTGCTCGTTATGATCCGCTGGGAATCGGAGGAGGCCTGGAAGAATTGGGAGAAGAGCGATGCCCATATTCAAGGGCACCGGGATAACAGAGGGAAACCGAAGCCTGAATTCATAATCAGCAGCTCGGTAAATATGTATAATGTAAAGACGGTCCGTCCCGGTAAGGCGGCCGGAACGGTATAGGCAGAAGAGGTTGTCCGGCGAGGGTCATGAGACCCGGCAGGACAACCTCTTTTTATTAAAGAAACCAATTTATCTAAGGGCTGCTCGTATCCTGACCGGAAGGAGGACGTTTGCCCTTCTTCAACTCGCGGATGGAATAACCGAAATCCATCTGAAGATGAGGGTAATCCCGGAAGCTTGCCCAGTCGCCTCCCCAAGTAAACCCCAGGTCCTTGGCGATGCTGACGACCTCCATCCAGTCGGATTCCCCGTTGCCGTTGCCATCGTAGCTCAAGTCCCAGATGACATCTCCGTCATCTGTCCGCAGAGCGAAATCTATGGCGAGGCCATAATTATGGTATGACTCACCGCCTTGGGCATGCGTAACGACAGGCCCTTCATCGCTTCTCCCCTGACGGTAAAGGGCATCCTGTTCTTCCTTGCTTCTGAAGCCGTCCGTTATCAGAATGGTAATCCCGGCTTCCTCTGTGAGGCGGATTAGCTCATTTTGCTTGGCTGCGACAATCGGGTGAAGCCCCGTAACGGGCGGTATGTCACGGACAGAAGCTTCGGGCTCCAGTAAATCCGGGATAGGCAGTTCGTTCCAATATAGGATCAGCCCTAGCGTAAATAGCAGCAGGAGTATAGTGTTTCGCCTAGAACGCCGCTTAACACGCCTAAGGTTTCTTTCATGGTCTGCGGGATAGGGGGCGGGCAGCTCGTGTGCGCTTCGTGTTACCAAGAGATCCTGCCTGTTAGGCTTCATAACTTATGCTCATTCCTTGTTCGTATACTCTATCGTTACAGGTGCCAAACGTCTTCTGCCTATTATAGAACATATTCATGCGAAGGTAACCCGCCGCAGGGCGGTAACAGGCCCGGACTTAAGTCCGGGCCCCGGTCTACTAGTATGCGAGTAGAAGAGTAATATTAATGTACCCTACAGGTCCTGCAGGGAAATGACTTCCCCCGAATGAGCCAGTACGCCATAATCGGAATCCAGCTTGCCGCATAAGCGGTACTTGCGGAGTTCAAAATCATAGACATATACCGGGTCAAGACGAAGCTTATCATGAAGCCTTCTGCATGCTTCTTCAAGACTCAGCGGCTCGTCGTAGTCGGCTGGTTCGTAGTCGTCATAGAGGTCGAGGAAGGAGAGAGTATCCATCCAGTTGACAACCTCCATAGACACACGGTCGATGTGAACAATCATCTTGATGCCGGGAAAGCGCCAGTCATCCGGTACCTTGAGCTTGGCAATAACATAGCCGTGGCGGACAGACAGGGAAACCATGTTCCATCTTCCGGAGTCTTCCGGATACTTGCTTCGCAGCAGGCCGAGTACGGCATGCCTCGCGAGCTCGCGTTCCTCTGGAGTCAGCAGGCGCATATCTGGGTCAGGCTCCCGTTCTAGTACCTGTTCGACCGTAACGGGGTGCCGGGTAAGATTAAGCGGACGGCGTTCATAGGGATGCTCAAGCGGCGACTCCCATTCCATCCGTTCGTTGACGTCACACCGTGCGGCTTCATCAATGTCGGTCCGGATGGGAATCAGTGTTTTCCGGTCTTGGGCAATGTACACTTCTTCCAGGCCGTAAACAGCCAGCCACTTCCTGGTTTTGTTGGCTGGTACAGTGAGCCGCCGGAGCTGCCCTGCCGCAATCTGCTGCACTTCCTCATCGAGCGTGAGCGTGAACGGCTCGGGAGTGATTTCATCGGCTGCTGCAAATCGTCCATGCCGGCTGTACATTACGAGTTTGCCGGTCTGATCCAGCTTAAGGTCAATCCTGGCTTGCGGGGAGATTGGAATGCCCTCATAGCAGGCCGAGAACTGATACTCATTGCCGGTCTGCTTGCTCAGGCAGAACTGTTGACGGTATTGAAGTCCGGTCTCTCGTTCAATCCAGGCGGCAGCGGCTTCCGCACTCCCGGCTTCTATAACAGGCCCGCTGCTGAGTGAAACGCCGCCAACATACAGAATCTTGGTAAACTGCATAGCAGCCAAGTCCAGCTCAATAATAGCTGTACCGGGAGGATTGTAACCATCTTGGGACCGGCCGTCACGGTTAATGGGGAACCACTCCATCTCCAATGTATACAGTGTCTCGGAAAGGAAGTTATGACTGCGTCTGATGGCGCAAGCATGCAGCTTATAAGCGGACAAATCAATTCGGCTTTCAGTATAAGCAATCCATTCCATCATCTTCTTCTCCATGAGTGGACCTCCATTAGTTAGTAACCGGTTACATCGCAGATAGAGTAAATACGGAATCCGTATCAGTCTGTCAGTGACTGTTTCTGTTCCTAACATTATACCATCCCTGTCCAGTCAGGGCTAGAAGCACTCGCTGAATGCCTGAAATACGATGGGACAGAAAAGTCTAAGCAAGGCCGGTATGAACGGCATAAGATAAGGTAAACAGAGGAGACAGGTGGGATGAGTAATGAGCAGCAGGAGACCGGTCAGGTTTCAACGAATGAAGGCAGGCGTCGGTCTGGTGGTCTTTATTATAGTAATCATCAGCTTCCTGGCTGGCATCGGCAGAGGGCCGGAACTGGAGACACCAATTATAATCGGTTAAGAAAAGGGGGCGGATGCAGTGGCGGTTCGCAGAGACAGAGCAGCTGGCAGCCAAACGGCTGGTAACGGGAACCCGATTCCCCGCACGCAGTTAACCCCGCAGCAGATCGCGATAGCTTTTGGCTTGTTATCGAATGCGCTAACGGTAAACTCCGTGCTGATCGATCGGGACCGCAACCTGCAGTTTGTTGTCACAGGTCGTTTAGCCAATTTGGAGCTGCTCTTTAAGGATCTTGGGATTTCCAAGAATGACATGCTGAAGATGTTTGATTAGATATGGGAACAGGAGCGGACATGAAGAAATAGCGGAATGAAGCGGGACTGCTTGTCCGTCTGCTTCATTTTTTTGCTGTCCAAGACAGGCAGGGGAAGTCGTTGCGTATGAATTGCAGATTCGTCTGGCGAGGCAGGACAAGCTTGGCTTGATGAATTCGACAAAATGCGATAAAATTCTTATTTGTATCCTCTTAATATATAGAGGTTGCCATGATAGGGCGGCGTCATGATAACAAGGCGTGCAGCATAAATGTTCAGATAAGGAAGGAGGATAGCAGACAGGAAGACCCATTGGGTCTATGATATTTTCAACAGCATGTAAGGATTTGTGCCTCATAACCAATATCGCTGATTTTGTTTACAAATCTGAAACAAATATCTGTCATATGCCTTGTAATATAACGGTATTCAGTATACAATATAAAATATTTTTCAGTTTACTTTCTTTTACAAAGTCGTATGCGAAAGGGAGGTGTCATGCTACTTAACATATACATGACACGTTTCGAAGAAGGGGTATAATGCCAGCTTCTATAAAGAGATTTACAAATTGACTAATGGAGGGTTTCCATGAACAAGCGCAAAAAAACAGGATCCATTATGCTGGCACTGGTCATCTCGGTCAGCATGCTGCTGTCCGCCTGCTCGAACAACGGCGGCAACAATGCACCTACTAACGGGGGCACGAACACACCTGCTAATCAAGCAGAGAACAACAAGTCCGGTGAAGCAGCACTTGCTGCAGAGCAGATTTTCCGTATGAACCTGCATGCCGAACCGCCGACACTTGACCCGGGCATGACCCAAGACAACACGTCTGGTACCGTTCTGAATGCTGTTATGGAAGGTCTTACTACAGTTGATAAAGACGGTAACGTTCAGCCTGGTATGGCTGAGAAGTGGGAAGTATCCGAAGATAACCTGACGTACACATTCACGATCCTTGACGGTGCGACTTGGAGCACAGGCGAGCCTGTAACCGCTCATGACTTCGAGTTTGCATGGAAACGTGTTCTTGACCCAACCAAAGAAACTCCGTCCCCGTATGCTTACCAGCTGTACTACCTGAAGAACGCTGAAGCATACAACACTGGAGAAATTAAGGATGCGAGCCAAGTAGGCGTTAAAGCGCAGGACGATAAGACACTTGTTGTTGAACTGCATTCGCCGACTGCTTACTTCCTGAACCTGCTCAGCTTCTATACTTACTACCCTGTTAACAAGGCAGTAGTTGAAGCCAATCCTAAGTTTGCAGCAGAAGCGGCTACGCATTCCACGAACGGTCCTTTCCTTCTGACGGAATGGAACCACAACGAATCGCTGCTGCTGACGAAGAATCCAAACTACTATGATGCTGACAAGGTTCATTTCACTGAAGTGCGTTTGGCCATTATTAACGACAGCAACACTGAACTCAGCATGTATGAGACGGGCGATTTGGACTGGGCTGGCCGTCCGACAGGCGAGATCCCAATCGATATGATTCCGAGTCTGAAGGAAGATTCGGAAGCCAATCTGCAGATTCAAGGTATTGCAACAACTTACTACTTTAACTTTAATACCACAAAAGAGCCGTATGATAACGTAAATATCCGTAAAGCTCTGGCAATGGCGATTGACAGAAAGGCGATTGTTGAAAAAGTGACACTGGGTGATCAAATCCCGGCGTTCGGTTTTGTACCTTACGGCATCAAAGGCCAGAATGATACGTTCCGTGATGAAGTGAAAGACAGCTACTTCACAGAAGACGTAGAACAGGCTAAGACACTGCTGGCTAAAGGCCTGGAAGAGAAGGGCCTGACCAAGCTGCCTACTATCGAGCTAATTCACAATGAAGGTGAAGGCCACAAGAAGCTCGCTACAGCTATAGCTGATATGTGGAAGACAAACCTTGGTGTAGATGTAAGTGTTCAATCCCAGGAATGGGGCGTATTCCTGACCAACCGTACGAACCTCAACTATCAAGTTGCTCGCGCTGGCTGGGGTGCTGACTACAATGACCCAATGACATTCCTTGACATGTGGATCACGGGCGGCGGCAACAACGATACAGGCTTCTCGAACGCTGAATATGACGGACTGATCAAGAAAGCACAAACATCTTCTGATCCAGCTGAACGTATGGAAGCAATGGCTGCTGCAGAGAAAATTCTGATGGATGAAATGCCAATCCTGCCGATCTACTATTACACAGGCATCTGGATGCAGAAGCCTTATGTACAAGGTGTATGGATTGACTACTCAGGTGAAATCAGATTCAACTACGGTTACATTGCCGAACATTAATTAAATCAGGTTGTCGTTCTTAAAGCCGTCAGGCCATAGGTAACGGTGAAGTGGGATATTTATGGATTACCATAAGTATCCCATTTTCTCCGTTCATGCGCAGCAGGGGCGAATGGCAGCTTGGCGCAAGTTCAAATTTTATCCGGAGATGATGCAGATGGTCCGTTTTATAGCGACTAAGCTGATGTACGTGCTGCTTACGCTGTTCCTGCTCGCTACTGTGACCTTCTTTATGATGAAGGCCATACCTGGTGATCCCTTCATGGGCGAGAAGAAGCTCCCGCCGGCAATTTATAATAATATCATGGCCAAATATGGCTTTGATCAACCGGTCTGGAAGCAATATTTAACGTATATGAACAATTTGCTGCACTTTGATCTTGGAGAGTCAATGAAGAGTGCTAACCGTACGGTTAACAACATCATTCAAAACGCCTTCCCTAACTCCGCTAAGCTGGGTATCGTAGCCATCATCGTATCCGTCATTGTGGGTATAGCTCTTGGCGTTATCGCAGCACTCTATCACCGCGGACTGATCGATGCTCTCGCAACGATCATCGCCGTGCTCGGTGTTTCGATTCCGAGCTTTGTTCTGGCACCGCTTATGCAGTACTTCTTCGCGGTCAAGCTCGGCTGGTTCCATGTTGCGGGTCTGAAGGAGCCGCTCGATTATGTTATGCCGGTCCTCGCGCTTTCGGCACTGCCGATCGCCTTTATCGCGAGGCTGACACGTTCCAACATGGTCGAGGTCATGAATTCTGACTATATCAAGACCGCTAAGTCGAAGGGTCTGTCGAAGGCTATTATCGTGAACCGGCATGCTCTGAGAAATGCTATTCTGCCGGTTGTCACCTATCTTGGACCGATGACGGCGAACATCGTTACCGGCTCGGTTGTTATTGAGAAGATATTCGGAATCGCGGGTATCGGCAAATATTTCGTAGAGAGTGTTTCGAACCGCGATTATACCTTGATTATGGGTCTTACATTGTTCTATGCGTTTATCTTGATTGTTGCTCGATTCCTGACGGATATCGCATACGCTGCTGTCGACCCTCGCATCAAGCTGAACAGCCGGGGAGGTGGCTCGTAAGATGTCTAATCTGCACTTGACTAAGAACCATGAGGAGCAGCATGCAGCCGCTTCGACTGACCGGCATCAGCATCTTAATCTGAAGCCGGAAGATTTCCGCAAGATT
Organism: Paenibacillus sambharensis; assembly: GCF_003233845.1. Lineage (GTDB taxonomy): Bacteria > Bacillota > Bacilli > Paenibacillales > Paenibacillaceae > Paenibacillus_I > Paenibacillus_I sambharensis. The sequence goes on from NZ_QKRB01000038.1 coordinate 75,415, forward strand.
GATACATCTGACTTGAACGCGGAAGTCATTTCCCGTGAGAGCGTCTCGGTATGGCGGGATGCGATGGAGCGGGTGATCAGCAACAAGCTTGCCATGATATGTTTGTTTATATTGATTGCCATTACCGTGATGTCTGTTATTGGTCCGTGGCTGACTCCTTATGATTATCAGACGAATGATCTGTCGAGCACGAACCAGCCTCCGTCCAAGGAGCATTGGTTTGGCACGGATGAGCTCGGGCGGGATATGTTTGAACGTACCTGGATGGGGGCGTCCATCTCCCTGCGTGTCGGTTTGTTTGCTGCACTTATTGACCTTGTGATAGGTATTATCTACGGTGGCATTATGGGATACTTTGGCGGGCGAGTGGACGAAATCATGAACCGCGCTGCGGAAATATTGTATTCCATACCGACACTGCTAATTGTTATTTTGCTGGTTGTTGTCATGCAGCCGAGTTTGTTTACGATCGTACTGGCAATTGGTATTACGGGTTGGGTTAACATGGCCTGGATTGTGCGCGGTCAGGTTATGCAGCTGAAGAATCAGGAATATGTCCTGGCATCCCGTTCGCTTGGCGCGAGCGCGAGCCGTATCATCTTCCGCCACCTGATTCCGAATGCAATGGGCCCAATTATTGTTACGCTAACGCTCACTGTACCGAGCGCAATCTTTGCGGAAGCGTTCCTGAGCTTCCTGGGCCTCGGTGTGCAGTCGCCGGCCGCTTCATGGGGTACCATGATCGAGGACGCGCGGAGTGCCATGAAGGTTTTCCCTTGGCGTATTTTCTTCCCTGCCTTGTTTATCAGCTTGACGATGTTAGCATTTAACATTTTTGGCGACGCGCTTCGTGATGCGTTCGATCCAAAATTGAAGCGGTAGGAGGGAGAGTTCCATGAAATCTGACAATAAACTGCGTAACAGCAGCAAAGGGCAGAATGCCCAGCCTCTGCTGGAAGTAGAGGATCTGCACGTTTCCTTTGATGTTCGGGGAGGAGAAGTGCAGGCTGTTCGCGGTGTAAATATGGTTATTAATAAGGGCGAAGTAGTCGGAATCGTAGGCGAGTCGGGCTGCGGCAAGAGTGTTACCGCACAGACGCTGATGCGCCTTATTCCTTCACCCCCAAGCCGTGTGAAGAAAGGCTCTATCCGCTTCGCCGGTGAGGATGTACTCAAGAAGTCGGAGAAGGAGATGCAGCAGCTTCGCGGCGGCCGCATGGGCATGATCTTCCAGGACCCGATGACTTCTCTTAACCCGACGATGACAGTCGGACGACAAATTACGGAGAACCTGATTCGTCATCGCAATATGTCGATGAAGGAAGCGCACAAGCGTGGAGTAGAAATGCTTAATCTGGTTGGTATTCCACTTGCGGAAACCCGGATGAAGCAGTACCCGCATGAGTTCTCCGGCGGTATGCGTCAGCGTGTTATGATCGCGATCGCGCTTGCCTGTGACCCAGAGCTGCTGATTGCCGACGAACCGACAACAGCACTCGACGTTACGATTCAGGCACAGATCCTGGAAGTCATGAAGGAGCTGCGCAGCCGTCTGAATACGTCCATTATGCTGATTACCCACGACCTTGGTATTGTAGCCGATGTCTGTGACAAGGTTATCGTTATGTATGCCGGCCAGGTTGCTGAGACTGGTACCGTGCATGAGATCTTCACTAATCCGAAGCATCCTTACACGCAGGGTCTTCTGGAATCCATTCCAAGGCTGGACGATGACAAGAGCCAGCCGCTTGTTCCGATCCCGGGCACACCGCCGGATCTGATCAAGCCGCCAACAGGCTGTGCGTTCGCTGCACGGTGCAAATATACGATGGATATCTGCACGCGTGTGGACCCAGGCCTGTTTGAATGCAGCTCGACACAGTCGGCCCGCTGCTGGCTGAACCATGAGATGGCCAAGGAGGTGCACGCATGAGCAGTTCACAGAACAAGACGTTGATTGAGGTCAACAACCTCAGCAAGCTGTTTCGTGTTGGCAAAGGCCGTACGCTGAAAGCCGTCAATGATGTCAGCTTCTTCATCCGTGAAGGTGAAACACTGGGTATGGTGGGCGAATCGGGCTGTGGCAAGTCTACGGTAGGCCGCACACTGCTTCGCTTGTATGAACCATCCGGAGGCGAAGTGAAGTTCGAAGGCAAGGACATCTATAAGCTGTCTGCCTCCGAAATGAAGGCTATACGGCGCGACATGCAGATGATCTTCCAGGATCCTTACGCATCGCTCAACCCGCGGCTGACCGTTAACGATATTATTGGTGAAGCATTGGATATTCATAACCTTGCCAAGAATCGTGCGGAGCGCAAAGCCAGGGTAGCCGAGCTGCTTCAGCTTGTTGGACTAAACGCCGAGCATGCCAACCGTTACCCGCATGAATTCTCAGGCGGCCAGCGCCAGCGGATCGGTATTGCCCGTGCGCTTGCTGTTAACCCGAAGTTCATCGTCTGTGACGAGCCGATCTCAGCACTTGACGTCTCCATTCAAGCACAGGTTGTCAATCTGCTGAAGGAGCTTCAGCGCAAGATGGGTCTGACATATCTGTTTATCGCGCACGACCTGTCGATGGTTAAGTACATCAGCGACCGTGTAGCGGTTATGTATCTGGGTAAGCTGGTAGAGCTTGCGGAGAGTGAAACGCTTTACGAAGAGCCACTGCACCCTTATACCCGTGCTCTTCTGTCAGCTGTTCCCATTCCGGATCCTGACTCCGAGACGCAGAAGCGGAGAATTGTCATCAAGGGTGACCTGCCGAGCGCGATTGACCCGCCTAGCGGTTGTCCGTTCCGTACCCGCTGCCCGCTTGCCAAAGAGGTGTGCGCGCAGGAAATGCCCCCGCTTATCGAGCACCGGCCTGGGCATTATGCGGCCTGCCATTTTGCAGGAGAGCCGCTGCCGAAGCAAGAAGGTATCGTATCTGCGGGATAAGGCGGCTGCACGCTGTCCAAGCTTTTTATGACCGAATGGTTTGAATATACAATTAACTGCCACAGCCCGCTCGTGGAATCTCTTAGAGATTTCACAAGCGGGCTGTGGTCTTTTTGTGCGGTTGGGCGGTTCTCATTGACACATCTAGAACAAGTGTATATATTATATATATACACTAAATACGGTTAGCGTGGTGATGTATGAACATTATTATTTCCAATGCGTCCGGGGAACCGATTTATCTGCAGATCGTGACGCAGCTCAGAAGCGCTATATTGAATGGTACATTAAACCCTGGTCAGGGGCTTCCCTCCATCCGTCAGCTGGCCAAGGATCTGCAGATCAGTGTCATTACATCGAAGAGGGCTTATGAGGAGCTGGAGAAGGAGGGGCTGATTGATTCGGTCGTCGGCAAAGGCTCCTTCGTATCGGGCGCCAGCTCTGCCCAAATCCGCGAGCAGCGGATGAGGCTGCTGGAAGAGAAGATGCGGGAGGTCGTGAGGGAAGCGAAGGGGCTGAATGTAGGGCTGGAACAGATGCTTAACCGTTTCGGTCAGCTGTACAGTGACGAAGGGAGCGAATGAGATGAATCAGGATGAGAATGTGATTGAGCTTGACGGACTGTCCAAATCATACTCGCGTTTTAGGCTGGAGCCGGTCACGATGTCGTTTAAACAGGGTTATATTACGGGCTTGGTAGGGCCTAATGGAGCAGGCAAGAGTACGCTGATTAAGCTGATCATGGGAATGGCTGTGCCCAGCAGCGGCGGGGTGAAGATATTCGGCCGGAGAATGCCGGAGCGTGAGCTGGAGATTAAGGAACGCATCGGCTACGTCTCGGATGAGTGTCACTATTATGAGCATCTATCGATAGGCGCCATGAAGAATGTGCTGGCTCCCTTCTACAGCCGCTGGGATGAGAAGCAGTACAGTCAGCTGCTGGAGCGCTTCGAGCTTCATCCCAAATCCAAAATCCGCAGCCTGTCCAAGGGGATGAAGATGAAGCTGTCTCTGGCCTTTGCGCTGTCTCACCATGCAGACCTGCTTATCATGGATGAACCGACGGCAGGACTCGATCCGGTATTCAGACGGGAGCTGCTGGATATGCTGGCGGATTTCATACAGGACGATACGAGAACAATTATCTTCTCAACCCATGTCACGACGGATCTGGACCGCATAGCGGATTATATCGCCTTCATGAACAAGGGAAGCCTAGTGTTCTGCGACTCCAAGGAAGAGATATTCGAACGTTATGCTCTGGTTAAAGCGGATAACTCTCTGCTCGATCGCGATACACGCGGCGCACTCCTCGGCATTCGGGAGACGTCCGTCGGGTTTGAGGGTCTGTCAGCAGACAGGAAGGAAGCGGAGCGCCTGTTCGGCGGGTTTGCCCACATCGAAACCCCCACGCTGGAGGATATCATGTTCTATACGGCAAAAGGGAGGTCCGGTGCCCATGTTTAACCTGATTCGCAAGGATATGCTGGTCGTCCGGTTTTATTACCTGTTCATTGTCCTGTATGCGGTATTCTTCGGTTTTGTGATGAATAACGAAGCTTCGACCGTACTCGTCGGTGCGCTCTCTGCCATCATGCTGGTTATGTTCTCCGTCAATCTGGAAACGAAGAGCAAGAGTGTTCTGTTTATTGGGAGTTTGCCGGTAAGGCGCAAGCAAATCGTTCAAGCCAAGTATGCCGTTGTGATTGTCTTCCTCATCATCGGCCTGTTCATGAGCCTGCTCGTTCATCTGGTCAGTCTGTATGCGCTCAATAACCCGGTGGAGTGGACCTGGATGCAGGCCTCCCTCACAACAGGAATTGTCCTGCTTTTCTCCTCCCTGTTCTTCCCGGTTTATTATTGGCTGGGGGACCGGGCGGCCCAGGTGATTTCCTTCCTGGCAATCTTCCTTGCTGTATCGGTGGTTGTCGGGATGAGCGGTGTTATTAACAAAATAACCCTTCAGCTTCCCTTTGATATCAGCTCCCCGGCAGCTGTCCTGTCGGTTATTGTTGGAGGAGCACTGCTGCTTTTCCTGGCCTCCTACTGGCTGTCCTTATCGATCTTCCGAAAGAAGGATATGGCGGGGTAGTGCTGCCGCAATACGAAGAGCCGGGCCCCGCAGCCCGGCTTCTCAAGCGCAACATTATTTACAGGCCGCTGCTTTGGAACAGCTCAATAATTTCACCGTCAGGTCCTTTGAAGAAGGCAATACGGACTGGCTCGCTGCCAAGCATGACATCGGTCGGCTCCATCGTGACCGCCATACCGGCATCCCGTACCAGCTTAAGCGCGTCGTCTACATTACTGCTGCGCAGGGCGATGTGCAGGAAGGCTCCTTCCGGCTTCTGTCCTTCTGCCCCGCCTGCGAAGATCTCCAGGTAGTTGCCATCTCCGGTATCCAGCATAACAGCACGGCCAGGACCCTCACCCCAGCGAACACGCTCTTCAAAGCCCAGTATCTCGGTATAAAAATGCACGGATGCATCAAAATCATAGACACGGATCGCCACATGATGAAATCCGCCTCCGCCAATCTTCGAATTATTCCCCAACTCTTACGCCTCGCTTTCAGTTCAAGTATTCTCTACATAACGAGTATAAACCGCCCTTGCACAAATAACAAAGCCACACCTATTTTTCGCACTGCGGTATCTTGGGTTTTGCCTGAATCATGTTTGTCCTTCCTTACAGCGGGTAATAACAACTAGAACACAGCACCAGGCAAAGGAGGGATAAACCATGGCCAATCTGTCTGGAGATGACATCCGGAACCGGGAGGACAAGCGCAACCACTCACCGGAGCAGAACAAGACGATTGAGAAGGGCCGCGATGTTGAACCTCAGGCCCAGAAGTGGAGTGACAAAAAGGGCGATGACTCCAAGTAAACTGAACACGGAATCCCGAAAGCTGAACCGTCCACTTGCAGGTGGGCGGTTTTTTGCTATGGTTCAGCTGTAGTGGGACAACGTACCATACTTAACAAGAAAAAACCGGCCGGTCCACCAGTAGGGCGGATGGCCAGTTTATAGTTTAGTTTAGGATAAGATTGCTTTTTCGCCTTTGCGTTTGGTTGTATTGGCCCCATCGTCCTGCAGCCTGAGCAGGCGAATATGGAAGACATACTCGAACAAACCCAGGAACAATACAATGACCAGAAGCTCGGACAGGTGCAGCGGCCATTCAATCAAGGCGCTGGCTCCCCAGATGACAAGTGCAGCCCATACAGTATCCGCCAAGGTGGCAGTTATATTATTGGTCTTCGGCAGGATGACAAGATCACCAAGCAGATAGGCCGTTACCGTTAAGATAAGAGCAATTGATAAGGCACTCCAGAACGGCATTTCGGTAAATAACATAAGCGTCAAAATAACGATAAAGCCGTTACCAGCCAACTTTAGCAAGAAACTTTTCATTCGTCATCACCTCTCCTTAGCTGTCTATTATTTGTTTAACCATCCCCACACCCTTGGAATCGCAAAATTGGGAAATTCCTCTTACAAAGTCGAAAAAACACTGAATTTTCCAGTTAAATCAGCGACATGTCTTCAAACTCTATTATTTTATATTTTTATTAATAGGTTAATAAAAATGGGTTGACAAAGGTAAAACAATCCAGTAATTTATAAATACAAGAATGCGCTTACATTCTTGTTAATGAATCAAGGAGGTGAACGGGAAAGCCACACAGTTAGAGGGCCTGCGGGGTGCCTTCAAACCCTCACCTATTATAATTTTAAAGGAGCGGATCAGATTGGTGAAACGTAAGAAATGGCTGGTATCAGCCGCGCTTGCCCTGACATTGGTTACTACTTCCGTATTCCCTGCTTATGCAGCTTTCTGGAACTTGTCAGGCGACATAGGTGTGCATGACCCTTCAATCATCAAGGAAGGCAATGCGTGGTACACCTTCTCTACCGGCCCAGGACTGCAAGTATTACGCTCGGACAACGGAACGAATTGGTATCGTACACCACAAATTTTCTTGCAACCGCTTTCCTGGTGGAAAAACTATGTGCCAGGCCACGCCAACAATGATGTTTGGGCACCGGATGTCGAATACTTCAACGGGCGATACTGGCTCTATTACTCCATCTCGACCTTTGGCTCCAATACATCCTTGATTGGTTTGACATCAACCCACAGCATTGGTGCGGGACAGTGGCGGGATGACGGTCTGGTCATTCGTTCCACGAGTGCAAACGATTATAACGCAATTGACCCTAACCTGACGATTGATGCCAACGGCGAGCCTTGGCTGTCCTTCGGATCGTTCTGGAGCGGCCTCAAGATCGTGAAGCTTGACAAGAATACCATGAAGCCTACAGGCTCGGTAATGTCGATCGCCCGCCGTACAGCCAATAGCGGCGCAATCGAAGCGCCGACCATTGTTTACCGCAACGGCTACTATTACCTGTTCGCTTCGTTTGACAACTGCTGCAGGGGTGTAGACAGCACGTACAAGATTGTATACGGCCGTTCCAAGAGCATTACCGGACCATACGTGGATAAGAACGGCGTCAGCATGATGAACGGCGGCGGTACGGTCCTTGATGCAGGCAATAATAAGTGGCGCGGTCCAGGCCACCAGGACGTTTATAACAACATTATTGTCCGCCATGCCTACGATGCAGAGGATAACGGCGCACCGAAGCTGCTGATCAATGACCTGTACTTTGATTCGAACGGCTGGCCAAGATACTAAGCTGATTTGGAAACCGGATTGGCCGCATGAATATGCGAGCCGGTCCGGTTTTTTTAATGAAATAAGGGCACAGTTTATCACCTTTTATACCCGGACAGCGTTTGATATAGAAATACTGTCATAAGAGGTGATGCTGATGCTGTTTCGGCACATATTGGCGGCGTATGACGGATCTGTACAGGCGAAGAGGGCTTTGGAAAAGTCAGTACAGATGGTGGATAGCTGCAGCGGAACGAAGCTGACGGTCATCCACGCCGTTAACTTATATCCGCTTGCTGCAGGAGATATCATGATTGCACCAACGGACGCTATGAGTGAAAGCGCTTTGAAGCGGGGAGAGGAATTGTTGGAAGAAGCCAGGCTTTACACCGAGGGCCTTTGCAGGGTGAATACCGAGATGATTCACGGCAGTCCGTCCAAGGTGATCATTCAGCAGGCGGCAGAGCGGGGATGCGATCTGATTGTAGTGGGGAGCCGGGGGCTTGGGCCAATTCAGGGAGCCATGCTAGGAAGTGTAAGCCGTTATGTGGTGCAGTATGCTAAAGTGCCTGTGCTTGTCATTAAGTAGCTGCTCCAAGCAGCAGCAGATTACTGATACATCAACTCAGCTTCGTACTCGCTCCGATTTACGCACACGAGGAACCGAGGTAGCTGGCTGCTTGCGAATCCACTTCAGATAACGCGCGATCTCCGGATCAGCCTGCAGGGCTGGTACTGAAGTTAGACCAAGGGTAATGAGGTCCTGGTTCGTATATAAGGCATGGATCTGCTTATGACAGCTGCGGCATAAACGGGCAGTAGGCAGATGAGTGCCTCCCTTTGCTTTGGGTGTCAGATGATGACGAGTGGTCTGAACGCCTTCACGTCCGCATAACTCGCAGATCTGATGGAGTTCCTGTTCCAAGGTGCTCTCCTCCTTCATCGGCGGCTCGGTTTCCGTCCCAGTGTGCCCGCGGTTAGGGTATTGCCATTCATGCTCCTGCTCATAAGCAGCGCAAAATCCCCTTAAGGCATAGGCCTTAAGGGGATTTTGGCACGATGTCGGTGGAAACGGAAACTTTAGCGGTTGTCGTTCGAACGGGCGCTGCCGCCTTTGCTGCCGATTTCTTTATAGAAATCTTTATCATGCGAGTTCGATGTAGATTCGCCGCCTTTACGGCCGATCTCCTGATAAAATTCTTTATCATGGGATTTGGAAGTTGCTTCGCCGCCCTTACGGCCGATTTCTTGATAGAACTCTTTGTCATGGTTACGGGATGTTGCTTCGCCACCCATACGTCCAGCTTCTTCACGGCTCATACGATCGTCATTGCGTGCCATATCCAAATCACTCCTTATGTTGGTTTAGTTGTTGACTTGTTAACTGTGTTGCGCGCGCACTCTCTATTACCACAAGGACATGGCCATAAACAGGGTTAAGCTGTCGTTTAAAAATTTCTCATTTTTTCCCTTTTGAAACGGTAAAGCGCTTACGAATTTGGATTTCTATCTATAGTCTGGTCTGGCAGGGGTCCGTGGACAAGCCTGTCGAAAAAAGTGGAAGTTTCCTGTCGGACTTTAAACCAGCCGCGGGTTTCCTTCGTCTATATGATCAATGAAGCAAGCCGAGGGGAACGGGTGATCAATGGGGAGAATGGTTCGTACAGCAGCTGGTTTACGCAAGGAAATGGTGGTAGCGATTGTTGGTGTGATGGTGGTTAGTATGGTTTATGGACTTATCGGATTAGTGGAAAGGTTAGGCGGAGTGGGCCCTGGCTTGGGCGGACAGGTAATAGCAGCGTCTGAAGGTGCGGTAGGGCAATCTGGTGAGGAGACAGACCAGGCGGTAATGACCGCTGACGGCCTGACTGCGGCGGCAGAAGAGCATGCCGTAAAAGGGCCAGCTGCTGAAGCAGCGGCAGACAGCGCAGGAACGGAAGTGCCAGCTGCGGGGGGGCCATCAATCCCCGCTGCTCCGTCTGAGCAGCGCGCGAAGCAGCAGCCGGTGGATAATAATAAGCGGATGGCCCTCACCTTCGATGACGGACCGGATGCCAAGTATACAACCCAGGTACTCGATGTATTGAAGGAATACAATATTAAAGCTACCTTCTTCGTAGTTGGGCAGCAGGTAGAACGGTATCCTGAGGTCCTGAGGCGGATACGGGATGAAGGGCATGAGATCGGCAATCACAGCTTTGGCCATGCCAACCTGCGCAAGCTGAGCAAGAAGGGGGTAGAGCGGGAGATTAACCGGGGTGATGAAGCTATCCAGGGGGTGCTGGGCGAGAAGCCTGCTCTGTTCCGGGCGCCTTATGGCATCACGCCCGATACATTAACCGATGTCCTCAAGAAGAAGGGTAAAGAGCTGGTTGGCTGGACGATCGACACCCGGGACTGGGCGGGAACACCGGAAGATGAAATCCTTGGGACGGTCGTCGATCGTGTACAGCCAGGCGGAATCGTCCTGATGCACAGCTTCGGCGGCAAGAACTCCAACCTGGACAATACCATTGCTGCACTTCCGGCTGTTATTGAAGCGGTTCAGGAGCTGGGCTACAGCTGGACGACTGTCTCAGGGTTAAGTGGAGAGTAGTTCAACGGTTGGACAGCACCTGAATAAATTAATGAAGCTTTATGTAATATTTAATGGAAATCCGCTGGCAGTTGCCGGATAATAGAGGGTGAGGTTCAACAGCCGCAGGCCGGCATTCATCCGCGAACCGGGGTTCTTGATAGGGAACCGCGGTTTTTACTTTTTAAGGATAGATACCCGTCGACTGAACCGATCCGTGACTGCGGTCGTCCAATAGATTAGAGGTGGCAAATTTGCACTCGGACACACAATATGAATATTTAAGATACATAGGCGAGGATGCGGCGGAGAGGAAGGATGCTCTGAACGAGCTGATGACCGCTTATGGCAAGGATGTATGGAACTTTGCCTTCAGCATGACCCGCAAATGGGACCAGGCAGACGACATCAGCCAGGAGGTGTTCCTGAAGGCATACCGCAATCTTCACACCTTTCGTTCGGAGTCTTCCATTAAGACCTGGCTGCTGGCCATAACCCGCAATATGGTGCTCGACTACCGTAAATCAGCCTTCCTCCGCAAGGTAACACTGGTGGATGCCTTTACGGAGCAGGCAAGCGAGAGGTCTGCCGAAGGTGAGGTAATTGAGGCGCTGGCGGTTAATAATATGTGGAAGCAGGTACTGGAGCTGCCTTACAAGTATAGAGAAGCTATGATTTTATACGCCCACCATCAAATGTCGATGAAAGAAATTTCCCAGCTGCTGGGGGTTAGTGAAGGAACGGTTAAATCCCGGCTGTTTCACGCCCGCAAGAAGCTGGCAGACCGGAAGGGGGAAGACCAGCATGGACCCGATGGACTCAATGGATAAGAAGCTGAAACGCGATCTGTCTGGCGGACCGCTGACCCGGAATGGATTTGATGAACGGCTTGAGCAGCGGATTAGGGAAAGGCTGGATCATAGATCGGCTCCTGCACGCAGGAGCTGGCTGCTGCGCTTTGGAGGGTGGTCTACTGGAGCTGTTGCGATGATCATCTTGATTCTGGCAGTTATTCAGCTTGGCGGGGGGCAGCCTGCCGGGAACACGGAGCAGGTGATTGCAGATTATGACCAGGCTGAAGGGAATAAGGAGAATGCCGGTACGCTGTCTTACAGCGCCGAAAGCCCGCCGCAGACAGCTCTGCTGATTGCCCTGCGCAAAGACACAGCGGAGAGGGAAGGGGAGGAGAGCAGCACTTACCGGACCCTTCTTGTTACCGCAGGAGAGAATCTGCCGGAGAAGGTGGCGGAGGACAGCGGCATCCTTATGCCCTACAGGACGAACTTCTGGCGTGTGGATGTTGGCCGTGTAGACCTGGGCAAGATTGAGTATCAGGTTGCAGGAGCCTACAACGCGCAGACTAATAAGAAGACGGATAACCCTGTAAAGCTGTACAGCAAATCGGGGGCCCCGGGAGAGATTGTGCGCGAGAGGATCGATTATGTCGGCAACCGCTATATTGCCCTCACTCGTGAGATCGCCTCGCCAGGCGCAGAAGGGGAACATGACAAGCAGCAGGAGAAACAGGAAACGGTATGGGTGATGGAGGTATCTCAGCTGGGCCAAGCCCGGGAGCTTGGCAGCTTGGCAGCGGGAACCGAGCAGCATGCCGTTGCGTCGGCCAGTCCCGACCAGCCGCTGGCAGCGTTCCTCTCAAGCAGAGAGGACATGCCGATGGGCACCGAGCTCATACACAACTGGACGCTGACTAGAAAGCCAGGCCGCTGGATCGCGGAGAGAGCGCTTATGCCGGGTACCGCAGCGGCGGAACCGCTGCTGCAGGAGATCGGGCAGGAGCTGGATACGACGATCGTGCAGCACAATCAGCTGGATATCCCATGGCATGATATCCGGGCTGTCGAGCCTGCGGCTGTTGACGCCTACACTTCTCCCGCAGGCAACCTCGCGGTTATCCTGACGGACCGCAGGCTGCTGTTCTACGGAATGGAAGATCAGACGCTGACGAGCGTGGGATTTGAAGAAGCAGTCGGGCCGGATGAGACGATCATCATGGTTCAGTGGGCGATTGTCCCGCGGTACGTTGAGATGTGGAAGGAACAGGCGGGATCATTATTGAGGGAATAGGCATGAACAGCCGGCAAGAATAATGTCAGCTAGATTTAAGAGGTTGACGGCAACGCATCCACTGCGCGCCGTCAGCCTCTTTTTTTCTCCCCTGGCTGTGATTCATTCTTTACCGTTCATCCGTCCCTAAGCAGCTGCTTCATCCAGGCATAAAACTCATCTGCCGGCATGGGCTTGCCATAATAATACCCCTGCATGACACTGCAGCCGCGTGACTGCAGGAACCGGATCTGCTCCTCAGTCTCTACTCCTTCGGCTACAACATCAAGCTGGAGATGTCCAGCCATAGCAATGATGGTGCTGATAATGGCCTGCTTGGCAGGCAGGGCGCTCTGCCGGATAAAGGCCTGATCAATCTTCAGTGTGTCAATGGGGATTCGGTCAATGGTACCGAGCGATGAGTAGCCTGTACCAAAGTCATCCATCGATATTTTGACGCCGATCGCTCTGACGGCATTCAGCTGATTGATCGTCTCCTCAATATCCTGCATCGCGATAGATTCAGTAATTTCAAGTTCCAGATCATCCGGGTTCAGGCCGGATGACTGAAGGGCCTCTCTTACCATCTCTTCGAGCTTGCCGCTCTCGAATACACGAATCGACATATTGACAGATATCCTGAGCCTCGGCAGGCCGCTCATCTGCCAAGAACGATTCTGTTCACAGACCTTGCGCAGAACCCACCTGGTGATGCCAACGATCATGCCGGTTTCTTCCGTGATGGGTATGAATTCCGCGGGGGAGACCGGGCCAAGCATGTCGTGACGCCACCGCAGAAGAGCCTCAAGACCAATAACCTTGCCGGCATCCGCATCCCATTTGGGCTGGTAATGGATGTCAAATTCCTGCATCTGCAGCGCCTTGCGCAGACCCTTCTCCAGCTCCAGCTTACGGAGTGTATGGAGATTGGTCTCTTCATCATAAATGCAGTACCGGTTCTTGCCGGCAGTCTTGGCGTGATACATGGCTATATCGGCCGCCCGCAGCAGAGATAACCGATTGGTCCCATGCTGGGGCGTGAGGCTGATGCCAATGCTCGCGGTCATGTAAAACTCCGTGTCCAGCAGCAGGAACGGCTGCTTTAAGTGGAGAATCAGCCTGTCTGCCAAGTGCTCAGCATCCCGCCTTGCACCTGATGAGATAATCAGGAATTCGTCTCCGCCGAAACGGAAGAGCGTCTGCCTCTTATCCAGCACTTCCTGCAGTCTTCCTGCCATCTGTTGAATAAACCTGTCACCCGTATCATGTCCCATCGTGTCATTAATCATCTTGAACCGGTCAAAGTCGATATACAGCATGAATCCTTCTTCATAAATCATGGAGAAGTCATTATACTGTTGGCTCAGCTTATGCCGGTTAGGCAAGCCGGTCAGCGCGTCACTGTATGCCATTTTCTCCAGCACCTTCTTGTCATACAGCAGGGAGGTCCATGAAATGCCTATCAGCAGGAATGCGCCTCCGATAACGACGGCAAGCAGCAGGATAGACGAATGCTCTCCAGTGCCTGTAAGAGCGGCGTGGGCTGAGCCGAACGGCTCCCGGGAGACGGCAGCCATGCTGGCATAATGCATACCGCTTGTCGCAAGACCGATAAGCACAGCACAGAGGAGCTTCCAGCTCCGGTGTGCGCGATGTGCATGGAACCGGTGGAACAAGAGCAGGGCTGAACAGATGGCGATAAAGACAATAAAGGTGAACAACCCGAGCAGCGTGAAGTTGTAATGCACCTCACGAGGACTCTTCATCGCGGCTGATCCGGTAAAATGCATGGCAGTTATACCGAAGGAGAGAAGCACGCTTGAGCCGCAGAGGCGGATGAAAGACTGCTTGCCGCCCGTGTAAATCATGAACGCCCCGAAGCAGGCGGCAGCCGTTGCCACGAAGGATAAGCCGGCCAGCCCGGGAGTAAAGTCAATCCGCTCATCAAGCCAGGTTGTGAGCATCCCGATGACATGCATGGCCCAGATGCCAGTCCCCATAACCAATGAGGCGGCTAGAAGCCGCGGCCGGCGCAGCGTGGTGCCAAGGAAAAGTCTGCCCGCCAGCGTCAAGGCGAAGTAGGAAGCGGCCGTCGCTGCTGCAAAAGCGATGAAGACGGTTAAGGGATCGTAAAACCCATGAGTATGGTTCATCCTTTGACCTACTTTACAATGAAATCTGAATAGAACGGCGGTATCTACCTATATATCGGCCGAATGTTCAAAAAAAGATAGAGTTATGTCGAATTTTTAGCAGCCTTTTACAGAAAATGATAGCTCGCAATCTTGCCGCTGTGCTACACTTTTAACAGATACCTTGGAAGGTTGAGGAAGTGACAGATAAAGGTGGGGGCTTGTTTGCATCAACGAGGAAAATTCATCATGACTCTCTTGCTTATTATGGTAGGGTTCTCCTACATGCCGGAGGCGCTATTGGCTGCGGGGGGTACCCAGCCTAAGCTGGTTGGAGCAGAGAGTAAGGAGCCGTATACAATTACCTTATATTACGATCAGAATATTCGTCCTTATGAAGACGGGGAAATCGCGGCTGGCAAGGGTTTATTCGCCATTGACCAGCCGGGTATTCGGCCCTCCGATCTGGCTGCCAGGGGCAGCACAGTTACTCTGAGGTTTAACCAGCCGCTCCCAAATGTAGAGAGCATCGGTCTGCAGGCGGCAGCTGGAGCCGCAGTGGGAACTAACGGTCTGGGCAGCGAACCGGCAGCCGATTACCAGGTTATTACGCTGGGGGGCAAGCTGGCGCTTCAAGCCCGGCTTGACCCGGCTGGAGGAGGGGTTACCTTCAGGCAGGTAATGGCTTATTTGACGGGTGCTTCGCCTGCTAATATTGTAGGCCCGGAAGGTATCGGTCAAGATGACGTGCGTTATCTGCTTGCGTTGACCAGACCCGAGGAGGGGCTTGCAGCTGCTGTAGAGCTCACCCGGCTGGTTCAGGAGGTTCAGGGCCTTCTGGCGTCACGGGAGACTAGAGGGCTCTATACGCCTGCCTCCGTTGAGGCGCTGCAGGCAGAGCTGGCTCAGGCGGAGCAGGCACTGCAGCAGGCATCAGCTACCTCGCGGCAGTTAACGTCCGCATGGCTGGAGCTGTTTTATACGAACCGGGCGCTTCAGGCGTTACCGGTGCAGGAGCCGGAGGGGCCTGCTGATCCTGCGGAACCTACTGATCCTACTGATCCTGCTATGCCAACGGACCCATCAGGCCCGCCTGAAGTTGGTACCGGTCTGTGGACAGACGGAATTAATGAGCACCTGGAACTGGTGGAGGGCACGCTGCTCTATGTACCGGCAGGTATGCGTGTAGCTGAGCTGAAGGAGCATCTTCAGGCACCAGCGGGCAGCAGTATTGAGGTGTTGAATAGCGTTACGGGAACAGCCGTATCGGACGGTATTGCGGGGACGGATATAATAGTCCGTGTCCAGGACGCGGCATTGAATCGGGCGGATTACCCTATCCGTGTCCAGCAGCCGGTCTCGACTTTTGAGGAGCTGCAGGCTGCTGCGGCACGAATAGATTTGCAGGCTATCAAGCTGATGAACGCCAGCCTGTCCAGCAGCTGGGAAGCTCTGAGGTTTGACAGTCGTGTCGAACTGCGAGGCGCAGTGGACCAAGTTACAATTACAGCGCTGCGCTACGAGGGCATTATTCCGGTCACGCCTCCGGGAGTGACGTTAACTGCGAATGCTTCAACAGATACTCAGCTGAGGAGCGCGATGAATGGCTTTGCCGACCACATTATTGTGCGGGGGCTGAGCGGTTACCAGGAGGGGACCATTACACGCCTTCCTGGCGGGTTTTACGCTTACTATGATAAGGATATCGGCCAAGCCTTCGCCCATACGCCAGAAGCACTGATGGAGGCGGTACAAGATCCTGCTGTTACCAGCGTATATGTTGCGAATGATATTTCACTGTCAGCAGCCTACGATATTGGCACCAAGAGTATTACCTTGGCAGGGGACGGGCGTAACGTATACGGGTTAACCGGCACTGCCATCAAGCTTGAGGGGGTGGCGCTGCCTGATGGCAGTACAAGCCAAGGCCCAGGGGTGCTGATGGCCGGAGGTCCTTATCTGGCTCCATCCATGACGATTACCTTCACGGAAACCTTAAGTGATGCGGCCAAGGCACGAGTTCAGCAGGCAGTGGAGTCGGCTGCTCCGGAGCTTGCTTTTGTACCCGAGAACTTCACTTGGACAGATGCCACACTCGACATTTACCATCCGGCCGAGGGTAACTATTATTTCCAGCGGGATATCCGTATTCAGCTTGCGGAAGGTGCCCATGCGCCGTTCGTCACCATTATGAACGTGGGACTTCAAGCCGCTATTGAGCCGGTTCCACGGTATGTACCGGTTCAGGAGCTGACCATCACCTTTAACCAAGAGCTGACAGCGGATGCCACGAACATATTCTACTGGCCGGAGGTTATCGCGGACTTATACATGATGCAGAATGGTTCGCTGGTCTCACTGCCGATTGAATCTATCAGGTGGGATGAGATGGCGGTGCCCGGACAATCACTGCGTATCAAGCTTGCGGCCCCCTATATCGTGGAAGGAGCTGATTCGATCCATATTCAGCTGAACCCGAGCCGCCTGACCAGCGGAGAGGGAGACAAGCTGGAGCGGGAGTGGCTGGAAGACCGGCTGGTGCGGTACACGGATATGCTGCTGCTGTAAAAATAAGAACCTCCGCCAACACCTTCGCAGGTAGGCAGGAGGTTCTTCTTCATGCCAGCCCTTCATGCAGCTGGGACTGGGCATGGTATCGGTTAAGGCGCCATAGGGCCGATTGTCTTCTCTTCTAAGGCGCAAGCTGGCTGCGCCACAGCACGAGGGAGTCTTTATCCCTTTCGGCCCCCAGTGTGCGCAGGACAGGCTCGCCTTCCGAGTGGGTGACGGGTGCACCGTTCCAGGAGCTTACCTTGATTTTGCTTACGGCCTGAAGGCGCATCATCGCCTGGAAAACAGTGCGCAGGATGTCTGCCGGGTCACCCGCAGCTTCAACGGGATCAATGAGCCAGTGAACCTTCCGTCCGCCGCCTTCAATCCACAGCAGCCATTGGCCGCTATTGTCCAGCACAATATAATTGCCCGGCTTGCGTGCAAAGGCTGGCCCGCGGCTCTCCGGCCAGGGTGTTACGAGACCGAACAGATTGGCGGGATCGACAGCCGATAGAATGGTAACAGATCCTGTCCCCGAAGCTTCCGGAACGGGATGGAGCTTGGGTGCCAGTTCACGGGAGATGAACTGCATGGCGGGTACACCGCGGATGAACAGGCCGCGTGTCATGACGCCCCATTCCTCGAGCTGCTTCATGACCGGGAGGAGCGCGTCCCAGCTGAATGGACAGGCATGAGAGACGAGCTCATGGGTGATAATGCCGTGGCTGTCCAGCAGATGTCTCGTCCAGGCCATAGCCGAGGGCTCCGGCAAGGTCAAGTTCCGAGGAGAATGGTCCCCGGTGTGATGAGTGTCTGCCGGTAACGCTGCGTCCTCAATTAGATTGCCGGGCTCTAGGGGAAGCGCCTTGGGCGGATCGGCAGTGAAAGTCTCCTCGAGCGTGCTGACCGGGTACCAGCGTCCCTGCCCCGAGCCGGTCTTGGCCAGCAGCTTGCCCTTCGTCTTGACTTGTATCCGCAACGGAGCGAACTGGTCATTGGACACATGGCCCTCCCAAACGAGGTCAAGCAGCTGCTCCAGCAGCTCAGAAGGCAGCTGGCCGGCTTCTCTTGACAGCCGGGTCAGGAAGCTGGCGCCCGTGCGGCGGACCAAGGTGAGCAGCTCTGGATGCTTCGTTCCGGCCCCGGCAGCCTGTTTGAGGAACGGCGCATACAAGGGCTTCGATTCCGTCAGGAAGAAGGCGACCTTGCCCTCCTTGCTGCCATCCTCCCTGCGTCCGATCCAGATGACCTCTCCGGATGCGCATAGCAGGTCAAGGTCATCCTTCCGGTAGTCCGGGATGCGGGCCGGGAAGATAACACTTTCCCACAATCCGACCGGGAGGAAGAAGCCTTGCAGCTTCGCGATAACGCTGCGCAGGCCCTCGCTTCCCCGTACCTGGGCAGCGGGCAGTACATGCTGAAGGGAGGCGGCCCTTATCAGCCATTCCGCAGCGTCCGCAGGCTCGGCCTCCTGCCTCGCTTCACGGATGGACAGGCGGATCATACGTGAAGCGGTCCTGCTGCTCATCCACAGCCTTTCATCCGGCGAGCTGGCAAAGGGAGCCTGTTCAATCCGTTCCTGCCGCAGCAGTTCTTCAATGACACCGCTCGCCTGCCCGGCATCCAGCATAGGATAGCTCATCTGCAGATCCTCCTCAGTAAAGGACAATACACGATCGGCATAACGGCCGGCAATGAAGGCAATCGAAGCTTGGGAATGAGGGAACTTCCGGTAGAGGTCCGCTTCATCCGCACAGATCCAGCGGGTGCTGGAGCCGAAGGGCATCTGCATGATCCGCCCCCTGCCCTCGAGTACAGCAAGCCAGGCATGAACGGGCTCTCCGCCAAGCCGGATGAGCTCCTCCGTACTGCTGTCTCCCCGCTGCTTCAGCAGCTGATAGCAGTCGGCTTCATCCTTCAGCTGGTGCGGAAGCATGGATAGCCGTTCTTGTTCCTGCTGCAGAACGGACTCTGATATGGCCCGCCGGACAGCATCCTGGCCGAACATCTCTGCCGTGAGCTCCTTGCTGATATGCAGCAGCTGAAGCTGGATTGCATCATTCAGGCTGTCCCCTTCATACAGCTGCATGTTGACATAGTCGGCAATAAACTGGGCGGCGAGCGGGGACGGATGCCTGGTCTCCCGTACGGTGATCTCCATTCTCCCCTGCTGGATATCCCGTAGGGCTTCCTTTAGCTGATTCAGGTCGAGATAGTGATGGAGGCACTCCCGCACCGCTTCATGCAGATATGGGAACTCGGCGGCAAAAGGCAGTGAGTCCTTCAGAAGCTCTTCGCTCCTCATCCGTTTCTGCCACATCGGTGTCCGGGTGAAGCTACGGGAGAGCAGCAGGGAGGTTTCGGCCAGACGGCGGAAAGCGATGGCGAGCAGCGGAGAGCCGGTTACGGCTTCACTAAGCAAGGGCTCAAGTGCATCAGGCGTTACCTTCCAGATCGCTTGAAGCCACGAAGGGTCCCAATCTGGCAGGACGAATTCAATGCCGCTGTCCTTGGCATTACCGTACAGGCGGTAGGGGAGAATCTCCTGAAACTGTTTCTCAATAGCAAGCAGCCACGTACGGTTAACCCGGCGTCCCCAGTGATTATGAAGAATGACATGGGTCCGGTTGGTCAGATCCTGATAGTACTCGACCACAAGCCGCTTGTGGGAGGGAATTTCGCTGACCGCCATCTGCGCCCTGACATAGCTGATCAGGGCGTCTGCGGCATGCCCGTCAAAATGGCAAAAGCGGCGGAGCCACTCTGCTGTGCTTAAATCTGCTTCCGCAGATGCTGGTCCGGCCTCGAGGCGGTCCGCTATCTCTTCCCACAGCTGGCCAATCAGCTGCCCGTTCTCATAGGATCTTCCGGAACCTTCCCCCCGCCAGAAGGGAATCTCACTATACCGGTTGCCTGCTTCGGTCACATACACGCGGTCCTTGCGGATCTCCTGAATCATCCAGGAGCTGGTGCCAAGCTGGAATACATCGCCGACCCGGCTCTCGTGGATGAACTCTTCATCCAGCTCACCGAGATGCGAGCGGCTTCCCGCATGGTGAACCGGGAAAGCTGAGCTTGAGGGTATCGTCCCGGCCCCTGTGAACGCGGCCATGGATGAGTTCGCCCGCTTACTGATCTGCCCTGTGGCTGCATCATAGTAAAGCAGCGGTTTGACAAACGGGTAGCGGCCTCCGAGCACTTGCAGCATAGCAGCGAGCCGTTCATGCGGGAACGTGCGGAAGCTGTCGCTTCGGCAGACCAGGCGGTACAGCCCGTCTAGGGTATGCTCCTCAGCGGCTGCCATGGCAACCGTATGCTGAGACAAGACATCAAGCGGATTGCGGGGAAGGTTGATTGGCTCAATATCCCGGCTGCCAATCCGCCGGGCGAGTACAGCGATTTCGGGCAGCATGCCTCGGCTGCGGGCGAGTATGACGCCGCGGCTGACATCGCCGACCGCATGGCCGGCCCGGCCAATCCGCTGAATGCCGCTGGCTGAATCCAGCGGTGAATCAACTTGCAGGACAAGATCAATATGTCCCACATCAATGCCAAGCTCGAGTGAAGAGGTGGCAATCAGAACCCTCAGCTCCCCGCTCTTAAGTTGTGCTTCCACTTCCAATCGCCGCTCGCGGGAGAGGCTGCCGTGATGGGCCTTCGCTATCTCGTGCCCCGTATAGTCATTCAGCCGCAGACAGAGCCGCTCGCACAGCCGGCGGCTGTTGGTGAAGATCAGGACGGAGCGGCTGTCACCCATCAGCTGGATCAACCGGTCGAGCAGCGGAAACCAGACGGTCTCCTTGCTGTGCCCCTGCCCCCGCTTCTCTGCATCAGGCATTGTAACCTGGAGTTCGAACTGCTTCACCATGCGGCTCTGCACGATCGTTACAGGCCGCGGCTTATAGCCAAGCGGATGCTCCGCCAGATCCTGGGCATATGGATCAGCCGGGCTGGCCAGCGGCTGCAGGCTGAAGGCATCCCCGGCTGGTTCCTCCCAGCCGGCGAGATAATGGGCAATCCGCTCGATCGGCTTCTGGGTGGCGGATACGCCGATACGCTGGACCGGTCTGCCGCATAGGGCTGCCAGGCGTTCAAGGGAGAGCGACAAATGCGCGCCTCGCTTGTCAGCGGCCAAGTCGTGGATCTCATCCACAATGACTTGCTCCACTCCCCGCAGCATATGCCGGCCTTTCGCAGAGGTCAGCAGGATAAAGAGCGATTCCGGCGTCGTGATCAGAATGTCAGGCGGGCGGCGCAGCATGGCTGCCCGCTGGGCGGATGTCGTGTCGCCGGTCCGCACGGCAGCGCGAAGCCCGGGCCAATCGGCGTACCCGCCTTCATCAGCAGCTTGTCCGATGGCTTCGGCGAACCGGATGACATGATGGTGAACGTCATTATTGAGGGCCTTAAGCGGCGTAACATAGAGGGTTTGCACGCCTGCCTCCGGCCTTCGGCCGGACATGGCGGATCGTATCGCGCGATCCATGCAGGGCAGCAGGGCAGCGAGTGTTTTTCCTGAACCCGTAGGGGCGGCAATCAGAGTATGCTGACCGGGAGCGATGGCTTCCCAAGCCTGCTTCTGCACATCGGTAGGCTCACCGAAGGAAGCAGCGAACCAGCTGGCAAGTATGGTATGAAAGGCGGAGAGGGGAGAAGAGACAGGCATCACAGGATCAGCCCCTTTTTATCAGATCGTTAATTGTAATGCAGCACACATTAACGGGGCAGCCAGCCTCCCATGGCCAGCCCCCAACTAATACCAGTATAACCCGGATGTTGGCGGCAGCAAGCATGGAAACTCAGTTCGGAAGGTTAACTGCACCGCGCTAGCGCACAATCGTCCGGTAGACCTCAATCGCTCTAGCCCGTGAAGCCTTAAGGTCCACAATCGCCTCCGGGCGGGGAGCATGCAGGTCACGGCTGCTCAGATGGCTTAGCTCGGGCAGCCACTGGCGAATATAGTGCCCTTCGGGATCATGGTTTATGGACTGGGTGACCGGGTTCATAACCCGGAAATAAGGAGCAGGGTCGTAGCCAAGCGATGAGCTCCAGAGCCAGCCGCCGCGGTTGAGTGTATTGTCGTAATCGGCCAGGTGCGTGCGGAAATACTGCTCGCCAAGCGGGAACGGGCAGAGCAGATTTTTCGTAAGGAACATGGCGGTGATCATGCGCAGCCGGTTAGGGAGCTCGCCTGTCTCGCGGAGCTGAGTCATTGCTGCATCAATGATGGGGATACCGGTTCTCGCGGAAGCCCAGACCTCGAAATAACGGTCAGACAGCTGTCCAAGATCATAGAGCTGCTCATAGCGGAAGAAGTCCTCGTGATAGACGGCTTGGTACAGGTAAAAGTCACGCCAGGCCAGCTGCCGCAGCCAGCTCTCCGAGCCTTCCTCTCCAACAGCGGCCTGGTAGATTTGTCTGGCTGACAGGGCGCCCGTGTTCAGAAACCGGGACAACCCGCTTGTGCTGTCAATATCTGCATAGCTGTCCCGCCGGCTGCTGTAAGCCGCTAGTGCCCCGCTCGTAACAAAGCGCTCCAGCTGGGCTTCAGGAGCAGACAGGCTGCTTTCGGCTTCTTCCCGCAGAGACTGAAGAGCGTCTATGACGAGCGGCGGCAGCGCGAAGCGTTCAGTCACTGTTCTGTCCAGCTCGGCACTCTCGGGGAGATCTGTCAGGCTGACTTCAGTTGAAGGCCGGAAGAATTGTCTCATATAGCTGTTCCACTTGCGGTAAAACGGGGTAAAGACTTTATAGGGACCGTCTCTCTCTGTAAAAGCCTGAAAGTCGGCAAGATCAGCCAGCGGCCGATCATCTTCCGACAGCCATACCACTCCTGCAGTCTCAGCGGCATGCCGCATCCTGGCATCACGCTTAAGGGCATAGGGCGTATAGTCGGCATGAACAGCAGTCAGGCGTAGCGGATGAACGTCAGCAATGGCTGAAACCACCTCGGCGGGGTCCCCGTATAAGAGGTAGAGCTTGCGGTTTTGCTGCCGGTACAGTGCGACCAAGCGGATAACTTGCAGGAGGAAATTCCTGCAGCTGTGGATGGTAAGCCGGCCGTCGATTAACCGTGGATCTAGTATGACAGTATGGAGCCCTTGCATATTGGCACTGCGCAGCACGTCGAACAGGCGCAGGTCGTTGGTTCGCAGATCCTTGCGGTGTATGAACAGATACATAGACATAGACATGTGCCTCCTGATATACAGGTTGTATACGATATAAAAAAGGAACCGCAGGCTCCGTCCGGGCAGGGACAGGGCTGCGGTTCAATCAAGCAAGCGTAAAGCTTCTGCGGCGAATCAATCCTGATCGCCATCTCCTTCAGGAAGATCCGAAGGCTCTGCGGCAATGGCCTCATAGGTATCGGCATTCATGACACGACGTGCGCCCATGTAACGCTTCACGTAGTACGAGTCGCTGAGCTTGCTGATCGTTACGCCCTTGCTGGAGGACGAATGAGCAAACTTGCCGTCGCCTACGAAGATGCCTACGTGGGAGACACCTTTGCCGCTAGTGTTGAAAAATACGAGATCTCCAGCTTGAAGATTCTCTTTGGTCACCTTCTTGCCGACCTTTGACTGTGCGGCCGATGTACGCGGAAGCTCAAGCTTGAACTGGCGGAATACATAGGAGGTGAAGCCGGAGCAGTCAAAGCCGCTCGTGGTGGAGCCACCCGATTTGTACTTGATGCCGATCAAGTCACTGATTACATTGTCGAGCTTGGAATCCGCGAAGACGCTTCCAGCCGTGAAGGTCATCATACATACGAAGAAAACCATTGATGCCAAAACCTTCTTCAAAGCGTAAAGCCCCTTCCAATGCCTACGAGGTTAGCTGTGGGGTTCGGTAGAAGGCTCCCTATGATCTCTCCGGCGCTCCTGTAAGCAGAAGACGCGAGATCAATTCACCCAAAGTGGTTCCCCCGTTTTCCATGCGGAAATTCGGCAGTTTTTTATGTACTCGCTTACTATTCGAGTACATACCACCATTTCCTGCTTTTGTCACAGAATGTTCACAATTACAGTGCAACAAAAACAAAGAAACTGACAAAGCCGAGGGATTATCCCGGCTTTGTCAGTTTTTGGATTGCGGCGTTTTTTGCTGCTGTCTTGTTCACTCAGACTTCCTTGGATTTCCATGCTTTGTGCTGTGCGGCTAAGGTCCAGACCTTCAGCCAGGTACGTATGAAGTGATGCGCCTGGTGAAGCATAACAGCGAGGAGTCCGGCCCAGAAGAGTGAGGCGGCTGAAGAAGCCGCGCCGATCAGGATGCCGATCCCCCACATGGCGAGTGATACGCCTGCCAGGGGCAGGAAGGTCCGCGACGCCTGCATCAGGGAATTGGCGAAGCTCTGGCCTGCCGCTGCGCCAAACTGCAGGGATAGCGACAGCAGCCGGATTGCCGCACACCACAGAATCCAGCACAGCAAGTACGGAACGAGAGCAGCTGTCATATCTGCAAGACTGAGGCTCTCTGCCGCCGTTCGTTTGCAGAGCGGGATTAACCACAGCAGAGGCCCGAAGGCCAGCAGCTGTTCAGCATAGTATATGATGGCGACCGGCTTCCAGGAGCGGCGGATGCCGATGAAGAAGGTCGTGCCTCCCTTGTCCGAGATGTGCTGCAGGGAATGAAACAACCCGGCGTTGATCAGGGGGGTTATCACCATCCTGATGCCGAATAGTCCGGCCAGCGCCCAGAGATAGGGATAGATAATATCAGTCTTCAACAGTTGAAACTGGGCTTCGACCAGGAACAGCTGAGCCGCGCTGTCGGTACCCATAACATCCGGGTAGCGCTTGAGGAGAGGAACAATGATGGCCCCGATGAACCGGTACAGGAAGAACCCCCACAGCAGCTGGTACAGGAATAGAATGGATATAATCGGAAAATGCTTGGCTGTCACCTGCCAGCCGTCTTTAATATACGCTTTCATTGTGTACGAACCCCCCTTTTTACCAGCCGATACGGCTCAGCATCAATTCCACCAGCTTGACAAGACCCATATTCCAGCGGTTGCGTTCCTTGGCTGGAAGCTCGGCCTTCATAAAGTTGTTGATGCGCTTGTTGTCGAGCATGTTAGTCAGATTCGGATCAGCAATCACCCACGACAGCGGTGTGTCGTGATTCAAGCGGTATTCAATCTCCGTTCCGTTGCCATCCCAGACCCTCGGCATGGTGGTTCCGTCGGCGAACTGCAGGATGACGGCCACCGGTCCCAGGCTTCCGCCCTCACGCCGGATACGGACCACTGATTCGTACTGCTTTTTGCCGTCCTTCTTAACCGGCTTGATATGAATAGAATCGACAGCAACATCCGACATCTCACTGCCATATACGAAGGCTTTGAAGTAATCCCCCCACGGTCTGTCCGTCACCTTTTCCAGAATAGCCTGGAAGTCCTCCGTTGAAGGATGCCGGAATTTAAACGATTTAAAGTAAGCGCGGAGGATGGCCTGCATCTTGGCCTCGCCGACCTGCTGTTCGATGCCGAGCAGTACCAGCTTGGCGCGCATGTACACATTTTCCGCATAGTGGTCGTTGTTCTCGTAATGCCACGAATGCTGCTTAAGCGGAGCGGGGCTTGTCATATAGCTGGATTCGATGGGCAGATTGGATTCGACGCCGTATACGGCTTCCATCACCTTATCCTCAGCATAAGAGGTGAAGCCCTCATCCAGCCAGGCCTCCTCAAACTCATTGCTTGCCACCATGCCATACCAGAATTGATGGCCGATCTCATGGACAACGGTCCGCTCCAGACTGTATCCGGGGCTCTCGCTCTCTGCCGCAAACGCAGTCACGAGGGTCGGGTATTCCATTCCGCCTGCGCCGTTGCCGCCCTTGGGTGGAACAATGACAGACAGCGTGGAGTATGGGTAGTCCCCGTACCAATGGGCATACTTGGCCAACGAGGACTTGGCCGCATGCATGTAGCGTTCCTTCAAATGGGCATGCAGCGGGTCCAGGTACAGCTTGATGCGTACACCGGGCACGCCGGGAGCGGAGAAGGCTTCCTCTACATAGACAAAATCGGGCGACGCCGCCCAGGCGAAGTCATGAACGTCATCTGCATAGAAATGATAGATCTTATTGCCGCCTGAAATGACGGGTGATTTGGTTGGAAATCCGGTGGCTGCTACTTTATAGCGGGAAGGAACCTGGATTCGTACATTATAGATGCCAAAATCACTGTAGAACTCCGAGTTGCCATGGTACTGGTGAAGGTTCCAGCCGTCCTTGGTGCTGCCGCGGGTACCCGCGGTCTCATAGGCCGCCAGCTTGGGGAACCATTGGCCCGCCATGATGAAATCACCGGAGTAGCCCATCCGGGCGAATACCTCGGGCAGCTTAACCTCGAAGGCAGTCTTCAGCGTAACCTTGCCTCCAGGGGCAACCGGTTCAGGCAGCCTGATCCTGGCCAGCGTCATATCGTTGGGATTGTTGTCATCCGGGCGGACATACTGCAGAGCGGGCAGGAGGCTTGTGCCATTCTCGAGCGTAAGGGCGTTCAATTTCATGTAACCGACACTGTCTGCTGTGGCCCGGTCTTCTCGCAGCTTGCCGCCCGATTCCCTCATGAAGGTTGTATTCTTATTCATAAAGGCGTTCGGGTACAGGTGGAAGTACAGCTCCGAGACCGTTGTCTGTCCGGGATTCTTCCAGGTCACGGATTGCGTGCCGTGAAGCTTCTTGTCCTTGTCATGAAGATGGACATCCATATGGTATTCTGCGATCCGGTTGCTGAGGGCGACAGGCTTAGGTTTCGGTTTGGGGACTGTCTCCGGCTCGGAGGCCGGCTGCTGCAGGGTCTCAGGAGTCTTCACGGAAGGCTGGGGAGCAGCAGTGGGGTTGTAGGCATACGTATACCCGGATAACCAGGCATCGCCGAAGCTCTGCCGCAGCGACAGAACCAGTACGGCAGTGGTTGCCAGAATGGTAGCAATGCGTAACATCTTACGTGGATACATGGACCGATTACCTCCCGTTGACAAGCATCTACAGCATGTATATGTTTGCTTTTCACAGATTATTAGCTAAAATGGAATTAATCTTGAAAGCTGTGGAACAAGCCGCAGGACGGCTGGTAATCGACGCATGCAGACACCCGGCAAGGGTGAATACAATAGAAGGAAGGTGTTCGGAAGGCGTGGAACAGCAGGGGAATAATCCGGAGAAGAAAGAGAAGAAGGCACTCGCATTCAATGTTGTCAGCAACAAGGAACACAAGGGTTTTGGAGCGGGAACGATTAACCTCAACGATATGTCTTCGGTGATCATCGACGGAGATCAGGCTTACATCGATATCGGCGCCATGCATGCGAAGAGCAAGGTGGAGCGCGGCATCAAGTTCAGTCCGAACAAGGAGGATGTGCCGAACGGCCGGACATGCTGGATCGTATGGGTCGCGGTTGACCGCGGCGAGAACGGCCAGTATTATGCGGGGGCGACAGCCTGCGAGATGCTGATTGATACGGAGGCGCGCCGCGGGTGGAAGATTCTTGCGGATCACGTAAACAAGATGGACTATGCGCTCAAGCGCCGCTATATTCTGGAAGGGCTCAGCGATACCGAGCGCACAGCGCTGCGGAACCTGCTGATCTCACATAACGAGCAGTGGTGGGCTAACTCGCCGGATAATCTGAAGGAGCTGCTGGCGTAAGCGGGGATCAGGCAGAGCGGGTATATAGGTATTAAATAATGAAGGGAGTCCGCACCGGCGTAACAGCCGCTGCAGACTCCCTTATTGCTGTCTTATTGATCATCATCCTCAATAGTGATGCTGGTCAGACGCTTGTCACCGAGAACAGCGCTGCCCTGCACATTCTGGAGCTTGATCCGAAACAGCTCGTCCGGCTCATGCTGCGTATCATTCAGCACGGGGATTGTAATTGTCTTGCGGGTCTCGCCTTCTTGAAAGACCAAGGTGCCTGTCTTGGACGTGAAGTCCTTGCCGCTCTTCGCTGTCACGCTGCAGGTGCAGTAATCGACTGAAACCATGCCGCTGCTGCCGCCGGACCGCTCAACGGTTACCGTAATTGCGCCGATGCTTTCGCTGATGAAGTAGGCGTCACGGAGGAACTGGATCTTCTGTCCGGCGGGTATTTCGGGCTGCGGATCATCATCCAGTATGGTCACGGTAGCCGTACTCGGACTGCCAAGGACAGCATTGCCGCCGGTTGGAACGCTTAGCTGCATGTTGAACTGTTCCGCGTATTCCGGTACCGAATCATCTGTGATGGGTATAAGAATGGTCTTCTGATATTCGTAGGGACCGAATTGAAGCGTACCCGAAGTGGAAGTGAAGTCAGATCCAGCAGCAGCCGAGCCTCCGACAGTGGTATAGGAAACGGAGGCCGCCCCCTGATTTCCGGTGGAACGGATAACTGTAACGGTTACGTGCCCGCTGTTCTCGATTCCTTGATAGTCGATGTTATTGAATTGAAACACCGCCGGGCTGTTGGTGTCATTATCTTGTATTGTAATCGTTAATATCTTCGGGTCCTGTATAATAACAGAAGGATCATCCGATACCCAGGCAAGCTCAATGGTTTCCTCCCCCTCGACTTCCTCATCATCAATTATGTAGAGGCTGGGATATCGGTACTCACTGTCTTCGTAGTCATCATTAAGAGCACCCATGGTCAGCTTGTCGTTCCGGATTAGGAAATCCGTGCCTTCCTCGGCTGTTCCTCCGACAACTTCGATTCTGGCTTCGAATTGGGTCACACGCTTGTAAGCGGCAGACACTTCGATGAATTCACCCTCTGTCACGCTCTCGGCAGCCCGGCTGAAGGATAGAGAAGCTTCGGGATCGTAAACTCTTAAATTAGCAGACGGATTGGCCGGTATGGAAGAGCCGCCTGTCGGGTTCGATAACTGAATCGTTGCTGTCTTGTAGCCAGGCTCATAAACACCTGGCTGAACATTGTACACAGGTATTCTGAGTTCCTTCATATATTCACGCGGCCCAAAGGTAAGTGTTCCGGATGTGTGCTCGTAATCTACGCCAGCCTTGGCTGTTCCGTCAATAGTTGTATAATCAACGGTTACGCTCTTATCAGATGCCGAGCTGCGGCCAATCTCCACTAGAATGTAATCCCCGCCATAATTGAGATACTCGCCAATCCATCCATCATGCGTTGCCGTAAAGTAGAATCGGTCAGTACTGTTAGCGGTTACATCATTGGCTGCGGCAAACGAGGCGGCGGGCATGGCCAAGGCAAGCAGGCAGGCCAGTACCAACGCAGTCATGGGGCGTGCTTGTCTGCGTCTAATCATAAGCATTCCCTCCCTTTGTAATGATACATTATGTATCATACAATCATCATATAAGGAGAGGGGTTTATCAGTCAATCCTAGAATTGTAAATATTTTGTGGGGAGTTTGGCAAGTCAGACTTTGGCTCAAAATTCAAACAGCAAGCCCCCGGTCCGGGAGCCTGCTGTACCACCTGTACCTAGCTGCTGCAGGCAGACGGCGTTTCTTATCCGTTCCACCACCGCTTCAGATCTGACCACCAGGAATGATGCTTCTCCTTGGCCGGTACTTCTGCTGCGGACTCCTCGCTTCCAGCCTCATCCGTATGTTCGCCGCAGAGCTCGGTTGGTTCGGTTCCGGCGACGAACGTTTCCAGCCGTTTGTCCGGGCAGGATTCGCCAGCCAGCTTGCCGGTCGAAGGATCAACATAGACGGTGACAACCCCTTCCGGTACGGGGAACATCTTGGGCGGAACAGTCTCCAGCGCCTTCTCGGTGAAGGCGGCGAAGATGGGGGCCGCTCTGTGGGCCTCAGCCGTCGTGATGGTGCGTCCCTTGTCATAGCCAACCCAGACGGCGGTCACCAGCTCCGGTGTGTAGCCGACAAGCCAGGCATCGGAAGCCGTCGTTCCGGTCTTGCCGGCCACTGGCCGCTTAATGGCAGCGGAGACACGCGCAGCTGTGCCGCCAGGCTTGAAGACGCTCTCCATCAGGCTTGTCAGGACATAGGCATGTGCCGGCTCCATAACGGGAGTTTCTTCAGGGGCAGCATCATACAAGATGCGGCCGTTCTTATCTTCGATCCGAGTTATCGCAATAGGCTCGATATGCTTGCCGCTGTTCGCGAAGGCGCCGAATGCCGAGGCCATCTCGAACGGGCTGACCGGGAAAGTGCCCAGCGCAAGCGAAGGGACGGGGTCCATCGGACTGTCGATTCCAAGCCGCCGGGCAGTCTCGATCACCTTATCCGGCCCGACGGCCATAATGGTATGGACCGCATAGATATTATCTGAGCTGGCGAGCGCCCGGCGCATGTCGATATCTTCCCCGGCATATTTGTCGTTATGGTTGCTCGGCTCATATGTCTGTCTTCCTTCATCATAGGTGAACGCAGTCGGCTCGCTGCGGAACATATGGAGCGGCGTCATGCCACTCTCCAGCGCGGTCAAATAGACGAAGGGCTTGAAGGACGAGCCGGGCTGCCTGGTCTTGGCGAATACACGATTGTACTGATTGGTCTTGTAGTCGCGTCCGCCAACCATGGCCTTGATATAGCCGGTACGCGGATCAATCGCAATCAGAGCGGCCTGCTGCTCGGAATCGGCAGGGAAGCCTGCTGCAACGGCTTCTTCAGCGGCCTTCTGCGCATGAGGGTCTAGTGTCGTGTGAATCCGTATGCCGCCCTCATTGAGCAGGTGCTCGTCAATGCCGAGCTTGTCTACGGCTACAGTGCGGATATAATCGCGGAAATAAGGCGCGAACCCCTCCTGATTGCCGGCAGACAGCGGCTGGAAGGACAGCATTTCATTGTAAGCCTTATCAGCCTCCGCGCGTGTAATCATGCCCTCCTCCACCATCACATCCAGAATGGTCAGCTGCCGGTCCTTGGCACTCTTCATATTCATGTAAGGCGAATAATATTTTGGTCCTTTGGGAACCCCGGCCAGCATGGCGCTCTCGGCGAGCGTTAACTGTGAGGCAGGCTTGCCAAAATAAGTGACAGCTGCGGCCTCAATACCATAAGCACCGTGCCCGTAGTAGATCTGGTTCATATACATCGTCAGTATCTCGTCTTTGCTGTAGCTCATCTCTAGCTGGGCGGTGTAAGCCGCTTCCTTGAGTTTGCGTGACCATGTCCTCTCATGCGTCAGGTACAGGTTGCGGGCAAGCTGCTGGGTCAATGTGCTGGCGCCCTGCTTCTTGGACAGGTTCTGCACATTGATGAGCATGGCACGTGCCATCCCTTTGAAATCGAATCCGAGATGGTCATAGAACCGGCGGTCCTCGATGGCAAGGGTAGCCTGCACGGCATAGGGCGAGATCTCCTTCAGCTTGATCGAGCGCCGGTTCTCCCCGGCGTGGAAGGTATCGATTACATTCCCGTGGATGTCGAGCATCTGGGAGGTTTGGCTGACGGCGGCAGCGGGCAGCGATTGCGCACGCAGGTAGAGCAGCGAGCCGATCAGCAGCAGAAGCATGAGCACCGTCCCTGCAGCGCCCAGCTTCAGGACCAGTACGAGACGAGCGAGCAGGACGCGGCGCTTCTCCTTGCGAAGCGACCTTCTGCGCTGTTTGGCTTTGTGTGCTCCCTTAGTGCTGCTTGTGCTTGTCACGGCCCATCACTCCTTATCCGGGACTTCCTTTTTTCCTTAGTATGGAAAAGAGATGGGAGAGCTATTCACTTCAAGTTAGAGAATTCGCCTTGGAGAGCAGTCTATACCTAATTACCTGAATAGCTGAACAACCCTCACAGTTACATTGAGTAACAGAGCCTAGCGATTTAGTTAGCATTTTGTTACAATATGTATAATTTATGGAATGCATTGGGCTGTGCAGGACGTTGTGAAGGGGTTATGTGATGAAACGCAAGATAATGATCGTAATACTAGTCTGCCTGATAACGATTTCAGCGCTTGGATGCAGTAATGTGCAGGAACCAGAAGAGAAACTGGAACTAACAATTCTCTATAGCTCGCATTCCGATTTCAAGAGAGATTTTGGGGGACAGCTTGCGACGAAATTCAAGAATGTAAGCTTTAAGGTTGTTGAGTATTCATCTTACCTGGGTACCGGGATGTGGAACAATCTG
This sequence comes from Paenibacillus sambharensis, assembly GCF_003233845.1. Lineage (GTDB taxonomy): Bacteria > Bacillota > Bacilli > Paenibacillales > Paenibacillaceae > Paenibacillus_I > Paenibacillus_I sambharensis. The sequence goes on from NZ_QKRB01000038.1 coordinate 107,436, forward strand.
AAGTATGTCCCTCAGTCAGGCGGAGATTGGGATACGGAGGCGTTATTGAGCTTAATCGAAAAAGAACAGCCGGACATTATTTATTTTCCCGCCTCAGTTTCCTCAACGTTACTTAAATCAAACCTCCTATTGGATAGTACTGAGTTTCTAGGATCAAGCCCGGAGCTGTCTGGAATTGACTCTTCCTATATAGAAGCTATGGAGACGATGGGAGACGGCAGAATCAATGTCCTTCCTGATTCCATTGCATCGCAAGCCATTTACTATAACAAAGCCATCTTCGACGGGTATGGATTTCAGGAACCTGAAGATTTTATGGATTGGGATCGTGTGCTTGAACTGTCTAACATGATTTCCGAAAGAGGAGCAGGAGAAGGAGTGGCAGGGCTGCTTACTCCTAATCACAGCATTGTGGATTTATTTCTTCAGATTGGGAAGGCACAAAGGCTCACCTGGTATAGTCCTGGCCAGGACAAGGTTTATTTTGCAGAGGATTCCTGGAAATCCATACTTGAATCCATCATTCAGAAATACAGGCTGGATAGCAGCCTGCCGGATGCAAGCCAACAGGCCTCCGAGGCATTTATCAATGGGAAAGCCGCCATGGTTCTGGATACCTTTCACTTGCGGGATAAGCTCATGAACCATAGGGATGTTCAGTGGGGGGTCATAACAGAACCGGTCGGCCAGCCGACTTCAGTCTTCAGCAGCACGCTTGCTTTCGAAAGCCTGAGCGGTATAAACAAGAACACGCCGAACATCGACCAAGCCCGCGAAGTATGGGCGTATTTGAACGGGCAGCAGGTTGCGAGGAATAAGCATAATGCAAATGTGCATAGGATCACACTGCCTGTTCGATCGAATCTCATCAAGGACAATGAGGCGAGAAACTTGAACGCATTTTATAAATTAAAGCCTATGGTCAACTCTAGTATGCAGCCTGATTCCTTATCCATATCAGCAGAGTCAGCCGTAAAATCCTATCTGGCAGATCAGATTCCACTTATCGCAAAAGAAGAATTGACGATTGATGAAGCGGTTGCTGTCTGGGAAACAGAGGTCCCCAAGATTCTAATGAACAATCAATAGCAGGAGGGTTTATGTTTAAAGTCGCTCAAATCATTACAGCCGCCACGTTAGTCTTGACCTTGCTTGGATGCGCCAACACTCCAGAAGTGGAGGACCGTGATTATTCAGGTCAAATCATACGTATTTATACACCAGACGTGGAGCAGTTTTTTTATCGCAATTACGGTAATTTCATTCTAGATCAGTTCCCGGGTTTGGAAATCGATCTCATCGTTGCCAATGATCAGCTAAAGGGCGAGGAACGAATGAAGGAAATACTAGATGCCTCTCCTGATCTGGTTGTGTCTTATTTACCTGATTTTGACGATATGGCAAGAGAATCGCACTTAACCGATCTCCGCACGCTGCTGGGTGAAGACGAGTTTGATCCGAGCTTATATGCAGATGATATGATTCGGCTTATGAGCCGAGAGGGTTCTCTATATGGTTTGTCCCCCCGTGTTAATGTATTTGGAATATTTTATAACAAGGACTTGCTTGATCGTAAAAGTGTCAGTTATCCAACTGCGGGCATGACTTGGCATGAATTTTTGCAGACCTTGGCTTACCTGGATGACGGTGAACTTGTTGCATTTGAGACAAATTCAAGTCCAAGCCACTTACTAATGGGTATCGCAAGCACAAACCAATGGACAATTATAGATTACAGGAACCAGGAAGTCGTCCTAAATAAGTCGGATTGGCTTGAAGCAATAGACAGAATAGTATCCTTATACCAATCAAAGGCGATAGTCTCACTCGGGGGTAACGCCGGGAAGCTCTTCCTGGAGGGCAAATCGCTGTTTACTGATGCGCCCCTCTCATTGGTTGATAAATTAAATGAAGCTCAAGAGCCTATTGAATGGGGTTTTATCCCAGAACCGGTAGGTGAAGAGAATCGATCGGAGAGCCGCAGCGTTTATGCCGACCGGGTATTCTCGATCCCTGTCCAATCTGAGAATAAAGAACTGTCAAGTGAGATCATTGAGGCGGTCATGAGCGAAGATGGCGCTATCTATATAGACGGTTCGCATACAGTCCCCAATGTCTCCACCTTGGAAACCCACAATAATGACTATCACGGAGCGAATCTGGAATTGTTTTGGCAGCAATCCATGTCTGTGCCCCAAAGCATATTATCGAAGACCACTTTTTCAGAGAAGTTTATTGAAGAGTTTTATGTTGGGCTTGAAGGGTACTTGCAAGCTGCAATCCGTAATGAAATAACACCGGAAGAGTGTTACACGAGCATTGAAGAACTGGTCCGAACAGCTTATGAAAAAGAGATTCAAGGCAGAAATTGACTCTATTCCTCATGATTCACTATAATACAGGGTGAAACAATGGACACAAGCGGCTGCAAGACGAAAGCACCTGCTTAGTTTAACAAGGAAGAGGGGATCGACCCATGACGGATATCTGGTTTACCGAGAAGCAGACCGAGACCTACGGGATTACGATGAAATTGAAAGAAACTTATGTGAGAGAACAAACGGAGTTTCAGGATCTTGCGATGGTGGAGACCGAGGAATGGGGCACGATGCTGCTGCTGGACGGTATGGTCATGACAACGGACAAGGATGAGTTTGTTTACCACGAGATGGTGGCCCATCCGGTACTGTTCACCCACCCGAATCCGGAGCATGTGCTTGTCGTAGGCGGCGGTGACGGCGGCGTGATCCGTGAAATTATGAAGCATCCGAAAGTGAAGAAGGCCGTTCTGGTCGATATTGACGGCAAGGTTATCGAGTACTCGAAGAAATACCTGCCGCAGATTGCCTCCGAGCTGGACAACCCGCGCGTTGAGGTTATCGTGAACGACGGCTTCATGCATATTCATGACCATAAGAATGCGTATGACGTCATCATGGTCGATTCCACGGAGCCTGTAGGTCCTGCTGCGAACCTGTTCACACGCGGATTCTATCAAGGCATCTACGAATCCCTGAAGGAAGATGGCATCTTCGTTGCCCAGACGGACAACCCGTGGTTCAAGGCCGATCTGATTCAGAGCGTTAACCGCGATGTGAAGGAAGTGTTCCCGATTGTCCGCACATACGGTGCCAACGTGCCGACTTACCCAAGCGGACTGTGGACCTTCACGCTCGGCAGCAAGAAGTACGATCCGCTGGAAGTGGATGAAGCTTCGATTCCTGAGATTGATACGAAGTACTATTCCCCGCGCCTTCATAAGGCGGCCTTTGCGCTGCCGAAGTTCGTGGAAGATCTGATCAAATAAATCATTCGCCGGGACAGCCGCCTAGTGCGGCTTTTCCGCAGAATGTGAATGTCGAGCTTGGCCGTCCAAGGGCGGACAGGCTCTTTTTGCGGGCTGCGCTATAGATAAGTTGACCATATGGAAGGTGGAGACGAACAATGAGACTGGATCAGCGTTATTCCGGTAATGTATTTATTTTGAGCTCTGATGACTACGAGGCGTCCAAAGCGGTTATCTACGGCATGCCGATGGACTACACGGTATCCTTCCGTCCAGGCTCCCGCTTCGGCCCTGCACGGGTACGCGAGGTTTCGATCGGACTCGAGGAGTACAGCCCTTATCTGGACAAGAGCCTGGAGGATATCACCTACTTTGATTCGGGCGATCTGCTGCTGCCATTCGGCAACGCGGCGCGCAGCCTGGACATCATTGGGGAATATGTAAGAGGCGTGCTGAATGACGGCAAGATGCCGGTTGGTCTTGGCGGCGAGCATCTGGTATCCTGGCCGGTCATCCGGGAGGTATATGCCAAGTACCCGGATCTAGCTATAATCCACTTCGATGCGCATGCTGATCTGCGGGAGAGCTATGAGGGCGAGCCGCTGTCCCATTCGACACCACTGCGCAAAGCAGCTGAGCTGATGGGCGGTAAGAACATTTACCAATTCGGCATCCGTTCCGGCTCCCGTGAGGAGTGGGCATACGCACGCGAGAACATTAACTTCCATCCGTTCGAGGTGCTGGAGCCGCTGAAGAAGGTGCTGCCGGAGCTGGCGGGCCGTCCGGTATATTTGACGATTGATATTGACGTGCTGGACCCGTCGTGTGCGCCGGGAACAGGTACAACCGAGGCTGGCGGCATTACATCGAAGGAGCTGCTGGAGGCTGTTCATGCCATCGCCCGTTCCGAAGTGAATGTGGTTGGCTGTGACCTTGTTGAAGTGGCACCGGTCTATGACAACTCCGAAATGACACAGATCGTGGCTTCGAAGGTCATCCGCGAAATGCTGCTTGGCTTTATTAAGTAACTTGGCACGACTCGGATAAACAGACAAAAATATAAGGCTGGATCAGGGAAACCTGACCAGCCTTTTTTTTGCATGGAAAGGACATCTGGTCCGGCCATTATTAGAAAATTTTATGGAAAATAAGCCGCTGGACGTGTTTACCAATTTGGGGAGTGGTGTAAGAAAGGATGTCATTTGATAATTATTCTAAAGGGAGTGTGATCGTATTGTTCACTCATGTCAAGAAGCTTCAGTACACAGCCAAGCCTGACCGTCCGGATCCCGTGTTCGCGAAACGTCTTCAGGAGATTGTGGGCGGACAGTTTGGTGAAATGACGGTTGCGTTCCAATACCTATTCCAAGGCTGGAACTGCCGGGCGGACCAGAAGTACCGTGATATGCTGCTCGATATCGGTACAGAGGAGATCGGTCACGTTGAGATTCTGGCAACGATGATTGCCCAGCTTCTTGACGATGCGCCTGTTACAGCACAGGAGGAGGCAGCGAAGGATCCAATCATCGCAGCGGCGATGGGCGGCATGAATCCGCAGCATGCAATTGTAGCAGGTCTTGGCGCAGCGCCAACCAACAGTGTAGGCGTCCCATGGAATGCCGGCTATATGGTGGCTAGCGGCAACCTGCTGGCAGACTTCCGTCACAACCTGGCGGCGGAATCGATGGGCCGTCTTCAGGTTGCGCGTCTGTATGAGATGACCGACGACCGCGGCGTTCGGGACATGCTGTCATTCCTGCTGGCCCGTGATACGATGCACCAGAATCAGTGGGCAGCAGCGGCAGCAGAGCTTGAGGAGCGGGAAGGGTTTGTCGTTCCGGCCACCTTCGATCCATCCCAGGAAGCCCGGGAATACTCCCATAAATTTATCAACTTCTCCGAAGGAGAGGAAAGCCGTGAAGGCAGCTGGGCACAGGGCCCGACGCCGGACAAGCGCGGCACCTTCGAATATATGGCGGCACCGGTTGCAGAAGGACAGGAGCCAATCCTGAAGCCTGCACCGCTGTATACGCACAACACACTCCCCAAAAAATAAAGCTTTACCGTTCATACGGGCAAGCCTCCCGCAGCATGGAGAATGATTTCCGTGCAGCGGGAGGCTTTTTGGTGCCGACTGGTCAAAGCCTGACCAATTAATGTAATTTATTTACCATTTCAGGTTTCAGAATCAGGCAGACAGGGGTAATGAAAATTACATAATGATACGGAATATAGAACAGGAGGAATCCCGGGATGAAGCTGAGAAATTATTTATCAAGCCTCGTAGTAGCGATTTCCTCACTGCCTTCGGAAGAAGCAGGTCGGGGACTTCACCGCGTACCTAGAACTGGCGAAATGGACAAGGATGGCCGGATGCCGGTATTGGCCAGCTCCCAACATAGATAAGGATGCACAACGGAGCAGTTATTTTGCGGACAGTGGCGAGCCCTCTGGGGGAGGCATTGTCCGTTTTCGTTTTGCCGCTCAAGGGTGAAGCTGGCTGCTCCGGCTTGATTTTCGAGGAGATTGTTGACTATAATAGATAGCAAATACGCCGCTGCCCGCAGGCAGCGGCCCATGGAACGATGAGAACGACAATGATCGGGAGAGTACTCTTCACGTAAGCCGGGTGCAGCGAGCCGGGATGGTGCAAGCCGGAGCGGCAGTGAGGAGGAAGCGGACCCGTGAGTCGGCTTTCCGAACGCTTGTAAGGGCTTGTAGGACAGTCCGGGACCGGTCCGTTATCCGGCTTTGAGCGGAATGCTGGCTGCTTGCAGCCGGCGTTTCAGAAGAGTGGCACCACGGATAAGCCTCCGTCTCTTTACGAGACGGGGGTTTTATTTTCATCAAGTACAGAGTCTACAGGAGGGGAATGCGATGCTGATTCAGGGAGCAGCCGAATATCTGGCGCCTTATGTACCGCTTGACTTGGAGGAGATAGCAGCGCGGCTGAAACGGCCTGATAAGCCGGAGCAGGGAGAGGCGGTGTTCCCGTGCTATGAGCTGGCACAGCGGCTTGGACAGTCACCAGAGCAGACGGCGTCAGACCTTGCCATGCAGATGAGACAGTTATCGGGTGAGGTAAGAGCCGAGGCAATGGGACCCAACCTGCATCTCCATCTCAACCCGCATGTCTGGTCTATACGGATTCTTGAGAGGGCCTTGCAGCCGGAATTTGGCTCCAGCCGCCGCGGCGAGGGAACCCGGGTGGTGATCGATCTGTCTTCGCCCAATATCGCCAAGCCTTTCGGTGTCGGCCATCTGCGCTCGACCCTGATCGGCGGTGCGCTTGCCCAGCTGTACCGTTTCAGCGGTTATGAGGTCATTACGGTCAATCATCTGGGTGACTGGGGGACTCACTTTGGCAAGCTGATTGCGGCTTTCAAGCGCTGGGGCGTCATGGAGCAGCTGCAGCGCGACCCGGTACGGGAGAGCCTCCGGCTGTATGTGAATTTCCATGAGGCCGTGGATGAGGAGCCGGAGCTGGCAGAGGAAGCCAGGGAATGGTATCGCAAGCTGGAGAAGGGGGATGCCGAGGCGGAATCGCTCCGTACCTACTTCGTGGAGGCCAGCCTTCATGAGTTCGACCGGGTATACGAGCGGCTCGGCGTCACCTTCGACCATGTCATGGGGGAGAGCTTCTACCAGGACCGGATTGCTGATGTTGTCAACCGGCTGAAGAGCAAAGGGCTGCTGGAAGAGATGGGCGGACGGACGGTTGTCCGGCTTGACCACCTGGAGCTGCCGCCCTGCCCGATCCTGAAGGCGGACGGCACAACCGAGTATTCGCTTCGTGACATTGCCGCCGCGCTGTACCGCAAGGAGGAGCTGAAGGCAGATCGCCTGCTCTATGTGGTGGGTATCGAGCAGTCCACCCATTTCCGCCAGGTATTTGCGGTACTGTCTGAGCTGGACCCTGAGCTTGCGGCGAGGTGTGAGCACGTGGCCTTCGGCCAAATGAAGTTTCAGGGCAGGCAGACATCGATCCGCAAGGGACAGGTGATCTTCCTGAGCGATGTTCTGGACGAAGCGGTCGCCAAGGCAGAGGGCGTTGTGGCAGGCAGCAATCCGGATTCACCTGTACATAAGCAGTCGGCCGAAGCGCTCGGTATTGGCTCCATAGTCTTCAGTGACTTGAAGCGGGAGCGTACGGAGGAGATTGAGTTCTCCCTGGATGACGTGCTTCGCATTGACGGGGAGACCGGTCTGCATATGCAGTTTACCTATGCCAAGGCGATGGGACTGCTGGAGACGGGAACGCGGACGCGAAGTCAGTCCGAGCTCGCCGCACAGCCCGACCCTTCTGCCTTGTCAGGCCGGCTGGCCTGGGAATGCCTGAAGCGGCTGAACGGGTTCCCGGATGCGGTTCAAGCGGCCCTGCAGGCAAACGAGCCGTCGCAGCTGGCAGCCTACCTGCTGAGATTGGCCAGACAGTTCAACCGCTTCTACCAGCATGAACAAATTATCGGCACCGACCCGGAGCAGACGCAGGCCCGTCTGCTGCTGACGGCGGGAGTGGCTTCCGTCCTTAAGCAGGGTCTTGAGCTGCTGGGCATCCGGGCGGTTGCAAAGCTGTAAGAACCGCTGGGACCGTTAGTGGACAGTGGCCGCATACGGCTGATTTACAATAAGGACAGGTGAACATGACATGCATACAGGCGGTGCGGTTCCCGTCCGGATTGTGCTGGAGAGCAGCCAGGAAGGGGCAGCTCCTTCCATGACCCGGCACACCGGACTGCTGTACAACAAACCGAAATCCATCTTTATACGTTACGACGAGCAGGAGCAGCAGGGCGGTGAGAGCGCAGCCGTGGGAACGACGATCCGGTGGGATGGCCAGGAGCTGAAGCTGATCCGGCGGGGAGCGGTGGAGAGCGAGCAGTCCTTTGTCGCCGGCAGGCGGACAGGCGGGATATACCGCTCAGCCTTGGCTGAGTTCCGGCTGGAGACCGAGACCACTTACCTGACCGTGGTTACGCCCCAGGAAGCTCTGCTGCCCATTGCCATGGAGTGGCATTACCAGCTCTGGTTGAGCGGGGAGCACGCCGGACAATTTCAAATCAGGCTTACCTTACAGGAGGAGTAGAGGCAATGAGTGTCAACATATTGGAGCAATTCCATCAACAACTAAAGGAGACCATCGCAGATGCGGTGGTAGCGGCGGGACTGGCCCAGCGCGAAGAGCTCCCGGTATTCGTCATTGAGGTGCCGAAGGACAAGAGCCATGGCGATCTTGCAACAAATGCGGCGATGCAGCTGACGAAGTTGGCCAAGCGTAATCCGCGCCAGATTGCCGAAGCGATTATTGAGCATCTCGACAAATCGTCGGCCTCTATTGAATCGGCAGAGATCGCCGGACCCGGCTTCATTAACTTCCGGCTCGACAAGAGCTATCTCTACCCGGTCATTGGAGAAGTGCAGGCTGCAGGCGAGAATTATGGACGTGTACAGGTTGGCGGCGGTCAGCGTGTGCAGGTTGAGTTCGTCAGCGCGAATCCGACAGGCAGCCTTCATCTGGGTCATGCCAGGGGTGCGGCAGTTGGGGATGCGCTGTGCAACGTCCTGGACTTTGCCGGCTATAAGGTGACGAGAGAATACTATATTAATGATGCAGGCAACCAGGTTGCCAACCTGGCCAAATCCATAGAAGCCCGTTACAAGCAGCAGCTTGGCCAGGAAGCGGAGATGCCGGAGGACGGCTACTTCGGAGAAGATATCATCGGCTTCGCGAAGGCGCTTGTCGAAGCGGAGGGCGACAGGCTGCTGTCAATGCCAGAGGAGGAGCGCTTTACCTTCTTCCGCTCCTATGGTCTGGAGCGTGAGCTGGATAAGATCAAGCGCGACCTCAGTAAATTCCGGGTGGCCTTCGATGAATGGTTCAGCGAAACCTCCCTCTATGAGAACGGGAAGGTGGAGCAGGCGCTTGAGGCGCTGCGCGGCCGGGGCATGGTCTATGAGGAAGAGGGCGCAACCTGGCTGTCCACCATGCAGTATGGGGACGACAAGAACCGGGTGCTGGTGAAGAATGACGGCTCGTATACTTATTTAACACCTGACATTGCCTATCATATGGATAAATACGGCCGGGGCTTTGACCGGATGATTAATATTTGGGGCGCAGACCATCACGGCTATATCCCTCGTGTCAAGGCGGCTATGGCGGCGCTCGGTAATGATCCCGAGAAGCTGACGGTCCTGATTGCGCAGATGGTCAGCCTCTTCCAGAATGGCGAGAAGGTCAAGATGTCCAAGCGGACAGGCAAGGCCGTGACGATGGAAGATCTGATGGAGGAGGTAGGCGTTGACGCGATCCGCTACTTCTTCACCATGCGCAGCATGGACTCCCATCTCGACTTTGATATGGATCTGGCGATTTCGACATCCAATGAGAACCCTGTGTTCTATGTCCAGTATGCCCATGCGCGGATCTGCAGCATCTTCAGGCAGGCGGAGGAGCAGAGTCTGGCCGTGGATCACAGCAAGGCAAATTTGTCGAAGCTTGCCACAGAAGCCGAATTCGATCTGATCCGCAAGCTGGGTGAACTGCCGCAGGAGATTGAGGATGCGGCAGCCCAGTATGCGCCTCACCGTCTGATCCGCTATCTGTATGAGCTGGCTGCCCAGTTCCACAGCTACTACAAGGCTGAGCGGGTTATCACAGAGGATACAGAGCAGACAGCTGCAAGACTGGCTCTGCTTGATGCCGTGAGAACGGTACTGGCCAACGTACTGCGCCTAGTCGGGGTATCCGCTCCGGAACGTATGTAAACGAATAACCGGCCTGCAGAAAAAAGCTGCATGCCGCAGCTATTTATCTGCGGCATGCAGCATTCGGACCACATCAAGCTCCCCTGCCCGGGGGGCTTTTGTGCTTCTTGCATTCTTTGAGCCCCTGATCGGCTGGGTGGCGCGTTTGAGGATAGCTTTGATCTCGGCAGGAGACAGACCCGGATGCTTAGCCAGCAGCAGAGCAATCGCGCCGGCAACATGGGAAGTCGCCATAGAAGTTCCGCTCATCTCATTGTACCGGCCATTCAGCCAGGAAGAGATGATCTTGTCCCCGGGCGCATAGATGTCGATCTTGGCGCCCCGGTTGCTGAATGGTGCGATCCGGCGGTTTCTCGTCGTAGCGCCCACGGCGACTGTCTGGGGAAACCGGGCGGGGTAATCGACAGACTGTCGTTTCCCGTCGTTACCGGAGGATGCGACGATGATGACGCCTGCGTTATAGGCATTGGTTACGGCTGTCAGAAGAGCCTGGCTCCTGGTCTTCATGCCGAAGCTCATATTGATCAAATCCATCCGGTTTCGGACACACCAGTCTATCCCCAGGATAATATCCGATACATAAGCGCTTCCGTTGTAGTCAAATGCCTTGACTGGGTGGACAATGGCCCGCGGGGCTACGCCAATCATACCGTGAAGCCGGTTGGCTGCGGCAATCGTGCCGGCGATATGGGTACCGTGACCGTTGTCATCATGCGGCAGCATACTGCGTGTAATCAGGTTGATTCCCCTGGCCAGCGAATGCTGGAGATCGGGATGGTTAAAATCGACACCCGTATCAATTACCCCGATCTTAACCCGGTGTCCGGTCGTGGTCCGCCAGGCGGCTGGCGCTTTAATCTGCTGGATTCCCCATGGGATGCCGCGGTCTTGAGCCGGCTTGCGTACGGAGGCATGCACGGTAATACGTGGGTCGGCCTCCAGCGCGAACAAGTTCGATAATCTGGCAGGGAGTTCACTGGCAGGCATAGGGCATGATAGAGCATGAATGATCCGCATCTCGCGGATTTTCTTCAGCTTTGGGTGGCGCGGGACCTCCTTAGACCATTCCCGCAAGAAACGTTTATAGTCGTACCGATTCTGAAAACGAAGAATGCTGCGCTGTTTTTTGTCGTTCGGGCCATGAACGGCCGCTTCGTGAAGCCAGCGGATCAGGTTGTGGATGTCCAAGTGTAGCGTCCCTCCCGGTGGAACATGCTGAACTATACTATGAAGGCCGGGACGATGCTGCATGAGTAGTCGCCTTTTTTACATGAAATAGGCAGCTTGCCGTGTCAATTTGTTATTGTCAACATAGGATGAAGAGGAGTCCAATGATTATTGGGCTTTCGGGCGATCTTAACGTTGGTCCGTCGGGACAGGATACAGTCAGGGAGCGGGAGCGGGGCTGCCGCTCTCATCCCATGTCTGTGAGCGGACAAGCTGGCTGGAATCAGGGACAGAAGAGAAGCTTGCTTTTTTACCGGAAATAGGGTTTACTATAGGTTGATAATGGATAGAAATATGTAAGCCGCAGAAGATTTTGCGTGAGAGGATGTGTCCTATGGCCAGCGAGATCAACTTGAAACTTGATCCCGAACGGGTGCAGGAAATGCCGATGGTCGACCTTGCTTTCGAGGTGCTGAAGTCGATCAATACCCCGTTGTATTACCGGGATTTAATGATGGAAATCGCCAAAATTCGCGGCTTGTCCGCCGAACAAATCAACGATGTGATCGCTCAAGTATATACGGAGATTAATATTGACGGCCGCTTCGCTTGCGTGGGCAGCAATATGTGGGGACTTAAGCGCTGGTATCCAGTGGAGCGTTCCGAGGATCCAGTCAGCAATGCCAAGCGTCCTCGTATCATTAACGATGATGACGATGATGAAGAAGAGCTGTATGCGGATGAAGAGGAAGAAACCTATACAGCGGATGAAGAGGACTTCGACCTCTTTGATGAAGATCGGGAAGATATGTTCTCCGAATCCGAGGATGAGAATGAAGTGGACGAGGAAGTTGAGATCGAGGAAGAGGATATCGACGAAGACACGCTGGAGGAAGAAGACAGCGAAGATTCGGAAGATTCCGATGAAGAAGATCCCGATGACGACAACGACCGGTAAGGTCCTTCAAGCAGCCGCAGGCGGCACTCTATTCGGATGGACGGGAGACGCCTGCCCTGGCTGTTACTAATCTGTCTTCCTTCTCTTGACAGCGGACAAGCGACAGAGTAAACTATTGCATGGGCTTAAGATTTGCTCAACAAATAGAAGCGATTAGATAAAGTGCCCCGTGGCTACGGGTGTCACTTTTTTTATTTTTACATGCTTGTTGCAAGGGCTTTTGGCTCCTTTCTTTTTAATCCAATGGTATGACTAATGTGAGCGTCTGCCGTTATAGTTAATGCGCTTACTGCGAGCGGGTTTTGCGACAGCCCGCTTTTCATTATGCGTCCTGTTTTACCAAATCCATCATCATGAAGCGAATATCGTCAATTCTGACGGCGATAGCCGATTCTGCTTGTGGGTTATCCTATATACTAACCATGGAGCCTGGAGGGTATCATCACGTGACAAAATACATTTTCGTAACCGGCGGCGTAGTTTCATCACTGGGGAAAGGCATCACCGCTGCCTCGCTCGGCAGACTGCTCAAAAATCGGGGACTGAAGGTAACGATTCAGAAGTTCGATCCCTACATTAACGTGGATCCGGGAACAATGAGTCCTTATCAGCACGGTGAAGTGTTCGTTACCGACGACGGAGCGGAGACGGATCTTGATCTGGGGCATTATGAGCGTTTCATCGATATCAATCTGTCCAAAAACAGCAACGTGACAACGGGCAAGATCTACTCCACCGTTATTACGAAGGAGAGACGCGGCGAATACCTTGGCGGTACGGTACAGGTTATCCCGCATATTACGAATGAAATCAAGGAACGGGTTTTTCGCGCGGGCAAGGAGGCTGGTTCGGATGTCGTCATTACCGAAATCGGCGGCACGGTGGGTGATATTGAAAGTCTGCCTTTCCTTGAAGCGATTCGTCAGATCAAGAGTGATATCGGCCGCGATAATGTGATGTATGTTCATGTTACGCTGATCCCTTACATTAAAGCCGCAGGCGAAGTGAAGACGAAGCCGACGCAGCACAGCGTCAAGGAGCTCCGGAGCATCGGTATTCAGCCGAATGTCATTGTATGCCGTACGGAATATCCGCTTGCCGAGGATATGAAGCGCAAGATTGCACAGTTCTGCGACGTGGATGCGGATGCTGTAGTGGAATGCCGCGATGCATCCAACCTGTATGAAGTACCGCTTAATCTGCGTGAGCAGGGGCTTGATGATATTGTGGTCAACCACCTTAAACTTACAACGACTCCACCGGATATGACGGAGTGGGAAAGCCTTGTTAAACGGGTGAAATCGCTTAAGAAGACGACAGAGATTGCCATTGTAGGCAAATATGTTGCGCTCCATGATGCGTACTTAAGTATCGTTGAATCGCTTGGACATGCCGGTATTGATGCCGACTCGGAGGTCCAGATCCGCTGGGTTAACGCGGAAGAGGTAACGTCCGATAATGTGGCAGACAAGCTCCAGGGCGTCAACGGGATTCTTGTGCCGGGCGGCTTTGGCGACCGGGGAATCGAAGGCAAGATTAACGCAATCCGCTATGCTCGCGAGCAGAAGGTGCCATTCTTCGGTATCTGCCTGGGTATGCAGGTTGCCGTTATCGAATATGCCCGCAGCATTGCCGGACTCGCTGACGCGAACAGCTCGGAGATTGATCCTTCCACGCCGTACCCGGTTATTGACCTGCTTCCGGAACAGAAGGATATTGAAGATCTCGGTGGCACAATGCGTCTTGGCCTGTACCCTTGCAAGATCGTACCAGGCTCCAAAGCAGCTGCCGCTTATGGGGATGGACTGGTGTATGAGCGCCATCGGCACCGGTATGAATTCAACAATGAATACCGTGAACAGATTGAACAGTACGGCATGCGCATTACGGGCACATCGCCGGATGGCCGCCTTGTCGAAATGGTGGAGCTGGAAGATCATCCATGGTTCCTTGCGGTGCAGTATCATCCGGAGTTCACATCGCGCCCTAACCGTCCGCAGCCGCTGTTCCGTGACTTTGTCCGCGCATCACTGGCATATGCAGAGAAATAAGATAAAGGTGTTAAGAAAAGGACTTTTTTTCCAAAGTTGCAGGATTATAAATGCCAATCGCGAATATGTACCCATCAGGATATGAGTTGTCCAAACGGCTTTTGGGCTGTGCTCAGTGTGGGAGGTTTTTTCGTTGGATAATAATAAAGTATTAATCGTTGACGATCAGAACGGGATTCGGATTCTGCTTATGGAAGTGTTCAGCAGTGAAGGGTATACAACCTTTCAAGCTTCCAACGGGAAGCTGGCTCTGGAGATCGTACGCAGCGAATCACCGGACCTTGTCCTGCTGGACATGAAGATACCGGGTATGGACGGGCTGGAAATCCTGAAGCATGTCAAGGCAATTAACCGCGATATCAAGGTCATTATGATGACGGCCTATGGTGAGCTTGACATGATTAAGGAGGCGACCGAGCTGGGTGCCTTGATGCACTTCACGAAGCCATTTGATATCGACGAAATGAGAATGGCCGTGAATATGCAGCTTCGTGGCGGCGAGTCGAACAATCGTTATGCAATCGGGTCCTGATAAGGGCCCGTTTTTTTTCTTGTTCTGGGGTTGTCCCCAAGCACCTTTTCGTCCATAAGAAAGGTCATTACCACATCCCGTCCCAGTGTGGTATAATATCTCAGGATGACAAGGCGGAGCGGGCTTGAATAGCCGAGATTCTTAGCGGCATGCACGTATGCAAACCGCGAGGTGCTGAACGGGCAGTGACGGTGTTTGCGATTCTTGTGAATACCTGGGATCTGCCCGGAATGCGATAAACGAAGTGGCTGAGGAGCAAAATCCGCCTATTCGGCGCAGCAACCAGGCTTAATACCGGAGCAATGTGCTTAAACCGCCCGCTTCGGAAGATCAGGCAGTGTGCACGTGATTGCAAGCACACTGCCTGATCGTCGAAGCCCGGCGTTTTTTGCTTTTTTCCGAATGGGAGGATATAGGGGAGACAATGGAAAAACTGATGATCCGCGGCGGCCGTCCGCTGCGCGGTACGGTCCAAATTAGCGGAGCAAAGAACAGTGCAGTCGCACTGCTTCCAGCATCGCTGCTGGCAGAAAGTGAAGTTGTGCTTGATAATTTGCCGCACTTGAGTGATGTAGCCGTATATTCCGAAATACTGCAGGAGCTTGGCGGTCAAGTGACATGGAAGGGTGATTCCATGGTTATTGACCCATCCAATCTTCGTTCCTTGCCGATGCCTAATGGCAAAGTAAAGATGCTGCGTGCATCCTATTATCTGATGGGTGCCCTGCTTGGGCGGTTTGGCGAAGCCACGATAGGCCTGCCCGGCGGCTGTAATTTTGAACCCCGGCCGATTGACCAGCATATAAAGGGATTTGAAGCTTTGGGGGCCGTCGTGACAAACGACCATGGCTCCATTCATATATCTGCAAAACAGCTCAGGGGCGCGAAGATTTATCTTGATGTCGTCAGTGTTGGCGCCACGATTAACATTATGCTGGCGGCGTCACGGGCCAAAGGCTCAACAGTGATTGAAAATGCGGCAAAAGAGCCTGAAATTATAGACGTAGCGACCCTTCTTAACGCAATGGGCGCCAAGATTAAGGGTGCCGGCACAGAGACGATTCGAATTGAAGGGGTAGACAGCCTGAGCGGCTGCCGTCATTCCATCATCCCGGACCGCATTCAGGCAGCTACTTATATGATGATGGCTGCTGCGACTCGCGGCGATGTCTTGATTGATAATGTAATTCCCAAGCATCTTGAGGCAGTCACGGCCAAGCTTCTGGAGATGGGTGTACATGTAGATGAGCTGGATGAAGCGATTCGAATTATTGGACAGCCGCATTATGAAGCCGTAGATGTCAAAGCCCTGGTCTATCCTGGCTTTGCCACTGATATGCAGTCACCGATGACGAGTCTGCTTACCCAGGCAAGCGGCGTCAGCATCCTGACTGATCATGTCTACAGCAACCGCTTCAAGCACGTGCCGGAATTAATGCGTATGGGTGCAAAAATCCGGGTAGAGACGCGCTCGGCTATAATCGAGGGCGGCAAGCTGGTCGCAGCCAAGGTTCGGGCCGCTGATCTCCGTGCCGGGGCTTCTCTTGTGGTTGCTGGACTTACAGTTGAAGATGGCGTAACGGAGATTACTGGTGTGGAGTATATTGACCGGGGGTATGATCATCTGGTGGATAACCTGCGCAGGCTTGGAGCAGATGTTTGGCGTGAGCATTAATCGCGTAATAATAAATAATGACAGGCTGCGGCCTGTATGCAACATCCTGTAACCGGAGGTTATCTATTGAGGAGCAGTTGTGCACTGAATAGATAACCGTTTTTTCGGCAAAGCTGGATGAAAACTGAATAAAGGGTGAGAATATGGCAGATCTTCAGATCTCCGATCTGGAAGAATTGAAGCTAACGGACTTATACAAGCTGGCTAAGCAGTATCAGATCCCCTATTACGGAACATTGAAGAAGAAGGAACTGATATTTGCTATTCTTCGGGCACAGGCCGAACAGAGCGGACTTATGTTTATGCAGGGCGTCCTTGAAATTTTGCCGGAAGGATTCGGTTTTCTCAGACCGATCAACTATTTGCCGAGTACAGAGGATATCTACATATCAGCCTCGCAAATACGCAAATTTGACCTTCGGACAGGTGACCTTGTTTCAGGAAAATGCAGGGCTCCAAAAGAGAACGAGCGCTATTTCGGATTGCTGCAAGTCAATGCGGTTAACGGTGAAAGTCCTGAATTCGCGGCTGAAAGGCTGCATTTCCCTGCATTAACCCCTCTATATCCACAGAAGAAGCTTGTACTTGAAACTTCCCCGACGCATTTATCGACACGGATCCTGGATTTGCTTGCACCAGTTGGACTGGGACAGCGCGGGCTGGTTGTAGCGCCGCCCAAGGCCGGTAAGACACTTCTATTGAAAGAAATCGCCAACAGTATTTCTTCCAATCATCCGGATATTGAGCTGTTCGTGCTGTTAATTGACGAGCGTCCGGAGGAAGTAACCGATATGCAGCGGTCTGTTAAAGGGGAGGTAGTGGCATCGACCTTCGACGAGCTTCCGGAAAATCATATCAAGGTAGCCGAGCTGGTCCTCGAGCGTGCCCTGCGTCTTGTTGAGCATAAGAAGGATGTGGTCATCCTGCTTGACAGCATTACACGACTTGCGCGTGCTTATAATCTGGTCATCCCTCCTTCCGGCCGTACGCTTAGCGGCGGTATTGACCCGGCAGCCTTCCACAGACCGAAGCGCTTCTTCGGCTCGGCACGAAACGTGGAAGAGGGCGGAAGTCTGACCATTTTGGCGACAGCCTTGATTGATACCGGTTCGCGTATGGATGACATTATCTATGAAGAATTTAAAGGCACAGGCAACATGGAGATTGTTCTGGACCGCAGACTGGCTGAGCGGCGCATATTCCCAGCGCTTGACATCCGCCGTTCCGGCACACGCCGGGAAGAAATGCTGCTGACCAAGGAGGAGCTGGACAAAGTGTGGGCAATACGGAAGAGCATGAATGACTCTACTGAATTTGTCGACAGCTTCCTGAAGAAATTAAGGGACAGCAAGACGAATGCTGAGTTCCTGGACTCCCTGGATACTTCTGGGGTTCAAGGCTCGGGTCCTTCGTCTTCATCTGGCGGGGGCTCCTCTTCCGGAACTGGAGCAGGCCGGCGGACGGTCCGTTCATAAGCGCTGTGCTATTGATCGCAAGGATGGAGGAAACATCATGAATCTCGTATATGCCGACGAACAAGGTAACGTGTTCGACCATCCTGATTGGGTCGGACTCGGCCGCAGTGGCGATATGGTTGTGGAGCTGATGGACGATGAGCTGATTCCGCTGCCGGATGGGGCGACCCTGGTTGGGCTGCCTTTTACAAGACCAGTCGGAATTAATCCGGAAACCGGCAGCATGCAGGTTCTGCCCGGAAATGTACAGGCTGTTGGGGCCCTGCTTCCGCAAGGCTACACAAGGCTTAGCATTCCCGGTTATGTGAAGTCAGACAAGGAACAGAAGCTGCCGCTCTTCGGCTATTCTGCCGTTGTGTGGAAGGACGATACATTTTATGTAGCTGCTCACAAGAGCGATGACCCTGAACGTTGGAACCCGCTTAACTGTGACCGTGGCGAACTGGAACTGAAGGTTGATTCCCTGCTCGCCAAGTATCCGGATAACCGCTTATATCAGCATCTGTCTCATTGTGCGCTGGGTTATGAATGCCTGACGGCCTCGAACACATTCCTGCAGCGGTGGGAAGGAGCGGTACCGGTCTCGTATTCCTGTAACGCAGGATGCTTTGGCTGTATTTCCGAACAGCCGGATGACAGCGGGTTCCCTGCACCTCAGACGCGTATGAACTTCAAGCCGACAGTAGATGAGATTGCCCAGATTATGCTGGAGCATCTCCAAACGCCCGAGTCTATCATCAGCTTTGGGCAAGGCTGCGAAGGGGAACCGTCTACCCAGGCCAAGATTATTGTGGAAGCCATGCGTAAGGTCCGGGAAACGACATCTATGGGCTATATCAATATTAATACGAATGCCGGGTTAACCGATCATATCCGGGCCATAGTGGATGCGGGACTCGACTTAATGAGAGTAAGTACGATAAGTGCTCTTGATGATCACTATAATGCTTATTATAAGCCGCGCGGATATACCTTGAGGAACGTTGAGAAATCGCTGCGTTATGCATCTGATAAGGGTGTCTATACGTCCATTAACTATCTGATCTTCCCAGGCGTTACGGACCGTGAGGAGGAGATGGAAGCGATGATCGAGTTTGCGAAGCGTACCGGTCTGCGCTTGATCCAGATGCGTAATCTGAACATTGATCCGGAGAGCTACCTGGAGCTTATCCCCAAAGCGCAAGGTGACATATATGGAATGAAGCAGATGATCGAAATCTTCGAGCAGGAGCTTCCTGATGTCGTGATCGGCTCTTATACGCATGTGCCGCCGGCACGTGTTCGTTAAAACGAATTAACAGGCAGGAGCTGCTCGTCGTAAGGCCGAAATTCCAGTTGCATAGTTTGTAATGTCCATGCTATACTCTACTTACGTGTCAATTTAAACTCTGGGCCCGACTGTTGGCTCAGGGCAGAAAGAGGTGAACGAGATGAAACAAGCTATTCATCCGACCTACCACGTCACCACTGCAACTTGTGCTTGCGGCAACAGCTTCGAGACCGGTTCGATTAAACCGAACCTTCGCGTCGAGATTTGCTCTGCCTGCCACCCGTTCTTTACAGGGAAGCAGAAGTTCTTGGATGCCGGCGGCCGTGTCGACAAATTCAAAAAGAAATACGGTATCTAATAACGAATCTGCCGTTATTTGGCGGAATACAAGAACCTCCCCAAGCCATCCTATGGTTATAAGGGAGGTTTTTTTATGAACATTCGCTGGAAGCTGATTTTCCGCCGGAAACGCTGGCGCCTTATATGGATATCTGCCCTTGCACTGATGCTGACGGCAGGCTGTGCCGGACAGCCAAGAGGGGTTCGAAGCTACGGGCATGACGGCTACATGGGGATCTCGTCGAGCAACCCGAATATGCCGATCACGGGGACGGCTTGGAGCTACCGGGATGATACGAAGTTTGTCGGTGAGCTGCTCTCCACGCTTAAGGGCATCAACCATTCAAGGGTGTCCTTTGAAGGTGCGGTGATGAGGGTAACGCTGCAGCTCGACAATGCCATGAGCCGCGAAGAGGCGGCCCGCATAACTGCTCAGGCGGAAGAGCTGCTTAATTATAATTTTCCGCGTTATGATGTTGAAGTGACGACCAATCAGTGATGGCTAAAGCGGCAAGTTCTTCCCCGGGTTGCGCTATGGGACAGAATCCGCTATACTAGGTTCTACCGTGCTAGACGGGGAGGTAGCG
The DNA here is from genome assembly GCF_003233845.1 of Paenibacillus sambharensis. GTDB lineage: Bacteria > Bacillota > Bacilli > Paenibacillales > Paenibacillaceae > Paenibacillus_I > Paenibacillus_I sambharensis. The sequence goes on from NZ_QKRB01000038.1 coordinate 127,544, forward strand.
GTGCCCTGTAACTCGCAATCCGCTGTAGCGAGGTTGAATTCCTGTTAGAGGTTGTGCGATGCAAGGCTGGCGTCTGTGAAGCGTGTTGACGGTCGGGTCCTCCGCAATGGGCGCCTGTGAATCTGGTCAGGTCCGGAAGGAAGCAGCCATAAGCAGGTTAGCCCATGTGCCGGAGGGGTGCCTGGCCCGAGCGTGGATCAGAAGTGCCGCTTGGATCGCATACATCGAAGACAGGTGCACGGTTTAACCTTTTTATCTATAGAAGAGACACACCTTTTGAACGCATGAAGTGCGGCAGGAGGTGTTTTTTGTTTTGACTAGCCTGTTGTAAGGGCTGAAGACGGGTAACGGGAAATCCGTTTTTTTATAAGGTTGAATTGGTGTATAATGAGTACATAGTTTGCCTTCGAGCTTGAAGGCTTTGAAAGGAAAGGTCAGCGTGTCCCATATTGCATTATACCGTGCCTGGCGGCCGCAGACATTCCAGGATATGGTCGGCCAGCAGCATGTCATTCAGACCTTGCAGAATGCAATTCGGGAAGACCGGGTCTCGCACGCCTACTTGTTCAATGGTCCTCGAGGGACCGGTAAAACAAGTGCGGCCAAGATTATGGCCAAGGCGGTGAACTGCGAACAGGGTCCAACACCCCAGCCTTGTAATGAGTGTGATGCCTGCACAGGTATAACAGCGGGGTCAATCATGGACGTGGTAGAGATTGATGCCGCCTCTAACCGGGGGATTGATGAGATTCGGGATATACGGGACAAAGTCCGGTATGCACCGACCGAAGTTCGGTATAAGGTCTATATTATAGATGAAGTGCACATGCTTACCTCTGAAGCGTTCAATGCGCTTCTGAAGACGCTTGAAGAACCGCCAGGGCATGTTATATTTATATTAGCGACGACAGAACCGCATAAGCTGCCGGCGACCATTATTTCGCGCTGTCAGCGTTTTGATTTTCGCCAGGTGTCCCTGCATGAACAGACGGACAGGCTTAAGCGGATATGTGAAGAAGAAAGTATTGCTGCAGATGAGGATGCCTTGGCTTATATAGCCCGCTTATCTGACGGCGGCATGCGTGATGCAATCAGTTTACTGGAGCAGGTGGCAGCCTTTGCGGGTGAGCGTGTGACCCTCGAAGAAGCAGTAGATGTAACTGGCGGCATGGTAGCTGAGCATTTTGCCGAGTTAGCGGAGGCCATCCGCGACAGGGATGTCGCCGGCATTATGTCATTAATTGAACGGCTGATGCAGGCGGGCAAGAGTGCCGATAAGTGTATGGAGAATTTGATTTATTATTTCCGGGATCTGCTGCTGCTTAAGCTTGTACCGGGAAGCGCAACAGGAACAGAACGGATTGTGGACCCGGATCGCTTCAAGGCGATGGCGGATGCCTTTCCTAAGGAACGTCTATTCGAAATGATTGATGTTCTGAACCGTTACCAGAATGATATGCGCCATGCCGCGCAGCCCCAGACTTTGTTTGAAGTAGCCCTTCTGAAAATCTGTACCCTGCCGGACAACTCGTCAGGGGACAGTGCACTGCCGCAATCAGCGACAGCTGGAGTGGTATCCGCCGCTGGTTCCTCGGCAGAGGGTACGGAGGTTGTGCGCCTGCGTCAGCGGATCGAATCGCTTGAACAGCAGCTCGAGAAGCTGCTGAAGGCAGGAGCAGGAAGCCTGGCGGCTGCAGCGAATGCAGCTCCGGCGGCATCGGGCGGCAGTGCCAGGAGCCGAAATGCAGGCGGGTCTTTCGGAAGCCGAAGCGGAGGCGGCAGCCAGCTCGGTATCGCCAAGGTGAAGCTGGATCCCTTTGTCGCTGCGAAGGGGACGGATGAAACCAGACAGATCCTGACCAAGTGGGCAGAGATGCTGCAGCGGGTAAAGGATGCCAAGATCTCCGTCCATGCCTGGCTGATTGACGGGGAACCGGTAGCGGTATGGGATAATCAGGTGCTTATTGCTTTTAAGAACACGATGCACCGGGAAACAACCGAGCGGCCGGCGAACCGGGAGATTATAGAAGGCGTCATGCAGGAGTTGTTCGGCAGGCCAATCCGGTTCGTAACCGTCATGCAGAAGGAATGGCAGGCAGCTGAAGGTGCGCCTGCAGCGGCAGCCGAAATGCTGGAGCTCGGCCAAGAGGATGCAGAGACGAACACCGAGGGGAAACCGCCTTGGGTGGAGGAAGCTCTGCAGATGTTCGGCGAGGATCTGGTTGTAATCGTGGATAATAAGAACCAGCAAGATGGCAGTTAAAATGACAAGAAGGAGAGAATAACAATGAACAATATGAACCAGATGATGAAGCAGGTTAAGAAAATGCAGGAACAAATGATGAAAGCGCAGGAAGAGCTTGCCGAGAAAACAATCGAAGGAACTGCAGGCGGCGGTGTTGTATCTGTACAGGTAAATGGACACAAGAAACTGCTTAATGTGACGATTAAACCGGAAGCGGTAGATCCGGACGATATCGAAATGTTGCAGGATCTGATTCTGACAGCTGTTAACGATGCCATTACGAAAGCGGACGAACTTGCCAATAAGGATATGAGTAAATTTACGGGCGGCATGAAAATTCCAGGACTTTTCTAGAAGGAGCTAAACCCTTTGTATTATCCCGAGCCGATCGCCAAATTGATCGAATCTTTCTCCAGGCTGCCGGGTATCGGACCCAAGACTGCTGCCCGGCTGGCTTTTCACGTCCTCCGCATGCAGGAGGATGATGTTATTGATTTTGCCAAAGCGCTAGTGAGTGTCAAGCGTAATCTGCATTACTGCTCGGTGTGCTGCAATATTACCGATGTAGATCCCTGCCGGATTTGTCAGGACAAGTCGAGAGACCAGTCAGTTATCTGTGTCGTACAGGAAGCGAAGGACCTCATTGCCATGGAACGGACCAAGGAGTTTGACGGTCTTTATCATGTCCTTCAGGGGGCCATTTCTCCTATGGAAGGTATTGGCCCTGAAGAAATCCGCATTGCGGAGCTGCTAAGAAGGCTTGAGGATGAGCGGGTGCAGGAGCTTATACTTGCCACCAACCCGAATATTGAGGGCGAAGCGACTTCCATGTATCTGTCCAGGCTGGTCAAGCCTTTCGGGATCAAGGTTACTAGAATTGCCCACGGCCTGCCTGTCGGCGGTGACCTGGAGTATGCGGATGAGGTGACACTGTCCAAAGCGCTGGAAGGCAGAAGAGAGCTCAGTTGATTCTCTGCTGCATTCTTTTGTTAAATAGCTGTTGAAGTACGATTAAGCCTCCGATTAGGAGGCTTTTTTGCTGCTGCAGTACACCAAAAAAAGGTTCTAAGTTTGTCCCCTCGTTTATATGATGGTATTAGAGGTTCACGATTTGGAGCGGTTTACCGCGCTTCGGATGGATCCCCTAGGGAGGTGGAGCTTAGTGGCATGGTGGAATGCATGGCTATCAGGCTGGTTCAGATTATTGGGCAGAAGTTACTCGGCTGCAGACCGGGCAGTAGAAGCAGATGCAAGGATATCGTTGAATAAGCTGATGGAAGAAATCCGGGAAGCCCATCGTGATTGGGAAAATGCCCGGAGACATTTTGAATATGCTTCCGGCAAAGACCAGATTGATTACGCCATCTTTGCAATTGAAGCGGCCGAGAAGCGGTACGAGATGCTGCTGAGGCATGCAAAGAACTTACAAGTGGATTGGAAGGTTCGCCAACAGGAGGCTGATGCGGGGTGAAGCTCATGTGGGCTTTGGTTCTTGGGTTTTCCGTTCTCGCCTTGACTGTTGTGCTGATACGAAATAAGATTTCACATCGCATACTCAAACAGTTTGTGCTACACCTGGCCGCAGCGGCCTTCGTTATCTATGCCTTCAACTATTCTGGCTGGATTGCTGACTTACATATTCCTTTGAATGCAGTGACGATTGCTGCTATTGTCACGCTGGGCATTCCAGGTGTCCTAATGATTATTGGACTGCAGTGGGTGGTTCTGTGAGGCTGCGGCGCCTTAAGTAGATTGTAAGGGACTATTTATTTGCTATATAATATGCTTGTTTGATAAAAAGCGCCGATGGCGCTTTTTTGTGGTGTGTACGAAACGCTAAACTGCAGCGTGTATATGGTTTAAGAAGAGAATGAAGATTTTATTTCTAACTAGTTGACTTTATTCATGAATATATGATACATTATATCTCGCGCCTGATGAGGGCAAGTGAGCAAGAGATACAGAGGAATTAATTAGTACTTGCACACGGAAGCGCAGATGTGATATATTATAAAAGTCGCCGCTGAGAGGCGGGCGGCACATTAGAAGGTATTCAACAATACAACCTTCGGGATTGTTCTTTGAAAACTGAACAACGAGCGAACTGCCCTGTCATTCCATAATGGGATGATGGAAAAGCAATACAGAATGAGCAAGTCAACTTTCATTACTTTAATGGAGAGTTTGATCCTGGCTCAGGACGAACGCTGGCGGCGTGCCTAATACATGCAAGTCGAGCGGATCTTTAAAGGTGCTTGCACC
>NZ_QKRB01000039.1 GCF_003233845.1 Paenibacillus sambharensis
TCGTCCTGAGCCAGGATCAAACTCTCCATTAAAGTGACTTTCGATTTCGACCGAAGGTCGATGTCGAATGTGCACAGATGATGAAAGTTGACTTGCTCATTCTGTATTGCTTATCCATCATCCCATTATAGGAATGACAGGGCAGTTCGCTCGTTGTTCAGTTTTCAAAGAACAATTACGGAAGCATTCATCTTGCGATATTGGCTCCGTCTTGCTTGTCCCTGCCGCTCTCGCGACCGGAATTAGAATATATCATATTTCGCAGATGATGTGCAAGTGTTTATTTTCCCCACTCGTTCGTGACCAGCTTATTCAGCCGTTCCAAACTCCCGCATCCTATCCACTCATTAGCCTTCTCTTGCGGCCGGATTCATAGAATAACACGGCGCATTCACTTAAGCAACTGGTTAATTTATCTGTCCCAAAATTCATTCGAATTAATAAAAGCCGGTCGCCCACTTAAGAGCTGGACCGGACTTTTCTTTTATTTATACACTATAGGCCTTATCTCTAAGGAAATACCGATGATAAAACCATTCCGCTACCGCAACAAGAGCCGAAATAATCAGCAATTCGCCAATGCTCAGGTACCAGTTATAGAAGTAGCTCAGCATTCCAAGATAAATGACGACCAAGGCGAAATCCGACACCGTTGCAAAAATGTTATTCGTCGCACGCAGCAGTACCTGATCACCGAGCAGATAAGCAATGACGGTCAGAATAGAAGCCGCCACAGCAGCAGATGTAAAGGATATACCAGTGTAGAACATAAGCAGCGGGGCCACTATGATGCCGTTTAACAGCCATTTTACAATGAAATTAAACATTCTAAGATTCATCCTCCTCAGTTCATGTCTATACCTATAGCCTTTACTCGCTTTGTCTTTTTAGTACTGGGAACTGCTGGCGGACAGGATATATGTATCCCTATACACCGAATGGGCAACGTATTATGAAGAAGTTATTTTAACGGAGACCGGGTGATCCTATAACATGAAAGCCGTCACATATCAGGGCATCAAGCAAATTAAAGTTGAAGATGTACCCTCACCTTCCATCATACAGCCGGATGACCTCATCGTTAGGGTTACGTCCTCGGCAGTTTGCGGTTCTGATCTGCATTTGTACCACGGCATGATTCCCGGATTGTCGAAAGGTTACGTCATTGGCCACGAGCCGATGGGCATTGTAGAGGAAACAGGACCAGCCGTCACCAAAGTGAAGAAAGGGGACCGTGTCGTTATCCCATTCAACGTCGCTTGTGGACAATGCTTTTACTGTAAACACGAACTCGAGAGCCAGTGCGATAACGCTAATCCCAATGGCGAAACTGGCGGATATCTGGGTTATTCGGATATGTTCGGAGGTTATCCTGGCGGCCAAGCCCAATACCTGCGTGTACCATTCGGGAATTTCGCCCCTTTTAAAGTACCAGAGGATTGTGAGGCTGAGGATGAGAAACTGGTGTTTCTGTCCGATATTATGCCTACCGCTTACTGGGGTGTTGAACGTGCAGGTGTAAAAAATGGAGATACCGTGATCGTGCTCGGCTGCGGACCGGTTGGACTTCTTGTGCAAAAATTTGCATGGATTAAAGGAGCCAAGCGGGTCATTGCGGTGGATAATGTTAGTTATCGGCTCGAGCATGCCCGGCGAACCAACAACGTAGAAATCATCAACTTTGAAGCCGAGCGTAATATCGGAGAAACCTTGAAGGAAATGACCCATGGCGGGGCAGATGTCGTCATCGACTGTGTAGGTATGGATGGGAAGAAGACAGCACTTGAAGTCGTGGAAACAGCATTGATGCTGCAGGGCGGTACGCTTGGCCCCTTCCGGATTGCCAGTCAATGCGTCCGCAAGGGTGGTGTTATTCATCTTATTGGGGTTTATGGCCTAGTATACAATGCTTTTCCGCTCGGAGAGTTATATGCCCGTAATATTACGCTCCATATGGGGCAGGCACCTGTCATTCATTACATGCCCAAGCTGTACCAAATGGTTCAAGATAATTTATTCGATCCAACAGACATTATCACCCACCGCGTTCCTATTGAAGAAGCCCCAAGTGCCTACAAACATTTTGACCAAAAAACAGAGGGCTGTATTAAGGTGATTTTGAAGCCTTAAAACTTTATATAGATTAAAAGACATGGCTTGTGAATTCATGTGCACCATGTCTTTTTGTATATTTTAAACTTGTCTAAGGAGGCTGCAGTCCAAGTCTTTAACCGAAGAGTTGCCTGAAATGGCTAGCTGCAGCTCGGTTTCAGCTATTAGATTTTGCAGCATATATTCAACCCCGCTTTGACCCGCCACTGCTAATGCATACATGTAAGGCCTGCCAACTTGAACGGCTGTGGCTCCTAAAGCAAGCGCCTTAATGATATCAGCCCCGCGTCTTATCCCTCCGTCAAGAAGGACAGGCGCTTTTCCGTTAACCGTCTTCAGCACCTCAGGCAGTGCTTCCATAGTGCCAATAGCCCCGTCCAACTGCCTGCCTCCATGATTCGATACAATTACTCCGTCGGCCCCATGCTCCAAGGCAAGCAGCGCATCCTCTGGATGAGTTAGTCCCTTTAACAGCAGAGGAAGCTTAGTTCTCTCTCTCACCTTCGTCAGTGTCTTCCATGTAAAACACGTATTATTGCCTTCGTCTAATGCTCTAAGTACTGCGTCTCTCCTATTATCTTCTGGGGACTGTTTCAGCATATCTCTGAAAACTGGATCCGAAAAATAATTGCCCATTCCGTGTCCTTCAAGAAAAGGAAGGTAACGATTCTTCAAGTCAGTTATACGCCACCCCAACAAGGTCGAGTCTACTGTAACCACGATAGCCGTAAACCCGGCTTTTTCTGCTCTTTGCAAAAAGCTTTGCATCAGTTCTTCATTCTTCGGCGGATAAAGCTGAAACCACCGCATCGCGTGACCCATCACTTCCGCTACTTCCTCCATACGATGGGTGGACACATTGCTGAGCACATAAGGCACATTTAAGTTAGCCGCCGCCCTTGCTGCCCCCAGTTCACCAACTGGATGAACAATGGAATTTACTCCGATGGGCGCCATGAGAAAAGGCACTGAAGCCTGCTGTCCAAAAAGCACTATGCCAAGATCACGTTTAGATACATTGGAACAGACACGCGGACGGATTTGATACTGGCGGAAACCAGATAAATTGGCTTCCATGGTCTCCCCACCACCAGCTCCACCATGCACATATCCAAAAGGTCCAGCTCCCAGTTTCTTGCGTGCCTCCGCTTCCCATTCATCAAACGATAACGGCAGCAAGGGTGAAGAGGAATCCTTAGCTTCATAAAAGCTCATCTGAGTATCTTCACAGCTCTTAAACAAACAGTACCCCTCCACATCGAATGAATATATTCATCAATTAGTATGTCCTAAAAAGCAAAAAGAGCGCCCCTCCGATATCTCGGACAGACGCTCTTCGTGTATGGGTTACACCCAGAAAACCGGATGCGAATGAAGTTGTAGAACCTTAGCTGGTTTGTTTGTTCTTAATAGGATAAGCCCTCGACCGATTAGTATTCGTCAGCTGCACGCATTGCTGCGCTTCCACCCCGAACCTATCAACCTCGTCGTCTTCAAGGGGTCTTA
>NZ_QKRB01000040.1 GCF_003233845.1 Paenibacillus sambharensis
TCCCTCGTATTTAAGGAGTTTTCTCACGAATGCTCACTCATTCGCAGGATTTCACGTTTTGGAGTGGTTAGATGGTTGGACGTGAGGGGGGCAATTGACCCATGGATCGGTTTGCGGACATGCAGGAACAGAGGCAGCGATTTACGTGCCCTTTGAAAACGCTATCCTGCACAACCCCACATGGCCCATGGAGGTTCACCCTCCCATATCTCGACGGGTCTATGCCCTCACATTCCTTCGTTATACCTGTCCATGGCGTGGAGACCGATCTCGTTTAGATAACGGGTCTATGCCCTTCCGAAACTCATACTCGGTTCTCTTGTGCGTGTTATGCCGAAAATCCCGCGAATGAGTCAATCCTCGTAAGCGAAACTTGGAGGTTAGTAGTGGGTTGCGGTCTTTAAGCGGCTACAAGGTCTGCGCATTCACGGTAGGACTCCCCCCGTTGCGCCATACCAACGAGAATGCGTGCCAGTTTGCCGATTAGTTTGAAAAGTGAGGCTTGCTTCTTCATTCCCCTTGCCCGGTTATTCGCATGCCACTGCTTGAAGTCAGGATGCCGCTGAACCAAACTCAACATGCCCCAGTATAGATGTTTACGCAAAGTGCTGTCTCCGCGTTTGGAGACCTTGACCTGCCCCTTGAACTTGCCAGATGTTCGCTCAGCCAGATTGAGACCGGCGCGTCGCAGTATTTGCTGACCGTGAGCGTAATGACGCAAATCGCCCGTACCACTCAAAATGGCGGCCAAGGCAATGGTGCCAAGCCCTTGGATGCTCCGCAGTTGCTCTATTAAGGGGATGTCTGCCAGTAATAACTCAAGTGCCTGTTCTATGTCATCGAGCATGGCAGCCGTATGCTCATAGGCAGCAAGCAGACGGTCAATGTCATCTCTGGCTTCCTGCAGGGCTTGTCTATCTCCAATGCTGCGCGTTGCAGCCGCCAGAAGCTCTGCTGCCTTGGCTCTACCGCTGACACCGGAGGCACGCTTCATGCCTTGATCTCGCCACTGGGCGATGACAGCATCGACATCCAGCCCTTCAAGGTCGCTCGGCAAAGGGAAAGCCTTAAGTGATGCCAGTGAACGGAGAGTCGCCCAATTCGGGAAAACCTGACGGAATTCCGGAAAGTAAAGGTCAATCCAGCGAATGATGCGATTGGCAAAACAGGCAGACTGCTTTACCCAAAATTCTCTGTCACTCATAAGTGTCTTTAACCGCCTGAACACAGCTGCATGGGGTGAATATTCGGTGTAATAGCCTCTGCTGACTACATCCGCGATGACTAGGGCGTCCTTAGGGTCATTCTTGGACGGACTATTGTCCCGATTTTCCTTATTGCGATGCGTCGTGACCGGGTTAACCAGCACGACCTCAATCCCTTGCTGAAGAAGCCAGTTTGCAAGATTGAACCAGTAATGTCCTGTTGGCTCCAGTCCTACAAGCAAAGAGGTGAGACTGTGCTTCGCTTGCGCTTTCTTGATCCAATCGAGGAGCCTCTCAAAGCCTTCTAGTGAATTGGTGAAAGACAGGTGTTTCGAAGTGAGCGAACGTCCACGGAAATCCGTGATCTGCGCGGCGTGCGCATCCTTGGCGATGTCGATTCCCACAACAACATGCTGCATGGTAATTCGTTCAATACGTTGATTTGTTGCGTTTCTTACAGTAGACTTCATAGTAAGCGCCTCCTGATGGGTTATTAGGGCTTCCGATTTCCCCTACCCCCATCATACGAGGCGCCCCTTTTTTTGTCTAAGACGGAATCTTAGCGCAGACAGGAATGTTACAGTTGAGAATGCCTCGAAATAATGCAATTAGCGTGTGTCAGTTTCGTTAGCCGGTCATTGATGGGTCAGGAGGGTGGGTGTCGCATATATTGAACGGCAGCTTGGCAAAATAGGAGGATACAGGACAGCCTGCGATTCATGGGGCGGTAACAAGGCCGGTCATTTCCGGCTTTTCATAGGCGGCAGCAAGAACAGTCATTTCCGGCTTTTCATAGGGGGGCGGCAGCAAGAACAGTCATTTCCGGCGTTCCATGGGGCGAGCGGCAGCAAGATCGGTCATTTATCGGGTAAGGACTAATAAAACACCGGGGGAGGCGAAAGTAAATGACCGCTGATATTCCACACGAATCCGTATATGTCCATACGAACGGAATCCGGCTGCATGTGGTTCAGAGCGGACCGCCAGAAGGGCCGGTTCTGCTGCTCCTGCATGGATTTCCGGAGTTCTGGTACGGGTGGCGAAGGCAGATCGGGTATTTTGCCGGGAGAGGCTTTCGCGTCTGGGCCCCGGACTTAAGGGGATATAATTTAAGCGATAAGCCGGCCGGCGCCCAAGCTTACCGGATGTCGGAGATTGTCGCGGATATTGTAGGTCTGATCGGGCAAACGGGGCAGCGGCAGGTCTTCGCGGCGGGGCATGATTTTGGCGCTATGGCTGCCTGGATGCTGGCTGCTTCCCACCCGCAGCTGGTGAAGAAAGCGGTCATGATCAATGTCCCCCATCCGCGGGTACTGACCGCAAACCTTCTGAAGAGTCCGCAGCAGATGATCAGGTCCAGCTATATGGCGTTCTTCCAGCTGCCATTCCTGCCGGAGCTCATCCTGCGTCGTAACAATTGGAGGCTGGCAGCGGCAGCCATGGCCAAGAGCAGCCGGCCGGGCACATTTACCGAGGCTGAATTGCATCAATACAGGGCAGCATGGTCCAGACCGAAAGCCTTTACCTCGATGCTGAACTGGTACCGGGCTCTGCCCAGGCAGATCGGGGGGCTGAAGGCGGGACCGTGCGAGGTTCCGTCCCTGGTGATCTGGGGGGAAAAGGATGCTTTTCTCCGCCGCGAAATGGCAGAGCAGAGCATGAAGTGGTGCACGGACGGCAGGCTGGAGCTGATTCCGCAGGCGACGCACTGGGTGCATCTGGAGGAAGCGGAGCGGGTGAACCGGACGATGGAGCGTTTTTTCAGTTAGACAGCGGTTACAATATGATGACTCCCCGGGTATAAAACGTTATATGCTATGATCTGTAACCGAGGGGGAGAACCATGAACAGTGACCGGTTAGAGGGCAAGGTGGCGGTTGTAACGGGAGGCGGCTCCGGCATCGGACAGGCTGCCGCTGTGCTATTGGCGGATCGTGGTGCGTCCGTAGCGCTGCTCGAATATGATCAGGAGCACGGGGAAGAAGCGGCCGAGCAGCTGCGCAAATCCGGGGCCCGGGCCATGTCGATTGGCTGCGATATTGCGGAAGCGGCTGAGGTGGAGCGCGCGTACGCTGAAGTTGTCAGGCAGTGGGGGCGATTGGACATTGTTTTCGCCAATGCAGGGATTGCCGGGAAGCTGTCGCCGATCGAGACGATGGAGCCGGAGGAATGGGATCGCACGATCCGCACGAATCTGAGAGGGACCTTCCTTACGCTCAAATATGCCATTCCTCATATGAAAACAAACGGCGGTTCGATCATCATAACCAGCTCTGTCAGCGGCAACCGCATATTCTCACAGGCAGGCTTCACGGCTTACAGCACGACAAAGGCCGGACAGACTGCCATGATGAAGATGGCTGCACTGGAGCTTGCACGGTACGGCATACGGGTTAACGCTATCTGTCCCGGCGGCATCAAGACGGGAATCGGCGGCAGTATTGAGAAATCGCGGGACTTACGAGCTGTTGAGGTTCCGCTGGAATTCCCAGAAGGCGCGGAGCCGCTTGAGCATCGTCCCGGTACGGCAGAGGAAGTAGCAGAGCTCGTGTATTTTCTGGCGACCGCCAGGTCCCGGCATATTACGGGCACGGAAATCTACATTGATGGGGCGGAATCACTGCTTCGCGGCTGAACAGCCAGTTCATTACCGTGATACTGGGGGCAGCCTATGCCTCCCGGTTTGCCCTCTGCCAGCAATGCCCGCATATACCCGCCAATTCAGGAAGCGGGTGCTCGAGGAAGTAGTACTCGTACAGGCAAATGATTGCTATAATAGGAACAGCTTATCAGCACTTATGTCGGTTGATTCAAGCGAGTAACACGAATTCAGGTAGAGAGAGGCACGGGATAAATGATCATTAAACCGAGAACACGCGGCTTTATCTGCACGACCTCACATCCGGTCGGATGCGAACGTCAAGTCGAGGAACAGATTCACTACATACAGGACAAGCCTGAAATCCAAGGCCCGCAAAATGTGCTTGTCATCGGGGCATCCACAGGATATGGATTGTCCGCCCGGATTGCCGCAGCTTTTGGCGCTGGCGCGAACACAATCGGCGTATTCCGGCCAAGCGCCGGCAGCGAGAAGCGTACCGCTTCAGCCGGCTGGTACAATTCCGCAGCATTTGAAGAGGCAGCCCGCAAGGCGGGCCTGAAATCCTTTAGCGTAACTGGTGACGCCTTTGCCGATGAGACCAAGGACCATGTAATAGACGTCATCCGGCAGGAGCTTGGTCAGGTGGATCTTGTCGTGTACAGCGTCGCTTCCGCACGCCGCAATGACCCAGAGACCGGTGACCCGGTTAACTCCGTTCTGAAGCCGATTGGCCAGCCCTACAGCAACAAGACGGTCAATTTCCATACCGGAGAAGTGACGGACATCACCATTGAGCCTGCCACCGATGAGGAGATCAAGAATACGGTTACCGTAATGGGAGGCGATGACTGGGAGCGCTGGATGACGCGGCTGCAGGAAGCGGGCGTGCTCGCTGAAGGCGTCCGGACGGTTGCATTCTCCTACATCGGCTCGGACATTACCCAGGCTGTATACCGGCAGGGCTCCATCGGCCGCGCGAAGGACGATCTGGAAGCGACCGCCGGCCGGTTGACCGATAAGCTTAATGCCCTTCAGGGAAAAGCTTACGTGGCTGTCAGCAAGGCGCTTGTTACCCAGTCCAGCTCTGCCATCCCGGTCGTGCCGCTGTATATCTCGGCTCTCTACAAGGTGATGAAGGAGAAGGGCCTGCATGAAGGAACGATCGAGCAGATGTACCGGCTGTTCTCAGGTTTCTTGTATAATGGCGGTGAAACACCTGTTGACGAGAAGGGACGCATCCGGATTGATGACTGGGAGCTGCGGGAAGACGTGCAGGGCGAGGTCAAGCGGATTTGGGAACAGGTGACAACGGACAATATTCACGAGATTACCGACCTTGAAGGGTACCGCCGTGAATTCTTCCAGCTGTTCGGCTTCGAGACCGATAAGGTTGACTATGATGCAGACGTAAATCCGGATGTAAAGGTAGAGAACTTAAGATAATCCTCAGATTGTAAAATAGCTAGACAAAAGCTTATTTGACCCGTTATGTGCGGGTCTTTTTTCATTATCCCAGGCTGAAGAATGCGGAGCTTCCGTTCTGCTTCGGCCTGGGATTTTTGTGTACGAGAGGGGCCCCAATGGAAAAAAATGCTGTACAAGCGGTATCTGTCGAGCTAAAATCTACACATATGTTAACCTAATAACTCATATCATGGTTAACAAATACTCGAAGGTGGAGGGCATTTGATGGATTCACGGTATGAAAGGCTTGCCGCCTGGGATAAATCCTATGTCTGGCATCCTTTTACCCAAATGAAGGATTATAACCGGACAGACCCGCTGATCATCGAACGGGGCGAGGGCATCATGCTGTACGATGTGCAGGGACGTGCCTACTATGATGGTTTCTCATCGGTTTGGCTCAACGTTCACGGGCACAATGTGCCGGAGCTTAACCGGGCGATTGAAGAGCAGCTGGGAAAGGTGGCGCATTCGACGCTCCTCGGGATGGCTAACGTGCCAGCCGTCGAGCTGGCGGAGAAGCTGGTCCGCATCGCGCCTGCAGGGCTGACCAAAGTATTTTACTCGGATTCGGGAGCGACAGGAGTCGAGATTGCCATCAAGATGGCTTTTCAATATTGGCGCAACACTGGGGTTCCGGGCAGGACGAAGTTCATTACGATGAACCAGGCCTATCACGGGGATACGATCGGGGCGGTGAGCGTCGGATCGATCCCCCTGTACCACGAGACGTTCCGTCCGATGCTGTTCTCCTCTTATACGGTCCCTTACCCGCATGCCTACCGGCACGAGGGCGGTGCAGCCGGCGCCATGGAAGAGACACTGTCGCAGCTGGAGAGTCTGCTTCGGACAAGCGGAGACGAGATCGCGGCGCTGATCGTGGAGCCAATCGTCCAAGGGGCGAGCGGCATGATCGTGATGCCGCCAGGCTGTCTGCGCAGGATGGCAGGATTGTGCCGGGAGTACGGCGTGCTGCTTATTGCCGATGAGGTGGCGACAGGCTTCGGGAGAACAGGTGCCATGTTCGCCTGCCAGCTGGAGGATGTATCTCCGGATCTGATGGTGGTCGGCAAAGGCTTGACGGGCGGCTATCTGCCGGTGGCGGCAACCTTGGCATCGGACCTTGTGTACAATGCGTTCTATGCTGACTACGAGGAGCAGAAGACCTTTTTCCACGGCCATTCCTTTACCGGAAATCCTCTCGGTTGTGCGGTGGCGATAGCCAGCCTTCGCCTCATGGAAGAGCGGGGGATCGTCGAAGCTGTGGACGGCAAAGCCGCCTTGACGGCGGGCAGGCTGGCCCAGCTTGCGGACCGGCCTCATGTCGGAGATATCCGGCAGCAGGGGCTAATGGCCGGCATAGAGCTGGTGCGAGATAAAGCGGCCAAGACGCCTTACGAGTGGTCGGAACGGATCGGAGTCCGGGTATGCATGCGGGCGCGGGAGCTCGGGATGCTGACGCGTCCGCTCGGCAACGTGGTGGTATTCATTCCGCCGCTTGTAAGCTCGGATGCCGAGCTTGCCGCGATGCTGGACATTTTGGCGGAAGCCATCATCGACGTGACGGAGGAAGGATGGGGAGCATGAGCACAGTGAAAAAAGTTCGCGGCTCAGCTGCGAAGCAGCCTTTATTTCCGGGCCTGTTCGTTGCTGGCACAGACACCGGCGTAGGCAAGACACTGGTAACGGCCGCCCTCGCCGCTGCCCTGCGCGAAGAAGGACGGAACATCGGCGTGTGGAAGCCCGTCCAGTCAGGAGAGCTCATTGGAAGCGGCGCGAGCGATGCGGAGCGCCTGCTTGAGGGCTCTGGCATTGAAGAGCGGCCTGAAGCTGTGGCGTCCTTCACCTTCGAAGCGCCGCTAACTCCGGCTCTGGCCGCAGAACAGGCGGGAGTCGATCTGTCACTGGATGATCTCCTGGTCTCAGGCATCCGGCTTGCCGAAAGATATGGCGGCGGCCTGCTGGTCGAGGGGGCTGGCGGGACGGCTGTTCCGCTGACGAAGGATGCACTGGTAATCGATCTGATCGTCAGGCTCGGACTGCCTGTGCTCATCGCAGCCAGATCCGGCCTCGGTACAATTAATCACACCTTGCTGACAGCCGAAGCGTTGAGGGCGCGGGGAATTCCGGTTGTTGGGGCTGTCTTGAATGATGGAGCAGCGGGAATGCCTGCGGATGATCCCAGTGTCAGCTCCAATGCAGCTATGATCGAGAAGTACGGAGGGATCAAGGTCCTGGGGAGGCTGCCAAGCCTGAATGGTGAAGCAGGTCCGGTCCAGCTGGCGGATGCAGTCCGCCGGTCGCTGGATCTGGAGCCGGTCCGCCGGCTGCTTGATGAAGGAAGGATAAACTAAGGGAGGAAGAGAACGATGAAGCTGGAGATCACCAATACGGATTGGAGCCTGCTGGCGGATAAAGCGCTGAGCGGGGAATGCCTGAGCATGGAGGAGGGGCTGTCCGTGCTCCGGGCGGATGATGACGAGGTGCTTCCGCTCCTGCAGGCTGCCTTCAAGGTGCGCAAGCATTATTACGGCAAGAAGGTCAAGCTGAATATGATCATCAATGCGAAGAGCGGCCTGTGCCCGGAGGACTGCGGCTACTGCTCGCAATCGATCGTTTCGACGGCTCCGGTAGCCAAGTATACCCTGTTGGATAAGGATACGCTGCTTGCTGGCGCACGGGAAGCGATCGCCCGCCAGGCGGGCACTTACTGCATCGTGGCGGCCGGCAAGGGCCCGACGGACAGGGAGCTGGACCAGGTAGTGGACGCGGTGAAGGAAATCCGGGCAACCATGCCGCTCAAAATTTGCGCTTGCCTCGGCATTCTGAAGGAAGAGCAGGCCGGCAGGCTGGCGGAAGCGGGGGTGCACCGGTATAACCACAATCTGAACACCAGCAAGGAGAATTATCCTTCCATTACAACCACACATACATATGACCAGCGGGTGGAAACGCTGGAGAAGGTAAAATCGAGAGGCATGTCCCCCTGCTCCGGCGTCATCATCGGCATGGGGGAGACAGATGAAGAGATCGTGGAGATGGCCTATGCCCTGCGTGAGCTGGATGCGGATTCGATCCCGATCAACTTCCTGAATGCTATCCCGGGAACCCCGCTGGGAGGTGCCGGGCGCACCCCGGCGATGAAGGCGCTCAAGGTGCTGGCGCTGTTCCGCCTGATCTGCCCGTCGAAGGAGCTCCGGGCGGCAGGCGGTCGCGAGGTGAATCTCCGCTCTCTTCAGGCGCTGTCTCTGTACGCGGTGAATTCCTTATTCGTAGGCGATTATCTGACAACGGACGGGCAGGATGTGTCTTCTGACCATCAGATGATTGAGGACCTGGGCTTTGAGATTGAGCAGTGCGCCTTGTAAGGCCGGGTGATCTGGACGATGAGCATAAGTTGGATGGATGATGAATTGGAGCGCCTCGCCGCGGAAGCATCGGAACGGAGGCTGCGGGACCGCTTGAAGGTTCCGGGCAGTCCGGGATACATGCTGCAGCAGGACACCGGCAGCTCCGGCAGCACCAGGCTGCTGGACCTGTCCTCCAACGACTACCTGGGCTTGGCCGGCCACCCGGCAATAGCGGAAGCGATGCGTGAAGCCCTGCTGACGGGCGGCGCAGGCGCCGGGGCTTCCCGGCTCGTGACGGGCAATCATCCGGCATTCGGCCAGCTGGAGCAGGCGGTTGCGGTATGGCAGGGCTGCGATGCGGCGCTGGTATTCGCCAACGGCTATATGGCGAATGTGGGAGTGATCAGCGCTGCTTCAGGACGGGGAGACGCCGTATTCAGCGACAGGCTGAACCATGCCAGCATCACCGATGGCATCCTGCTGAGCCGTGCGGAGCATGTCCGATACCGTCATAATGACATGGAGCATCTGCGCGCCCAGCTGGAGAAGCACAAGCATGCGCGCCGTAAGCTGATCGTAACGGATGCGGTATTTTCCATGGATGGGGACCAGGCTCCCCTCAGGGAGCTGGCAGAGCTGAAGCAGGAGTACGGCGCTATGCTGATGGTGGACGAGGCTCACAGCGGAGGCGTATACGGACAGTTCGGAGAAGGCTTGTGCCGTGCACTAGGTGTGCAGGATATGGTAGATATTCACATGGGGACATTCAGCAAAGCGTTTGGCGTCTATGGCGCCTACGTGTGCGGCAGCCAATCGCTGATCCGCTGGCTGGTGAACAAGGCACGGCCGCTGATCTACTCCACAGCTCTGCCCCCATCCGTTGCAGCGGGGGTGCTTAAGGCGCTGGAGCTGGTGCAGGCCGGGCATGGGCGCCGGGAGAAGCTGCTGGGCAGCGCCAGGCTGTTCCGTTCAGCGCTGCGGAAGGCGGGCTTGGCGGCGGGAGAAGGGGACTCGGCCATTATCCCGCTGATCGCCGGGACTAATGCTGAGGCGCTGCGTATAAGCGCGGCTCTGGAAGCTGAAGGGATAGCGGCTGTGGCGATCCGCCCCCCTACCGTGCCAGAGGGCACGGCGCGCATCCGGTTCTCCCTGTCGGCTACCCACAGCAGAGAAGAACTGACGGACGCCGTGAAGACAATCATCCGGGCTGCATGCCCGGCGAGAGGAGGCGGGGTATGCTGAACGGCTATTCTTCTTATACGGGTCCGAAGAATAGAGGCACCGTCTTGTGGCTTCCGGGCTGGGGCATGCCGGAGTCTGTATTCGACGGACTCCGCGCCCTGCTGCCGGAATTCCGCCATGCCGCTGCTGACTTCAGCCGGGCAGAATCGCCGGAGGCGGTCTTCGCCGCCGCTGCCGGGGCGGCAGCGAAAGCCCGTGCCGCCAAGCCGGAAGAACCGCCGGGGCCGCTGCTCATCGCCGCTTGGTCGATGGGCGGACTGCCTGCACTGCGTCTGGCCGCAGCGGGGATGGCCGACGGTCTGCTGCTGCTAGCGTGCACGGGCCGTTTCACCCGCCCTAGGGCAGAGCGGGACAAGGGCTGGCCGGACCCGGTGATCCGGCAGATGCAGAGGAGCCTGGAGTCGGACCGGGCGGCGGTCGAAAGCCAGTTCCGTGAGGCCATGTTCACGGAGGAGGAATGGGCGGCAGGCTGTCAGAATCATCTTCCGCCCATGGACGGTCCCGGAGCATGGGATACGTCTGCGCTTCTGGCGGGACTTCAGCTTCTGCGGGACGAGAACGCCCTGCCCCTGCTGCCCGCTGTCCGCTGCCCGTCCCTGATCATGCACGGCACGCTGGACCGGATCTGCCCGTATGGCGCGGCGGAGGAACTGGCAGCCCTGCTGCCCGGGACCAGGCTTCTCCCGCTGGAAGGAGCAGGACATGTTCCGTTCCTCTTGAAGGAAGCGGAAGCGGCCGAAGCGCTTAGGGGGTGGTGGGATGAGCGGCAGACTGAACCGCATCCGCAGACAGTTTGACCGAAGCGCAGCCGGCGGATACGAGACCCACGCGGCGGTGCAGCGAACAATGGCCGGGCACCTTGCAGCCGGGCTGCCGCACCCGCAAGGCTCTGATGATGTGCTGGAGATCGGCTGCGGAACAGGGTTTCTCACCGGGAAGCTGGCGGCAGGAGCCTACCGTTCTGTGACAGCCCTCGATCTGGCGCCTTCCATGCTGGAGGCGGCCGGACAGCGGACAGCGGGTTTGCCCGCGGACATCCGCTTCGTGCTGGCCGATGTGGAGCGGTGGGCTGCGGAACCGGCACGGGAAGCGGAATATGATCTGATCGTCTCCAGCGCCTGCTTCCAGTGGCTGGAGCATCCGGCCGGGACGCTCGGTCATCTGCGGGGGCTGCTGCGGCCGGGCGGCATGCTGGCGTTCGCGACCTTCGGGCCGGGCACCTTCCGGGAGCTTCATGAAGCTTTCGCCCGGACCTATGCAGCGCTCGGCCTGAAGCCCGAGCGGCACGGATTATCGTTCCGGGAACCGGAGGAATGGCAGGCCGATCTCATTAATGCGGGCTTCTCCCGTGTACGCTTCGAACGATTCGAACAGGCGGAGCTGTACACTTCGGTCCCCGAATTTCTCCATGCGGTGAAGGGAGTCGGGGCCAGCGTATCGGAGGCTGCTGGGCGGCCGGGGCTCGGTTCCAGAAGGCTGTTCCTGGACATGTTCCGCAGGTACGAAGAGCGCTATGGAGCTCCAGAGGGAATCACGGCCACGTATGAGCTGGTATATTTCCAAGCGGAACAACCCTGCATAATGTAAGTCCAAAGGCACCGGCTTTATATGAGCTGGCGCCTTTTTTGCTGTGTATGCGTCGCATCGTAAACAAAGTGATGAAAATGTAATGATTTGGTTATTAATAAAATCATTGATGGCAACGCTTACTTCTGCATATACATAGACCGTACCCCAATTATTCAGGCAGCAGAGGCTTCAACAACTAAAGAGGAGGTCTATGAATGAAGAAGTGGTTGATAGGTTTGCTGATGGTGAGTATGCTGGCCGTATTGTTCGGCTGCAGCAGCGGTTCCTCGTCAACGGGAACGGTATCCGTGCTGGATGACGGGGCAGGCGAAGAGGCAGTGACACTGAAGTATTGGACGTTCGTAGAACTGCATGGCCAGCATTTTCAGTCGATGCTTAAGAATTGGAACAAGGACCACCCTGACCGGCAGATCAAGCTGGAGGTCTCGGTGATGCCTTACGACGACATGCATAACAAGCTGTCCATTGCCCTTCAGACCGGCCAAGGGGCGCCTGACATCTCAGATATTGAAGTGGGGAAATTCCCTGACTTCTTGAATGGCACACCTCAGCTCGAGCCGCTTAACGATGTTGTGGAGCCCTATAAGGAATCCATCGTCCAGTCGAGACTGGATCTCTACACGAAGGATGGCACAATCTACGGTCTGCCTACGCATGTCGGAGCGGCGGTTGCCTTTTACAACACGGAGATTCTGGAAGAGGCCGGCGTAGACTACAAGACAATCGTTACCTGGGAGGACTACAAGAAGGCGGGCATGGCGGTTTATGAGAAGACCGGCAAGTACATGGGGACAGCGGACACGAGTGCCGGCTGGCAGCTGTCGATGATGCTGGCGCAGCAGGGCAGCGATTTTACGGATGAGGCGGGCAAGCCGAACATCAATTCTCCGGAAATGATCAAGGGGCTCGGTATCCTGAAGGATCTGCAGCAAAATAATGTCCTGGCTACGGTAGCCGGCGGCCAGCCGGATACAGAGGAGGCTTACGGCGAATTCAACACAGGCAGCTATGCCAGTGCCATGATGCCGTTCTGGTTCATGTCACGTTACGTGAACTACATGCCTGATCTGCAGGGGAAAATCGCAATTGCACCGATTCCGGTTATCGAGCAGGGCATGTCTTCCTCTTACGGCGGCGGCGGAACGGGAACGGTCGTCACCAAGCAGGCCAAGGACGCGCAGCTGGCCAAGGACTTCCTGGCATTCGCCAAGCTGACGCTTGATGCCAACATCAACATCTGGAACACCCTTGGCTTTGACCCCGTTAATACGGAGCTGTGGACGCAGGAAGACATTACGCATAACAAGGACAACAAGTTCGTCCAGTACTTTCAGAATAACCCCTTCGAGGTGCTGAATGAGATTAAGGACGGCATCTCGCTGATCAAATCAACGCCTGCTTCGCCAACGATTAACAACGAGCTGTATACGACGACGTTGAATGAAATCTTTGAGAATGACCGGGACGTGACGGAAGCGCTTAATGCGGCACAGAGCCAGATCGAACAGCAGTTGAAGTGAGGCGGCCGCTGACTTGGCCATTTAGCTACCTTGACTGTTCAAGGTAGCTTTTGCTTCCAATCTTACGTTCAACCCGAAGGAGGGCTGTGCTGTGATCCAACGCTTTCTCTATTCGCAAAAAGCTGCTCCGTACGTCTTTGTACTGCCGTTTGTGCTGGTCTTCCTCGTATTCTGGCTCTATCCGCTGGCAAGCTCCGTGGAGATGAGCTTTCAGAAGGTGATGCTGGGACAGTCCGCGCAGTGGGTCGGCTTTGATAATTATGCCAAGCTGATCGACGACTCGATGTTTCTGAAGGCTGTCATGAACAGCGTGATTTACACGGTATTGACCCTAATCATCCTGATCCCGTTCCCGATGCTGTTCGCCGTGCTGATCAATGCCAAATTTATGTGGGGCCGGGAGCTGTTCAAGTCGGTCTTCTTCTTCCCGGCGCTCACCTCCGTGGTTGTGGCAGGCACGATCTTCCGGCTCATGTTTGGGGAGATGGAAGGCTCCCTGATCAACAGTTTCCTGGCGATGTTCGGCGTAGAGCCGGTCAAGTTTCTCAAAGGGCATGCGACTGGCTTTGTTGCGCTGCTGTCTCTGGCCGCCTGGCGCTGGATGGGCGTCAATATCCTGTATTTTCTCGCGGGGCTGAAGAACATTCCGGATGATTATTATGAGGCTGCCTCGATTGACGGGGCATCGACGTTCCAGAAGCTCAGATTCATCACCATCCCCCTGCTTAAGCCAACGACGATCTATGTGCTTACGATCAGCATCTATGCGGGCATGGCTATGTTCGTCGAGAGCCTGATGCTGTGGAATGGCAACAATTCGCCGCAGAATATCGGCCTGACGATCATCGGCTATCTGTACCGGCAGGGAATCGAGAAGAATAATCTCGGGTTTGCGGCGACGGTCGGGCTTGTCCTGCTTCTCGTGACGATGATCATCAACCTTACGCAGCTGGCCTTATCGGGCCTCTTCAGGAAGGAGTCTTGAGATGGAGAGCAGAATACGTTTAAACAAAATCCTTCTCCTCGTCATGTTCAGCTTGTTGAGCCTGCTCGTTCTGCTTCCCTTTTACGCCATTGCCCTTGCGTCGTTCAAGCCGGGCAAGGAGCTCATCCGTTTTGGACTTAATCTGCAGCTGGACTTCTCCATCATGAGCCTGGACAACTACGTCTTCCTGTTTTCTGGGCAGCATGACTATTTTACCTGGTTTGCGAATTCCATGCTGCTGACGATTCTTCAGGTCGCCCTGACCCTGATCACCAGCGCAGCTGTTGCTTATGGATTTACGGCCTATGATTTTAAAGGCAAAACGCCTCTCTTTATCTGCGTGCT
The DNA here is from genome assembly GCF_003233845.1 of Paenibacillus sambharensis. Taxonomy (GTDB): domain Bacteria; phylum Bacillota; class Bacilli; order Paenibacillales; family Paenibacillaceae; genus Paenibacillus_I; species Paenibacillus_I sambharensis. The sequence continues at coordinate 14,304 of NZ_QKRB01000040.1, forward strand.
GATGATTATGATGGTGCCGTTTGAAATTTTGCTGCTGCCGCTGTACCGGCTGATCTTTAACCTGGGGATGATGAACACCTATTCGGCTATTATTCTGCCAGGCATTGCGAGTGCGTCGACGATCTTCTTCTTCCGGCAGTACCTGCTTGGCGTTCCGAGGGAGATGATCGCAGCGGGCCGGGTGGATGGGGCCAGTGAATATGGAATATTCCTGCGTCTGATCCTGCCGGTTATGAAGCCTGCCTTCGCGGCGATGGGTATTCTGAATGCCATGGGCAGCTGGAACAATCTGCTGTGGCCGTTCATGGTGCTGAGCAATTCGAATAAATTCACCCTGCCGATCGGACTGAAAACACTGCTCACGCCATACGGCAACAACTATGACCTGCTGGTGGTCGGTTCCTTCTTCTCCATCATCCCGATCTTCATCCTGTTCGTGATGTTCCAGCGGTATTTTATCGACGGGATGACAGCGGGGGCGGTCAAGGGATGAGATAAGGAGGTTTGGGCGGCCGGCCGGCTGGGCTATTTCTGATGGAAAAGCTATAATAGAGAGATAACAATTCCTGAGGAGTTCATTGCTATGCCCAAAAAGATCCCCCCGTCCTTTTATTTCATCGGGAATCATCCGGCCCTTGATTTCATTAATACGAAGATTGCAGCTGACGGCAAGCTGCTGGATCTTCTGGGTTCCTTCCATGACGTTATGCAGTGGCTCGTTCTGGCGAAGCTGTTCAGTCAAGAGCAAATTGACGATGTAAGCCAAGGCTGGGCAAGAGAAGACTGCGAATCGGCTGTTGGCACAGCAGCGGCCCTTAGGCACAGCATGCTGACCATCGTTCAGCGGGGGATGAGGCATGAGGACATCCCTGAAGAGGACATTGAGCGTGTGAACAGCATCCTGTGCGAACAGGTCTTCACAACCAGGCTGTTCTGGGATGGTCAAGCGTTCGCAGCTGCGCGGGAGACTGCTGTCCGGCAGCCGGCTGACCTGCTCATTCCCGTTGCGGAGGCAGCCGTTGATCTGTTTACGAACTATGACCTTGGTCTGATCAAGAAATGCGAGAACCCGGATTGCGTCCTCCACTTTTACGATAACAGCAAGAACAGCACCCGCCGCTGGTGCAGCCAAAAAACATGCGGTAACCGCATGAAGGTAGCAGCTTTCCTGGAGCGGCGCAAAAATAACGGTTCCGAGCAGCCCTAGCACCTAGCTAGGGCTTTTATTATGAAGAATTTATTTAATAGTCAAAATTAAACTATACAGGTTAAAAAATACGATATATAATACCCATATGAATATTAAGGCGGTTAAAAAGGGAGGTGAGAACGTTGAGTGAGATCTATCATCCCGGTGAATTAGCTGTCCAACGACTGGCGGGCGAAGAACTTCTGGCGGAGCGGAACGGTGCGAGTATCAAGCAGGTAATGTCAAGAGGGGCGTCGGCCTTTCTACAGAGCCAAACCATTGTCATCGTTTCGGCAGTCAGAGAAGACGGACAGGTTTGGTGCTCCTATCTAACGGGTGAACCGGGATTCATCAAGGTCACATCCGAAACAGAATTGCGGATTGCCTCGAGCTTCCCTAGGAGTGATCCCGTCATCTGGAGCCTGCAGTCGAACCCTGCGATCGGCCTGCTGTTTATTGACTTCAACCGAAGAATCAGACTGAGAATCAACGGAAGAGCAAGCATCCAGCATGGCGGGGAGCTTCTGGTCCATACGGAGCAGGTATACGGCAACTGCCCCAAGTATATACAGAAGCGGTCGCTGCAGGGGGCTGGGCCATTTCACCGTTCGGAGAAGCATGCATACCGCAGTTCCAAGCTAAGTCCGCAGCAGCAGGAATGGATACGCCAGGCGGATACCTTCTTCATTGGCAGCAGGGACCGGGAGGGGAATATGGATGCCTCGCACCGGGGCGGGCCTTCGGGATTTGTGCAAATTACAGACAGCAGCACCCTGCGGTTTCCGGATTACTTCGGGAATTCCATGTTTAATACGCTGGGCAATATCCACGTTAACCCCAATACCGGGCTGTTATTTATGGACTTTGCAGCAGGGCATTCACTGCAGCTAAGCGGGCAGTCTTACATTACTTGGAATGAGGAGCAGGAGGATGGGGTTTCTCTATCCCAGGGGGCGGAACGGACGGTCAGGTTTGAGATTGATAAAGTTATGTATATTGAGAATGACACGCCGATCAGTTGGGTTAAGAGCGGTGATCTGGATAAATAATGGAGGTAATCGAGATGACAACGGCTAATAAATTTGTGATTATCATTCAAGCGAATCAACAGGATACAGGCAAGGCGGTTCATGGCTTGTTATACGGACAGGAGCTTCACGAAGAGGGATTTGAGGTGGAAATCCTCTTTGACGGAGCGGGCACAGAGTGGCCGGGAGTATTAGCCAAGGCGGAGCATCCATTCCATGAATTGTATAAGCAGGTGATGAAGGCGGGAATTATCAAGGGCGGCTGCCAAGCGTGTTCGATCTTTTTCGATACCACACAAGAGCTTGGGGATGCGGGGGTGTCATTAGCCGGCAGCGACAAGCTGGGCGGGCACATACCTTTTGCACAATATGTGAAGGACGGTTTCCTGCCCATTGTCCTGTAACTGGCGGGGACCCAGGCAATAAGGGGAAGTTGATACGAATGAAGCCGCGGCATCGTCTATGCCTCGGCTTCTTCCTGCTCAGCTGCTACTTGTCGGCAGGCCACTTGCTGGCGTTCGCCTGGATCAAGGACAACAGACGTCTCCGCCGTTCTTCGAGCTTTCCAAGCGCTTCATCAAATTCGTGATCAGAGCTCGTGGGAATGCCCATCTGGCGAAGCTTGTCTAACGAGGGAGCCGGGGGCATATCGGTAATGGAGCCGGGGTATACAGATTGGACGGTATTTAAATAGCTTTCTACGCTGGAACGCGCCTCCTTCATCAGCAGACGGTCAGGTTGGAATTCCACCGGAACGCCGTGCTCGAGGATGGTAAGAGCCTCATCCAGTAAAACCACTGCTACTGCTGCGGAATGCTGAACGCTGGCACTGTGGTAATAATGAAGGATCGGATAAGCGTGATGCTGGGCGGTCAGCTTGCCCAAATCCGATGTACAGGTAAGGAGCAGCCAGTTCATGCTGGTTAAATCTTTACCGTTCCACACCGACTGCACGATTTCACTCCCGCTGCTGCCTACACCCGTTATGCTTTGAGCAAAGCTGCGTTTCTGGGTGATGGCGCTTAATACGGAAATCAGGTACGAGACCGCAAGCGTAACGGACAGCATCCCGGTCGCCGTTGCGATAATGGTCGTTATCTTCCAATAGCCGGTATTCGCAACAATATCACCGACTCCCAGTGTGAAGAATACATAACCCGCAAAATAGATGCGGTCAGCCCAGGTGGCTGCTGTCTTCGTTTGCGTGTCGGTAAGGGCATAATAGTCGCTGCTGAAAACAAGTGTCCATCCGCTCCAGAATAACAGGATCCATGTAATGGCAGTTAAGGAAAGCAGCAGGGGGCCCGTCAGGGATAGCGTTCTTGAGTTATCGCCGCTCAGCCTGCGTGTGCATGCCCAGGTTATTTTAGAGAGACGGCTGGTTATTGGCCCAGCACCGCCTTCTACCCACAGGGTTGTCCATACAAAATCCACTATGCCGGCAATGAGGAGCAGAATGCCTGCAATAAGGTACAATTCATTCACTAGTCCGTTTCCTCCTAACTGTCAAGCTTGCTGTAATGAAAGCTTCCGTTTATTTCGCTGATTCAGCATGAGCCTTGTAACTCTGTTACCCGAAAGGGAAGCTGTTCAGACAACCGGATATTATAAGGCCCAGCAAATCGGCGGATTCTTTCCGGAAATAGCCGTCCTGTGTAGAGTGGGGTGCGCCTGCGATGGGAGCATCATCTGGCATCGGAGCCGCTTGAGTACGCTCACTGTGGAGATTATTATCACACCCGTCGGCGCATTATTTTAATTATCCGGGTTGAAGTCATGGAGAAAGTACTCAGAACGTCCATACTTTATGCACTTGATTTTTTTTGTTCAAATAAAGTTGATTTACTGGACTCATAGTAAATGTGTATAATACACTTGGATAGGTAATCACATTGAGGGAGGACTTACAATGGCATTAGTTTCCATGAAAGACATGCTTAACAAAGCTCTGCAAGAAGGTTACGCTGTTGGTCAATTCAACATCAACAACCTGGAGTGGACACAAGCGATCCTGGCTGCGGCTGAAGAAGAGAAATCACCAGTTATTCTGGGTGTTTCCGAGGGTGCGGCTCGTTATATGGGAGGCTTCACAGTTGTAACTTCGATTGTTAAATCGCTGATCGAGGAAATGAAGATCACGGTTCCTGTTGCAATCCATCTGGACCATGGTTCCAGCGTGGAGAAGTGTAAAGCAGCGATCGATGCTGGCTTCACTTCCGTTATGATTGACGCATCGCATGATCCGTTCGAACAAAACGTAAAAACGACCAGCGAAGTTGTTGCATACGCGCACGAGCGCGGTGTATCCGTTGAAGCCGAGCTTGGAGTAGTTGGCGGACAAGAGGATGATGTAATCGCTGACGGCGTTATCTATGCAGATCCTAAGGAGTGCAAAGAGCTGGTAGAGCGCACAGGTATCGATTGCCTGGCTCCTGCTCTTGGTTCCGTTCATGGTCCTTACAAGGGTGAACCGAACCTGGGCTTCAAGGAAATGGAAGAGATCTGCCAAATGATCAAGCTGCCACTGGTTCTTCATGGCGGGACAGGCATTCCTACTGATCATATCAAGAGAGCGATTTCGCTCGGAACGGCTAAGATCAACGTTAACACCGAAAACCAAATCGCCTTCACCAAGGTTGCTCGTGAAATCCTGACTAAGGACCTCGAAGTTTACGATCCGCGTAAATTCCTGGCACCAGGCCGCGATGCAATCAAGCAAACGGTTGCCGGCAAAATGCGTGAGTTTGGTTCCTCGAACAAAGCCTAATCGCATAGCTGAACACATATCGAAGAAGGATTGGACAAACTGTCCAATCCTTTTTGTATTTGAAAGCCTGCTCACCATGGCGTTCCCTAATATGCTCTACAAGGGAGCTTCGTGCTGCCTTAAATTCCACCTTACTTGACTGCCTGCAGCCAGTCCTGATAAGTCTTAACGACGGGCAGGCTGGATGCCGGCTTCCACGGCAGGTATTTCACTGCATGAGACGTATTAAACAGGACAACCTCATCGTCCGGGCGAATCCAGCTTTGATCCAGGAGCCGGGTTAGACCGGCCAGCGTCGCAGCCCCTTCTGGCGAAGCGGATATTCCAAGCCTGCCATAGGCAGCCCCGGCCTGCTGGATTTCTTCCCGGGTTACCGCGACTGCTGTTCCGCCCGACTCTTGCAGAATAGAGAGAATCAAATGCCCGTCAGGAGGATTCGGTACCCGCATGCCTGTAGGACTGGAGATGACATGCTTGACCTGTGGTTTGAATTCGCCGCTGCCCGCCATGGAATCAACAAGCGGCTGGCATCCAGCCTCCTGCACGCTGACCATTCGCGGCAGATCTCCGTTAATGAAGCCCAGCTGCTTAAGCTGCTGAAAGGCATTCCACATGCCGATTACCCCGGAGCCGCCTCCCGTAGGATAGATGATGACATCCGGCAGCTTCCAGTTCAGCTGCTCCGCCAGCTCGAGCCCCATCGTCTTCTTGCCCTCTGCTCTGCCAGGCTCCTTCAGAGTACCGACGTTATACCAGCCTTGTACCTGCTGCCCGTCTGAGATGATCTTCCCGGCGTCATGAATGAATCCATCGACCAGACAGGTATGGGCGCCATATTGTACGCATTCTTCTACAATAAGTCCGGGACAATCCCGGGGGACAAACACATAGGCTTCCATCCCCGCATAAGCTGCATATGCTGCTAAAGCGGATGCAGCGTTGCCGTTGGAATTGACCGCTACCTTCTTAATGCCGTGTGCACGGGCAATGGAAAGCGCAGCCGAGAAGCCGCGCGATTTGAAGCTGCCTGTCGGATTCTGTTCCTCTCTCTTGACCCACAGCTTCCCGACAGGCAGCAGACGCTCGGCTTGATGCATGCGAATCAGCGGTGACCAGCCTTCTCCAAGGGAGATAATATGGTCCTCATGCTGTACAGGCAGAAGCTCCCGGTACCTCCACATGGATGACACCCTGTGTTTAAGACTTTCCTTGGTCAGGGTTCGGCCTGCGCGCTCAAGATCATATTCGACCAGCAGGGTTCCTCCGCAGCTGCATGTGCTAGGCCCTGGCCGGAAAGATTGCCGTTGTCCGCAACTGCGGCATACAAAGCCAAAATTCATTACCTGAAGTCCTCCTGTCATTTCGGATGTAACATCATACAGCTTATGTTCATCTCCTCATACAGTGTGGTTATGAGCTAGGGGTGTGAGAAATTCATCTTCTACCCAGTCAGTTTTACATCATCTGCATAGTCTGCTGTAGGTACCTTGTGTGAAAGAGAGGGATTGATTCATTGCAAAGACTGATGTGCAAAGGGAAAATTCATAGAGCAACGGTGACAGAAGCGAGCCTGGACTATGTGGGCAGCATAACGATCGATTCCAAGCTGATGAAGGAAGCCAACATTCACCCTTACGAAATGGTACAGGTGACCAGCCTGCGCAACGCAACACGATGGAAAACCTATGCCATACCGGGTGGAGAAGGAACAGGTAAGATTTGTCTGAACGGGCCGCCTGCCCATCTGTTTCAGCCTGGGGACCTGGTCATTATCCTGAGTATGGGACTGTATGAAGAAGAGGAAGTCAAGCGTCTTGTGCCAAGAGTTGTATTCGTGGATGCCAATAACCGGATTACCCGGTGCGAGGATCATCCCCTATTCAACGATGAGGGAGCGGTGAACTGGCATGACTTACAGCCGTGATAAACTGACCAAATACCGTGTTATGAGAAATGCTTCCGCTTTGGCTGCATCGCTTCCGCACACCCGCTCTCTCTCTAAGCTTCATCTGCAATCCCTTCTTAAACAATATGGGAAAGTAATCGTTAAGCCCTCCGGCGGGTATGGGGGAGCCGGCGTGATGTCCGTATCGGTGAAGGGCACGGGCTATGAAGTCCATTACGGACGCAGCAGGAAGACATTTTCCTCTTTACCGCTTCTATATTCCTATATAAAAAGCAAAACGGGAGGTCTTCGCTATATTGTACAGCGCAAGATTCCCTTGGCTAAGGTGAAAGGAAGACCCTTCGATATACGTGTCATGGTGCAGAGAACGAAAAAGTCGGGCTGGTCGGTAACAGGCAAGCTGGCGAAGATCGCAGGGCCCGGATATATTGTGACCAATGTGGCGCGCAGCAAAGGAAGGGTTGCCCCGCTTGCCGATGCCATAAGCTCCTCCAACATTACCGGAAAATCCGTTAAGCAGCTGCAGAGCCAGATTGACCGGGTTTCCTTGAGATCTGCCAAGCAGCTGCAGAAATATTACCGGATTGATACGGTTGGACTGGATATTGGTCTGGATGCCAAGGGGAAGGCATGGATTATTGAACCGAATTTCAAACCCGATAAGTCTCTGTTCCGGAAACTGCGGGATAAGTCCATGTACAGGGCAGTTATGTCCTTCTACAACCGGCGCTACTATCGATAGTACAACCGGCAGATGATTCTGGAGGTGCAGGGCTGGCGCATTCACGCTTAGCCCTGTTACCCCGTTAACCAGCAGTCTCGAAATCCTCCACCTTCCGCTTCCTCTTATCCGTTCCCCATCTTCTGAGGACCATCGATCGCAGCGGCTCCAGGTTAACCAGTACCGTACCCGTAATAATGGTTAGAGCTCCGATAAGCGAGACCGGGGTCAGCTTCTCCTGATAGAGGGCTGCACCTGCTGTCAGCGCGATAAGAGGTGAGACATACAGCCAGGTAGACGGAAATACCGGGTTGGTCTTGCTGACCAGGTACATATACAGGCTGTGTCCGACGATGGAGCCAACGACGATCAGGTAGCTGACCGAAGCCAGAAACGCGGGCTGAACAACGGCTGTCCACCGAACGTCTTCGGTGCACAGGGACAGCAAGAGGAGCAGAAGTCCGCCGTGCATCATCTGGACGGAATTGGCCGCCAGGGGAGAGGTCCTCGTCCGCTCTCTGGCCGTCTGTGCATACAGCGTACCCCCGGCATAAAAGATTTCGCCTGCGATGATGACCAGACAACCAAACAGCCACAGGCTGCTCAGGGAAACCGACAGGCTGGGCAGAATCAGCAGCAGTACGCCCAATATCCCTACTATACAGCCGGCTATAGCGGCCGGCTTCAGCTTCTGCTTCAGGATGAAGGCCTGCATCAGCATAATCATCAGGGTTCCGGTAGCAGAGAGAACCGAAGCCATCCCGGACGAGATATGCTGCTCCGCCCAGTACAGCGTGCCAAAGGTGCCGAATGTCATCCCGATGCCCACGAGCAGCAGGTCACGGCTGACCAGCAGCTTAAAGGGGATTCTCTCCTTGATCCGCATGACGAGGAACAGGATAACTCCCGCTGTGAAGAAGCGAAGCCCGCCAGCGAAGAACGGTGCCACTCCCGCGTCAACCCCGATCTTGATCACCAGAAAGGTTGTGCCAAATATAAGACACATTACTGCATAATTTACTATAATCATCTTTAATCCCCTCCGTGGAAATCATCATAACCGGAGTACGGCAGAACAGATGCCAAAGAACAGAACAGATGAGGCGTTCCTGTGATACACTGGTCGGTAGAGGAGGCGGAAGCGGTGAGTTTACTGTCTAGAGAGAAAGGCCAGTCCTATCTGTTTGAACAGGTCTACGATATGCTTGTGCAGCGTATTGACCGGCGGGAATGGCGAGCGCATGAGAAGCTGCCGTCGATTCGGCAGCTGGCACTTGAAATGAAGGTTCACCGGTTAACAGTGTTCAAGGCCTTTCAGATGCTGAAACAGCAGAACAAAGTCTATGTGAAGGACAAGACAGGCTATTATGTCCAGTCAGGCATTGCACCGTCAGAATTCGCGGATGAACCGCTTGTAAATGCTTATCCGAGACAAAATCTTCTGTCGGCCCTTCAATCGGCAGTCGTAGATTATCATTTGACCCAAGCGCTGATCGACCCCAGTCTGCTGCCGAACCAATACTTCTCGGCTTATGTGAAGAAGGTGTTCGACCTGTATCCGAAGGTGCTGTCTACCTATGCGCCGGTAGAAGGGGACAGTGAACTGCGGGAGTCGCTTGCCCGTTATTTTGCCCGGACCTGCGGTACATACGTGTCTTCCGAGCAGCTGTTGATCACCACAGGGGCACAGCAGGCCATTCATCTGGTCGCGCAGTCCTTCCTTAAACCAAGAGACACTGTTATGCTCGAGCGTCCCAGCTACAGCGCGGCCATTGATACATTCCGGGGACAGGGCGCTCATATTGTAACCGTTGATATTACCGAGTCGGGCTATGATATGGACGCGGTTGAAGCGGCTATGCGAACTTACAAGCCAAGGCTGTTCTATATTAATCCAACCTTTCACAACCCTACAGGCGCCGTGGTGCCTGCGAGTCAGCGCAAGAGACTGGTTGAGCTGGCTGATCGGTACCGCTGCCTGATTATTGAGGATGATACGTATCCCGATATCTATTTCGGCAGCAAGCCGGTTCCCCCGGTCTACACGTTCGATACGGCGGAATCTGTCATCTATATCAGAAGCTTCTGCAAGTATGTCTCACCGGGTCTTCGGATCGCGGCGATGATCTGTCCGCCGGCGCTGATGAGCACTCTGGTGACGGCCAAGTCACTCGCGGATAATGGTTCGCCGCTGCTCAATCAGAAGATCTTCCTGCATTACTTTGAATCTGAACGGCTGCAGCAGCACTTCGACAAGCTGCGGATTGCCCTGCAGATCCGCAAGGAAGTGATGGAAGAGGAGCTGTCCCGGACAGACTGGCAGTGGGTTAGTCCCGGGGGCGGCCTGAACCTCTGGGTCCAGCTTCCTGCAGGCCAGGATGTCAGCCGGCTGCTTGCCGCTGCGCTTGAACGCTCGGTAGCTTTCGTCCCGGGAAGCTACTTCGATCCCGATAACCGGGCCTCCACACATATTCGGTTAAGCTACTCCTATCTCAATGAGTCCAGGCTGAGAGAAGGGATAAGGCGTCTGGTGGAGGCAGGGAATGGGAACAGCTAGGAGGAATTGGCCGGGCATAGCTGGAAGTGTAAAGGTGTACATATAGTTGATGCAACAACCGGAAGCGGCTCAGCTGCCGCTCCCGGATAACGGGAGGATGGCTGTAATGACGAAGGAAATGACGCTATCTAAGGAAACCGCTTACAACATTCAAGTACCAGCAGCAGGTGCGGTTAAGCATGCTTGGGATATGATCGCGCGGGATCATGAGAACGTCTTTGGCAGCAAGCCGCTTCGCAAGGAGCCCGGTACCATTACAATCCGTTACGCGGCCTCTGATGAGGAATGTCCGGCATGGCCGGAAGCCTACAGCTTTCAATTTAGCGGGGAAGGGGATTCACGAAGACTCGAGATCATCGGCCGGGATGAGCTGGGCTTGATATACGGGATGCTTCATTACAGCCGGGCCTGTCTGGGAGTGGATCCGTTCTGGTTCTGGGCAGATCTGCCGCCCGCCAGGAGGGAGTCTGTGACCATTACCGCGGAATCGTTTCATTCTGCTAAACCCAAAGTCCGCTACAGGGGCTGGTTTGTTAATGATGAGGTATGCCTGATTGGATGGAAGGAAGAGTACCCGCCGACGCGGGAGGTGTGGCTGCCGGTCTTTGAAGCGCTGCTGCGGTGCGGAGGCAATATGGTGATCCCTGGAACTGATCTGCCGAAGCATGGCGTCCATCATGAGCTCGCAGCGGAGATGGGGCTCTGGATTACCCATCACCACGCAGAGCCGCTCGGGGCTGAGATGTTCCTGCGGGCTTATCCAGGAAAGCAGCCGAGCTACCTGCAGCATCCCGGGCTGTTCGAGAACCTGTGGCGGGAGGCAATTGAGAAGCAGCAGGAGAACAAGATCGTCTGGGTTCTGTCGTTCAGGGGTCAGGGGGACAAGCCCTTCTGGGAGGATGATCCTTCCTTCGATACACCCGAGAAGCGGGGAGCCATGATCGCCTCAGTCATCAAGCGCCAGTATGAGATGGTTAGAGAGACGGTGGCGGAACCGGTCTGCTGCATGGCCATGTATGGCGAGATTGCCGAATTATATAAAGCCGGGCATATTCAGGTTCCGGCGGGCATTATAAAAGTATGGGCGGACAACGGTTACGGGAAAATGGTATCACGCCGGCACGGAAGCCTGAACGAGCGGATACCAGCTCTTCCTTCAGCCGATGACAGCGGCAAACATGGCCTTTATTATCATGTGACCTTCCATGATCTTCAGGCTTCTAATCACCTGACCTTGTTCCCGTCATCGCCTGAACTGATCACGGGGGAATTGGCGGCGGCGTTTCAGGCGGGGGCAGATGAATATCTGCTATTGAACTGCGGCAATATCCGTCAGCATCTCTATACACTGGATCTGGTCAGCCGCTGCTGGCAGGATGGTCCGCCGGCCGGACAGGATGAGGAGGGGCTGTCCCGGTTTGCCGGACGTTTGTTCACGAGGGAGCTGGAAGACATTACCTCGCTGTACCGCCGGTATTTTGCCAGCACGATTGCCTATGGTCCCCATCCGGATGACCGTGCCGGCGAGGAGTTCTACCATCATCCTGCGCGGCAGATCATCGGCCGGTGGATCAGCCGGGGCGGAGATGAGCCTGAACCGTCACTGGTGTGGGCGGCAGGAAGACAGCCGTTTCCCGCACAGGTAGCGTGGTTCGGAAGGAAGGCAGCGGATGCGCTGCCCAGCTGGGAGCAGCTCGCGGAAGACTGCCGTACCATAATGGGCAGGCTCCAGCAGGAGGAATCCCGGCGTCTGCATGACCACCTGCTCTTCCATATAGAGCTCCATGCCTCCGGCTGCCGGGGACTCGCAGCACTGAGCAGAGCTTATCAGGCTTGCTGGACGGGTCATTATCCGCTTGCTTTCGTACATGCTTCGCAGTCTATGCGGGATTATGCCGAAGGGCTGCACGTGCTGCAGACTGCCGAGCATGGCAGGTGGCGCCACTTCTATAGGGCGGACTGGCTGACCAATATAGCTAACACTGTGGAGCATGCCGATACGCTGCGCCGGTATCTCCGGATGCACGGCGACAGCCCGGATATGTTCCTGTGGTACAAGGCGTATTTGATGCCTGAGACCGAGAAATATATTTATCTGGAGAACACTCACCGCAGGCCCCTCAGTGATGATGAGCTGGCCCGGAGGCTCAGAGATTATTTTCTGGACAGTGGTGAACTTCAAGCCGGCTCTTAAGCCGCGCTCGACTTTCCGGTAATCCCGTGTAATAATGGATGTTTGACCCGCAGCTTGTACTTGTAAAATGTGGAGGCATAAAAGAAGTGGCGAGATATCCGTTTGACTATGAACCGAAACGGCCGTTCATTCAACAGGCAGGCGAATGGATTGGGGATGTGTTCTACGATGTGCTGCCTGAAGCGGGCTTCGAGGTCCGCGACGAGCAGATTTATATGGCGTATCAGCTTGAACGAGCCTATATGGACAAGAAGACGATGTTTGCGGAGGCGGGCGTTGGTACCGGCAAGACACTGGTCTACCTTCTGTATGCGCTTCTCTATGCGAGGCATACAGGCAAGCCAGCTGTCATCGCCTGTGCGGATGAATCGCTGATCGAGCAGCTGGTGAAGCCGGAAGGCGATATTGCCAAGCTGAAGAAGCACCTGAATTTGGACATTGATGTCCGGCTGGGCAAATCTCCTGACCAGTACCTGTGTTTGCGCAAGCTGGATGATGCCGGCACGGCTGCCCTGGAGGAGGATGGAATCCGCTTCCGGGAGATCTACGAAGAGCTGCCGGAATTTGTCCGCAAGCCCGCCCCCATGCAGTCTTTCCATGCTTATGGGGACCGCAAGCAGTACCCGGATTTAAATGATGAACAGTGGAGCAGGGTCAGCTGGGATGTGTTTCAGGACTGTTTCGTGTGCGATAGAAGACACCGCTGCGGCCAAACGCTGTCCCGGGATTATTTCCGCAAGGCTGCCGAAATCATTGTCTGCTCGCATGATTACTATATGGAGCATGTCTGGACTTACGAGAGCCGTAAGCGCGAAGGACAGCTTGCGCTGCTTCCTGAGCACAGCTCTGTTGTCTTTGATGAGGGTCATCTGGTGGAAACGGCGGCGATGAAGGCGCTGAGCTACAAGCTGAAGCATGATGTGTTCGAGGGTATGATCACCCGTCTGCTGGAGGGAGAGGTCCGGGAGACGCTCGCTGTTCTCATTGATGAGGTGATTGACCAGAGCTATCTGCTATTTGAGGTGCTGGCGGCTCAAAGTCGTCCGATCGCGGGATCAGACCGCAACCAGATCGACCTGAATCCGCGTCTGCTCCAGGAAGTGAAGCGGTTTAGAGGCTTGCTCGATGCAATAGAGGAGGAGCTTGTGTTCGAGGGCGAGATGTATACGCTGAATGAATACCAGCTGCGAATCGTTGAAGAGCATATTGAGATGATGCAGAAGGCTCTGGCACTGTTCGACAATCCGGACACGCTGATTTGCTGGAGCAGCGGCACGGGCAGCGGACTCACGCTGTCTATCATGCCGCGGACGGTTAAGGAGATGCTGCGGGAGAGGGTGTTCGCCTCCCGTATGCCGATCGTCTTCTCATCGGCTACCTTGTCGGTAGGCGGCTCCTTCTCGTTCATTGCGGATAGTCTCGGTGTTGAAGATTACCTCTCCTTCTCGGTACCGTCGCCATATGATTATGTGGAGCATATGGAAGCGCTGGCCCCCGTGTGGAAGGAACAGGCTTCCTTCGATGAGAAGCTGGGGGCGGCGGCCCGTCTGCTGCGCCGGACAGAAGGAAGGGCACTGATCTTGTTCAGCAGCCGCGAGGAGCTGGGCAGGTTCAAGTCCGCTGTGAATGTTCATCCTGACTACAGCGGGCTGGAATTTCTCTTTGAAGGCGATGCGGAAATCAGCCACCTGATCTCCCGGTTCCAGCAGGAGGAGCAGACGGTACTGTGTGCGGTCAGTCTATGGGAAGGTCTCGATGTACCGGGCCCGTCGCTGTCGAATGTGATCGTATGGTCTCTGCCGTATCCGCCGCAGGACCCCGTCTTCATGGTGAAACGGAAGGAAGCGGCCGCTCCGTTCGAGGAGGTGGACCTGCCTTATATGCTTCTGCGGCTGAGGCAGGGCATGGGCAGATTGATTAGATCCCGCAGCGATAAGGGGATTTTTGCGGTTCTCAGCAATGAACTGCATATAAGGCCTCAGGTAAGAGAGCATATCGATGCCGTGCTGCCGGAAGGCGTTTCATTCCGGGAGCCGGACTTATCATGAAACAGAAGGGTTTCCGCCAGACAAGTTTCGGCAGAACCCCTTTTTTTACGTCAGAACAATGTTTAGTTAAACAGAGATTTGGTTAAAGAGATGTGCTGGTTGTATTCGACCATAATTCATCTATGTTGGGAGTGCTCAAGTTGGAAATCGGGAGCGAAGAATTGTTTGGACACCAACCGCTGTTTGAACATGTATTTAACAATGCTCCAATCGGAATAGCTATCATTTCCCTGGATTATGAATGGATCAGCGTGAATCCAGCTGTTTATCGGATATTCGGCTTAACACCCGGCGAGCTGCATGCAGTTGCTCCCAAGGATTTCATTCATCCTGACGGAGATTATGAGGATAATTATCTGCAGCTGCTGCTGGATGGCGAAAGCCATGCATTTGAGATTGAGAAGAGGCACCGGAACAAGAAGGGGGAAGAGATATACGCTTCACTTCATGTATCGCTTGTGCAGGCTGAATCTCCCAGGAAGCCGCTTTATTTTATTCTGCAGGCCGTTGATGTGACGAAGAACAAGGCTGCCGAAAGACGCCTGCAGGAAAGTATTGAGCGCTATACCTCGCTGAAGAAGTATAATCACGATATGATTATCTCTTTTGGCCTGGATGGCCGGATTATTAACGGCAACCGTATGGCTGAGCAGGTTACCGGTTATGAGATCCAGGAACTGATTGGCGGCAAAATTTCTATGCTGATCGGGATGGAAAATATGAACCGTATTCTATTCAATCCGCTGAATTATTCCATTGTCGAGAAGGAAATCAGCTTTGTCCGTAATAAAGCAGGCCATGAGGTGGAGGTGTTATCCACGCTCGCCCCGATTATTATTCACAATGAGAATGTGGGCTTCTATCTCATCGCCAAGGATATGACGGAGCAGAAGAAGCTTATTATTGAGAAGGAAGCCGCCGAGAAAACAAACCGTGCCAAGAGTGATTTCCTTGCCATGATGAGCCATGAAATCCGTACTCCGATGAATGGAGTAATCGGGATTACCGATCTGCTTCTGGACTCGGGCCTGAGCACAGAGCAGAAGGAATATGCCCAGCTCATCAAGCGCAGCGGCGAGACGCTGCTTAGCATTATTAATGATATCCTTGATTTCTCCAAAATTGAGTCGGGCAAGGAAGAGCTTGTCACCAGCCCGTTTAATATCAGGGAAGCTTTGTCGGACACGCTGCAGGTATTCATTCCGAAGGCACTGGACAAGAACCTGGAGATCCAGACATCGGTTGACTCAGAAGTTCCTGCTGTCGTCACGGGCGATATGTTGAAAATCAGACAGGTTCTGATGAATCTGCTCAGCAATGCAGTCAAGTTTACACCGAGAGGTACGATATCTGTGTTGATTGAACGATTGTCCCAGGACAATGGGCAGCTTATTCTTGCCTTTTCGGTAAGGGACACGGGCGTGGGGATTCCGGAGGATAAGGTGAGCCACCTGTTCGAGCCGTTCTCGCAAATGAATTCCTTCATGTCACGAACGGTGGAAGGCACGGGACTCGGACTAGCCATCTGCAGGCGGCTGGTCCAGCTTATGGGCGGGGAAATCTGGTATGAGCCTTCGAAAGACGGGACAGGAGCGGTATTCACGTTTACCCTGCCGTTCAGCTCTTCAAATACGCAACAAATGGCGGCGGTTGAGGCTAAGCTTGCAGAGGAACAGAGGGTTGTACCCGGATCTCTCCGGATTATGATTGCGGAAGACAACCATGTGAACCAGATCGTCTTGAGGAAGATGATCGAGCGGCTGGGCCATCAGGCCGATGTCTTCTGCAATGGACTGGAAGCTGTCGATGCCTACGAGCAGCATCCCTACGATATCATCTTCATGGACATCCAGATGCCGGGATTGGATGGGCTGGAGGCGGCCCAAAGAATTCGAATGGAGACGAAGTGGGAGCATAAACCATTTATCGTTGCCATAACCGCCCATGCGATGAAGGGTGACCGGGAAAAATATCTGGAGCTTGGCATGGATGAATACATCAGCAAGCCGGTCAGCAAAGAAGCGGTTTCGAAGGTTTTTGACCAGTATGCAGACAGAGGGACACAAGCCAAGCAGCATATAAAGCTGAACGTTCAAGAATATTAAGGGCGCTTAGGAACAGGAAGGCATTCGGAATTGTAGTTCCGGATGCCTTATCTGTGCTTGGTCCTGGCCGCGTAACAGAGTTTTTGCTGCAGGTGGACGGGATGTTCCTTTTTACACCTAATCCAGCATAGTGCTGCGGAGTATCTCATAGGCTGGAAACGACTAGAGATTCATGGTATATTCACAATGTTGACACAAATTTAAGCGCTTACATAAGTGGGGAGGTGGATGTTGGAGTTCCCGGGTCGTCAGTAATTTCACATCGTTATATAAGGAGGAGTTCCGGCAATGGCACGTGAGGATATGTCACTTAACGAAACCTCTGTATTCGTAACGGAAGAAGAAATGCGCCAGGTGGATCAGTCCTATAAGCAGCAGAGAAAGCTGAGCTTTTCCTTTGGGACGGTATTCTTCTTGGTGACCCTGATGATTCCTTTCCTCAGCGGTACGGCGGAATGGTGGTACGGTACACCTTTTCTGGCCGGACTGTCCCTTAATTTCTGGACAACAATTGTGCTGTTTCACCTGTTCTACTGGGTTCTCGCCTATCTGTTTGTGAGAAGAGCCAATCAGCTTGACGAAAAACTCAAGTAGGAGGTGTACCGAACCATGCTTAATACGTATGCCATTATGATGGTGCTGACCTTGATCGTGATCACGATTGTTATTTCGCTCGTTACACGAAAGTTTAACTCCAGTACAGCGAACTTCTATCTCGCCGGCCGGAAGGTTGGCATGCTTACCAACTCAACCGCGATCTGCGGTGATTACTTCTCCGCGGCCTCTTTCCTGGGCGTGGCTGCAGCGGTATATGCCTCTGGTGTTGACGGCATGTGGTATGCGATCGGCTTTGGCGCGGCCTTTGTGCCGGTCGTGCTGTTCCTGGCCAGCCCGCTGCGTAAATTTGGCGAGTATACGATCCCCGATTTTCTATTCGCCCGATTTGGAAGAAGCCATGTGGCACGCATCATCGGGGTTGTGATGGTACAGCTGATCTGTATTTTCTACCTCGCGCCGCAGATGGTGGGAGCCGGTAATACGTGGAATGTTCTGGTAGGCGTTGGCTTCCTCGGCATGAGCCCTTATCAGACGGGTGTCGTGGCGGTTGTCATTATCATGATGTTCTATGTTGCGGTTGGCGGGATGAAGGGAACAACCCTGAACCAGATGATTCAGTTCTGGGTGCTGTTTACCGCTATGTTCATCGTCTTTGCCTTGATTCTGATTAACGGGATCGGCTCCTATGCCTCGGAGCGGGTGCCGCTCGTCAATCCGGCCACGATGACGGTGGAGAAGCTGATGGCCGGGGAAGAGGGGAGCAGGCCGTACGATCAGGCTCAGGCGGTCATGAGCCCGGAAGCTTTTGCAGAGGTGGAGGCCGCCGTGCAGCAGGGAGATCCTGCAGCCTCGGTGAACGTAGTGCTTCCCCAGACGAATAAGCTTCATCCCGAGCGGACGATGACTTTCCAGGAGCCCGGGCACCGGTATGACTGGCTGAATCAATTCTCGATGGTTCTCGCCCTGGTGCTTGGAACAATGGGTCTTCCGCATATTATGAACCGGTATTATACGAATCCTTCAGGCAAGTCGGCAAGACTGACAACACTGTGGGTACTAGGCTTCATCGGCTTCTTCTACATTATGAGCTCGGTAGCGGGCATGGGAGGACGCAAGTATGTCAGCGAGCTCTCCGGTTCTGATCCGGCCATAGCGGATTTGACCGTGGACGGTCTGCTGCTGAAATCCGATCAGATCATGCCGGTCCTCGGCAAGCTGCTGTTCGGAGAGTTCGGGTTGGGTTACGTAGCGGCGGGTGCTTTTGCGGCCATGTTCTCGACAGTGGGGGGACTGCTTATCGCTTCAGCGGCATCCTGGGGACATGATATCTACGAGAATTATGTGAACCCGAAGGCGCCGGAATGGAAGAAGGTGCTGGTCGGCAAAATTGCGGTCGTCGTGATGGGGCTGTTCTCCCTGCTGGTCGGCATCGGCATCCCTGCCATCGGGCTGGATAAAGCGTATCCGTCGCTGATCGCCATGATGGTTACTTGGGCGTTCGCCATTTCGGGAGGTGCCTTCGTGCCCATGCTGCTGTGCTCCATCTGGTGGAAGCGGACGACCCGCAACGGCGCGATCGCCGGTATGCTGGTCGGCGGCGGGGGAAGCATTCTGTTCATCGGGCTGAATATTCTGAAGGAGACGGGCGTATTCCCGGCAGGCAGCTTTGGGGCGGCGCTTGGAAGCCTTGCGTTCCCGTCCATCTTCATCATCCCGCTGAGCTTCGCTGTTATTGTGCTGGTCAGCTTGTTCGGCAGGCAGGGGCAGCCGCCTTATGTCAACAGTATTTGGGCCCGGATCCACGGCACGGACGCCTTGTCCGAGCGGGTGCGTCTGGCTATGCAGGAGGCCGAGAGCCGGGGAAGGGCTTAGGGCTTTAGCTTCTATATACGGTTTTAGCTCTGATTTCAAAGGGGCCGTCCCGGGGTCATTCCTATGGCTTATGGGGCGGCCCCGTCATGTTGTGTAGCGTCTTTGTTACAGGAGGCGGTGTGGTGCAAATCCTAATCGTGAACCATCCCGAGCGGGTGAGCAGCATGGTTGTTGTGGACGGTAGGTGCATTGCGTACTGGCCGCCGCCCCATTTGGTTTCGAAGTTATGGCCTCCTTCTACTGCACTGGGGGAGCGGTGTTCATGAATAGAGCAACCCGGGCATAGGCTTCCCCGGTATGCCATATTACAAATCTAACAGAACTCAGCAACCTTATTTCAATGCATACGGGTCGCCTCACCAGGTAAACATTCCTGTCTGCGCTAAGATTCCGTCTTAGACAAAAAAAGGGGCGCCTCGTATGATGGGGGTAGGGGAAATCGGAAGCCCTAATAACCCATCAGGAGGCGCTTACTATGAAGTCTACTGTAAGAAACGCAACAAATCAACGTATTGAACGAATTACCATGCAGCATGTTGTTGTGGGAATCGACATCGCCAAGGATGCGCACGCCGCGCAGATCACGGATTTCCGTGGACGTTCGCTCACTTCGAAACACCTGTCTTTCACCAATTCACTAGAAGGCTTTGAGAGGCTCCTCGATTGGATCAAGAAAGCGCAAGCGAAGCACAGTCTCACCTCTTTGCTTGTAGGACTGGAGCCAACAGGACATTACTGGTTCAATCTTGCAAACTGGCTTCTTCAGCAAGGGATTGAGGTCGTGCTGGTTAACCCGGTCACGACGCATCGCAATAAGGAAAATCGGGACAATAGTCCGTCCAAGAATGACCCTAAGGACGCCCTAGTCATCGCGGATGTAGTCAGCAGAGGCTATTACACCGAATATTCACCCCATGCAGCTGTGTTCAGGCGGTTAAAGACACTTATGAGTGACAGAGAATTTTGGGTAAAGCAGTCTGCCTGTTTTGCCAATCGCATCATTCGCTGGATTGACCTTTACTTTCCGGAATTCCGTCAGGTTTTCCCGAATTGGGCGACTCTCCGTTCACTGGCATCACTTAAGGCTTTCCCTTTGCCGAGCGACCTTGAAGGGCTGGATGTCGATGCTGTCATCGCCCAGTGGCGAGATCAAGGCATGAAGCGTGCCTCCGGTGTCAGCGGTAGAGCCAAGGCAGCAGAGCTTCTGGCGGCTGCAACGCGCAGCATTGGAGATAGACAAGCCCTGCAGGAAGCCAGAGATGACATTGACCGTCTGCTTGCTGCCTATGAGCATACGGCTGCCATGCTCGATGACATAGAACAGGCACTTGAGTTATTACTGGCAGACATCCCCTTAATAGAGCAACTGCGGAGCATCCAAGGGCTTGGCACCATTGCCTTGGCCGCCATTTTGAGTGGTACGGGCGATTTGCGTCATTACGCTCACGGTCAGCAAATACTGCGACGCGCCGGTCTCAATCTGGCTGAGCGAACATCTGGCAAGTTCAAGGGGCAGGTCAAGGTCTCCAAACGCGGAGACAGCACTTTGCGTAAACATCTATACTGGGGCATGTTGAGTTTGGTTCAGCGGCATCCTGACTTCAAGCAGTGGCATGCGAATAACCGGGCAAGGGGAATGAAGAAGCAAGCCTCACTTTTCAAACTAATCGGCAAACTGGCACGCATTCTCGTTGGTATGGCGCAACGGGGGGAGTCCTACCGTGAATGCGCAGACCTTGTAGCCGCTTAAAGACCGCAACCCACTACTAACCTCCAAGTTTCGCTTACGAGGATTGACTCATTCGCGGGATTTTCGGCATAACACGCACAAGAGAACCGAGTATGAGTTTCGGAAGGGCATAGACCCGTTATCTAAACGAGATCGGTCTCCACGCCATGGACAGGTATAACGAAGGAATGTGAGGGCATAGACCCGTCGAGATATGGGAGGGTGAACCTCCATGGGCCATGTGGGGTTGTGCAGGATAGCGTTTTCAAAGGGCACGTAAATCGCTGCCTCTGTTCCTGCATGTCCGCAAACCGATCCATGGGTCAATTGCCCCCCTCACGTCCAACCATCTAACCACTCCAAAACGTGAAATCCTGCGAATGAGTGAGCATTCGTGAGAAAACTCCTTAAATACGAGGGA
>NZ_QKRB01000041.1 GCF_003233845.1 Paenibacillus sambharensis
TCCCTCGTATTTAAGGAGTTTTCTCACGAATGCTCACTCATTCGCAGGATTTCACGTTTTGGAGTGGTTAGATGGTTGGACGTGAGGGGGGCAATTGACCCATGGATCGGTTTGCGGACATGCAGGAACAGAGGCAGCGATTTACGTGCCCTTTGAAAACGCTATCCTGCACAACCCCACATGGCCCATGGAGGTTCACCCTCCCATATCTCGACGGGTCTATGCCCTCACATTCCTTCGTTATACCTGTCCATGGCGTGGAGACCGATCTCGTTTAGATAACGGGTCTATGCCCTTCCGAAACTCATACTCGGTTCTCTTGTGCGTGTTATGCCGAAAATCCCGCGAATGAGTCAATCCTCGTAAGCGAAACTTGGAGGTTAGTAGTGGGTTGCGGTCTTTAAGCGGCTACAAGGTCTGCGCATTCACGGTAGGACTCCCCCCGTTGCGCCATACCAACGAGAATGCGTGCCAGTTTGCCGATTAGTTTGAAAAGTGAGGCTTGCTTCTTCATTCCCCTTGCCCGGTTATTCGCATGCCACTGCTTGAAGTCAGGATGCCGCTGAACCAAACTCAACATGCCCCAGTATAGATGTTTACGCAAAGTGCTGTCTCCGCGTTTGGAGACCTTGACCTGCCCCTTGAACTTGCCAGATGTTCGCTCAGCCAGATTGAGACCGGCGCGTCGCAGTATTTGCTGACCGTGAGCGTAATGACGCAAATCGCCCGTACCACTCAAAATGGCGGCCAAGGCAATGGTGCCAAGCCCTTGGATGCTCCGCAGTTGCTCTATTAAGGGGATGTCTGCCAGTAATAACTCAAGTGCCTGTTCTATGTCATCGAGCATGGCAGCCGTATGCTCATAGGCAGCAAGCAGACGGTCAATGTCATCTCTGGCTTCCTGCAGGGCTTGTCTATCTCCAATGCTGCGCGTTGCAGCCGCCAGAAGCTCTGCTGCCTTGGCTCTACCGCTGACACCGGAGGCACGCTTCATGCCTTGATCTCGCCACTGGGCGATGACAGCATCGACATCCAGCCCTTCAAGGTCGCTCGGCAAAGGGAAAGCCTTAAGTGATGCCAGTGAACGGAGAGTCGCCCAATTCGGGAAAACCTGACGGAATTCCGGAAAGTAAAGGTCAATCCAGCGAATGATGCGATTGGCAAAACAGGCAGACTGCTTTACCCAAAATTCTCTGTCACTCATAAGTGTCTTTAACCGCCTGAACACAGCTGCATGGGGTGAATATTCGGTGTAATAGCCTCTGCTGACTACATCCGCGATGACTAGGGCGTCCTTAGGGTCATTCTTGGACGGACTATTGTCCCGATTTTCCTTATTGCGATGCGTCGTGACCGGGTTAACCAGCACGACCTCAATCCCTTGCTGAAGAAGCCAGTTTGCAAGATTGAACCAGTAATGTCCTGTTGGCTCCAGTCCTACAAGCAAAGAGGTGAGACTGTGCTTCGCTTGCGCTTTCTTGATCCAATCGAGGAGCCTCTCAAAGCCTTCTAGTGAATTGGTGAAAGACAGGTGTTTCGAAGTGAGCGAACGTCCACGGAAATCCGTGATCTGCGCGGCGTGCGCATCCTTGGCGATGTCGATTCCCACAACAACATGCTGCATGGTAATTCGTTCAATACGTTGATTTGTTGCGTTTCTTACAGTAGACTTCATAGTAAGCGCCTCCTGATGGGTTATTAGGGCTTCCGATTTCCCCTACCCCCATCATACGAGGCGCCCCTTTTTTTGTCTAAGACGGAATCTTAGCGCAGACAGGAATGTTTAGAATTTATGGTGTTGTCTGTTTTGTAATTGAAGTAGGGGCATCCCTAAGTCGTTAAGACTTTTGGGACGCCCCTATTTGTCAGTTAAAAATTTTAATGAATCAGTTGCCCTCCAGACGGTTGCGGTCCTTTCGCAGCTGACTCTTCGTTGCCTCCATCGATTGTCCGGAGCCTGCCTCATCGGCTTGGTGCATAGCTGCCTCGGCATGAACAAGCGAGTGCGAAGCTTGGTCGATCATTTGCTCGGATGGGTGCTCCTCCGCCTGCATAACAGCGCGATGCGCATGTTCAGCCGAGTTTTGAGCTTGATCCTGCTTGTGGTTCGATGTCATGGTTCCCCCTCCTTTCCGCGTAACCCAGTTGTTAATATGGACAATACTGTCCAATGTATACAGCTTGGGACGCAGCCATTCTAAGGCAACCTTAAACACTAACCCAACGGCAAGAACCCCAGTACAGTACAGTACAGTGCCCAATCCAGACTAGACCACTAGTCGAGCCTAGACCAGTCCGGCCCAGACCAATCACCAATCCTCCAGTCCACTACAACTCAGCCAATCTGAGCCCTGCCTGCCGGCTTGCACGTTATCCCTGCTGCCTGGGCCTAACCCGGTTCGTAGGTACGGCGGTCAGCGGGTCATCCGGCCAATAATGCTTAGGGTAGCGGCCCTTTAGGTCCTTCTTCACTTCGTGATACGTATTGCGCCAGAAGCTGGCCAAATCACGTGTCACCTGCACCGGGCGGCTGGCCGGAGACAGCAGATGGAGCGTTACGGGCATACGACCGAAGCCGATAAGCGGTGTAGTGTGCAGGCCGAACAGCTCCTGCAGGCGCACCGCCACAACCGGTGAAGAAGGGTCACTGTAATCAACCGGGATACGCGACCCGCTTGGAACCGTGCAGTGCGTCGGGGCGCCTTCATTCAGACGCTGCCGTTTGTCCCAAGGAACCAGAGCCTCCAGAGCCTGTTGAACCTGAAGACGCTGAAGATCATTGCGGCTGCCAAGCCCGTCAAGAAAAGGCAGCAGCCAGTCATCCAGCCTCTCCAGCAGGGCTTCATCCGATACATCCGGCCAGGAAGCATCCGCTTGATGGAGGAATGCGAGCCGCTGCCGGTACGCAACTGCTGTCTTGTTCCATGGGAGGATGTCCAGCCCTTCCGTTCTTACCGCTTCCATCAAAGCGGCTGCAACCTCCTGCGGATCTGGTCTGGCAAGTGTCCGCTCCTGCAGAATTAACGAGCCAAAGGTCCGGTAAAGTCTTGCCCTGACAGTGCCTGACTGCGCATCCCAGAACACCGACCTTGTTTCTTTAATGGAATCCGCAAAATAACGCTCCAGCTCTGCAGGCTCCAGCCAGGCAGCAAGCCGTATGCGCCCAGCTGTTCCCGTATCGTCAAGCTCGGCAGCTGCCAGCATCGGGGCTGCCGAGAGAGGTTGAACCGGCTGCAATACCGCCCCCCTGCCTCCGCTTAACTGAAGCCCTGCGCCTCCGCTGCGGCGCGGCATGCCCACGCGATCCGGATAAGCGTAAGCCAACAGGACACCGCTTAAATGATCATAGCTGCCGTCACTTAGCGCTTGCTGTAATCCGAAGCTTCGTTTAAGACGCGAAGCTTCCTGCACAAGACGTTTCGCGGCCTTCATTTCCGCCAGTCCGCCCCGAAATGCCGTCTCACCCTCATGGCCGGCAGCCCGGAGAACCTGCAGACGCAGCACAATGTCCGCTTCAGCAGCGTCCTTCTGCTGCCATCGCAGAACATCCCGTTCGGCGAGCAGGACAGCCAGATCACAGGCCAGAACTCCAAGCCGTTCTTCATGTTCCATGGCCCGCAATACCATGTGCGACAGCCTCGGATGCAGCGGCTGCTCAGCCATCTTCCTGCCGTGGATGCTCAATTGGCCGCTCTTGTCCATCGCACCCAGCAGCTGCAATAGTTCCACAGCCTGGTTAACGGCACCCTCAGGCGGCTGGTCGAGGAATGAAAGCTGCGCAGGGTCATGTGTGCCCCACGCGGCAAGCTCGAGCATAAGCGGGGCCAAATCCGTCTCCATCATCTCCGGCTTGCCGCTTGGTTCCAGCTGCTGCTGCTGTTCTTCTGTCCAGAGCCGGTAGCATACCCCAGGACCCAGCCTGCCCGCACGCCCTCTTCTCTGCTCGGCAGAGGCTGCTGACACCTGCACGGTCTCCAGTCTGCTCATACCGGTACGCGGGGAGAAACGCGGCACCCGCATAAGCCCGGCATCTATTACCACATGGACGCCCTCAACCGTCAGACTCGTCTCCGCAATAGAGGTGGAGAGCACGATTTTCCGCTTGCCAGCGGCTCCCCTTGCCAGCGCCTTCTCTTGAGCCTCCTGGGACAGTGCTCCATAAAGCGGAAGCACCTCAGCATCCGGGAGACCGCTGCTTAACAGCAAGCCCTGCACCCGCCGAATTTCTCCTTCTCCCGGCAGGAAGACCAGGATGTCGCCGGAATCATGTGCAATGGCGTGCTTAATCACCCGTACCGTGTGCTGAGCCAGCTGTTCAGCGGCTCCCTGCCGGGGATAATACCGGGTCTCGACCGGGTACCGTTTTCCTTCACTGATAATAACGGGCGCACCGCCCATCAGGCTGGCAACCGGTTTTGCTTCAATAGTTGCGGACATGACAAGAAGACGGAGATCCTCCCGGAGAACCCGCTGCGCCTCCAGGCAGAGCGCCAATCCAAGATCCGCTTGAAGACTGCGTTCGTGAAATTCATCGAAGATGACAATTCCGGCTTCTTCAAGTGAAGGATCGGTCTGCAGCATGCGGGTTAGAATACCTTCCGTTATGACCTCTATCCGTGTATGTTTGCTTGTCTGGCTGTCCATTCGCACCCGGTAGCCCACCGTTCCGCCAACCTTCTCCCCCAGACTGGAAGCCATGTAATGCGCGGCCGATCTGGCCGCCATACGCCTTGGCTCCAGCATCAGAATTTTCTTCCCGGCCATCCAGGGCTCCTCCAGCACAGCGAGCGGCACACGGGTCGTTTTACCTGCTCCCGGAGGAGCCACCAGAACCGCATTCGATGACCTGGCAAGCGCTGATGTCAGCTCAGGAAGCACCAAGTCCACAGGCAAAGCAGATTGCAGCATACCTCGTTCCCCTCTTCTTCACAGCTAGTACTGCCAAAGGCCTGCCGGCCAGCCTAATTGATATCTCCCATATAGCAGGGCAGGTCCCGCTTCCCCGCAAGCTTATCTCCAAGACTCGCCGGATACAGGCGGATGTCTGCCAGCCGTTCAACCTCAACCCACTCGACACCTACCTGATAAGAATCCGGAAGATCCCCGTTCATTACCGGCTCGGGGCCGTCCGTCTCCCGCTCACACGAGAAGAAGAATTCCACCTGATGGATACCTGCATCTGTCTCCGAGAATTCATGGTTGCTTCCTATGTACTCCCGCACGTGAATGAGGTCTCCCACCTTGACGGGCAGCCCTGTTTCCTCTATGCATTCTCTCATAACCGCATCACGAAGCTCCTCGCCATGCTCCTGGCCGCCGCCGGGAAACAGATAGAAGAAGCCGCCATCATCCTTGTTTTTGGTGAGCAGTACACAACCGTTCTGGATGATTACCGCCCGGGCAGAATTCCGAATTGGCCTGTTTAGCTTTTCCACTCGCTCCAATCACTCCTGTGTCAGGCAAAGTTGTTGTTCATTTGTCCATTGTAATAATCGCTTAAGCAAAAAACAACCGACAGCCACGATTGCCCGTGCGCCGCCGGTCTCAATTCCGACCTTATTTAAGTAAGCACTGCTCTCAGCATAGCCTTCCAGCTGTCCGCTGTATCCCGTCCGAACCCGTAGTGAAACAGCTTCTTCGTCTCCGTGAAACGCGCATCGCTCGTAGGCGTCCCCATTACGACGGCAATCAGGCGTTTCCCATTCCGTTCCGCCGTGCCAGTGAAGCAGTAGCCTGCCCGCTGCGTATACCCCGTCTTTAGCCCGTCGCTTCCAGGGTAAGCATGATTTTCTCCCGGGAGCATCATGTTCGTCGTGCTCAGAACGATACGGCTCTGGTCAACCGTTACCTCACTGCGTTTGGACACATCCAGCACATCCGGATACACATTCACCAGATAAGCCGCCAGCTTCGCTGTGTCCCTGGCTGTCAAGCTTGTTTCCCCATGGGAAGCCGCCTGCGCGAAGGCAACCAGGTCAGCCGACGACAAGCCCGTCGCATTGGCAAAGAAAGCACGCTGAGACAAGCCGATTACTTGCGCCTTGGCGTTCATCCATTCCACAAACCGTGTTTCCGTACCTGCTGCATGCTCGGCCAGTGCCACAGCGGCATCATTAGCTGAATGCACCGTCATCGCGGCAAACAGCTCCCTTACAGTCAGCTGCTGGCCTTCCGCTGCTCCTGTCCCTGCCCCAACCACATTGGCAGCATAAGCGCTTATCGTAACCTTATCATCCCATGCGATCGAGCCATCCTTAATCCGGTCCAGGAGAACGATCTCCGTCATCATCTTCGACATGCTGGCCGGAGGCAGCGCATCATCAGCATTCATTTCATAATACACTGTTCCATAATCTGCATCCATCAAAATTGCCGATGCTGCCGTTAACTCCGGCTTCAGCTCTGCTGACAGGGCTGGCTCCGCCGATATCCACTTAAAGCCGACAACTGCTGCTGCAGCTACACAGAGCAGCATGGCCACCTGTTTAAACATCACTCTTCACTCTCCCCATTCCACAATGCTTTGCTTCAACTTCTACGCCCCCAATAGCAAGGCTTCCGCACTCTTTGTTGACTGTTTTCATTGTAGATGAGGAGATTTAAGAAGAGGCTAACCAATTCATAAGAAATTCTTAAGATTGCCTTATCGTTCTATTATTTTGGACAGAATCCGGCAGCATCAGCTGCTTTCCGGTCACAAAAACAGCCTTTGCTGCGCAATCCGCACAGCAAAGGCTATTACTAAACAAGTGATCAGAACTACTTGACGACAGCCCCGTTAACCACTGCGCGGCTGTTCTCCTGGTCCTCCTTATACAGCGGCAGACGAACCTGGAATACGGTCTGGGCGCTGTCGCTGCTCGCTCCAATCGAGCCGCCATGACGTTCCACGATGCTCTTAGCAATGGCTAGTCCAAGACCCGAGCCCCCGGTATGCTCCGCGCGGGACTTATCCACCCGGTAGAAGCGGTCGAAGATGTGGGGAAGATCCACACTCGGGATCGGATCGCCGTAATTTATCACCTCGACGACTGCATCCTCAAGCACAGTGCGAATCTCCACATCTACACGTCCGCCGTCTTTTCCATAGATGACTGCATTATGAAGCAGATTCTCGAAGACCCTTACCAGCTTGTCGGGATCACCAAACACATAGACATGCTGAGCTCCGGCACGCAAATTGCCTGTCACGCCCGCTTCATCCAATGCAACGCGAAAGTGCACCAGCAGCTGACCGAGCATTTCAACCAGATTGAACCTCAGCCGCCTAAGCGGGACACTGTCATGCCGCATACGCGTATATTCAAACAAATCCTGGATCAGCACATTCATCCTCCGGGCCTTATCATGGGCAATCTGGATATAATAGCGCAGCTCCACTTCATCACGGTATCTGTCCTGCTCGACCAATCCCAGGTACCCGAGAATGGAAGTAAGCGGCGTTCTAAGATCATGGGATACATTCGTGATCAGCTCGTTCTTGGTCTGCTCTGCCTTGCGTTCTTCGTCCAGTGACTTGCGAAGCTGGGTGACCAGCCTGTTCGTGTAGAAGGCAAGGTCCCCGAGCGGGTTGTTCTGCCTCACGGGAACCTTGTGATCGAAATTCCCTTCGGCAATATGCATGACCGAGCTATTGATTTCATTTACATACCGGTACCATCTCCACTGGAACAAGCACAGATACATCACGAAGAAGAACGCACAGCTGGCCAGCATCACAAAGCCTTCTCCGAAGGTGCGCAGCACCTCGATCGCGAATGAACGGGCAAAATAAATATCACGTGTCACCCGCTCACCCAGGATAATCATCGAATAAACCGTCACAACAGACAAGATAACACTGAGGATAAGCTGGCCGATGAAGCGCAGCATCATGCCGTTCGTTTTGTTAGCCTTCAATTTTATATCCAACTCCCCATACAGTAACAATCAGCTTGTCTCCTGTCTCCTGCTCCAGCTTGTCACGCAGCTTGCTGATATGTACCATCACGGTGTTATTGGATTCGAAATACTTTTCTTTCCACACCTGCTGGAAAATATCCTCAGCGCTGAACACCCTGCCCGGAGATGAAGCCAGCAAATGCAGGATGCCAAATTCTGTAGACGTCAGATGAAGCGCCCGTCCATCCACATGAACGGAATGCGTGGCCTTGTCAATCCGCAGCGGACCCAGCCGTACGATGCCCGCCTCTTCCTTCTCCACAGGTCCCGCCGCGCTGTATTGGAATGAACGGCGAAGAAGCGACTTTACGCGCGCAACCAGCTCAAGAGGGTTAAACGGCTTCACCATATAATCGTCCGCCCCGGTCATGAGACCGAGTATTTTATCCATATCCTCTGCCTTAGCACTTAACATCAGAATCGGTATGCTGGCTTCGCGCCTCAGCCTCCTGCACACTTCCAGACCGTCGATATGCGGCATCATAATATCCAGCACCACCAAATCGGCAGGCTGCCGCTCGAACACGTCAAGGGCCTGCTGCCCATCATGTGCCAGCTCGGTCACATAACCTTCATTCCGCAAATAAATATCAATCAGCTCCGCAATTTCCCGGTCGTCGTCCACGATTAATATCCGGCGGTTCATCATACGTCAGCTCTCCTTATCAACACAAAAATACGGCTTTATTCCCACTATACACGAGAAACTCAGCCGTTGTCCCGGTTCCGGACACTTTATAAGAATGTTTAAGGGATGCTTAAGGTTTTCTTAACGTTGCTGGAATTATTATGGATACAGGGACAGGAATCATACAGAAAAACAGGCTTCACCTCTAAGAAAGGTTAAGCCTGCTGTTGAATCTGTCTAGCGAAACCAGCCCTTGCGCCTAAACCACACAAACATGCCTGACCCAAGCAGCGCCATCACCGCCAAAACTGCAAAGTACCCCCAGCGCCATTCCAGCTCCGGCATATTCGCAAAATTCATGCCATACAGACCCGCAATGAACGTAAGCGGCATAAATATTGTCGTAATGACCGTCAGGGTCTTCATAATTGTATTCATCCGGTCCGAATTGTAGGAGAGATAGCTGTCCCTTATATCGGCGGTCAACTCCCTGCTTGAATCGATCATTTCATTTAAACGGAGCAGGTGGTCATGGACATCAGTGAAAAAGGCCCGGTGCTCCTTAATGCCCGGTATGCGCTCCGTATTGATTATCCGGTACAGCAGCTCTCTCATCGGGACCATTGTCTTGCGCAGCTTAAGCAGCCGGGAGCGAATCGCAAACACTTCCTCCATCAACTGCTTGCCTGAGTCCCTGCGGTCCAGGTCATCAAGCTCCGCCAGCTGGTCTTCAAGTTCATAGACAACGGGAAAATAGTAATCCACCAGCTTGTCCATGACAATATAAGCTGCGAACAGCGGCCCCCGCCGCTGATGTTTGGGCTGATTAACGAGCTTGCGCCAAGCTTCCTCGACTGCCCGGGAAGGCTGCAGGTGGTAGGTCACGACCAGCCTGTCTGCTACAAACAGGTTGACTTCTTCTACTTGAAGCGTTTCTGGCTGCAGGGCATGCAGCACGAAGAAATGCATGTCTTCATATTGATCCCACTTGGGCCGCTGGAGTTCATGCCCGCAATCTTCTATCGCCAGCGGATGAAATTTGAAATACGTATCGAGCAGCTCCGTTTCTTCAGCAGACGGCCTGTCAAAATCCACCCATACCCAGTCAAATGTATGGCTCTGCAGCTCCTCGACACGCTCAAGAAGGGCTGGCTCACGGCCAGCGTGGAAACCGGTAATTCTCAGCACGGAATCCCTCCTCATCTATTCTGCAGCACAATCTAGCGTCAACCCAGCTGGCCTGCCAGACGAATAAGCCGGGATTCCAGCTCTTCGAGACTAAACGGCTTCGTCATATAATCATCCGCGCCCAGATCAAGCGCCTTCTTGATATCATCCTCACTGCCTCTTGCAGTCAGCATGATGACCAGATAACGGGAAGGCTTATCGATCATACGAATTCTCTCCAATACTTCAAGCCCGTCCATTCCCTGCAGCATGCCATCGAGCACAATCAAATAGGACTCGCCGCCCGTGTGCCACGCGTCTTCAAAGAACGATTCTCCGCCCCTGTAAGTCCGGATATCGGCATTCTTCGTTTGGCCAAGGAGGCTCTGCAGGCTCTCCGCCAGCATGGTGCGGACAATCGGATCATCATCGATTACCGCCACTCGAAGGACACATCCTGGCAGCTCCATACTGTTCGAATCCGCCATGACCGCCCGGTTCCGGCCCTCTCGCTTGGCTAAATACAGCGCTTGGTCAGCCCGTGACAGCCAATCCTTCATCTCTGCGTACTCGCCAGAGTACTCCACAATTCCCGCAGAGAACGTGACTGGGATCCGCTCCGAATTGGATGTAAAGACCAGGCGTTCGAAACCCTTCCGCAGCCGCTCGATTACCTGCATTGCTTCAATACCCCTCGTCTGGTCCAGCAGCACAACAAACTCCTCGCCCCCATAACGTGTAAATACATCCGTAGGGCGCATATTTGTTTTCATATACTCGGCAAATTGAGACAGCACATAATCGCCCATCAAATGCCCGTGGACGTCATTGATCTGTTTGAAGTGGTCCAGGTCAATTACGACAAGCGAGAATACCTTCTTGCTGCGCTCATACTCCAGCTGCAGCTTGGCATAGTGATCGGCCAAATATTTGCGGTTGTAGGCCCCGGTCAGCTCATCGATAAAGAGCGACTGATCGATCCAGCGTTTTTTCTCAAATTTGCGCTGCAGCTTAATGATGAGCTCTTCCATATCAAGCGGCTTGTGAAGAAAATCATCCGCCCCCATCCGGAAGGCATTCAGCCGTGTCTCCCTATCGTTGTCTACACTGATCATGATCGTAGAGGCCAGCTGCTTGCGGATAATATCCTGAATCGATTCCATCACCCGAAGTCCGTTCGTATGGGGAAGGAAATAATCAATGATGAAGCAATCGGGATTCAAATTGTGGAAATAGGAAATGGCTTTATCAGGACTCCGGGTAGCCACCACCACCCAGCCGCACTGTTCGAGCTGCTCCTTCAAATACATAAGAAGTGTTATATCATCGTCCAAAATCAGAACGAGAGGCTTGAGCTTGTCAATAACGGCAGACGATAAATCCTCCCCGTCCATCCGCAGCTCTTCATTGTTGTGATAGTTGTATACAATTTTCACAAAATCAACCATGAAGGTCCGCAGTTCAGCGGGCGCCCACCATTTGTCCTCGATGTCCTTCTGTTTCTCCATGAGCAGCTCGGCTGCTTCCTGAAGATCTGACAGCCCAATCGTTCCCGCGGTTCCCTTAACCGTGTGCAGGAGCATATGAACTTCGGCGGCCGATATGGACTCTGATTCCTCAAACCATATCTCAAGCTGGCGGATAAGATGGGCGATTAGCATATCCCGATATTTATTCATGAATAATTGTAACCCCTTAGAAGTATGTACGATGCCTAGTGAACAGTATAGCACCCTGGGCGCTCTTATTCGAGCCTTGAAGCCGGGTGACTAACTATTTATCGGTATACGAAGCGGATTCTTTAACCGTCAGATAGACAAGCCGGCCGGCCGCATGCCCGACTGCCGCCGCCGTTCCGCCATACACATGCTCGACGCCGTATCTACGGCTCTGCGTAGCGGCAACCACAAGCGCATCGGTCGTTGTACCTGTTGCGAGCTTGCCCGCCGATTCTGCATCTCGAACATCAAGATCCCATAGTGCCGAAGATTTGGCTTCTGTAGCTGTACACATCAGGTTCAGCATGGCGGCAGGCGAGATCAGACCATCCAGAAAAATCAGGGTGTTGATTGTACCCGGTCGATAGGATGGGAAGACGGCGCGGGGAATCCCTGCTTTGGCAGCGTTGCCGAGTCCAGCAGTTGTGCATACAACCATTCTGAAGCCTTCTCCAGCTGCTTCGTGGACAGAAGCACGCGTCAAGTCCGCTGCGGTCAGCAGGCCGATTGTACGGGCAACGCTCATGCCCTGTATGGATACATAGCCCTGCAGATCCGTCACCGGATCTGAGCAGTCATAATCAAGCTCTACCCGCCGGTTAATGAATGTATCAGCTTGACAGAATCCGCCATTAAGAATAGCGCTGCTGGTGCATTCGAGTGTTCCTGCACCCGTCACACGAATAGCATCTTCCCGGAGGGCGAATGTCAGCTCAGGCCAGCACTCTGCATGATACAAGCGTTCTGTGCGAAAGGGCTGCATTATTCGTTCCTCCCCAGTCCCGCAATCGTATAAATTACATCCATATCCAGATGCTGCCTCACATGGTCAGCCAGCCGGTCAAACGCGGCTTCGCGCCGCTCTCTGAAACGCAGCAGCGGCTTAATCGGCTGCAGTCCGCGTGCTGCCCGCAGTTCGTTCAGCCAGGCTCTGCGGAAATCATCGTTGTGCAGAACACCATGCAGAAAGGTGCCCCAGATTCTGCCATCCCCGCTTGCCGCACCCTCGGCATAAGCAGGTTCATCTTGATTCTGTCCGCTCCATGTCCGTACATGCGCCTCCTCCCGTGCAAGCAGGAACGGCTGGTCGTAATCTCCCTCACTGCGGACTTCTCCCATGTGAATCTCATAACCGGCAATGGGATGCTTGTCCTGCCAGCCCGGCAGCCGGGCCTCACCCTGCACCCTGACCGTTCTCTTCTCAGCAGCGAATACGACTGCGAACGGGAACCAGTTCAATGCCGCTGTCTCTTCCTTATCCGACTCTATCTTCATTGGATCAAGCAGGCGGCTGCCCATCATCTCGTATCCTCCGCATATGCCGGCTACCCTGCCGCCGCTTGCGGCATATTCATGAAGCCGTCCGGCCAGGCCGCTCTGCTGAAGAAACAGCCAGTCCTCTACGGTGTTCTTGCTTCCGGGTATAATCACAGCATCAGGCCGTCCAAAGTCGCATGCCTCCGCCACATACCGGACCCGGACATCGGACTCGTAATACAGAGGATCTATATCAGTAAAATTGGAGATGCGCGGCAGGCGGAGAACCACGATATCAAGCAGTCCGTCAGGAGAGCCGCAGCCCTCTTGAAGGCCGGATGCCGCCCCGGTGCCTGCCCTGCTGCCGCTGCAGATGAGCCCGTCTCTGGCCACCCGGCTGTCAAGCGAGAGAGAATCCTCATCCTCGAGACCCAATGCATCGAGATAGGGTATGACACCAAGCACCGGCTTGCCTGTCTTTTGCTCCAGGAAATCCAGCCCAGGCTGCAGCAGCGAAACATCTCCGCGGAATTTGTTAATGACAAACCCGGCAACCCGGTCCCGCTCATGCGGCTCCAGCAGCTCCATCGTGCCGACAATCGAAGCGAATACTCCGCCTCTGTCGATATCGGCGACTAACAGCACAGGCGCTTCCGCCCATGCTGCCATCCGCATGTTGACGATTTCCCGGTCCTTCAGGTTAATTTCCACGGGGCTCCCTGCCCCCTCCAATACAACGATATCATAGGAATCTCTTAATCTGCCGATTGCGTCCTGCACAATTGCCTCAGCCTCTGCGAGATACTCTTCTCTGTACGCTCTAGCGTTATAATCCCGCAGCGGCTTCCCGTGAACCACGACCTGCGAGGTCATATTTCCTTTTGGCTTAAGCAGAATCGGGTTCATATCTGTGGTCGCCGCAATCCCGCACGCATCAGCCTGCATGCCCTGCGCCCGGCCGATTTCCTTGCCATCCCAGGTGACATAGGAATTCAGCGACATGTTCTGTGATTTGAATGGTGCTGTCCGATAGCCGTCCTGGGTAAAGATCCGGCAGAGCGCCGTGGTCAGCAGACTTTTGCCTGCATCGGACGTTGTTCCCTGTACCATCAGCGTCACAGCCTTATGAGCACGTTCATTTAACTTCAAGCCCTGCACCAGCCTTTCCAGTATCAGATGCCAGACAAGCCTGCAGCGCAGCCAGCAGACGGTCATTATCTCTCCTTAGCTTGACGGCTACACGGCAGTATTGGGAACCCAGCCCGGCAAACAAGGAGGCATCCCTGATCAGCACGCCCTTCCGCCCCATCGCCCGCTGCAGATCACCCGCAGTCAGCCCTGTCTCCGTGGGCAGAGAGAATAAGATATAGTTCGCTTCGCCGGGATACACCCGAAGTCCCAGCCGGCCAAGCTGCTCCGCCAGATAAGGACGCTCAGCGGCCAGCCACTCCAGGGTCCTCTCGGCAAATCCGCTGTCCTCCAGCGCCGCCTCGCCAATTGCCTGAGCCAGCGAATTGACACTCCAGGGCACCTGAAGCCAGCGCATTCCCCGGACAACATCAGGATGGGCTATCGCATATCCCAGCCTGATTCCGGGTACCGCATAGAATTTCGTCATCGAGCGAAGCACCGTCAGCCGTTCATGAACTGCCGCTTCCTTAATCAGAGTCGCCGCTTCTCCATCTGGCATGAAATCTATAAATGCTTCATCAAGCACGACCGTATGGCCGTCATCCAGGAGGCGCCGGATGAGCGCAGGCTCTACCCGCCGTCCGGTCGGATTGTTGGGAGAGCCGAATATCCATAGAGAGGGTCTGGCCTCCACCGAGTCCGCCGCTCTCTCATTGAAGGCAAACTGCTCTTCTTCAAGCAGCGGCACATTCCATACCTGCCCCCCGGCCTTGTGTACAGCATCTGAGTATTCAATAAAGCTTGGCGCCGGTACTGCTGCCGCCTTCGGCTGCTTTACGCGTATAATCAGGTCAATGAGCTCCGCCGCTCCATTGCCGATCAGCACACTCTCCTCCGGCACACCATGCAGGCTGGCAAGCTTGGCAATCAGTCTTCTCGATGCGGGATCCGGATAAGCTGTTATGATCCGTGCATAGTCCTGTATAACAGCGAGAACCGCCTGCGGCGGACCAAGCGGGTTCATATTGGAGCTGAAATCGAGAAAATCCGCGGCTGTTCCGCCAAATGCTTCCTGCGCGGTTAACAGGTCCCCGCCATGTCCAAACCTCTCAAGCATTCTCATCCTCCTCTTGCTGATCGGGTCATGCTGGAGACAGAGCAATAACTGCCGCAAGCAGTAGCCCCGCCTCAACCCACTCATTCTGGGCGCCGTATGTATCACCCGTCTGCCCTCCAAGCTTGCGGGCCAGCCACCAGGCTAGAGGCAGCCCGAACAGCACGGCAAGCAGCGGCCACTGCAGAAGACTGAGCCATATGGAGCCTGCTGCGCCAACATTTCCAGCGCCGCTGCTAATCTCAGCATTCCAGCCGTAAATACCTGGCAGATCCGCTCTCCCGGCCAGCATCATAATGGCAGCCGTCACTACAAGGCCGGTGACAGCCGAAGCCGATGCATGCTTGAAGCCAACCTTCTGATACAGCTGGCCAAGTCCTTCTGTGCGCGCATGAGGCCAGCCGGCAATTGATACGGTCATCCACCAGCGGCTCCAGACAGGGACACATGCCAGTACGGCGGCAGCTGCCAGGCTTCGTCCAATCTCCAGCAGCGCGGCTATCGCCGCAAATTTGAACAGCAGCAGCAGGACGGCGGCAATGACGCCCATCGCCCCAACCCGGCTGTCCTTCATAATTTCGAGCATTCTTTCCCGCGAACGATGACTGAGTACGCCATCCGCTGTGTCCATCCAGCCATCCATGTGCAGGCCGCCCGTGAGCATGGTCCACAGCCCGGTAATAATGACAGCAGCCGGCAGCACAGGGAGCCACTCCGCAAGCAGCCATGCTGTTCCTCCTGCCGTCAGGCCAATCAACGCCCCGCTCACCGGGAAGAACAGCGTGCTCCACGCCGCCGTTCTCTGATCGAACGGTACGGCGACCGGTACCGGAAACCGGGTCAAGAACTGCACGGCCATGACAAGACCCTGCAGTGCGCTTTTTAATGCAGCCACAGCCATATCACCGCTCCTCCCGCGAACCAGATTACACTTACGATATATAACAGCCTGCAGGCATCCATTATGTCTTCGCGATTCAGCGGCCGAATCGGCCAGCCCATCCTGGCCCGCTCGTTAGGCTGACCGAAATACCGGTTGATTCCGCCAAGCTCAATACCCAGGGCACCAGCTACTGCCGATTCCGGAATGCCGCTGTTCGGGCTTGGATGCAGCCGGGCAAACTGCCTGATGGAGCGCAATGCCCGTGCCGCTGACATGCCCCGGCAGACAGCCGCCGATAGCACCAGCAGCAGCCCGGTGAGCCGGGCCGGAATGAAATTCAGCCAATCGTCTAAACGTGCCGAGAACCAGCCAAAATCTATGTATTTGCCGTTCTTGTATCCCACCATTGAGTCCAGCGTATTGGCGGACCTGTACAGCATGGCAAGCGGCGCCCCGCCGAGCAGTGCGAAGATCAGAGGAGATACGAATGCGTCTACTGTATTTTCCGCTACTGTCTCAACCGCTGCCCGCGCAGTTTCCGCTTCTGTGAGATCATTCGTATCCCTGCCGACAATATAGCCGGTATACAGGCGTGCGCTCTCCATATCACCGGCCTTGAGAGGCTTGTAAACCTTCATCGCCGCATCCTTCAGCCCTCTCGCAGCAATCGTCGTTGATATGAACCACACCTCAAGCGCAAATCCCAGCCATGTATGAATCCGGTATCCGGTCCATATGATTGCCGCCATAATGCCGAAGGAAGCCAGTATCGTAATCAGAGCGAGCAGTGCGCCGCGCAGCCGCTGGCCCGAAGCCGTTCCTCCCTCCTCCGGCGAGCGGTATAACCGCTTCTCCAGACGGGATATCAGCCTTCCGATCAGAATAACCGGGTGTACAGGCCACCTTGGATCGCCCACAACCCAATCCACAACTATTGCACAGCTGATCAACAGGGCTATATCAGGCAGAGAGTGAACCAGCATGTTCTACAGCTCCTCCCAGCGGAACGCAACTGTCTTCAAATCTACCGGTATCCCCGCCGTCACGAGAAAAACCCGTTCGCTAACCTCAGCTATTCGCCGGTTCAGGCGTCCTGCATGATCCCTGAACCGGCGGCCAAGCGGATATTCCGGTACAATTCCGCTGCCAACCTCGTTCGTCACCAGAATAAGCGGACAGCGGACAGCCGCAGCGGCGGCAGCCAGCTCTTCCATCTTGGCATTCAGCTGCTCATCCCGCTCAGAACGTGACAATTGCATGTTTTCCTCCAGGAGCAGCATCTGATTCGTCAACCATAACGTCAAGCAATCCACGAGGATGGACGGCGCATCGGATTCTTCTCCTCCAGCGGCGTGACTCTCATCCAGCTGCAGCAGTAAATCCGCAAGACGCAGCGGCGCCTCAATCGTCTCCCAGGAGAAGCCAGATTCCATCCTCGCAGCCTGATGCAGCGCAACACGTTCTTCCATCTCGCCATCATAAGGCTGAGAAGTCGCCACATAGATTCCCCGGCTGCCCAGCCTGGACGCCAGCTCCTCGGCGAAACCGCTCTTCCCGCTGCGCGCGCCGCCAGTTACAAGATAGGCCATTGCTTTAATCACCTAGCCTTTCGTTACACCGGCGCTCTCGAAGGTTGCCATCTCGGACTGAAGGCGAACAGCCGCTTCTATAAGATGAAAGGCCAGAACGGCGCCAGTCCCTTCACCAAGCCGCATATCCAGCTTGAGGAACGGCGCCAGTCCAATCTCTTCCAACAGCTTGCTGTGACCACGCTCATGCGACTGATGGGAGCCGATCATATAAGCTGCCGAGGCAGGACACAGCCGGGCAGCCGCGAGAGCAGCGGCGGAAGAGATGAAGCCGTCAATGACAATCGGTTTTCGCTCGGCAGCAGCACCCAGAATCAGTCCTGTCAATCCAGCGATCTCAAGCCCGCCGACCTTCGCAAGCACGTCAAGCGGGTCTGCAGCGTCCGGCTCGTTCTGCTTGATTGCCCGGGCGATCACTTCGATTTTGTGGCCCAGACGCTCATCACTGATACCGGTTCCGCGCCCGGCAGCATCCTCCACCGGAACGCCCGCCAGCACCGCATAGACTGCCGCACTGGCAGTTGTGTTGCCGATCCCCATCTCACCCGTTGCCAGCAGCTCCACTCCCTTGCCTGCAAGCTCTTCCGCGATTCTGGCACCGGCAAGGACAGCCTCCACCGCTTCTTCCCGGGTCATGGCAGCACCTTTCGCCATGTTAGCTGTGCCTCTCCTGACATTTCGCTGCAGCAGTCCGGGATGCTCCAGCGGTGAGGCCATGCCAATATCGACACAGATTATCTCCGCGCCTGCCTGCCGTGCCAGAACATTAACCGCCGCACCGCCAGCGAGGAAATTGGCCACCATTTGCGGGGTGACCTCCTGCGGGAATGCACTGACTCCCTCCTCGCATACTCCATGGTCGCCAGCCATCACGACAACCGCCTTGCGTTCAACAGATGGTAAGGTCTGTCCTGTAATGCCTGCTAGCTGCTTAACGATATCTTCGAGCCTGCCCAGGCTTCCCGGAGGCTTCGTCAAGCTGTCCAAACGCTGGGCGGCCGCTGCAGCTGCAGCTTCATCGAGTCCTCCTACACGACTGATAACGGCCCGCAGTTCCTGTTCTCTTCCCATCTTCGCACTCTCCCCATCTCATCATTCTAAATCCTTGCCCCGCCGCAGCAGCACCTGCGGAACGCCATGCTCCGGATGCCGCAGCACAATCGGATCCGCGCCGTAAACACTACGGATCAGATCCGCTGTCAGCACCTCTTCCGGCGTGCCTGATGCAGCAATTTTGCCGTCTTGAAGGACGATGAGCTCGTCACAGTATTGTGCAGCCAAGTTAAGGTCATGAAGTACGGCTGCTACGGTCAAGCCTTCGTTCTTCTGCAATCGCCGCACCGTATCGAGCAGCTGCACCTGATAGCCGATGTCGAGGTAGGTCGTCGGCTCATCCAGCAGGATCAGCTGCGGCTGCTGCACGATGACCTTCGCTAACGCCACTCGCTGTCTCTCGCCCCCGCTAAGCTGGTTCAACCGCCGGCTCTCCATTCCGTGCAGGCCTACAAGCTCTAGAGCCCTGTCCACCAGCTCCTCCGCATCCTCCTCCTCTTGGCCCAGCCAATTCTGAAACGGATAACGGCCCATAGCCACAATCTCACGCACGGTAAAAGCCGCCTTCGGCAGCGCTTCCTGCTGCAGCACGGCCAGCCAGCGGGCCAGCTCTTTACGTCCATATTGTTCGATCGGCCTGCCGCGAAGCCGGATCCGGCCTGACTGGTATGGCTCCACCCCCGACAGCAGACTGAGCAGCGTAGATTTGCCCGCACCATTGGGGCCAATAATGCCGTACATCCTGTTCTCTCTCCATGTAAAAGAGATGTCCTGCAGAATATCTCTGCTGCCAATACGCTTATGTACCTGCTCCACTTCTATCATGCGCTGCCCTCCTTAAGCCCGGCCTTGCGCCGCTTGAGCAAGTACGCAAAGAAAGGCGCTCCAACTAGAGCGGTAAGCACGCCGAGCGGAATCTCCTTGGGACTAAGCGCCATGCGGGCAAGCGTGTCAGCCCACAGCACATAAATGCCGCCAAGCAGGGCGGACAGCGGAACAATCAGCCTGTAGTCGGGTCCGGCTATAAGCCGGACCAAATGAGGCACGACCAGGCCGACAAAGCCGATGACACCGGTCACCGATACGGCTGCCGCGGTTAACAGCGTGCTGATGACGAGCACTGCCAGCTTGGTACGCTCGACGCGTACGCCCAAATGCGCGGCCTGCCGCTCGCCTAATACCATCAGATTCATAGGCTGGGCAAATGCGGCGATTGCCGGCAGCCCCAGCAAGGCAAACGGGATCATGAGCAGCACATGCTCCCAGCCCCGCTTGGCAAGACTGCCCATCAGCCAGTATAGAATTTCATTCACCACGCTGTTCGACATGGAAATCATCAGCGATACGAATGAGCCTAGAAAAGCCTGTATAATAACACCGGATAAGATCAGCGTTTCAAGCTCCACCCGTCCTTCGGTTCGCCCCAGCCAGAATACAGCAAGCAGCGTCGCAAGTCCGGTCGCGAATGCAATGGCCGGAACCGTCCACATGCCCAGCACCGCCTGGAAGCCCATAAGAATGATAAATGCGGCACCAACCGAGCTGCCCGAAGCGACACCGAGCGTGTAGGGATCAGCCAGCGGATTCCGCAGCACACCCTGAAACCCCGCGCCGGCAAGTCCAAGACAGGCGCCTACTAATACAGCCAGAATAACCCGGGACAGTCTGACCTGGAGGACGACGGCCTCTTCCAGCCTGGTCCACTGGGGCGGGGAATCTGCGTTCCAGGGGAGCTGATGAAGAAGAATCGCCCACACTTTGCCAACCGAAAGCCCCGCCGAGCCAAATGACAGCGTTACAACAACAGATACAGCAAGGAGAAGCATTGCTGCTCCTCCATAGGCTGTTATTTTCAGTTTCATGATGTATGTCTGTTAGAAGCGGTCCGGATGAATCGCCTTCGCGACTTCAAGCAGGCCGTCTGTCAGACGCGGGCCAACCCGGACAAGCGGATCATTGGAAACTGCATGGACCTCGCCATTCTTGACCGCTGCGATTTCATTCCAGCCCGGACGGCTGTTGATGGCGTCAATGATTGTGGTGTCCTCGCCCATATCGGGGTAGATAATGACATCGGGATTCGCCTGCAGAATCTTCTCGGCATCCATCGCGAACCAGCCCTCCTGGTCTCCGGCTACATTCTCACCGCCTGCCAGTGTAACCACTTCGTCAAGGAACTTACCCTTGCCGACTGTCCAGCCCGGTGAGAATTCCAGATACACCTTCTTGACCGGTGCTCCTTTTACAGCTTCCAGCACAGTCTGCAGCTCAGTTCTCATTTCCTCCGCGACTTCCTGTGCCTCCTGCTGGCGATTCACGATCACGCCAATCTGCTCAATGTGGGCAATCGTCTCTTCGATTGTCTTAGGCTCAGAAGCAAACACCGTTACTCCCATCTTGCGAAGAGCTTCAACAGTTGATCCATTCATGCTGCCGTTCGCGATGACAAGATCCGGATTAAGTCCGGCCACGGCCTCAATGTTTGTGTCCATACCGCCGACTTTCGGCTTGTCTGCTACTTCCTCGGGATAATTGCTGTTGTCGTCAACGCCCGCTACCTGCTCGGATGCGCCAATCGCATACAGAATTTCCGTTTCGCTCGGAACCAGCGACACAACCCGCTCAGGCTCCTGTGCAATTACAACTTCGGTGCCTGTAGAATCAGTCAGAGTAAGCGGATAGGTTGTCTCACCTGCCGGTTCGGCTTCCGGTTCAGCCGGCGCCTCATCCGCAGCACCAGCGTTTCCTGTTGACCCGCTCTGCTGGCTCGCTTCTGTGTTGGTCTGGCTTCCGTTCCCCGTCTTATCGCCGCTTCCGCAGGCGGCAAGCAGGGCCAGCGTCAGTACGAGCATAGCCGTAAGGAGTACCTGCCTATAGCGGGA
This sequence comes from Paenibacillus sambharensis, assembly GCF_003233845.1. Classification (GTDB taxonomy): domain Bacteria; phylum Bacillota; class Bacilli; order Paenibacillales; family Paenibacillaceae; genus Paenibacillus_I; species Paenibacillus_I sambharensis. Next base: position 21,364 of record NZ_QKRB01000041.1, read on the forward strand.
GTGGAATTTCGTGTTCTGTTCAGTCATGGTGTATCATCCTCCTGTAGTAAATAAGTGATAAAAAAAGAAAGAACATTCCCGACGGGAGTGTCGGAAATGTTCGTTGTCTCAACTGCCGAGTAGGCAGAACGTCTACGTATCCGGTTGTCCAGGCGGGACGGATTCGCAAGGCATGAGTCAATCTCCAACACTTCCCTAGATCCGCGTAGGTAGCGTTAATCCGGGTTCAGGCAGGTGTCTGACTAGAGCCTTGCAAGCGGACGTCCTCCCGGTTACCCGGTGCAAAACGCGGCGCTTGTCCATCCTGTATGCTCGATAGGCATAAGCAGGCAGCTCGTTACAGTGGCGGGACCGTGCCGGAATCTACCGGACTTCCCTATTAAGCCGCCTCCCGCCTGTCAGGCAGGAGATTCGGCACCTGTTCCCTAATCGATGAAGTTGTTTCTGCAATGGTTACTATAGCACTGAACGGCATTTATTGTCTACAGCCTGCACTTATCGCTAAACGGTCAAGCTGCGCTTACCGTTCAGCCTGTCTGCATCCTTATTCGCCGGAAACGGTCGCTTCCATCCAGCTCAGCATGCCGCCAGTGACATTAGTCACTGATACACCTTGAGCGTGCAGATAGTCACACACCTTGCCGCTTCTGCCGCCGCTTCTGCAGATCAGAATGACAGGCTCCTCACCGGCATTCAGCTCATCGAGGCGGTCTTCAAGCTCTGACATCGGTATCAGTCTTGCCTCGGCGATATGCTCTTCCTGCCATTCATCCCGCTCGCGCACGTCCACAAGATTAAGCTTCTCTCCCTTGCGAAGACGCTCTGCCAATTCAGTCGTTGTGATCTCTGGATACATCTCTGCTCTCTCCTTCCAATTGTCGCTTCACTTGTTCCTTATACTGGCCGAATGCGCCGCTGTCCGTGAAGCCGCGCTGTTCCATTAGCAGCCTGTAACGGAGCTGCTTCTCCGTCAGCTGTCTGCGCAGCTCTTCCTTCCCGGCTTCACTCGTACCCATTCGGATCATATCCTGCAGTGTAACCATTTCCTTGGCCAGCTGTACCTCTTCCGGCACGATACCGGCATTCTTAAGCATAATGTAGCCTGACCTCAGCTCTTCAGGCACATGGGACAGGTCGTCCAGCTTGAGGGGCTTGCCTTCTCCAGGAAGGTTCTTAAGCTCGCCCCGTTCGATCGCTTCGCGTATCTTCTCTTCCGCCATCCTGCGCATATATTCCATGCTGACACCCTCCTGGCTGTACACCCGGTGTAGGTTTTGTCACTAGCATTGTATCGCTTCCGGGTTATGGAAGTCCAGTAGTTCCATTAGCATTCATGGTGCAGGCAAGTTCATTCTTGTCCTATACAGGCACAACAACTTGTATGAAGCCCAAATAAACAAGCCGCCCGTCTGAAACCGTGCTGACCGGCATCGGTTCAAACAGGCGGCCCGCTTCACGGTCTGCCTCTCTTCTTGGCTGCAAGCAGCCGGTTCATGGTACTGCTTCCGCTCTTATCGTCGGCGGATGGTTCGTCAGCCGTCGAATCACGCTTAGGCTTGGGCTCCGGCTTGAATTCTGGCTTGAGCTTTGACTTAGGCTCTGACTTCGGCTCTGGGTTCGGGTTTGGCATGCCGGCTTGGGCTGTCTTGTGAAGCCCGGACTGCTGCCTGACCGTATCCCTCTGCGCTTCGGTTGTTCGTCCATGTTCCTCTGTACGGCCTGGCAGCCGAACGGACCTGCTCTTGCTGTTCTGAAGCCTGGCAAGCACGTCAGTTCCCGCTGCAGGGCCTTCTCGGGCCAGCCGTCCCTGGCGCCTGAACAGCAAGGCAAACCAGGCTCCAATTCGATCCCAAGGCAAGGATAACCGGCGTACAGCAATGTCAAGCAGCCACAGGATCAGGCTTGCTAGGAGAAGCAGCCGGGATATGTCCAGCCACTCTCTGCTGGATTCAGCAGGTATACCAAATGCTTCTTCCGGCCGGTCAGCCGCCAGAACCCGGCCGCCAGTCAGTTCGGCCAGCTGCTTCAGTCTGGCAATCCCGTCTTCGGGAGTCAGCTTGTATTCAGGCGAATAGGGGACGACAAAACCGGTCGTCACAGCGGACTCGAACTCCTGCGCTTTATCATCATCATCTGGGCTGCCGGCCACGGTATCTTCTGTGTGCTCACGAATCTGTGCCATATAGACACCAGGAGCTGCTGCAGGAAGAGTTGCCGTGTAGCTCCCTCCGCCGGCCGGCAGCGGTTCAACGACAAGCCGGCTCCCCAGCTCATCGGTAATAACCGACGAAATCGAAGGAATAGTTGAGTCCGAGGCGCCAGTAGCCTGGAATTCCAGCATAGTATCCTGACCGGACTGCTGCGCGCTGATCTGGTAGGGATCGCTCGTGAACTGCGGGAATGTCCACTTCACCCACTGCACCAGCACCTCCGGAAATTCCGGCCACTGCGTCCAATCTCCGGCCCACTTGCCTTGAGCGTCACTGGTCCAGGCCACCGACCGGCCGGAGCCGAACTGCCATCTTGCCAGCAGCGGGTCGCCCATAGGCGTAACAAGCACCGATTCCGCTGTATCCTTAGCCGTTGTGGCTACGTACGCATCAACAGCCGGAACCCCGCCCTCGAAGAGGTAGCGCCAGCCGCCTGCGCTGCCCAGCACTGGCGTGAAACGATTTTCTACAATATAAGTCCGCGACATCATAACGGCTTCACGGCTGAAGATCGCCGGTATCGTGCTTTGGTCATTCGTAAAGTAGTAACGGCCTTTCGCCTGTTCAGCAAGCCGGGACAGCAGAGCTGTATCCGAACCATCCCCAACGGCAACCGTGGACATCGTAATTTGCTCTTCTACCATCGTGTTCGTAAGCTTCTGGTACCCGGAGTTGCCTGCAGACTGGCCATCTGTCAGCAGAATAATATGCTTGCGTTCGGCTTCCACATCAAGCATCCGGTTAAGGGCAGTGCTTACCGCGGGATAAATTTCCGTGCCGCCGTCAGCCTGAATGCCCTGAATGGCATTATTCACCGCGTCCCTCTCGGTAAGCTTAACCGGCTCGATTACCCACCACGGCGAGCCGTCAAAGGCAACCACTCCTACGGTGTCCTGATCCCGCATCAACTCTACAGTACGGAGTGCCGCTTCCTTGGCCAGTTCCATATTACCGCCCTGCATACTGCCTGATTTATCAATGACCAGGATCAAGGCCAGGGACGGCAGCTGACGCCTGCCCTGAAGCTCCATATGGACCGGCAGCGCACGCTCAACCGGCGTCTTGAAGTACCCGCCAAGTCCGTAGCTGTCTTCCCCGCCCAGCATCATAAGCCCGATGCCATAATCTCTGACCGCGGTCTCCAGATGTTTCATCGGGCCTCCGGCTATACGTGTAGCGGGAACATTATGAAGGATGATGCTGTCATACCCGGCGTAATCGGCAAGCTCGGCGGGAAGCTGCTCTGGGAGTATGAGCTCGTATGGTATCAGTGAAGCCTTAAGCGCTTGCGTGATATTGGCGGAGCTGCCGCTCTGCCCTTCAACAATCAGAACCTTCGGAGGACCATCCACACGGCTGAATGCATAGGCAGCATTATTGGCTGCCTGCTCATCCTCAGCTGCATTAATCTCAGCCCTGTAGCGGTGAATTCCAGGCTCGGTCGCCACACTCTGCAGCGCAAACCTGTTCTCGCCTCGCTCCAATACAACCGTCTCAACTGCCTTCTCCCGGTTATCTTCATACAGCCGCAGCTCGGCTTCACCGGATATCGTGCTCTGTACGGTAATTTCTAATGTAAATTTTTCGCCAAGCTTAAGGGAAGCCGGAACAGTCAGGGAGTCTACCGCCGCATCCATACGCTCAGCTGCCGGGTACGTTACAACATCCACAATGATTCCCTGCTCAGCAAGGCGCTTGCCCTGCTTCAGAAGATCTCCGACATTATCCTCGCCGTCCGAGAGGAGAATAAGCCGGCCGCCTCCCTGCAGCAGGCTTGCCCCCAGCTGCAGACCGCTTGCGGCATGGCTGAACGAATCATTGACGGCTGCCCGGAACGGGAAGGTGCTGGCTGGTTCAGCTGACAACGTCCGTTCGACCATGGCCTGCAGTCCGTAAGAGACAACGGCAGCCCGATCTGCGGGATCCTTGGTTTCCAGTGCAGACACGATCCACTCTCCCAAAGCTGTGCCCGCCTGCATGCTGGCCGACCGGTCCGAGACAAAGACGATATCCCGGTGTTCATATTCAGCATAAGGCCGCATACCGGCTGTCACCATAATCAGCAGAATGACAATCAGCGACCGGATAACGACAGCTGCCGCCTTCCTGAATCCTGTCAAGCGCTGTGCAGACCAGATGGTCCAGTAAATAAAGACAGCAGCCGGAATGAAGAGCAGCAGTGCCAAAGGCTGATCAAACTGCACTCCCACGCCGGTACACCCCCCATTCCAGTGCCATCAGGATGAGTAAAAGCGCGGCAATCCATGGTGCAAGCATGAGCTTGCTGCCGCTCTCTGCAGCTTCTGTCTGTTCATGTCCAGATGCACCCGTGCTGCTGCCTCCTTCATCCCCGGTGATGCCGGCTTCAGCTTCGCTGCCTGCATCTGCTCCCGCATCAGGACTCTCAGGTCCCGGCTGAACCAATCCTGGCATACTGCCCGTCTCACTTGCCTGCCTGCTCTCTGCCGGGTCAGCAGAAACAGCGAGCAGTCTGGAGCCCAATGTCTCACGGCCCGGGCCTGTTTCCACCAGCCTGTACAGACCAGGATGGCGGGGAGCTGCTTGAACAGTAGACAAGGCTCCGTCTTCGTCCTGCTGAAGATCAGACGGATAGGCTGAGGCGGCAGCCTCTGACCCCTTCCAGCCGGGAACCGCTTCAACGAGCTCCCACTCAGCCGCAGATGCCGCAGGATTCATGCTGATCTCCAGCTGCTGTCCGGCTGCCGCCTGTCCCAGGTGAGACACAAGTCCGCTGTTCATCCATTCCGCTGCTTGTGCAATCAGGATCGGAAATTCCGGGCGCAGCGGCAGATCTGAGTCCCTGATATCAAAGGCAAATACAATGCCGGGTTTGCCGTCCGTCATCCCCGCGTACAGGGCCGGAACGGTCCCGTAGACTAACAGCGGCTTGCCGGGAGCCCCGGGAATCGGTTCTGCCAGCTGTGCAATATGGGTATCCTTCATGTCCAGGTACCGGGTGACCGGATGCTCCATCCGTTCGATGCTCCCGTTCTTGGGCTCTATACCCTTCGCTCCAGCAGGCGGTTGCTCGGCCGACCATATTCGCCATATCGGCTTATGCTTCATGAGCTCCTGCCATGCAGCCGAGTCGAGAGAGTGGTCAGGTACACTGTCGATGACGATCCAGTCAATAGAAGCTGCCGTGCTGCCGTCCGGTTCATACCGCTGCGGGTCAGCCAGGACAACCTGGACTCCGGCAAGGCGCAGCGCCTTCTCCAGGAAGAGGTTCCCGCTGCTCACAAGGAGTGCTCTCGGCAGGCCTGACGATACGGGAAAGCCATAAGCCGTATTGTCCAGCTTGTAGCTGTCTTCTATATCAAGCACTGCCTTATAGTAATCAGCCTTGGGCAGATCTGCAGCCTTATAAGAATGCCGCTTGCCCGCCTGCAGCGTGAATGGCTCTGTATGGACCGGCCGGGACGTATCACTGGTATAAATATGCCATCGTCCGCTGGCTGGCCGGTCTCCGTAGTTAATAATCGTAACCAGTCCTGTCTGGTCCGATTGGTTAACGGAGGACTCAGGCTGAATACCGAAGCCCGCAATAGCTGTGTTCGTAAAGCTGTCTGCTTCTGTAGACCCCTTCATGCTGATAATGGAGAGAGGGTGAACAGTCTCTGCTGCCATCTGATTGCCGGTACGGTCTGTAAAAAGCAGGATGCTGCCCTTCGGCTCATCCCTCAGGACCGCATCGGCCAGTGACAGGGAAGCCTGTAAATCGGCGGAGCCGAACTCCAGCTCCAACCCGTTAATAAGATCAGCTGACAACCCGCGTTCTTGTCCGCCTGCTGCTATGATTTCCGGCTCTGCCCCCGCCTTGATTAAGGTTACAGGCTTATCAGCCGGCTGCAGGTCAAGCCATTCCTTCATCGCCAGCTTGGCAGCTGCAAAATAGCTGCCTGCTTCAACGCTCTCCCCGTCCGCGCCGCTCATGCTAGCCGATGCATCCAGGACAAGGACGGCCGGATCCTCTGTAACGCCGCCCGCGGCATCGACATAAGGCTCCATCAGAGCCAGGACCAGCAGCGCGGCAGCAAGCAGCTGCAGCAGCAGAAGAAGCTGCCTCCTCAGTCTCTGCCACGGCCGGTTGGCCTCCTGCTCTCTTAGAACTCTCCTCCACAGCAGACTGCTTGATACAGTTGTGTCCACATAGGTGCGCTTCAGCATATATAAGAGCACGATAAGCGGCAGTGATAGAGCAAACCATAATGATGCCATCGAACCGATCTGCATGTGTCCACCCTCCTTCCGGCTTGTGTTGCAGCCAACGGCTTACTCTGCGGGCATTGCTCCGGCCGCCGGTCCACTCTTCCACTATCCCTTCAGCAATCCCTGCTGATGGAATTGCTTGAGGACCGTCTCAGCGAATGGCACCCCGGTATCCACCTGTATGTATGCACACCCGCAGGCGGAGCACAGCTGGCGTATATATTCGCAGTGCTCCGCAAGAGCAGCCTGATAGGCCTTCAAGACAGCCGGCCCCACAGCCACTTCCTTGCCGCTGCCCGTCTCAACATCGATCAGTCTGCGTTCGCCGGTTAGTTCCGGCTTAAGCTCACCCGGCCCAAGCACGTGGACGAACACCACATCCTGTCTGGCGGCCGTGAGCGCCGACAAGGCTTCCTCGATCCCCGATTCATATAGACCATCGGTAAACACCCAGCTCTGACCGGGTGTCCTCGGCATCACTCCAGGAAGGCGGAAAGGCTCGCTCAAGGCTGCGTTCCCTTGCACGGCTGGTTCCCGGGCTGCATCTGCCGCAGCAGCCGCCTGGGTCAAGAACGCAAACAGCCGGGCTGCAGAACCGCGGCCGCGGAGCGGAGGCATTCTGTTTACAGCCCGGTCTTCGAATATGGCAGCCTCAACCTTGTCCTCGCCCGCCAGCCCCGCATAGCCGATACAGGCGGCAAGGCGCAGGGCGTACAGCAGCTTGTTCGTGCTGTGCATGCCGAGCATCCCTTTTTGTCCGCCAGATCCAGTCGGGGGAAGCTCAGCGGACTCGAAGCACATGGAACGGGAAACATCCACCCACAAGCGGACCGCAATTTCCTGTTCATCCCAGAACTGGCGGATATACGCTCTGCCTGTGCGTCCATACACATTCCAGTCGATCCGGCGGAAGTCGTCTCCCGGGGTATAGGCGCGGTAATCGGCAAACTCCAGCGAGCTGCCAAGTGCATTCGACTTCCGTTTCCCCTGCATCGTTCCCCTTACCCGGCTCCTTGAAGCAATCGTCATCCGCTCCAGCCTGTGAAGCAGCGACAAATCCGGAAACAGTTCTCCTGGCGCCTGTCCTTTTACCGCTTCTCCAGCTCCGTCTGTCACCATCCCGCCTCCACTGTCTGAATGATCTGCCTGGCAATCTCATCCTGGCTGATCCCAGAAGCCAGTCCCTCATAGCCGAGCACAAGCCGGTGACGCAGAACTGGCACCGCCGCTTCCCGGATATCCTGGCGGGAAACGTGCAGCCTTCCGGCCAGCAGAGCCCTCACCTTCCCTATCGCCACCAGCGCCTGCACACCGCGCGGGCCCGATCCATAGCGGACATATTGGCGCACAAGGTCCGGTGCAGCTGCTTCATGCGGGTGAGAAAGCAGGATCATCTGCACGGCAGCTTCCAGAACCTCCTCTGCTAGCAGGACCTCCTTGGCGTATGCCTGAACTGTCTTAAGCAGCTCGGCATCCCCAACACAGGAAGCTGCCGCCTGCTCGGCCGACGTTGTGCGCTGAACAATTTCCTTCAGCTCCTCCCGGCTTGGATAGGAGACATTTATTTTGAGCAGAAACCGGTCCAGCTGCGCCTCCGGCAGCGGGTAAGTTCCTTCCTGCTCAACCGGGTTCTGCGTTGCCAGCACGAAGAAAGGCTGCGGCAGGCTGTGCGTAGCCCCTCCCGCGGTTACCGTCTTCTCCTGCATAGCCTCAAGCAGCGCGCTCTGCGTCTTGGGCGTTGCCCGGTTAATTTCGTCTGCAAGAATCAGATTGCCGAATATCGGCCCGGGCTGAAACCGGTAAGACGTTCGCCCCTCTGTTCCAAACTCGACAAGCTGGGTTCCCGTAATATCTGAAGGCATAAGATCAGGTGTAAACTGAATGCGGGAAAATTGCAGATCAAGCGTGTCCGCGATCGTCCGGATAAGCATGGTCTTGCCAAGTCCCGGGATCCCTTCCAGCAGAGCATGGCCGCCTGCTACAAGACACCACAGCAGCTGTTCCACAGTCTCCTGCTGGCCAACTATGACTTTTCCGATCTCCTGCCTGATCTGGTCAAACCGGCTGACCGCTGCCTGTACCTCGGTTTTGGATTGTATCATATCACTTCAACCTCCTGCAGCCTGTCAACGTTCTGGCTGAATTTCGTCAAAATAATCACGGACACGCTGCTGCATGGATTGCGGCAGCGGACTGCGGGAGAGCGCCTCCCGTGCCTCCGCTTCATACTCGGTATATACTTCCTCATAGCTCCTGGCTCCGCCGTCGTACACAAGAGATTGGCCGCCCTTCTGAACCTGGCCGCCGGTTACCGGTCCTGCATCGCTCTCCACGGTACCTTCCCCGGTCAACGAGCGGGGAGTCGTGACGAGACCTCGGCCGCCGCTGCCGAAGCCAGCACCGCTCCCGGTACCCGATCCGCTTCCGCTTCCAGATCCGCTTCCGGACCCCGTACCGCTCCCAGAGCCCGTACCGCTTCCGGTACCCGTGCCGCTTCCGGACCCCGTGCCATTCCCGAACCCTTGGCTGCCATCGCCTGCTGCAGCAGAACCGTTCCCGGCTGAGCTGCCGCCTGTTCCGGCCTGGCCGCCGCCGCTGGCTGCAGACGCCCTGCCGCTGCCAGCCGCAACTGCCAAGGCTTGACTGCTGTCTGCCAGCTGCCCCGCAATTTCCCGGGCCAGACCTTCCATTCCCGCTGCAGCCAATTTAGAAGCCAGTGCCTCATCAAGCTCTCCTATAGCCTCGGCCAGCCTTTCACCAGCAGCTTCATCCATCAAGGCTTCCGCAGCGTCTTCCAGCGCCTGCTTCATCTCCTGCCCGCCGGATGGGGGCATATTGTCAGCCAGCTGCTTCATCATCCCGGCAAGCGCCTTACGCTGCTCCGCCGTCAGCTCCTTCACATCCTGCTTAAACTCTTCTAGCGCTGCCTTGGATGCGGACTTGTCCGCATCCTCGAGCGCCTGTCCCAGCTTGGAGAGCTGAGGTGATTCCTTCATCTGCTCTGCCCACTTCCGAAGCTCCTGCTTGCGCATGTCCAGATCTGCTGCAAGCTGTTCCAAGCGGCGGGCAGCATCCTCCATTTCGGACAGCGCTTCATCTGGCTTATCAAGCTCTCCGAGCCGGTTCCTGAGCTGCTCCAGCGGCTCCGTCAGCGCCTTACGTGTCTCATCCGCAAGCTCGGATTCGTCCAGCTTTTCCTGCAGCTTATCCACCTTCTGCTCAAGCTTCACCAGCTCCTGCCTGGCCGCCGCCGCTTCCGCTATCCGGTTATCCATCGGATTCGGAAGCATGATGAGCACCGCAGCAGCCACGCACAAGGCGGCTGTTCCGCCCGCAAAGCTGACCGCCTTCTTGCCAGAGGGCCAGGGCAGCTTCCGCTGCAGTTCAGCGTTGTAGCCAGCCGCCGCCACAAGCGCATCCTCACGCTGCATACGGGCAACCGCACTGTCCGCCTCCAGCATGTCGAGCGCCGTACAGATGGCATCATCAGTCCCTCCGGCGTCCATCAGGCGTGCAGCTTCACGCTCGCTGACTCCCTTCCACAGCGAGCAGAATAATCCGCCAATGGTGAGCAGCAGCATTCCGGCAAGTGCTGTCCATACCGCATAAGGAATGGGAACGAGCCTGGCGGCCGCCAGCAGTAGCACCGCGAAGCCGCTGCCGGCGAGCAGTCCGCAAGCGGTGAGCCTGACGGACTGCTGCATCAGCATTCTTGCACGCACCTTATGAATCTGCTGCTTCAGACTGGCAGCCGTATCGCCCATCATTTCGCCCTCCCTCTATGAAACAGCCGCTCTGCCCTAGTCTTTTGCTTTCTTCAGGCGAGGACGGATATACCGGATACTCACTGCAATAGACGCACCGGTTATGACGGTAAAGACCAGCAGAAACTCCTGCCACAGCTGAATCGGCGCACTCTGCTGCCCGCTTCCTGTCCAGCCGGCCCGAAAGACAGTGCTGGAAATGCTGGGATCGAACACACTGTACAGGGCTGCTGCCGGGTTTAACCCCAGAATATATCCAATCCAGCTGAAATCTACCGGCGAGGCTGAGCTGCGGTTTATACTCTCCATGATCTGATGCAGCACCAGATACAGGAACGCCGTACCTCCAAACAAGAACAGCATCACGCCATAAGTCACAATAACGGCGATCATCGTCCGCTTGAACAAGGTGGAGAACATAATTCCGAGCGAGCCAATCGCCAGCATTGTAAACAGGTAGAACAGGAATACCATTCCAAGCTGTGCAGGCGAGATGCCGCCGAATAGGAAGACAATGCTGTATACCGGCAGCGTGGCCACGGTGATCAGCAACATGAAGCTGAGAGATGAGACAAGCTTGCTGATAATGATGGTGGCCGAGCTCTGCTGAGTAGTCAGCAGTAGGTTCAAGGTCTGCTTTTCCCGTTCACCGCTAACAACGCCCGCTGTTAATCCCGGCGCCATAAAAGCGATCAGGCCCAGCTGTACCATACTGATAAAGTAAAACATAATGCGGCTCGCGTTCGGGTCGAAGCTGCCGCCACCGCTTGATTCCATCTGGGTGACATACATGAAGCCTAATGCAAGCGTTCCGATTGCGATCAGATAAGCAAGCAGCGCCCACATGGAGCGCGGCGTCCTCATCCTCAGGGTGAACTCCTTGTTCAGCACCGGGTTGATCAATTTGTTGCGCCAAGACTGCCGTTCTGTTCTGCTCATTCGGTGCCGCCGCCTCCCCTCGTGATTTCAAGAAACACATCCTCCAGATTGGTCTGTGCCTCACTGAACGAGATCAGCCGGAACCCGTGCTGGATCATCCCGTGCAGCAGATCCGCCTGCTCCTCGTCATGCCCGCCGAAATGAACATGTATGCCTCTATCATCCCGGCTGACCCGCTTGACATGCGGATGCTCCCGGATATAATCCTCGGCTTCCTGTTCCCTTCCTTCCGTCCGGATAACCAGTATCCGCTTCACTCGCAGCCGGTTCTGGATGTCCTGCACATTGCCCTGCGCCACCATCTCGCCGTGCTCGATAACACCGATTTCATCCACCATCTCGGCCAGTTCGGGCAAAATATGAGAGGAGATAATGATCGTCTTGCCCATCGTCTTGAGCTCCTTGAGAATTTCGCGCATCTCGATTCGGGCTCTCGGGTCGAGACCAGAGGCCGGCTCATCCAGGATCAGCAGCTCGGGATCATGGACAAGGCTGCGTGCAAGGCATAATCTCTGCTTCATTCCCCGCGACAGCGTATCGACATAAGCATTCTTCTTGTCCGTCAGATTGACCAGCTCAAGCAGCTGCGGAATCAGCTGGTCCCGCTCGGACTTGGGAATGCCGTAGCTTGCCGCGTAGAAATGCAGATACTCAATTGCCTTGAACTGGTCATATACACCGAAGAAATCCGGCATATAGCCGATCAGCTTGCGGACCTCTTTCGGATGCTCCGTAACATCATAGCCGCCTACCTTGGCTGTGCCAGAGGTTGGGGCCATCAGGGTCGCCAGAATGGACATGGTCGTTGACTTTCCGGCCCCGTTAGGACCAACGAATCCGAATACCGTGCCCCTGGCGATGGTTAAATCGATAGATTTTAAAGCGTGAAATTGCCCAAACTGCTTGCTCAGAGCCCGGATCTCGATCATCGGCCCGTCAGCCCTCCCGCCGCTGTCCGGCTTACGCTCAGCTGCTGTCCTCATGAACCTGTCACCGTTCCTTTCAGCCCTATTGAAGGAAGTGCATATCTGTATTTACCGGATGATGTGAGCCTCATGAGCACGCCGCCTGTCTCGCTTATATAGTCGACCGCTTTCCCCGGCGGAGATATCTTGGAAGCACTCAAATCCAGCTGCTCCCACTTGCCGGTCTTCACATTGCGGATTTCGATCGTTACAACTGCTCCGGCCTTCGCTTCATAGTTGTATATGTCCAGCTCTTCCACTGCTACTCCGTTCCTAGCAGGGACCATATACTCGAACGTCATTTCGCCTTCCGTCAAATCCAGGGTAGCCGACATATGATCGTAGGAGTAGCTCTGCATGGTAGTATCACGGATAACTGGCGCAATGGAACCCGGAAACACGACATATTTACCGTTTGCGGTACTCGTGTTTAGTGGCTGTGTCCACATCGTGACATCATCCGACGCTACATCCTTTCCGTTAATTATAAGAGAAGCATCCTCCCGCTTGCTGAATCCGACCAGCATAGGAGCCTGCATCGGAAATGCCCCTCGCCTGTTGTTAATATACCAGTCTAACAGTCTTCTCTCCCTAATAAAGGGATCAGCGCCACTCGGGTAGGGGAAAATCTGTATTCCGTAATCATAATAGCCGGCATTCTGATTCCCGGTCAGCGCGACTTGAACCGAGCCAGAGCCTCCTTCCTGCAGGTCGCCAACAGGATAAGCCTGGCCGTTCAGCAGCAAATGGACATCAGTCAGGCTGCTGCCTGTCCGGTTCGTCACCTGGAGCTCCAGCTGCTGGTTATTCTCTTGGAACGCTGTTTCAAGCATCCCCTGTTCCTCCGTGTCCTTCCCGGCAATCCATATTTTCCTGACAGACCAGTACGGTACGCCATTCCACACAACCTCATTCCCGTCACTTCCGGTACGAATCAATGTATCCGCCTTCTTGCTGGGCTCTGCTCTTCCCAAGCTGCCAAAACCGGTTTCTTCCGGGAATGGGACGACAGATGCCTCAGGCTCAAACTGTACGGCAACTCTTCCGCCATCCGGAACAAACATCGCGGCATATAAGGATTCCTTCGCGCCTCCGCTCCCGTCCAGCTCTACAGTCCGCACGTTATGTGCCATCATCTGGTTCTTGTTATCGGCCCCTGCGTAGAAGATCACAACACTGCTGGCAACCGAAACGAGCGGTATAATCCACCATGCCCAACCGCGTCTGTCCACTGCCTTGAGGAGAAGATATAGAGCTGGCGCCACTAGAATAACGTAGATGAGAAAAAAAATAATCAGCATGCCTACGGGTGGAGGCTGTATGGAAGGAAAATAATTGAGCAGGCTGCTGATTTCCCAATAATTAACAGGAGAGGTATAGTCGCCTAGGAAGCCGCCCAGCATATCCGAAGCATGCTGGCTGCCTAGGATGAACGCCCAGAGGGCAGGAGAACCGCTCCATGAAGCGAACGGCTCAAGCGACGGATCGAAGGCGGTGTAGATGATCCGGCCGCTGCCATAAGAAGTATGCGCGGCGATCGGCATCCCGCCTTCCGAAATGCTGACCTGGCCTTCCCTGAGCTTACCGGTGGACACCGTCGGCTGGCTGTCCAGATCCAGCGGCTTGGCAGCACCAATCATGTTAAGCGTATCCGCCGTCTTCAGAACGGATGTTCCTTCCGGAATCACAGGCATAACATCCCGGAACGCTTCAGCGGTCTTCGCGTAGCTTGGGCCGCCGGCAATCGCCAGCCAGCCGCCCCGCTCTACCCATCCGAGCACCGCCTGGACCTTCCGCTCATCCCAGGATCCCGTTGCCACATCGCTCAGCAGGAGGATATCTACTGCCTCAAGCTGCATCGCCGCTTCCGGAAGCTGCTCCTCATCAATAGGGACCATCTTGATGTCATACCCCTTCTGGTTAAGAAGCGGCATGAAGTTAAGCGTATCCGGGTCCCTGGCCACCACTCCAATCGTCGTCTGCTGCACGGCGGCTGCTTTGATATAGGGCTTGCTCGTCAGAAGCTTGACGGCATCGCCCGCTTCCGCACTTCCTTCGTAGAAGGACAGATGGTTGTTGTCCTTGTTGAAGGACATACCGGGAATGGACATGTCCACCTTGATCGGGGTGCCCGGTGGCAGCTCGACAAGCGTGGAGTAGTCTATATTGCGGCCGCTGTCCGGATCAGCTGCTGTAAATACAAGCTCTCCCTTGACCGTCTCGTCCGTCCTGTTCGTCAAGGTCGCCTGAAGACGTGTCCACCGTCCGTCCTTGATTACGCCCTGAATGCCTGCCTCAGCTTCAATTTCAATGCCGGAACCGGCCGGCTCTGCTGATGCTTGCGGGGCATAGACACCCGCGCAGCATAAGAACAGCAGCAGAAGCGTAAGCACTCCAAGCCGCATCTGCCTGCCTTTTTGCTTATTTGCATTCACCTTTGTACTAACCCCTCTCTGCCATAACGGATACTTTTGCTAACTCTGTCACGATAAGGACGATAGCCTCCGGCAAAAAGTTTCAACGAAAAAAGCTGCCCGGGTCCTGATGGACCAAGAGCAGCTCCGCCTTTCTATTTCCTTACACCCTGACAGCCGTTCCGCTTACCGCAACCATGAGCATGCCGTCACGAACGACTTCATAGTCGATGTCAATGCCGACGATAGCATTCGCACCCATACGTCTTGCCTGCTCAATCATTTCCCCGATCGCCAAATCCCTTGCTTCCTTCAGCTTGTTCTCATAGGTGCCTGATCGCCCGCCCACTATATCGGTGATAGAAGCCATGAAATCGCGGACAAAATTCGCCCCCATGATCGCTTCGCCGTTCACAATGCCAACATAATCCGAGATCGGTCTTCCTTCAATCGTTGGTGTTGTCGTAATAATCATCCAAGAACGCCTCCAATCCAGTATTAAGTAGATATACGGTTCACCGTGCGTTTGGATTCAAATTACTGGAAAACGATTCATCTGACTAAGATGCGCGTCGCAGCAGATAGCCACAAGCTTATAAGCGGGTTGCTCTAACCAGCCGGGACGACAAGCCAGGAACTGTGTTTGCCAGCTGAGGAAGCACCCACGCGGCAGCAGGCATCTTAAGCAGCCTGTGGAGCATATTCCCCCAGTTCAGCGGACGGAGGAACTCACTGCGGATGGCATGCGTATAGGCTTGACGCCAGTTCTCATACGAAAGCTCGCCCCGCAGGAACTGGTCAGCCATGCCGGCACACAGCTGCGAGGAACGCAGCGCCATTGCCATTCCGTCTCCGCACAGCGGCGGGATAACGGCAGCCGTATCGCCCGCAAGCGGAATGCGGTCCCAAATCTGCGGGCGTGAGCCGATATGAACCGGAAATACTGCCGCTGCCGTGCCAGGTATGAGCTCTGCCTGGCTCATCCGCTTCCGCAGGGGAGGGTGCATGTCGATGAACTGTTCCATAATCAGAATCGCAGAGCTGCCGCTTTCCTTGGCCAGCCGGGATGTGACCAGCGCTGCCGCATTGATCTTCCCGTCTTCTACCGGGCTGAGCCCCAGATACCCGTCCTTCAAAATATAGAGTTCTACTGCCGATCCGATCGCCATATTGTCATAATGCGCTTTTACCCCAATATAGCCTTCACCCTTATCAGGCAGCCGCCGGTGTCCGGGAAGGCCTGCCGGAACGCTCCCTCCCATCGCGCTGACAACTGTGCGGGCTTCTATGGTTTGTATTTCTCCGCTGTGCCGCAGCTGAATGGCGAAGCCCTCCCCAGCCGAAGGCTGGGATATCGCCTGTACGACATGTCCATCCAGCAGGCTGGCGCCTGAACAGACAGCCGCCTTGTGAAGAGTGGTATCGAGCGCATAACGACTAAGACCAAGCGCCGTTCCAGGGAGCGGGACCTCTATAATCCGGCCGTTCGGAAAGATTAGTCTGGCCTTCGTTATACGTGCCGGATTCAGTGCCGATACGGTATCCTCAAGCTGCAACCCGTGCAGCAGACCGATGGACTCCGGCGACATAAACTCGCCGCACACCTTATGCCGCGGGAATGTCTTACGGTCGATCAGGACCGTGTTCCACCCCTTGTCAGCCAGCGTCTTCGCAAGAGACGCCCCGGCTACCCCAGCCCCCAGTACAGCTGCATCAAACTCTTGAACCACGTTTGATCCCCCATCCTTCAGCCTGCACAGCCGGACTGCTTATGACTACCGCATAGCGGAACAGAGGCCGCCATGAGAAATAAAGGTCGGGCCGTCCCAGTTCCGAGCCGAGTCTCCTCCAGTCCTCCGCCCGGAAGCCCTTCGCCACGGATAAGGGGCCGTCATGCCGGATATACCGGTTGGCTGTCAGCAGCCGGGCTGCTGTCCATACCGCAGCCCATGGAATCCAGTGGCGGTGTATGTCGTTGATAACTACCCCGATCCTGGAGGCTGCCAGCATTGCTTGGACTGCTGCCGGTAATTCGTGCTCATCGAAGTGATGGATGAGCTGGGTAGCTGTGACAATGTCCGCCTCCTCTTCCGGAAGCTCGAATAGATCCCGGCGGGTCACCTTTACTCTAGGTTCGCTCCGGTAGTAAGCCCTTGCCTCCTCGCACGCTTCCTCTGTTACGTCTGCCAGCGTAATCCGCAGCTGTAATCCGCAGCTGTCAGCCCATCTCAGCAGCCTGCGGTTAACATCACCCGAGCCGGCTCCGACATCCAGAATCGATAGTTCACCGGGCTTTCCCGCTTCCTGCCACAGCTTCTGAACCCCGTGCAGAGTTGGTGATGCTGCCAGAAAGACGGTATTCAAAATCCGAAGCTTCTGAAGAGCTGCTCTAAGCTCCTCGCCCCCAAGCGTAAAATCATCCATCAGCTCTGCTCTTACCGCCCGCTGCCTGAACGTCTTAAAGAGGGGCATAAACCGCCACCTCTCTATCCGCTATAGATTGTCGCGATACAGGGGGAATAAAGGTCATGCGGACAAGCTCGGCTGTCAGTCCAGGTCCAAAGGCCACGGCCATCCCTTCCGTATGCTCTTCCCTGCCTTCTCCCTGCAGCGTCTGCCTGATCTGTTCCAGCACGAACAAGATGGTGGCGGATGACATATTACCGTACTCACGCAGCACCGCCCGGCTGGCATGCACCTGCTCATCCGAGAGTGCCAGCATTTCCTGAATAATGTCTACGATCCCTCTACCGCCCGGGTGCACCGCCCAAAAATCCGGTCTGTCTCTTTCACCCAGCACCTGGATGACTTCCGCAGGAACAAACCTGCCAAGCAGCCTGGGAATCTGTGTAGACAGATACAGATCAAATCCGTGACCGCCTACATCCCAGGTCATTTCGCCCTCGGAATCCGGAAACAGAACACACCGGCTGTCTTCAAGCCGGAATATTCCCCGGTCACGCGGGGTTAAATTACGTGTGGCAGAGCCTATGACGCAAGCTGACGCGCCGTCCCCGAAGAAAGAAGCGCCATACAGCGCCTCACGGTCTCCCGATGGCTGAAGGTGAAGCGTGCAAAGTTCAACACAGACAATTAGGATGCGGGAGCCCGGATGGCCTGCCATCATATGCCCGGCCAGGCCGATTGCCTTCAGCCCGGCAGCGCAGCCGACAAAGGTAAGCGGAATCCGCATAATATCAGGCCGCAGACCAAGCTGCTTGATCAGCTCCGTTTCAAGACCCGGCAGCCATTGTCCCGTACAGCTGACCGTTACCAGATGGGTAAGAGCCTCCGGTTCAGTGCCGGAGCTGTCCATTGCGCCTATCGCCGCTTGAAGTGCAAGCGGTACTGCTTCACGCCGGTAAACCGCCATACGTTCCGCTGTAGTTGGAGCCCCCTCCTTCAAGGTCAAGGGATCGCCCAGATAGCGGCTGCCCGCAGCAGCCGGCAGCAGGTCCGGCTCACAGGTGTACCGGGTTTCGACTCCGCACTGCCTGAACAGCCGCCTGACCCACCTGCCCGTATCCGACTGGCTGCCGAATGCCTCCGCAAGCCTGCCCGCCGCCTCCTTCTGCTCCAGCTTGTGCGGGGGAAGCGCCGTACCGATTCCGAGGATCGCCGGCGCTTCCTGGCCTGATGCGCCCGGTTCCATTGGTTCTCCGATTCCTGTCCGATTCATCCTATAACCTCACTCCTTGTTCATACATGCTAATCCCCGCGGTACATCTTGGACAGCGCAGCACAGAAAGGGCTGCTCTGTCCGTCCGCAGGACGACAGGGCAACCCTCTGCTATATCGTTATGGCTTAACCTCTTCAAACACAACATCCGTATGTCTGCTGCTCACTGTATCAACCGATATGTGAACAACAACGCCGAACTCTTCTCCTGCCTGCCGCAGCCACAGCCGGAAGGATTCCACGGCTTTATGCTGGCCAGCTTCCCTGCGGCCCAGGTAGCGGTAATCGACAATGCTGGCCTTCTCGTAGCGGATGGCGGTTCGTTCCATCGCCAACCGGCCCCATTTTGCATATTCCGGCTCCATGCCAGCTCCTGCTGCCATAAACAGCGCACAGGCCAGCAAGGCCTTTATTAAGAATGATTGTCCCACAGCTGCCCCCTCCAATCCTTGGAGATAGGGTTCTCAGCCCGCTGCCAAAATATGCATGCCGCCAAGGTTACATCATGAACAGATAGAAGACAGCCGCAAGAACAAACCGGTAAATAGCAAACCACATCAGCTTAAGCTTCTTGATCAGGTTCAGGAACGTCACGACTGCAATCATAGCAACAATGAAGGAAGCGGCAAGACCGATGAGAAAGAGCGGCATATCGCCCGCTGTCAGAAATTCACGGCTCTTATACAAGTCGATGCTTGTTGCGCCAAGCATAACCGGAACCGAGATCATGAACGTAAAATCCGCTGCTGCCTTCTGGCTTGTGCCAAGGAGCAGACCGCCCGAGATGGTTGAACCTGAACGCGAGAAGCCGGGCCACAGCGCCAGACATTGAAACATGCCGATCCCGAACGCCTGCTTATATGTAATGTCATTCGTTTCCTCAGCGGTCACCGTACGTTTCGTACGCTCAGCCACAATCATCAGAATACCGCCCGCGATCAAAGCATAGATAACGGTCATCGGCCCGAACAGATGCTCCTTGATCAGACCGTGAAGGCTGATGCCAATCACACCCGCCGGAATCATCGCGATCACCATGTGAATGGCGTTCAGCTTGTTCGGCTCATTGAAGCGGAAGCGGAGCATATCCTTCAGAATCGTCATATACCTGTTCCAGTAGAGAACAAGCACGGCCAGTACGGCCCCCAGCTGAACGACGACTTCGAACGTCTTGGCAACATCCCCTTCAAAGTTCAGCAGATGTGCCGTGAGAATCATGTGGCCTGTTGAGGAAACCGGCAGAAACTCGGTCAGCCCTTCTACAATTCCCATAATAATACCGGTAATTAAATCACCCAATCCACTCACTCCGTTTCCTTATCCCATTCTCTTCTCTATACGCCTCGCCCAGCTCAAGTCACTCCGCCAAAACTGGGCATTAGCGCAATAATATTCGCCCAGCAGTTGAAAAATTCCTTCTTGTCCAAATTCCTCATCTCCCCCTCGTATCAATTTGGCCGAGAATCATGCCTTCAGAGGCACAAAAAAGAGAAGCGCAGCCGCGCTTCTCCTAGTTTCTCTGGCCTGATTTACAGCTTATGGAGCTCCGCCTTCAAGATCCGGTGCTTATCCATCTCGGTAACGGTAATCGTCAGCTCATCGTGCTCCCAGGTATCACCTGTACGAACCTCCGGACGCTCGCTGTAAATCCAGCCGCCAATCGTATCGACATCATCATTGGGCAGCTCGGTGCCCAGCAGCTCATTAAGCTCGCTAAGCAGCACCTTGCCTTCCACACGGTAATGGCCCGGCTCGACCATCTCTATCGCCTTTCGTTCGTCCTTATCGAATTCATCACGGATTTCGCCGACGATTTCCTCCAGAATGTCTTCTATGGTAATGATGCCGGAGGTGCCCCCATATTCGTCGAGCAGCAGGGCAATATGCACCTGCTCCGCCTGCATTTTCTTAAGCAGGGACTTCACCGGCATAACGTCCGGCACCGTCATAGGCGGCATGATGAGCCCAGCCAGCTTGAAATCCGGATTATGATCATACTTCAGGAAGAATTGCTTGGTGTTAATGAAGCCGACAATATGATCCTTGCTCTCCCTGGCAACCGGAAACCTGGTGTACTGCTCGCGTTTTATGATCTGCAGATTCTCTTCCAGCGGCTTGTTCAGGTATAGGCAAACCATGTCCGTACGGGGTACCATGATTTCCCTGGCAAGCAGGTCGTCGAATGTGAATATCCGGCTGACATAGCTAAGCTCCGTCTTGTTAATTTTGCCGCTTTCATAGCTTTCAGACAAAATATGCCTGATCTCCTCCTCAGAATGCGCCTCTGACTCGCCGTATTCCTTCCGCAGGCCGAATAAGCCCGCCAGCAGACTGGCGGTTCCTCTGAGCAGCCAGAGCGCCGGAAACATCAGCCAATAGAAGGCGATAACCGGCAACGCGCACCAGGCCGCTACCTTCTCAGTCTTCTGTACCGCAGCAGTCTTGGGCACAAGCTCTCCAAGCACGATATACAGGAAAGCAACCAGCAGGAAGGCTACGAGCGTGGATACGGCTGCCGTGGACTGCTCCATACCCTCCAGCCGGACAAGCAGCGGCGTTACCGTTCTCTCCACCGTAAGCGCACCCAGCCAGCCAAGCCCGAGAGCGGTTAGAATCATTCCCAGCCTGCAGGCAGACAGGTAGCCATCCAGGTTGCCCATCACCCGCTGAAGGGCCAGCGCATGACGTCTTCCTTCGATAACCATCTGATCCACTCTGCTTGGCCGCAGCTTAACAAACGAAAACTCAGCAGCGACAAAGAAAGCGGTTAGACCAATCAGCAGTGCGACTAGAAACCATTCAAGTGCCACAAGCATACGCCCTTTTCACTCATTGTCATGTTAAGCTCTATTACCCTTATTCTCCCCCGATTAACTTTCATACCGCTTATTGTGTCCTAAGCCGCTGCCTTTGATTACCTCCGTCTTCTGATCCGCAGTTCTCCAGCTGACTCTCCAGCAGGAGGCGACAAGCAGTACGAATGAGATTAGCCATATGCAGCCGATCCACCGCATGTAGAAGAGGTCCATATAATCCAGCCCCGGCAGCCTCCCGGCAAGCTCCAGGCCATGACGCTCAAGCAGCCATCCCGAGGCCCAGCACCAGCCGGCAGAACCGAATACAAGCAGCAGCTTAAGCAGACCGAGCGCCAGATTGCGTTTATGCATTACCAGTACACCAGCAGTAAACCATCCGATAGCGGCAGCAGTGAAAGGTGCGATTGCGATTAGTTCCACGACCTTAAAGCCTCGGATAGAATAGGCCTTCAAGAGAAGGACAGCCGCGGCTGCGAGCAGAGCCAGCAGGATAAAGCCAAGCTTGGCGCCTCCAGAATGAAGCGGCCGTCTGTCATCCCGCCCCCTCCCTGACCTCCACCTCCACCACCTGTAGACTGCGTACAGCACAAGTGCTCCGATCCCGAAGACAGAGAATCCGTACTGCAGCCAGTGATATACATGGTCACCTGCTACTGACCGGCGAAGAAAGGACAATCGCTCGTAGAAAAATGTATGCTTGTGAGTCCACTCATCCATAAACATGTGGGTCAGAAACCCGATAAACAGGGAGGCTATAAAGACCACCCAATCCTTCAAGCGGTTCAGTCCCCAACTGTCTCGCGGTTCAGCGAACCGGTCGGCGCCGCCTGCAGAAGGCAGCATAAGGGGCAGTGTTGGCCGCATAAAGGTGTGAAAGGCGAAGGCCAAGGCGGTGCAGAGCGGCAGGTGAATCAGCATAAACCCTTCCAGGGAATGGCCGATTGTACGAAAAGGCTTCAGCGCCACAAAATACTCCAAATCCGGTGCCATGCTGCCCAGAACAAGCCCTGTTGCACATAAATAACGTGGGGCCAGCTTCTTGAGCGGTGCGGCAAATGCGGCATGCGATATGGTAAAGGGCATCTCTTGCAAAACTCCTTTGCTGCAGGCTGTTTATCCTTGTTACGAATTAAAGCTGTGTATTGTTTTATTTTTCGGCAGCCGATGCCTGCATCTCCAGTTTTCCATAGTGACAAATTCAACACCTATCCTGTAAAGTAAACTGGTGTATTCTGCTGCCATTATCTATTCTTGCTCACGACAGGAGTCGATTCAAGGTGATCCAACACTCACCGCCTAATAGGCCGGCGGCGGCTGCCGCTGTCGTTAACGATGCACCTCCTATTGCGACGACCAGAGCGGACCATACCTTCTTCTGGATCGTCACCCTGCTCTACTGGATAACACTCTATGTATATATGCCCATACTTACTCCCTATCTGGAATTCCGGGGATTGTCCATGGAGCTGATCGGGCTTGTGCTCGGCAGCTATGGATTTACGCAAATACTGGTAAGGCTGCCGCTCGGCATCTGGTCCGACAGACTTCGCAGGCGGAAGCCGTTCATCATGCTCGGCATGCTGACCGGTGCGGCCAGCTGCTTCTTGTTCACCATTCCCGGCTCCGCTGTCTGGCCGCTTGCCGGCCGGGTCATGGCAGGAATATGTGCCTCCACCTGGGTTGCATTCACGGTTTTGTATGCTGGCTATTTCCGCAGCCAGGATGCCACGAAAGCCATGGGAACGATCAGCTTCATGACCGTTTCGGGCCAGCTGGCGGGGATGGCAGTCAGCGGATTTCTAGCCGAGCATTACGGCT
Source organism: Paenibacillus sambharensis (assembly GCF_003233845.1). Taxonomy (GTDB): domain Bacteria; phylum Bacillota; class Bacilli; order Paenibacillales; family Paenibacillaceae; genus Paenibacillus_I; species Paenibacillus_I sambharensis. The sequence continues at coordinate 44,199 of NZ_QKRB01000041.1, forward strand.
GGGAAGCCCCCTTCGCTGCCGGGATCGGCATAGGCCTCGCCGGCTTGGCGGCAGCCTTCGCCATTAAAGAGCCAAAGGATGGATTGAGCGGCAGACAGCCGATCTCGCTGCAGGAAATGAGGGGCGTTGTAAGAGAAGGGATTTTACTGCGCATCTCGATCCTCTCCATTCTAGCCCATTGTGTGCTGTTCATTACGATGTTCGGCTTTACACCCCTTAAGGCGACAGCGGATCTTGGGGCTGACAAGGTTGACTTAACCCTTATTGTCGCTGCCTTCATGATCCCGCATGCCTTCACGAGCCTTGTCAGCACCAAATGGTTTGCACCCCGTTGCGGGCCGTGGAACATCTTAATGGCCGGCTTCCTGCTGAGCGGCCTCTTCACGGCTGCAGTCGTCTGGTCGCCGTCTCTTCCGGTATTAATGGCTACACAGGCATTCAACGGCTTCGCGCAGGGACTGTCTCTGCCTATTCTTCTTGGCATGGCTATCCAGGATGTATCACAGAGCAAACGAGCGACCGCTATGGGGTTCTACCAGGCGATGTATGCGGCCGGCATGTTCGCAGGACCCTTCCTGGCCGGATGGCTGAACGGTCTCGCTGGTATTGACAGCGGCTTTTACTTCGGTGCGGCTGCCGCCGCAGCCGGTGCTCTTCTCGCCTGGTTCTGGCGCACAGCGCCAGGCAGGCCATAATACCAAGCCGAAATAATAGGATCAGCTTAATAAGCAGGCTGGGCCCCAGCAGCTCTTTTTAGAACAGCTGGAGCCCAGTTCTTTTACTTGGAGAGCGTTATCGTTAAGGTTACCCTGGTCTTATCCAGATCTTTATCACACGGTCTTTACCGCTGGCCATCCTGTCCCTTCAGCTTGCGGTAAGCCCTGGCATACTTGCAGACGCTCTGCACGTAGGTTGCATGCGACCAGGTCAGCGGCGCAACCGCAAGCGGCGAGCCGTCGAACGGGTTTAACTGCTCAGGCAGCACACCGCTGGACAGCGCCTGTCTGGACACCCATTCCAGCGTTCTTCTCGGTGCCTCCAAATCCGCAAGCGACTTGGCGGACGCAATGTCATAGTTGGCAATCCATAAGGTACAGATAATCCATGGGTTACCAGGGATATTCTCAATATCCCCTGACTGCTGGAAATAATAGTCGTTGGTATAGCGGGCAATGCCGCCAACCTCTGTTTTGACGCCCAGGCCGCTTCGAATTGCTTCAATCGTGCGTTTCACCCGGCTGTCATCCACCGGCAGAACCCCGAACTCCCACAAGCCGAACAGGCTGCTCTCAAGCGTCATATCCTTCACCCAGGCACCGTCCTTGTAAATTAAGCCTCTGGCGAACCGGCCTGATTCTTCATCCCAGATATGCTCAAGAATGCCCTGTTTGATTACCTCCGCCGTATTCCGGTAATGATCGCTCCGTTCATAATCGCCGAACAAATCGGTGAAATAGGCGGCAGCCATCAGACCGCCGTATACGGAAGCCGCCGTATACGTCCAGATTCCGTAGCGCTCCTCCCACAGGTCGTAGCTCGGCTTTGGCAGGTTCATCCCCGGCTCCATAAATTCACTCAGAAAATTGGCCGCCTTGCGGATCAGCGTGCTGTAATGCGACTGCGGCAGCTCAATGACCTGATGGTAAGTGTAATCCTTCCACATCGCATAGAGCACCAGTGCCGTCTCATCCTCCTGGATCGGGAGCCGCTCGGCGCCCTGAACGAGATAGGGATGCCAGCTGGAGCCCACCGTACCATCCGGATTGTATTTGTGAAACAGATAGCCTTCCGGGGACAGCGTATCCGCACAGAACTGGAAGAATGGCGCGATCATGCTCTGGTAGCCGGCCAACGACATGGCCTCGGCGATTAAAGCGCCGTCCCTTGGCCACATATAGCTGTAGTGGTCCCGGTTATACTGCAGAATATCGGTATCATTCGCAGCGATAATTGCCCCGTTCTCGTCCGTCTGCGTCCGCACAATCAGAAGGCTCTTCTTGTACAGATTTACAACCTCATCCGTTAAGTCGCCAAAGTCAGTCTCGGTCCGCAGCAGCCAATGCCGCCAGTAGATCACAATCCGGCTGAGCAGCTTCTCCGGGTGGCTGTCGCTGACATACTGATTCAGCTGCTTCACCTCTTCGAGGTTACGGCCGGCAGACATCCAGTAATAGACCGTCTTCTCTCCTCCGCCCGGGACCCGCGTCATGAATCCGATTGTGCTGTCCACAGAGCCCTGAGCGATGGAATTACCCATCAGATTGCCGTCCTCGGCATCCCGCCATGTGCCCTCAGCGGAATGGAACCGTTTGATCCCGGTTGAATACTGCATAATGCCGCCTTCATCAGAGAAGCCGTTAAACATGAAATAACTGGAGCGCTTATAATGGAATACGGTCTTGTTCTCCGGATAAAACGCTGCCGTGTCACCAACCTCTGTTCCCTCGATCATAAGGTCATGATGGAAGAACAGCCGCACCTCGCGTTCATGATCTGTTGTACTCCGCACAACCACGCGTTTCAGATAGATGCATTCCCGCTGGTGAATACCATCGTTGATTTGCAGCTCCAGACCGAGCGCTTCATTGCGCGCAATTATATTCGTAACAAGTGAGTCCTCGACATAACCAAGCTCCATCTTCCACTCCGGCGAGTCCAGCCAGGAGAACGAGCCGTCCACCCATACGCCGAAGCGGCAGTACTGCCCGCCGACATGATTCAGCTGCCCAACGTAAGGAAAGTAAATATCGCGAATAAAGCAATTTTTGTCCAGGTTAACAAGCATTTTTCCGTTTCCGACAACCAGATGACGCGCCATGTATGATTACCCCTTTCCGTTTCCCGCAAGCGTATTGTATATCGCTCGATACTGCCATGCGGAACTGCTCCAGCTGTAGTCTGCGTAAGCGCCGTTATCGATGATTTGCCGCCATTGCGACTCCTGCCTGTAGCAGGCAAGCGCTTCATGCAGCGTGTCAAGGAAAGCGCCAGCCTCATAGGGCTGAAAGCGGAATCCTTTCCCTCTTCCTGTATATTCTTCATAAGCTTCAACCGTGTCCTTCAGTCCCCCAGTCTCCCGGACGACAGGCACTGCTCCGTATCTCATCGCGATTAATTGGCTGATCCCGCAGGGCTCCACCCGCGAAGGCATGAGATACAGATCGGAGGCGGCATATATTTTACGGGCCAGCGCATCGTCAAACCCAATGCGCACGGCGACCCTGTCCGGCCTCTGCCCGGCTGCCCGCAGAAGCATCTCCTCGTAGCGTCTCTCACCCGTCCCCAGTGCGACAAGCTGCAGATCTGTCTCCTGAAGGATGTGCTGCATGGCTTCTTTCAGCAAATCCAGCCCTTTCGGCTCTACAAGCCGGGTCACGATTCCCGCAAGGGGTACGTGTTCGGAGGCCGTCAGGCCAAGATCGCGCTGCAGGGCTGTTTTGTTCGTACGCTTGGCCTCAGGAATATCACCTGTGAACGGCTGTGCCAGCATGCTGTCGAGTCTGGGATTGAACAGCTGCTGGTCCAGTCCGTTCACAATGCCTGTCAAGTCCTTCGCCCGTTCCTGCAGCAGTCCGGCATAAGCACCACCGTAATCTGGTGTACGGATTTCAGCAGCGTAAGACGGGCTGACCGTTGTCAGCTTATCCGCAAACCGGATGCCGGTACGCAGGCAGCTCCCCGAACCAGAGCTGTCAAGAAGGCCGCTGTGCTCTTCCGCTTCTTCTCCAGCCACTTCATGAAGATCAGCCGCCTGCATATTCCCCTCATATAAGAGGCTATGTATCGTAAACACTGTCCGGATCTGACCGTATGGCTCTTCCCTAAACCTGCTCTTCAGCAGGTAGGGTATCCAGCCGGTCTGCCAGTCATGGCAGTGAATAATATCAGGCCTCGCCTGCAGGTAAGGCAATGCATCCAGTACGGCCATACTGAAGAAGATGAACCGGGAAGCCGTGTCGTGATATCCATACAGCTGCTGCCCGCCGAAGTAACCTGGCTCTTCAATTAAATAGTAGCGAACATCATCAAACGTCGCCTCTAGCAGCAGGCAGGTCCGCCGGGCGGCCCGGAAGCCCGTGCGAAATTCCGCTATACAGCGAAAGGCAGAGCGGATGCTGCCGGGTATTCCCCCGTATGCCGGAAGAATGACAGCAGCTCCGACACCGACCGAGACCAGCGACTTCGGCAGTGCGCCCGCCGCATCCGCAAGCCCCCCTGTTTTGACAATGGGTACCGCTTCAGAAGCGGCAAATAATACGTTCATGAAGTCATCTCCTGCTGCCTTAGCATTAGAATACTAGATAACCTTGCGCTTCACAGCCAGGTAAGGCGATGCTTCCACTCCCCGTATATCCCTGCCCGGCTCAATTACTACCTCTTTATCCAAAACAACATGCTCGAGCGTGCTATCCGGTCCGACGATCCCATTTTGCATAACAATACTGTTGCGGACCACAGCACCCTTGCCGACCTTGACCCCTCTGAACAGGATGCTGCCGATCACCGTGCCTTCGATTTCGCAGCCGTTCGCGATCAGCGAATTGACACTCTGCGCACCCTCCAGATAGCTTGTCGGCGGCTCATCCTTGACCTTCGTATAGATACGGCCCGGCGTAAAAAACAGCTCCCGCCAGACAGACGGCTGCAGCAGCTCCATATTATGCTTGAAATAGGCAGGCAAGGTGTTGACAATGCCAAGGTAGCCTTCATGGAAGAACGCCTGGACCTTCAAGGAATCAAGCCGCGACATGATCGCATCTCTCACGAGATGATCCTGGCCGCGTGCCAGCGATGTCTCAACAAGGTCAAGCAGCAGTTCTTTCTTTATGACGTACATTTCCATCGATGCGATATCTGTCTCGAGCCTTCCGAAATGCTCCTGGATATCGGTGACACGGCCATCCTCATCCACCTGCACCCGGCGGGCAAGCCCGGCCGGCTCCTCGTCCAGCCGTTTGCAGACCAGTGTAATATCGGCCTCCTTCTCCAGATGCGCCTTAAGAACTTCTGATAAATCCATATTGCATATCATATGGCTCCGGCAAATGATCACATGCTCGAGATGACAGCGGGCAAAGTAATCGCGGTGCATATAAAAATGAAACAGGTCTCCCTTGCGCAGGTCGCTCATATCATCCGCCACTGGCGGAAGCACGAATAGTCCGCTTTGACGGTGGTGCAAATCCCAATGCTTGCCCGATCCCACATGGTCCATCAGCGAGCGGAATTTGGTATGGGCAAACAGCCCTACCTTGGTAATTCCCGAGTTAACCATATTGGACAGCGTAAAATCAACCATCCGGTAGCGGCCGCCGAAGGGCACCGTTGCCAAGCAGCGGCTGTCTGTGAGAGTCTCAAGCGCATCCGTCTCCTGGATCAGGTTGATGACACCCATCATTTGCGCACTCATGCTTCCACCTCCGATGCAGCTTCGCTTTGTAGCACCATTTCGTCGCTTGCCACCACATGAATGTCACTATCCTTGTCAGGCGTTCCAAGGGTTACGCCGTCCGCTATGACCGCACCCTCACCAATGATCGACCGGCGGATCTTGACATTGCGTCCAATCTGCACATTCGGCATGATGACCGAGTCTTCTATGACCGTATCCTCACCGACTTGTACACCAGCGAACAAGACGGAATGATTTACCCTGCCCTCTATGAAGCAGCCTTCCGTGATAAGGGAATCGGATACGCAGCCGGTTGGCGAGACATAGTGGGCCGGCTGGTTCGGGTTGACTGAATAAATCCGCCACTCCTTATCATTCAGATTTAGGCTCGTGCGGTCGGACAGCAGATCCATATTTGCCTCCCAGAGGCTCTGAATTGTCCCGACATCCTTCCAGTAATCCTTAAAGGAATAGGCATGCAGGAAAATATCATCCTCCAGCATGGCCGGGATAATATCTTTGCCAAAGTCGTTGGTTGACTGGGGGTTTTCCTCATCACGAATCAGGTACTGCTGCAGCACAGGCCAAGAGAAGATGTATACGCCCATGGAGGCGAGATTGCTTGACGGCTTCTTCGGCTTCTCTTCGAATGAAACGATGCGTCCTTCTTCATTCGTCGCCATGATGCCGAAGCGGCTGGCTTCCTTCCAATCCACTTCAATGACGGCAATGGTTGCATCAGCGCCCCGCTGTTTATGGTCGGCAAGCATAAGATCATAATCCATCTTATAGATGTGGTCGCCTGAAATAATGAGGACATACTCGGGGTCATAGCGGTCGATGAAGCTCATGTTCTGGTAGATCGCATTAGCCGTACCCTTATACCAGCTGCCTCCCTTGGACTTCATATAAGGAGGAAGCACGGCCATTCCGCCGTCTCTGCGGTCAAGTCCCCACGGACTGCCGATACCCAAATACCGGTTCAGCACAAGAGGCTGATACTGCGTAAGAACACCTACTGTATCAATACCGGAATGTGTACAATTGCTGAGGGTAAAATCGATGATCCGGTATTTCCCGCCAAAATGGACGGCAGGCTTTGCCAGATTTTTCGTCAGAACACCAAGCCGCTTTCCTTCTCCACCCGCAAGCAGCATGGCGATCATTTCTTTCCGGGCCATGTTCATCACTCCCTGCTATCTGTTTGGACCTTCACTTTAGCACCGCTGTCATAGGAACAACGGGAAATCTTCTGCTTACAAGGTAATTAATACTTTGGGAGAGCGGCTGAACCAGCGATCAGCCAGACCGATCTGCCGCTCGAAGAGGATAGTGTAAAGTATAGATCGGTCATGGTGAGAGCTTGCTCTCTTCACCCCAATACCCGTGAAGTGGAAGCTCCAAACAAAAATGGGTCTGCAGCACAACGGTATGCATGAATCGTGGTGGAAATTGTGAGTTATTGAAGCGGATAGTTAGGCGGGTTATAAAACACACTAGCGGCACGATTGCTTCGGATGGCATCATCATCATTAGTTGATATTCATTATACTATGGATTCATTCAATTGCCATCTTCCCCCTTAATTATGTCACATTACTTCACATATAATTTACAATCAAAGTGATAATAGCAAGGTGCAGCACAACCAGCAGAGGAAGACCCAATGTAAACGACCGGTGTCTGGTCTTGTGGCGCCAAAGCTGCATAGCAGCTATTCCGCCTGCAGCTCCGCCGAGCGCAGCGGTGGTAAAAAGCGTTTTCTCGGCAATTCGCCGAGCGCCTTTTACCGCGCGCCGCTTGTCAACTGTCATAAAGCAGAACATAAGCATATTAACGATCACAACATATCCGGCGACGATAAACCACATGTTTCAGCCCTCCGTCCTGTAGTTTTCGGATGGCTGTTCACGCACAAAACGGCTTGGTGTGCCGTCAGACATCAAGACCAGTTCATGCATCGCCCTCGTACAAGCTGTGTAGAACAGCTTGCGTTCATTCTCATGCTGGTATACCTGCTCTGAGGCATTGTAAATCAGCACCGCATCAAACTCCACGCCCTTAGCCAAATAGGCTGGTATGATCGTGATACCCCGCTCAAATTGCATGGTATCCTTCGTAACAAGCCTCATGGACAGCGCACTGCCCAGCGTTGAATAAGCTTTGCTGCTCTCCTCGGCTGTCCGGCAGATAACGGCCACAGACTCATAGCCTTCCGCCGTCCACTCCTGCAGCTGATTGATAATCTGGCGGTGCAGTTCGTCCTGCCCGCCCACAAGCTTAACCAGCGGCAGCTCACCTGCCCGGTTGAAGGGCTCGATCTTATCGCCCCCAGGCACCATTCCTCTGGTGAAGCTGACAATCTCCCGGGTTGAACGATAGCTGCGCAGCAGATGAATCCATTCGGTCTGTTCAGGTCCGTACAGATTAGTCAGCGGATCAGCATCGGCCATTGCAGATGTCTGCGCATAGATAGCCTGGTTAAGGTCGCCAAGCGCCGTCATCCTCGCCCGGGGAAACAGCCACTTCAGGAATTCAAGCTGGAAGGGCGTGTAATCCTGGGCCTCGTCTATGATAATGTGCCGGACATTCGTGTTCGCTCTGAAGCCTTTAAGCCGTTCGTTAAGGTACAGGTAAGGTGTGGCATCCTCGTAAAATAGTCTTCCCTGCTCCAGCTCACGTACCGTCTGGGCGGCAATCTCGTCCCACTGCTCGGGAAGCGCATGAGAACCCGCCGCCTGCTCGGCTGCATTCCGGTCTTCGAACAGCTTCCGGTACAGCCCCTTGACATCGGCAAACCTCATCAGCTTGATTCTGGCGCGGACCTGCTTTAAGGCAGAGGAAACGATCATCTCGGCAAGCATCTCCTTCTCCGCTTCGTGGTCGTCGAAGGTTTCGCCCAACCCCTTCTTCTGTTTGCGCAGCCTGCTGTATGCACGCTGGTAGTCTTCAGCAGAAAGCAGCTGCATCTCCTCCTCGACCCAAGCTTCCTCCTTCACCGATGCCGCATAACGCTCCACACGCTCCAGCAGCCAGTCACGAACCAGGATCAGCCGGTTGGCAAGCCGGATTGAACTGTCCATGCTGTAAAATTTGTTAACCATCTCCTGGGCCGTTACAACCGGCTTCCCCCGGAAGACAACAGGGCGGAATCGCATGCCCCTGTCAACAAGCCCGTCAAGGTATCGCTTAACCAGCTCCAGATATGCAGTTGACGACTTGTATCTGATCCCTTCCAGCCTGGCGCTGTAGCCCTCTTCCTGTCCGGCTGTCAGCACAAATTCCAGCTGGGCGAAGGAATCCTCCAGTTCAAATTCTCTGCCAAGCCTTGTCTCCAGATATTCCTGAAACGTTGTCTGCAGCATGTTTTCTTCTCCCAGCTCAGGCAGGACAGACGATACATAACTGTTGAACATCGGGTTTGGCGAGAAGAGCACCATCTGGTCTGAAGTGAGCACACCCCGGTACTTGTAGAGCAAGTAGGCAACCCGCTGGAGAGCAGCCGATGTCTTTCCGCTGCCTGCAGCCCCCTGTACAATCAGCATACGGCTGCTGTCATTACGGATGATCTGGTTCTGTTCCCGCTGGATGGTAGCTACTATGCTCTTCATCGCCGAATCCGAAGTGCGGCTCAGCATCTGCTGCAGCAGCTCGTCGCCGATGGTCACACCGGTATCAAACATATAACGGATCGTTCCGGAACGGATAACAAACTGCCGCTTAAGCTCCAGCTCACCTTTCACTTCTCCCCCTGGCGTATCATATACGGCCGGTCCTGGCGGATAATCGTAATACAGGCTGGAAACAGGTGCCCGCCAGTCATACACAAGGAATGTATCGCTGTCATCCTCCCGGAATGAAGCGATGCCCAGATAGATGGTTTCAGCTTCGGCATCCTCTTCAGCCCGAAAGTCAATTCTCCCAAAGTACGGCGACTGCATCAGCCGTTTAAGCTTGCTCAGGTAAGCGGCGGAGTGGCGCTGGCTGCGCTCCCGTTCAGCAAGCAGGTCAGCCTGCTGCTTCATGCTGAAATACGTCTCGGTTAAATCCTCGGCGTTGCTGAAGTTAACCGTTACTTCATCCCAGAAATGCTTGCGGATTTCCACCGCTTCCGACCGGACATCTCCGATCTCATCCTCCAGCTCGCCGGCGCGTTTTGCAATACGGTCAACAACAGACGTCACGCGAGCCTGTTCAGCCTGCCACTGTTGATCATTCTCGTTCACGTAAGCTTCACTCCTTACTGCTTTGATTCCAACAACCGGTTAAAACGTTGACAGGAATCATCCATGTAGTGTATAATTATATTAGTAATATTTGTTTATTTACCTTCACCTTTTCCAATTTCTTTATTGTACCAAATTGTACCCGTCAATTCAATGTGAAACGCCCCTGAACGCCTCGGCGGTCAGGGGCTTTGTTGTATGATCGTGTATGCTTCGCAAATATTATAAGGACAGACTGCGGCACAGAAAAGAGAGACTTGATTCCAGTGCTTCAGTTAATTCAGCTGTCGGCCCTTCAAAAGGATGCACGGCGCCAAAAGTATGGCCTGCACCTGAAATGGTCACATATTCATGCTGCGGAGCGGCATTCTTCATCAGCGCATGGCCCTTGACCAGCCTGTCGGCATCTGCATCGCCTTGAATAAGCAGAACAGGAGCCTGGAGCTCTGCCAGTCGCCTTGGAATATCGAAGCGTTCCCTATTTCGCTGAAGATCGTCAAAGAACCCCGCTCCAATTGGCATCTCCTGCCTAGTTCTGGCATTAGCAACATAGGCACGGCCGTTTTGCCGGGCTTCAGCTTCAAACCTGTCATCGAACAGATTGGCATTGGCGATTCCATTCCAGGTTACTATTGCACGAATATCCGGATGATCAGCACCGAACAGGATGGCATTGCCTCCTCCCCTGCTGTGCCCCAGAAGGGAAAGCGAGCGCTCATCTACCCCGTCCATAAGCGGCAGCAGCCGGCGGCTGACTGCGGCAAGCAGCGCCTCCAAATCAGCTTGTTCCCGGGAATAGGTGTTAGCGGCAAACTTGTCTAATTCGTCAAAATCTGTCTCTCCCACTCCGTTGCATGAGAAGTCGAAGCGCACAGCGTAGAATCCATTCCTGGCGAACCATTCCGCCGTATAAGGCATAAACCCCCACTCGGCGAAGCCTTTGAACCCATGGCAGAGCAGCAGGACAGGCATTCCTTGTCTGCCCGGCGGACTTCCTGCGACCAGACCAGCATCGCCGGCTGTTACGGTCCCCTTCAGGTACAGCCCTTCTCCCAGATCCAGCCGGAATCGCTCAGACTTTAACCTAGCCAATTATTACACCTCCCTAATCATCAAGCCGGAATCCCTGGTTCTTCAGGTAGCCGCCGATCTGTCTGCCTGACTGCGACTGCTTCGCAGTCATCTGTTCGGACCAGCTGCTCTCCAGCTTGCCGCCCGACCGTTCTCTCATGTAAGCCCGGTGACGTTCATCATATTCAGCTATATGGCTGTGATACGCTTCCGAAGAATACTCATTCTCATGCATGACTGCTTCCGGACTCAACCGGGGTCTGACGACTGGGTCCTGATCGGGATAGCCGATGCACATACCGAATAAAGGAACAACCAGCTGCGGCAGCTTAAGCAGCTCGCCTACACGCCTGATATCATTACGGATGCCGCCAATATAGACGATGCCCAAACCAAGCGATTCTGCCGCGACAGCCGCATTCTGGGCGGCCAGTGCTGTATCTACGGCACCTATTGTGTACCATTCTGCATTCGCTCCATCCAGCCCGGCGTCAGCTGTTCCCTGACCTGCTGCCAGAGTGTAGCGGTATAAATCCGCGCACCAGACCCAGAACTCCGGACTCTCCAGCACGTAGCTCTGGTTCCCTGTTATGGCCATCAACGTCTCTCTTAATCCCTTGTCTGTTATACGGATTACACTAAAGGCCTGCATGTTGCTGGAGCTTGAGGCATGCTGCGCTGCAGCCAATATTGCCGCCCGGTGCTCACCCGCAATCTGCTGATTCGTAAATTTACGAATCGACCGGTGCTTCATCAGTCCTTCGATTGTTAGTCCATAGTTCGTCTCCATCTCTCATGCTCCTCTCCCGATTCTTCTGAAGGTAATTCTTTCACTACCATGATACCAAAGCATGGGCGAAAGACAAAAATAGACAGCGAATAGGACTGTCCCGGTCCCATCATAAATACCGAAACAGTCCTAATCTTTCATTCGTCTAACCCAACCGTTTACACGAGACCGCCATGCTCCTCAGCAGTCCGTACAGCTTGTTCATAATCATTGGCATCTATAACGGCTGTAAGCAGCACATCTCTCCCAGTCACCCGGTTATCGGGACCTCCGGAACTGAGCCCGCTCGCGCTGACACTAGCAGCCGATAGAATTCCTGCATTGTGATCTGTGATCTGCGCATCAAGCGTCAGATAGCCCAAGCTGTGAAAATCACTTGTTAACGGGTTCATGATCCGCTCGTTTCCATCACCGGGCATGCCATCAACCCGGCGGATTGAGCTGTCCGTCAGGTTCAGCTGCTTGATTTGCTGCATAGCCGCTTCGGCTTCTTCCATGCTTTTAAAATAAGCCAGCAGATTTTTTTCCGTCATCTGTTGAATCTCCTTTCTCATTCGCAAGGCTGTAAAGCCTCATGTGCAAAAACGACCCGAAAACCGGGTCGTTTCTGATTTTATCAACGGCGTCTGAAGGTGCGCCTCCATTTGCCAAATGAATGCCGCTTACTGCGGCAGCGTATGGTTGTAGCCTCTCCCCTGCTGCATCGCGTTCATGTTATTCATATCCTGCATGCTGCCTGCATGAGATGTAGGATGCATATTGCCCTGGTGCATAGCATGCATCATGTTTGGCTGATTCATGCTGCCGCCCATAGACTGCTGCATGCCGCCTGCGGTTGCATACATGCCGAGCATAGTGTCAGTCGTTACTTCTTTCATCGTAGGCACCTGGTAGTAGCCCTGCTGGTTCATGTACTGCCATACCTCGTAAGCTTGCTCCGAGCAGTTGATCGCCGCTTGCTGCACAGCACGGCGGATTTGCGGATTTGCACATTCCAGCGAGCCCTTCATCTTCAGGCCGGCAGCCGACTTCAGAAGACCAAGCATACAGGAAGCTATATCGCGGTCGTCCATCTGGCTTGCGCTTGTAATCGGACTCATCTGCTGCGGGTTATCGAGACCATATACTGGCTGGGAAGTCTTCATTGCCCGGTAAGGAGCCGCTTGAGACATGCCCTGCTGCTGCGTCATCTGCACCATGCTGTTGTATTCATTCATCATGAACTGCAGCTGATGGTCCATCATGTGCTGAAGCTGCGGGTCTCTAACCTGTCCGCGGAGCAGTTGATACGTGTTAGCAGCATCGATTGTACAGTTCAGGACTTCGTGAATTTCCAATACCTCGTGAGCGCCTAAATTTGCTGTCATTAGTATGTACAGCCTCCTTATGAGCTATCTGTTGTGCCATGCCAACCATGACCACCACATAGTATCTCCCAACAGGATGCCGTTATACACGATCCCGGGTCTGACTATTCAGATTTCCTATTGAAGCCTGTCCTCGAGACTGGCTGGGCCCTTCTCACCAATTACCTGCAGGAAAAGATCGGCTGTCGAAGGGTCGGAAACCTTCTCTCCCTTCTGATGCCCTGGTTTCGCCTCACTCTTGGAGCCGCCGGTTGTTTGGCCGCCGGCCTGGACCTTACCTTGTTCCAGCAGCTGTTCAATCAAGCTGCGCAGGGTATGAACATCCTTGCTCAAGCGGACCAGATCCTGCTTGGAAGCCATCTGTGCAGACTCATTCAGAACGACGGTAATCTGTCCTCCAGGCTCTAATATGGCATGCTTGACATCCGATCGCCTCAATACACTTTTCTGACGGAGCTGGTTGTCGAGCAAATCTAACGTTAACCGGACCTTTTTCAGGTTGCGCTCCTGCAGCTTTCCATGAACGATCAGCGGCACAGGACTGCCCGTGATGAGCTTCTCAACCCAGTTAAGTTTGAGCTGCACCCATTCCAGGCTGATCAAGGTTACCACCATTATAGCTGCAATGGAAAAAGCGACCCATATGCTCTTGCCTGACACAGGCTGGATGAGCAAAGAGCCTATCGCAATCATGATAACCGTCTGTGAGGTGGTCATCTGCGAAATGGACTTCCGTCCGGCGATCCGCAGCAGGCCAGCTCCTGCCACGACGATCAAAATCGTCTTCCACAGCCACTGCCACTCTAAGTTCACTATGCTAATCCCCTACCGTCTCGAAAGCTTCTCAATTTTGCCACACAGCTCATGCTGCCACTGCGTGTCAGAGGTCATTGATGCGAGCAGCGACATATTCTTCAGATGAGCCAGCTCCCGGCAATAAGAAGCATTGAAAGCCAGACAGTGCTCATAATCCGTCTGCTCTGCAGCTGTCAGCTGCCTGGACTGCCGCAGCACCCACAGCTCCGCGAGCCGCTCGTGAACAGGAAGAATCGGCATCCGTAACCCCTCCTTTCCTTACCATTATGGCCAGGTGTACGGATGCCGAAACCCGCTAGGGGGCGATTTGGACTTGTCTTACTTATTTACAAAACGGCCCTTCTCGGGCACTGCTATCTCGTCGAAATGTGAAGCCAGATTCTCAAGTCCCTCAATCAGCGCGGAACCTTCCATCGGCAGTCCATGACCGGTTACCGCTGTCTTTGGCCGCAAGGCCAAAAGCTTCTTAACGGATGTACGGGAAGCATCCCAGTCTGTAGTCATATATTTGGGAGGACCGCTGATTTCCTGCTTCTGGGTTACCACCTTGTACAGCGACTCCTGCTGCACGGTAACAAAAGCGTCACCCGCGATGAGTGTCCGGTCCTTCTCACGGAACAATGAAACATGACCCGGTGTATGTCCCGGTGTGTGAATCACCCTCCAGTCGGGCAAGTCCGGGATCGTCCCGTCTGTGTTATAAGCCTGAACACGGCCAGTCAGATCAAGCCCGTCATGCGGAAACATCGGAGACATCTTGCTGACCATTCCGTTATCAACCGAAGGATCACCCGGCGGGTAAGACTGCTCTCCTGTTAAGTAAGGCAGTTCAGCAGCGTGCGCATAGACCGGAACATCCCAAATCTTTAGCAGCTCCGGCAAGGCGCCGATATGGTCAAAATGACCGTGAGTCAGCAGAATCGCCTTGGGCTTGCAGCCTTTTCCATACAGCCTTTCCGCCTGCTCCACGATATCATTCTCCGACTTGGTAACACCCGCATCAACCAGGAACCAATTAGAAGGGTCTTGTCCGACATAACACACATTTACAATTTGAACGGTTAAAGCATAGACCTCAGGCGCGAAAAATGCCCCCTTGCCGCTTGCCTTCGATGTTAGCGGCAGCGGCGCCTTCTCAAAGATATTGTCCATGATAATCCTCCTCTTTAGTAAGGATTGAAACAATCATAGTTTTCCCGGCAGAAGCCAAAAAAACCGCCCCCCGGCGGCTCTATTTCACCTTGCAGCCTCCTAGGACCGTATCCGCAAGATGAAATAGCTCCTCGTCAACTAATAAACGGGTAGGCGGTGATATGAATCCTTCAGTCATTCGCAGTAAACCCCAGATCATCGATCATGATTTTGCCTGGTCCGTTCGTGAAACGGATGGTGAGGCGAGACAACCCTCCTGCGAACAAATCGGACTTCGCTTTCTTGAAATAAGATACTGGAATCGTATACGTCTGGAAGACGGGCTCTATGGATTCTTTGTATTTTCCCTTCTTGAGTCTGTTCTCCAGGAAAGGATGAATCGTATACTTTATAGAGGGCGGAGTTCGAAAGTTGTCATATTCACGGAGCGGCACTGATGCAGTATTCCCATCCTGGTCTTCCAACTCGATGATCAGATCTGGAGCTGCAGCATCCTTAACCTCATGGCTGAGATCGGCAGCCGAGAAGGTAACGGCTGTTATGGACTCCGGGCTTACCGTTTGCCAGTAACGGCCAACAAAAGAGATGGTATAGGATGCTGCCGACTTCCATTTAAGCACCAGCGCATCTGTTCCCTTATCCTTGCCGTCACGGTTCAGAACACTGCCGTGGTACCAGGCTTCAACACCGTCCGCATACGCAGTAACGCCTGCATTGATAGATTCAAGAGCAGGCTGCTCAAATCGGCTGATGGCCTTGAAGGCGCAGCTCTCATAACGGGTAATGTACCCGGCAGCCGGCAGCCACTCCATGCCTGACCGGTAATCTTCAAACAGCCTCTCGTACTCTTCCTTGCCGTGCAGAGCAGTCTCCATAAAGGCGGACAGGTAAACTTGAGCTGCCAGGCGCTGCTCTTCGGCACTCATCACATTACCTGTATCCAGCAATATCCCGCCCGGCATGCTGAGGTCATAGGAGCCCCAGTCCGTATTGAACCGGCTGTGGTTGGCATCCGGCAAATAGACAGCAGATTTGAAAATATTGGAATTCTTCGAGAATGAAGTCCGGTTATACTGCTGATCTCCATAGAAGTTGTTAACATCCGCATCTCTGGCGCCCTGAAGGGTCAAGTAATGAATGTCTCGAAGATAAGCAGACTTCTTGTCAACTGTCCGGTCCGTCGGTGCAAGTGCGGCTACTGCCTTGATATGAACATTCTGCAGGCTTTCCAGCAGCGGGTCTTCATCAAACCACCTGCTCGCATCTGCCGCCATGGCCACAGCCTGGCCGCCACGGGAGTGGCCAATTAAGCCTACTCGGTCCAGATCAACCTTGCCGCCAAGCGGATGTTCGTCAATCAGGCTGAACGCCTGGATCTGCTGCAGATGCTGGAGCAGAATCCAAGCGCGCATCTTCATATCCTGATTCGGAATTCCTGTCCATACAGAATAATTAAGGAAATTCTCATCCACTGATACCGCAATAAATCCGCGGCTTGCCAGTAGCTCGCCAATATAACGGTAGCCGTCGTCCGACCAGTCCTCCATCAGATGGTTGCCATGCACGATAAGGACCAGCGGAAAGGGTCCCTCGCCCTCCGGCATCCATAAACGGCCGTTAAGCGGAAGCCTTGATTGGTCAAAGCCCCAGAACCAGGATCTGAGCTTCGGCCACCTGGTTATATAAGCGTCTGCATCGACTGTTTCACTGACCCAGTCCACGCCGCTTCCAAACTCCTTCCGATGCCGGTCCTTTCCGCTGCCATAGGTGTAAAAATCCACCTCATACGGGCCCTTATCAGCCGGATTTGCGGCTTGTATAGCAGTAATACCGGCACTGCTGTCCGCTGCAGGTATGCCTCCTGCCTCCTCGGAACGGTACCAGCTTGATTGCATCAAGCCCATCACAACGACCACTGCCAACCCAGCCGCTGCCCATTTCCAGCCCATTCTAATTCTCGGGTGTACCAGCATTCCGGCAACCCAGCCCGCAAGCGCGCCGCAGCCAACAGCTAATATAGACAGCAGAAGAGCAGGCAGCCAACCAATCTCGGCAAAATGAAACATGCCATATATTCCCCCGGCTGCCGACAGGTAGCAGCCGGTAAATAAACGAGGGATCGGTACACACATAATCGCAAGCAGCAGCGCAATACACCGGGACACAAGCCACAGGGCCAGCAGGCCTAGTGAAACTAGTATAACGGCATCCGTCCCGTATCCGAGACCGGTGGGCACTCCCATCGCTGTGACCGCAAGCAGCACGGCAAAGCATGCTGCAATCCCAAGGGATCCAGCCTTCCACATGAAGGAATCGTAGCGGTATGCAGCCGCC
Source organism: Paenibacillus sambharensis (assembly GCF_003233845.1). Taxonomy (GTDB): domain Bacteria; phylum Bacillota; class Bacilli; order Paenibacillales; family Paenibacillaceae; genus Paenibacillus_I; species Paenibacillus_I sambharensis. The sequence continues at coordinate 61,347 of NZ_QKRB01000041.1, forward strand.
GCGCGGTCAACCAGACGCCGCCACAGGCCAGCTAAACGACCAGGACCGGGCTGCGGGGCAGGCTGTGGTGTTAAGCTGTTCATCTACTTCCCCCTGTATCCGATAACGTTCTATTAGACTTACTGTTCATTATAGACGCTTCCTATTAAAAGACCAACCGGGCGAGCAAGGCAATTTCATCCGGTTATATAACGCCTGTAACTGAACACGAACAAAAACGCTGCCTGATGGCAGCGTGTTCCGGTTTTACAATATAGGCGACAGCAGTCTGGCGCACGATTCTTCCACCCGGTGAAGGAGCGGACGCTGCCGGTATATTTCGAGCGTGAGCTCCCTGCAGTTTTCCTGATCCGCTTCAAAAATCCTTTGGAGCCGGTGTGCGGCTGCCGTATCATAGATAAACGCATTGACCTCGAAATTCAGCTTGAAGCTGCGGATATCCACATTAGCTGTTCCAACCGAGGCTACCCTGCCGTCGACGACGATCGTCTTAGCGTGAAGGAATCCCCGTTCGTACAGATAACACTTGATCCCGACCTCAAGCAGATCGTGAAGGTATGAATAGGTCGCCCAGTAAACCATCTTGTGATCCGGCTTGCTTGGAATCATAAAACGGATGTCCACACCCGCAAATGCCGCCATACGCAGAGCTGTAAGCAGACTCTCATCCGGAATAAAATATGGGGTCTGAATATAGATTGACTCTTTGGCCGCTAGAATCATCTTGATATAACCGTTCTTGATCTGCTCAAGCTCTTCATCCGGACCGCTGGCCACGATCTGGGCGCCGATCTTCCCGTCGTATTGATGCTGCGGGTAATACTGGTCATTTTCATAAAATGCCCGGTAGGGTGCCGCCAGGTTCCAGTCCATCATGAATTGGGCCTGCATCTGCAGGACGGCGCTTCCCTGGAAGCGAAGATGAGTATCCCGCCAGTAACCGAAGCGGGGAACGAGGCCCATGTATTCATCTCCGATATTGAGCCCGCCGATATACCCGTATCGGCCGTCAATAATGGCAAGCTTCCTGTGATTGCGGTAATTCACACGGAAGTTGATATAACGCAGCTTGGACGGGAAGAACGCGGCAACATGCCCGCCAGCAGCGATCAGCTGATCGAAGAATCCTCTCGGCAGCGAGGAGCAGCCGATATGATCATACAGGAACCGCACCTTCACCCCTTCGCGGGCGCGGCAGGCCAGGGCGTCTACGATTTTCCTCCCGATCAGATCGTTGCGTACGATGAAATACATCAGATGGATATGGTGTTCCGCCTTCCCGATATCCTGGAGCAGCGCATCAAACTTGGACAGTCCGTCAGGGAAAATATCCAGCTTGTTATCCTGCGTGTAAAACGCATTGCCGCTTGTGAGATTCATGAACATCATATCCTTGTAATAGGCCATCTGCGGGTCGTGGAAATTAATCCGGCTTTCCCTGAAGCGTTCCCGCTGCGCCTCGATAAGCGCATGGAATCTTCCCCGCTTCTCTTCCTTCATCTTATACAGCTTGCGCCGGCTCAAGTTCTGTCCGAGGATAAGATATAGCACAAACCCGGCACCAGGCAAAAAGAGCAGCACCATAATCCATGCCCAGGTGACGACGACATTACGGCGTTCCAGAAAAACAATAACGGCTGCAAAGAACAGGTTGAGAACCGAGATAATCATGTATAAATTATTATAGATGCCCGTAACCCCCTCTCCCGGCTGCCCCTTATTGCTTTTCTGCTGTCATTAACCCTGCTTGTATGCCGCAAGACCAAGCGCGAGCGCACCGCTCAGTCCCGCGTTATCCCCTAGTCCTGGGGGTACGATATAGTGATCGATCCCCTCTCTAAGGAACGGATGGCTCACGTAGCCGTTAAGCAGGCGGGCTGCCTCCTTCCGGATCATCGGAAACAGCTGCTGCTGATGCATAACACCGCCGCCCAGAATGACCTTCTTGGGGGACAGCATCAGGATGGAGGTACTTACAGCCTGAGCGATATAGTAAGCCTCCATGGCCCAGGCAGGATGATCAGGCGGAAGCTCGCTTCCCTGCATCTTCCAGCGCTTCTCCAGCGCCGGACCTGCCGCAATACCTTCCAGACAGTCACCATGATAGGGGCAGAAACCTTCGTAGGTATCGTCAGGGTGCCTGCGAACAAGCACGTGCCCGCCTTCCGGATGCACCATGCCATGGACCAGCCTTCCCTCTGCAAACACGCCTACCCCGATCCCGGTTCCTATTGTGTAATAGACGCAGCTGTCCAGACCTTGAGCCGCTCCCCATACCGCTTCCCCGTAGGCAGCCGCATTAACATCTGTATCCCAGCCAATTGGAACCGGAAATACCTTCTTCATTTCACCCAGAAAGTTATAACCGGACCAGCCGGCTTTCGGTGTTGTTGTTACAAAGCCATAAGAAGGGCTTGCAGGATCGATATCAATCGGCCCAAAGGTTCCGATGCCAATGGCTTCTACCTGCTTGTCCTGAAAATATTCGATGACATCGGCAAGAGTTTCAGCCGGCATCCGCGTCGGGAAGCTTACCCTCTCCTCTATTAAACCTTGCTCATTGCCGTAACCGCATACAAACTTAGTGCCTCCCGCCTCAATTGCCCCGATTCGCATTTTAGACAGCCCCCCGCCGAGTTCAATGTAAGCATTCATTGCCAAGATTATAGCATACCAACCGCCAATAAACCCAGATTCGTCCTCTTCAAACCAGCCACAACAAAAATACCGTCCGTATGCAGCAGCCTGCATGCCGGACGGTACAAGTTACACCATAATGCAACACTTCATGTTCTGCCGGTTACCGCAGCATCACGCTGTAGCTGGAGCCCGGCTGCGTATCGAATCCGCCGTGAGACAGCTGCACAGTCCCGCCAGTAGAGTTCGTTACCAGGTAGCGCTCTCCATCTTTCAACGAACATCGGGCCCCTGCGGACGAATGGATAACGGCTTGCTCAAGCCGGCCTTCCTTCCAGCTTATATCGACGGTGAATCCGCCGCGGGCGCGGAGACCAATGACCCTGCCGGCACTCCATTGAGCCGGTAGCGCCGGAAGCAGGTCAATACGGTCCAGGTGGCTTTGGAGCAGCAGCTCCGCCATACCTGATGTCCCGCCGAAGTTTCCGTCAATCTGGAAAGGGGGATGTGCGTCGAACAAGTTCGGATAGGTTGATCTCGCGAGCAGGGTAGAGATAAAATGATGCGCCTGCTCCGCATCCCGCAGCCTTGCGAACAAGTTGATCAGCCAGGCACAGCTCCAGCCTGTGTGGCCTCCCCCATTATCAAGCCTGCGTCTTAGCGTCATACGGCTTGCTTCCAGCAGCTCTGGTGTACCGGAATGAATGGCATTGCCTGGGTATAAACCGTAGAGATGGGAAACATGCCGGTGACCCGGCTCATGCTCTTCATAATCCTCCAGCCATTCCTGAAGCTGTCCATGCTTCCCGATCTGCAGCTCAGGCAGCCGGCCAAGTGCGGTAGCCATCTCCACGCGCAGAGCATCGTCGATTCCGAGCAGACGGCTTGCTTCAATGCAGTGGGTAAACAATTCCCTGATAATGCTGAGATCCATGGCAGAACCGGCCGACACGCTGCACGGCTGGCCTTCCGGGGTCAGGAATACATTCTCCGGGGAGGTCGCCGGATTGGTGACTAGCCTGCCATCTTTCCCTTCAACCAGCCAGTCCAGTGCAAACAAGGCCGCTCCCTTCATGACCGGATAGGCACGGTCTCTAAGGAATGGAAGGTTCAGGCTGTATGCATAGTGCTCCCACAGGTGCCTCGCCAGCCAAGCGCCGCCCAGCGGCCAGAATGCCCAGCTGGCACTGCCGGCAGAAGGTGTAGACATCCTCCACAAATCCACGTTGTGATGAGCGGTCCACCCTCTGGCCCCGTAATGAATGAGCGCCGTTCTTCCGCCCGTCTGGCTTAATTCATCCAGAAGGTCGAACAGCGGCTCATGGCATTCGCTCAGGTTGCATACCTCAGCGGGCCAATAGTTCATCTGCGTATTAATATTGATGGTATAATTGCTGTTCCAGGGCGGCTGAACATGCGGATTCCAAATTCCCTGGAGGTTTGCGGGCTGTGTTCCCGGCCGGGAGCAGGCCATCAGCAGATAGCGGCCATAATGAAAGTACAGGGCTTCAAGCTGAGGGTCGTCTCTATGCTCCTGATAAGCTTCCAGGCGACGGTCTGTAGGCTGCTCTACTACTGCCTGCTGCCGCCCTTCAAGCATCAGCTCCACCCTGCCAAACAGCAGACGATGATCCTCCACGTGACGTGCCTTCAAACGGTCAAAGCCCAACGAAACCGCATTGCTGATCCACTGGCGGCTCAGCTCGATATACGCGCTTGCAGCTGTTTCTGGATCTTTGCCATACCCCGCAAAGCTGGTTGCTGCTGTAATATATACGGTCAGTTGTCTGGCATCCCGCACCTCAATCTGCTGCTGCCCGGTAACGGAGAGAATACCGTCTGTATTGACACTCGCTGATACCGTGTAGCCCATTCCGCGTCCTTCTTCGTACAGGACAGACTGCGGATGGTCGCCCCGGTAATTATCCGCGACATGGCTTGGTGCCCTGCCCATTAGCCGCACATTACCTGATTCATCCGCCTCACATTGATGCTGCAGCGGCGAGGAAAGCGATAGGCGCACATTCATAACTCCGCCTTCAGCAGTGCAGCGCACTGCAATAACCTGATCAGGTGCGCTGGCTATGTATTCTCTCTTGATACTTGTCTGCCCCGCCCGATATCGAACAATCGCAACCCCGTCGTTAAGGTGAAGATCGCGGTAATAGCCGGTGATTTCCCCCGGGTCCTCCAGCTGTTCAATCACCAGATCACCTGCCGGCAGATAGGGCTCGGTATTTCGCGCCAGCATGTGCGATTCTATCATTTCCTGAGCCTCAACGTTACGGCCCGCAAAGATCATCTCCCTCACTTTATCCAGATTCCTGCGCACCTCATAGTTAACGGTATCACGCGGAAAACCGGCCCATAGCGTATCCTCGTTCAGCTGAAGCCGCTCCTTGGCGGTGCCGCCGAATATCATCGCTCCCAGGCGGCCGTTGCCAATTGGCAGTGCCTGCTCCCAAATCTCAGCCGGCTGCTCATACCAGAGCCGCCAGCCTAATTGGCCGGTTCGTTCCAACTCTTGCTCCTTCATGTTAAGTCCTCCTTCAGCCAGCTATTATATACATAATTATAACTAAAACAAGGGAGAGCCCGAAATAACTCGAGCCCTCCCGACTGTTTCGTTACTTATTCCGTAACTTGACCGCTCCAGAGTTCAATCCTTGCTTTAACAAGCTTCGTATACTCTTCTTCCATTTTCTTCGCGCCAGCCTTATCAAGCTCGGCAAGCATCGTATCATACACCTTGTCAAAATCAGCCGGCTTCGCCAGAATCGCTTCCGGAATGCGCTTACGGACAATGTCATTCGACTTCTGTTGAGTTACAGTAATGATCGAGTCATTAGGAACTGGAATGTTCCACGCAGCGCCCCAAGCCTTCACTTCGAATTCATCTTCTTTCGGGAAGAGATCTTTCCAGTAGGTAGCGTCGTATCCTGCCAGAACTTCCTTCTCAATGTCAGAGTAATTTTCAAGCACTTGCTCGGGATTGTTCGTCGTGAAGTAGTTGCCAGTTGAATCCTTCACGCCATCGCCATAGCGCAGGGACAGCAGATAGTTGCCTATACCGAATTCCTTTTTGAAGCGGTTGTTGTCATTGACTCGAATATTCTCGATTTCCGGCAGAAACACGCGTTTTCCATCAACATACTCGTAGTGCTTTCCTTCAATACCCCAGTTGACAAGGATTTGGCCTTCTTCAGAAGCAAGGTAGTCAAGGAATTTGATAATACGGACCGGATCCTTGGCAGCAGTGGTGATGGCCAATCCCCATCCGCCGTTAAAGCCTGTTTGTTGGAAATTCGCCGCTTTATACGTTTCGTCAAGGGTGATCGGATAGTGGCCGTAAGCGCGCTCATGCTTGCCAGCAGCTTTCAGTGCAGCTTCAGGCTCATCAATCTCCCACTGCTGATCGATTGTAGCCAGAACACGGCCGGAAGCGATTTTTGCTTTGTACTGGTCATATTTTTGTACGAAGCTCTCTTTATCCAGAAGACCGATATCATTCATGTGATTCAGCCAGCGGAAATACTCGCGCTCTTCCGGACGCTTGTAATGAAGAATCGCTTCATGTGTTTCTGGATCAATGTAGAACTCGCCGTCATCCGGTGCGCCTGTTGCCCAGAACGCCGGGTTCGTTGTCGAAATCATAATCCGCCAGTCATCCGCCAGCAGGGAAAGACCGATCGTTGGTTGTCCATCAATAGTCGGATACTTTTCTTTATATGCTTTGATTGCATTCTCGTAGTCCTGAAGCGTTCTCATCTGTGGATAGCCAAGCTCTTTCACTACCGCATGCTGGAGATTGAATGGGCCTCCGGCATCAAAGTAGAACTGGTCAATTGCCTCCAGGCTCGGAACGAAGTAAATAGAAGGATCATCATTGCTGTGACGAAGACGGTCAATTTGATCGCCCAGCATTGCCTTAATGTTCGGAGCATGCTCCTCGATCAGGTCTGTCAAGTCAAGCAGAGCGCCTGCATCAATCAGAGCGCCAGACGCTCCCTTCGGAGAAATAACGTCCGGATATTCACCGGAAGCGGCAATCAGGTTAATCTTCTGCTCGGGGTCACCAACCGCGAATTCAGGCTTGAGTGTAATACCCGTCTTTTCTGTAATAAATTTGCCCGTATCATCCTGCATGTTATTCCAATTCGTATTCGGATCGCTGAAAAACCCTGTTATCGTCATCGGTTCATTGCTGACTGCTTCTGCATTGTTCCCGCCAGAATTGCTGCCAGTGCTGCCAGGTGATGTATTGCTTGTACCCGAGTTGCTGCAGCCAATCACGGATGCAAGCAGCGAAGCGATGACAATCGATCCAGCCAATTTGGAGAATCTCTTCTTCATTTGTATTTCCTCCCCTTTTGATCTTGCGAGTGTATATTGTAAGAACAGGTTGCCCTGTAACTACCATTGTGACTAGTGTCTTAGCAGCACGCTCTGCTTTATTAGCTCTTCACCGCGCCCAGCGTCATACCCTGCACAAAGTAACGCTGCAGGAACGGATATACCAGCAGGATCGGCACGATGGTAACGATCGTGATCGCCATCTTGACAGAATCAGGCGATACACTTCGCATTTGCTCCACTATGTTGCTTCCCCTTGCCTGGTCTGCACCAGAAGTTGTGCTCTGCAAAATCTTCATCAACTCGAACTGCAGTGTCGTAAGACTTGAGTTAGAGCCGTTGTACAGATAGGTATCAAACCATGCATTCCACTGACCGACCGCCACGAACAGCGCAATCGTCGCCAGCACCGGCTTACAGAGCGGCAGAATGACCCTCCAGAAGATCGTAAAGTCATTGGCTCCGTCCAGCTTAGCCGATTCCTGAAGCGCATACGGCAGGTTATCCATGAATGAACGGATCATGAAGATATAAAATGCGTTGACCATCCCCGGCAGCACGTAAACCCAGAAGGAGTTCATCAGGCCGAGATTCTTCATCAGCAGGAAGCCTGGAATCAGACCGCCCGATACGTACAGTGTCAGGACCAGAAACACGGAGATGAACTTGCGCCCCTGAAAATCGCGCCTGCTCAATGTATAAGCAACCATTGAGCATGCTGTAAGACTCAGAATCGTACCCACAATTGTCCGGAGTACAGAAATCTGGAATGCTGTAACCAACGTTCCGTATGAGAAAATAACCTTGTAGTTCTCAAGCGTGAATTCGCGCGGCCATATCGTGATGCCGCCGCGAACCGTATCGGCTGAATCGTTGAAGGAAACGGCCAGTACGTTCAAGAACGGGTACAGCGTGGCGATCAGCACAAGCGTCATGAAGATGACGTTGCCGATATCAAATACGCGGTCACCTAACGTCTGTCTGCCATATGATGCGGATAGTTTTGCCATTTGTGCTCCCCCCTACATTACGCTTTCTTTGCTGTAGCGCTTAAAGATGCCATTAGCCGTGAACAGCAGGATAATACTGACGAATGAGTTGAATATCCCGACTGCCGTACCGAATGAGAACCGGTTAAGTCCGATACCATAGTTAAGGGCATAGAGATCCAGCACTTCAGCGTAATCTATGACGATCGGGTTGCTCAAAAGCATCTGCTTCTCGAAACCGATGGAAATCAGGTTGCCGATGGACAGAATCAGCAGAACAATGATAACACTGCGGATTCCCGGAAGCGTAATGTGCCAAATTTGTCTCCAGCGTCCTGCACCGTCTACCTTGGCTGCTTCGAATTGTTCAGGGTCAATGCCTGTAATGGCTGCAAGGAAGATAATTGAATTCCATCCCATTTCCTTCCATAGGTCGGACACCGTTACAATTCCCCAGAACCATGAGCCCTTGGCCATGAACTGAATCGGCTCATCAATTAACCCTAACCACATCAGAAGGTCATTAACGCCTCCGCTCTCAGTTGACAGCATTTTGTACACGATACCTGCAACGACAACCCATGATACAAAGTGAGGCAGGTACGAAATCGTCTGAAGCGACCGTTTGAAGAAGCGCCCCTTGAGCTCATTAATTAACACTGCGAACAAGATCGGTACAGTAAAGCCCACCAGCAGGCCCAGAAAGCTCATGGCCAATGTATTGCGAAGCACCATGTAGAACCTGTCATCACTCAGAAGCTCCTGGAAATACTGAAAGCCGACCCATTCCTGTTCGAAAAATGTCTTGTTCGGTCTGTACTTCTGGAATGCCATCGTCCATCCCCAGATCGGGATGTAGCTGAATACAAAAACCCAAATGACGAATGGCAGTGACATGAGGTACAAGTACCGCTGTTGAACTGCTGTTTTCCAAAACCGCCGCGACTTTATCTTTTTTGCGCTGGCCGGCTTGGATGGTTGTGTAATCGTTTCCATCTGGCTCCCTCCTAAACTGCTATAGCTCTATGGTAGTGCATTTTGTCGATCCCTAGTACCATGTAGATTTGCACAAAAATCATATATAAATTGCATGCGCTTTCATTAATATTTTCAAGACTGCTCCAGTGTGGTGTACAGCAGGGGCCGTTTCGCTTCCAGATGACAAAACAGGGCATCCTTGACAGGCTCAAGTCCTGCGGGATACCCTGCTTTCGTGCTATTTCTTCTTATATGCCGACGGCGAGAGACCGACGTATTTCTTAAACTTGCTGTGGAAATAATCTACATTTGTATAGCCTACGCGTTCTGCTACCGCATAAACCTTCAGGCCCTGATCCAGCAGCTCCTTGGCTTTTTCAATTCTTACCTTGTCCAGATACGTGTTGAAATATTCGCCTGTGAAGTTCTTGAACAGCTTGCCGAGATAAGCGCTGTTATAGTTGAACACCTCAGCCAGCTGCTCAAGCTTGAGATTCTCCCCATAGTTGCGCTGAATTAAATCTGTCATCTTCTTGACAAGCTGATCTGAGTCCGCACTCCCGAGTTTGTCCGCAAGCGGCTCTAACCGTTCCAGAACCGCTACCTGCAGACGTCTCATGGACGGCTGCTTATACAAGTTGATGACCCAGGCAATCGCTTCCTGCACATCCGCCCGCAGCTCCGGGTAACTTTGGGCAACCTTGGTAAGCGTCGTGGTGACCATCTGGGCATAGGTGCCCTTAATGGCTTCTTCATCTAGCCCCGCTCTGATCATCGAATCCCCGGCTTGCTCCAGCACATTAGCCAGGCTCTGCTTATTCCCGATATCCAGGGCATAATAGAGATTCTCGGAGAACACAGCAGGCTGGAACTCCCGCTTTCCTGTATCGTCGTCCTTGTCCTCCGGCTGGCTGAATCGGCTATGATAGATGATCCGGCCTTCCGGTTCAAAAAATTTTCGGCTCATCCGCTGGCTGGCCTGCTCATACGATTGATTGATATGCTCTAGGCTCTGTACCGGGTTGCCCAGTGAGAGCGTAAGGCGGACATCAAACCGAACCAAGGCTTCCGCGATGGAGGAATACAGACGGTTAAGCGCTGCCTCCGATTGGCATGTTTCACGAAGCAGAAGTGCCATGACCCCGTCTATCACCGTCGCAGCTCCCCAGTTCTGCTGTTCATTAGCGGCAGTGAAGTGCCGCTTGGCTTCCGCGGTTTGATCCCTGCCATTATGATCCGGTTCAATCGAAACCAGCAGGACCTGGTACGAATCGGCCTTTAGATCAAGTTCGACTGCGAGCGACTGCACAACGGCCCGGTCTGGAACATCTCCGCCGAGCAGCGCCTGCAGGAGCCGATTACGTTTATCTTCCTCATTATCCTGACCGGCTGAAACGGCTTGCTTGTCCAGCTCCGCCTTCACCTTGCCGACATAATCCAGCAGCTCATCCTCGTCAACCGGCTTCAGAATATACCCATCCACCCGGCTCGTAATTGCTTTCTTGGCATAGTCGAAATCGGCATAGCCGCTCAAGATAATAAAATGCATCTGCTCATCCTGCTCCCGGATCAGCTCAATCAAGCGCAGACCATTCATCTCGGGCATACGGATGTCGACCAGCATAAGATGCGGATGCAGCTCCTTATATTTCGCGTAGGCGTCATTTCCATCAGCTGCCGTTCCTACAATTTCAAATCCTTGCTCTTCCCAGTCCACAATCGAGGTTAGACCCTCGCGAATTAATTTTTCGTCATCTGCAATTAACACTTTGTACATGGTCAACCTCCGTCGGAATGACAAAATGAATGCTCGTACCCTGGTCTGGCGTACTCGTGATCTCCAGGCCGTATTGCTCGCCATAGGTGAGCTGCAGCCGCTGCTGCACATTGGTAAGGCCAATCCGGTCGCCGTCCTGATCCTCCAGGAATGCTTGTATCCGCTTCATCTTCTCCGGCGTAATACCTGCGCCGTTATCCGTTACCGTTATATGAACATTGCCCTGACAGACACGCGCCTTAACCGCTACCTTGCCTCCTCTGCTTGTCCGCTCAAGACCGTGAATGACGGCATTCTCGACAAGCGGCTGAATAATAAGCGGAGGCAGATGGACTTGCTCAGCTTCCGGGTCTATATCAAGCTCATAGTCCAGCCGCTCATCATGACGGAACTTCTGAATTTCCAGGTAACACCGGCTAATCTCAATCTCATCCTTCAGCATAATGAACTTGCCTGTAATCTCCAGATTCTTCCGCATTAGCTTGCCAAGAAGCTTGACCGTCTGCGCGATTTCCTTCTCCCCGTTAAGATGGGCCTTCATCCTGATGGATTCCAGCGCGTTATAGAGAAAATGCGGATTAATCTGGTTAGCCAGCATCTTCAACTTAATCTCGTTCTGCTTGAGTTCCAGTTGATTCTTCTGCTCATGGGAATGCTGGACTTCTTCCATTAAATCCTTCACATTGGTCACCATCTGGTTGAATTGTCTGGACAGAAGGCCGATTTCATCGTTTCCGTCCACCGTGACGACCGTGTTCAGGTTCCCCTTCGACACCTTGCTGATCTGCTTGTTCAGCATAAGCAGCCGATTGGCGAGAATGGTACATATGACATAAATCAGACCAAGCGCTATCATGAAGCTGATAGCGATGATGGTCATGCCGAACCTGCTGATCCGGTTAGCTTCCGCAACAATGCTTTCAATAGAAAAGATCGACACAAACTTCAGGGAGTTAAAGCTTGTTTCCGGTCTGAACTCTTCAACGAACACCTTGGAGGCTTTACCCCCTATGGAAATTTCATGAGCACCGACCCCTGCCATGGCGACCTCCTGTCCAAGATGCGTGTCGGACAGCTCCTTACCGATAACCGAAGAGACATTAGAAGCCACAATCACGTCATTGTTATCCATAATGTAGGTTTCGAACGGCTCCTGGTTAAGAGAAGCATTCAGGTGATTGGTATTAATGTCAATGACAAGAGCGCCTGCAGTCAAATACTCCGGAAATTGTACCCTTCTGACCATGCTGAGTCTGCTGTTCCAGCTGCGGGCCTCATCCTCGAAGTAGAACCACCCGATTGTCCCTCTATTCTTCATGGCAGCCTGATGCCAGAAGGAGTCCCTGGTTTTGCCGTCCAGAGGAATCAGCTCCCAATTGTTGATCAGGGTAGGATTATCCACGTACATCTTGATACGCGAGACCTCCGAGTTGAAGTCCAGATAATTGCGGATCGTATCATAGTCGCGGTAGGCCTGAAATACCTCCATCGTGTTTGTATAGCGACGGTTGGCGATATCCTCAAGACGGGAGTCAAGAGACAGCCGGCTGGACAGATCGATGGCAACACTCAGCACCTCCGCGGTACGCTGCTTAACGCGAAGGACATTATTTTCCGTCTGCTCGATCGCGCTGTCCAGTGCCAGCTGGCGATACTGTTCAACCAGGAAGAGACCGACAATAATGAGTGGAATTACGATCACAAGCACATAGGACAATATCATCTTGTTCCGGAGCTTTATACTGTTGAATTTGCGTACCAAGCTGTTAAACATCTCTTCACCCCGTATAAGCAAGCGTTTACACTACTCATATCCTATACTATCCCATGTTCCTGTCCTGAACGCAATTCCACTTCACTACAGATCCTCCAGAAAAAGACGAAACCTCCCGGCCGTTAGTGGCCGGGAGATATTCATCCTAGGCAAGCTTGCACTACGCTTGTACAGTACGCTGAAGTATCGTCACCCCATGGGCCGGGAGTTCAATACTTCCATGCTGCTCCGTTCCATCCAGCAAATTAACCGCCGGGGAGTCGCCGACTGGAACAACAGCCGGCTGCTTGCCGTGATTCATCAGGAACAGAATCTCCTTGCCATCCTTCACTCTCCGTGCTACCTCTACCTGCTCCGGCACATTATCCAGCGTTGGGCGGATACCCTTGGCATCACAGATGTGCTTAAGCAGTCCATCAAGGAACGCCTGATCAGGACTTGACGCTACATACCAAGCCTCGCCCTTACCGAATTTATTCACCGTAACTACCGGCATCCCGGCATAAAAATCATCTCCATACTCCGCTATAACCTCTGCTCCCTCTGTATGGATCAGATCACACAACAGCCCGCATTCATAGCTGCCTTCGAGGCTGCCGAGCTTGCTCTTCATCACAATCTGATTGCGCTGGTCCGGGAACAAGGAGTCGATTTCCTCCGCCCAGATGCCGAGCACCTTGCGCAGCTCGCCCGGATAACCGCCTGTGGTCACGAGATCGTTCTCGTTAACAATGCCGCTGAAGAAGGTTGTCAGGAACGTGCCGCCATCCTTGACGAATGCCTCCACCTTATCCGCAAAGCCCGGCTTAACCATATACATGACAGGGGCGATTACGACATCATACCTGCCGAGGTCTTCTTCCACGCCGATCATATCGGTCTGGACATTGCGATTGAACAGTGCTGCATAGTACTTATGCACTTCGTCCACATAATTCAGTCCGACCGAAGGTCCGCTTGACAGCTCGACCGCCCACCGGTTCTCCCAGTCGTAGATAATACCGACCTTCGCATCCACACGGGCGTCCAGCACACTGTCTGACAGCTGCTTCAGCTCGCCGCCAAGCTCGGCGCATTCGCGGAATACTCTTGTATGCTCATGCCCGACGTGCTCGATTACTGCTCCGTGGTACTTCTCACAGGCCCCGATTGACCGGCGGAGCTGGAAGAACATGACCGTGTCTGCCCCGCGCGCCACCGCCTGATAGCTCCACAGACGCATAACACCCGGACGCTTAAGGGAGTTGTACGGCTGCCAGTTCTGCTGGCTTGGCGTCTGCTCCATCAGCATGAACGGCTGCCCGCTCTTCAGGCCGCGCATCAGATCATGGGTCATGGCGGTAAAGCTGAACGGCGTGTTGAAGGACGGATAATTATCCCACGACACCACATCCAAATATTTGGCCCACTCAAAATAATCCAGTTCCGGATAGAAGCCCATTAGATTAGTCGTGACCGGCAGGTCCGGCGTATGCTTCTTCAGCTCCTCATACTCGATCCGGTAGCATTCCAGCAGGCTGTTCGACATGAAGCGGCGGTAATCCAGTGATATTCCCTGGAAGTTTGTCCGGTTGCCGGCCCACTCCTCGCTCAGCTCATTCGGTACCACGATTTCGTCCCATTCGTAGAAGGTATGACCCCAGAAGCGTGTGTTCCATGCCTTATTAAGCTTCTCAATCGTACCGTAGCGCTGCTGCAGCCAGGTGCGGAAGCCTGCCGCGCAGTTGTCGCAGTAGCAGTACCCGCCGTATTCGTTCGACACGTGCCAGATCAGAACAGCCGGGTGATCCTTGTATCTTTCCGCGAGCTTGCCGGCTATCAGCTTGGAATACTTGCGGTAAGTGGGACTGTTCGGACAGGAATTATGCCGGCCCCCGAATTTGCGCTTGCGCCCCTGATAATCAACACGCAGGACATCCGGATACTTCTTCGCCATCCAGGCTGGATGGGCGCCTGTGCTTGTCGCCAGGCAGGTATAGATACCATTCTTGTGAAGCCGGTCAATCGTCTCGTCCAGCCAGGCAAAATCATACGTTTCTTCATTTGGCTGATTCAGCGCCCACGAGAACACATTCAGGGTAGCCACATCGATGCCGGCCAGCTTGAACATCCGTACATCCTCATCCCAAATATCAGCCTCCCACTGCTCAGGGTTATAGTCGCCGCCGTACCAGATCTTAGGCAATTTATCATTAATCAAATCCGTTCATCCCCTCGTGTATAAATTTAATATCATTGTAATCGCTCACAATATACGATTAAATATAATATTATAGAATCCGCATATAAGAATCTGGCAAGGAGATGTAGCACATGCCTGACCTTGATGGCCTTAAGCCGCACCGACGTTTTGTACCCTCTCCATCCGAGAATCATCCGCTTCCCCTGCTCGTCGAGAGCCTCGGCCTGAATCCGGATCAGGAAGCGATTACCCGGCCGGATGGCTACCATGTGTATCACTGGCTGCAAACCGCCTCAGGTGAAGGGGTTATTCACTTTGAGGACCAGACGGTCCGGCTGCCTGCCGGAACAGGCCTCCTGCTCTTCCCGAATGTCCCGCACAGCTATTCAGCAGCCAGTGAAATATGGGAAACTGTCTACCTGACATTTGGCGGCCCTGCGGCTGACAGCATACTCGGGACCCTTCATATCCGGCAGACCGCCTTCTTCCGCTGGGACGCACTCTCTCCCATTCATTCCTATATAGCTGGCATGCTGGGCAGACTGGAGTCCAGCGGGGATGTATTCGGCCATGATGTTTCCTCGGACTGCTACCGTTTCCTCCTGATGCTCAGCCGTTACGGCAGCCCCACTTCAACGGCCGGAAGCAGCGGCAACATAGCGCGCGTCCGTATAATGATTGAATGGATGGAGGGCAATTACAGCAATCCCGATATCGGGCTCAAGGACATAGCGGAGGTGCTCCCCTTGTCTGTCCGCCGCCTCAATGATCTGTTTCGTGAGCTGTTTGGCCTCTCACCCTATGCATACTTCATTCAGGTTCGCATCGGCAAGGCCAAGGAGCTGCTTGTCAGCAGTCCAGAGCTTACCGTCAGGCGTATTGCCGAGCAGGTCGGATTCCGGGATGCAAGCCATTTTGTCGCCACCTTTCACAAGCATGTCGGCATGCCCCCCGAGCAGTTTCGCAAGCTGCATTGATTAAGCAATGAAAACAACTTGCGAAAAATAAACTAATTTAGCCCGGATTTCTGTCGAGATTATGCGGGTATGTTAGGCCGCGGGTCCATGTTAAAATGAGGACGTTTACATTCGGCATTGGCCTCAATGCCGTCCTTACATACCCGGCAAGCACCCCAAAATGTATGCGATTACAGCTCTTGGAAGGAGCGTTTAATGTGGCAGATAAATCGCTATTAGCTCTGCATAATCCCGACCTGACCATCGAGGAACGGGTTCAAAGTCTCCTTGCTGCCTTAACCACAGAGGAGAAGATCGGCCTGATGCCGACCAAGCAGGCTGCTGTTCCGCGGCTCGGCGTTCCCGAATTCTGGGTTGGAGGCGAGGCCGCCCATGGACTGGTAGCCCGTGAAGGCAGCACCACCGTATTTCCGCAAACGATCGGCTTGTCCAGCACATGGGACCCGGATCTGATGGTTCGAATCGGGAATGCAGTCGGCAATGAAGCCCGTGTATACAGCCGCCGCAAGGATGGCATGGGCGGGCTGACACTGTGGGCTCCTACCGTGGATATGGAGCGCGACCCTCGCTGGGGACGTACGGAAGAGGCTTACGGGGAAGATCCTCATTTGACCGGTACGATGTCTACAGCCTATGTGAAAGGCATGCAGGGGGATGATCCCTTTTACCTGAAATCGGTACCGACCCTGAAGCACTTCTATGCCAACAATAATGAGAAAGACCGGCTTAGCAGCTCTTCCAGCATCGATCCGCGCAACAAGCGAGAATATTATTTGAAGGCCTTCGAGCCGGCCGTACGTGAAGGCCGCGTCCATTCGATCATGACGGCTTATAACGAAATCAACGGCACCCCTGCCATCGTACATCCCGATGTTCAAGGCGTGCTGAAGGGTGAATGGCAGCTGGACGGCTTCGTTGTCTGTGACGGAGCGGACATGCACCAGACTGTGGATGACCATCAATACTGCCGCACGTATGCAGAAGCTGTCGCCCTCGCCATCAAGGCAGGCATTGACTGTGTAACCGATGACAGCGAGCTGGTCAAGCAATCGGTACGGGAAGCACTTGAACAAGGACTGCTAGAGACAGCGGACCTTGACCGGGCGATCGCGAACGTGTTCCGGATTCGAATCCGGCTCGGCCAGTTTGACCCTGATAGCCGGAATCCCTATGCCGGCATTCCAGATGCCGTGCTTTACAGTCCGGCACATCGCGAACTGGCGCTTGAGGCGGCTCGTAAATCTGCTGTTCTGCTGAAGAATGACCAGAGCCTGCTGCCGCTGGACAAATGTGCAGTACGCAAGCTCGCCGTAATCGGACCGCTGGCAGATGCCGTATACCGGGACTGGTATACCGGCAATCCGCCTTATAAAGTGACGCCGCTGGCCGGCATAGCAGCCAAGCTGCCAGCCGAAGCGGTAGTCTTCCATGACGGATGTGACAGAGTGGCCTTCCAGAGCGCAGTCAACGGGCGGTATATTGGAACCCGCGACTGGAATAATGGCAGCTTGGCGGCAGATAAGCTGTCCCCCGAGCCTGCCGAGCGGTTTGTTCATACCGATTGGGGATTTGGCCAGTCAACCTTCCGCTCGCTGGCCAACGGCAAGTACATGACCACTGGAGATGATTTGACCGTCGGCGCCAATGCCGATGACATATGGGGATGGTTCGTGAAGGAGCAGTTCTCTATTGTGGATCAGCCTGGCGGGATATGCAGCCTTCGCACCTGGAACGGAGGCGTTGTGACTGCTCACGGGGATGGAAGCGAGCTGCTGCGGGTTGAGGAAGATGAGAATGATGCCAGCTCAACCATGGCTAATGCAGCTTTTTACAAGCATGTCATTTCGGATGGAACAGCTGCCGCCGCAGAGACAGCCCGTCATGCAGACGCAGCCATTGTGTTCGTCGGCAACCATCCGCTTATTAACGGCAAGGAAGAGATTGACCGTCCGGATCTAACGCTTCCCGCTTCCCAGCAGAAGCTTATCCGCGAAGTGTGCGCAGTGAATCCCAACACAGTCATTGTCATAGTAGGCAGCTATCCGTTCGCGCTGGGCGACCTGGCCGAACTCGCCCCTTCAATTCTGTATATGGCGCACGGCGGCCAGGAGCACGGGCGTGCAGCTGCTGACATACTGTTCGGCGACTATAATCCGGCAGGCAGGCTGAGTATGACCTGGTACCGCTCCAAAGACCAGCTCCCGGACATGATGGAATACGATATACGCAAAGGCAAACGGACGTATATGTATTTTGACGGTGATCCGCTCTATCCGTTCGGACACGGCTTAAGCTATACATCCTTCCACTATCTGAGTTTGAGCCTGAACGAGCTGCGAGCATCGCCGGATGAGTTGGTAACAGCTTATATTGAAGTGCAAAATTCCGGCCCTGCCGCCGGAGAAGAAGTCCTTCAGCTGTATGCACGGTGTGAACAATCCCTCATCCCCCGTCCGGCCAAGCAGTTAATCGGATACAAGCGGATTTGTCTGGAGGCTGGCGAGTCGGCTCGTGTGCCGATAACCTTCCGCGTATCTGACCTTGCCATCTGGGATGTCAGCCGGGACAGATACTGTGTGGAGGGCGGGCCATACGTCATTATGGCAGGCGCCTCTTCTGCTGATATCCGCTGTACTGCAAAGCTTGATGTAATAGGCGAGGCAATACCCGCAAGGGATATAACTCATCAGACCCGGGCCGAGAATTATGATGACTATGAAGGCTTCCGCCTTGGTGAAAGCAAGGAAGGCGGAACCTGTACGATGGTCAGCGGTACGGAGGGCTGGCTGCTGTTCCGCAACGTACAGCTGGGCAGCGGTTTATTAACGTTACAGGCACGCTGCTCCAGTGCGGACCTGTCTGGGTCTGGAGCACTGGACCTCCACCTTGGGGATCTGAACTCCTCCGCTGTGCTTTCCTGCCAGGTGGCATGCAGCGGAGACCAGCAGTGGCAAACAGTCTCCGGCAGCTTCGCCATAGCTGAAGCCGGTACCGCGGATGTCTACCTGCGGCTGCGAGGCAGAATTAAACTCAGTTGGTTCCAGATTTCACACTAAACATTAGCAAATGCAATCATTATAAGGAGTGAAGAACGAATGTCCACTACGAACAAGTATCCGTTCCAGAATCCCGATCTTCCGGTAGAGACCCGCATTAATGATCTCGTATCCCGGATGACGCTGGATGAGAAGATCAATCAGATGTGCCAGTACCAGGATGAAATCCCTCACCTGGGTGTTAAACCTTACAAGCATGGAACTGAAGCTGCCCACGGCATTGCCTGGCTTGGCGAAGCAACGACCTATCCGCAGCCGATCGGCCTTGCCTGCACCTGGGATGAAGAGCTGCTGAAGCGGGTAGGAGCGGCAATCGGCGATGAAGCACGAGCCTTCTATAAACGCAATCCGGCAGTCAATGGTCTGACCCTCTGGGCACCAACAGTGGATATGGAACGCGACCCGCGCTGGGGCCGGACCGAGGAAGCCTATGGTGAAGACCCTTATCTCACCGGACGCCTGGCCACTGAGCTTGTCAAAGGCCTTCAGGGCGACCATCCCTTTTATCTAAAGGCTGTTGCGTCCCTCAAGCACTTCCTTGGCAACAACAACGAAATTGACCGCGGCGAATGCTCGGTCAGCATCGACCCGCGCAATATGTATGAGTATTACCTCCCGGCCTTCGAAATGCCGTTCAAGGAAGGCGGCGCCCAGTCCATGATGACAGCTTACAACTCGGTCAATGGCGTTCCGGCCAACCTTAATCCGGACGTCGTTCGCATCGTCAAGCAGCAGTGGGGCATGAACGGCTTCATCGTTAGTGATGCTGGCGATGTTCTGGGTACGGTTAACGACCATAAGTATCATGAAACCTACAAGGAGTCCGTCGCCCTCACCATCAAGAGCGGCATTGATTCCATTACAGATGATGCAGACATCTCCAAGCAGGCCATCCGCGATGCCCTCGCTGAAGGGTTGCTGACAGAGAACGACCTGGATATTGCACTCCGCAATACCTTCCGGGTCCGCTTCCGCCTTGGCGAGTTCGATCCGGATGACCGTAACCCGTATGCCGCAATTGACGAGTCCATCATATTAAGTCCTGAACACAAAGCACTTTCTCTTGAAGCAACGCAGAAGAACATCGTTCTGTTGAAAAATGAGAATAACTTGCTCCCTCTGTCTGCTGACAAGCTGAACAAGGTTGCGGTGGTTGGTTCTCTCGGCGGCATCGTGTACCGCGACTGGTACAGCGGCACGCTGCCATATGCCGTAACACCACTTGCAGGCATTCAATCGAAGCTGCCGGGTAAGGAGGTTGTCTTCCATAACGCCTGTGACAGAATAAAGTTAAAGTCCGCAGCAAACGGCAAGTATGTGCGCCTGACTGATTCGGAAACCAATCCGCTTGCAGCTGACGCAGCCGCCCCCGGGCAGGCCTCTGTATTCGAAGCAACGGATTGGGGCTGGGCCAGCCATACGCTGATCGCGGAAGAGAACGGCAAATATTTAACCACTGACGACGAGAAGGTTACCGCTTCCTCCACCCAGATCTGGGAGTGGTTCACCAAGGAAGTGTTCCATGTTCGTCCTGGTTCGCAGGTTGGCCAAGTGCAGCTGACGACCTGGAATGACCGGCCGGTTAAAGTAGACAGCTCCGCTGGCATCCTTAGCGTGCAGGATGGCTCGCGTGAAGAAGCGGATACCTTCCATGTTGACAAGGTGACCGATGGTCTTAAGGAAGCGGTTGAGGCAGCACGCTCTGCTGAAGTGGCTGTTGTTGTCGTCGGCAACCATCCGCTGATTAACGGCAAAGAAACGATTGACCGGCCTGACATCACACTTGCTGAGTCGCAAGAGCGTCTGATCCGTGAAGTGCACGCCGTAAATCCGAACACCGTAGTGGTCATTGTCGGCAGCTATCCGTATGCCATCAACTGGGTGGATGCGAACATCCCGGCTGTAATGTACACTTCTCACGCCGGCTCGGAGCTCGGCACAGCGATCGCCGATGTGCTCTTCGGCGACTATAACCCGGCAGGCCGCCTGAATATGACCTGGTACCAATCGGTCGAGCAGCTCCCGGATTTCATGGACTACGATATTATCAAGGGCAAGCGGACCTATCAATATTTTGACGGCGATGTGCTCTATCCGTTCGGATATGGACTCTCCTACTCCACCTTCCGTTACGGAAGCCTGAAGCTGGATAACAGCCGGATAAGCGCTGAAGGTCAAGTGACCGTGCAGTTCCAGGTAACGAATGACAGCAGCACGGCAGGCGAAGAGGTTGTACAGCTCTACGTGAAGGCCAATAATTCACGCGTCAAGCGCCCGTTGAAGCAGCTGAAAGGCTTTGATCGCCTATACCTGCAGCCTGGCGAAACAAGAGAAGTTACCATGAAGCTGAACGCTTCAGAGCTCGCCTTCTGGGATGTGACTCGTGAACGTTACTGTGTGGAAACCGGAACTTACAGCATCATGATCGGCGCAAGCTCTGCCGATGTCCGTCTGCAGGCCGAATTCGAGGTGGACGGCGAAGTGATACCGCCGCGTGACCTGCGCCAGGTTACCCGTGCCGTCAACTATGATGACTATGCCGGATTCGCAGGTGTAATCATTGATGAGTGCCGGGAAGGCGGCAGCAGCGCCAGCTTCTCTGCAGGCGGCTGGATTGCCTTCCATGATGCTGAGCTTGGCGAAGGCATTACCTCCCTTGAACTGCGTGCAGCAAGCAGCACTGACACGATCGTTGAGATCCGGATAGGCCGTCCTGACGGCAAGCTGGCAGGCACATGCACAGTGCCCGCTACAGGCGGCGCTGAGCAATGGCAGTCCTTCACCTGCGCAATCGAAGGAGCTGCAGGCAGACAATCCGTTTATCTGATCGCTCAAGCACCAGTTAAGCTTAGCTGGTTCCGATTCACTGTATAATAAAGAACTCCAGCTCACAGCAAACAGCGCCTTAAGCCAGTCGGCTTCAAGGCGCTGTTATTTGTTGTTCGTACTGCCTCCTGTTGTAATGGATATAGGATTAAAGCTATTTAGCCTATAAGCTCCTGAGCTGTTATCTTGTGACCGCCTCTTACGTTGCGCCATAGTACCGAGATGGACCTGAACGGACCGACTGGCAAGGCCCACCATCCAAACATCAGCGTTATCAAACTGAACAGCATTCCCTGCAGTAGAGTGAAATGAACTTCTCTCACAAACAAGCGGCTCGTCCGCCGTGTACTGAATATGCCAAAAGAGACCGCTGCATCAAATTGTACAAACTTCGTATGACGGTCAATCTCGATATGGTTATAAAAGGCTCGGTCCGATAATATCTGGAGCCGGTTCGCGTCCAGCCACATTCGAAACTTCTCCTGCTCGCGCCGGTCATGCCGCAGAACCAAGTAAATCCCCAGTAAAATCGTACCAATTACAAGCTGCAATACTAAATCTGCAGGACTAACGCCAAATACGGCTGCACCAAAAAAACAGACAGCATAGACAAGTGTTAAAACCTCCATTAGGTCCTCCCCATTCC
Organism: Paenibacillus sambharensis; assembly: GCF_003233845.1. GTDB lineage: Bacteria > Bacillota > Bacilli > Paenibacillales > Paenibacillaceae > Paenibacillus_I > Paenibacillus_I sambharensis. The sequence goes on from NZ_QKRB01000041.1 coordinate 83,542, forward strand.
AATACGACTAGGCAGCTATGTTTTATATCGGAAGCGGTTAAAGGTTATTGAAGATGTTTTCGTTCACGACATTTTGCAAATTCCTTTCATTATCGTTTCAGCCTGAGCTTTTTAGATCATGTCTGTCAGGGGTAAACGTAACCTAAAGGAAACTTAACGGTGAAGAGAGGAGATTGGTATGTTTTTTGACTCTTGGATGGATCTGCTGCGTATCCTGGTGATCGGGGTGCTAGCTTACGTCTACTTGGTCATTCTCGTGCGGGTTGCCGGCAAGCGTACCCTCTCGAAGATGAATGCCTTTGACCTCGTCGTGACCGTGGCGATCGGTTCCACGCTGGCGACAGTAGTGCTTAATAAGGATATCTCACTTACGGAAGGCATACTGGCATTGACCCTGCTGGTCGGCCTGCAGTACCTGGTCGCCTGGTCGGCTGTACGAAGTGACCGTTTCGAGGAAATGATTAAATCGGAGCCGCAGCTGCTGTATTACAAGGGGGAATTCAGGCGGGAGGCCATGCGCAAGGAACGGGTAGTCGAGAACGAGGTCATGCAGTATGTACGCACCCAGGGAATGATGGAGCTAGATCAAGTTGAGGCAGTCATTCTAGAGACGAATGGCAAGATGTCCGTTATTAAGAAGTAAGACGGCTAGTCACAAAAGAAGAGGACTGCCGCCGGAATTCCCGGTGTGGCAGTCCTCTTGCTCCCTGCAGCCCTGTAAGCTGCAGGAGTATATATTCGGTTACAGCTGGATGATCAGGCTTCCAGCACTCGGCGTCAGCTTCACGCCTTCAGCCGATTGTGCCTGCGAAGCGCCTTCAGCCGATGTGATGCTTGAGATGCCGCGCAGCACGAGATGCCAAGGCTTCGATGCGCCCTCTGCGGTTACTTCAATCGTACTGCCTGTGCGAACTGCACGAACTGTCAGCTCTTCCCTGCCGTCCATTCCGCAGACAACTGTCCTCGCTTCAGCACCATCTTCAAGCTCGAACAGATGGAGCGTTACGTCATCGGCAAAATCATAATCCGGACGCTGGTTGTCCTTGCCGATCGCAATCAGGCTGTTCGGGCGTACCAGCAGCGGCATTGTCATGTAGCCGTGCTGCTCCTGCACCCATCTGCCGCCTTCAATCACTTCACCAGTGATCAGATTCGTCCAGCGGCCAGCCGGCACGTAGTAATCAGCCAAGCCTTCTGTATTGAAGATCGGCGCTACAAGCAGCTGCTCGCCCAGCATATACTGCCGGTCCAGATGGTGGGTTGTGCGGTCCTCAGGGAATTCCAGAACCATTGCCCGCATCATCGGCAGGCCGCGTTTGCTCGCTTCGACCGCATACGGGAATAGATGCGGCATCAGTGCACTCTTCAGCTCCGTGAAATAGCGGAGGACATCAACAGACTCCTCGTCGAACAGCCATGGCACCCGGTACGACTCATTCCCGTGAAGGCGGCTGTGTGAGGACATCAAGCCAAAGGCTACCCAGCGCTTGTAAATATCCGGCGGAGCAGTCGCCTCGAATCCGCTTATATCATGACTCCAGAAGCCAAAGCCCGACAGGCCGAGCGACAGGCCGCCGCGCAGCGTTTCCGCCATGGAATCGTACGTCGCCGAGCAGTCGCCGCCCCAGTGAACCGGGAACTGCTGACCGCCGGCTGTCGCAGAACGTGCGAACAGCATCGCCTCGTTCTTGCCGAGCTTGTCTTCGAGCACCTCGAATACCGCCTTGTTGTACAGGAACGTGTAATAATTATGCATCTTCTGCGGATTAGAGCCATCATAATAAACGACATCAGTCGGAATGCGTTCGCCGAAGTCTGTCTTGAAGCAGTCGACACCCATATCGACTAGACGCTCCAGATGCGACTTATACCAGCGGACGGCATCCGGATTCGTAAAATCAACCAGCCCCATGCCGGCCTGCCACTTGTCCCACTGCCACACATCGCCGTTTGGCTTCTTCACAAGATAACCCTTCTCGGCGCCTTCCTTGAACAGCGGCGACTTCTGGGCAATATACGAGTTGATCCATACGCAGATCTTCAGGCCGCGGTCCTTCAGACGGCGCAGCATGCCTTCCGGGTCCGGGAACATGTCCGGGTCCCACTCAAAATCGCACCACTGATATTCCTTCATCCAGAAGCAGTCAAAATGGAACACATGCAGCGGAATATTGCGCTCTGCCATGCCTTCGATAAAGCTGTTAACCGTCGCCTCGTCATAATCGGTCGTGAACGATGTGGTCAGCCAGAGGCCGAACGACCATGCCGGAGGAAGCGCGGGCTTGCCTGTCAGCGCCGTGTAGTTGTCAAGCACGTCCTTCAGCGTGTCGCCGCCAATAATGAAGTACTCCAGGCTCTCGCCCGGAACGCTGAAGCCAACCTTGGATACAACCTCGGAGCCCACCTCAAAGGATACGCGTTCCGGGTGATTGACGAATACGCCATAGCCGGCACTAGACAGGTAGAACGGCACATTCTTGTAAGCCTGCTCACTGCTTGTGCCGCCGTCCTCGTTCCAGATATCAACCACTTGGCCATTCTTGACGAACGGAGTGAAGCGTTCGCCGAGACCATAGATTTGTTCCCCTACGCCTAAGTCCAGCATTTCACGGAAATACGGCTGTCCCTTCTCATCCTGAAGATAAGCCGCTCCTTTGATTGAGGTACCTGTCAGACGTTTGCCGCCATATAGAAAATCCAGTGCAAATCCGCCCTTGGTACGGATCTTGGCAGTTAGCGAGCCGTTCTGGTACATAACATGATTGCCATGATTGGCAATATCTGCTTGTACTGAAGCGTCATGTGCTGTTTCAAACTCCGGCCCAACCTTGCGTATTCCGGCATGATGCGTCCAGCGCACCCGGATAACATCCTTAAGCGGCGAGCTGAATTCCGCCGTAAGCATCGTACCGTTGAGGGTATCGCCTTTCTTCTCCACAAACTTGCAGGCGGAGTATACGGATAAATCGCTGCCGCTGACCTGCACATCACGAACATCGATCGGATAGGAAATGGTAACGCCTTCACGAATTTGCCAATAACCGTCGGTAAACTTCATTTGAGATCCCTCCCTGTCTATGCTTATAATGATATTGACAATCCGCGATCATTTCTCACCCGATTTTGCCTTTCTTTATCACGATTTTGACATTTAACTATTATTACACGCCAGGAGGCGGGTCTATGAACAAGGCAACGCTGAAGGAAAACCGCAAGCACGGCGACCCGGTCTATCCGGTGAGCACCTATGATATACATGTTGCCTCTGACGAGCCGCTGCTGGACCTGCATTGGCATGATGAGCTTGAGCTGCTGCTGGTCACGGAGGGGCAGGCCGTCTTCCGGGTGGATGTTCATGATTACGAGGTGAAAGCAGGCGAAGCCATCTTCGTCAATTCTGGCGAGCTTCATTCGGGTTATGTGGCAGGCAGTTCAGCCTGCTCCTTCGAGGCGGTCGTCTTTCATGCGGAGCTGCTGGGCGGCGGTGCAATCGATATTGTGCACGATCAATATATACAGCCTCTTATGCGGAAAAATTACACTGTTCCCGTCCATATCACGGGACAGACGGGAGAAGGCCGCGATATACTCGGGATGCTTAACAGCCTGTTTGCCGTCAACAGGTCAAAGTCCCCTGTATATGAGCTGACAACCAAAGGCCTGCTGTGCCTGATCCTCTCCAAGCTTCTGCTGCTTGGCGTTCCGGGCGATCTAGGCAAGAAAGCACGAACGGGCAGCTACCGGATCGACCGGCTGAAGAAGGTCATTCAATATATTGAACAGCATTACCCGGAGCCTATTCTGCTTAAGGAACTGGCAGGCCAGGTATCTATGAGCGAAGCGTACTTCTGCCGGTTCTTTAAGAACATCACGACCAAGAGCCCTGTATCGTACATTAATGATTACCGCGTACAGCAAGCAGCGCTGCTGCTTCGCCAAACCGACAAGAAGGTAATGGAAGTCGCACTTGATGTCGGCTTCAACAATCTTAGCTACTTCAACACTATGTTCAAGCAGCGCTTCGGCTGCACGCCTGTTACGTACCGCAAGCGTGAACAGGATACAGAGCCGTTATGACGACAGAAGCGGCAGACTGTACTAGTATTAGAATGCTCCCGCCCCCTAATATGCGTGTCAGACTGCCGCTTCATTTTGTTATTATAGAACATGTAATGCAGATAACCTTAGCTGCGCTGCCAATCAAATCCCACTGCATTCAGGAAGGCACGGGCAAGCACCATATGACCGGCCTGAGTGGGATGTACCCTGTCCCATGCTAGAGTAGCGGAATACAGCTCCTTTAATACCTTATTAAAGGCAGCTTGGGTGTCGATAAACAGCGCACCTTGCTCCTCTGCTATTCGCTTGACCACCAAGCCGTACTCATTCATCTTCTGCCGCATCTTGTCCTGTTCATTAGACTCCAGATAGAACGGAGTCATCAGAACCAGCTGCTTCACCCGCGGCTTGACGGCAGATGTCAATTCCCGAAGCGTATGTTCATACTCATCCATATAGACATGCCATTCCTTAATATTCGGCACATCGAACTGCCGCCACACATCATTGATCCCGATCATCACTGCCAGCCAGTCCGGCTCCTGGTTAATAACATCCTCCTGCCATCTGGCCTTCAGGTCACGGACCGTATTGCCGCCGATTCCTTTGTTGACAACCCGGATGCCAAGCTCCGGATAGACGGCCTGCAGCATCGCGTCAACCAGTGACACGTAGCCTTTGCCGAGTGCACCGAAGAGCCCTTCCCCTTCCGGCTTTGCCCTTTCGCAATCTGTGATTGAATCGCCGATGAACAACAGCTTCTGTCCCTGCTCCAGCTTCATATGTATGCTCCTCTCTCTGCACTTGTTAACCTGCCAGTTGGGTTAACCGCTTACAATTACTCAACTGCCAAGTACCGTTCAACCCTACTTTACTCCATTACAACGGGTGCCGTCCACGGTATCTACAAGCAATATTGTGCTTATGACGGCAAAAATCCTGGTATTATGCAGCTTATCCGCCGCACAATACCAGGAGCTTCAAATCAACAAAAAAGGTAATAACTACTCCAGAAGAGCTGCTTTCACAAGACCATTTACGTAGGAACTGAAGATAAGGCCAATATGCGAAACGCCCGAAATCTGAATGTTGTTAGCGCCATAGAGTCTCGAAAGCGTAGGTGAAACGATTGTGTCGCTTGTCGAGTAGATGGATGTAACGTCTACTCCGGCTGGAGCATAGCTTGTTGTCAGACGGTTAGCGCCGCCAAGCGTGATCAGCTTGTCCACTTTGGCCGCTCCGCCACGGTTCAGGATGTAGTACAGGCTGTTCGCTCCGCCCATACTGTGTCCGATTAGGTGAACCTCACTGTGGCCCGTTCTTCTCAGAACATCATCTACAAAGTTCTCAATGGCTGCAGAATTTAGCAGCTGATTGCCCTGCTTGCTAGGGAGATCAATCGCATACAATTCACTGCTCGTCCAGCCCTGGCTCAGCAGATATCTCTTGATATAAGAGAAATTGGAGTCAGATCCTGATAAACCGTGTACGAACACCACAGGTGTCCGGGCAGTCGCAGCGGAAGCCTCCGAAGGCTTGTAACCAGCTGCTACCGTTACCATCATTACAAAACTCAATACCAATGCTGCAAACCACTTGCTCCTTCTCATTAATTCATCCTCCCAGTATGTAATTAGAAACCTAATTAATCATACCAAGCGGCAACAATAACTGTAGGAGCCGCAGCACTATTTTACAATATATGACTCAGGACCCTGTAAAATGATCTTCTGTATAACCCCAGTCTTACCTGCAGTAGGCCAGCACTTCCTTATAAGGCAGACTGCCGCCGAACAGATCCAGCGCACTTCCGACTGTAATGTCCATCTTACCCTCTGCCAATTCATGGAATCGTGCCAGGTCCTCCAAGGATCTGGCTCCCCCGGCATAGGTAGTCGGTATCGATACCCACTCCGTCAATTTGGATACCAGCGGCTCTAGAATGCCGGTACGCTTACCTTCCACATCAACAGCATGGACCAGGAACTCGTCACAGTACTGCTCCAGCATGCGAATGTTGTCCTGGTTCAGCTCAAAATCACTGAATGTGCGCCACTGATTAGTCACGACATACCAAGTCCCGTCCTTCTGCTTGCAGCTGAGATCAATTACCAGCTTCTCTCTGCCAATTTCCGACACAAGCTGGTCCAGATGGTCCATTCGCAACCTTCCATCCTGAAACACATAGGAGGTGACGATAACATGCGAAGCACCACGCTCAAGCCATGCTGCAGCATTGTCGGCCTTGATGCCGCCGCCTATCTGCAAGCCTCCCGGGTATGCACGTAGCGCTTCCCCGGCCGCTTCCTCGTTGCCGCTGCCGAGCATAATGACATGACCGCCCGTCAGGCCATCCTGCTTGAACCGGTCCGCATAATAGGCAGGCGTATGTTCGGATACAAAGTTTTCTACTACCTGGCTGGCATCCTCCTGCAGTGTTTCCCCTACGATCTGCTTGACTTTCCCTTGGTGAAGATCAATGCATGGTCTGAATTTCAACTGCCTCTCAACCTTTCCTAATCCTGTGCTGACTTCATCTTATATTACCTTACTCCATACCGCAGCGGATTGTCCATGGCCTAAGCCTGCTGTACATCAGCTGCAGGCCCGGCTGCTTCGGCCAGAAGCGGCTCATACATCATTAAGGCATGATTCTCAGTTATGTATTCGTCCTTAACCAGTCCAGCGTCCATGTTATAAACATGCCGCCAAATTTCGTTATGACGGGTATACGCGCCCCAAGGCTCAGCCTGCATTCTGTGCGCCTTCTCATATACCTTGTAGGTGTGGACAGGCACCGCATCTGACCGCCAGGAGCCGACCAGCTCATTGTCTGCCACCCGCAGACATAACTGGTAGCAGGCTTCTGTTGTGTTGCATATTTGAAGATCCAGATAATTATAAGCACAGGTTGCTCCCGAGCCGAACGGAAGCTTCCGGTTGGCGTCCGGAAATACATCATAGCTGTGCCTGTGGCGCTCGGTGACTGTTAGCGGGGAATGCAGCGTCATCCAATAGATCAGATTGGAGAGCTGACAGAGCCCGCCGCCATAACCTGGCTTGAAGGTGCCAAAGTAAAGGACCATTCCCTCCACATAACCGCGGCGCTTACTCGGATTGCCGATTGTCCGCCAGTAAGACAGGGTTTCGCCCGGTCTGATGATCACCCCGTCCAGCTTGCTGCATGCCAGCTTCAGATTATGGACCTTGTTATGCTGCAGCCACATGTCTACATCCTTCAGCTTGCGAAGGGTTGGCGTCCGGTGAGTGAAGATCGTGTAGGGAAGACGTCCCGCGTGAAGAGCCGGCTTGTCAGCATAGCGCTTCCCAGGCCAATACCAGCTGGCATAGCGCCGGGTTCGGTAGAACCATTTGCCAAGAGTTAACCGCAGAACGGACCGCTTGACTGGTTTTAAGGCAGACATTACTCTCGGATTGTCCACGCCGTGCTTCTCCTCCCCTAGGCCTGTCCAGCTGTCCGCAGCTGGTGAGCGTACAAGTAATATTCCGCGATGTCCTCCCTGCCGATCGAACGAAAGCGACGGACAGCCTCGTCGATACTTACCGTTTCCACTGCGGCGACCTGCTCTCCGTCAGGCGGGTTCAACGGGCTGCAGACCACCTGTATCTCTCCGTAGCCGATTAACCGGATGCATACAGGATGCGGAATATGCGGCCTATAAGGCTTTGGGGCGCTGGAATGATTAATAATCTGGGCCATCAGCCGAAAGGACACCAGTTCAGCACCAAGCTCTTCCATAACCTCCCGCCTCAAAGCATTCATATAATGCTCACCCGGTTCCAGCGTACCGCCAGCAAGCTCCCAACGGCCGTCGGACAGCTGCATGACCGCGTACTGGCCCCCTACTACAGGGATAATGCTTACATTGCTTACCAGTGACTCATCTACCGCTTCTATCCCTTCAACCGGGACAAACCGGGCCTCAATATACCCTTGATCCATCGGCCTCGACAGCACGGGATAATTAGCGAGCCGCTGCATCATGTCCACCTTATTCATTCTCTATACCTACCCTCTCCCGGTCCAAGTCTTTCAAGTACTAGTCCTCGATCTGCTTTGGGACATTCAGCAGTTCATCCTTCTCATACAAGGCATGCAGCTGCAGCCCTTCCCGCTTCAGCTCTTCTGCTGCAGCAGGATTCCATGCAATAACAGCGATCACATCCTTTACGTCAGCCCCGCCTTGGCGCAGCTCTGAAGCCCGCTGGATCAGTTCATCCGTTTCATCCACGAGATCTGTAATCAGGCTTACCCGCTTGCCTTCAATCCGCATGCCCTCTGCCTGCCTGCAGGTGCCATAGGGCTCCGCATGCTTACGGACAAAGGCCGCCGGAATTTGGGATTGCAGAGAAAGTGCTGTAGCGATTGGGATACCACGGACTGCGATTCCAGCCAACACATCAACCCCAGGCGGAATCAACGGCTCCAGGTAACCTGCCGCCCGCTTCAGCAGCTTGGGATCAGATTGAAACATGTAATGGTCGATATAAGTCTCGGCCAAACCGCCTGTCTTCAAGCGGTATTGGCCGGTTAGTTTGGACATACTGCAAATTTCTTTCGCCAGATTTTGTTTATCCATCGGATCCCTCCTCGTGTTCATCCTATCTTAAGGCAAGATGTGATGCCTAGCATTTATTACCCTTATATACGTTATATGACCAGCTGGGCAGTTAATAGACAGAAGACCGTGCAGCCTTGTGAGATTCACACTGCTGAACGGTCTTAAATCGTGCATGATTACATTGATACGGACTTTGCTAGGAACTGACCAGCGAATCCAGCGATGTGAAGGCAAGTGTGCCAAATCCCGCCGATGCTTCCTCATGCGGCATGTTGACATGGAAGATGTAACCTTGGCCATCCACTTCCTTCACAATCATTTCCCTCGTCAGATTGTCGCTTGAACTCATCAGAAACAGGGAAGCATCCCGCATAGCCGGATGTATTTCGTCTCCTGTCAGCTCCCGGACGTCCCCGTTTTCCTTCAAGTCGGCAGTTGCCTCCCGGCGCAGCTCATCCAGATTATAGTCGGAAGGCAGCTTGGTGATATCCACATAATAGTCGTTATCGATATCCATAACAAGCCGGTCCTCCTCAGGCTTGAAGGTGAAGCCATCGAAGACATACAGCGAGTATCCGTCCGCTTCAGCCAGCTTCGCAGTCCGGCTCTCGGTCATCCCTTCCATCTCCAGCTCGAAGGTTTGCTCTGCAGGCAGGCTCGCGGCTTGGCCGCTGTCAGCCGAACCGGTCGCAGCTCCGGCACCCGCTTTACCGCCAGCTGAACCGGTTTCCGAGTCCTTCCACAGCTTAGTAAGCTGTCTTTGCTTAACCGACTCGCTGCCCTGGACCGTAAGCTCTGTATATTCGAACTTCACCTTATCGCCTTCACTCAGCTCCGTGAGCACTTCTTCCATGCCCTCTGCAATCTCATAGGTGTTGGGACCATCCTCCGTCTCGATTTCAATCGAGTGGCTGTCCTGCTGTCCGTTATAAATGCCGCTTCCTTGAAGGACCGTGTCTTCTCCGGCTTGCTCGTCCGGCTGCTCTGCCGGCTGTTCTGCCGGTGCCGGAGTGTTCTGGCTGCTGCCGTTGTTTGCAGCAGGAGCGGTCTCCTTATTGTCTCCGCTGCAGGCCGACAAGGATACAGCCAGCAGCATGGTTACCCCCATAATCATCCATCTGTTGTGTTTGTTCATCGGTATGAACACCTCCGTAACTATTAACGAATGTGCCCACAAAAAGTTGCAGACTGTGCTCGCTTAACTTAGTCCACAGCAGTCAGCCGGTAGACTCGGCTCTCAAAATCCCCGTGGAACTGCGGTGCGGGAAGACCTGCATACATGAGCTCGTCACCGCCATAATGCTCCCCATCCAGGTCAAGCCGGTAATTCATACCCGGGTCCATTCCTTTTAAGCGGAATCGCGAAAGCGGAGCATAAGGCTCTTTAAGCACGGACACATATACCGCGAAGGCTTCCCTTTTATCCTTCGAGATAAACATCCACGCCGTATCATTCCCCTCGAATGGACTCAGCAGGCGGTAAAAGTCACCAAACTGTACCAGGTGGCGGATTTCCTTGTAAAGCTCCACCTGCTGCTTCACGATCTCGTTATCCTTCTCGGAGAACTTCGTCAGATCCAGCTCGTAGCCGAAGTTTCCGGATAACGCGACATGACCGCGTGTTTCCAGAGGCGTTATGCGTCCCACTTGATGATTCGGTACGGCTGACACGTGTGCGCCCATTGCACTCACCGGATAGACAAGGCTGGTGCCGTACTGAATTTTTAGCCGGGAGACGGCATCTGTATTGTCACTGGTCCAGGTCTGAGGCATGTAATACAGCATTCCCGGATCGAAGCGTCCGCCGCCGCCCGAGCAGCTCTCAAACAAGATATCAGGGAATGTGCTTGTAATACGCTCCAGCACACTGTACAGGCCAAGCATATAGCGGTGTGCCGTTTCGCGCTGACGCTCCGGCGGGAGGAGAGCGGAGCCGATCTCCGTCATATTCCGGTTCATATCCCATTTCACATACGTAATAGGGGCACTTGCCAAAATATCTGATACAGACTGAACGATGTAATCCTGTACATCCTGCCGCGACAGATCAAGAATCAGCTGATGGCGCGCCTTCGTCCGGCGGCGGCCTTCCACATGCAGGCACCAGTCCGGATGCTTGCGGTACAGCTCGCTCTCTGTTGAAACCATCTCCGGCTCAAACCATAGCCCGAACTGCATGCCCATGTCCCGCACCCGTTTCACAAGATCCTCCAGGCCATTCGGCAGCTTGTTCCGGTCTACGAACCAGTCACCGAGCGATGTCGTGTCATCATCCCGCTTGCCGAACCACCCGTCATCAAGCACGAACAGCTCAATCCCGAGCTCCTTGCCCGCCTTAGCAATGGACTCAATTTTGTCCGCATTGAAGTTGAAATACGTGGCTTCCCAATTGTTGACCAGAATTGGTCTGGTCTGATCCCGGAAAGCCCCTCTGCAGAGCCTGGAACGATAGATATCATGGTAGGTCCGCGACATCCCGCCAAGCCCTTCATGGGAATGTACCATGACGACCTCCGGTGTCTGCAGTGATTCTCCTGGCTCCAGCCGCCAGCCAAAATCAAACGGGTTCAGCCCCATGAACAGCCGGGCGCTGTGAAACTGGTCCACTTCAACCCCCGCAAGGAAGCTGCCGCTGTACACAAAGCTGATACCGTACACATCGCCATGATCCTCATCCGCGCCGTCAGCCATCAGAGCGAGGAACGGATTTTGCACATGGCTGCTTGAGCCTCTGCGGCTCTCGACGGACTGCATGCCCGGCACCAGCCTGCGCTTGTGCATATAGCGCTCCCGCGCCCAGGCCCCCGACAGCTGCACCATTTCGAATTGGTCGCCCGCAAAATCCAGACTCATGCTGAGCGCCCGCTTGAGCTGAAGCACTCCATTGCCGTCGTTCACAAGCCTGGCGGAGCGGGTTATAACATCCATGTTTTCGAATACGGTATAGGACAACATTACGCGCAGTCCGCTGTGTGTATCCTTAAGCGTCAGTTCCAGCGTCTCCGCCTCGTCTTCGGACTCCGCATAAGTAGACGGCAGACCCTCAAGAGCAGGCTTGCCCTTATGGATGACATGAGAGTCGTAGATCAGCTCTGCGACGGCTGAACCATCAGGCAGCTCTACGTGGTAAGCAGGACTTCGAAAATCCGAGCTGCCGTACCCCGGATACTCCTGTGGCAGGGTGTCAAGGGTAAGCGCCGGATTCTCATCATCTGTACTAGGGCTGAACGAAGCGCGCGGAGTCATCTCCAGCAGATGCGTGAGCTGTGTGCCCCGTACCCGTCTGCCCCAATACAGATGCGCCGGATAGCCCCTGCCAACAATCTGGAACACATAGCTGGTATTGCGGGCCTGAAGGTGAAACAACTGTCGGTGTGAATCAATATGAATACCCATTTTAATTCCTCCATTTATGTGGATTTACGGGGACAGTCCGTATGGTTAGAAGACAGTCCGCCGATGATACCTGAACACTGGCCGTTCTGACACCCGTCAAGCTTCTCCCGACCTTCTGTCCCCTCCGCAGCTTTCCCGGATGATGAGCCTCGTGCCCACTGTTGCATGGACGGCAGCCTCCCTTCCCTCCAGCCGCTCCAGTAGAAGTTGAACCGCCGTGCGGCCCATCTGGTCGGTATACACCTTCACGGTTGTGAGCGGAGGGTTAACGAAGGCCGATACCTCAATGTCGTCGAACCCGACAATAGCCATCTCCGATGGTACCTGAACGCCTTCCTCATGCAGAGCCTTCAAAGCCCCAATCGCCATGGGATCACTTGCAATGAAGCAGGCTGTTGGCCGCTCATCCAAGGCAAGCAGCTGCTTCATCAGTCTGTAGCCGCTCGTTGTGGTCCAGTCTCCCTCCAGCACAAGCTCTGGCTGCAGCAATCCTTGCTCAGACAGCATGCGCTCCAGATATAACCGTCTTGCCTCCGCAATCGGGCGGCCTCCTGCCTCATCACCCAGCTTGTGAATCCAATCGTGTCCGCCGATATAGCCGATCCTCCGATGTCCAAGGGATATGAGATGCCGGATGACCGACTCCACAGCTTCCCCGAAATGCAGATTAACCGAATCACACCCCGGCCGCTGGATAGAATGGTTTACGAAGACGACACGGTCTTCACGGCCAAGCTGCCTGATCACATCATCATGGTCAATTGACCCGATAACAATCAGCCCGTCAAGCTGCTGGAACGGCAGGGGATCAAGAGGCGCACTGCCCCGGATGATCTTGCTGACGGCAATCCCAAGCTCCTCACCATTGAACTCAATACCGCGCCTAATGGCTGAGAAGTAGGGGTCCTCCCTCTCCTGCTCCGGTGAAGACCACATGAGCAGACCAATCTCCTGTCTAGCCAGCTCCTTAACCCGTTTCTGCCTGCGCAGTCTGGACGGCTTATACCCCATCTCTTCCGCGATGGAGAAGATTCTGCCCCTTGTCTCCTCGCTTACCGAGAGCGCCGGGTCGTTGTTCAGCACCCGTGATACGGTCGCCGTCGATACCCCGGCCTTGATCGCAATGTCTTTGATCGTTGCCAAATCATTCACCGCCAATCTATGCCGCGCTTTTGTTTAGTTAATAAATTTACTAAAAACTGAGTCCATTTTATCAAACAGCCTCTTCTTCTGCAAGCGGTTACGTGAAAATAATAAAAGCTGTCCCAATCCGGATTAAATCCTTCATGGGACAGCTTAGGTGAAGCTCTCTATCAGTTATCTATGCAAATGCGTGATTAGAACTGGCTCTGCTTAGCGCCTTCCCAGTCTTTCAGGAAGCGTTCGATGCCCGCATCGGTCAGCGGATGGTTAGCCATCGATTCAATTACTTTGTAAGGCACTGTCGCGATATCCGCACCAACAGCAGCCGCTTCAATAATATGTGTCGTGTTGCGAACGCTCGCAGAGATGATCTCGCTCTCAATGCCGCCCGCTACGAAGATCTGACGGATTTCCTTGATCAGGTTGATACCGACCTGGTTGATGTCATCCAGACGGCCGATGAACGGCGATACATACGTTGCGCCTGCACGGGCAGCCAGAAGCGCCTGCGGCGAGCTGAAGATCAGGGTTACGTTCGTCTTGATGCCAAGATCTCTGAATTGCGAAGTCGCCTTCAAGCCCTCAAGAGTCATAGGGAGCTTGATTACGATGCCAGGGCCGATTTCTGCCAGCTTCTTGCCCTGCTCAACCATTTCATCGGCTTTAAGGGAGATAACTTCGGCGCTCACTGGAATGTCGCCAACAATAGAAATGATTTCTTTTACGACGGTGAAGAAGTCTCGGCCTTCCTTCGCGATCAGGGAAGGGTTCGTTGTTACACCGGAGATAACGCCCAGCTCGTGTGCCTTGCGGATTTCCTCTACATTAGCCGTATCAATAAACAATTTCATGGTTTATCCCTCTTTTCCAATTATTATGGTCACCTATTATTCTAGGACAACTTCATCAAGATGCAAAGGCTGCTAAAGTCCTATTCGAAATACTAATGATAGAAACGAGATTTGATCTGCCCGATAACGCCCTCAACTGTAAAGCCGTACTCGGAAATAACGCGAGCCGCTTTCGCCGAGGCGCCGAATTTGCGGATGCCGATCTGAAGCTTGCTGCCGCTGATGACGTCATCCCAGCCAGCCGGATATGCCATCTCGATCACAACGTTCTTCTCAACCTCCGGCAAGACAACGGAATTGCGGTACTCAACGGACTGTGCTTCAAAGAGCTCACGGCTTGGCATGCTGATGACACGTACGCCAATGCCTTCTTCAGCAAGCTTCGCACGAACATCCATCGCCAGACTGACTTCAGAGCCAGTGGCCACGATTTGCACCTCAGGCTTGCCGTTCTCTGCATCTGCGAGCACATAACCGCCTTTCGCAACGCCTTCGCGCGCCAGTGTCTTCGTGCCTTCCAGCACTGGTAGATTCTGTCGGGTAAGCGCCATAACGAACGGGCCCTCCTTCGCCTGCAGGGCATAATGCCATGCGGCCGAAGTTTCATTCGCATCAGCCGGACGGAACAGCGTCAGATCAGGGATCATCCGCAGGGACGGGATCTGTTCAATCGGCTGGTGGGTAGGACCGTCTTCGCCAACTGCAATGCTGTCATGTGTAAACACATAGACAACAGGCTGCTTCATCAATGCCGACAGCCGGATTGCCCCCCGCAGGTAGTCACTGAAGACAAGGAACGTACCGCCGTATACCTTCAAGCCGCCGTGCAGCGCCATGCCGTTAAGTGCGGTGCCCATTGCAAATTCCCGTACGCCGAACCAGAGATTGCGGCCTTCGTAGCTGTCCGAGCTGAAGTTGCCGTACTTGTTCATGGCCGTCATGTTCGAGCTCGCAAGGTCAGCCGATCCGCCTACAAGCTGTGGAACACGGTCAGCGAGAGCCTGGATGGCTTTTCCTGAAGCTACACGGGTCGAGATTTGGCTGCCATCAGCTTCATAGACCGGCAGATCGGTATCCCAGCCCTCCGGCAGCTCACCCTTGACAAGCTGCTCGAACTTCGCAGCTTCTTCAGGGAACGCTTGACGGTAACGGTTCAGCAGCTCCTCCCATTTCGCCTGCTCTGCAGCGCCGGTTTCCTTCACCTTGGCGAAATCCTGATAGACTTCATCAGGCACATGGAAGTCAGGTTCAAGCGGCCAGCCGAGCGCTTCCTTGGTCAGCTTGAGCTCTTCCTCTCCGAGCGGGCTGCCGTGTGTGCCGCCATGTCCGCCCTTGCCTGCTTTGTTCGGGCTGCCGTATCCGATTGTTGTCTTGATCTCAATCAGAGTCGGACGGCCGGTCTCCGCTTTGGCCTGCTCGATTGCCGCCGAGATTGCAGCTACATCGTTCTGCTCATCCACCCGCAGATAATGCCAGCCGTACGATTCGAACCGGCCTTTAATATCTTCAGAGAAGGACATGTTCAGCTCGCCGTCGAGTGAAATATCGTTTGAGTCATACAGAACGACCAGCTTGCCCAGCTTCAGATGGCCGGCCAGTGAAGCGGCTTCGCCCGCCACACCTTCCATCAGATCACCGTCTCCGCAGATCGTATACGTGTAATGGTCAACCAGCTGGTAGCCTTCACGGTTATATACGGCACCTAGATGCGCTTCAGCCATCGCCATGCCGACAGCCATCGCAAAGCCCTGCCCAAGCGGACCAGTCGTCGCTTCCACACCGGCCGTGTGTCCAAATTCCGGATGGCCCGGTGTTCTGCTTCCCCACTGGCGAAACGCTTTCAAATCGTCCAGAGTCAGGTCGTAACCGCTCAGATGCAGCAAGCTGTACAGCAGCATGGAGCCATGTCCAGCAGACAGCACGAACCGGTCGCGGTTAAACCACTCCGGGTTAGCCGGATTATGCTTCATCTGACGGGTCCACAGCGTATAGCCCATAGGCGCAGCCCCCATCGGCATGCCGGGGTGTCCCATCTGTGCCTTCTCTACCGCGTCGATCGTCAGAGTCCGGATCGCATTGATGCTTAATGTTTCAATCGAGCTTGTTGAAATCAACTTGTTTCCTCCTTTAACAGCTGTTGATGCACCACTCCTGCCTCTATTATAATGATTGCATTAGCTATATACGTAATTAATAATTCAAATACCCGCTATAGAAGGTGTCTATATGATTAACTTTGAGTTATACAAGGTGTTTTATTTGACGGCCCAGCTGGGAAGCCTGTCCAAAGCCGCTAAAGCGTTATATATTACACAGCCAAGTGTCAGCCATGCCATCAAGCAGCTGGAGGAGGGTTTCGGCTTGGAGCTATTCTCCCGCACCTCGAAGGGTGTCGTGCTCACCAAGGAAGGTCAAGTGCTGCATTCTTACGTCGAACAGGCCTTTAACTTTCTCTCTCTTGCCGAAGACAAGATGGCCGAGCTGAAGAACCTGGAGGGCGGAGAGCTCCGCATCGGGGGCAGTGATTCGCTGTGCAAGCATTATCTGCTGCCCTATCTTGAAGTCTTTCACGCCCAGCATCCGAATGTTAAGATCCATCTCGTTCACGGCACCACACCCGAAATCGTCTCCTACCTGAAGGAAGGCAAAATCGACTTGGGTGTTGTCCGCATGCCGGTCAACGATATTCAGTTAGAGGTTCGGGAAGGCATCCTAATCCAGGACTGCTTCGTCGCCGGTTCGAAATACAGGGAGCTGTCCGGGCAAGTGCTTTCCCTTGAGAAGCTGCTCGACTATCCGATCATTCTCTTCTCCCGCAACAGCCATTCCCGCTATGCGATAACCGGCTTGTTCCGTGATCACGGTCTGGTATTGGCGCCGGAATTTGAACTGGGCAGTGTTGACCTGCTGATCGAATTTGCCAAGACGGGTCTCGGAATCTCATATGTAACCAAGCAATTCGTAAGGAAGGAGCTTGAAGAGGAGAGCCTGTTCGAGATCAAGCTGGATGTGCCGATTCCGCAATCGAGGGTTGGCATCATCACGCTCAAGAACATGCCTCTGACCAGTGCGGCCTCTGCCTTCATAGACCGTATTCCACTGGATTGATCTGCTGCCATGCCCGCGGCTGACTGCCGGCTCTCAGCTGCGGAAGTGCTCAACAGACAGCCTGTTTGCCGCCCTGAACCAGCCCCCAAACATGAATGGGCACCCTGTCCTGTATAGCACCGGGCGCCCCTGATTCGAGTAATCTATGATTGCCATCTGCTTCCGTCCGGATTGGGACAGCTCTTGTCCGCCAGCTTCGCTCTGACCCTTACAATGCACCCGCAAAACTTGCACGTATGCCCAAATGACAGCGACTCGCAGCCGCTGCAGGAAGCAAGCCTGCTTTCATACACATCATCCGCAACGCAGTCGAAGCCTCTTGATGCCAGCTTGTTAACCATGGCCTCAATCTGTGCCTCACTGACCTGCACATCTCTGGAGCAGCCTTTGCAGCCGTCCGTTTTCTCCATCTCTTATGCCTCCCAACCATGCTGGCGCCTGTTAATATTAAGATAAGCAGCAGTCTATATGTACCCTATTATACAGGAAACAAGCAGGCCGGGAAGCGGTGTCATTCAACAAACCCGTTCGTCCTCAGCCATGATTCAAGAGCCGCGCTCCAGCCGCTGACATGCCGGCTGTCCTCAGCCAGACCCATTCCATGCCGGCCGCTTGCATAGACATGCAGGTCAAACAGCACCCCGTTACGCCGGAGAGCTGTGGCAAACGCCAGGCTGTTATCCACCGGAACAGCGCCATCATCGGAAGTGTGCCATAGGAAAGCAGGCGGCGTATCCGGGGTGACATGCCGTTCATTGGAGAGCAGTTCTATGAGCTCAGGGTCTGGATCGGTCCCAAGCAGGCTTTCACGGGAACCCTGATGCGTATAATTATCCTGCATCGTAATGACCGGATAACACAGCATAGTCAGGTCAGGACGGCTGGAAAGCCGTTCTACCGCATCCTTCGCGTCAGACTGGCCCGCGTCATAATGAACACCTGCCGTGGACGCAACATGTCCGCCCGCCGAGAATCCCAGCACACCTACACGCGCCGGGTCGACCCCAAGCGCAGAAGCGCGGTGCCTGACCGTCCGGATTGCGCGCTGTACATCCAGCTTGGCACACGGATAACGGTAAGGCGCCACCCGGTAGCGAAGCACGAAGGCAGCAATTCCCATCTCGCTTAGCCGTTCCGCGATTGGTCCTCCCTCATGCTCTGCCCGGTATACATACCCGCCGCCAGGGCATACAATAACCGCTGCTCCGCTGGGCTTTCCCTGAGCCGGGTACACCGTAAGAGCAGGCTCATGCTCCAGCCCGGTTCCTTCCGCGAGCGGTGCCCCTTCCGGCCACAATACAATCTCTTCTCTGTCCATCATTCCTGCTTCAACCTTCCTTCCGCCAGAGCCGCTTCCCTTCCGGCAGCAAGGCCGTACAAACGGGAAGCAAGCCCTTCGAATGTTGTTACTGTCATCTCCGGCATCTGCCCCTCGCCCGGCTCGGCATTCCGCTTGTTATACCAAATGCACTGCCAGCCGGCCACCCGTGCGCCCACTACATCATTAGCCCACGAATCCCCGATATAGATGCTGTTCTCCGGACGTGTGCCCGTTACCCGGTTCGCATGCTCGAAAATGCGTGCATCTGGCTTGGCAATGCCGACTGCCCCAGAGATGAAGATATGCTCATCCGGAATAAACCAGTCGATCTGCAGCGCGGCCGCCTTGCGGCGCTGATGCTCCGCCGGACCGTTCGTAATGACGCCGATGGTCCAGCCGCTCCGCTCCAGCTCGATCAAGCAGTCCGCAACGCCGGGCAGCAGCTTGATACGCCCCTGCTCCGCCAGGTACTCGTCCTGAATCTTGGAGCAGGCATCCTCCTCGAGATGAATATCAAACTCGGCGAATGCCTTTTGAATCCGCAGCACCCGCATAACATCAAGCGGCAGCTCGCCGCGCAAATACGGCTCCCATAATTCATCGCTGTGCTTGCGTACGGTGCGGAACAGATCAGCTGCCGGCACCTTGGCCAGCAGCTCGCCGGGGACATGACGCTCGGCGGCTGTCTGGAACGGGATCAGCTGGTCGTAGAGTGTATCATCCAGATCGAAAAATACGGCTTTACGGTTTGCGTTTGGTTGGTTCATGACTAGAAAACTCCTCTCAGGTGCCCTTGTTGATACCCTGGCTTGTTTTCTATCAGTATACCTGACCTTCAGCCGTTATCGAAGCATTTCCTCACATTCATCCGCCCGATTCCTCAAGATTGCTAGACTTAAGTCTGTTCCTCTTAAAGCTCGATCATCGCCTTCAGCACGCTGGAGGCCGGGCTGGTCCATTCCTGGAACTGTTCCGCAGCCTCGCCAAACGGACACCGGTGCGATATGTAGGAACCCGCATCGGCTTGCCCCGTACGCAGCGTCTCCGCAACCAGCAAAAAGTCCTCTATGGTTGCATTGCGGCTTCCCATCAGAGTCATCTCTCGCTTGTGAAACTCCGGGTCGCTGAAGGTTAGATCGCCCTTCACCAGCCCTACATACACCAGCCTTCCGCCATGAGCTACATAACGGAAGGCCGCGGTCATGGAATGCCTGCTGCCCGTAGCATCGAAGACAGCTGCCGGAAAGTCTCCGTCCGTAAGCTCCGCAATGCGCCGCTCGGCATCATCACCGGCAACAACCGTCTCATCCGCTCCCGCCCACTCCCTGCAGTGCGCCAACCTGTCCATGCTCAAATCCATGGCGATAACCCTCGCCCCCGCCCTCCTTGCAGCGGCCATGACGCCAAGCCCGATAGGACCGCCGCCAATGACCAGGACGTTCTCCCCGTGCTCTAGAGCAGCCCGTCTGACAGCATGCATCCCGATGCTGAGCGGCTCCATAACAGCAGTCTGGTCCAGCGTCAATCCGCTCGTGCGGATCAGATTAGTGAGCGGAACCGTCACCCGTTCCTGCATCCCGCCGTCCGCATGCACGCCCATGACCCGCATGCTGCTGCAGCAGTTCATCTTGCCGGAACGACAGGCCATACAGGACCCGCAGTGCAGATAAGGAATGATGCAGACCTGGTCCCCGGCATGAAGTACCGATTGCTTCCCGTCGAGCCCCATCACCTTACCCTCTTGATCCCAGCCGTCGGGACCTACCGCTTCCACTACGCCTGCAAGCTCATGTCCGAGCACACGCGGATAAGTAAAATAGGGCTGGTTGCCCTGGTAAGCATGCAAATCCGTGCCGCAAACCCCGATCCGGCGAATGCGTATCAGCGCTTCACCGGCTGCCGGAACGGGCACCGGACGCTCGGCATTCACGAGCCGCCCCGCCTTTTCACATATGATGGCCTGCATCTATTCCAGCTCCTTCATCCCTGGCCCCTATTCACATAAGGATCAGGCTCTAATCGTTTGGTTATATTCCTCCCGCCCGCTCGGCCAGCTCCTTCCCTGCACGGGTGCCAATATGGCGAGCACCTTCCGCAGCAGCTCCCGATCCATCGGCTCATCCGTCCAGCTGATGTTGCGGGTGATATTGGCGCTGCTGGCGGTACTCACGAGTGTCGTGGGAATCCGCTCATCAGCCGTAGCGAACTGGATGGCAAGCTTCGCGATGTCGCTGCCGTGCGACTCGCAGCAGCGGGCTGCCTCATGGCAGGCGCGCCGGATATCCTCGGAAGCCGGATGCCATTCAGGAGCCGGGCGCATGCTGAGCAGCCCCATGGACAGCGGTGAAGCGTTGACTAAGCCGGCCCGCTTCGCTTCAAGCAGCGGCAGGAGTTCCAGCAGCGTTGTATCATTCAGCGAGTAATGGCAGTAGGAGAGAATGACATCGGCAGGCGCCGCCTCGTCCTCCAGCGACCTTGCCAAGACAGACAGCGGAAGGCCTGAGATGCCGCTGAATCTTATCACACCCTGCCGCTTCAGCTCCCGCAGTGTCTCGAACGCTTCTGCTGCCACTTCTTCATAAGGAACAAACTCGATATCATGCAGGAAGAGTATATCCAGATAATCGGTATGCAGCCGTCTGCAGCTCTCCTCCACACTGCGCAGAATACGCTCCCGGCTGTAATCGAATTCCCGCTCGCCATACCTGCCGGCCTTGGTTGCAAGCAGGTACCTGTCACGCGCCACCTGACTCAGCGCCTCACCGAGCACCGTCTCCGCCTTTGTTAAACCATAATAGGGAGATACATCAATCAGATTGATACCGCCATCAAGCGCCGCATGCACGGTTCTTATGCTCTCCAGGTCGTCGGTTTCCCGGAATACGGAGCCCAGTGATGAAGCCCCGAAGCTGAGAACCGACACCTTCTCGCCCGTGCTTCCGAGCGGTCTGTATTTCATCCGTTACCCCTCCCGCTGTCATGCTGTTCTTGCGCTATAGAATAACGCCGTCCTTGAAGATCGCAATTTCCTTGAAGCCGTTGGTTTCATTGTGCGTTTGTGCCTCGCCGGAAGCGAGTGAAATCAGGTAATCCCACAGCGATTCAGTCAACGATGCCATCGATTCCCCTTCCAGCAGCCTGCCTGCGTTAAAATCAATCCAGTTGCGCTTGCGTGCCGCCAGCTCGCTGTTCGTCGAAATTTTCACAGTAGGAACCGGTCCGCCGAACGGCGTGCCGCGCCCTGTTGTGAACAGCACAATATGAGCACCGGCTGCGGACAGCGCGGTGACGGAGACCAGATCGTTGCCCGGCGCTTCAAGCAGTGTAAGACCAGGAAGCGAAGCACGGCCGCCATATGGCAGAACATCCGTAACAGCCGCATGGCCGCCCTTCTGTGTGCAGCCGAGTGATTTTTCCTCGAGTGTGCTGATTCCGCCCGCTTTGTTTCCCGGTGACGGATTCTCGTAGACCTCCTGGCCATGGCGGATAAAATACTGCTTGAAATCGTTAACCAGATCCACGATCCGGCTGAACACCTGCTCATTCGCGGCCCGGTTCATCAGGATGGTCTCCGCGCCGAACATTTCCGGCACCTCGGTCAGGATCGCTGTTCCGCCGGCTGCAATCAGCTTGTCGGATACAGCGCCTACGAGCGGATTGGCGGTGATACCCGACAAGCCGTCTGAACCTCCGCATTTGAGCCCCAGCTTAAGCTTGGAGACCGGCACAGGCTCACGCTGATAGCGTTCTGCGTAAGCAACCAGCTCCTCCAGCAGTTCAAGTCCCGCTTCCAGCTCATCCTCTTCATCCTGCGACCTCATAAATTTAACCCGCTCGGGATCAGCATCGCCGATCACAGCCTTGAATGAATCAATCTGGTTGTTCTCGCAGCCAAGCCCGACCACAAGCACGCCTACGGCATTCGGATGGTTGACAAGGGAAGCCAGCAGCTTCTGCGTATACGTCAAGTCATCCCCTAGCTGCGAGCAGCCGAACGGATGTGCAAAATGGTGTATCCCGTCCACCCGGCCTTCGTACATTGTGCTGGCGCGCCGTGCCAAAATCTCGCAGGTCTTATTGATGCAGCCCACCGTATTAATGATCCAGATTTCATTACGGATACCGACCTCGCCATTGCTGCGCACGTACCCCTGAAAGGTCCGGGAAGCCAGCCTGTTCGCAAGAGTCGAAGGATCGGCAGCAGCAGTGCTTCCAGTACTGTCAGCAGATCCGGTCGAAGCCTCTGCCGAAACGCCCGCTGCTGTCTCTGCAGCGGACCGGCTGGCCCCATCCTGACCCGGCTCATATGTGTAGTCCAGCACACCCTTCAGACCGCTTGTTATGTTATGCGTATGCACCCAGCTGCCCGGCTCAATATCCTGCTTGGCGACGCCGATGGAATAGCCGAATTTTAGGATATGCTCTCCTGCACTCACCCGGCGTGTCAGCATCTTATGTCCTTTGGGGATGGTATCAGCTGCAGTCAGCCTGCCCTCGCTGCTCACCTCTTCTGCAGTTAGCCCTTCCAATACTGATCCGGCAGGAATTTCCTCCAGCGCAATGACGACATGATCTTGATCGTGTAGACGAATCCATCTGCTCATCTCATCAGCTCCATTCTTCCAGGCAGCGGCCGACAGCTTCTGAAAGTCCCGGCCACTCAGACAGATCTGCGTCCCATATCGGCAGCCTCAGAAGCTCACGAGCCGTTTTATCTGCTGGAAGTCCCGCTTCTTCCGCCCGCTTCCAAGCTGCTGCAAGCTGCTCAAGCACCTGTGCGTCGTCCCGTATTATATAGACCCCGCCTGCCAGTGTACGCCCCTCATAAGCGTCACCAGTCTGCTTAACCTTACCGTAACGGAGCAGGCCTGCCAGTGTACGCGCCAGCCTGTCAGGCACCGGCTTGCCCTGCTCGGCATAGTAGGCAATGCTCGGCAGCAGGCGCACCTTAAACTTGCTCACGCTGTTCATCGCAATATCCGCAAGCCGGTGCTTGATGAACGGGTTGCCAAACCTCTCAAATACGGTCTCCGCATAGTCAAGCAGCTCAGCCCGGTCCATCGGCATCGACGGGATGATGTCCTCCTTTACCGCTTCACGGACATAGCGCCCAAAAGTATCATCCTCCATCACTTCACGCACATAATGGAAGCCGTGCAGGATGGCAATTGGCGTCATCAGGGTGTGGGCGCCATTCAGAATCCGCACCTTCCGCTGCTGGTAAGGCTTCAGATCATCGGTCCATACCACATTAAAGCCAGCGGCCTGCAGAGGCAGCAGACGCTCCAGCTCCGGCTCGGCTTCAATCGCCCAGAAGTGATACGGCTCTGCCGTATTCAGCATCGCATCCCGGTAGCCCCACTCTTCGAACCACTGCTCTGCCTGCTCATCGGGGTAACCGGTGACAATCCGGTCGACCAGCGAGTTCAGGAAGCGGCAGGAGCTGTTCACCCACTGAATGAAAGCCTCCGGCAGCTGCCAATCCTCACAGTAGCGAAGGATGCAGGCCTTGAGCTCATCTCCATTGCGTTCAAGCAGCTCGCACGGCAGAAACACCAGCCCCTTGTCAGGCGCTCCGCCCAAAGCCTGGTAACGCCGGTACAGGAAGCAAGCCATTTTCCCGGGGAACGAGAGGATGGGCTCACCCTCCTTCAGCTCTTCCTGTCGGTAGACAAGGCCCGCTTCCGTCGTATTGGATACGACTACCTGCAGCTCATCACTCTCCGCCAGTGACAGGAACCTTTCCCAATCCGCATACGGGTCAATGACCTGCGAGAAAACCGAGATGACATCCTTCCGCTCCACCTGCTTGCCATTCTCCAGTCCCCGGGTCACAAGGGTGTACAAGCCATCCTGCTCTGCCAGCTGAGCGAGCTTGGCGCTTCCTGACGGACGGGGCTGCGTTACAGCAATGCTTCCCTCATACCGCCCCTGCCTGCGGGCCTCATGAATCATCCAGTCCACAAACCCGCGCAGGAAGTTGCCTTCCCCAATCTGCAAAATCGTAACCGGGCTGTCCTTCACTGCAGGGTGCAGCCCCTGCTGACCGGCATCCAGCAGCTTTTTCGTCAGAACCTGTTCGCTCATAATTGGTAGAACTCCTTTGCGTTTAGTCCGAATAAACGGCTGTGTTCGGCTTCTCCCCAGCTCTCCGGCAGAGCATACAGCAGTGCACTCATCACTTCTTCATATTCAGCCGCCATCCGGCATACCGGCCAGTCGCTGCCGAATAAGACACGGTTAGAGCCGAATACTTCAGTCGCATGACGCACATACGGGACAAAATCATCCGGCTGCCATGCCGCGTGATCCGCTTCGGTAACCATTCCCGAGAGCTTGCAGTACATGCCCGGGTGGGCAGCAACAGCGGCCAGCTGGCTGCGCCACGGCTCCAGCTCCCCTGCCGCAATATGCGGCTTGCCTAAGTGATCCAGCACACCATGAAGACCAGGGACCAGCTCGAGGAGCCGCAGCGTATCATCCAGCTGGGATGCGGTCACAAGCAGATCAACCG
The DNA here is from genome assembly GCF_003233845.1 of Paenibacillus sambharensis. GTDB lineage: Bacteria > Bacillota > Bacilli > Paenibacillales > Paenibacillaceae > Paenibacillus_I > Paenibacillus_I sambharensis. The sequence continues at coordinate 108,517 of NZ_QKRB01000041.1, forward strand.
GAATTTTCTGTTCGGCGAGATAGCTCATGTGATCGACAAACATGGGAGTCAGCACATCCGCCGCATCCTTCATCTCCTGTATCATGACTCTAAACCCGACCAGCTTCGGATGCTGCCTAAGCCGGCTACATAGAGAGAGACAGGCTGGATCTGCCGGATCCAGCCAGCCGACCACTCCGCCGATGGAATCGCTCTGCTCAGCCAATCCAAGCAAATATTCCGTCTCCGCTTCGGTCGGCGCTGCCTGAACGAGTACCGTCCGGTCGATCCGGTGGCGGGCAAGCTCCGGCTCCAGATGCACCGGTAGATAATCCCGGTACAGTACCGGAATATCCGGCGTTATCCAACCGTAATCACCGCGTTCAATCAACCAGTAATGCTGATGGGCATCAATACGCATAGCGGCATTCCAGCTCCTTTCCCAGCCATGATAGCGCTTTACTAACTTAACTACCTTCATTATAAAGCAATAAATTCAGGATAAAATAACGAATTCTCGCACATTTATACTCTTTTTTGATATCCTAGATGTAATCCCGCTAACTCCGAAGGAGGTTTAGTCTGTTGAAGCCGATGCGCAAGCAGTTTGACCTGCAGACTCCTTTTCCATTTGAATATAACTACCGTGATCCGAAGCATCCGCTCACCGAGCTGCCGGACCATCTGCATGAGTGGTATGAGCTGGTATATATCTATACGGGCAGCGGTTCGTTCTTTGTCGACCGGACCTTGTATGACATGCGGCAGGGTGACTTGTTCCTGCTTCCGTCCAATACCATCCACCGCTCCCTCCCGGACCCGCATGACCGGATAATCTCTACCGCCATCTTCTTCAGCGGCGCCCTTGTACAGCAGCCCGCCCTTGGCGAAGCCTTTACCTATCTGCGCTGCTTTGAGCATGCCCGCAAGCGGCAGAGCTACCGCCTGCGTCTGCAGTCAGATGACCAGCGGCAGCTTGAGCAGTGGATTGACGCTATCCATTCCGAGCATAAGCAGCAGCTGACCGGCTACCGGCAGGCCGTGCTTCTGCTGCTTCAGCAGATTCTGCTCTTCATCAACAGGCAGGTGGCTCCAGCAGGCAGCGAGCTCTCAACCGAGCATGTAATCCGGCCGCTGTGGATGAGAAGCATGCTGCAGTATATTGATGAGAATCCGAGCGGCCAGCTGGGCTTGAACGAGCTAGCCCGGCGGGCTGCTGTCACGCCAGCCCATTTTTCCAGGGTCTTCAAGCAGCTGACCGGTATGAATGTGACTGAATATGTGACGGCCAAACGGGTTATTCTGGCGAAGGAGCTGCTGATTGCAACCGATGACAATGTCAGCCAGATTGCTGAGCGGTGCGGATTTGAGAGCCTGCCGCATTTTCACCGGATGTTCAAGAAGGTTAGCGGCATGACCCCTTCAGCATACAAGCGGTCGCATCTTGCTCCGCTGCCGCAGCCTCCCGCTCTGTAAGCACGCCAAGGCAAAGCTCCCTGAACCTATTACGCCTCAAGGCCTCAAGCCCAAGCGCAAGAAGCCGCATCGGGACCATGATTAGTTCTCACGGACCGGATGCGGCCTCCTACCTATATATTATCTACTCCCCATCCGCCGAAGCAGCACAAGCAGTACAAGCCCTTCTGCAGCGAGGCCGCAGGACTGCGCCAAAGCGCCGACCATGCCGTTCCAGCCGGGAACAGCAGCAGCCACTGCCAGCAGAGCCGCGATTGTCACGATGACATTCCCAAGCTGGGAGAACGCCATCAGCCGGGTCCGTTTGCGCAGCATGACAAGCCCGTTCCCGAAGTCCACCCAGGGGAATACCAGCGCAAACAGCACGAAGACGCGCAGCACACGAAGGCTTTCATCCAGCAGCTGTCCTTCCCCACCGATCACAAAGCCCACCACAACAGGACCAACAGGCGTGAAAGCCAGCAGGGCTACGAGCAGAGCCGGAACGGCATGAAACAGCATGGCGAACCGCCAAACCCCACGGGGGTCCGCTTGATAGAAATTAAGCACAATCTGATGCACATACGTATAAAAGCTCGTAATCAGCGTGGTAACACTGAGGGCAATCGCATACGATGCAATAGCGAGCTCGATCTGTGATGTCTTGCCCAGCATGGCATTAATCGACGGTCCTATCAGAACCGACAGGAACGAAGTCATAATCAGCGGACGGTAAAACGGGAACACATCCCGTACCCTGCTGACGCCGGAGGAAGCGTGCTTCTCAGGCATCATCCTATAGATGCGCCTGCCTTCCAGCCAGCTGACCAGCGCCTCCACCATCATTCCTGCGAGGAAGATAAGCGCCCCTGTACGGCCATCTATCTCATGACCGGAATGAATAAAATACAATGACAACAGGTACATAACTGCAAGCCGCACAACCATGCCGATCGTCAGCCATTTGGTCTGCATATTGCGGATAATAATACCGTGGTACAAGCAGCGTATCGCTGAAAATACCGTTACCAGGAAGAGGATGCGGTACCCCTTAAGCACCTCTGTCACAAGCTCATTGCCAATCGTGTACACCCCACGAAACAAGGCAGCCCCAAGAGGCGTGTAGGACATGACCGAGCCGAACACCAGCGTGAACAGCAGCAGGTACAGCGTCACCCACCCGACCGCCCGGAATGCGACCCGGTCGCCTGCCAGCGCTGAACAGGTCTGTCTCAGGAAGACGACCGGACGCTCGGTAATAATGAACAGGCTCATGGCGATCGTATAGCCTGCGATTGTAGCTTCCGGATTTAACGAGCGGGATAATGTCCCGTTAACAATTACATGCGACAAGGCTACCAGGCTTGCCGATAAGCCAAGCGGTACGAAGAACGCCAGCATGCGCCGCAGGCTGACACGTTCTTCGGAGCGTATGTCTGGTTCCTCAGCTGTACGGGGGGCAGGCTGCATTATTCTGCAAGCCTTCCGTTAACTGTCTCAGGTACTCCATGCTGCAGCCCGACATTCTGGGAAATCGCAGCCTGCAGCTCCCTCCCCTCAAACCTGCAGACCATCCGCAGACTCATCGGCGTTTCAATGAACCGGAAGTTCAGCTCAAGCACTGAGCGACCTGCCTGCCGGTATACGAAAGCACGGCCAAGCGTGCATTCACCCTTCATCACCCCAGCATCTACACGGCTTTCCTCCCAATCATCCAGTCCGAAAGCGTAGCGCTCATTCTCATCCTTGATTAGCGTTATAACGCTACCATCAACCTGAATCTCAAACGTCTTCATAAAGCCCTGTTCACCATCAAAATGATAGGTCTGTCCCGCAGGTATCGATTTCACATCATCCGGCTGGTTAACCGGCACCCCAGCATCTGCAGATACCGGACCTTGATCAAGGCTCAGGCTGCGAAGTCTGGCTGCCAAACTGCTGTACGCAGCCTGCGCAGGCTGCAGAGGCTGATCCTTCATGGCAGGCAGCAGATGCTCCCACACAGCATCCAGAATCGGCTTCTCGTCCTGCAGTCCGCTGGTTATGGCTACGACAGCATTCTGCTCGGGCATAACAAAGATATACTGACCGAACATGCCCGCGGCCCGGTATACGTTATAGCGGCACAGCCAAAACTGGTAGCCATAGCCCTGGTGCCAGTCATTATCCGGATCACTGCCATTGTCGATCTGCTTCATGGAAGACTGTCTGATCCATTCCGCAGGAACCAGCTGCCGGCCATTCCAGACACCATCCTGCAGGTACAGCTGTCCGAGCTTGGCTATCGCTTCTGTTGTTGTCCTTAATCCATAGCCCCCTACTGTAACCCCCTGCGGGCATGCATCCCATGTCGCTGACGTGATCCCGAGCGGCTGGAACAGCCTCGTCTGCAGATAGTCATACAGCGTTACGCCGGCCACCTTCTGCAGGATCGCGGATAGCATATGGCTTGCACCGCTGTTATAGGCAAAATGCGTGCCCGGCTTATGCTGGACCGGCTGCGCCAGAAATGCCTTGACCCAATCGCCGTCTTCACACTGGATCATCGGCCCCGTCACATCCGTGTCGTGACCGGTTCCCATCGCAAGCAGATCATGCACACGCATCGCCTGCAGATTCTCCGAAGGGTCTGAAGGCGCTTTCTCCGGAAAGAACGACAGGACCTTGTCATCTACAGACAGCAGACCTTCTTCAACGGCTATTCCGATCGCAGTCGCATTAAAGCTCTTGCTCACCGAGAACATCTGGTGAAGGCAATCCGGTGTATATGGATGCCACCAGCCTTCGGCAGTGACCTTTCCTCCACGCAGCAGCATGAAGCTGTGAAGCTCCTGTCCGCTGGCTTCCACCGCGTCAAGAAAAGCTTCAACATCAGCAGATGATATTCCCTGTTCTTCCGGGGTACAGCGAGGCAGTTGATTTGATTCGCTCATGAAACATCCTCCGATCACTAGTTAGTCCAGACCCCTCTATTGTACGTTCTTCAGCAGCAACAGGCAATGGCGGCGCTGTGTCTTATGAGCTCTCAACCGGCCGCTCGAAAATGATCTCGTAAGCAGTTGGTTTGCCATGACCGTTATAGTCAGTCGGCAGCACCTGTACGAGCCGCCAGCCTTCTCTTGCGTACTTGTCTATCGTCCCCCGGTGTGTCGCTTCGGTAAAAAAGCCTCCAAGTGAAGTTTCTACATATATATATTCATACATCGTCAACCCTCCATGACATGATGGTTAGCCATCAGTATACTTCGCAGCAACATAAATACCGGCAGCAGGGCTGCCAGGAAGCTCAGCGCGCCCAGAACCGGCAAGAGAGACCACTCGAATACCGCTTGGCCGAGATAGGTCTGCCAGCCGATAAACAGCAGGCCGAGTATGTATGCAATTCCTGTCCAGCGGACAAACGAGCGGCGGGCAGTGTCGCTTAACGCGGCTCGCTCTCCCAGCCAGGCCGTCAAGGGGATTGCCTGCAGTGCATGAAATCCGATGCCGTGCAGCCAGATGATATTGCCCTCCGCTCCGGTGAACCGGCCCTGGTTAACCGAGAGCCAGATCCCGGCCGCAAACGACAGCATCGTAGCCATGATGGCATATCGCGCTGCCAAGACCAGCAGCGGACGCTTCCCCGCAGCCTTGCTGCTGAAGAACGGGACAGCAAACCAGGCATATACGAGTACCAAAAGTAAGGCATCGATGACAAACAGCAAGCTGATATAGCTGTCCAGAACCGTGCCGCCTTCCGTAAATCTCGGGTTTAATCCGCGAAAGTTTTGTATCGTTTCCGTAAAGTAGCCATACAAGCCTAATATAATGTAGGTCCAGCGGAAGATGGCAAGGCTTCTTCTTCCCATTCCTGACAAGGGAGCAATGGCAGCTGTTGAGATCAGGAATATCCCTAGAGCCGCGTTAAACGATGCTGCCTTGGATACATCGCCGTCTGGCGAGACCGGGCCGCCATAGAGCATCACCCAGACCGCGCAGATTCCAGCAAGGATTAAACCCAGCACCCCAGTCAGCAAAAGCCACTTCTCGCCTTGAAACAATTTAACTGCATCTGTACGTTCCGGCACTGCCCGATTAGCCAATTAAAACACCCTCCTCCTGTAAGATTATTCAATTCCATCTTATAGGAAGGATAAGACGTCTTAATCAGACCTTGGTTGGTTCTTGAGATCAGCCCCAGGCATGGCGGCAGCCCCGACCAGCGGCCAGTAGTGCCGGAATCTTGATTCATATTATTATGAACGGCTTTGGGCTTTCACATCAGCTCTGCACGGTAAACCTAATCGCCCGGCTCATAACGGCCGGAACAACTGAGGCATGATTCTCGTCAGCTGCAACGTAATAATCGAACCGGTCAGGCACCAGCGGACTGCTCCTCAATCGCTCGGCAAACTGCCGGGCGTCATCAACCATGAAGCCTTCCTCGCCCCCAACCGTGAGGAATATGCCTGGAATACGCGAATGCCTGGAAACAGAAGCTCCGGGATTGTTCATATAACGGTAGATATCCTGTTCATTCCACCAGATCGAGGGACTGAAGGCGAGGTAATACTGGAAGGAATCCGGCTTTGCCAGCAGTGTGTAGAGCGTGAACAAGCCTCCCAGTGAATGACCAAACAGGGTCTGTCTGGACCTGTTAACCGGATACCGCCCCACAATTTCCGGCTGGAGCTCCTGTGTCAAAAATTCGAGAAACCGTTCTGCACCGCCATGCTTGCCGAGCTCCCTATTTTGCAGCCGTTCGGGGTACTTATACTGGTCTGCTGCCGGTGTAAAATCATAGAACCTTTGCTTCGACATGCTGCTGTCTTCTCCCGATAAGCATATCCCGACAACAATGGACGGGCTGATAAACGTCTTGGCAGAATTTCGGGATTGAAGCCTCACCACATCATGAGTGATTGTGAAATACTGGTGGCCGTCAAGCACATAGATTACCGGGTAACCCTCCGCTGACGCGGGATGAAGCGGTACAGCTGTTTTAATTGTATAACTGCAGCCCATAAACCTGGATTGGAATTGCCATTCTTCCTTTCTGTGAGGATCGTTTGGTCCAAGTGTCCTCATCTCCGCTGCCCCCCATCTCAATGAGAATAATTCTTAGTGTTTAAGATTTCTACACATTGGCTTAAAAACCCTTGTAAGTTAGTACGCATTGTTAATCACCCCACGTTTTGGAGACATGGCATTATTCACTAGACCTTTGGTAGCAGAAGGTCATTCAACCCCACAAAAAATGATAATAATTGTCGAATTATGATGGGATTTGTGTGTTATTTCATTTATAATTAGCTGGATAATATGGTTCGAACTCTCAACATGAAGAAGGTGACCGGATGAAACGTGAAAGACTAATCGTATGGCTGTTTATTTTAACTGTAGGTGCTGCTGTGGCACTGGTTGCTTCTGCGAAAGGTGAAGAGCTGCTGACCTTCTCAGCCATTGTCGTATTATCAGCTGTATGCTTTGCTTACCTGAAGCCGCTGCAGAGCTTTGCCCTGCTGGTTGTCGAGATGCTTGGAACAGGCTTCTGGCTGGCCTTTCAAGGCTATATGAACGAATGGGACAGCTCCGAGCAAGCGCACGCAATTCTAACCAATCTGGCTTTCATGGCTTGTGTGATTTGTCTGTGGCTGACTGTCTCCCAGCTTGTCAAGTATGGACAGGCTTATTCCGAAATGAATGAAGAGCTGCAGGAGCTGCGCAAGTATGAGAAGGATGCTTCCGTGCTGACGATTAATGAGTTCATGTACCGCATGGAATCGATTTTCGTGGCTATGCGCCGCCGTAAGGAGCAGGGTTATCTGCTTAAGATCAAGATCAATGCCGCCGGCAAGGAGTTTGCTAAGAAAAGCGTATTTCACGCTTTCGCTACAGCTGCTTTGAAATCGGTAAGAGAACAATATGATCTGGTTGGGAAAGTGTCCGATTATGAGCTCGTCGTTCTGCTTCAAAACACTAATCGTGATGGCGCGTCAATCGTAGAGGAGCGCTTTAAGGCTTACCTGCATCAAGAAGTGAACGTACCGGAGAGCTTCTATGAAACCAGCCTGCTGGAGCTGCCGGATAATTGGAGCGATACGCAGGCTATTGTGGCCTGATACACCATGTACAGCTAGAGGAGGCCCATAGTGAACACAACCTTAATCATGATTGTCAGCTCCACCCTGTTCTGGACCCTGCTGGTGTTTTATTCAATCCTGACGGTAGCAGGGATCCTGTACCGCTCCAAACCGAATACTTACAAGCCGCTGGAGCAATATCCGAGCGTCAGTATTTTCATCCCTGCACATAACGAAGGGAAAGTGCTCGCCGAAACACTCGATGCGATGGTCAAGCTGGAATATCCCGGGGAGCTTATCATTTATCTGCTTAATGACAATTCCAAGGATGAGACCGGAGAGATCGCGGATTTCTATGCCAGCACCTTCCCCCGGATCAAGCACATTCATGTGCCGCCCGGCAAGCCGAGCGGTAAATCACGTGTACTGAATTACGGGCTTTCCATATCTGATTCTGACTATATCTGCGTCTACGATGCCGACAATCAGCCGGAGCCGCAAGCACTGAAGCTGCTTGTTGAACGGGCAGAACAGGTTCCGGGAGCAGTAGGCGCCGTCGGATATGTCTGGACGGTTAACGAAACGAAGAACTGGCTTACCCGTATGATTGCGATGGAATTCAAGGTTTTCCAGCTCCTGATGCAGAGCGGCCGCTGGCTGATGTTCAAGACTGGCTCGCTAACGGGGACGAATATGCTGGTATCGAGGGAAACGATGATCAAGAACGGCGGATGGGATCCCTACGCACTCGCAGAAGATGCCGATCTGACCATGACCATTACCGCAGCAGGCGGCCTGCTCCCGATCGTACCTGAATCCAGGACCTGGGAACAGGAACCGGAGACGTTCCGCGTGTGGCTCAAGCAGCGTACGCGCTGGATGGAGGGCAACCTGTATATTATCTTCAAGAGTCTGCGCAAGCCGAGCTGGTTCAAGGGACGCACAGCCGCCCACTCCTTCCATCAGCTTCTTGTGTATGTAGGATTTGTTCTGCTGCTCATCATCTCTGATATCTGGTTCATCCTAGGGCTCCTGGGCAAAGCGGGAACGGACATTACCACACCGCTGCTTATTCTCTGGTTCCAGTCTTACCTGGTTTACCTCATGCAGTTGTTCAGCGCGCTGACAGTCGACCGGTCATTGACACCGATGAATATGTTTATAGCTGTCATTATGTACTTCACTTATGCCCAGCTGTTCATGGTTCTGCTCGTCCGGGCTCTCTACTTCCAGGTCAAGAAAGCATGGAAGAAAGAGGATGTCGTATGGGACAAGACCGTACGATTCTAGAATTCATACATTAGCAATTACAAATCCTAAATTCTGCACATCACATTAAAGGCATGCCCTGTGTCGCATAGACACCGGCATGCCTTCTCTCGTTAGATGAGCTTAAGATTGATTAATGCCTGCTCCGCCAACAGGGCGTATAGATTGTCGAAGGAATAAGAATCGCCGCCGCTGACATAGCCGCCATACATTGGATCCTGCGGGTCATTCACCCGCCAGACGGTCATCCGGTTATACAAATCTAACGCGAAGCTGCGGTCACCAGATTCCAGTGCATACAGGATCGACAGTCCATATAACGCCGGGCATTCGAAGGTAACACTTGGAGCTGCGGTTGTACGATCATAGCCTGCGACAAGATACTTGTAGGCATAGAAGTCCTTCTTGATCAGCTTGTATAGAGCCGGCGAGGTCTGGCCGTTCTGAGCACGGTGCAGGGCGATATACACCTGGTCAATCATGTTAATGGTTGAGTCGTAAGTGAACTGCTTCGTTGCGATGTTATAATTTTTCGGGAAAAACGTCCCGTCTGTCGGCATTGTCTTCAGCAGATTAAGATTCTGGTTCATGACCGACTTGTCGATCTGGCGGTTGCTGTACATCCGTTTAAGTGCTGAAGGCACAATGTAAGAGAGCGTGACCGATTCAGATACATAGCCGGACATTTCATCATAATAATCGGCAAACAGCCCGCTGCGTCCGTTATTCGTCCTGCTGAATGTGCTCAGCTTATCGGCCATCTGCTTATACTCCGGTTTTCCCCACTTCTGGTTCGCACTGTACAGCGCGTCTATTATCTTATGGTCATCAATCAGCGCATTCGTTGTCACTCCGCTTGTCCCGTCGGCAGACAGCTTCCAGTAGACAAGCCCCGATGCGGACAAGTAATTGCGCAGCAATTGGTCATAACCACTCTTAAACAAAGCAGCATCGTTCTTAAGTACAGCATAGTTCATCCATAGGCCAAGCGACTCGGACAGCGACTCTCTTCCGCCAGCCATATTGGGGTCAGCCGACGATTGAGCGGAGCTCAGGCGTGTGGCAATCGTTCCATTGGGATTGTACAGATGGGTTTGAATGAAGGCTTCTGTTGGGGAAAGAGTAACGGCTGATGCATGCGCGGCAGGTGCCGCGGCACTTACCGTCAGCAATACGGCGAGACCAGCCATGATACGGCGTCCAGAAGACAGCATATTGAACATGTGGACCACTCCTCACGATTTATACAAAACCGGCAGCCCGGCTGTCTTAGCTTGCGCCTTAGACCCGTTGCTTTGCGTCATTGCCTTTCGGCAATTTTGCCTTTACAGAAAGAGTTATTGGTTTATACTGCCTATCTTACAACACCATTCGACAATCGCGGAATAGACAATTAGACCTAATTAAGTTCAGATTCAGCCAATAACGGAAACAGATTATCGAAGATATGGGTATTGCTATCAAAGACATACCCTCCTTCAAACCGCTCATCCAATCCGCGCATCCCCCTGAGCCGCTCCCATATCTTCCCGGCAAATTCACGGTCACCCGTCTGCAGCGCGAGCAGAACAGCCAGCCCGTAAGCGGAGGGTGACTCGTAAGAGACGTCGGGCTCCAGACTTTGCGCATCATAACGGCCGTAAAACAGGGACCGTTCCTGGAATTCGGAACGCAGGAAATCCATTAGCGCCAGCGGTTCCCTCCCAGCCTCATCAGCATGAATCGCAATGATTAGCTGGTCCAGAATATTCACAGAGGAATCATAGGAGTAAGCTTGCGTTATGACGTCGTATGATTTGGGGACAAACGGTCCCTCAGACGGCATACTGATAAGCAGACTCACATACTGATCGTACTCGTGCTGATTAATCAGCCGCTGCTCAAGCATCGCCTTCAGGGCAGCAGTGTCCACATACACCAGACTCAAGGTAGTAGAGGTCTCGCCAAGCTTAAAGTCATGAAAATCCGTCAGATAGCCGTTCACTTGCCCTTCTTTCATTAAATGACGGGCAATTCTGCCGGCTGTGTCCAGATAGTCCTGCGTGCCCCACAGCTGATAAGCCTGCAGAAGAGCTCCTATAATTCTAAAATCATCGCCAAGCGCATTCGTCGTAACAAGGGCTTGTCCATTCGGCTGAAGCTTCCATTTAATATAAGGGTCAGGCCCCATGAAGATTTCGGTCAGCATCTTATGGCTGCTGCGGAATAGCTCTCTATTCTCTTCTCTAACCGCATACAGCATCCATAGCCCGAGCGATTCAGAGAGCGCTTCCCTTCCGGCCGCAAGATCAGGATGAACACTCTCCGCCTCCTGAAGATAGGTTGCCAGAGTCCCGTTCGCATTGCTCATCGAGGTGCGTATGAAGGTTTCTGTCGGGGACACCTGATCCTCCTTACTATACAGATAAGCACCCAATCCGAGCATGGCGCAAATCACTGCCACAGCTGTTACAACCTGCCTGTTCTTCAACCCGGCACCTCCCGTGTCTCACACCAATAGTCTTACTTCATTATAAGCAACACTGGACTAAAGGTCGATGTTCTACGCCGCTAGACCCAAAAATTAATTTGACGTTAGGCAATGGAATGGATAATATTTATAGGAATGAGAAAGTAATCCTCCATTTCTTTGATTAATGACATAGGAGACATTTCTGATGAGAAAATCTATAGTTGTATGCATGTTAATTGCCATGCTGGCTTCGTTAGCCCCACAACCACACGGGAAGACCGCAGCTGCCAGTTCGGGGTCGGCGCCAAAACAGGAAACAAGAGCGCTCATCGTATACAGTCTGGCTCAGAAGGAGGATATCCATCAGGTACGGATTCTTGACATGCTGGCAGGGCATTTCTCCAGGAACAGCACGGTCATTTCCGATGAAGAAATCGCCAGCGTGTCCGGTGAAGCATACACCCATCTATTCTACTACGGCCTGCAGCAGAAGGAGCTGCCGGGTGAACTCATAAGATTCGTCGAAGAATTCAAAGGCCCCGCCATGCTGATCAATGAGAATGTCAGGCAGTTTCCCGGAAGATACGGCTTCGTTACCCGCAATAATTCCGTTCTTACGAGTGCAGTCACAACAACCTCTTCTGGTGAACTAACAGTCCTTCCGGAAGAGCGGCTGGCGACTGAAGTTCAAGTGGGCCCAGATGCCGAAATACTGATGTCAGGCACGACGGCCCAGGGCGAAGTGCCGCTGCTGGCCCGCAAGGGCAGTTCCTATTATCTGGCCTCAGCATCGTTATTTAATCCCATGGGTTATCTGCTTGGGGAGACCTTGTTTTCCTTCTTCGGTCAGGAAGGCAGTCGTCAGCCAACCCTTTACCTCCGTCTGGAAGACATTCACCCGAAATCAGAGCACAAGAAAGTCATGGAAATTGCAAAGTACCTGAAGAGCAAGAACATTCCGTATATGCTGTCGGTCATCCCCGTCTATACGAATCCCGAAACGCAGAAGGAAATTCATCTCGAGGATTCACCGAAGCTTGTCAAAGCCCTTCGCTATGCTCAGGATAATGGGGGCAGTATCGTACTGCACGGCTACCGCCATCAATACAGGAGTTCCGAGACAGGCGAGGGCTTCGAATATTGGGATGCGGAATATGATCACCCCATAACTCAGCCAGCCAGTGAGCAATCATATAGCCGGGATCATTTTGATACCGAGGAAGCTTATGAGGCTTACCTCAAAGAGGGACAAGCCTTTGAAGAACGTTATGTCAAGGAGACGCTGGAGAAGGGTGTACAGGAGCTGATCGACCTTAAGCTCTACCCGCTTGCTTTTGAAGCGCCTCACTATGCCATGTCTTCAACCGGTTATGCGACTGTCGCCAGCCACTTTTCCACCTATGTCGGCCAGCTGCAGTTATCTGATTTGACCTGGACAAGCAATTACGCACCACTCTATGAGAGCTATCCCAGCTATCTGAAGGGCATGAGGCTGCTCCCCGAGACGATTGGATACGTAGAGAATGGAGATCAGAACGGTGTGGCCGCCATGATGAAGAAAGCCTCTATTTATGAGCACTATACAGATTCCTATATTGCAGGCTTCTATCATCCTTATCTGGGCTTCGATCTGCTGGAGTCACTGATTGGCGAAATGCAGATGATCAAGAATGCCAAGTGGCTCGATCTGAAGAACATGGATAATGAAGTCAGCGTTTCGAATATTTCCATCCGCTCGTCCGGTGGTTTGATTCAGGTTGAGGTTGACGGCCAGCTGATTGCGGAAGACGAAGACACCAATTATGTGCAGCAGGGCTTTCCCTACGCAGCCATTCTGGTTGCTGTCCTAATTACCGTATTTATCATCCGGCGACGCCGGGCAGCGCAGGCTTGACTCATAAGGCAAGCGGGAGACTCAGCTTGAGTCCCCCGCTTGTTCTTGTTCACTATTGAATCTGACTAGCCTTCCTTAACAGCTTCCTTGCCACAATCATGAACCGGTGCTCCATGCTTTCCACATATCCTCGGCGTTCAAGCTTCTCCTGCAGAGAAGTTAGTCTGTCATAGCATCTTTCGACCGAGAAGCCGGGAAATTCCCACTCGATAATCTTGGCATAATAGACAAGAGCACCGATATCGCGGAACCGGATGACCGGAAACGCCTCCGCGCTCTGCACGATAGTAAAGCCTGCTTCGATTAACTTCTCGCTGGCACGCTCCAGCTTCCACTCCTCGTCTGCCTTCGCGGCTTCGTCGCCCAGCAGGCAAGAAGACAGCTCACGATTATTCCAGCCCCCCACCTGCTGGGTGATGAACATACCGCCGGGCTTTAATACCCGCTGTACTTCCTGCGGCGAGTAAGCTTCATGCCGATTGATTACTAGATCAAAAAAATTTGAATCGTAAGGCAGCTCTTCATCATTCTCAATGAAGCTGACAGCTATTCCATAAGCCGGAAGCTTGTGCCTGCAAAGCTCGTAGTTTGGAGGATATGCTTCTGTCGCAAAGGTTCGTTCCCTAGGTGGGCTCAGGGACACCAGAAACTCGCCTCCGCCTGTTCCCATGTCCAGCATGGTCTTATCGCCTGTCATGGAGGCCAATACTAGTTCTCTGTAATCCCAGGGAAGCGGATCTTCATCGACTCTTCCTTCAAAGAAATCGAAATTCCAGCCTTCAAATGTCCGCTGTTCTTCTAACAACCACTGCTTCATAAATTCTGTCATCTGTTCGTGCCCCTCTCACTAGTGAATCACGTGAGAACCGGTGCAGCCGAACCTATCATCCGATAACAAGCCAGTCTATAGCCCGGTACAATCTGTTATCAGATTGCGCTCAACTGCACCGGGCAGTTACCTCGCGGCATCACCATTGCTGCCAACCTCCACCTATCTACTTTCTCACATTATCTTATAGCAGCGGCTGTCTGATTGTACAGCATATAGTCTGTGTCAGCAGACTGGCTTACAGGCTTACAGGCTCACAGCATACCTGCTGCTGCCTCCGCTGCTTCTGACGGCACGACCGCGTCATGCAGCTGCCGTTCCAGATCACCGCGGTATGCCGCTGCACGCTGCTCGCTCCAGCCCAAGCGGTCAGCCATGACGGATAGAACAGGCAGCATCCACCTTGTGACATAATCGATATCAAAGAAAAGTGTACCTGTACGCCGCATGAAAAAATCGACCGGTGTTACGGCCATTTCCTTCTCGATTGCGTACATGAGCTCAGCGTAGACATTAACTGGCAGATTGTATGCAGCTGCAGCTGGCGCAAAGTCATCCATTCGCCCAAAGATCCAGTCTACATTGCTTCCGTATCTTCTGACCAGACGTTCCGCAGTCTCCTTGCCCAGACCTTTCGAAGTCCCTGCAGACGTCATGGTTCTTACAAATGTCTCGAAATCTCCCCACTTCGTAAAGTCCCCGCCGCTTATCGGCAGTGAAGCCGTCACACATGGTCCAAAGGTGCCTCCACCCTCAGCTGCGAGCTGTGCCGCGAGCCGGTCGGTAACCGTCTCGGCCATCTTCCGGTACCCGGTCAGCTTGCCCCCGGCTATGGTCAGCAGACCAGAGGGCGAAAGGAAGATTTCATCCTTGCGGGAAACCTCAGATGGCGACTTGCCTTCTTCGTAGATGAGCGGACGAAGTCCCGCCCAGCTTGATTCCACATCAGATTCCGTAACCCGTACATCCGGGAACATATACCGGATTGACTGCAAAATATAATCACGGTCAGCAGCTGTCATCGTGGGATGAGCAATATCGCCGCTGTAGTCGGTATCCGTTGTACCGACATAGGTTTTGCCGTCCCGGGGGATGGCGAAGACCATCCGCTTGTCGGGGGTATCGAAATAGACCGCTTGGCGAAGCGGAAAACGCGTCTGGTCGAATACGAGATGAACCCCCTTCGTCAAGCGGAGTGTCTTGCCCTTCTTCGACTGGTCAAGCTCACGGATGGAGTCGACCCAGGGGCCGGCGGCATTAACGATTTTCCGGGCGCGGATCGTTATCGTACCTCCCTCAATCATGTCACGCGCCTGCAATCCGCACAGCTTGCCTTCCTCATACAGCAGCTTCCCCGCTCTGAGGTAATTGGCCGCATCGGCTCCCCGCTCCACAGCACGCTTCAGAACTTCAATCGTCAGGCGGGCATCGTCCGTCCGGTACTCAACGTAATCTCCGCCTCCAAGAAGTCCTTCCTGCTTGAGCAGCGGCTCACGGACTAGTGTCTCCTCACGGCTTAGCATTACTCGGCGTTCCGACCTCTTCACGCCTGCCAGGCGATCATAAACAAGGAGTCCAAGCGAGGTTGTAAACGAGCCAAATGTCCCCCCCTTGTGAAAAGGCAGCAGCATCCGCTCAGGTGTTGTCACATGCTGGCCGTTCCGGTAGACAACCTCACGCTCCTTCCCCACCTCCGCAACCATCTTGACCTCCAGCTGCTTCAGATAACGCAGTCCGCCGTGAACCAGCTTGGTTGAGCGGCTTGACGTGCCTGCCGCAAAGTCCTGCATATCAATCAGCGCCGTCTTCATGCCTCTTGTCACAGCATCAAGTGCGATACCGGCGCCTGTTATCCCGCCTCCAATAATCAGTACATCGTATTGCTCATTCGATAACTGCTTTATTACATTCATCCTTTCGACGCTTGAGAAATTCCCGTTCATGCCAGACCCCCCTATGTTATGAACCAATGCTTCCTTCTTTCGGAAAACAACAAAAGAGACCACGAACTCCCTGCCCGCGTTAACACGCAGGACAAGGCTTCGTGGTCTCTCCTAATCTCCGACCGGTTTATTAACTTGTTGTGATTATTATAACACAAGGGGATTACGGTGCCAACCAGGCCAGTTACCTAGTAGTTATTGGAAGGCAATAGCCGCCTGGATCGCCTTTTTCCAGCCGCCGTACAGCCGCTGCCTTCGTCCATCCTCCATAGCCGGCTCAAACATCCGCTCGGTTCGGTGCTTGCCGCAGATCTCCTCCGTGCTGCTCCAGAAGCCTACCGCCAGTCCAGCCAGATACGCGGCACCCAGTGCAGTCGTTTCGCTGATGACCGGCCGCTCTACCGGAACACCCAGCAGGTCGCTCTGGAACTGCATCAGGAAGTCGTTGCGGACAGCTCCGCCATCCACCCGCAGCGCCTGCAGCTGAAGACCGGAATCTTCAATCATTGCCATCAGCACATCCTTGCTCTGAAAGGCCAGCGATTCCACAACCGCCCGGATAAAATGCTCCTTCGAAGTTCCTCTTGTAAGCCCGAATACGGCTCCGCGCACGTCACTCTCCCAATAAGGGGTGCCAAGACCGACAAAGGCTGGGACAACATAGACGCCTTCCGTTGATTCCACCCGCGATGCATACATCTCCGTCTCGGAGGCGGAGCGGATCATCCGCAAGCCGTCACGCAGCCACTGGATAGCAGAGCCCGCCACAAACACACTCCCCTCAAGCGCGTAGTGGATACTGCCGCCAAGCCCCCAAGCTATCGTAGTCAGCAGCCCATGCTCGGACCGGACTGGCTTCATTCCGGTGTTCATCAGCATGAAACAGCCAGTTCCATATGTATTCTTGACAGCGCCTTCCTCATAGCAGGCTTGGCCGAACAGCGCGGCCTGCTGGTCACCGGCCATGCCCGCAACAGGGATCCGTTTGCCGAAGAAGTGATGCTCAACCGTGGTCCCATATACTTCCGAGCTGTTGCGGACCTCCGGAAGCATGGCGCGCGGTATATCCAGCATCTGCAGCAGGTCGTCATCCCAGCGCAGATCATAGATGTTATACATCATCGTCCTTGAAGCGTTTGTGTAATCGGTTACATGTCGAGCGCCGCCGGTCAGCTTCCACACCAGCCAAGTATCAATTGTCCCGAAGAGCAGATCTCCCTTCGCCGCCCGCTCTCTTGCGCCTTCAACATGATCCAGAATCCACTTCACCTTCGTACCCGAGAAATAGGGATCAATCAGCAGACCGGTTTTACTCCTCACCATATGCTCATGACCTGCCTTCTTGAGCTCTTCACAGATCCCGGCCGTCTGTCTGGACTGCCAGACGATCGCGTGGTATATGGGACGGCCGGTATGTCGGTCCCAAACCACAGCGGTTTCCCGCTGGTTGGTAATGCCGATGGCGGCAATTTCCTCAGGCCGGATATCCCCGTCCGACAAGGCCGCAGCCATGACCCCGAGCGCCGACAGCCATATATCGTTCGCGTTATGCTCAACCCATCCAGGCTTTGGAAAATTCTGCTTGATCTCCTGCTGCGCACTGCTGACAATCGCGCCGTCATGATTGAATATGATTGCTCTGGTACTGGTAGTGCCCTGATCTAACGCCAGAACATAGCCCTGCTTCATAAGCAAACTCCCCTAACTTTAGGAAAATTGGTGGTTCCACAGACCAAGGTTCGAGGAGGTTACAGCCGAGGCACCTGCTCGAAGCGCCTGCGTGACGTCCTCTGCCGACCGGATGAGTCCGCCGGCTATAATCGGAATTCCAGTTCGCTGCAGCACCTCAGCAATGATATGAGGAATAACGCCGGGCAGCACCTCAATAAAATCCGGCCGTGTACGTTCAAGAAGCACGTAGCTCTTCTCCAATGCATTCGTATCCAGCAGGAACAGCCGCTGAATGGCGAGCAGTCCGTTCTGCTTCGTCTTCGTAATGACACCGCTGCGTGTCGAGATAATACCTTCCGGCTTAATGACCTGGCAGAGGTATTCCGCCGCGTACTCGTCATTCTTTAGACCTTCAATAAGATCCGCATGCAGGAGCACTTTCTTGCTATTAGCTTTGGCCATTCCAACAAGCTGGGACAATTGGCTGATATGACAATCAAGCAAGATGATATACGTATGAGGCAGCTTCATCAGCTTCTCGAAATCCTTCACCTTGCGCACGGCCGGCAGTACCGGCTGGCCATCGAATGGCATGCGACTGCCTCCCTTCCGTCTTCCGGTTTAATCTGACGGCAATACTAGCCGAAACTAGGTTTCATTATAGAAAAGCGCTGTCATAATCGTCAAGCAGACCTTAAGAGTACCCAATTTCCTGTAGCCTTGGTCGAGCAGCAAACAGCAGCGGGGCTCGTTCATCTAATCCTCATTTGACTTTCGTAGGCTGCCCTGCTGTAATGAAAGCAGTATCTCAATTTCTGGAGGATGAACCCATGCTGTTTATCGATAACAAGGGGATTACCGATCCCTCAATCAACCTTGCTTTGGAGGAATATGCGCTTCGTAATCTGCCGATGCCGGAGAGCTATCTGCTGTTCTATGTGAATGAGCCGTCCATCATTATCGGCAAGAATCAGAATACCGTGGAAGAAATCAATACGGATTATGTGCACGATAAGGGAATTCATGTTGTCCGCCGCTTATCGGGAGGCGGTGCTGTATATCATGACCTTGGCAACCTGAACTTCAGCTTCATAACCAATGATGATGGAGAGTCCTTTCATAACTTTGCCAAATTTACCAAGCCGGTCATCGATGCCCTCCGCAAGCTCGGTGTCGAAGCCGAGTTGACTGGTCGCAATGACATCCAAGTCGGGGAACGGAAAATATCCGGCAACGCCCAATTCGCCAGCAAAGGCCGGATGTTCAGCCATGGCACCCTGCTGTTCGACTCAGCCATGGAGCATGTCGCTTCCGCGCTCAAAGTCAAGCCTATCAAGATTGAATCCAAGGGAACCAAATCGGTACGCGGTCGGGTGGCTAATATATCAGAATTTCTGGAGACACGAATTTCAGTGGAAGAGTTTCGCAGTATGCTGCTGAAGGAGCTGTTCCAATGTGAGCCGGAAGCGGTTGCCCGCTACCCGCTTACTGATGCGGATTGGCAGGCTGTTGAACAGCTGGCTGAGGAGCGTTACCGGAACTGGGACTGGAATTACGGGCGGTCTCCTAAGTTCAATCTGGAGAGAGCGAGGAAGTTCGCTTCCGGCATTATCGATGTCCGGCTCCAGGTGGAGAACGGCCATATCGAAGGCGTCAAGCTCTACGGCGATTTCTTCGGGGTCCGGGATGTGGCCGAGCTTGAACTGCTGCTTACCGGCATCCGTTACGAAGAAGCCACGATCAGGCAGGCAATCGCTAATGTTGATCTGCACAGCTTCTTCGGTAAACTTACGCAGGATGAATTCGTTTCCCTTCTTATGCTGCGGGATGAATAGTCAATAGCTTGCAAGTCAGTTTACTATCTTCGGGAAGTATCGGTTATTACCGGTGCTTCCCTTCTCTTTTTTAAGCCTTCTGCTCCCCTCTCATATGACATGAACCGCACAATCCCATTATGTTCACTAATGCTGATTAGATTTTTTAGATCTATGGAACCAGGTTGTATGAAAATTCCATAGTTCGAAGGTTGCAAATTTAAATGCCGTAAAATATAATGTTTGTACAACCTTTGTATTGCATGTTGTCATTCGTCAACAGGGCACACCCGTTGAAAGACGGGGTCGCAAAGCTACGGGCCTAAGGAGGATATCTATCCTCTATGGCAGCCGGGCCGCCGGCAAGAATGGACACTTGGATGAATATCCATCCAAGCCGCCCTCTTCTTACGGAGCGGCTATTTGGCGTGCGTTTGTTTGGCCACCAGCAGCAAGATATTTTCGAACAGGAAAGGTGAGACAGATGTCAATCGGAAACAAGCTTTATATCAGTTTTGCAGCTATGCTCGCAGCTATCATTATTATTGGAGGCTATTCATATCTGAATATGAAACAGCTACAAGCCTCGTATGATGACCTGATAGAACGGCGTGCTGTCATGCTCTCAGACCTAAAAACCGTTCAAACCCAGGCTATTCAACAAAACAACAGCTACCGTGATTTTCTTCTCACAGGCAATGAAGAAGCGCTTGAACGAATGCATACATCCAATACAGCTGCTGCTGAAGCTCTCGAACGTATACTCCAGCAGTCCAACCGAACAGAATTAAAGGATCAGCTTAACCGCCTTCTGGAGATAAATTCGGAAATCCGAGATACAGGCAGTGAGATACTGCAATACTCAAGCAGAGAACAAATATTGAACGAAGCAGTCGAGCACCTCTTTCCCATTGCCAGAGCTATGAGCACAGCAGCCGATGAGCTTGCAGCCGACCAGCAAGCTTTCATGGATCAGGGAGTCGCTGACAACAAGGCATTGGTTGCTGAGATCGTCGAGCACTTAATAACAGCTGTTATAATAGCCGCTGCCGCTGCAGCAGCTGCCGGATATTTGATGGCCCGCCATCTGTCCCGTCCCCTTGTACGACTGGCCAATGCTGCACAACAAATCGCTGCAGGCGATCTTCGCCCGTTCGATACACGTGTCCGTAATAAGGATGAAATCGGAAAGCTTGCCGTTGCATTTGAACAGATGCGTTCAGAGCTTAATCAGCTTATACATAAACTTAACGCATCGGCAGAACAGCTCAGCACTAGTTCAGAGGAATTAACAGCCAGTGCCGGCCAGACTGCTGATGCAGCCCAGCATATTGCAGCAGCCGTACAGGAAGTAACCTCCTCCTCGGAATCTCAGTCCAAGGGTACAGAGGAATGTGTGACAGCCATGGGAGAAATGTCAGCCGGCTTACAGCGAATCGCAGAGTCCTCTTCGGCTGTTGCGGACATTGCCGCTGATACGCGCAACCGAGTTGATTTTAGTTATGGCTCGTTACTGCACACTGTAGGCAGGATTGGAGACTTGAAAGATTCCATTCAAACAGCAGCAGACCAGATGGAGGAATTGAACACCTATTCCATTCAGATCAGTGATATCGTACGGATCATCAGTGATATCGCCAGTCAAACGAACCTTCTCTCACTTAACGCTGCTATTGAAGCTGCACGCGCGGGTGACCAAGGCCGCGGATTTGCTGTTGTTGCGAGCGAGGTTCGCAAGCTGTCCGAAATGACCGGCCAGTCCGCAAACCAGGTAGAGGCTCTGATCCATGAAATTCAGCAGCGGATATCCGGAATGACCCAAACGATACTAGCCAGTGTTGCCGCCTCCGACTCCAGCGTTCAAGCAGTTGAAGAAGCGAGCAGCGCTTTCGCCGTTGTCAAATCAGCCATGACAGAGGCGGTGGAGCAGATTCAAGAGGTATCAGCTGCCTCCGAGGAGGTATCGGCTGGCTCTGAACAAATTCTTGCATCAGTAGAAGAAGTAGCACGGATTGCCTTGACCGTATCCGGTCGAACCCAGACAATAGCCGCAGGGACACAGGAACAACTGGCATCTATGGAGGAAACCAAGGCTGCAGCAGAGTCGCTAAGCGGGCTTGCAGAGGAGCTGCATGAAGAAGTAAACCGTTTTACAATTCGCTAAAAAGAAAAAGCGGGATTCATGGTTTATGCCCACGAATCCCGCTTTTTCTATATCATTTATGCGCCTTGGATCTTCACCCAACCAGCAGGGCATAGACAATGCCCGGTCCATGAACGCCTATCGTAAGGTCATTCTCGATATCCGCCGACCGGCTGGGTCCGGAAATGAAATGGATGCCAGCCGGAAGCTGTTCGCGGCCTCTCTCGTCAAACTGAACGAGTATCTCCCCAAGCCGCGTCTTCAGCCGCTCGAGCGGGATAACCGCAATCAGAACAGTCGGCAGCAGGCTGACTGAACGTCCTTTGCGGGCAGCTGACAGCACCGTAATAGAACCTGTGTAAGCAGCCGCATAATCAGCCATGACAATGCCGATATCAGCTTCGGCTGCCCGCGCCTTCCAGTTCTCGGTCGGGTCGCTGTTCCAAACGCTTAAATTTGCTTCAGGAAGCGCCTCCTCCAGACCTAGGCTGTCCAGCTCGGTCTCCTGCTGACGGATGATATACCGGGCATTCATGTCAGCAGCCAGCTTTACGACAAAGGCCTTTACATCTTCCAGATTACTCAATCTCTCCACGTTACCACCAGCAGCCTTGAAATGATCGGTAAAGCGTTCAATCCGTTCTTCAAGCGGCCACTGGAACGTCCGCCAGAAATCAGGGGCTCCGCGGAACGGATGGGCTGGCGGCTCCGTTACCCGGCTCCGCCCAAGCTTCTTCGCGATTCCCGTCATGAACGATTCCTGCTTTGCCTTCGACTGCTCTTCAAGCTGCTCCAGCCACTCCTTATGCGTGTCCGCCATGTCCGCCGCCTCCCTTCTCCCGTTCACGGACAAGCTGTTCCATTCGGCTGCGTGTCTCGGCGCTCAGGGGCATTGCCTCTGCCTGAACCTCGCCGCTCAATGTCTTCCATTTGTCGCGGAACGATTGCTTCGGCAGGCTTGGGGTCACGCGGTAGCTGTTCCAGCCCTTAAGCGGTCCTGCCTTGATCCGGATGCAGCCATTACGGACAACAAGCTTCTGGCCCAGCTGTCCCAGCTTGATGGCGCCCTTGAACCAGGTGGCCTTCCCAGCAACAGCGGCAAAGCCCTTCATACCCGCTGATTCCATACGGTTGCCATGCCCGGATTCTACCTTGCGGCGTCTCAAATATACGAGCATGTCATGCAGCGGTATTTTCACCGGACAGGCTTCGTAGCAGGCCCCGCACAGGCTGGAGGCATTCGCTATGTCATCCCACTCCGCAACGTTCTTCTGCAGAGCAGGCGTCAGAACCGCGCCGATCGGTCCGCTATAGGTACCGCCGTAGGCATGGCCGCCAATATGACGGTACACCGGACATGCGTTCAGGCAGGCGCCGCAGCGGATGCAGTTGAGCAGCTCCTGAAACTCCGGATCGCCAAGCTGCAGCGAACGTCCGTTATCCACGATAATGATGTGCATCTCTTCCGGGCCGTCCTGGTCTGCTTCTCTTCTGGGACCGGTGATACCTGACATGTAGACCGTCAGCTTCTGTCCGGTCGCCGAGCGCGGCAGCAGCGTCGCCATAACCTCAAGATCTTCCCAGGAAGGAATAATCCGCTCCATACCCATCAGCGTAATCTGCGTCTTCGGAACCGTTGTCACCATACGCGCGTTGCCTTCATTCTCGAAGAGAACCATCGAGCCGGTCTCCGCTATCGCAAAGTTACAGCCTGTCATGCCGATGTCCGCCTCCAAGAACTTCTCTCGCAGCTTCTTGCGCACATAGCCCGCCAGTATGGTGGTGTCCGGCAATAGCTCTTCACCGGCGTCCGCGGACAACAGCTCCGCAATCTGGTAGCGGTTCTTATGGATGGCCGGAATAATAATATGCGACGGGGTTTCTCCGGCAAGCTGAATAATGTATTCGCCAAGATCCGTCTCGATCGCTTCTACCCCGATAGAGTCGAGCGCGGCATTGAGATGAAGCTCCTCTGTCACCATCGACTTGGACTTTACCACCGTCTTCGCCTGCCGGCGTTCCGCAATGGCAAGCGACAATTTAACTGCTTCAGCATCCGTCTCGGCAAAATGAACATGCACGCCGTTAGCGCGTGCATTGTCAGCGAAGAGATTCAAGTAGTAATCCAGGTGCGCGATCGTATGCAGCCGGATTTGCCTGCCCCGTTCGCGCCACTCGTCCCAGTTGCCGTGCTCGGCAGCAGCCTTCTGCTTACCGCCCCGCAGCCGCTCCGTTGTAAAACGGACAGCCTTGCGCAGGAAATCGTCGTTTAGCGCCAGATCAGCCCGTTCCTTGACCGTACCCGGCCGTACCACCGCCTTGCCAGCGCTCATCGGCTCACCCCCTCATACAGCAGCTCAGCCAGATGCATGACCCTCACCGGTTCATTACGGTACCTGAGATGACCGGCAATATTCATAAGACAGGCCATGTCAAGGCCAACCAGCACCTCAGCATCCGTTTCCAGCACATGATCCGTCTTTTCCGCGACCATCGCTCCGGAAATATCAGCCATCTTGACCGCGAAGGTGCCGCCAAACCCGCAGCAGTCCTCGGCAAACGGAAGCGGTACAAGCTCCATCCCCTTCACATGCCGCATCAGCTCCATAGGCTCAGCCTTAACGCCAAGCAGACGGCTGCCATGGCACGATGGGTGGTAAGTCACCTTATGCGGGAACACAGCTCCTACGTCTGTAACCCCCAGCACCTGAACCAGAAACTGTGTAAATTCATAAGACTTGCGCTTCAGCCTCTCCGCTCTGTCCAGCCATTCCGGCTCCTTCTCGAACAGCTTGGGATAGTGATGAATCATACCGGTACATGAGCCAGACGGCGAGATGACAAAATCGCTGTCTTCAAATGCATGTAGAATTGTCTTCGCTGTCTCACGCGCTTCCTTCCAGTACCCGCTGTTGTAAGCCGGCTGGCCGCAGCAGGTCTGTACATCAGGAAAATCAAGCGTAACCCCGTATTTCGCCAGCAGCCGGACCATCGCTTCGCCGACCCTGGGATATATGGCATCACTCAGACACGTTATAAACAAGGATACCTTCATCCTGCATCTCTCCCATGATTTTAAAAAGGCCTGTGATTTATGTCGTCTTCACATGTATCGAGCGCTTCCTGAGCAGGCTGCAGGCTTCCTCATCCGCTCCATTGTCGGTAATGACGGTATTCACCTGTGATAAGTCCGCTACATGGGTGAACGCCTGCACCCCAAACTTACTCGAATCCGCAAGCAGGAACACCTTGTCCGCCATGCCAAACATCTTCTGCTTCACTCTCGCCTGCAGTTCATTGGACTCACTGACGCCGCGTTCCAGATGGACGCCCTTGCAGGAAAGAAACGCTTTATCCACATGGTACGCATCCAGCGAGCGTTCCGCCAGCGGGCCAATAAAGGACAGGGAGCGCTGGGCGAGAATGCCGCCTGTCGATATCACTTCAATTTTCTCCTTGCCGCTCAGCTCCATCGCGACCTTAATGGAATTGGTCAGCACCGTAAGCGGCAGATCCGGCATAATTGAGGCCATATACCAGGCTGTTGAGCTCGCATCCAGCAAAATCCGCTCGCGCGGCTCAATCTGCCGGATGGCTTCCTCCGCGATCCGGCGCTTCTCTTCCGCATGGGTGATTTCCCGCTCGAAATAAGGGATCTCCGGCTGCTGATCCTTGACACTGACAGCTCCGCCATGTGAACGCCTCAGCTTGCCGGCCTGCTCGAGACGGTCCAGATCCCGCCGGATCGTCTCCTCCGTTACCTGACACAATTCACTTAGCTCGGAAACCCTGATGCTTCCCCTGTCATTCACCAGCTGTACTATTAATTCGTATCGTTCTGCGACCAGCATGCCGCTTCCCTCATTTCCTCGTTATGTTGGCAGGCTGGCGAGCTGCAGGAACCGGCCGTAAGCCTCCTCCCAGCGCTCCCGGTCAACCGGCTCGTAGATGCCGACCGGGAACGAATCGCGGATGACCCGCCGGGCTTCCTGCAGATTGGCGAACTCCCCGCTGGCGATCCACTGGACCGCCAGATTCCCGATCGCACTTCCCTCAGCAGGACCGGTCCATACCGGTTTGCCGATGGCGTCTGCCGTCCACTGGCAGAGCAGCTCATTCTGAATGCCGCCTCCCACCATATGCAGCCCTTCAAACCGCTGCCCGGACAGCTGTTCCGTCCATTCCAGCACATAACGGTATTTTAAAGCCAAGCTTTCCAAAATACAACGCACAAACTCACCTGGCTGCTGAGGCTGCCGCTGTCCAGTCCGGCTGCTGTACGCCTGAATTCGTGGTGACATGTCCCCTGCATGCAGGAACAGCGGATCGTCCGGGTCAACAAGCGATGTCCATGGACCCGCATCCTTCGCAAGAGCCACCAGTTCGGGGAACGTATAGTTCAATCCCTGCCGTTCCCATTCCCGCTTCAGCTCCTGCAGGATCCACAGCCCCATGATGTTCTTAAGCAGCCGGTAGGTATGGTTAACGCCGCCTTCATTCGTAAAATTAAGCTGCAGCGCCTGCTCGGTCATAACCGGCTTCGCTACCTCCGTACCCATAAGCGACCAGGTTCCACAGCTTAAATAGGCAAAGTCCGGTCTAAGTGCCGGAACAGCCGCTACAGCTGAGCCTGTATCATGCTCAGCGACCGTAATCACTGGAATAGAGTCAATTCCAAGCTCCCGGCACAGTGACGGCTGCAGCTCTCCGGCAGCGGTGCCAGGGTGCACCACAGGGCCGAAGAGCTTCTCCGGAATACCGATCGCCTCCAGCAGTTCCTGATCCCAGCCCTCCTGCAGCGGGTTATAGAGCTGCGTAGTGGTTGCATTCGTAAACTCATTGACCATTTCCCCGGTCAGGTAATAGCGGAGCAGGTCAGGAATCATGAGAAATCGGTCAGCTTCCCGCAGCAGCGGGCTATCCGTTTCCTTCAGGGCTGCCAGCTGGTATATCGTGTTAAAGGGAAGAAACTGAATGCCGGTACGGGCAAAAATATCCGCCTGCGGTACCTTGGCAAACACCTTCTCCATCATGCCTTCCGTATAGTGGTCCCGGTAATGATAGGGATTGCCAAGCAGTTCGCCGTTCTTCGCGATCAGTCCGAAGTCCACCGCCCAGGAGTCAATCGCAAGGCTCTTCGGCTGCTCTCCCTTGTGCTTTGCCTTCAATAGTCCCTGCTTCAGCTCATGTAGAAGCCGGAGGACATCCCAGTGCAGACGGCTGCCCGCTTGCACCGGGTCGTTCGGGAAGCGGTGAATTTCCTCCACTTCGATCTTCCGGTCCGTTAAGCGGCCGAGCAGCGCTCTGCCGCTGCTCGCCCCAAGATCATAAGCGAGAATCGTCACCAGCTGGCACCCCCCTTGCCTCTGGCGAGTATATCCTTACCATAGCTGCTCGACAGATAGGCCTTCATGGGATTCACCGGCAGGCCCTGTTCCTCGCGGAAAGCGTGAAGCAGCGGCGTAACATCAAATTCAAATGCGCGGCGCACCGCATCCTCCGCACCCAGCACATCATGCTTCTCCTGCGCCTCCGCGATTTCCTCATGATTAATGAGCAGCGCTTTGGCAAACTGGGTTTGAGCATTGAGAACGGAACGGATCATTGCCGGTATTTTCTGCTCAATGTTATGCGACTGGTCGATCATATACGCGATGTTGCTCACCGTGCTGCGAATGGCTGCATCGTCATCGCGGGCTGCGCTCAGAATCTGATAGAAGATAAGGAACAGCTCATACGGATTGGTTGTGCCTACGATCAAGTCGTCATCCGCGTACTTGCGGGAATTAAAGTGAAAGCCTCCCAGCTTCCCTTCATCAATCAGATAAGCAACAATATGCTCCACATTCGTACCTGGCGCATGATGTCCTGTATCCACCAGCACCTCAGCCTGCGGACCAAGCTTGCGTGCATAGTTGTAGGCCATGCCCCAATCAGCCAGATCCGTGTGATAGAACGCCGGCTCGAAGAACTTGTACTCGATGAGCATCCGCATATCTGGTGTAAGCGCTTTATAGAGTTCGCTTAATGCTTCATGCAGCCATGCTTTGCGCTTGCGGATATCTCCCTGTCCCGGATAATTGGTTCCATCCGCAAACCAGAGGCTGATATCCCTGGAGCCGGTTTCTTTTGCAATATCCACACATTCGATCAGATGGTCAGTCGCTTTGCGCCGGATCGCCGGGTCAGTGTTGGTGACGCTTCCCAGCATATAATCGTCATCCTGGAAGAGGTTCGGGTTGACCGCGCCGATCTTCAGGCCTTGGCTTTCCGCATGGCTGCGCAGCTTGCCGTAATCGTCTACTTTATCCCAAGGGATGTGGATCGCCACTGACGGGCACAGTCCTGTCAAACGGTGCACCTCGGCGGCATCATCCAGCTTCTCATACGGTGTGCGTGGAACGCCCGTCTTCTGGAACACTTTGAATCTTGTTCCCGAATCACCATAGCCCCAGGAAGGCGTTTCAATCTGGAATGCTTTCAATTGTTCTTTGACCTGACTCAGATCGATGCCTCTTGCTCTCTGCTGCTCTTCAAACAGTGAATATGCGCGATCGGACATAATAACACCTCTTTGTAGTAGGTTGGACCCTTTAACGGACAGGATAAGCCATGACAGACATCAATGCGTTCTCCGCCTGCGTTGAATCAAGACGGCTGTACTGCACGATTACATCAATGTCGCTCTTGACCTCTATAGCATAGGGAACGCCGACAGGTATCGGCATTCCCTCCTTCATCAGCGAGCTGGTACGGATATGCTTCGTGCGGCGTCCGGGTATGACGACGAGAATGTCCTCCATCGGTTCCCGGTCTTCAAAAAATATGGTAAACCGGAGCAGAGCCTCTTCGGATGAGCAGTTCAGCACACACACCGATTCGTGGCTCGTCAGCTCACCTG
Organism: Paenibacillus sambharensis; assembly: GCF_003233845.1. Lineage (GTDB taxonomy): Bacteria > Bacillota > Bacilli > Paenibacillales > Paenibacillaceae > Paenibacillus_I > Paenibacillus_I sambharensis. The sequence goes on from NZ_QKRB01000041.1 coordinate 136,929, forward strand.
AGCTGTGTTCAGGGATATAACCGTCTGGAATAACCCAATGCTTTTCCCCTTTTGCCTGAAACATGGAGCAAGCCTCCTTTTTAACGAGTGAATGCCGCTGGGACGCCGCCGTCAATCGTCAGCATGCAGCCGGTCGTCTTATCTGCCTTCGAGGATGCGAAGAATGCGATTCCTTCCGCAATATCTCTCGGGTAGATGTTTACCAGCAGTGTCGTACGCTTGCGGTAGTACTCCTCGAGCTGGTCCGGCTCAATGCCGTAAGCTGCGGCACGCTCATTCCGCCAGCTGGAATTCCAGATCGCCGACCCCTGCAAAATTGCATCCGGCAGCACGGTGTTAACCCGGATACCGAATTCGCCGCCTTCGGCTGCAATACAGCGGGCCAGATGAGCCTCCAGCGCTTTCGCCGAGCTGTAGGCCGAAGCGTTCTTGCCGGCGTACACCGAATTTTTGGATCCGATGAACACCATGTTGCCGCCAATCGCCTGCTCCTTCATGAGCTTGAACGCTTCACGGGCAACCAGGAAATAACCGGTTCCCAGCACACTAATATTCAGGTTCCATTCCTTCAGCGAAGTTTCATCGAATGGGCTGGATGTTGCAAGTCCTGCATTATTGACAATAATATCTACACCGCCGTACGTAAGCGCAGTCTCCTTATAAGCTGCTGCAACTTCCTCTTCCTTCGTCACATCCATCTTAACGGCAATCGCCCGGTTGTCGCCATAGGCTTCATTAATCTCGTCCGCAACCTTCTGTGCGCCTTCCAGATTCAGGTCGGCCAGAACAACATGAGCACCTTCGGACACCAGACGGCGTGCGGTTTCGCTGCCGATACCGCCAGCACCGCCGGTAATAAAGGCAACCTTACGGGAGAATTCCACCTCTGCCGGCGCAAGCGACAGCTTATACAGCTCAAGCGGCCAGTATTCGACATTATAGGATTCATTTTCGCTTAGGGAAACGAACTGCCCCAGAGCCGTTGCGCCGCGCATAACTGCAATCGCCCGGTGATACAACGCCCCGCTTACCTTGGACATCGACCAGCTCTTGCCGGTATTGATCATACCGATGCCTGGGATCAGGATGACACGAGGGGCTGCCTCGAACATAACGTCTCCTTCATGCTTGTTCCGTTCAAAATAGGCCTTATACGCTTCCTTGTAAGCCGCGATACTCTCCTTAAGCTTCGCCTTCAGTCCTTCCACATCCTCCTCGGATGGCTTCCAGTCCACGAACAAAGGCACAACCTTCGTATGAACGAGATGGTCTGGACAAGCTGCTCCCACCTGCGAGAGTTTAGGGCTGTCATGACCGCCGACAAACTTCAGCACATCAGCTTCATCATCGAAAGTCAAAATCATTTTCTTCGTATCGCTTACTGCTCCGCGAATCGTAGGCATAACAGCAGCCGCGATGCTCCGGCGAACTTCTGCAGGGAGAGCCTCGTGCTTTTCGCCGCCGAACAGCTTCTCGTTATTTACTCTGGCTTCGATATAAGCTTCCGCTTCATTGATAATTTCAATAGTCTTCGCATAGCTGGCTTCCGATGTCTCGCCCCACGTGACAAGACCATGCTTCTCCATCAGGACAAGCTCTGCCTTCGGATTATCCAGCACGCCCTGTGCGATCATCTTCGACAGTGTAAATCCGGGACGTACATAAGGGACCCATACAAACCGGTCACCATAAATTTCTCTTGCAATCTCTTTGCCGTTGTCTGCACAGCAGAGACTGATGATGGCATCCGGGTGAGTATGATCCACATGCTTGAATGGAAGGAACGCATGCAGCAGCGTCTCAATTGAAGCGCGCGGGTGCTTCGCATCAATCATACAGTTTGCCAGATACGCAACCATATCTTCATCCGACATCTCATCACGCTCGAACAAAGGACGGATATCCTCCATGCGCAGTCCTGTGAAGTTACCGGCCTTCATCGTTGCCAGATCGGAACCGCTGCCTTTCACGAACATCACTTCTACATCCCGGCCGCGAAAATCCTTCACAACCGTCTTGCTGGACGTATTCCCGCCACCCCAGTTGCAGACCCTCCGGTCTGTACCAATCAGATTGGAACGGTAGACCAGCTCATCCAAGCCGCCTTGCAATGATGACGCTTTCGAAGAATCCCATAAGCTTTGAACCATTGTTTGTACCTCCGGACGATATAATAGTTTTGATTTCTGTTTGCTGTGACTATTATAACATCTTTGTTTATCTTTGAATATACATATATCAAAAATAAAACGGATGTAAACAAAGGTCAATGATGTGACTAAAGCTTAAAGGCTATATCTATATCATGGATTTTCTCATCATCGATATGAACAATCCTTCCGATAGATGAAGCATCAATGATTGATTTTGCGCTGTATTCTGCCACTTCCAATCTGTCAAATGCCATCAGCAGACTGCTGCCGGTTACAATGACACAGTTGTTAGATACAAATGCGATCGGGTTATCCTTCGTAAACAGCTCAGCCGTTTGGGCAGGTTCACTGTAAACAGCAGAGAAAGGGAGCTTCGGTGTACGTCTCAGCAAAATATAACTCTCCGGAATTGTCCGGGAATCAAATACGGTTTCCGTCACAGCAAAAGCCATAATATTAGGCGGATGCGCGATCAGAACCGAGTTGATATGCGGGTGCCGATCATAGATGGCCTGATGAAGGTGAACGGAACGGCTAGGCCTCTTGCCTTCCTCTGCCTGCCCATTCTCGATCCTCACCAGATCCCCCTCATCCAGATAATTACGGTCAAGACCATAAGGGGTAATCAGGAAGCTGTTTCCTTCCAGCCGCTGCGAGAACGTTCCCTGCGTGCTTGTAAATAAACGCTGATCATACGAGCGGCGGATCAGCTTGCACATTTCACTGCGTGCTTCACGCTCGGCTGTCGGATGTCCTTGCGGCACGAAGCTAGCCAGTGGTATATCCTGATTCGCTCTCACAAGCTCGAACTCACGGGAGGACAGCAGAATCGGCTTGCCAATTCGCTCTGCATTGATTTCCAGACGGGCGCAGAAGTCCAGCGTTTCGAATATTTTAAAGGCGTCAAACAACGTATGTCCTCCGACGACCACCCCGTGGTTTTCCAGCATGACCGTGTGCTTGCCCTCAGCAAAAACAGCGGCGATATTTTCCCCGAGCTGTACGCTTCCCGGCAGAGCATAAGGCGCCATACCGATTTCGCCGCATAGCTGGCCTTCATTGGGCAGCAGCCTGGTATCCGGTATCCGCCTCACAATACTGAATGCGACGAGGGCGGGCGGATGCGCATGAACAACGGCCTTCAGATCAGGTCTGGTGCGGTAGACAAGCTGGTGAAAGGGAAACTCGCTCGACGGCTTATGATTGCCGACAATCTCCCCATCCGGTTTAACACAGACAATATCACTTCTGGTAAGCGCTCCTTTATCGACGCCGGCTGGTGTGATCCAAATATCACCGTTATCATCCATAATGGATAGATTTCCGCCCGATGTTGTGGTCATGCCATACCGGTAAATGCGCTCCATGATAAGCAGGATCTGATCAGCAGGATGAAGAAGTCCGAATTGCATGTTGGTTCCTCCTAGTTTTTATTTGTTTGTTTTTGAATATCTTCATTATAAACATAAACAAAGAAGCTATGGGTGATAATTTATACAAATAAGCAAAAAAAAAAACGACCTTATCCCATAGGATTAAGGTCGATCTGTAATTAATGGGAGCTCTCTATTGAATCAATGGAATAGGCGGCACGCTCCGTAATAAGGACCATTTGATGGTCATTTACTTCTGCTGCAGATAAACCTTCCACAGGAATTTCAAAAATGGGCTGAGGCAGCTCGGTTGGCTGGCGATTATTGATTATCTCTCCTTGACCGTAGAGCATCAAAGCCAAGCCATCCGTATAATCATCTACTGTATGGGAGTCTCTGTACCCAATATGCTCGATATTCATCCTGATTTGATCAACGTCTCCCTGCTCACGTTTCACAATCCTGATTGGCTGGTGCGTGTGCTCCTCAAACCATCTGGAAACCGTCTTTAGCAGCTCGCCTGGTTGTTTGCCCATAGCTCAAGAATGGCCGCCTTGCTTTGTTTTGTCGGACCGCATTGTATTCGCTGTCTGATAGAGATCGGTTGTACCGTTAACGCCGTAACCATAGATACCGGACCGGTTCCGGTCCACATGGGTCATATCATGCTGCATCGTTCCCTGATTTCCGGCCGCATGTCCCGCATGCTGAGCCTGGACACCATAGCCAGCTGATCCATTGTTGTTAGCCCCCGGGTTGGTAATGCGGCCGCCGCGCTCGTTCATGCCCATCGTACCAAATCCGCCAGCGCCCAGACCAGTACCATTTACGTCACGGTTAACCTGGTCACTGTTAATGCCAGAACGTGTCTGCCCTTGCTGGGCATTCGTCTGATTTCCTGCTCGGTTAGCTTGTAGGGAATCTCTAGTCCGGGTGTATCCGTTACCACCCTGCATCCGGTTTGCTCCCTGCTGCTGCATGCGATTGGTTCCCTGTGTCGTCATTCCATTGTTTTGATTGTTCCCGTCTGTACCGCATCCCGTGAGCAATACACCAGACAACCCTGCTGCGACAGCCAGTGACACTGCTGTTTTCTTCATGATTTATGGCCTCCCTTATACAGATATACCGTAAGATGTACCTTTACTCCGCCTTACTATTCCTAATTCAGCGGAAGATAAAGCATGAAGATGTTGGAAAAAGGGACAGTCCGCTATCGCGAATGAGGACAATGAAAACCAGGGAATAGTACATAATATCGAATTTTTCAGCTTGATGGCGGTTGAAGAATTAGAAAGGATGTGCATGTTCATGGGAACACCGACAATCTCACCGTCACCTGTAGAATCGGCAGCGATGCAGCAGACCAATTGGGAGGCTGTACGAAGGCAGTTTCGTTTATCAACGGATTATATCCATCTGGCTTCTTCACAATTTATCGCTTCACATCCGGAGCCCGTACGGCTTGCTATCGAAGCATACCGCGACGAGATTGACCTGAACCCGGTTCAGTGCACGTTAGCTAATGAGAATAAACAAGCCCAGCGTGTCAGAGAAGCGGCGGCAGGTTATCTCGGCATGCAAGATCCCAATCAAATCGCATTAACAGATAGCACAACAATGGGCCTTGGCCTGTTATATATGGGACTTACCTTAACGAAGGATCAGGAAATTGTCGCACCAGAGGATGACTACTACTCCCATTTGGAAGCAATCCGTATGTGTGCACGGCGAACAGGTGCCAGCTATCGTCATTTCAAGCTGTACGATGACCTCAATACGGTGACTGTCGATAATATAATAAGCGCAGTAATGGGGGCTATTACTGACAAAACACGAGTTGTTGGCTTAAGTTGGGTCCATTCCAATACTGGTTTAAAGCTTCCCATCCGGCATATAGGAGAGGAAATTGAGAAGCTAAATCAAAGCCGAGATGAACAGGCAAAGGTAATTTTTATTGTCGACGGTGTCCACGGATTTGGTATTGAGACTGAAACCTTCGCTGAATTGAAATGCGATTTCCTCGTAGCCGGTACTCATAAGTGGTTATACGGACCGCGGGGAACAGGAATTATTGCTGGACGCGATCAGGCCTGGCAGCTCATTGATCCCGTTATCCCTACCTTTACAGAAGTGATGGGTGATGTCATCCAGCATAAGCAGCGTCCGGAACGGATGACTGGCAAACAGATGACCCCAGGAGGGTTTCATTCTCTGGAGCACAGATGGGCATTGACTGATGCCTTCAAATTCGTGAATTCAATTGGCAAGGAACAGATCAAAGAACGAGTCCACGCACTTAACCGTTATTGCAAGGAGCGGCTGCAGCGTATGGATCATGTTACCCTTCACACCCCTGTAAGTGAGCGCTTGTCCGCCGGAATAATCGCATTCGAGGTTGACGGCTATTCCACCAAACAAACTGTGGCTCACCTGTTAAGCCACCATATCGTATGTACTGCTGCTCCGTATTACATTAGCTATGCGCGATTTACTCCTGGAATTTACAACACTAATGAAGAGATTGACGAAGCTCTTCGAGTGATTTCCGATATGAAAAAATAAAAAAAGCGTCTGTCCGTTAGTACGGATAGACGCTCTTCGTGTATGGGTTACACCCTGAAAACCGGATGCGAATGAAGTTGTAGAACTTAGCTGGTTTGTTTGTTCTTAATAGGATAAGCCCTCGACCGATTAGTATTCGTCAGCTGCACGCATTGCTGCGCTTCCACCCCG
>NZ_QKRB01000042.1 GCF_003233845.1 Paenibacillus sambharensis
AACATTCCTGTCTGCGCTAAGATTCCGTCTTAGACAAAAAAAGGGGCGCCTCGTATGATGGGGGTAGGGGAAATCGGAAGCCCTAATAACCCATCAGGAGGCGCTTACTATGAAGTCTACTGTAAGAAACGCAACAAATCAACGTATTGAACGAATTACCATGCAGCATGTTGTTGTGGGAATCGACATCGCCAAGGATGCGCACGCCGCGCAGATCACGGATTTCCGTGGACGTTCGCTCACTTCGAAACACCTGTCTTTCACCAATTCACTAGAAGGCTTTGAGAGGCTCCTCGATTGGATCAAGAAAGCGCAAGCGAAGCACAGTCTCACCTCTTTGCTTGTAGGACTGGAGCCAACAGGACATTACTGGTTCAATCTTGCAAACTGGCTTCTTCAGCAAGGGATTGAGGTCGTGCTGGTTAACCCGGTCACGACGCATCGCAATAAGGAAAATCGGGACAATAGTCCGTCCAAGAATGACCCTAAGGACGCCCTAGTCATCGCGGATGTAGTCAGCAGAGGCTATTACACCGAATATTCACCCCATGCAGCTGTGTTCAGGCGGTTAAAGACACTTATGAGTGACAGAGAATTTTGGGTAAAGCAGTCTGCCTGTTTTGCCAATCGCATCATTCGCTGGATTGACCTTTACTTTCCGGAATTCCGTCAGGTTTTCCCGAATTGGGCGACTCTCCGTTCACTGGCATCACTTAAGGCTTTCCCTTTGCCGAGCGACCTTGAAGGGCTGGATGTCGATGCTGTCATCGCCCAGTGGCGAGATCAAGGCATGAAGCGTGCCTCCGGTGTCAGCGGTAGAGCCAAGGCAGCAGAGCTTCTGGCGGCTGCAACGCGCAGCATTGGAGATAGACAAGCCCTGCAGGAAGCCAGAGATGACATTGACCGTCTGCTTGCTGCCTATGAGCATACGGCTGCCATGCTCGATGACATAGAACAGGCACTTGAGTTATTACTGGCAGACATCCCCTTAATAGAGCAACTGCGGAGCATCCAAGGGCTTGGCACCATTGCCTTGGCCGCCATTTTGAGTGGTACGGGCGATTTGCGTCATTACGCTCACGGTCAGCAAATACTGCGACGCGCCGGTCTCAATCTGGCTGAGCGAACATCTGGCAAGTTCAAGGGGCAGGTCAAGGTCTCCAAACGCGGAGACAGCACTTTGCGTAAACATCTATACTGGGGCATGTTGAGTTTGGTTCAGCGGCATCCTGACTTCAAGCAGTGGCATGCGAATAACCGGGCAAGGGGAATGAAGAAGCAAGCCTCACTTTTCAAACTAATCGGCAAACTGGCACGCATTCTCGTTGGTATGGCGCAACGGGGGGAGTCCTACCGTGAATGCGCAGACCTTGTAGCCGCTTAAAGACCGCAACCCACTACTAACCTCCAAGTTTCGCTTACGAGGATTGACTCATTCGCGGGATTTTCGGCATAACACGCACAAGAGAACCGAGTATGAGTTTCGGAAGGGCATAGACCCGTTATCTAAACGAGATCGGTCTCCACGCCATGGACAGGTATAACGAAGGAATGTGAGGGCATAGACCCGTCGAGATATGGGAGGGTGAACCTCCATGGGCCATGTGGGGTTGTGCAGGATAGCGTTTTCAAAGGGCACGTAAATCGCTGCCTCTGTTCCTGCATGTCCGCAAACCGATCCATGGGTCAATTGCCCCCCTCACGTCCAACCATCTAACCACTCCAAAACGTGAAATCCTGCGAATGAGTGAGCATTCGTGAGAAAACTCCTTAAATACGAGGGACGAAACTCATCATCACTATTAGCCTCGGCAAGGCCAATTCTATTCTGTAATGAACCTGAGCGTCGTTAATGCCGCTTATAAGCAGGGGTTTTGACGAATATCACCAGTTAAGGCGGCTCAGGTTCGTTACATTTGAACAAGCTTCGAATATGCAGGTTTAACGCCTGTGAGTTTCCTTAGAAGTGCAGTGTCGACGCATCTTCACATAATTCCCTCAGTGGTGGCAATCTCCCGCCGGCTAAGGGGACTTACTTACGTTGCTTAACGGCTGCGGCCTCTGCCCGAAGGCTTGCCTGACGGTCGTCCGCCGCCACTGCGGGCTGAAGTGCCGCCGCGTCCCGAGGAGGTTTTGCCGCCTCCCCGAGGAGAATCACTGCCCCGGCCAGCAGGCCTGCCAGCGCCGCGCGCGTCATCGCGCCCGCGTCCGGCAGGTCTGCCGCCGCCGCGAGAGGACTCGCCGCCGCGTTCAGCGAAGCCGCCAGCGCCGCGCGCGTCATCGCGCCCGCGTCCGGCAGGTCTGCCGCCGCCGCGAGAGGACTCGCCGCCGCGCTCAGCGAAGCCGCCAGCGCCGCGGGCATCATCGCGCCCGCGCCCGGCAGGTCTGCCGCCGCCGCGAGAGGACTCGCCGCCGCGTTCAGCGAAGCCGCCAGCGCCGCGGGCATCATCGCGCCCGCGCCCGGCAGGTCTGCCGCCGCGGTTGGATTCTTCCCGCCGTCCAGCCGTTCTGCCAGCTCCCCGGCGTGCTTCGCCGCTGCGACCGCCAGAGCGCCCAGCAGTCTCTCTGCTGCTGCGGGCTGTCTGCTTGCCGCGGCTGGCACGAGGTGCGCGCTCTGTATCCATGCTGTAGTCTTCATCCGGGGAAGCAGGACCAACGCCGAAATCTGAACTGGACCGGCGTTCCAGCTTTTCGTCAACGGTCCTTTCGATGGAAGCCAGCTTCTGCCGGTCGCGGGGCGAGAAGAGCGTGATCGCCATCCCCTTTTGCCCGGCGCGGCCTGTTCTGCCGATCCGGTGAATATAGCTTTCCCCGTCTAGTGGAATATCATAATTGTAGACGTGGGTGACCCCTTCCACATCAATCCCGCGGGCTGCAACATCGGTAGCGACGAGCAGCTGCAGCTTGGCACTGCGGAAGCGGCGCATGACCTGCTCCCGCTTAGCTTGGGTCAAATCGCCATGAAGCTCATCTGAGAGCAGCCCGTGCTCCTGAAGTGCTTCGTTCAGCTTCTTGGCACGAACCTTCGTCCGGCAGAAGACTACGGCCAGATATGGACGCTGCTGCTCGATCATAGCGAGCAGAGTATCCTGCTTGGCTCTGTCGGTTGTTTCGACTGCCAGCTGCTTGATGCTTGTCAGCGTAACCTGCTGCGTGCGGATGCGGATATCCTCCGGATTCTTCATATAACGCTGGGCAAGTCTCCGGACAGCATCAGGCATCGTGGCGGAGAAGAGCATGGTCTGCCTGCGCTCGGGCGTCTGCATAATTAGCTCCTCCACCTCAGTTAAGAAGCCCATATGAAGCATCTGGTCCGCTTCATCGAGTACGAGCATTGATACGTCCGACAGCCGGATCGTGCGGCGGCGCAGGTGATCGAGCAGTCTGCCGGGAGTGCCGACAACGATATGGGGGCGGCCTTCCAGCTTGCGGATTTGTGCCTCCACATCTTGCCCTCCATAAGCGGCCAGGACATTAGCGGACATGATGGATGCCAATTTATTAAATTCCTGCGTGATCTGCAGGGCGAGCTCGCGTGTTGGAGTCAGAATAAGCGCCTGCACATGACTGTTGTCAGGACGAATCTTCTCCAGGATCGGCAGGGCAAATGCAAGTGTCTTGCCGGTGCCTGTCTGAGCCTGTACGATGGCATCTGCACCGGACAGCAGTACCGGTATGGCACTTGTCTGAACCGGGGTCGCCTGCACAAGTCCGTGCTGGCGCAGCTCATCAGTCAGTTCTTTCCTGACGCCCAGCCGGTCAAAAGGAGTGGTCATGGGTTTAATTCCTCTTTTCGGTTTTGTAAATTAGCATGATTCCCCTAGTATACCAGTTTGCGCAGGAAAAAACAGAATTCGCGTCAATTTGATTTTATTCGTATTGTTCGCTATTGGGCAGCCGCCAGCGGTTTATTGGCCGAAGTATTCTATATCATTGCGGTAAGTCTCATAAGCGGCCGAATATTCCATCGTTCTTGCCACCTCATTAATGAAGTCTTCCCCCAAACCGGCGCGCCGCAGCAGGTGAAAGCCAAGTTCCATTCCAGAGGCAATTCCGCCTGCGGTAACGAGGCGTCCGCTGTCCACCACGCGTGCGCGGCTGATTCGGCAGGCCGGTGCAATGTCAGCAAGGCGGTCAATTGGCACCTGGCCCATAATGGATGCTTCCAGCCGGTCGGGCTCCTTGCGGTTGGTTGCAGCCAGGCCGTCCAGCAGTCCCATGGCACCGTAGATCCATGAACCGGTACAGACACTCGTCAGCAGCACCTCCTGAGGAAGATTGTTGATATAAGTATGGAGCCTGCCGTTATACAGCTCCTGACGTGTACCGAAGCCGCCCGGGATTAGGAAAGCGTCGAAGTCCGGCTGGTCCGCAAAGCTGTACGCAGGCCACACGGTCATGCCGGCCTGTGTCTGGACTGGCCGCATGCTGTCTGCTATAAGGAAAGCATCCAGACCGGGCTCGAAGCGGCGGGCTACCGAAAACACGCCAAAAGGTGCCGCGTAGTCGATAATTTCCGCATCCTTAAATACATAAATTCCCAACCGAAATCCTTTGTTAGCCACAGCAATCACTCTCCGTTATGTTCATTATTCCGTTCCGCGGTCGGTAAATAAACGATAACACAGCTCCTTGTATTTTACTTATGAATGCTTAACATATAAGATATTGATAAATCAAATGACAGGATTGTGCCGGAGAACAGGAGGCGTTAGAACGGTATGCTTGAGAAGATGGAAGGCCGGTATCTCAAAACATTCCTGGCGGTGTGGGAGCAGCGCAGCTTCAGCAAAGCGGCGGAGCAGCTCGGTTATGTGCAGTCAACTGTAACGGTGCATATCAGCCTGATGGAGGAAGCCCTCGGGGTGAAGCTGTTCACCCGTCTCTCGCGAGGGGTAGAGCCAACGGAGGCGGGAATCAAGGCGGCCGCATATGTTTATCAGTGGGAGCAGCTGGGACGCGCGCTTGAAGCGGAGCTGTCAAGCGATGGGGAGCCGGCGGGTATTGTTCGAGTCAGGCTGCTCGAGTCGCTCTGCGTTTCGGTGCTTCCGGAATTTCTGCAGCAGTTTCTGAAGGGCTATCCGCGCATCAAGCTCCGTCTTGAGACCGGCTTTATGCAGGATATCGCGGAAGCGGTCAGATCCAGGCAGGCTGACTACGGAATCGTGCCTAGGGACCCGGAGAGCGATGATCTGCATTTTACAAGGTTAATGGAGGATGAGCTTCTCTGTGTCGCTTCGCCTGAACTGGCTGCACGTATTGAGCGTTTCGGCTGGAAGTCGGCGGGGGAAGAGCCGGTGCTTTCCTTCGGTAGCCGCTGTATGTATCAGACAGCAGCCGGCCAGGTGCTGTCAGCGGCGGGGGCAGACCACATCCGGTATACAGAGTTTGCCAGCCTGGATCTGATCCGGCAGACGACAGCCGCGGGTCTCGGAATCGCATTCCTGCCTGCTGTCACGGTGAAGAAGGAGCTTCTTACAGGCAGGCTTGCCAGCATACCCTTGGATTGTCCTGTGAAGCTTGCCTACGGGCTCATTGAACGGAAGGACAGGTATTCAAGTCCTGCGGGCGAGACGTTCAAAAATTCGCTGATTTCCTCTTTTGCCACGTTTCCCATACAATAGAAAGTATCACACTATCACACAATAACGGTCCTGCATGGTCTAAGGCACCGGAGCAAGCTGGCAGCCATGCAAGCCGGTAAAAATGGAGGTTCGGGCGGCAAATGAAAGAAGGGACGGTTAATTGCGATGAAGCAGAATCATACATCGTTTCCTGTCTGCGCGAGCTCGGCAAAACAGAAGAGGAGATTAACAGCCGGGTCTTGGAGGTCCGCCGGGATATAGCAGACACGGGAACTTACAGGCATACAGGCGAAGAACTGGCCCACGGTGCCCGGATGGCCTGGCGCAACAGCGGACGCTGCATCGGCCGGTTGTTCTGGCAGACGCTTGAAGTATTCGATTGCCGGGACGTCTCTAAAGAGGACGATATTTTCGCGGCACTACAGAGACATATCGCCTATGCGACCAACAGGGGCCGGATCAGACCCGCGATCTCTGTCTTTCGGCAGGCTTCACCTGAAGGCCAGCCGGAGGTGCGTGTCTGGAATCACCAGCTGATTCGTTATGCCGGTTATGAAACGGACCATGGAGTTATTGGCGACCCGGCATCCATACCATTGACACGCGTTTGTACAGAGCTCGGATGGAGAGGCAAGGGGACAGACTTTGATATCCTCCCGCTTGTCATTCAGGCGGGCACACGGGAACCCCGTCTCTATCCCATACCCGAGCACCTTGTCATGGAAGTTCCGATCCGGCATCCGCAAATGAAACAATTCCACTCCCTGGGTCTGCGCTGGTACGGCGTCCCCTTCATATCGGACATGGCTCTTGAGATCGGTGGTATCCGATATACAGCTGCCCCGTTCAATGGATGGTATATGGGAACGGAAATTGGCGCCCGCAATCTGGCTGATCCATTCCGCTATAACAAGCTGCCTGAAATCGCCAAGATGATGGGCCTCAGTACGGACAGCAACGTGAATTTGTGGAAGGACAGGGCGCTTATTGAACTAAATGCAGCTGTCCTCTACTCCTTCAAATCGGCGGGTGTGAGCATTGTGGATCATCATACCGCTGCAGATCAATTTGTCAGATTTGAGGAACAGGAGGCGGCACAGGGAAGGGAAGTGTCAGGGAATTGGAACTGGCTCATCCCGCCAATGTCGCCAGCGGCTACGCCAATTTTCCACAGACATTACGAGAACAAGTTTACTAGCCCCAACTATCACTACCAGCGATGTCCCTTCCATCAAGACCCCTAGGGGGGCTATAATTCAGAGGAGGTCGGGTACAGAATATGGTATGCATCAGGTGTAAAGGCAAAGGCACGATTCGCACTGTCATCCCGACCGTTATGGTGGTGCCGTGTACGCGCTGCGGCGGTACAGGGGTAGAACCCGGTACCGGGAAGGCCGGGAAAAGCTTGTTAAAGGACCGTATTCTGAGGTGGCTCAATCGCGGAAAGCGGTAAAGGCGGATGACGTTTCGATAGACAATAAGGGAGATTGGTGTATGGCATTCGGGTTGAAGCGGCAGGAATTGAGGGAGTGGAAGGCGAAGGTATCGGCAGGCGAGATTGCCTTTATAACCCATTATTGGCTGGAGCCGAGGTTTCCGGGAATCCGCACGGTAACGAAGGTTGGATGTGCCGATGTGGACAAGCTCAAGCGCTGGTGTCATGATAACGGGCTGAATCCCGCATATATACACTACCGGGAACGGTATCCGCATTTTGACCTTATTGGCCACAAACAAACCGAAATTTTGCTGCGAGAAGGACTGGCAGATCAGCTTAAGCGTTTTGGAATACGATAGTGCTTATCGCTTTCAAATGAAGAGAAATTTTTCGCAGAGAGGAAGTGAACAAGATGGACAAGCTGTTCTTCATTCAGCTCGGTATGGGTACCGATTTGCACGGACAGAACATTACCAAGGCTTCGGTACGGGCAGTTCAGAATGCCATTCATACCAATTCCATGCCGGGTCTCCGCTCTGTACTGCCGGGCGGTTCCCTGCAGGAGATGAAGGTTAACGTTAAGCTGGCTGTGCCCTGCGATCAAGATAAGCTTGATGTGGAGAAGGTCAAGGCCGTGCTCCCGTATGGACAGGTTACGGTTGAAGTTACGGACGGCGGCATGCTGACAACCAGTGGCGTGGTGCTGCCGGACAAGGATGATGTTAACGACCTGATTTATGTGGTCATTGCATCTGTAGAAGTTGGAATGTAGGCCGTAAACCGGCAGAGCAGGATGAGGCGGGACGTTAAGGATGGATTCGGTTGGTTACGGATCTAGTCCGGCGTTACCGCTTATTTTGTTTGTCTTGTACGCGGCAGGATGTAAATTAATGGCTTGGCAAATAAACAGCTCCTGTGCTACATTATATTCATATTGATACATATTGTAGCATGAAACGGCAGCTGGCAGCAGGATGAGACAGCCGCTTCAGTATATGGGGGGGTAACCACTTGAATATTCAACATCTGCGAATGAATGAAGAAGGCTTGAACCGTTTCTTTGGACCATTGGAAGCGAAGATCATGAGCATTATATGGAGCCAGTCCAAAGTGACAATCCGGGAGGTGCAGGAAGCCCTTGGAGAACAGCATCCTCTATCCTTCAATTCGGTTATGACGGTTATGAACCGTCTCATAGAGAAAGGCCATCTCAGCAAGGTGTCCGAAGGACGCGGGCGCGGCAAGACAACCCTGTTCATGCCGGTCCAGACCAGGGACCAATTTCTCCATGCACAGACGAAGCGTGTTGCCGCAGGCCTTATCAATGAGTTTGGCGACCTTGTTGTCAATCATATGGTAGAGGCAATGGAGGATGCGGATCCGGCTCTTCTGGAGAGACTGGAATACAAGCTGAACGAAATGAAAGAGCGGCGGACCGGATGCTTATAAGACGGCATGGTTCCTTCGCATGCATAATCTTAATTGGAGTGGCCGTATACAGCCTGATGGGATTCATTCTGCTGAAGGATTGGATTACGATCCGTCCGGAATGGGGGTGGCTGAACTGGTTTCATGAGGCGGTTCAGGCAAGAAGTCTTGCATATAAGGGAACGGTATTGCTGCTACAGTTCATGGTGCTTGTTATTGTGGCCCGGACGGTGTGGTTCGCCCTCCACCTATTGCTGTCACACCGGAGAAGCATGAACAGGCTGCTTGCCGGCACTCCTGATTTAACCCAGTATAATATTCCGCCTTCGGTGAAAAAGGTGCTCAGCTATCCGGTGACGATTATTCATTCCGAGAATCTGTCCGCGTTCGCCGAGGGCTGGTTTCGTCCCCGGATTGTGGTCTCAACAGGCCTGCTATCCACATTTGAGCCTGAAGAACTGAAGGCGGTTATGCTTCATGAACAATATCACTGCCGACACCGCGATCCTCTGCGCCTCTATATGGTGAAGGTATTGGGAAGAAGTCTGCGGTGTGTGCCTATGCTGCAGGGCCTTGTCGATTACTACATCATCTGGGATGAGCTCTGCGCGGACAGATATGTCCTGCGTCATATGCTTAGCCCGGAAGGCTTGGCAGGCGTGCTGCTGAAGTGGTCAGCTTCTGGCAGGTCAGAACAGCCGGTTATTGGAGCGGCAGCAGCAGCCCATTTTGCACCGACGGCGATGAACTATCGGATTCTGCAGCTGCTTGAGCCAGGACGTAAGCTGGACGTTCCCCTGTTGAAGCTGTGGAAGGCTGCTGCTACTGCAGCGGGCCTGTTGTTCCTGTTTATGATGTCGATCGATGTTTGCGGCCTGTAATGCGGTAGCTCGGTGAAGAGGGCTTCACGCTGGGGAATATAGAAAAAGGCAGTTCAAGTCATCCAGGATGATTTGAACTGCCTTTTTCTGCTTAGTCGTTACGCCTCAAGCTTCAGCTTGCGGTCAAGCAGGAATGGCCCGAATGGAACGAATGCGGAAGCAACGGCAGCGGCAACCCGCGTAATTTTCCATCTCTTCACGAACGTGACATGAGCGATTGCCAGAAGATACAAGACGAACAGCAGACCATGCAGTCCGCCTACTACGGCTACCGCTTGGGGCATGTCCGCCCAGTATTTAAGCGGCATAGCAATGAAGAGCAGCAGGATGAATGAAATGCCTTCTGCGATGCCAATGTAGCGGACGCGGCTGATTACATTACCGAGCATAGATTTAACCTCCATTAGTTAGGGGTGTGATATTTATCACTGCAATGATATTCATTATAACCGACACAGCTCCAGCCGTGAGAAAATCTGCGAATTGTTCAGCAAATATTCAATTGTTAATGAATTGTTATGCATATCGGGCAAGCCTTAGGAATTCATGTGTGATCATGCTTAAAGTCGTTTAATAGTGAATAAGTCTAGATGTTGGGCTGCAAGAAGAAAGGGAGTGGGAAGGGTGATCGGTGTGACCATGCATATTCGGACAGCTGCTGTTATGGTGGCAGCCGTCCTGACAATAATTGGCTGCAGCAATGAGAGTAAGCCAGCCCCTGCCGGGCAGCAGGACAGCAGAGAAGCTGCGGACACAATAACGGAGCAGCAGGCAGTAAACAACGACTCAGCGGAAGAGTCTGGGGGGTATGAAGTTATTGCAACTGATCTGGAGAGCCCTTGGTCCATTGCGCCGCATGAGAATGTGATTTACATCAGTGAAAGAGAGGGCACTATCGCCAGAGTAGAAGGACAGGAGCTGACAAGGGAAGCCGTTAACGTGAAGCAGCCTGTCGTCCAACGCGGCGAAGGCGGGCTTCTTGGTCTTGAGCTGTTTCCGGATTTTGGGGAAACGGCTAGAGCCTACGCTTACCATACCTACGAAACGGAAGGGGAATTGATGAACCGGATCGTTGTACTGGAGCGGACGGAGGGCCAATGGAACGAAGTGGACGTGATACTGGAAGGTATACCGGGGGCTATGTTCCATGATGGCGGCAGACTGAAGCTTGGCCCCGATGGCTATCTCTATGCAACTACCGGCGATGCACAGCAGGAAGAGCTGGCTCAGCAGCTGGAAAGTCTGGCAGGAAAAATCTTGCGTATGAACAGGGATGGGAGTGTTCCGGAGGATAATCCGTTTGCTGGCTCCCTTGTTTATTCCTACGGCCATCGTAATCCGCAGGGCATCGCCTGGTCAAATGACGGGAACATGTACAGCATGGAGCATGGACCTTCCGGTAGCCCTGGCGGGCATGATGAGCTCAATATCATACAGCCTGGCTTGAATTACGGCTGGCCGGCGATCATCGGCGATGAAACGAGTGAGGGTATGGAGCAGCCGCTGTATCATTCCGGCAACGATACGCTTGCCCCTTCGGGCATGGAGGTCAGCAATAATGGCGATATTCTGGCAGCTGGTCTGATGAGCGAGCAGCTGGTCCGTTTCTCGCCTGATGGTGTGCTTGAAGAGATTGTGCTGGATGAGGTGGGAAGAATCCGGGATGTAAGGTTCCATAACGGACAGCTGTATGTGATAACGAACAATACGGATGGACGGGGAAACCCTGGTTCAGAGGATGACCGGCTTTTGCGTATGGAGCTGGAGCAATAAGTCGCCCCGTTAACCCTCTCCCTAGTAGGGCAAGAGCCTTCTGCTCACGCAGTATCGATCAAGGCTAACAGGGAAGGAGAGTGCTAAGAATGCGTTTTCAGGTGAAACGTGATATCCGCTATATTGTCGGCGGATTGTTATGCGTGGCTGTTATTGATCTCGTATTGGTGCTGCCGCATTGGATGAACAAGGGCTCATCGCTAACCGAGAACCTGTGGTTTTTACTGCTGGCTTTTGCAATCAGCTGGCTTGTTATGTGGTTATTTTTCGATATTTCCTATAAAATGGAAGATGATGCGCTGGTTATTTCGGCAGGTCCATTTCGCAGCCGTATACCATACGAAAATATAACTAAGATTTCGAAAGCGAAGGAGATACAAGCCGGTTACCGGCCGCTCCTGGCCTCTGATGCGCTGGAAATCCATTACTGCTCAGGGGTGTTCTCTAGTGTAAAGCTGTCTCCCCGTGATAAGCAGCGTTTCCTGGAGGAATTAATCAAGCGATGTCCATCTCTTATCATTGGACCGCTTGTATAGCCTGTTATTTACATGTGATAGGGGGATTTGTGTTGGCAGAACGTTCAATAAGCGATACTCCCCGGAGGCTGGCTGCGCTGAGGCGCTTATTGACCGTGATGGTCGCTCTGCTTTCTTACATTGGCGGGTGCGCGTTATTAGTCCTGGTAAGCGGCATGTGGCTTGTAGAAGCACCTCAGGTCACGCTGTCCTTTCTATTTTGGACTTTCATGCCTTATGCAACAATGGGAGCTCCGTTCTACTGGATGCTCTGCTCGGTGATCACCAGACGGCTTGGACGCAATAAAAAGGCTATGCTGATGAGCATCCTGGTCTGCGGATTGTATTTTGTAGTGCCGGCTGCGCTAGTCTATATCATGCTGCTTATCCCGGTTCCAGAGCTGCTTGTTTCGCGGGCAGCGCTGATGTTCTATATACTGTTCGGTAGTTCAGGAATTCTGTTCGGTTTCGGCTACAGCATTGTTCAGCGGCTTGTGAGCGCAGAATCTGAGCTGTCGATAAAATAGGGGACTTGCCAGGAATTTGATGTTCCTTAGCCAGTCCCCTGTTTATTTATTCGTTGTTACAGTAACCCATGCACCGACTCTTCATTTACCGCTTGCTCTTAAAGCTCTTCGGCCTTCAGGCGCTTGCGCGAATTCCAGTCAAACCGACGGGCATTGCTCCAGAAGTTATAATCTCCCGTATAGTAGCCTTCCTGATCAACCTTAAGCCGCTTGCGCGCAATCATCTTGACATAGCCGATTACCCGGCTGAAGGTAGCGATGTCATCACTGCCGCATACCGGGCAGGCGTCTATATGTTTGCCGTCTTCAGCAATGATCGGCTGGCCGCAGGACAAGCAGCTGGTTAAGGTGGGAGTCAGCGTTATGTACTGGATTGGCTTATCGAACAGCTTGCGCAGGTAGGCAGCGAGCTGAACAGGCGGCACCTTGCTCTCAACAAAATGGTGAAGGATGCTTCCTGATGTCGCATACGCCTGGAACTCGGCGCTGTTCTCCGCCTGCCGCAGGAAGTCATCCTCACTGAAAGGCAGCATACAGCCGGAGGTCAGGAACACGTCATCGCCGGTACCCTGGACATAAATCTTCCTTCCGCGGGACTTGGCCCATTTGACGTCGTGGCGGGCCAGCTTGATGGCGGCATTTTCCCCCGGGGCGTATTCAATGCCGCAAGCTACCTTATCCCGTGCAATAAAACCGTTAATCGTCTCGGTCATAAACTGCATCAGGCGGTGAGCGAGCTGCTTGCCCTCCGGATTGTCCATGCCCCCGGCATAGCCTATGTTAACAAGGCCTTCATGCATGCCGGTTACCGCAAACACGTTGAAATAGTTGGCAAGATCCCGGTTAAGGGCGAAGAAGGTCGGGAACAGCTCCTTGTTGCATTCGATCCATCTGCGCTTGGCCATATGGCCCTCCTGCATAATGTTCAAGAGTTCGGTAATTGCCGGGTAAAGCTGGTTTTCGTCCTGCCCGTACTCCATCAGCACACGGTTCATATTCAGATTTAATACCTGTACCGCGCCTGTCGAGCCGGTCGAGCTGCCGAATATTCCGCTGCCCACACGCGACAGGACTGACAGATCAATTTGCAGGCGGCAGCAGAGACTGCGGCTTACTTCAGGATCTCTCGGTTTTATGTATGGATTGAGGCTTCTGTAATGCTCATTCTGAAAAGGAGTGGTCCGGAAATTCTCAAAGTACACACCGCCCCAATGGTACATACTGTCCAGCAGTTCCAGCAGCAGCTTATTGCCGTAATCGAAGTGGTCATCCACCGGGACGGTAAGCAGCGGGAAGGTGAAGGGGATGCCGTTGCCTGTTCCCTGTTTCATAACGGAAATAACAGCTTGATTGATCCGGTCAAAATAATCCGCCGGTATATCGCTGTACCGGATATCGAGCGGTTCACCGCCTACGACAATGAAATCATCCTTAATCTCATCTGACGGCTTGCCGAATTCCATCGTGATATTCGTAAAGGCGGATTGCGAGCCAGCGCGAAGCGGCATATTCATCTCCCAGATGAGACTCTGGAACATCTGCTCCAGCTCGTCTTCACCAATGCTTCGGCCATTCTGTGTTTCCTCGTAGTAGAGGTAGGAAGCCGAAACCGTCGTCATTTGCGAGAGCATAACAGCGCCCGATACCTGCTGGGACATAAGGACAACAACATTGCTGAAGTGGCGAAGCAAGGTTTCCAGACGGCGCGTTGGCTTGGAGATCAGCATGTTCTTGGCAAGCGTCGGTATTCCCTGCAGGGCGATATCCTTACAGGAAACACTGAGACAGTAAGGGCTGAGCTGCTTGTCGTGGATATAGACAACTCCGTCATGATACAGATCGCGGAGCTTGGACGGCAGGATGTGTTCAAGAAGATATTCCTCCTCCGCATGGTTGCTGAGGTTATGGCGAAGCAGAGGCAGCGAATAGACATAGTTGCTGTTCTCCCGCTTCAGATAATCAGCTTGCTTGGATTCAGACTGGGATGTAAAGGTGTTAATAATATCGGTTGTATGACGAAACATGCTGGAAACCTCCAATAGAGTGTGATAGCTGCCGCTCTCCTGTCAGGATCACGGCAGCGGCTGATGATAAGGATTCAGATCGTAAGGCACGCTGCTGTGGTGGCGGGCATTCAGGCTGACCACATATTCGCGGATATGCTCGAAGAATTCCGGGCTGAGAATGGGATACTGCACAGTTCTGATTCTGCTGTAAGGACTGTTGTGCCGGATGACCAGCTCGATGGATTGAAGCATGTCATCCCGGAAGCGGACAGAGGGCACGGTCCCAATGACGGCCTGATAGATCGCCGAGTCTTCGGCCGGATCAAGGCAGTGATAGGGCAGCTTCATATCAATGTGCACACCGTCGGCCAGACCATCTGCGAGCAGCCGCTCCAGCTTCCTGGGGTAGGAGCCGTTCGTGAGCAGGACGATTACTCCGCGAAATACGTCTCGGACTGCGCGCAGAAACTGCTCAATGTCCTCAAGCGGATTGATCAGGAACTCCCCGCCGCTGAACAACACGGCATCCATCAGCTGATCTGCAGACTTCAGGCGCTCTGCAACATTATGCGGAGTTAAGGGGTTAACAGGTTTGCCGGCAATAAGCTCATCGTAGTTATGGCAGCCGAAACAGCGCATGTTGCATCCGTTCCAGGCATGAATAAGCAGGGAGGTATGCCCTGGCAGGTCGTGAAAGGTGCGCGTGAATTGCGGATAAAAGAGAAGCATGACAGGTTCCTTTCCAAGGAATGGATAAATTCGTATTTGATCACTGAAAATGATTGTCTTGCACTATATTTAGTCGCGTGATTCGTATCGTAATACAAGATATAGTGTTGTAGAAGTGATTGGCGTCACATAATGCTGAAAAAGATCGGGGATTCCCTATATCCAACAACCTGGAAATCTGGTACATTAACAATAAGTAAAGGCACACATATTTCCATAATTTCAGCTTGTGCGCAGGAGTGATAGGAGAATGACAGTGTATCGTTTTGCAGTGAGAAAGGCAGGTGGACAGGACATTGAGCAGGCCGCCGAATTATTTAATGCCTATCGAATGTTTTACGGGCAGGAGCCGGATATGGAGGGGGCGAGGGCTTTTTTAACGGAACGGTTATCCCGGAATGAATCGGTATTCTTTATCGTTTGGGATGAGGCGACAGGGCGCGCTGCTGGCTTTACGCAGCTGTATCCGAGTTTCTCCTCCGTTTCCATGAAGCCGGTGTGGACATTGAATGACTTGTATGTACGGGAAGAATTCCGGGGCAAAGGTGCTGTTCAGCTCCTTATGGAGGAGTCGAGGAGGCTCGCGGCAGCTACCGGCGCGAAGGGGCTTCAGCTGTCAACCGCCATTGACAACAAACGGGCACAGGCAGTGTATGAGCGCTGCGGCTACAAGCGGGACGAAGAGTTCTATACATACAGCCTGACGTTCTAACCTGGAGGCAGCGGATATTCGCGCTTAAGGAATGCTGGGAAGGGCGGTAAGCAATGAAGCAGTTCAGGAGGTACAGGATAACCAGTATGACAGCCCTCGGACTTTTGCTTATATACACCTGTCTGCTGGTCTACTGGATGTTCTTTGCCTTTGATCGTTCGGAAGGAATGGTTAGAAGGGGCTACTCGTACAATTTAACGCCCTTCTCCACAATTCTGCAATTTCTGAATATTCAGCAATATAATGTTAAAATATGGGCCACCAACCTGATTGGTAATGTTGGCGTATTCCTGCCGTATGGCATTTTGCTGCCTGTCGTTGTTAGACAGCTAAAGTTCAGGTGGTTCTTAGCGGGTTTTATTCTATGGATAACACTGGTGGAGCTGATACAAATGCTCAGCAGGAGAGGGAGCTTTGACATCGACGATGTCATACTCAACTCACTGGGGGCTTGTATAGGCTGGGCGGCATACGCCTCTGTAAAACGTATTATTCGATAACAGACTGCTGCCTGGCCGCAATAATACGATAAGGTGGTGTCACATATGACAGGAAGAGGACAGTTGTTGGCCGATTTCCGCGAATGGATTGAGTATGTGAAGGAGCTGGAACGTCTGAGTCTGGAGGCTTGGAGCCGGCCTGTCGGCCCTGGGAAGTGGTCGGTTAAGGAGGTCGTAAGCCATATCATGCTGTGGGACAAAACATTCTGCGAAGAGGCGATTGAGCGGATTTACCGGGATGAGCCGCTGACGGTAAGGCATCTTGACTACGACCGCTTCAACGCAGATGCGTCCCGTTACGGGCTTGCGGCCAGTATCCAGCACTTGTCTGACCAGTCGATCCGCTACCGTGAGCGTATTATTGATCTGATTCAATCATTGTCAGAGGAAAGCTATTCCCGCACCTATCTGGATGGGGACAGACAGATGTTTAAGGTAGAGCAGTACCTGCATGACTTTATTGCGCATGACCGTCATCATATGAAACAAATTCGCAGCGTGCTGGCAGCTGACAAGAGCCTGCTTAACAGGGGTAGCGAACCGGACGGCTTGGCGGTCATGTAACTGGAGGCATAGAGTTTGAAATTTTACATTGTGGATGTGTTCGCAGAAAGTCGTTATGAAGGGAATCAGCTTGCTGTATTCATGCCCGAGGAGCCGTTGACGGAGAGGCTGATGCAGCAGATTGCGAGAGAGGTTAACTTCGCTGAGACAACCTTCATTATGCCCGGAAGGCAGGGAGGCGGCGAGTATAAAGTCCGAATATTCAGTCCGGCTGCCGAGCTGCCTTTTGCCGGCCACCCCACACTAGGTACAGCATACATCATTGATAGCATTCTGCAGCCTGGAAGCTCGAGCCTTATCCTGCATCTGCCGGTAGGACCCATTCGGGTAGAACGGATACGGGATCAGTGGTGGATGGAGCAGAATCAACCGCTTCTGGGCACTGTCCTGCCAGGCCGGAAGCAGGCGGCGTCAGTGCTGCAGCTAAAGGAAGATGATCTGATCAGCGACCTGCCGGTCCAATTCGTCTCAACGGGTCTACCTTCTGTTATCCTGCCGCTGGCATCCGTTGAGGCGCTCAGCCGGTGTCTTGTCGATCATAGTCAGTTCAGGCTGTTCCTGGAGCAGCAGGCGCAGGCTAATATTGTGGCATTCGCCAGGGCTGAAGAGGGCAGTGCGGACACTCTTCGGGTCAGATGCTTCATTAATGAGCCAGGCTACCAGGAGGACTCCGCTACAGGCAGTGCTAACGGCAATCTTGCAGCGTATTTAATAGAGCATCAATACTTTGGACAATCGCACTTAATCAACTATACCGTACTACAGGGCCTTGAGATGGGCAGACCTTCACGTCTTGCCGTGCAGTGCGGCAAGACGGAAGGGCTGTATACGATACGTGTCGGCGGAAGAGTGGTGCCGGTTGCATCTGGTGAATGGCTGCTCTGAGGCCTGCCGGCAGGCAGGTGATCAGGCCTCACAGGGAAGACCAGCTGCGGGGCTAGCGGACGCTGGCAGCCAGCTCACGGAGCTGGCTCTCCGCCTGGCTGGTGCATAGGCCGCCGTGATAGCAGATGATCGTGTTGACCGGAAACTGCGTCAGCTTCAGCAATGATTTCAGTGCTTCCGCAGGGTCAGAACAAAGCCTCTGATCAGGCAGCTGCAGCAGCCCATTGTGGACCGTTAACGCATCTCCGGCTACCAATGTGCCAGTAGCCTTGTGATAGATGCTGATATGACCGGGTGTATGGCCTGGAGTAGGTATAATAATGAGTCCGCTGCAGAGCGGCAAATGTTCCCCGCCTCGAAGATGCACATGAACCGGTGCCTTCGGCGGGTTGTTTAACGTTCTCCGAAATGCTTCTTTCCATTCGTCAGGCACGCTCTCCGGCAGAGAGCGGACTGCTTCTTCAACGGCTTCAGGACTCAGCTTCAGCAACTTTTTCTCCCCTTGGATATAAGGCACTTCCAATTCCTGTGCATATACTGTCCGATCAGGATGATGACTTGCCAGAAGATCCGGCAGGCCGCCGATATGATCCAGATCCTGGTGGGTAATCAGGATATGCTTGACCCGGGATAATGGCACACCGGCCTGTTCCGCAGCTTCCTTAAGCAGAGAGAGCTGTCCGGGGTATCCGGTATCAATTAAGACAGCCTCAACTTCGTCCCATACCAGTACAGGAAACACAGTTTCAATCTTCCCCATCATCGGAGCAGATAACGGCAGAGCTTTAATTTCAGACAACGTGTTCATCCTACCCCTCCTACAAAATCGGTATGTCAGCAAAAGCGATTTTAGCAGAGGGAAGATAGTTTGTAAATAAAATTATATATTATAACACACTTATGTAATTTTGTCAACATTCGATATTTTTTAGTAAGCCACGGTTAACTGCCTCGTCAGAAGCACTTTCATTGTATAACCAGGACTTGAAGTCATCTCACCCGGAAATGATCTATTGATTGTAACGGTTTCATAATGTTGGAAAAGCTGTGTTACGAGATCTTCGTATGATGTTAAACTTCAGCGAACAATTCCTCTATATGATCGCTATGAATCTATCATAAGGAGGAGAATAATGTTTAGAAAGTTCGCTGTGCTCTTATTGTCACTAGTCGTTTTTGCCGGTATACCGCTATCCCCTGTACATGCGGGTGTGGTGACCAATCCGAATACCGGTGGAACGCCGGGCTCGTGGACACAAGGAGACAGGCCGCCCGTCGTAGATCCTGCAAAACCCGCAATCTTATTCGTGCACGGCTTGAACAGCAGTGCAAAGGTGTGGTATGAAAGCAATGACATGTATCAGCAGGCATTTGACAACGGGTATGAGACGGCATTCATTAACCTGCATGATATCAGCGGCACCTCGCAGAACATGTGGGATAATGGACGGCTGCTGGCGGACAAGATCAAGGAAATCAGCAATCATTTTGGCAAGAAGCTGGTCATCGTAGCGCACAGCAAGGGGGGCATCGACACCCAGACTGCTTTAGTTCACTACAATGCTCACGTGTATGTTACCAATGTGATTACACTAGGAACTCCTCATCACGGCTCGCAGCTTGCGGATCTTGCTTACAGCAGCTGGGCCAGCTGGCTTGCAGCATTGATCGGTTCCAAGAGCCCTGGTACAGAATCCATGCAAACCTCTTATATGAAATACTTCCGCACACAGACAGACAGTCTCGCTAATGTTTCGAAGAACAAGTACTACACGTTTGCCGGAGACAACTGGGGCTCAGGCAGCACCTCTCATATATTTGGAGGCATGTACCTGTCCACATTCGGTGACAATGATGGTGTGGTAACGGTTGCCAATGCTCATCTGCCGAAGGGGACAATGGTCTCCATTGGACGATGGAACCATTCGACGGTGCGGACAGGCTCCCATGTCTTTAACCTGATCAAGCCTTATATGACAGCACCCTCGGTATCCACGGGAATTAGCATAATGTCGATTAATGGAATGGAATCAGATGAGGTAGCGGCCAGCGGCCAAAATTCGGAGCCTGTAGAGGTACAGGCGGCAGCCGTACAAGCAGCTCAGCCAGTGCATAACGACGCGGACAGCCCTTATTACATCCGCGGCGGGGAGCATAACGGCACTGCAGCTGAGAGGCTGGTTGTTGAGAATGGTGTTGCTTCTGTAACATTGAACTGGATATCTAACCGCCCGGTTGATCAACTGCATGTGGTGACACCAGATGGTGAAGAGCTTCCGGTACAGCCGCAGGTGACGGCGGATGACGGCTTGCTGAACGGCGCTTATCATCACACGGTTTCGGTTCCGGCGCCCCAGGCAGGGGAATGGACTGTGAAGGCGGACAGCAGTGAGCCGGGTGCTTATCTGTTCATGGCCGCATTCGAGAAGGTGAATGATCAGCACGCCAAGCTGAAGAAAGAGAAGAACGGCAAGCAGCTTACGGTGGATACGAAGGGTCTGAAAGCCGACAAGACCAAGCTGAACGTACAGATTGAGTTCTATAATGAAGGCGCGAAGCAGTCTAAATCCTCAATTAAGCAAGCGTATGGCCTGAAGGGCAAGAAGGTGCAGCAGCGCCAAATCGAAGCTGCGGAAGCTATTGAACTTCCTGTCGCAGAGGGCGAAGGGGTATTCAACGTGACCGTGGATGTAGAGGGAGAAACAACGGAAGGGTATCCAATCCGCCGTACACTGATCAAATCTGTCTACGTGGACGCCAACGGCAACGCATACAGCTCGTAAGGATTAGAGAAAGGAATAACCCGGACAGCTCGATTCAATGAGCGGTCCGGGTCTTTTGCATCCTATGGCTTGCTGTTCTGCTAGTCTGACCTTAAGGTGTATGTGTATCTTGTTTAGAATTGCTGCTGCTGCTGCTGCTCGTGAGGTTTTGGAATTGATTCATCAGCTTCTGACGGGCCTGCTTGTTGCGGAGCAGGTAAGCAGCTCCAGCACCCAGTGCGCTAAGCATCATATGTTTTGTTCTCATAGTCAATTCCTCCTGTCTATTCTTGTTTGTCGTTCTGATTATTGAATACCCCGCTGATGCCAAGATAACGCTGGATTATATCCGCTTTAATGAAATCCTCATCTAAACAGGAAAATCCAATCCGGCTCGCGAATTGGATAAGGGAAGTGAATAAGATGAGATGCATGAGTGGTCGAAGCATGCATTGTTACGGCAGATTATGCCGAATGCTGCGCTTGCCCGGGAAATGGCTTAAGGAAATCCTTACGGCTCCTCTTCGTTGCGGCTGACAGCAATATCAGCCACCGTTGTGACCAGTCCGGCTATGATACTTGCAAGACCGGCTGTCAAAGCTGCGACGCCAAGACCCATCCCCTCAAATCCGCCGATTGCAAAGCTGTATAACAAAACAGCTATGCTAAGCAGCAAGGTCAGGACAGAAGGGGCATAGACGGCCGGTCTCGTGCCTGGGACAAGGCGTTTGAGTGTATACGAAAGAACGAGCAGCAGGAACAGAATACCTGCGAACAGCAGCGCAATTTCGGCCACAGGAACCACCTCCAGCAGTTGGTTACGATCAGTTTACCACAATATGGATGCCTTTTGCTCTGAGATAAGGAAGCGTGCATAAGAGTAATAGGCGGGCAGGAGATGAGGAAATGAATCCAGCTATCGCTGTTATAGCTGATATACATAGTAACTCAGAAGCGCTTGACGCTGTGCTGGGCGATATAGAGACTAGAAAGATTACCCAAATCGTTAATCTGGGCGATACCTTGTTTGGTCCGATTGACCCCCTCGGTACGGCTGAACGGCTGATGAGGCGGGAGGGGATTGTCCATATCATGGGCAACTGCGATGAACTTTTGCTGCAGGATTATTCCGGGTCACTGACGTATCAGTATGTCAAACCGCTTATGAACGACTCCATATTAAGCTGGATTCGCACCTGTCTGCCGACCTGGCAGTATGAGGACATTTTGTTCTGCCATGGCACACCGGATTCCAACAGTACCTATCTGGTGGAAGAGGTTACGGATCAAGGAGCGATAGCCAAGTCTCCTTCCCGGCTGGCTCAAGAATTGGCTGGGGTACAGCAGCCATACATTATATGCGGTCACAGTCATGTTGCGAGAACAGTCTATTTGCCGGATGGCAAATTGGTCGTTAACCCCGGCAGTGTCGGGCTGCCGGCCTATTGTGATGAACAGCCCCGGCCGCATGTTATGGAATCTATGGCTCCACATGCCAGGTATGCAATTCTGACAAAGATGGATAATGGGTCCTGGCGTGTTGAACAGGTATCTCTTGTCTATGACTGGGAGCGGGCAGCGCACATGGCGGAGACGAACGGCCGCAAGGACTATGCCTATGCTTTGAGAACGGGCCTGGCTGATCCATGTATAACATAAGAAATGTAATGAATCGCCGCAGGCTCCGCTACTTGCTGGCGGGCATGCTGATGATGGGACTAGGACTTGTAACGAGAGCGATGGCGTCTTCGCTGCCTGATTTCCTGGCAGATCACGCAGGCGACGCCTTGTGGGCAGCCATGATTTATATGGGTATACGGTTCCTCAGACCGGATATCCATCCCTTGCTTTCGGCAGGGGCCTGCTTGTTCTTCTGTCTGCTCGTAGAAGCAAGCCAGCTGTATCAGGCTGACTGGATCAACGAAATCCGCAGAAGCGCGATAGGTGCGCTTGTTCTTGGCCGGGGGTTTCTCTACGTTGACCTGCTGCGGTACACGGCTGGTACCGGTATCGCAGTTGCAGCCGATATGGCGGCGTTCGGGAAGAGAGACAGGCTTGAAGTCTGAAGCCTGAAGCCAGATCCGGTTCTTCGCAAGGTGAAGAAGCCTGTACCTGGCTGGGCAGCCGCCGTGCTATAATAGGCGAGCAGTACATACAGACGATTACTATTTATTCGGAACATTGGAGTGAATCAGCATGCTTAAGACAACGGATTATACGATTGAAGATGCAAAGCTTGAGGATCTGGCGAGTATTGTGGCCATCTATAACGAAACTATACCATCCCGTCAGGTTACGGCTGATCTGGAGCCGGTAACGGTCGATGACCGGTTGAAGTGGTTTTATGAGCACTCACCAGAGCACCGGCCGTTGTGGATTATGAAATCGGGCGGCAGCATTGTTGCCTGGCTCAGTTTTCAATCCTTCTATGGCCGTCCTGCGTACAACGGAACAGCCGAAATCAGCATTTACATAACAGCCTCCTACCGGTCCAAGGGAGTCGGCGCGATTTTGCTCCAGCATGCTATTGACGCCTGTCCGCGGCTTCGGCTCAATAACCTGGTAGGCTTTGTATTCGGTCATAACGAGCCCAGCTTAAGGCTGCTTCGCAAGTTCGGCTTTGAGCAATGGGGGCTGCTGCCAAGAGTAGCAGTTCTGGATGGAATTGAGCGGGACCTGATTATCATCGGTTTGCGCGTAGAATAGCGTCAGATTCGCGTGTAGTCAGCGGTCTGGTTTTCGGTTAAGAGAGAATACGCTCAGGCGGCATGATGCGAGTGTAAGTTCATATCGAATGGGAGGAAGATCCGGATGAACAACGGAAACAAGCAAATCCGTGTTGGATTGATCGGTTACGGCTTGGCGGGCGCTACCTTTCATGCGCCGGTACTTACGACAATCGAAGGATTGAAGCTGGTTAAGGTCGTTGAACGAAGCGGACGGGGAGCATCGCAGGAACGGTATCCATGGGTTCAGGTTGTCCGGCAGTCAAACGAGCTGTATGACGACCCGGAGATTGATCTTGTGGTGATTACAACACCGAGCACGAACCATTACAGCTTCGCCAAGGAGGCGCTTGAGGCCGGGAAGCATGTTGTTGTAGAGAAGCCGTTCACTACGACTGCAGAAGAAGCGGAAGAGCTCATCATGCTTGCTCGCGAGAAGCAGCTGATGCTAAGTGTCTTCCACAACCGCAGGTGGGACGGAGACTTCCTTACCGTCCGGCAGATCGTCAAGCAGCAGATGCTTGGCCGGATCACGTCATGTGAATTCCGCTGGGACCGCTACCGTCCAGATGTAAACAAAGCGAAGTGGCGGGAAACGGATGCTGCAGGCGCCGGAATATTTTATGATTTAGGTGTGCACTTCCTGGATCAGGCACTTATGCTGTTCGGCCGTCCCGAAACGATTAGGGGCGATATCCGTGTTCTGCGTGAAGGCGGAGCTGCGGATGATTTCTTCGATGTTTCGCTTGGTTATCCGGATGGACTCAATGTCCGCTTAACATCCTCTGTACTTGTCAGAGAGGCTGGTCCGCGCTACGCCCTGCATGGTACAGAGGGCTCGTTCGTTAAGTATGGCATTGATCCGCAAGAGGATGCGCTGCGGGCGGGACTCTCGCCGAGTGCAGCTGGATGGGGAAGGGAGGCCGAAGCTAATTGGGGGACGCTTAATGCGACAGTGGGCGGCCTGCATGTTGTAGGCCGCGTTGAAACGGCCGCTGGCAGCTACGCCTCTTATTACCGGAATGTCTACGAGCATCTGGCTTACGGAGCGGAGCTGGAAGTGAAGCCGGAGCAGGCAGCGGCAACGATCCAGTTAATTGAGCATGCCTTCCAGAGCAGCAGAGAAGGCCGGACAATTCACCTGCAGGGTTGAAGAATTCACTGCGCCTTTTCAGCATACGGACAAGTTGTCTATAGATGGTTAGATCATCGATCCCCCTGGTTAAGTAGATGGTATCGCAAGAGATGATACTGTCTAACGGGGGGATCTTTATGTTATCCAGAATAGCTCGCGTGCGGGAACAGGAAAGGCTGTACCATGAGCACTGCTTCGAGGAAAACCGACTATTCCAGAAAGGATCCTGGCTGGAGGAGCCTACGGAGATTGTGCTGCAGTATGCGGAAGAGGTCACTAAGGCCGCAGAGGCTTCAGGAAGCGGGCCGCTGTATTTTCTTGACCTTGGCAGCGGAGTCGGGCGCAACAGCATACCGCTTGCAGACATGCTCAAGAACTCGGAAGGTGGTCAAGTAGTATGTGTAGATCTGCTGGAGAAGGCTCTCGATCAGCTTTCCGAATACAGCGAAGCGTATCAGGTAGCCGATTATATTAAGGCTGAGCAGGCTGATATCAGTGATTATCCGATTCCTGCCCGTCAATATAACTATATTGTAGCAGCATCAAGCCTGGAGCATGTCCGCTCGGAAGAGCTGCTGGACCGTGTTTTGTCGAGGATGCGGGAGGGGACGGCAGCTGGCGGGATCAACTGTATCGTCATGCATACGTCGATTGCGGAATACGAGGCGCGGACCGGGGAGAAACGCGAGACGTTCTTCGAAGTGACGATGGACCCGGATGCAGCATTGGCCAAGCTTCGGCAGTGTTATGCCGGCTGGGAAGAGCTGCATGCCAAGATGGAGCCGCAGGAGCTTGAGATTAACAGGGGGGACACACCGGTTATCCTGAAAGCAACGAGTCTTACTTATGTGGTGCAGCGGCCTGGAAACAAAACCGGGTGACAAACTGTGCAAAATGTGTCACAATAAAAGAAGCGAAATCAGGTACAGAGATACCAGGGCGCTGACGGTCTATCAGCATGCCCTGGTATTTTTCTATTACGGGTTGTTGGAATGCAGCTTATTCGGCAACTTCTCGGAAGGTGTCCCTTTGCCCTGCGTCTTCCGGTTCTTAAGGTCCTTCGCTTGCGTGTCCTTAACTTTATTAACAAAATCCCTGGTATCCTCCATTGGCTGTACCTCCTTCTCTTTTTAGATTCGTAACATAGGTTGTCCCTGGTCAAGCATCGTATACATAACTTACTGTTAAACGCTTACCAATATGACAAATCAAAGCTATAATAGAGTTTAGAACAGCTTTCAAGACGGGAGTGAGCGTCTCTTGAATTTTATTCATCATAACGGCTATCATATTAAGCTGATGATGGCGGCTGTCGAGCATAAGCCAGTCATGCGCAATCTTATGCAGTTTTATTTATATGACACAAGTGAGTATAACGGGAAGGATCCGGATAAGCATGGCGTGTTCGACTACCCTTATTTTGACCATTATTGGACAGCTCAGGGGCGTGAAGAAGAAGGAAGGCTTCCAATTCTGATTCAGATTAATGATTCCCTGGTCGGTTTCGCATTCCTTAACAATTTCAGCCTGACGATTCCGCGGACACCGACAACCCGCAACCTGGCGGATATTTTCATACTTCGCAAGTGGCGCCGCAAATCGATCGGGAAGGTAATTGTGAAGGAGATTTTCGATTCCTATCCCGGTGAGTGGGAAGTTAAGCAGGAGAGAGAGAACACGAATGCGCAGCAGTTTTGGCGCAATGTTATTCATGAGTATACGAATGGCGGTTATAAAGAAGTTATGCTTCAGGACGAGCGGTGGGACGGCCCCGTTCAGTCCTTCGACAATAACGGCAGATTGTAATCGCTTCTGGAGGCTGCCTCCGGATTTGTCTCACTGCGCCAATAAGACGTTGTTACCCGGAAGAGGGTGACGGCGTCTTTTTTGCATGTTTCCCAGAAAAGTCCTGTAGTCGAAAACGGCTGATTGGGGTAAGTAATAGGATACAGCACTCCCTAATACATGGAAAGGTGAGGTGTTCGGAATGCCGGTAATGTCGGTTAATGCCTGGAGCTTTGAGAAGAAGCTTGGTCCAATGCGAATGATGGAATGGGATGAGAACTGGAACGAGCACCGCCTTGTGGTGGAGCCGAACCAGCAGGAGATGAACGTTCCCCAAATGCTGAATATGCTGGGTAATAACGGTTTTTACGCGGTAGAAATCCCATATGGCAACATTCATCTCACAGCAGAGGAGAACGTGAGCCA
Source organism: Paenibacillus sambharensis (assembly GCF_003233845.1). Classification (GTDB taxonomy): domain Bacteria; phylum Bacillota; class Bacilli; order Paenibacillales; family Paenibacillaceae; genus Paenibacillus_I; species Paenibacillus_I sambharensis. Next base: position 26,378 of record NZ_QKRB01000042.1, read on the forward strand.
GCTGTGGGAGAAGTCCCGGTTTACTGGTGTGCAGCTTACTTCGCTGCTGCTGGATTACGGTGACTTGTCTTCAAGGGATGAGGAAAGAAGAAAGCGGGATATCGAGTGGTATAAACGCTGGATCGATATTGCGGGCAATGCCGGTTTTATAAGCGTTCGTATACCGGGTGGTGAGGCCGAGCCGGATGATGAAGAGGCGCTCGAGCGTTCAGTCGAAGGAATGCTGGTGCTGGCTGACTTTGCGGAACAGCGGAGGGTTAGAGTCTTGACTGAGAATCTGGGCAATCTCCTCTCCACTTCGGATAACTGCCTCAAGCTTCTCGCCGCCTGTGAAGGAAAGGTGGGGATAACGGTAGACTTCGGCAATTTCAAGACAGATAAATACAGGCAGCTGGCCGAGCTGCTGCCCTACGCTTATACCGTTCATGCGAAGGCTGAGCTTGACAGCAGCGGTGAGATTGACTGGGAAGATTTTCGCAAGTGCCTTGGTTTATGCGAAGAGGCCGGATTCCGGGGGGCCATGTCCTTTACTTATCTCGGAGAAGGCGATGAGTGGACCTCGCTCCTTAGACTGAAGGAGGAAGCTGAGTCTGTCTTTGTAAACAGAGTATAAGAAGAAGGTGCAGTTATTATGGGTGTTCGTTTGACGAGGAAGGATGCATTTGTGGATACCGCGCTTTTGCAGTTTATTTTCCCCTTCTCAATCAAAGACGGTTTGAGGGACGAGCTGCGGGAGGAACTGCTGGAGCGCGGTTACCAGCCCTTTACGTTGGAGGACCGTTCACTGGAGGATGCCTACTATGGAGAAGGTTACCGTGTTTCTCACCAGCACCTGGAGCGGTACTACCTGCCTTTTACCGGCAGCATACTATTCCCGGACCGTCACAGCGCCAGCGCGTTTCAGCGCTTGTCGAGGGTCATTGAAGAGGGGTATGAGCTGTCTCTCGGCGAAAGGAGCATTTCGTTTTGCGTACAATCGGTTGATGTCGTGATCTGCCCGTTTGACCTGGGTTTTATCACCACGCGTGTTTCCATAGAGGAAAAATTGCCATACAGCCTTGTTCTCGAGTTTGCTGACCGCTTCCGGGACTTGGAAGATATTAACTCGCGGGATGAGCATACATCGGTCAGGCGGGGTGAGGAGAACTATGGGCAGATGGAAGAGTTCATCTTCAAGAAGGTTGCGCCGGGGATAATGCCTTACCTGGGAACAACGGATCTTGACGAAGCGTATTATGAGACGCTTCCTTATTTCGTGGACGAGCGGATGTTCGTATTGATGTTCTGCCGGTTTGCTGAAGGTTTTGCTATCGATTCTATTGATATGTACAGAGCCCTTCATCTCGATGGCATGAACGAGAATGGTGAACCTGTTATCGGCTCATCCAATCCGGACTTTATTAAACGGTATTGTGACCAGCATGTTTATGACAGGTGGAGCCCAGGGACGGTTTACGGAGCTAACGAGCATACCTTCTGCTGTCTCACGACCACAGAGGGGAGGCGGGAACGAGAGCTTGCAGGTGAAATGTATGGAGAACTATACTACGGGCTGCTGCTCTGCCTTTTTCACAAGATTGTGCTGTTAAAGCTGTCCAGCAACTACTCAACGATCCGTCTTGAATATGACAGGCCAACGGTCGAAAAATTGATACGCTCCATAACGAACTTGTCGGCGAAATACTATTTTCTGGAGATTGCATCCCAGCTTAAGGGCAAAGAGCTGTTTAAGATGATCCGTAGAAGCTTTGGCATCCATGAGCTCTATATTGAAGTTAAAGAAACGCTGGGGGAACTGTATGATTATCAGGACCGCACAGATGCCAAGACTCAGAATTATCTCCTGATGCTGCTTACACTTTATACGGTTATTGGCGGTATTTACGGTATGAACCAGGTGATTGAGGATCTTGACGGCCAAATCGATTGGCGGGCAATGCTGAAATACTCGCTGTTTGAGCATATTGCGTTGTTCGTAACCTTGTCTGGGCTTGTAATTGGATTTGTGCTTGCTGTTGTTGTAACAAAAAAATGGCTGTCCGACTACATACGCCGGCGCAATTCATGAAACTAGGAAATCGTCCTCATAAAAAACCAGAGATGACATCGGGAACATTTGCTATTATAGTTCTTAGATGGGATCCTTACTTAGTTCAAAGGTCTCCTTTACATTTTTTTTCAAACATTTTACAATTAAATAAACCGATACGTAGTGTATCCGTTTGAAAAATGACAGAGATAAAGAAGGTAGATTTTATGTCTTCTATTTTGAAGGAGTGGCTCGAACAGAAGAAGGCGGAGGCGGTAAGAAAGTACGAGGAATACGGTCCTCAAATCACGGATTATCATTTTGTATGGGATGATTGCACGGAAAGGTGGATATTTTACGTCGAGATTCTGCTGGAAAAACCATTTGTGCTGCCGTGGGTTGATGAGGAGAAGACCTACGTTATGAACGCCGCGTTCCCGGTCGATCCGGAAATGAATGATTATGTACAGGTGTATTAGGACAGGTTATGCGATCAGAAGCATCCGTGCTGCGGATGCGCCTCTGGTCGTTAGCTAGAAGCTGTGGCGCTTATGAGAAGGTGGCATACAGAGGAATGCGGGAGATCCTCTAGTATGGCACCTGAAATTGACGGTTGACATTGAGAATGAATATCATTATTATAGATTAAACAGCTTGATTGATGGTCTGCTAAGGGGTGTCAGGATTGAAGACGATAAAGTACTGCTGCCGAAATGAACGACACGGATCCAAGACAGTGTACAAGACGCTCAAGAATGAGTTTCCGGATTTGAAGCAGAAGAAGAAGAGCTGTCTCGGCTCCTGTAAGATGTGTCACAAGCAGTGCTTCGTCAAGATCGGCAAGCAGAATACGCTTTGTGCGCATACACCAGATGAGCTGTATGCAGAATTGAAGAAACTGATTCAAGAAGGCAAGAAGCCTAAGAAGAGCAAGGGCAAATCGAAGGAGCGGGAGCTGCTGCCGGTGTAACCGGGTCAGGTTGTTCCTTTGCATCGCTGCGGGCATTGTATTTCTGGTCCAGGTTCTGGTAAGCTAATCCTAGAATCATGGCGTGTGATTCATTCACGAACAGAAAGGTGTGCTGCAGATGATTAATGATACGCTTAGCGAAGCCCTTAACGATCAGATGAATTTTGAATTTTATTCTGCACAAGTGTACCTGGCCATGGCAGGCTATTGTTCAGGCGAAAGCCTTGATGGATTTGCCAACTTCTTCATTGTCCAGGCTGAAGAGGAACGCTTTCATGCAATGAAGATCTATAAGTATCTGAACGACCGCGGAATCCGTGTCCAGATTACGGGGATGGAGGATATCCGCAATGATTATGGTTCAGTGCTAGATGCCTTCGAGCATGCCTACGATCATGAGAAAATTGTGACCAAGCGTATATACCATCTGTCGGATCTCGCGATGAATGATCGCGAGCATGCGACAATCCAATTCCTGAAGTGGTTTATTGATGAGCAGGTAGAGGAAGAGTCGATGTTCGACAGTATTATTAATAAGCTGAAACGAATTGATAAAGACAGCAATGCTTTCTTTATGATGGACAATGATTTTGCGCAACGCGTGTTCACGCCTCCTGCTGACTAAAGTCAGTACCGGCCGTTAACATACCCTCAGCACAAACCCTTCTGCCTGCAGGCAGAAGGGTTTGTGTGTTATAACGAGTTACAATGAATGTTCCGTTAATTGAAGACACGGTAAATGGAATAACTGAAGATAATCTATTGTGTAAGTGTACAGCCGCATCTATAATTTTGATAATGATTATCATTACCAACTAAAGGGGTTGTGACCAATGTCACGGATCATTATTGTATATGCGAGTCTGACAGGTAATACAGAGGAAATGGCTGAGACGATCGCGGGAGGAATCCGGGAGAGAGGGATTGAGCCTGAGGTTGTTAATGTAATGGATACGCGTGCATCCGAGCTGATGTCTTACGATGGAATCCTGCTTGGTGCTTATACGTGGGGGGACGGAGAACTGCCGGATGAGTTCCTGGATTTTTATCAAGAGCTGGAGCATGTTCCGCTAAACGGCAAGCTGTCAGGCGCTTTCGGCTCAGCTGACTCAGGATATCCGCAGTATGGGGCTGCGGTGGATTTGCTGATGGAGAGGCTGGCTGCTCAAGGCACTGACCTTGCAGTTGAAGGCTTTAAGGTGGATTTAAATCCGAGTGCACGGGAGAAGGAAGAGCTTATACAGTTTGGCAGAAGGTTCGCGGAATGCGTTATGGAAAAAAGAGGCATAGAACAGGAGCCGACAACATAGGATAAAAAATCACATTTCCATGAGAAATAACAGGAGGCAGTTGGATGGGGATTTTATATGACATTGTGAACCAGAAGAAAGTTAGCCAGGAGACAGCAGTAAACAGCAAGGTCAGCAAGACGGTTGTACGGATAGGCAGTACGCCTGCCGTCAAAGGGGGAGGCAGCGATCTCATCCGAAGGAAGGATATACTTGTAAAATGACAGGTTTCAGGTGCAGATGGAAATCCTGTTGGCTGAAACCGTGAAGACAGAAAGGGCTGATCCTCAAGTCACAATGGCTTGGGTAACAGCCCTTTCGTGCGTGCTATGGACACATCGCCTATCGGACAGCCCGTTTAACGAAGCTGAAGCTTCGACAGCCAATCGGCATCCACAATGACAGGCTTGTCAGGAATTTTGGATAGACTGAATTCACTGACCAGTTCACGCGCATGGATCGGTTCAACCCGGTCATGAAGCCCGCTGATGCTGGCCAATGCCCCGATGATACGCTCTGGAAGCACGCCTGCTTCTCTGAGCGCCCTCAATGAGAGGGCGCCGCTGCGCTTGGCAAGCCGGCTGCCATCCGGTTCAACCAGCAGTGGAACATGGGTGAAGCGGGGCGTCTGATACCCAAGCGCTTCATACAGGAGAAGCTGCCTGGGGGTAGAATCCAGCAGGTCTGAGCCTCTGAGAACATCGCTGATTTGCATGGCGGCGTCGTCAATGACAACAGCCAGCTGGTAACTGAAAATACCATCCGCCCGCTTGATAATGAAATCGCCGCCTGCCCCGGCTTTCAAGCTCTGCATGCCTAAGGCCTGATCTTCATAGGTGAGGAGGTGATCAGGGACGGTGAAGCGGAGAGACGGCGCTTTTCTCGCTGCCTTCACCGCCCGCTCGGCATTTGTAAGCCCGCGGCACAAGCCGGGATATACCGGGCCTTCAGAGGCCAGTCCATGAGGAGCGCTTGCGATGGCGTTAAGCTCAGCCCGGCTGCAGTAGCAGGGATACAGAAGACCCTTAGCATCAAGCCGGGCTGCTGCTTGCTCATACAAGTCCAGGCGTTCTGATTGTGTGTAGGGGCCATAGGGGCCGCCAATATCCGGTCCTTCGTCCCAATCAAGGCCCAGCCAGCGGAGGTCTTCGATAATCTGTCTCGCAAGCGCCGGCTTGGAACGCGGCCTGTCTATATCCTCCATCCGCAAAATAAACTGCCCTCCGGCGCTGCGCACCTGAAGCCAAGCGAGAAGCGCAGTCCGGGCATTCCCGATGTGCATTTCACCAGATGGAGTTGGAGCAAATCGTCCGCGCGGCATAGAGCATCACCTCTGTAGAAAAAGAGCAGGGAAGCATCCCTGCTCATTACGGTTATTGTTATGTAAGTGGCGGAGCTGACGGGATTCGAACCCGCGGTCTCCTGCGTGACAGGCAGGCATGTTAGGCCTCTACACCACAGCTCCATGCACTTTGGCAATCATATCATGGTGAATAAGCAAGCGCAATGGTTTTATTAGATTAAGATAGTCCTTAAGGTTAAATAACAGCGAATCCGATTATAAATAAAGAAGAACATAATCTTGTTGTTCTAGGACTTGCGGGTGGAGAGGGGGCCATACATGGACACGTTGTTCCGAATGAATTGGCAGCTGCGTGATAGCTGGTTTGTCTGGTGTGAGAACGTTCCCCAGATTGAGCTGTCGGCAGCGAGGGAAGGCGGCCATGGAACGATTCTGCAGACGTTGTTTCATATCGTCGACATGGAGCAGAGCTGGATGCGCAGCTTTGCCGGGCGCGCTGAGCACCATTTTCACTACGAGGATTATGCGGATTTGGATGCCATCATGGCATTGTCAGACCGCTGCAGACCTTTTATAGAAGATGTCATTAAGGCATGGGGCCCCGAGAAGGATCAAGAGGCTTTCTCACTGTTTGGGGCAGACGGGAGGCAGATCGAAACGACATGCGGCACTGCCATCCGGTATGTAGCCTCTCATGAAATCTATCATCTGGGGCAGCTTTCCATGTGGGCGCGACAGCTAGGGTATGAGCCGGTAGAAATGTCACTGCTGCTGACCGATCCGTTCGGACTAAGGAGGCCTTCCAAAGCAAAAGGACGATCGAGACAGCGGTAACACCGCCTTTTCCGAATAGGGGATTCATTGTGTGCAGGAATTGGGTATACTGTTAATAACCATGCGATACATCAGGAGGAAACATGATACGATCCCATACGGCCGGCGGGTCAATCGAGAGAGCCGAAGCGGCTGTTTCCGGTTTGGATACGGACAAGCTTAATGAGATGAATGATACAGCCAGGCAGTATGGCATGCGTTCTGTGCTGATTGTGAAGGACGGACGCATAGCATGGGAATGGCACGAGCAGGGTACGGACCGAATTGGCTCTGTTTATTCCTGCACCAAGAGCGTGTTATCGGCATTAATTGGCATTGCGCTGGATGAAGGTCATATCAGAAGCGTCGATGACAGAGCCGCCGGATATTTGAAACTGCAGGGCAGTCTTGAGGAGCATCCCGTTACGATTAAACAGCTGCTGACCATGACTCCGGGCTACGACTGGCCTGATTTTGATAAACCGTATAAAGAGATGAAGAAGGCGGAGGATTGGGTTCAATATGTGCTGGACCGGCCATTGGTCCATACTCCTGGGGAGGTTTTTACCTATAACTCTGGCGGCTCCCATCTATTATCTGCCGTATTGACCTCGGCAACCGGCACGAGCACGCTATCGTACGCCAGAGAAAAGCTGTTTGGACCGCTCGGGATCAGACGACTGAAATGGGGAGGGCAGCACGGCATTCAGGAGGGAGGAGCAGGGCTGTACCTGACTGCAGAGGATTTGGCCAAGCTGGGAATGCTGTTTGCGAATCAAGGTGTCTGGGAGGGGAATCGGCTGCTGTCTGCCGGCTGGATTGAGGAATCGACTCGCTCCCATTCGAAGGGACTGGTCAACTACCGGCCTTCCATCTACGGCAACTATGGTTACCACTGGTGGGTGTCCGCTGAGCAGCCCGAAGAAGTGCCGCCCTATTATTTTGCATTTGGGTATGGAGGACAGTACATGGCGGTTGTGCCTGAATATAATGCAGTTGTGGTCCTGCGTAAAAACCTTGCGGGCCGCAACAAGGCGCTCCTCTCCAGGCGGATTTTGCATGAATATATTTTTTCTTCGTTAACGGGCAAAACCTGCAACATTATTGAAGGGTGAATCGTCATATAAGTATAGAAGCGTACAAATGCTCACAGAAGATTGGTATTGGCAGGCATTAGTCTTCATGGCACAGATAAGACAGAAGGGCAAAGGGTGATCGGAAATGAAAAAGATGGTTCTGCTGCTCGGCGTTATGGTTCTCGGTTTACTGCAATTCAGTGCTGTGGACGCCAATCAGGGTAATTACGTTCAGGACGAGCATACGCAAACCTACTATATTCATAAGGTCAACCGTGAGGCTGACGGCCGTATGCTGATAACCGCGGAGCGGATTGAGTGGTATGAGGGCGAGGAAGCGGATGCGAAGTTTCGTGAGATCGAACAGGACCCCGAGATGACCGAGGCTGTCAATGGCTATTATATTGTGGAAACAGGAGAAGGCAGCATCACGATTGAAGCGGCTGACAACGCAGCGTTCCTCATGCAGATTTATAACCGTACAGGCAGGATTGAAGAAGCGGATATCGTCTGGAATGAATCTATTTCGGCAGAGAAATTTGCCAGCATTCTGGAATCAGATGAGGCGTGGAGCATGAAGGACTATCCTTACCATATCACGTTCAAAAACGGCAAAGCTGTGAGAATTGTGCAGCAGTACCTGCCGTAGAAGAAGCATACTTAATTAGATAAGGCTGTCTCAACCGGAAGGGTTCCCGGGCTGAGACAGCCTTATCTGCTGAAATGGTTGATGTTCTTGGTTTATACAGTTATACTGCGTTGATCTTCTTCGAGCCGGCAAGCTTACGAAGCTCTGCCTTAATCCGTTCTTTGAGCTCTGCGTCTACTATGAACTGTACGCCATACAGATACCGGTTATGCTCTTGCAGCTGCCATCTAACTTCACCGGATACGAGCAGCGGCGCTTCCTCGGCGAAGGGGAAATCGATCAACAGCTTCACGTGATTTATTTCGATTCGAAGGTCCAGCTGAGCAGCCAATTTGCAGCCGCTCTTATGAATATCGATTAAATCCGCCCGTGCATGCCGGGATTCAATAACATTGCCATTGATTTCACTAATTTGGAACAGGCAGCTCTCTGGTGTAGTGAACTGGTAGCGAAAAGGCTCTTGTCTGCGGCTAGCTGTCATGCCTACCTCCAATAGTAATATATAACTATCAGTATACTAGGTATCGGTCACCTTGACAATTTAAGAATTATCAGGAATTCGCATTTTTTGGACAAGGTGTGCATTAAAGCGAAGCGGTTACCGGATCTTGCTATAAAGGTTAAACGGAATTTATCTGAATTTCAGCTTTTATTAAGGAAAAATACTCTAATTCATGGTAAAGTGTTAAATAGATTGGGTACAAAACGAAAGGGGTAACGATAACACAATGACGGACAAGCTGCAAGGAAGCACAGAAGGATTGACGAATACGCAAACTCCCGGGGGGGAAGTTAAAGGTAAAGGAAGAAGAGGGCCAAGCGGCGGTATGATTTTATCCTATGTGCTGGCTGTCATGCTGGCGGGAGCTCTTATTCAACCTCCATTTGCAAGCAGTGCGGAAGAGAAGGCAGGCGATAGTGCGACCGTAGCAACGGTTAATGGTGTTGCCATTAAGAAGCAGGATCTCTATAACAAGCTGGTGGAGCAGGAGTCGACTAAATCCCTGCTTAACAATATGATCAGTGAGGAGCTTATCCGTCAAGAGCTGGAAGGAGCGGGTGTGACGGCGTCTGAGGAAGAGATTAACGCTGAGCTTGATAAGATCAAGCAGAACTTCCCAACGGAAGAAGAGTTTCAAATGGCTCTCGACCAGAACAATCTGACCCTAGAAGCGCTGAAGGAGCAGATTGAAACTCAGGTGAAGATCGACAACCTGCTGTCCGCAAAGGTTCAAGTAACCGATGCTCAAGTTCAAGAACACTTTGAGGCGAACAAGTCTTCCTACGATCTGCCTGAGCGTGTGAAAGCTTCCCATATCCTTGTTGAGACTAGGGAGCAGGCAGATGACCTGCTGGCTCAATTGGAAGGCGGAGCGGACTTCGCAGCTCTTGCAGCCAAGCATTCCCTGGATCAGAACTCTGCCCCGCAGGGGGGCGAACTGGACTATTTCCCAAGAGGTGTAATGGATCCAGGATTTGAGGAGATGGCCTTTAATCTGCCTGTTGGATCTATGGACATTGCTGAGTCAAGCTACGGCTTCCATATTATCCATGTAACCGATCACCAGCAGCCGAAGGAAGCGACGCTGGAGGATAACAAGGATCAGATACGGGAACAGCTGGAGATGGAGCAGCTCTCCGTCCTCACGAACGAATGGTATATGAATCTTCAAGCCAACGCAAAAGTTGTGAATCACTTGGAGCCAGCTGAAGGTGCAGCGGCAGGCGAAGGTGAAGCAGAAGCGGCTCACTGATTGGCAGAAGAATAGGATCGATAAGAGAATTCCCTGCTTTGTAGGGGGTTCTCTTTTTTAGTCATGGGAGCATCTCCTGTTAGGAAGCTCAATATGAGCCGGCTAAATTACACAGTGGCTATAGCAGGGATACAGGTTTTGTGCTGTTTGTACGATAAATGTTTTGCTCATCCCTTTCCATGTTAGGTATAATGGGGTTGTTTACCGCAACTTAATATGGAGGATAAGGGATGACACAACTGATTAGAGTAGGTATTGTGGGTTATGGCAATTTGGGAAGAGGGGTCGTACAGGCGATATCGCAAAATCCAGATATGACACTGATAGCTGTTTTTACACGTCGGGACCCGAACCAAATGGAGGCAGAAGTTGGCATTAAATTTGAACATATCTCTGCTGCCGAGAAATACATAGGCGAGATCGATGTCATGATCCTGTGCGGCGGCTCTGCAACGGACCTTCCGGAGCAAACTCCACAGCTCGCAGCTATGTTCAATACTGTCGACAGCTTTGATACACATGCCAAAATTCCGGAATTCTTCGAAGCTGTAGATCAGGCTGCGAAGCAGGGAAAGACGCTTAGTGTAATCTCTACTGGCTGGGATCCGGGCTTGTTCTCGCTGAATAGACTGCTTACCGAATCTATTCTGCCGGTTGGCGATGAATATACGTTCTGGGGCAAGGGGGTTAGTCAAGGCCACTCCGATGCTATCCGCCGTGTACCAGGTGTCAAAGCGGGTGTTCAATACACTGTGCCAATAGAGAGTGTGATAGACCGTATACGCAGCGGTGAGACACCAGAACTTGAGACAAGGGACAAGCATCTCCGCCAATGCTTTGTTGTTGCAGAAGAAGGAGCCGATCAGGAGCAAATCAGACAAACGATCGTCTCGATGCCAAATTATTTTGCTGACTATGAAACCACCGTAACCTTCATTACGGAAGAAGAATTGAAAACCGAGCATCATGGAATGCCGCATGGCGGTTTTGTGATCCGCAGCGGAATAACAGGCCATAAGACAAAGCAAATTATTGAGTTTGGACTGAAGCTTGAAAGCAATCCTGAGTTTACGGCTAGCGTGCTCGTGGCTTACGCCAGAGCTGCCGTCCGGTTGCACAACGATGGGGCGGTGGGAGCCAAGACAGTGTTTGATATTCCGTTTGGCCTGTTGTCACCGAAATCAGCTGCTGAGCTGCGCAAGGAACTGCTGTAAGATACTGGGATGCTGTATGAACATGAAAGATCCAGGTGGTATGACTGGATCTTTTTGTCATGAGTGTACAAAAGAAATTAATAACTGATATTACCACTCTATAAAAATTATGCGAGCGTCCAGACTATTGACTAGGTAATAAGGGGAAACATAACGGGAGGGCTCATAATGAAGATCGTCATAACAGGGGATACCCATATGCCAAGAAGCGCCAAGCTGCTGCCCCCGCGGCTGACCGGAGAGCTTCGTGAGGCTGACCTGATTATTCATACAGGGGATTGGTGTACGTTAGAGGTAGTCGAGATGCTGGAAAACTATGCACCAGTCAGAGGAGTTATTGGTAACAACGACGGGTATGATATCTTTATGCGATATCCGTCACGGATAGTGGTGGAAGCAGACGGGTTTCGTCTAGGTGTGGTGCACGGTGATGGTACAAAGGGAACGACGGTTTCCCGGGCTTATGACGCCTTTGAGGGTGACAGTGTGGATGCGGTACTCTTTGGTCATTCCCATATTCCTTTATATGAAATAAGGAACGGTATACACTTGTTCAATCCGGGCTCCCCGACCGATAAAAGAAGACAGCCTGAATTCTCGTTTGGCCTGCTGGATACAAGAGGCAGCGAAGGTTCAAGGAAGCTTGAATTCAGACATATCTACTACAAATCCAAAGTGTAGGACAGAAGCTTCTGGTACAGGCACATTCGTGACTTGAATACGAGAATGTGCTTTTTTGTGTATAACTATTGAGGTCCGATGCGAGTTATTCACATCATTTTCGGAAATTTCAGATAATTATTTGTATCAAAACAAATACAAGCTGATTATAATAAATTGTAAAGAAGGCGTTTACATTTTGTAACTCTTATGGAGGTGCGCAGATGATGAACCGCGACACGAAATATCGTAAGAGGGCGATGCGACTCTGGGAAGAAGAGAGAGCGCAGACGGCAGAGGAGCTGCAAGCTAATTGGGCGGCTTGGAGCAGCAGGCTGCATAAAGCAGTAAGCCAAATTGGCGGATGGCTCACGGAACTGCAGACACGGGTGAGAAGAAGACCTTCTTGAGAACAGGACATACTAATAAACAGGCGGCTGGAATGTTGATTGGCATTCCAGCCGCCTGTTTCGTGTGGTTTAGTGAGAGCCCGTGGAATGAAGGCCGACTTTATCAATGAGATGCTGGCTTTCCTTGTTAAGCCCTTCTATTGTTACCGTCTTCCCGTTATTCTTGTACTTGGCAATCGCCTTGGCGATTGCTGTAACGGCTGAATGATCCCACACATGAGAATGAGTGAAATCAAGGACGATGTGATCCGGATCACCGCTATAGTCAAACAGCTCGGCAAACTTCATCATCGTACCGAAGAAGAGCTGGCCAGTGATGGTGTACCTGGCGGCTCCATTGGATTGAATGACCCGGGAGCTGCGAATCTTGGCACTTCTCCACGCGAAGATCAGTGCGCTCAGAATGACACCTGCAATAACACCTTTGGACAAGTCATGCGTGGCCACGACAATGGCTACAGTAACAACCATCACGACCGAATCGGCCACCGGAATTCTCCGCATGTTTGTAATGGACTGCCAGTCAAAGGTACCGATGGAAACCATGAACATCACGCCGACCAATGCAGCCATTGGAATTTGCTTGACGACATCTCCAAGCACCATAATCAGGAATAACAGGAAGACGCCTGCTACAAGTGTGGACAAGCGCGTCCGTCCGCCGGATTTGACATTGATAACAGACTGGCCGATCATAGCGCAGCCGGCCATGCCGCCGAAGAACCCGGTGACAAAGTTGGCGATGCCCTGGCCTTTGATTTCACGGTTCTTGTCACTGCCGGTATCTGTCATCTCATCTACAATTGTTGCTGTCAGAAGGGATTCCAGAATACCGACAATCGATAGCGACAGCGCATAAGGGAAAATAATAACAAGTGTCTCCCATGTCCACAGAACAGCCGGGATGTGGAACACCGGCGGCAGGTTGGACAGATCTCCCATGGTGCCAACCGTGTTGACATTAATACCCATTGAAATCACGATGATGGAAACCACGATAATCGCTACGAGGGCTGAAGGTATGGCCTTCGTTAACCGTGGAAGAATATAAATAATAGCCAGTGTGAGTGCGACCAGACCATACATTACCCAGCCCTGTCCCTCAAAGTGGGTAAGCTGAGCCATGAAGATCAGGATGGCCAGCGCATTAACAAAACCAGTAATGACGGAATGCGGAATGAAGGTAACGATTTTACCAATCTTTAGCCAGCCTAATATGACCTGAATAATACCGGTTAGGATTGTGGCGGCAAAGAGGTATTCCACACCATGCTCCCTGACAAGCGTCACCATCAGCAGTGCCATAGCACCTGTAGCAGCCGAAATCATTCCTGGCCGTCCGCCAGTAAATGCGATCACAACCGCGATACAGAATGATGCATACAGTCCGACCATAGGGTTGACACCGGCAATGATTGAAAAGGCGATTGCCTCGGGAATAAGCGCGAGCGCAACGGTAATACCCGACAGAATATCCCCGCGGGTATTGGACAACCAATGCTTATGAAGTTGTTGATACACGAATAAGTGCCTCCTTGTTGTTCTTCTTACTGGATATCCTGTATTGCTTATTTAGTGACTTTCCACTCTCAGGAAAGTCGGGGCCGATATGTGCTAAACGGCATTATACAGGAAGTTGGCCGACAACTCTAGTAGGTAAAAAAGTAAATAATCCTTCTATAACAGCCATTTATCTCGAATTAACTAGTAATAGCTTCATTTATCTTTGAATTTTAAGGTGTGTGAGGAAAGATGCAGAGAGGCAACCGGCTGTGTTAAACTTATCCCGTCATAAGGGCACAACATTTCACATTTAAGGGAGCAGATATCGCGCATGAGAGTAAAGCAAATTTTTCTGGTTTCCTTATTATTTCTTGCTTTTGCCGGAATTAATTATTATATCGGATGGAATGGAAGGATTTTTTTGGAGGCGGCTGCTCCAGCCTTTCCGACATTGATATTCTGGATTCTGTATTGGAGCTTTGCCTCGGCATACTTAATTGGCCGATCTGGTATTGTGAAGGGGCCAGCAGCCAGACTGCTTAAGGTCATCGGTTCCTTCTATTTCGCCGTCCTGGAGTTCTCGGTGCTGCTTCTCCCGCTCGCTAATCTCGGATTCCTTGCGGCTCTGCGCATAGATATCAGCAGGGAGGCTTATGTTCTTGCCGCCGGGTGGACGTTCATCGCTGTATTGCTTCTGCTGCTTGCCCGAGGCTGGTGGAATGCGACTCAGCCCGTTGTCAGGCAGTATGAGCTCTCCATCCCCAAGAAAACAGAAGGGGCCCGGCAGCTGAAGATTGTTATGGCTTCGGACATCCACCTCGGCAATATCGTCGGGAACCGTCATTTATCCAAGCTGGTCAAGGCAGCAGAGCGGATCCATCCGGATCTTATCCTGCTGCCTGGCGATGTTATTGATGATGTCATTGAGCCGTTTGTCCGCAACCGGATGGCCGATACAATGTGCAAGCTGCAGGCTTCAGCCAAGTATGGAGCCTATGCGATCCTTGGCAATCATGAATACTATGGCGGCCATGCTGATGAGTATGTGCAGCGGATGGGGGACATTGGGATCCGGGTGCTGCGTGATGAGACAGTGACAGTGGATGGTTGGTTCCATGTCGCTGGACGCAAGGATAAGACGGCGGAAACCATGGAGCCGGATGGACGGAAGACGACAGCCCAGCTGCTCGCGGAGCTCGACAAGACCAAGCCCGTACTGCTGATGGACCATCAGCCCTACGCCTTTGACAAGGCGGCAGCTGCGGGGGCGGATCTGCTGCTCTGTGGACATACGCACCGGGGGCAGTTTGCGCCTAATCACCTGATTACAAAACGGCTCTTTGAGCTTGATTGGGGTTATATGATGAAGGAAAGCATGCATGTCATCGTATCATCGGGCTTCGGTACATGGGGGCCCCCAGTTCGTTTGGCAAGCCGGTCAGAAATTATCTCGATCACATTGAAGTTTACCGGCTGATTGGCCAATCGTTCGAAATATTGTGACAAACCGCACGTTGAAACCGGTTGTGCTAGCCATAAAAAATGACTAATCTAGATAGAGGTAAGCTGAATCATGGTTGGGGGGATCATAGTTGGATAAGCAAAAGGAACGGAAGTGGGTTCTAACCATATTCGGATTTTCGGTTGTTCTGGTCGGGATCATTACGGTGCTGTTCTTCCTGCCGGGATATGAAGGCGAGGTAGGTTTTGACGTAACTATTCTGCCGCTGCTGAATGCGATTTATAATTGCTTCACGTTTACCTTTCTCCTCATCGCTCTGGCAGCAATTAAGCGGCGCAATATAGCGGTACACAGAACCTTTATACTTGCGGCCTTCACAACGACAGCGCTCTTCCTGATCTGTTATGTCATTTATCACTTCCTGACAGAGCCAACGAAGTTTGGCGGCAGTGATGTGATGCGGTATGTGTACTTCTTCATTCTGGTAACCCATATCCTGCTGGCGATTATCAATGTGCCGCTGGCGCTTCTGTCCATTGTATGGGGATACACGAACAATATCAGCAAACACCGCAAAATAAGCAGGTGGACAATGCCAGTGTGGCTGTATGTCAGCTTTACCGGTGTTATTGTATACCTGCTGATCTCACCTTACTATTAAGCTGAGAGGCAGGATAGCGAAGCTGTCAGCGTTCACTCTGCAGAGGATTTGTAATCTTTGCGGGTGGACGCTGTTGTCTTGTTTGGAGAGGCGTTTCGCTGTGGTTTGAAGAGGGGAATAAAATGACATACAATAAGATTGCAGAACCTATAGAAAAGGGAAGGATGATGCAAGGTGGCAGAATGGAAGGAAATCACGACGCTTGATGAATGGGAGCAGCTGAAGCAGAAGTCTGCCGAGCGTCAGGTGCTGCTGCTGAAGCACAGCACCCGCTGTCCGGTCAGCAGCAGTGCACTGGAGGAATTCGAGAGCTATCTGGCGGGTAACCCGAATACGAATACGGAGTACTATTTAGTAAAGGTTGTCGAGGCTCGCCCGGTTTCCAATCAGGTAGCTGAAGATCTCGGTGTGACGCATGCCTCACCGCAAATCATTCTGTTCAAGGATAGCAAATCGGTGTGGAATACGTCTCATTGGTCCGTTACCAACAAGCACATTACTGCGGTTCTCGACTAAACCGTCAAGACCGGATTGAAAATGACTATATCCCTATTGAGAAAAGGGCTGTTCCAAGCCGAGTAATCGGATCAGGAACAGCCCTTGTAATTGTCGGTTAGGCAATGTCGGCTTGAACAGACAGCCGGTAGGCTTGCAGAGAATGCTCTACTATGGTATCGAACAGCTGCCCCGCTCCAAGACCGAGAATGTCCTTCGCGTAGCGCCATGCATTTTCTTCAATTTGTAAAGCGATCAAGTTGTGTTCCATTTCGCTGAATGCCGAATCGAGCCGATCCGACAGACCCGGCAGCTCTTGATCCTCTGCGTGACCGAGCTCATGAGCGAATATGATGGCGATATATTCATCGAGCTCCTCAAGAGAGCCAAGAAGGTTAATGCATTGTTCCTCGATTTCCTTCAGATACAAGGTGATGGAATGGTCGCTCATCTTGTATTTACCGCCTACATTGCGATGTTCCGGAAAATGATCCTCGACGATCAACCGTACGCTGCTTCCCGAAAGCTTGATAAGCGCTGCGATACGGCTCATGGCTACTTCGCTCAACATGTCATTCCCCGTTTCTAGGTGTCTTCTTAGTAGGTAATACGTTCATAAGGTAGGAAAGTTTCTTACCCGGCTGTTTAACTGCTGCTTAATCTGGGTAGGCCCTACACAATATACCATTAATGAGTCCCGCATACAATATATAAAGAGGACAAAAAGAGCGTGCCGTCATGCGGTACGCTCAACCATTTGCCATAAGTGAGTCAGGCGATCATATAGATATCGAACTCGCCGATATTGTTCAAGACCAAAGGTACCGTCAAGGCCTGCTTCTTATGCAAAGTGGAGTCAGCCTGCACGATATCCGGGGGTGTAATATCCACGGCAATCCCTTCGTTTGACAGCATAGTGCTGGCGTTGCCGCTGATCATATTGCCGAGCTCTGCAATGGCGCTCATACACATATCATCCAGCTCGGAAATAGGGTAGCCTCCCATCATGGATGAGACGATTTTCATCGCTACCTCTTGTGGAAAACAGAACACCACATCTCCCTTGATCTGTCCGATAATGCCGATTCTGAGCATCAGCAGCTCGCTGCCTTGAATAGGTTTCAGTACGACTTGTCCAACGGATGGTTTAACCTGAATCATCGTTTCAATGACATGAACAGAAGATGCCAGGAATGGATTGATGTATTGTGCATTCATGTGAAAGCCCCCAAGTTTAGAAAATATAAAAGCCGCTATCCGGTTCCGGTGCGGCTTGTTGACGGTGCGCTCCCGCAATACGGCAGCCAGGCGACCTTGGGAGCTGCAGCTTCTTCTCCGTTAGGCCCGTAGCTTTGCGTCCCAGCCTTTCGGCTGGTTTGCGATTATCGTTGCTGAATATATTCGTTTGAAGCAAAAGTCCTATTCAAATAGTTCTTTATACCTCATATTAACACAAGAATGCGACAAATGTCATTGATAATTTTGTAAAATATGCTGGGCAGCCGGAATTATGTGCTGGTCGTGCATCATGAACAACACTCTGACTTTATGTTAGCTAAAATAACAAAAGCAGTTCCGGCTTGTTGAACGCTCTGCCAAACGGTTCTACAATAATGGCAATTATGCGAAAGGAGGAGTTAAGGATGCAGAACAGGATGCCTCAGGTGCGGCAGGCAATGGTTGCTTCCCCTCATTATATAGCAAGCGCCGTAGGTGCCTCTATTCTCCACAAAGGGGGGAACGCCTTCGATGCTGCTGTGGCGGTCAGTGCCGCGCTGGGAGTGGTATACCCCCATATGACGGGGCTGGGCGGTGATGCATTCTTCCTCATGTTCGAAGCCTCAACGGGGGAGTATGTCGGTTACAACGGCAGCGGAAGGTCTGGAAGCAGGGCGGTCCCCGGCTGGTATGCGGATAAAGGAATGAGCCGAATTCCTGCACGGGGGATCGATAGTGTCGTTACAGTGCCCGGGATGGCTGATGCCTGGTGGGAGGTTTGGTCGCGCTACGGGAAGCTGCCGTGGGAGGATTTAATTGAGCCAGCAGTACGTTATGCGGAGGACGGTTACCCGGTTTCCGCAAATTTGGCGGAATGGCTTAAGAAGGATGAGGAGCTTATTCTTTTAGACGGTAATATGAGAAGGACCTATTCGCAGAATGGACGTGTATATCAGGAGTCAGAGCAACTGCGGCAGAAGGAGCTTGCCGGATCGCTGCGGATGCTCCAGAGAGGAGGCGGGAGGGTATTTTATGAAGGCGACCTAATGCAGCGGATCACGACAGCGATGGGGCATGTCGGCGGTTTGTTAATGCCGGAGGACTTCCTGTGCCATCATGGTGAATGGGTAAAGCCGATAAGCACGGAATACCGCGGGAGAACCGTCTATCAGATGCCGCCGAACTCTCAGGGCTTCAGTCTGCTCATGATGCTGAATATGCTTGAAAATACCGAGCTCAGGCATATCCCCCGCCGCTCAGCGGCCTTTTACCATCTGGTGACGGAAGTGGTTAAGAAGGCCTTTCACGACCGTGACGCTTACTTGACGGACCCGGATTTTCGTCACATCCCGCTTGAACAGCTGCTGTCACGGGAATATGCCGAGCAGCTGTGGAAGCAGGTCTGCCTGCTGCCGCCGCAGGCGGACCCGTTTCTCTCACAGGCGAGCGGTCAGGACACAGCCTATGCGGCGGTGGTAGATGAGGAAGGAAACGCTGTTTCGTTTATCCAAAGCTTATATTTTGACTTCGGATCGGCTTACATAGCAGGTGATACAGGGATTGTGATGCAGAACAGAGGCTGCTATTTCTCGCTTGACCCGGCTGCGCCGAATGCACTGGAGCCTAACAAGCGCAGTTTTCATACGCTTATGCCTGGAATGGTTGCGGACCAAGGTCGTCCCTGTCTTCTTCTGGGGACACAGGGGGGTGAAGGGCAGCCACAGACCCAGCTGTCTGTGCTGACCGGTGTCTTCGACTACGGGTTGACGGCACAAGAAGCGGTGTCGCTTCCGCGATGGGTTTATGGCAGGACATGGGGGGAGGACAGCGATACGCTCAAGCTGGAAGGCCGGTGCGGCAGCGAAACGGCAGCTGAGCTCAGGGCTATCGGCCATCAGGTAGATATGCTTCGCGATTGGGATGGTGTAATGGGGCAGGCACAGGCAATCAGCATCAGCCGGGAAGGCGTGATCAGCGGAGCGGCGGATCCGCGCGGCGACGGTTCGGTAATAGGCTGGTAAGAGAGGAAGAGGTGACCGGTTTGAAGCTATGGGACTTATTCATGGCCTTTGGCACGGCAACGATGCTTGGATACGGAGGAGGCCCAGCGATTATTCCGCTGTACGAGAATCAGGTGGTAACGCGGTATGAATGGATGAATACGGATGAATTTGGTAAAGCGCTCGCCTTCGGCAATGCGCTTCCTGGTCCAATAGCGACCAAGCTTGCTGCGTATATAGGTTTTAAGGTGGCGGGCTATGCAGGTGCGGCTGTCGCCCTGACAGCGGTCGTCCTGCCTACAGCCATTGTCATGATCCTGCTCGCTGGTGTCATGCTGAAGCTGTCGAATAACCCTTTTGTACGTGGAATGATCCGGGGTATCCAGCCGGTCATCTTCGTCATGATGGCTATGCTTGCTTATGATTTTGTAAAATATGCGATTCAGCCAATTGCAGGGCCGGTGCCTTTCCTGCCGCTGCTTATCGCAGCCGGCTTCTTTGTCCTGGTCCACTATTATCACCTTAATGCCGTGTGGGGTATAATCGGAGCCCTAATCGTCGGTGCTCTGTTTATGAGAGGGGGCTAAATGTCAGATTCATGGTATGATATTCGACTATTTGTTATATTATCTAACATTGTTATTGATTTCTGAATATTTCGGCATTACAATGTTATATATTCTAACATTAGAGCGAAACGGGCACTGAAGTCCGTTATTCACCGGAGGGAACGCCATGAATATGACAGTCGAGCAGGCCATGAATGTATACCCGTTATCGGAAGGGAAGCTGATTGCGGGATCGGCGGGGAAACACCGGATCGTTAAAGCGGTAAATGTGATGGATGCGCCGGATATTACGGATTGGGTCAAAGAGGGTGAGATGCTATTTACCACGGCTTATTTGATTAAGGACCGGCCTTCTGAGGCGGCAAAGCTACTCTCCAAGCTGGATCAGTGCGGCTCTGCAGCACTCGGCATCAAGCTCGGCCGCTTCTGGGACAGTGTTCCTGCTGAACTGATCGCGATAGCCGATGATCTGGGCTTCCCCTTGATAGAGCTGCCTTACCAATTCACTTTTTCCGACCAGATGAATGGACTGTTCCGGGAGGAACTGAAGCGCAGCACGGATGCGCTTCAGCTGCTGCTCGATAAGCAGGTCAGGCTGATGCGGTTTGCACTGCATTTTGATCATATCCGGGACTTGTTTGAGGCGGTGGAGGAAGTTGTGGGCGACAAGATGGCAGTTATCGGATCGCGCGGACAAATGCTCTATAACACATCGGGACTGAGCGATGAAGAACTGCTGGATAAGAGGCCTTGGTCGCTGAGCCACCAATGGATGAAGCATGGTGCCTGGCAGGCGTTCCGGGTTCCGCTGATGCGGCAGTCACAATGCTCCGGCTTCGTGATGTTTTTCAATTCCGGGCCGTTTCATATGACGATTGAAGAAAGTTTATATATGCAGGCAGCTGAACTGATCGCCTTTCATATGAATGTTAATTATGAAGACTATTTCGAAATGTCCGTTCAACGGGATTTCGGATTGCTGGTGAAGCGGTGCATTAAGAATGGTCTCCCTGTAGAAACACTGCAGGAATATGCAGACAGGTGGGAGCTGGACATATTTGCCCAGCCTTACCGGTGTGTACTGTCTGGTTTCGGTCGTGATGAAAATCCCGTGGAGCGTGCGGGGCGGCTGGAGGATCTGAAGCTGGATCTGTTAAGCCATACGAGAGTGCAGCACCTGAAGGGGCTCCATATTGTGCTGGAGGAAGGTGTTCTGTCCCTGTTTCCGGACCCTGGAACGGCTGGCGGGGAAAGGATCGGAGAAGCACTGGAAGCGTGCTTTGACGGAATGAAGAGAGGGAAGGGAGCAGACCTTCGCTCTGTAATCAGCGGGCGCAGGAAGACAGCGGCCGGGCTGCTGGAGGCCTATGATGAGTGCCTGGAATGCCGCAGACTGTCGGTGGACTGGGGAATTGCCGGGCGGATCGTCAAATACGACACGATGGATCTGGGTTACGTGTTTGAGAGTGTGCCGTTTGAGCGGATGCAGATGTTCTGTCAGCGGTGGCTCGGCGGTCTGCTCGGCAAGGACCCGGATTATGCGCAGGAGATGCTGCGCACGCTGGAGACTTATCTGGAATGTGACGGCCAGTTGAATGAGACAGCCAAGAAACTGTATATCCACCGTAATACTGCGACTTACCGGATCGAGAAGCTTGGGGAGCTGCTGGATGTGGATTTCAAGAAAGTGAACGATTTGCTGAGACTGAAGATCGCATTTATGTTCCGCAGAATACTTGCCAGGGAGCGGCTGGCGGCAGGCGGCTGCACCCGGTAGATGCGGAAGACCATCGGGAGGTTCGCATATGGGAACGCTGCTTATTAGAGATGCAGTAGTCGTGACTATGAATGGGCGGGATGAGATCATCCGCGGAGATGTATTAATTGAAGGGAACCGGATTGCCAAGGTTGGAAGTGACTTGGAAGATTCGGCAGACCGGGTCATAGAAGCTGGGGGAAGGGTGCTGCTTCCCGGTTTCGTGCAAACGCATATCCATCTTTGTCAAACACTGTTTCGCGGGCGGGCGGATGACCTGGAGCTGATTGACTGGCTTCGGGAACGTGTTTGGCCGCTTGAGGCGGCACATAACGAGGAGTCTGTTTATTATTCGGCGCTGCTCGGCATTGGCGAGCTTATTCGCAGCGGGACGACCACAATACTGGATATGGAGACGGTCCATCATACGGAGTCAGCGTTTCAGGCCATCGCAGAGAGCGGAATTCGAGCTTTGTCCGGCAAGGTTATGATGGACCATGGGTCGGAGGTGCCGGCTGCGCTTCAGGAGAACACACAGCAGTCCCTGGAGGAGAGTGTCAGGCTGCTCGAGAAGTGGCATGGTGCTGAAGGCGGCCGCATCTCCTACGCATTTTGTCCGAGGTTTGTAGTTTCTTGTACCGAAGAGCTGCTGACCGGTGTCAGGGATTTGTCCCGGCAGTATGGAGTCAAGGTTCATACGCACGCTTCGGAAAACAAAGGAGAAATTGCAATCGTTGAGGCTGAGAGAGGCATGCGGAACGTGGTCTATCTCGATCATATCGGCCTTGCGAGCCCTGATTTGATTCTGGCACACAGCATATGGCTCGATGATGAGGAGAAGCGTATTATCCGGGAACGGGGAGTGAAAGTTACGCATTGTCCGGGCTCCAACCTGAAGCTGGCCTCAGGCATCGCGGAAATACCCGAGCTTATGAGCCTGGGTGTACCAGTCGGAATCGGGGCTGATGGCGCTCCCTGCAACAACAATCTGGATATGTTCCAGGAAATGCGGCTGACGGCTTATATACAGAAGGTGAAGCACGGGCCTACTGTCATGAACGCGAGAACGGTGCTTCGCATGGCTACTATGGGCGGGGCTCAGGTGCTGGGAATGGAGGACAAAATCGGAAGCGTGGAGGCCGGCAAGCTGGCGGACCTGCAGCTTCTTGACTTGGAGAACTTCCATGTTTACCCATCCTACGATGCGGATTGGTATTCGAGGATTGTATATGCTGCGACCCGAGGGGATGTTGACACTGTTATTATTGACGGGCGGGTGGTTATGGAGGGCGGGATAGTGCGGACGGTCAATCGTTCGAGTGTTCTCAAGGGAGCTGACCGAAGTCTTAGGCAGCTGCTGGAACGAATATAGGAAGGAGGCGGCGGCATGGATGGACTTAAGGTTCTGGAATGTTCAGCCGAATTGAAGCAGCCTGCGGTGATGGCGACGATTGTTCGGGCAGTTGGGCATTCTTACCGGAAGGAAGGTGCCAGCATGCTGCTTCTTCAGGATGGAACCCGTGTTGGCAGTATCAGTCCCGGCTGCCTGGAACAGGATCTGCGGGAAAGAGTGCAGGCTGTACTTGCAGCGGGGATTCCATGTCATGTTGTTTATAATATGAACCCGGACGAGGATGTTTTATGGGGGGAAGCGGTTGGCTGCGGCGGAGCGCTTACCGTTCTGCTTGAGCCGGTTGCGGGAGAGCTTCATGGGCGTCTGCAGCGAGCGTCCGATGTTGTGAGCAAGGGACTGCCGGTCAGGCTAATGCGGCGTGCGAGTGTACAATCCAATGATATCCGATATTCGCTTGCCGTCGGTGAGCCTGCCCTGCGCAGCTGTTCCGCTGACCCGGGCTTCAGACGAGGTATGCCGGAGGGTATGCCTCTTCTTGATACGCTATGGATGCCGAGGGAGCGGTTGATCATCTTCGGCGGCGGGGATGACACGGTGCCGATGAGCGAGGCGGCGCAGCGGATTGGTTTTCGGGTTATCGTTGCTGACTGGCGAGAGAGTGTGCTGCAGCTGCGACAGGTTAGAGGGGAGGAGCTGGCGTCTGGTTCACCAAGAGAAATTGCTCATGCCATCGGGGTCTGTCCGCGTGATTATATTCTAATTTGCAGTCATAATTTAGCTCGCGACAAGGAAATGCTTGCAGAAATGCTCAGTCACAATCCGCATTACATCGGCCTGCTTGGCTCTGCCAAGAGGGTGGGCTTGCTCCTGGATGGCTTGAAGGTCCGGCGTCAAGTAGTCCACGCACCGGTCGGATTGTTGATTGGAGCGGAAGGAGCAGAGGAAATAGCGGTCAGTATCGCGGCTGAACTGGTTTCTGTACGTTCGGCTTTCCGCAGATCGATGCGGAAGGGGGGTGAACGGTTTGAAGGCGGGAGGCTTGTATCTGGCGGCAGGCTCGGCACGCAGAATGGGGGTATCCAAGCTGCACGCTGACCTGGTGGAAGGCTTACCTCTTGGTTCTCTGGCGCTCAAGACGTTGTTGGAGAAATGGCAGGGTCCGGCAGCTGTAGTCGTCAAGCCTGAGGATGACAGGGGATGGGTTCCTCGAGAGTGCGGATTAGAGTCAGGGGCATTTACCTTCGTGGAATGTAAGGATGCTTCTTCCGGAATCGGCCATTCCATTCGCGCGGGAATGGAATGGCTGCTTGGTAGACAGGGAGGCCATGAACTGGAAGCGGTGCTTGTCATGCTTGCGGATCAGCCGTTCATCCGAAGAGATACGCTGCAGAATTACCTGGATAGGCTGGACTCCGATCCGGCACTGGATTATGTTGCGGGCTGCTATCAGGGGCAAATGATGCCGCCCGTGCTCTGGGGCGGGCGGTGCTTCCCCGAGCTCATGAAGCTTCATGGAGATGAGGGTGCCAGACGGCTGCTGACTTCGGGAAGGTGGAATGGCAGCCGGGTTGAACTGGAGTCGCATGAGGCGCTCGACGTGGATACACCGGAACAGCTTGACGCTGCCCGTGTTTGGTGGGCGCAAAGGGGAATGGGCTAAGGGTGCTGTCATGTGCGAACGGAGCAAAAAAATTTTAGGCAAATGATGTCATATTTTCGGTAGATTTAGTATCATATGAAGCCGATTCATGCATCGCAAACAAGAAATAGAGATGAAATTTATTGTTTTTCACAAATCTGTGTCATTTAAGTTGACGTAAACGGTCTCTGAACATATAGTAGTGCAATATTACACGGCTCCTTGATCCTCCTGCATTCGCTATCCAGGTATCGCTGAGCTGGGTGCACTTAAATGAGGAGAAGCATTCCAATATACCGTGCTGTATGCGGATAGGCCTTCGGTTTCGAAGCGGCTTGCGGAAGGATGCTGAAAGACCGGTGATACAGTGTCTAGCGAATATTGAAGGGGGGTGCTTGCATGAAACAGGAATACCGTTCTTCTTCCCCGGCTGTCTGGTATCCGCACGATACTTCAGAGGCCTGGCGATTGAAGGAAGCGTTCGCTGCTGACAGCCAATATATCGCAGGTGGCACATTGCTTCGCACGTGGTGGGAATCGGGGACGGCTGAACCGCCTCGCCATCTCATCAGCCTGAACAGCATTCCAGGCTTGAGTGGTGTTACGCTCCATGAGCATTATTTGATGATCGGCTCTCAGACCACGCTTGCGGGGATCCGGTATAACACTGCTGCAGCCCGTTACGCCCCGCTGCTTGTTGAAGCCTGCAGGGTCATTGCAGCACCTTCAGTCCGGAATCTAGCGACCATCGGGGGCAACATCAGCAGCATGGTGGGAGACTCGCTGCCTGCCCTTCTGGCATTGCATGCTGACTTACTGTGGTTTAACGGCAGCCAGACGGAGGCGGTTCCGCTGGAAGCATGGCTGGCCGAAGCTGAAACACGCTCAGGATCGGCTGCGCTGCTTACACATATTCGCATACCCTTGCACGGAATAAGACTGAAAACCGCTGAAGAAGTTGTTCACGAGAAGCGATTGTATGAGGGTGATGACGTGTTGCCCGTGGGATATGAAGTAAAGCGGCTATCCGCTTACGATAAAGTGGGAAGACGGGAGGCCTTCACGCCTTCTGTCGTAACAACAGCTATTATGGGCGATATCACGGAAGAAGGCAGACTGGCTAATGTCTGTGTAGCTGCAGGCGGCGGCCAGACACCGCCTTCCCGGCTGCGAGCCCCGGAGTCTGTTCTGGAAGGCAGGCTGCTCAGTGATGCTGAGCTGCTCCACGCCTTGTACGAAGCAGTCTACACCGACTTTGATCCGGTCGGGGATGCATTTGCCGGAAGGGAATACCGGAGGCTGACTGCCGCTGGCCTGCTGACTGCTGCTGTATGGAAGTCGGCGAAGGGGATGGCCAGGGAGGAGGATTCAGGATGCTGTTGAACCGCAAGAACAGTGGTGAACGCTGGCGTATCCGTCCGGATGGTCGGGACAAGGTGACAGGAGCGATGAAATATTTAACCGACATGGCGCTGCCCGGCATGCTGACAGGTCTGGTGCTCCGCAGCCCCTACCCGCATGCCGCCATCCTTGGAATACGTGTGGATCAGGCGCGTAAGCTTCCCGGCGTTCATGCTGTATTGACCCACCTGGATGTGCCGGGCCTTAATGCTTACGGCATCGCAATCCAGGACCAGCCGGTCTTCTGTTATGACCGTGTCCGCTACGTAGGGGATGCTGTAGCGGCCGTAGCGGCCGAAACGCTGGAGCAGGCCGAGAGGGCGCTAGCGGCAATTGAGGTGGATTACGAGCAGCTGCCTGTGCTCGACAGTCCGGAGAAGGCGCTGGAGAACGATGCTGACCAGCTGCATCCGCATGGCAATGTTCTGCACCGGAATGCTTATAAGACAGGGGATGTGGAGCGGGCCTTTGAGAACTGCGCGCACATTGTGGAGGAGACCTACAGCACACCGAGACAGATGCATACGTACATGGAGACGGAGGGCGGACTGTTCGTCCCGGGGACGGATCGGCTGCTGAATGTATATGCGCCGACCCAGCACGGCTTCATGGACCGGCTGCAGCTCTCACGGATTCTTGCTGTTCCGCAGGGAGACATCAGGATCGTATCCAGTCCGATCGGCGGTTCGTTCGGAGGGAAGGATGAGCTGAACGTTCAGCCGTATGGAGCCCTGCTTGCTATGAAAACCGGACGCCCGGTCAGGATTCATAATTCGCGCTGGGAATCGGTTAGAGTTGGACTTAAACGGCATCCGATGGTGATCACAATGCGCACGGGAGCGGATGCCGACGGGCGCCTGATTGCGCATCAAGTAAGGGTGACGGCAGATACAGGGCCCTACGCGACACTAGGCGCAGAGGTATTGAATTTTGCCACCGAGCATGTGACCGGCCCTTATCAATATGCAAATGTAGATGTGGAGAGCATGTCAGTGTTTACCAATAACGGCATGTCCGGCGAATTTCGCGGCTTTGGCGGCAATCAGGCTATCTTTGCGCTGGAAGGGCAGATGGACCGGCTCGCTGAATGCCTCGGCATGGACCCGTGGGAGTTTCGCAAGCTGAACTTGCGGGAGGCCGGCGATCCCGGACCGTTCGGCCAACCGATCGCCCGGACAGATGGCGCCCGGCAGGTATGGAAGTCGCTTCAGGAAAGCCGGCTGTGGAAGGAAAGGGAAGCGGCTCTTGAACGCAGGCCGGGAGCAGCTTGCGTGCCTGCCGGCAATCCGTCAACGGGTCCCAGTGATGATGGTCACAGTGCAGACTCCAAGTCCCCTTGGCTAAAGGAAGGGATTGGAGCAGCTTACGTCATGCATGGCGCCGGCCTGGGAGTGGGCATTCCCGATCCTGCCGGCGGCAGGCTGCAGCTGGCCCGCGATGGCAGGATAGAGGCTGTGTTCGGCTATGAGGAGTTCGGTCAGGGGCTGATTGCCACGCTGGAGCTTATGCTGATCGAAACCTTCGGCCTTGCGCCGGAGGATATCCGCATTCGGATTGGCGATACGGACGTTGTACCGGACAGCGGCTCCAGTACGGCCTCAAGAGCTACAAGCATGATGTGGAAATCTGTACAGAACATGCGCATGCCATTCATGACAGCCCTTCTGGAAGCGGCGGGCAGGCTGCTGCACCGTAACCCCGGCCAGCTGCATATGGGCAGGGGCGGTATATACGGCCGGGCGGATGGAGAAGGAGAGGGGAGGAAGCTGCTGCTGCCGTATCAGGCGCTCGCTGCGAGTACGGATGAGCCGTTGATGGCGGAAACAAGGTTCAGCTATCCGGCCTCTCCTGTCGATCGGGTAGGCGCGCATTTTCTATACACCTATGCGGCGGTTGCGGTGAAGGTGGAGGTCAATACCCTCACAGGCAGAGTGCGGGTTGTCGATCAGTTTCATACCGTGGCAGCAGGTCCGGTCATGAACCCGCAAGGGTATCTGGGCCAGATTGAAGGGGGCAGCAGCATGGCGCTTGGGTTTACGCTAACGGAGGATGCAGTGATGACCGGGGGCTGCTATCTTACCCGAAACCTGGATACGTATCTGGTGCCGACCATTGCTGAGCATATGGGCAGGATAGATGTTCTTCCGATTGAGGAGCTGCCACCGGGAGATCCGCATGGTCCCCGCGGAATCGGCGAAATCGGCTCAGTCGGTCTGGCTCCGGCTGTTGCGGCAGCCGTCAGACAGGCGGTTGGCAGGTGGGTGTGCAAGCTTCCGATCGACCCGGCTGAGCTGCAGGAACGCCCTCATTTTACGCAGAAGGCGGTGGCTGTTCATGAATGAGAACCGGGCAGCCGAGCGCCCGGCTGCACCTGGAACCGAGCTGTATGTCAATGGAAACAGGGTGACTGTCTGCACAGAGCCTTCCAAGCGCCTGCTTCACGTGCTGCGCGATGAACTGCAGATGACTGGTGCGAAGCGCTCATGTGAAATAGGACGCTGCGGGGCCTGTATGGTGCTGCTGGATGGCAGGCCTGTAAATGCATGTCTGACCATGCTGTACCAATGCGGCGGAAGAACGGTAACAACAATTGAAGGTATTGCACCGCAAGAGTCAGGAGGGCTCGACCCGGTTCAGCAGGCCTTCCTGGAAGAGGGCGGGTATCAGTGCGGCTACTGTACACCTGGCATGATCATCTCCGTTAAGGCGCTGCTTGACTTCATTCCTGATCCCACCGATGAAGAGATTACAGAAGCATTATCAGGAAACATATGCCGCTGCACAGGCTACGGCGGGATTATCCGATCCGTGCGCCGCGCTTCCGAGCTCAAGAAAATAAGCAGTAGTGATGCTTAGTAGAGAATCTGTTCATCAGAGAACAGCAAAGCTCAAACTGACGGGCAGGCTGCAGAAGTGCATATGAAAAGTTGGGAGCAGTGTGTGGAAGGGCGGGTTCATATGAAGATTGCGATAGATCAGCTTAATGAAATGGACCGGGCTGCTTTTGTACGGCAGCTGGAAGGGATTTACGAGCATTCGTTATGGGTGGCGGAGCAGGCTGCCGGTGCGGGCCCCTTCGTGTCAGTGGAGCATCTGGCGAAGGTTATGTCAGAAATCGTGGACAGTGCCGGAGAAGAACAGAAGCTGAGGCTTATTCGGGCGCATCCTGATTTGGCTGCGAGAATGTCCCTGACTGACTATTCCGCGAAGGAACAGCAGGGCGCGGGTCTGCGGCAGCTGGGCAAGGAGGAGCTTGAAGTGTTCGATGAAGCCAACCGCCGGTACACTGCGAAGTTCGGGTTTCCCTTCATCATTGCGGTGCGCGGCTTGGATAAGACAGCTATTCTGGATGCGCTCCGCCGGAGGACCGGCAGCACGCTGGACAACGAGAAGGCGGAGGCCATCCGGCAAATTCACAGTATCGCACGTCTGCGCCTGCTGGATCTGATTGAATAGGAGGAGCTGACTCCGACACCGGCTTGCCGTGCTGCCTCACAAGAGCAAGCATTCATAGAGACAAGAGTAGAGAGGAAGGGTTCAAATGATGAAGCTGAAGAGCGGACGGACGCTCTATTATGGCAAAGGGGATGTCATGACGTACCGTACCTGCGCCAAGCCGCTTGAGACAGCGCCTGTGCCGGAATCCCGGTATACAGGCTGCGATAATGTTATATTCGCACATAATGTGCTGTTCTCGGTTAGCGGGGAATCGCTGCTGTCATCGTTCACCCAGGGCGACAATTCGCTTGTTGTGGCGACGGACTCTATGAAGAACTTTATTCTGCGGGAGACCGCAGCTTATGAGGGAGCGACCACTGAGGGACTGCTGCACTTTATTGCCGAGCGCTTCTTCGCAAAATATCCGCATATCACGAGCATCGAAATCAGCGGAGACCGGATACCCTTCCTGCCGGTTGACGTTCCCGGTCCGGAGGGGCTGCAGCCGAGCGGATTGGTATACCGCCGCTCACATAATGACCATGCCAGTGCCTTGCTTTCGCTGAGCCGGACGGAGGATGGCTGCGAGGTAACGGAGCACCGCTCCGTATTATCCGGCCTGCAGCTGATCAAAGTCAGCGGCAGCTCCTTTTACGGGTTCGTGAGGGATGAATACACGACGCTGCCGGACAGCTATGACCGCCCGCTGTTCATCTTCCTGGATATCATCTGGCGATATAACGATGTAAAGGATGCGCTTGACAGCGGCAACGGAGCCTATGTAGCTGCCGAACAGATTAGCGACATTGCGCATGCCGTATTCCACGAATTCAACACGCCTTCCATCCAATATCTGATTTACCAGATCGGTTTAAGGCTGCTTGCCCGATATCCGCAGCTGGCGGAGGTCGGCTTTGAGTCCAATAACCGTACCTGGGAAACAGTGGTGGACCCAGCCGAAGAACTGAAGCCGGGCGTGTTTACCGAGCCGCGTCCGCCGTATGGATTTCAGGGCTTTACAATGACCAGAGAGGATCTCATATCCGAAGGAGAGCAGTCCTGATGGGCGGGCGTGTGACGACTCACGTGCTGGATTTGTCCAGCGGCGGGCCGGCTTCCGGCATGAAGGTCGAGCTGTATATGCTGGCTGGCGGATCGGGTCTGAGTATTAGACTTGCTGAAGGTGTGACTAGCAGGGACGGCAGACTGGATGAGCCGCTTCTGGCCGGGCAGGATATGAGGTCCGGTATATATGAATTGCAGTTCCACGTTGGTGCGTATTACGACAGCCGGCAGAGCTGTGAATCTGATGCCAAGACGGCGTTTCTGGATCAAGTTCCGGTCCGGTTCAGGATTGAAGCGGCGGAGGAGCACTATCATATCCCGCTGCTCGTTGCCCCCGGCGGGTACAGCACGTATAGAGGCAGCTGATTGCTAAAGGAGTGCGCGATACCAGAAGGCTTCCGAAGAAACGAGAGAGTTAGGTGCAAAGCAGGGAGGTGACACATATGTCATTAGATCTGGTCATACACGGAGGGTCCGTTGTACTGCCAAACCGTGTCATGCCGCTTGATATCGCCATCCGGGACGGGAGAATAACAGCCTTGAGCAGCAGGGGCGAGTCGGAGGGCTGGCCTGCAGAGCGGCGGGTTGATGCCTCCGGATTGCATGTATTCCCGGGCATGATTGATGTGCACGTCCATTTCAATGAGCCGAACCTCGGCCATTGGGAGGGCTTCGCTGCCGGATCAGCCGCTCTGGCGGCGGGAGGCTGCACGACTTATATTGACATGCCCCTGAACGGGAATCCGCCGACGGTCACCGTGAAGGCATTTGAAGCCAAGCTTAAGCTTGCATCCGGTCAATCGGCAGTTGACTATTGCTTGTGGGGCGGTCTGGTGCCTGGGAATGCCGGGGAGCTGGAAGGTATGGCCCGAGCGGGCGCGGCCGGTTTCAAGGCGTTCCTCTCGGATCCGGGAGGAGTGGGAGAAGGCCGGTTCCGTCAGGCGGATGACTGGACGCTCTATGAGGGGATGAAGCGTATCGCTTCCTTCGGCGGTCTGCTTGCCCTGCATGCCGAGAACGACACGATTACCTCCATGCTGGGAGAGGCAGCGGCGGCGGAGGGTAGGACGGATGCAAGCTCCTTTGCTGCTTCCCGGCCTGTTGCAGCGGAGACGGAAGCGGTGGGAAAAGCACTGCATTTTGCCGCTTTAACCGGCTGCAGGCTTCATTTTGTCCATATCAGCAGCCCGGATGCTGTGCGGATGATTACTGACGCCAAAGCCGCGGGACTGGATGTAACGGCTGAAACATGCCCGCACTATCTGCTGCTTACCGACGAAGATATGGCAGCCATCGGGCCTGCCGCCAAATGCGCGCCGCCCTTAAGAGGCAGGGAGCAGATAGAGCAGCTGTGGGCGCTGCTGGAAGAGGGGCAGATCGACCTGATTGCCTCCGACCATTCTCCCTGCCCCACTTCGATGAAGGAGCCGGCAAGCGGGTCGTTTCTGGATGCTTGGGGCGGCATATCGGGCGCCCAAAGCTCTCTTGAGCTGATGCTCGATGAGGGGGTGAAGCGCAGAGGCTTGTCCTGTGAACGAATCTCCAAGCTGTTGTCCGGCAATCCTGCACGGCGGTTCGGCTTGTACCCTAATAAGGGCGAGATAATGGTCGGCGCGGAAGCCGATTTGGCTCTTGTGGATATGAATCGTTCTTATACGCTGCAAGCAGAGCATCTGAAATACCGGCATAAGCACAGCCCCTATATTGGAAGGACGATCGGCTGCCGTGTGGCGGCGACTTATGTGCGCGGTGTTAAGGTTTATGACCTGGCCTGCAGGGAGGCTGTCGCTAAGGATCATGGAAGGCCTGTTCTGCCGCGAGGGATTCCGTTGTAATACAGACTGCAAATCAGAAGGGAGAGTGAATGATGATGAGAATGACGATGGAGCAGGCATCCGGCGTGACAAGCTTGCTGGATGAGCTGGCGGGCTATGGCAGCACGGCTGATGGAGGGGTCACACGGCTGCTCTATTCGCAGTCCTGGAAGGATGCACAGTCGTTTCTCGCAGCTAAAATGTCTGCAGCCGGCCTCGAAGTCCGCTATGACCGGGTGGGGAATCTGTTTGGCCGCATGGAAGGAAGCCGTAAGGGACAGGGGGTGGTTCTGACTGGCTCCCACATCGATACAGTCCGTTCAGGAGGCAGGTATGACGGTGCCTACGGGATAGCCGCATCGCTAGCTGCGGTAGCATTCCTGCGGTCGGCCTACGGGGAGCCAAGAAGACCCCTTGAGGTTGTCTCATTCTGTGAGGAGGAGGGCAGCCGGTTTCCGCTGGCCTATTGGGGTTCGGGCAATATTACGGGCGCTTATTCAACCGGTATGGCACAGCGGGTGGTAGACCCGCAGGGCATCACGCTGGCACATGCGATGCAGGCTGCAGGCTTCGGCAGAGAGGATCAGCCGGAGTGCCTGCGCAAGGATTTGGCAGCGTTCGTAGAGGTCCATGTTGAACAGGGGGTCATCCTGGAAAGGACCGGCGGCAGGATAGGTGTTGTAGAGACGATTGCCGGCCAGCGGCGTTATGTTGTCACGGTGAAGGGGGAGACCAATCACGCGGGAACGACCCCAATGGCGATGCGGCGCGATGCGGCCGCAGGAGCAGCCGAGATGATCGCGATGCTGGAGAGAGCTGCTAACAGAGCGGGTGAACCGCTCGTGGCAACGGTAGGGAGAATGAAGCTGATGCCGAATATCCCCAATGTTATAGCAGGTACGGTGGAGTTCACCCTGGATATCCGGCATATATCCGAAACGCTGCTGACCGGGTTCAGCGACGCTGTTATCGGTTCATTCCATTCCGTGGCGGAGCGCAGGGGCCTGGAGCTTGACGTGCATGCAGCCCTTCAGGCAAGACCAGCGCCCATGGATCCCGTGCTGACCGGCCGGCTGGAGAAGATATGCTCGGACGGCGGAATCTCTTACCGAAGAATGATGAGCGGAGCAGGGCATGACGGGCAGATGTTCGTTAACTGCTGTCCGACAGCGATGCTGTTCGTCCCAAGTAAGGGAGGTGTCAGTCATTCTCCCGAGGAATATACGGCTGCCGAAGATCTGGCCTATGGAGTAGTCGTGCTGGCCGAGATGCTCTATGATCTTGCTTACGAGGAGACGCTGACATGACCGACTATGCAGATTTGGCCCCGTCATCACGCAGGATTATGACCCCTGGACCGGTGGAGGTCGATCCGCGGGTGCTGAGGGCGCTATCCTACCCTATACTTGGTCAATTCGATCCAGAGTTTACCGCTATTATGAATGAGACGATGGGTATGCTCCGGCTGCTGTTCAGGACGGACAACAAGTGGGCCTACCCTGTAGACGGGACCTCCCGCTCGGGTATCGAAGCGGTGCTGACAAGTCTGATTGAGCCGGGTGACCGGGTGCTGATTCCAATCTACGGACGGTTCGGCCACCTGCTTCATGAAATAGCAGAGCGGGTCGGGGGAGAGGTAACGACAATTGAGAAGCCGTGGGGCACTGTATTTGATCCCGCCGAGGTCATCGCGGCTATGGACAGAGTGAGGCCTGAGCTTGTCGTTATGGTGCACGGCGAAACATCCACCGGCCGGATGCAGCCGCTTGAAGCAATCGGGCGGGAATGCCGGCGGCGGGACATTCTGTTTGTAGTCGATGCTGTCGCTACGATCGGCGGTGTTCCTGTTGAGACAGACGCATGGTGTATGGATGCGGTGATCGGCGGCACGCAAAAATGCTTGTCCGTCCCCTCCGGCATGGCGCCGGTCACGTATAACGGGCGGGCGGAGGAGAAGGTGCTCGCCCGCAAGAGAATCGAACGCGGTCTGCGAATGCCGCAGGATTCCACAGAAATTCCGGGCCGCGGCCTTGCGGCAGCTGTACAGCATGCTTATATTAGAAGCAATTATCTTGATCTCAGCCAGCTTCAGGATTATTGGAGTCCGTCCAGGCTGAATCATCATACGGAGATGACATCTATGCTGTACGGACTCCGGGAAGGCCTGCGCATCCTGCTGCAGGAAGGGCTGGATGCGCGTTTCGAGCGGCACAGGCTGCATGAGAAGGCGCTCACTGCCGGTCTGCAAGCGATGGGGGCAAGCTTGTACGGAGACCCTGCATGCAAGCTGCCGGTTGTGACCTGTGTCAACATCCCGGAAGGCATTGATGGTGATTCAGTAAGAGCGATGCTGCTGGAGAAGTTCGGAATTGAGATCGCGAGCTCGTTTGGTCCGCTGAAGGGCCGGATCTGGCGGATCGGGACGATGGGCTACAGCTGCCGCAGGGATAATATTCTGCAGCTGCTGGGAGCGTTCGAAGCCGTTCTGCTGCGGCACGGTGTGCGTCTGCCTGCCGGTGAAGCTGTGCAGGCGGCTCTTCATATCTACGAACAGCAGGCTTCTTCAAAGGCTGATGTATGACAGCAGCTATCCGGGAGTCTTAGCTGCTGCTTGTCTTGAGCCTTGACAACCGTTTCCTCCATGCAATTCTTCCCGGTCTATGGTATTCTATTAGAACCCGAGAGGAGGGATTGCCGTGAACCCGGATTTCTTGCAGCTGAAGACTATTGACGGCGAGCTTAAGCTTTCGCAGAAGAAAAGCGACTATGGCGTCACGGTCTCAACGAAGGAATTTGTATTCCATAAACCACATGTGAATTACCATATAAAGCTTGAAGATATCGTCAGCATCGTCCCGTTTGAGCCAGTGGGCAAGCGCAAGGTTTCAATTGAAACCCGCAGCTTGGATGCGGTTGAATTCGCCAGCTCGAGGGCTGGCGGTGACCAGTACCGGATCTTCGTTAAGCAGGCCGTCATGCACAACCGGAGCGGCTTGTTCCCGATTGGTGCGATGCAGTTTGTTATACCGATTAACGAGAGGTTCATGAAGCTGATTGGCGATTACAGCGGCCTGCATGCTTTTGAGTAAGTTCATGTGAGCAGAAAAGATGTGCCTGGCATACAGCAGAGGGTTAGCCGTTATTTAGCGGTTAGCCTCTTTTTTATCCTATGTGCTTCAATATGTCAGTATACTTTACATAAACAAGGCTCATAAGCTATGATGAGTGTTAAAAACTTGTACCAGCTGCTGTCTGGTTGGCATTTCCTTAAGGGAAAGCATAAGATATGCCAACTCGTGCAGCTTGTTATGGCGAACGAGAATGATTGAATTGATATAGATGATACAGCTTGGGAAAGCTAACACTACATTTACCGGATAGAGGGATGAACATGGATGTACGTAAGATTCGGCTGGATGATTCGGAGAAAACCTATTCAAGCGAAGCCAGAGATGAATATGAGAAGGATTATGCACGGCTTATCCAGTCGCCTGCATTCCGCAGACTGCAAGGGAAATCCCAGGTCTTCGGGGCAGGTACCGGAGACTATTACCGTACCCGGCTCACCCATTCCATAGAGGTATCCCAAATTGCCAGAGAGGTAGCCAGGAGGTTGGGTAAAACCTACCCGTACCTGTCAAAGCCGGAGCATCCTGGCTTGATGCTTGAGCCTGAGGTAGTGGAATGCGCCTCGCTCGCCCACGATCTGGGACATCCTCCCTTTGGGCATAAAGGCGAGGAAGTGCTGGATCGTCTCCTGCGGGCGCAGTACAATCTTCCCTATGAAGGCAACGCGCAGAATTTCCGGATTCTTATGTTTCTCGAGAAACGCACAGGCAGCGGCAGCGGACTTGATCTCACGGCGGCTGTGCTGCTGGCAATCAATAAGTATCCCTACAGTCTTGGCGAGCCCGGCCGGCTGAAGGGCGTCTATGAGATGGAATGGGAAGGAATCAGCCGGCTCAGAGATCTGTGGGGCATGCCGCCCGGTATCGCAACGCTGGAAGCACAGCTGATGGATCTGTGCGATGATATTGCCTATTCGACCCATGATATCGAAGACGGCATCCGGGCCGGCAAAATATTGATGAGCCGTAATTTTATCGAGGATGACCGGTTGATTGGGCATATTGTACAGGAGATTGTAAACGACCAATACAATATGAGTGTCGGCTGGGACCGGACAGATATACCCGTGATGGTGAAGCAGGTGCTCGAGAAATATCTGGAGCAGTGGGAAACGGTCTACCGGGAGAGCGGCAGGGAGCCTTCGAGAACGAGACGGGAGATGAAAGCCCGCTGGGTGAGCCGGTTTGCAAGCCATGTTGGAATTCTGGATGATGCCAATACGGGATGGAAGCGTGTCACGTTCGTGAAGGACGGCAAGCAGGATCTTGAGCTTCTGCGGACCATGGAGATTCTTAAGAAGCTGGCATGGGTCACCCTGATTAAGGATTTCCGTGTACAGCGGCTGCAGAAGCGGAGTGAAATCATGATAACCCGCTTGTGGAAGAGCTTTATCGAATATGAGACCGGCAAGCTAATACTTCCGCCGGACTGGATCGAGAGCTTCGAGGAGCAGAAGGGCAAGTGGCCCTGGGAGCGGCTGGTAGCGGATTACATTGCAGGCATGACAGATGCTTATGCCGAGAAGGTGTATTCGGAGCTCTTTGCCAGCCGTTCCGGATCGATTTATGAAAGGGATTAGACGTTATAACTAGTGAATGTATACAGGCTGTTTAGCGGGCGAATATCTTCAGCGCATGGGGGTAACCTAGAGGAGCACCATCACTTCTTCCGAGGAGGTTATCCCATGGGCTTTTTTGATTTTTTTAAAGAGGATGAACAGCAGGAGAAGCGCAACTTCAAACAGGTGGGCGTAACGGATGCGGAGTTTGCAGAAGAGACGGCAGCTGAGACCGCTGCGGTCGAGGGTGAAGCCACTATGCAGCTTCGGGAAGAAGAAATGGATATCAGTAAGGAACGCGTCAAGACAGGTGAAGTGGTGATGCACAAAGACGTGGTGGAGGAAGAGAAGCATGTCGAGGTTCCTGTGGCTCATGATGAGGTTGTTATTGAGCGCAGAGCCGTTAGCGGACCGTCCTCTGAACCGATTGCCGAAGGTGAGACAGTACACATTCCGGTGACGGCTGAGCATGTCAATGTCGGCAAACACACCGAAGTGCGGGAAGAGATCTCTGCCCATAAGCGCGAAGTGCAGGAAACCGAGCATGTTGATGATGTCCTGCATAAGGAAGTCGCGCACGTGGAGACAGACGGGGATGCTCTGCTGAGCGACGCTGACGCTGATTCTTACCGCTAATGGCAGTGACCACCCCGCTAAGCCCATGGCTTAGCGGGGTGGTATTTTATTACTGAGAAGGAGGACAAGCATGAAGATCAAGCTTATACGAATGGTCATGGGCGCTGCGGCCGGCTGTCTGCTGGGTGTGCTGGCCGCTTATTTTGTGCCGGTTGTCACATTGACCAACGGTCTGTGGTTCGGTCTGCTCGCGGGTGCGGCAGGGGCTGTATTCATGACCTGGAACCTTCAGGCTATGGAGAGACAGCGGAAGAGGGAACAGGCTGATGCTCCCGGACAGACAAGGCCAGCGAATGCAAGCACAAGCAATCGTGAGGAACCGGCTGCCGCCCTGCAGCTGAAGAAGGAAGTACTGGATATCAGCAAGGAGCAGGTGGCAACCGGAGAAGTTACCATTCACCGGGAAGTGGTGGAAGAGGATAAGACGGTGACTGTCCCTACACGCAGGGAAGAGGTCGTTATAGAGGTCCATAACCATGATGTGGATGCACCCGAGCGCAGCCGTTCCGAAACACTGAGAATTCCGGTTAAAGAAGAACGGGTTGATGTCCATACTTATCCGGTCGCTCTTGAGGAAGTGGACGTTCACACCAGGCGTGTGCGGGATATCAAACCCGTGACTGCCAAGCTTAAGCGTGAGGAAGCTGATATGGAATCAATCGGCAATCCGGTTGTCATGGAAGAAGAACCGGCACAAGAAACAAGAACCTGAGAGGGTAGCCCCTTTCAGGTATTTTTTTTGCTCATTGTGTGAGCAAGGTTGTTTTCCAGCCGTTTGGAACCACCTTTATATGTGACGGCATAAACCAAGAATGGAGGCAGCTAATTCTGTTCCTAATTATGCCGAACACAATAAAGGGAGATGGATTCTGAAGAATGAGAAATGTGCTGTATGTTCCCCTTGATGACAGACCCGTCAATTTGGATGACGTGGTGATGCTGGGACGATCGGCGGGTATCAATGTGCTGACCCCTCACCGCCGTGATATCCGGAATCGGCTGGATACGAAGGCTGATGCGAATGACTCGATCATGCTCTCGACTTCTTCCCCTGTCTATGGCTGTACAGTAAACATTAGGCAGTTCATATTGGATCATGCGTCAAGAGTTGATGGCTTCGTTATTTCTACGGATATGCTGGCATATGGCGGGCTTATCGGCAGCAGGCGCCTGCGCGGCAGCGGGGGCGGCTCCTACCCGGAATATGACGAACAAACCACCTGGCTGCTGGACGTCATCCGGCTTGTCAAGGAAGCCTACCCCGGTAAGCCTGTCTTTGTGCTGGATACCATTATGCGGCTGGCAACAACCACTTATGTTGAGGGGCTGGATTATGAGGCTTACCGGGAATCCCGGGCACTGATGCAGCAGCCGCGCAGGCCGTTCAGCCGGTTTGAAGACATACTTGAAGGATATGACCTGTCCCCGGGGTCCAGCTATGGCGAAACACAGCATTTTGACAAGGAACAGTATTACAACGCCAGACGGCACAAATTCAAGACGAACCGCTATGTGCTTGAGAAGCTGGCAAAATCGGGATATATCGATTTTCTGGCGGTTGGTGTGGATGATTCCTCCACGCAGGGGGTGCAGGCCAATGAAATCAGCTATCTGGAAGCAGGAATCAATGAATGGCTGGGCGGCGCCGGCGGGCAGAATCCCGACCGGGCCATTATTTTGCCGGATGCAGACGGGCTTGGACACGCCTTAATGGCCCGGATGGCGAGCAAGCTGTACCGCTGCGGCGATAAGCCTCGTTATGCGGTTGTGTATTACGGCGTGGATGGAGCAGAAATTATTAATCCTTATGAATATATGAATGCGCATGAGAATATAAGACGGCATGTGGAGATCGTGGGCGGTGAGCTGGTTACGGAGGCTCACGATGTGGAGATTATCGCGGTTACAAATGCTGATCAGTCTGCGAACGCTGTCATGCGAATGGAAACGAATGGCGTGAACCGGGTGCCGACGATTGTGATTGATTTTGCAGCGAAGGGACCCTCTAACAAGGAGGTTACAGACGCGCTGCTGGACAGCCATTTTACAGGCCGGCTGCTTGGCTACAGCGGCTGGAATACAGCAGGGAACAAGATCGGAATCGCGGTTGGCATGGGCGAGGCCCGGCATGCTTTTCTGACAGCGGAGCGCAACCCGGCCATCCTGCAGAAGGCAGTTCAGGCACATGGCTCTCTGCTGTTCAAGCGTTTCCTGAAGGATTACTACTATAAGGCGGTCGCCATCAGTGAAATCCGTGCCTATTCCCGCTCACACTCGCGTTATGAGAATACCGACGCGATTGCGGACCAGAATATGGAGCTGTTTAACAGTGAGGAAGATTACAGTACCCTGCAGGAGCTTCTTCGGGATCTGATGCAGCGTTATACGGAGGTGCTCGCGGGACGGAATGCCTTTTCGATCGGAACGAAGAATGCCTCCTGTAACATACGGCACATCAGCAGTTCCGGTTGGTCGTATGCACAGTATGTAAAGGCAGTGCTCCCGCGGAATAATCCTGATTTTACATGGGGGCGCGCTTTTGAAATTACGTTAAGTCCGGAGGTTAAGCTGCATTAAGACGGGCTGCCGCTGAAACCATTCTCCCGGCTGCTTCGTCCTATAAGGTTAACAGCTGGCAAGGGAGGGAGAGGCAGTGGCAGATTTCAGTGAGTTTATGAAGCTGGACATCCGGATTGGAACGGTTCTCACAGCAGAGCCGTTTCCGGAAGCACGCAAGCCGGCATACAAGCTGGGGATAGATTTTGGTGAGCTCGGTGTGAAGATGTCGAGCGCCCAAATTACACATCGTTATACGGCCGGAGAGCTTGTTGGAAGGCAGGTTGCGGCAGTGGTGAATTTTCCGCCGAAACGGGTGGCGGGCTTCAAGTCTGAGGTGCTGGTCCTGGGAGCGGTGCCCGGTGAGGGTGATGTCGTGCTTATAGCACCGGATGCACCAGTACCAAACGGAACTCCGATTGCTTAATGTGAAAAAATGACAAGGCCCGGCGGCCATCAGGCTGCCGGGTCTTGCTTCAGCACGTGCTGCTATTCGGCTGGATAAAGGGTGCGGAATTCGTCCTCCAGCATACTCATCAGGATCGAATCGTGATACCTGTGGTTATAGAATAATGCGTCACGCTGAACGCCCTCACGCTTAAAGCCTACTTTCTCATATACCCGCATGGCATGCTCATTATAAGCGAATACGTTGAGCTCTATTCTGTGAAGATTCAGGACGCCGAATCCATAGCCAAGCATCAGTCTAAGTGCTTCGGAGCCATAGCCTTTGCCTTGGTTGCCGGGACTGTTGATGGCTATGCGGATATTCGCGTTCCGGTTCGTAGGATCAATATCCTGGATGGCGATATCACCGATTAAGGTATTGTCACTGCAAAGCGCGATCAGCAGAAGCACGGAGGAGCTGTCGCCCGCTTTGCCCTCGATATAGCGGCCGATCTGCTCTCTGCTGAAATGTTTCTGCGTGCCGGTCAGCCTTCGGGTCTCCGCATCGTACAGCGTATTAAAGTACCAGTCTGTATCGGCCAGCTCGATCGGCCGCAGGTATACCTGGTTTCCTGCAAGGAAGCGTACAGGTGTCGTTGTCATGTTCATTCTCCTTCGTTTCTTTTGCTGTTTCTTAATTTATCACCCGTCTGTATACTGTAAAATAGACAGATTGTTATTTTTGAAGAGGACAGTTGGGAGAATCAGCTGATGTTATATACCCCGAATATACTGATGAAACCGGATGTGCCGGTCTATTCCGCGCTATATGAGTCTATCAAGCAGGATATTGCTGCCGGGCGGCTTCGGCCCAAGGACAGATTGCCCTCTATCCGGCAGATGGCCAGAAATCTGGCTGTCAGCACGACACCCGTCGAAAGCGCATACGGCCAGCTGCTAGCGGAGGGTTTCATTGAAAGCCGGCCCAAAAGGGGCTTTTACGTTATACCGTTATCCGAATCATACGGCTTGTTAACGCTGGCAGCCGAACAGACGGCAGCATCCGTATCCGGACAAGAGCAGGATGCAGCTAGGGTGGCCGTGTCTGCCCCGTATGATTTTCATATGGCAAAGGTTGATCTGGAGCACTTTCCCCTTCAGACTTGGAAGAAGACGTTGAATGCGGTTCTGCGGGAAGAGTACAGCGGTCTGCTGCATTATGGTGATGCGCAGGGCGAACCGGGTCTCCGGACGGAGCTGGCCCGGTATCTCAATCGTTTCAGGGGCGTTACATGCAGGCCCGATCAGATTGTAATTGGAGCCGAGCAGCATTTGCTGCTGCACTATCTTGCCGAGATGCTGCGGGGCTCGGTCCGCTCAGTTATCATCGAGAATCCCTGCTACCCGCTGATTCCTTCAGCCTTTCGGGCTGGCGGCTTTGAAGTGGTGCCGGGCTGCAGTGCAGACGAGGGCATTGAAGCGTTCCGTTTGCCGCAAGCCCCCGGCTGCATGGC
Organism: Paenibacillus sambharensis; assembly: GCF_003233845.1. Taxonomy (GTDB): domain Bacteria; phylum Bacillota; class Bacilli; order Paenibacillales; family Paenibacillaceae; genus Paenibacillus_I; species Paenibacillus_I sambharensis. The sequence goes on from NZ_QKRB01000042.1 coordinate 68,700, forward strand.
GGTTGTATCGCCTGCGCACCGCTTCCCGAGCGGCCGGGTTATGCCGCTTCAGGAACGGCTTCATCTGCTGGAGTGGGCCCGCAAGCATGGCTGTTACATTCTGGAAGACGATTATGGAGGAGAGCTGCGCTATCAGGGCAGGCCTGTCCCCGCCCTCCAAAGTCTGGATACGACGGCCAATGTAATCTACGTAGGCGGCTTCTCACAAATTCTTGCTCCGGATATCTGCATCCATTACATGGTTCTGCCCAATCCGCTTACCGGGTTATTTCACAGACTTAAACGCACCTTGATGTTTGAGCATTCCTCCTCGCGGATTTATCAGCGGACTCTGCAGCTGTTCATGAAGGAAGGGCATTTTGAGAAGCATGTGCGCCGGATGCGCAATATATACCGCAAACGCAGCCGCAGCCTGATGGAGGCGCTGGAGAGTCATTTTGGGGATATAGGTGAAATTCATAGCGCAGAGGCCGGTCTGCATGTAAGGCTGAGTCTTCGTGTTCTGCGCCCTGCACGTGAGATGATCGCCATTGCCCGGCAGCATGGAATTGAAGTCGCCGCGGCTTCGCCCTTTTATCAGGAAGAGGGGGACAGGGATTCGGAGCAGGAGGATTTTATAATCGGTTTCGGTGCGATACAATGGAGGCTGATAGATGAAGGCGTCAGACGCCTCAGGATAATATGGCAGCCATATATTAGCCGGTACTAAACCATGCCAAGGAGATTACAAGTTGAGCTTTCAATTGAATGAATCGATAATGAGACGTCTATGCGGCAGATTTGCCTATGAAGACGGCGAGCATCTATATAAATCAGGACTGGTAAGTGTCATGCGTCCTGACCCCGGTTTGCGGAGTTATAAAGCTGAAGTAGGTGGAGGAGATGGCGGCGGCAGGGTATCGGTGCAGTTCCCCGCTGACGGAGAGATCGCAGCTGATTGCTCCTGTCCGGTGTTTCATCCTGAGGATCAGTACTGTATGCATATTGCTGCCGCATTGCATGCTATTCATGCCCTTGAGCAGACGGAAGGCCTTCTGGCAGAAGAGGAAGCTGCCTTCAGCGATCAGGATTATACGTTCCTGATGGATCAGGTACTCGAGCTGTTCGATGAGGGTCCGCAGCGAATGACCGCCACCGGCTCTTATTATGACAACCGGACTGAACTGACCATTACCTTTATTTGCAGTGTAATCATGACACGGGACAACCGCCCGGTGCTTGGTATTGAGCTGATGGCTGGTATCGGCAAGCTGTACGCTGTGAAAGAGATTTGTGACTTCCTGGAACAGGTGGATAACCGGAGAGCGTACCGGCTGTCCAGAAGCCTGGTCTATGATGCCGAGCAGCACAGCTTCAAGCCTCACGATCACAAGGTGATTCAGCTGCTCACTGATATTGCTTATATGCAGCAGCAGGAGAAATCGCTGAAAGGCGGCCGCTCTTCCGGCCGGCTTCTGCCCGTCCCGTCTGCTATGTGGAGCGAGCTTGTGCCGCTGCTGACGGCTGCTTCCTCCGTTAAGCTGCTGCAGGAGGGGCATCTGTATGAGGGGGATATTATTACGGACGGCAGGCTGCCGCTGGTGTTTGAGTTAGACCAGTCGGACAGGCTGGAGGGCGGTTACCGGCTCCAGATCCGGGGATTGGAAGGCATCGTCCTGCTGGAAGCCTATGGTCTCGTTCAAGCTAAGGGCAGCCTAGTGCGGATGCCGGCCCGCCGGATCAAGCGCCTAAGCGAGCTGGTTCAGCTTCTGTCTGTATCCGCTTCAAGGCAGCTGCATATGACGGCCGGACAGGCGGGCGCTTTCCTAAACAAGGCGGTACCCGGCCTGGCCCAGATCGGTGAAGTGCAGGTAGCAGAGGCGGTGGCCAGCGTTCTTGTACAGGAGCCTCTTCAGGCATCCCTGTTCCTGGACCGGATCAAGGACCGGCTGCTCGCCGGCTTGGAGTACCGTTACGGAGATATTGTCTTCAATCCCTTGGACGAACCTGCAGGCAGGGAAGGATCTGCTCAGGAGAGGATTTTCATTCGGGAAGAGGACAAGGAGCAGAGGATCTCCGCTCTATTCGAGCAGAGTGCGTGGATGAGAACTGAAGGCGGATATGTGCTGGCTGGCGAGGAGGAAGAGTATCATTTCTTGAGCCAGATACTGCCTGATCTGGAGAAGCAGGTGAAGGTGTATGCGACATCAGCGGTGAAGGCAAGAATCTTCAAGGACCAGGTCGGCCCCAAGGTTAACATCAGCTTCGACGAACGGACGGATTGGCTCGAGTTCAAATTCGATATCGATGGCATCCCGGAAGCTGAGATCCGCAAGATCATCCGAGCCCTGCAGGAAAAACGCCGCTATTACCGGCTGCCGGACGGAGCACTGCTGCCCATGGACAATGAGCAGTTCCAAGAGATCATCCGTCTTATGAACGAAACGGGTTTGCATAAGCTGAACTGGGAGGGAACAACGGCAAAGCTCCCGCTAACGAGCGGCCTGCAGCTTGACAGCTATGACCGGCAGAGCCGCGGGGCGGTAAGCCTCAACCGGTCGCTCCGGCTTCTGCTTGAGCATATGCGCAACCCGGATCACCTGAATTTTCCGGTTCCGGAGGGGATGGAAGCTGTTCTGCGAGATTATCAGCGTTACGGCTACCAATGGCTCAAGACGTTGGCGCATTACCGTTTTGGCGGCATACTGGCGGATGAGATGGGCCTCGGTAAAACCGTGCAGAGCATCGCATTCCTGGCATCTGTGCTGCAGGAAATCCGCTCCTCGGGGCAGCCTGCGCTCATCGTATGTCCGGCATCTCTCATCTATAACTGGCACCGTGAGCTGGGCAGATTCGCCCCGGCAGTCAAGGCGGTTATCGTGGATGGGTCTAAGGCGGAACGGAAAACAGCACTGCGCAATTTATCCTCCGCCGATGTGCTCATTACTTCCTATCCGCTGCTGCGAAGAGATGCTGATGTTTTTGCGCAGATACTGTTTCACACCTTAATTGTGGATGAAGCGCAGGCCTTCAAGAACTATACGACTCAGACCGCACAGGCGGTTAAGGCGGTACAAGCCCGTCACCGGTTTGCCCTTACCGGCACACCGGTTGAGAACCGGCTGGAAGAGCTCTGGTCCATATACAACGTGGTTTTTCCCGGACTGTTGCCTGCCAGGAAGGCGTTCATGGAGCTGACCGGGGAGGCGGTTGCCAAGCGGATTCGTCCGTTCCTGCTCCGCAGGCTGAAATCGGATGTGCTGCAGGAACTCCCCGGCAAGATTGAATCCGTGCAGCTGTCCGAGCTGCTGCCTGAGCAGAAGAAGCTCTACGCGGCATATCTGGCGGAGCTCCGTCAGGAGACGCTTAAGCATCTGAACGCAGGCGGCTTTCAGAAGCAGCGCATCCGCATATTGGCCGGGCTTACACGCCTTCGCCAGCTCTGCTGCCATCCTGCCTTGTTCGTGGAAGGCTACAGCGGCAAATCAGCCAAATTCGACCAGCTGCTCGACATGGTCAGAGAGTTCAGAAGCGCCGGGAGAAGAGTGCTTGTCTTCTCGCAGTTTACCGAGATGCTTGGCTTGATTGCACGGGAATTCGGACAACAGGGTGTGCCTTACTTTTATCTGGATGGCGGGACTGGAGCAAGAGAAAGAGTCGAGCTTTGCGCCCGGTTTAACAGCGGGGAGAAGGATGTGTTCCTGCTGTCGCTTAAGGCAGGAGGTACAGGGCTGAATTTGACTGGCGCAGATACAATTATTCTGTATGATCTCTGGTGGAACCCGGCGGTTGAGCAGCAGGCGGCGGACCGTGCCCACCGCATCGGCCAGACCCGGGTGGTTCAGGTTATTCGCATGATTGCCGAGGGCACGATCGAAGAGAACATGGCCCGCCTGCAGCAAAGGAAGATGAATCTGGTCGATGAAGTCTTACGTCCGAATGAGTCAGGCGCAAGTGTTCTGACAGAGGACGACATTCGTGAATTGCTGATGCTGTAGCTGAAGAAGATGAAGAAGAAGGGGATGTACCTTCAGTCATAGTTATGACTTTAAGGACACCCCCTTCTGCTGCTATGGGACCTGGGGTGCGGTCTTTCCTCATCAGTCTTCCTGTGAGTTATCAGAAATTCTCCAGGACGATTTTGCCGATTGTACGGCCTTCCTCGATGGCGGCATGAGCCTTCTTAAGGTTGGCGGCATTAATAGGCTCAAGCTTTTCCGTTAAAGTCGTGCGGATAACGCCCCGGTCAATGAGGCGGGCTAGCCCTTCCAGGAGCCTGTGCTGCTCGATCATGTCATCGGTTTCGTACATGGCCCGGGTAAACATAAACTCCCAGCAGAAGGTCACGCTCTTGTTCTTCAGCAGCGTCAGGTTGAGCAGCTGATCGGTTTCCACAATGGAACAGATCTTGCCCTGTGGCGCAATTGCCTCTGCCATGCCGGACCAGTGCTGTTCCGTGCTGTTCAGGCAGAATATGTAGTTGACGTTCTGCAGACCAAGCTTGTTCAGCTGCGGGACAAAGTCTTCATGATGGCTGATAATATGGTCGGCGCCCATTTCCTTAGCCCATGCGGCGGATTCGGATCGGGAGGCTGTGCCAATAACCGTAAGTCCTGCGTATTTGGCCAGTTGAATAGCGATGGAGCCGACGCCTCCTGCTGCGCCGATGATGAGGATCGATTTTCCTGTATTAGCGGGTGCAGCAGCTTGAATACCCATCCGTTCAAACAGTGCCTCCCAGGCTGTGATTGCGGTCAAGGGAAGAGCAGCCGCTTCAGCAAAGGACAGTGTCTGCGGCTTGCTTCCGACGATGCGCTCGTCTACAAGCTGGAATTGGCTGTTGCTTCCGGGCCTTGTAATGCTTCCGGCGTAGTAAACCTGGTCACCAGGCTTGAAGAAGGTGCAATCAGGACCCGCTTGCTCCACGATGCCTGCTGCATCCCAGCCGAGTATTCTCGGATTTGCTTCGGTTCGCTCCTTGGGGGATCTGACCTTGACATCTACAGGGTTGACCGACACAGCCTGAACACTGACAAGCAGGTCTCTGCCTCCAGGGACGGGCTTTTGCAGCTCCACATCAAGCAGGCTTTCCGGCTGTTCAATGGGAAGGTATTTACGAAGGCCCACAGCCTTCATGGTTTTGTTCTCAGACATAACATTCGTCTCCTCTGCTGTTAGATTGGATACCGTTGTTATTTTACCCAATAGACTTTAATATAGTAAGTACGCACATTAATGTGATGTAGTATCAATATGTATACCAAGGGTGAGGACGATGCGGGACAGGAAGAGCGGTTATGGACAGTGCTTCAATGAAGAAGGGTGCCCGGTTGAATATACGCTGGATGTAATCGGCGGCAAGTGGAAGGGAGTTCTGCTGTATCATTTGATCGGAGGGACAAAGCGGTTTAACGAATTCCGCAAAATATGTCCGACCATCACGCAGCGCATGCTGACCCTGCAGCTGAGAGAGCTGGAGCAGGATGGCATTGTCCACAGGGAGGTATACCACCAGGTTCCGCCGAAGGTAGAATATTCACTTACACCATTCGGAAGGACACTGGAGCCGATTATTTTGCAGATGAAGGAGTGGGGGGAAACCTACCGGATCCAGGCGGCGGCCGAAGGCGCCAGGAAGGAACCGGGCAGGGATCTCTCATAGACGCTGCCGTTAATGACAGAGAATAGACTTGTTCAACATTCATAGTCAAACAGAAGGCTGCCGGAGCCCGATAAGGCGGCCTTCTGTTTTTTTGCAGAATACGGGTTGTCTTAACTGTACAATTGAGCCGGGTTATGCTGCGGCACGGGCTGATAAATCTGCTGCATGGCCGTGATCGCGCTGTCCTGCGCATACTGGACGGGATACATGCCCCGGCGGGCCATATAGCTCCACACCTCATAAGCCTGATGGGAACACATCCGGAATGCATCCTCCAGAAAAGCGCGGAGCTGCGGCGTCGAGCATTCCATGGTAGACCAGGCATATTCACGGCCAGCCCGCTTCAAATTCAGCAGGTAGGAGGTGGCAATCGAACGGTCATCAAGCTGCTGGAGCTTTACCTGCGGCTGAACGCCGGCGTACTGCGTGCTTGGGATGGCACTGGCTGGCTGCATGTTTAAGCTGGGAACGTTCAGCTGGTCGCGGGACATCATCTGATTCGCGAATTCGACCTTCATGTTGTAATCCTGCACGTGAGCGGAATAGTGGCGGATCAGCATATTGCGCAGCTCCTGATCCTGTGACTGATCGATGAACAAGGCCATCGACTGGATGGAGTTCGTGCAGCTGAGCAGCAGCTCGTTCAGTTCGTGTGCTTCATGGGAGCCAAGCCGGTTCGTAGTAAGCATAAGTGTATTTGCCCTCGCTTTGTCCTGATTGATTAAGCAGACGCTCTGCCCTAGATAATATGGTGAAAATGTATTGTATTTATGTGCAGCGGCTGGAAAATTTGGACATTTGGCAGGAATTAATCTCCCTTAGGCGAATATACATTCGTATATTGCGGATTATCCCCGATTACACATCCCTTCGAGATGGAGATACATCACATGAACCTATCTGATGCCTATGAAGCATCCAGTCAAGATGTAATGGAATGGCTGGCCAATATCAGGCCTGATTTACAGCGGTACTGCCTGTCGCTGACCCGATCGGAATGGGAAGCGGAGGATCTTGCGCAGGATACGCTGCTGAAGGTGCTGGCCCATCAACAGCGAAAATCCGCTTCCAGCAGTTCTGACGAGATGAAATTGTGCAGGACATATGTGTTCAGGGCAGCCCATAACTTATGGATCGACAGCCGTCGTAAGGCTGGCCGCAGGCAGCTTGAAGCCCTCGAGGAAGGGATGGATGGAGCGGCTGTGCAGATGGATGATTACCCGCATATCTCGGGAGAGCTTCTGCAGCTGCTGATGAAGGTTCTTATGCCGAAGCCGTTCGTTATTCTGCTGCTCTGTGATGTCTATCAGTTTACGGCCAAGGAAGCCGGAGCTTGTATGGATATGTCTGAGGTTGCCGTGCAGGTAGCGTTGTCCCGGGCTCGCGGCAAGCTGCGGAGGTTCACGGGGGAATCCCCCGGTTATCCGCTAATAACAGAGTCACCAGCAGCCCGGGCAGTCAGACCAGGCAGCGACCCGCCGGAGCAGCTGCAGCAGCTTCTGCACGCTGTCAAGCTTGCATTTGGTAAGCAGGATCCCCAGCTTATTCACTACGCCTACATGCGGTTATTCGAAAGCGGCACATCCATTGATTCCATTCGTCTGCTAGACGGCAGGCTTGTTTTCACGATTATAGATCCCAGCGGCAATCAGCTGATGGTGACAAGCTAAAAGTTTTTTGCGCATTTGTATGGTTTTGTCACCGGATTTCGTTTACATAGTAGTGTTCTGATTCTTAAAGGGAGGCAAAAGTGTGATTGAACGAGTAGACAAGGTATTCATACCGGTACCGAACGCGGCAGCAGCTGCAGAGTGGTATGCCCGGGAGTTCGAGTTTACGATTGCCAGAATAAGCGGCAGAAGCGTGGATTTGAGTCTGGCCGGAGGAGACGCCTGCTTGACATTGACCGAGCCCGAGCCTGGGAGTGCCTGGTCCCCGCTTCTTCATCTGGATGCGGAGGGCAGTTTGCCGTGCTTCAATCTGTACACGCATTGGGAGGATCTTCATGCCAGATGGCTGCATGGAAGGGGAATTCCCACGACAGAAGCTATGGAGACACCTGTCATGAAGGTTAGCGAGCTGGTTGATCCATATGGCAACGTTATCGGAATCTGTCATGAGAAGCCGGAATCGTTCTTTTACAAGCCATACAACAAGCCTGTACCGCCCATGTTTCATCATGTGCTGGCCGTTTTCATTCCCGTCCACCAGCTCGATTCCTCGATTAAGTGGTACACCGAAGTACTCGGCTTCAGGCTGCATAACCACTGGGGGGAAGGTGCTGACCTGATGGTGGGATCAGGAGAAACGGTTGTCACGTTGATCCAGATGAGCCGGGAGGCACATGAGCGGGCACAGGCTTCCCTGAAAGGCAGACCTTATTTTTCCCTGCAGACACCGGGCATCCATGAGACTTACCGGGCTCTCAGCGGGCAAGGGGTCCGGACAGTGGTTAAGGATAAACAGGTCGGAGGGGACATAAGGAGCTTCCACCTGTACACGCCCGAAGGACTTCGTATGCAAATATCCGAGAAGGAGTTGGTTAAAGTTGGCTAAAAGTATGGACACGAATGGAAAGCTGACAGCTGTTCCGCTGGAAAACAGAGTAGGCGGCGTGTTTATTCATGTAACCGATTTAACAAGAGCTGCAGAATGGTACAGCCGGTTGTTCGGCCTCCCGGTCAGGCAGGAGCGCTTGAATAGCGGACCTGTGTATTGGTTTGATTTTCCGGAAACTGACCTCGTACTGGACTCCAATGCGGAAAACCGCAAGAATCCATCCTGGCATGAAGGAATGAAGCCCCGTTTCATGCTTCCGGCAGCTGATATTGACGAGGCTTACGAATACATAAAGTTTCATGCGAATGCGGAGCTGCTGACGGCCCCTGAACGGCACGGGCCAATGGCTTTCTTCACCTTCAGAGACCTTGAGGGTAATAATCTGATGGCCTGCTGGTCTGAGGAGCCGATCGCAAATCATGATCAAGAGGCAGCTTCACCCATTCTGCCGAGGATCGGCGGTGTGTTTGTTGACGTAAAGGATATGAAGGCGGCCGCCCGCTGGTATTCGTCGCTGCTTGGGCAACCGCTGAATGAAGCTGGCGCTGAGCACCCTGTATACCCGGTTCCAGTCACCGGAGGAGCGGCGCTGCTGCTTGACCAGAACCGCCACCTGAACGGCGAGACCTTTACAGAGATAATGTATTTGGAGACGCATGATTTCGAGGCTGCGCTTGAGCATTTGAAGTCCATAGGCGTAGAGCTCGCGGGTGAGCCGGCGTATTTCGAGAACCTTTCGGAGGTTCCGGTTCTGGACCCGGACGGCAACCGTATTGTAATTGCGCAGATGAAGTGAGCGGTCGGATGGATGAGATTTTAAGGAGGGGGAAACAATGGAGCGAACAGCAAATACAGCAGGCGGCCGTATAATTGGTGCGGATGTGGTACAAGGAAGAAGACGGCAGGTGGCAGGTCTTGAGTACGCAGTCTGCCAGCAGCAGACAAAGCCTCAAGAAGTTATACCAATCTTCTGGCAGGAGCTTATGGAGCGGATTAATGAAATTCCGGGACGTATTGAGAAGTCAAGCACTATTGGGCTCTATCTGTATGAGCCGCCCTTCGGTCCAGGACAGGATTTTCACTATCTGGCGGGAGTGGAAGTGCGGGGAGATGAAGCGGTCACGCTTCCTGATGGTATGGTTACAAGAACGATAGAGGAATACGACTGTGTTGTGGTTACTTACCGCGGCAAGGCTGAGGATTTCGGAATCGTCTGGGATTGGTTTCACGGCGAATGGTATCCGCAGCAGTCCGAGTATGATGCTGTAGACCACTTCGAATTCGAGCGTCATGACGAGCGTTATCTTGGGAGCGATCATGAGGGATCCGTCTTCGAAATGTACTTCCCGGTTAAGCGGAGAGCTGCTGGCTCCGGCAGCGGGCTACCTACGTTCCAGTAACCCGGCAAGCAGCAGCATGAGGAAGGAGAAGAGTACGATGGCACCAGCCCATATCCAGGCAAGCAGCGTCTCGTTACCTTCGACAGCAACGAATATAGCGGTGGGAATGGTCTGGGTGCGGCCGGGAATATTGCCTGCGATCATCAGGGTGGCGCCGAATTCTCCCAGGCCTCGTGCAAAGCCCAGAATATATCCTCCTGTAAGCGACCGGTAGGCGAGGGGGGCGGTGATATGGCGGAACACCTGCCATTCACCGGCCCCCTGTGCGCGTGCTGCATCTTCAACTTCTTGGTCAACCGCATCGAAGCCTGCCCGCATGGTCCGGTATGCAAGCGGGAAAGCAACAACGGCAGCCGCTATAACAGCCGCCCCCCATGTGAAGATGATTGGCTGTCCAGTGAGCCATTCATAAGCCTGTCCAAGCCAGCTTCGGCGGCCAAGCGCCATAAGGAGTACGAAGCCAACGACCGTTGGAGGAAGGACGAGCGGAAGCAGCAGCAGGGTCTCTATAATCGTCTTGCCGGGGAAGCTTGCCCTGGACATCCATCTTGCGGCCGCTGCCGCTGCCAGGAAGACGATCAGACTGGAAGCAAGCGCAACCTTGATCGAAATGGCAATAGGGGGAAGAATAACAGACCAGTCATGCATACTCGCTACTCCTTCTGCTCGGTCGGTATACGAAAGCCGTAATCACGGAACAGGTCCGAAGCTTCCTCGTTCAGCATGTAATTCAGCAAAGCTTCTGCTTCTTTACGGTTAGACGATTGCTCCACGACAGCCGCTTCATAAATGATCGGGCTGTGCCATAGTTCAGGTACCCAGTAGACGATGGATGTTCCGCTGCTGCTCGCGGCATCCGTCGAATAGACGAACCCCGCCTCGGCATTCCCGCTTTCCACATAGGTAAGGACCTGTCTGACATCCTTGGCCATAATCAGCTTAGGCTTCAGCATCTTCCATAGACCGGCATATTCAAGCGTTTCCCGGGTATATCCGCCGGCAGGAACGACGTCCGGTTCCCCGACGGCAATGCGCTTGATCTCATCATGTAAAAGGTCCTCCAGCTTGGACGGCTGCACGGCCGCACCGGCAGGCGTAATCAGCACAAGCTCATTCAAGAGCAGCGGCATCCTGCTGACAACCGCCTTACTGCTGCTCAATTTATCCATTGGTGCAGTGCCGGCTGACAGGAACAGATCAACGGGAGCCCCTTCAGCAATCTGTTTGGCAAGGGACCCTGAGGAACCAAAATTAAGGGTAATGGCAACTTCGGGATGCAGCTGCTCATAGGCAGCCGCCAGCTCGCGAAGACTGTCCTGCAGGCTTGCAGCCGCTGACACAATCAGCTCCGTCCTGTCAGCTTGACTGCCTTGGCCTGCACACCCGCTAGTGAGCATAGCGCCAAGTAGCAGGAATAAGTAAAGCAGCAGCAGGCGTATTGGCATCATGCCAGATAATCTCTCTTTCATTCCGGACAACTCCGATGCTTCAAATATGGAAACTATACTAACATAACTGCTTCCTTAATGGAACTGTACGGTATGAATTAGGCTGCGCCCCGCGTTTACTTGCAACTGATGCTGCCCGTTCAGTACAATAGGGCATGAGGTCCGGCATGGACCTTGCAGCAGGAGATTGGGCGAGTAGGCTCTATCACTCCGTGCGAGAACTGGCGGGACATCTACATAATTTAACTACCGGGAGGCTGATTCGTGCATGAATCCATTTCGCTTTTACAACCCCACCCAGCTTGTATTCGGTAAAGATACGGTCAGCGAGCTTGGTTCGCTGGTCGCGCCTTACGGTTCATCCATTCTGCTCGTCTATGGCGGCGGAAGCATCAAGAAGACAGGGCTGTACGATAAGGTAAAGGAGCAGCTGGCATCGATTCATGCAACGGTGCATGAGCTGTCCGGCATCGACCCGAACCCAAGGCTCTCGAGCGTCGAGAAGGGCGTGCAGATCTGCCGGGAGAACGGTGTGCAGTTTATACTGGCTGTCGGCGGCGGCAGCGTCATTGATGCGGCCAAAGGAATAGCGGCAGGTGTCCCTTATGAAGGCTCGGTCTGGGATTTCTGTACGCGGAAGGCACAGGTGCAGAAAGCGCTGCCGCTTGGCGCGATCCTTACTCTGTCGGCCACCGGTACGGAAATGAACGGCAACGCTGTTATCACCAACTGGGATCTGAAGCAGAAGCGGGGCATGGGAAGCATTCATGTCTATCCGCGGTTCTCGATCTTGGACCCGACGCTGACGATGACGGTGTCCAAGGAGCAGACGGCCAATGGTATCGTTGACATGATGTCACATGTATTTGAACAGTATTTCAGCCAGACGAAGGATACGCCGCTGCAGGAACGTCTGTGTGAATCCATTCTGCAGACTGTCGTGGAAAATGGGGAGACTGCTGTCCGGGAACCGAACAACTATGAAGCACGCGCGAATCTGATGCTGTGCGGCACTTATGCGCTGAACGGCGGCATGATCAGTGTCGGCATGCAAAATGACTGGGCTTCCCACGATATTGAGCATGCAATCAGTGCGATCTACGATATTGCGCATGGCGCAGGCTTGTCCATCGTATTCCCGAATTGGATGAAATATGTCTATAACGCGCGGATCGACCGCTTCGTGCAGTATGCGGTACGGGTATGGGGCGTAGATCCGGCAGGCAAGACCGACGATGAGATCGCACTTGCCGGCATTCAGGCAACCAGAGACTTCTTCACCCGCATTGGCGCTCCGGCGACACTGTCTGATGTTGGCATAGGCGATGAGTCGCTGGATGTTATGGCTGCCGACGCTGTGCGCTTTGGCCCGCTCGGTTCGTTCCGCAAGCTGGAGCAGCAGGATGTCCGTTCGATCCTGGAGATGTCACTGTAAGATTTTAACGAAGAACGGCTCATGAATTGCTGTAAACTGGTTATCCTAACTTCTGCGTACGTCTTATGGATGAACATGCCAGAGGAGGATAACGATGCAGAATCAATTTCAGCAGGGGAACAGCCAGCAGATGTCGTATGAGCAGTTTCAGGAGCTGCAGCGCCAGCGCCAGGAGCAGGAGCAGATCGCAGCGCGCCAGGCTATCCAGAATATCGGTGCCGACCGGGAATCTGACCGGATGCGTTCGGTAGTCCAGCAGCTCCAGAGCGTAAGTCAAGAGCTTCAGATGGCTGAGAATCAGATCCAGGTTCAGATGGATGCGCAGCTGCGCCAGCTGCAGCTGATCAAGCAGCGCATTCGCCAGTGCGAAAGCCTGATCCAGGAGAGCGTGGCCCGCCCCGTAGGCGGGCAAGGCATGGCAGGAATGCAGGGCATGCAGTAACAGCAGTTAAAGTTAACGGGGTAAAAAAATGGCTGTCCGATTTAGCAGAGTAACTGCTGGTCGGACAGCCTTTTTCATGATAACGTCAGTGCTTGATTTGTTCTTCCGCTTCCTCGTTCGTAAGTCCGGTTACTTCCAGCAGCTTGAAGAACAGGCTGAGGATAATCGCGACCACGGTTGCGAGCGCCATCCCCTTAAGCTCCAGATGACCCCACTTAAATGTCGTTCCGCTCAATCCAAGCACGAGAACGACTGTCGTCAAGATCAGATTGACAGGCTTGCTGTAGTCCACCTTGGATTCAACAAGCATCCGTATGCCTGCAGCTGCTATGACGCCGAAGAGCATCAAGGAAACGCCGCCGATAACAGGAGGTGGTACTGCGCCGATGATGGCTGAGAGCTTCCCGAAGAAGGATAGCACAATAGCTGCGATCGCAGCCCCGCCTATTACCCAAACGGAATAGACGCGTGTAATGGCCATAACACCGATATTCTCGCCGTATGTTGTGTTCGGCGTGGAGCCGACGGCACCGGATATCATGGTTGAAATGCCGTTGCCGAGCAGAGAGCGGTGGAGGCCTGGATTACGAGACAGATCCTTATCCACCATATTGCCGGTGACGATCAGATGCCCAATATGCTCGGCAATGACGACAAGCGCTGCAGGTGCAATTATTATAATACTGGCCCAGTCAAACTGCGGCGTTGTAAATTCCGGCACAGCCAGGAAGCTGGCCTCGGCAATTCCTTCCGTCTTGACCAAGCCAAGCGCCCAGGCCAATAGATAACCGCTTACGAAACCGATCAGAATCGGGATGATCTTCATGAACCCTCGGAACATGACGGAGCCGATAATGATAATCCCAAGCGTGATCACGGACACGAGAATACTCTTCGGATCTGGTGTCCATTCCGGAGTGCCGTCACTGATCCAGCCAGCCTGCTGGGCCGCAACTGGAACCAGCTCCAGACCAATGACCGCGATGATGGCGCCCATCGCGGCGGGCGGGAATACGACGTCCAGCCAGCGGGTGCCGGTCTTGCCGATCAACAGCGCAACCAGTGTGAAGATCGCGCCGACAACGATGAAGGCCCCTAGTGCTTTCGGATAGTTATCCGTGTTTCCGGCAAGCACAAGCATAACTGGAGACAGGAACGCAAAGCTTGAACCGAGATACGCCGGGATCTTGCCCTTGCAGATAAACAGGTACAGCAGGGTGCCGATGCCGTTCATCAGCAGAATAGTCGAGGCGTCAACCTCAAACAGGATGGGTACCAGCACAGTGGAGCCAAACATGGCAAACAGATGCTGAAGACTAAGCGGGATGCTCTGTGATAACGGCGGCCGCTCGTCCACTTGAATAGTACGCTGCACGAAATTATTTCCCCCTAGAAATATTTTGGTATATGTAGCCATTCAACATATTAACAGAATACGACATAAAGCTCCAAATTATTTTTTCTCACCCTATTAACCTTGCGGATGTCCTGTTATAGGATGCCCGTATTTGTGCAAATCGTTTCGTCACTGGCGCTGAAAGGTAATGAAGAATAGCGGATGACCAGTACAAGTGTCGTCTAATCTGAAGCTGGGGGTGGCAGTATGAAGGAATGGGAGAAAGTGCCTGATGAAAAGAAGCAGAAGGGGAACCGGGATCACCCGGAGCAGTATCCGACCGACGAGGAAAGCTTATTCGACCAGTTTGAAAGCGAAAGGAATGTTGATCCTCTTCCGATGGAGGATATCGCAATGGAGCTCCGGGAAGAGAAGAAGCGGGACGGGGAAGAGAAGAGTGACTCATCCAGTGAACGGAAGCTGCGGCCATAGCCGAAAAATGCTCCTGCCTCACGGGCTAAGCCCGAGTGACGGGAGCATTTTTCATGAGAATGGTGTCAGCGGCCCTGCCTTTTCCTCAGGGCTTCCTCTTCAATAATCTGGCTGACAGCAAAGGCCAGGTCATCATTGCCGAAGAGCGAGAGAACCGTGAGCACGGTCTCGTTATCTATCGGCCCGGCCTCCTCTTTAGGAACAGTCAATTCTACCGCTTGCTTCAGCGCAGCATTGTCGCCCTGTCCTGGGTAAGCACTTGTATAGACTTCAACAGGATTCCGGTCATGGTTCACACACCACTGTGCAAATATAAGAATCATCATATTCTCATCGCGTTGATAGCTGGCGATAATCTGGTCGCCGATTTTGTTATCTGACATCGGTACCGCTCCTTCTGTATGGTGGTTGTACCCCAAGCATCAGCGCCATTATACCGAAGATGCAAATAAAGTTCCAAAATTTTTTGAGTGCCCTCCCAAAAAGGTAGAATCCTGTCGAATAATATGTTGTAACGTCCAAACAGCTCTAGGGAGGAACACATCAGATGAAAAACAGGACAATGTTAGGTATTGCGCTTCTAGCTTTTACACTTGCAGCGGGAACGGTGCATGCGGACACTACGGTAGTGGAGTCAAGCCAGACGGAAACCAGCCAGACGGAGGAAGCAACGACTGGAGCGGTTGCGACGGAAGAGACTGTCGAGACCACTGTAACCACTGGTACCGCCCAGAAAAGCACCGGGCAGCCCACAGAGCAGTCTGCCGGGGAAGCAGCAGGCAAGGCAGGAAAAGGCAAGCAGAAGGGCAAGCAGAGCGAGAGCAGCAAGGAAGAGGAGAAGCAGGGCGGTGCTAAAGGTCTGCAGAACGCTTATGAGAATGTAAAAGACAAGCCGGCAGGCGAACGAATTGCCGCTAAACTAAAAGATAAATATGGAATTGAAATAGCACCTGATGCTGTTCCAGCTGAGGTTGCCGCTGAACTGGAGGCTGAAGGTGAGCTGGAGGCAGCTGCCGATGTGCTAACCGAAGCGATTCAGGATGATGTTACGAATGTAGAGAATTACAAGAAGCTTGGCAAAGTGAAGAATAAGATGGGCCAGAAGGGTGTTAAGACCTATATCAATGGCAAGGAGCTTGTTTCTGATGTGCCTCCTGTAGTCAAGAGCGGCCGGACGCTTGTGCCATTCCGGGCGATTGCCGAGTCCCTGCAGGCGGAAGTTCAGTGGGATGCCAAGACCAAGACCGTGACGGTAACGAAGAACGGCACCGAGGTTAAGGTTGTGCTGGGAAGCAAGACAGCTACTATTAACGGCAAGGAAGTCACGATTGACGTGCCGGGCGAGATGAACAAGAACCGCGTCTTCGTGCCGCTGAGGTTCATCAGCGAAGCCTTGAAGGCAAATGTACAGTGGGACAAGGAAACATCGAGCGCCATTATCGTAGGAGAAGCTGAAGCAGCGGCGGCGGCTGGCACGGCTCAGGAATCAACAGCAGCTGAGGCTCCAGCAGCCGAAGGAACGACAGCAGATCAGCCGGTAACCGATGCCCCAGCGGCCGGAGAGACGGCTGCCGAGCCGACAACGACAGAGACATCGGCTGATACGACCACCCAGCAAGCATAATATACTTAATCAAGCAGTGCCAATAAGGCTGGCCGGATCAATATAAGATCCGGCCAGCCTCTTTTTTACATGCAGCGTTTCTTATTAATAAGGGTCGGCTTCATGGCCTTTGCGCTCCGCCTTCTCGGCAGCCGCAGGCGAATTCTGCTGAACGCCTTCCTTCATCCCGGAGGCTTCTTGCTTCAGCCCCTCCTTAACTCGTCTGCCGTAGTCAGCATCCGCTTGGGAGAAGTAGCTGACCATCCGCTCCTGGATATCAGGATTGCAAATCTTCAGCGCTGTGACAAGGTTGGAAATGAGTTCGTCACGTTCCCAATCCTCGAAGGAGCGGTAGGTTTCTCCTGCCTGCTTGAAGTCATTCGGCCGGTCGATCTTCTCACGGACAAGCTTGGCATCGTAATACGGCTCATGCGGCTTGCCCTGCTGGGGAGCTTCCTTCAATCCGCCCATCGAGGAAGGCTCATAGTTGACATGCGGGTTCTGCCCAGGCGCCCGGTCAACCTTGTACTGCATCTGACCGCCGCTCTGATTAGTCGCGACGCGGTTCTTCGGCGCGTTGATTGGCAGCTGCAGATAATTCGAGCCAACCCGGTGGCGCTGCGTATCTGAATAGGAGAAGGTACGGCCCTGCAGAAGCTTGTCGTCCGAGAATTCGAGTCCGTCCACCAGTACGCCTGTGCCGAACGCGGCTTGTTCCACCTCGGTGAAATAGTCCTCCGGATTACGGTTCAGCGTCATTTTGCCTACAGGGAGGAAAGGGAACTGGTCGGTTGGCCAAAGCTTCGTCGGATCCAGCGGATCAAAATCCAGCTCCGGGTGTTCGTCATCACTCATAATCTGAACACAGAGCTCCCACTCCGGATAGTCGCCCTCCTCAATTGCGTGATAAAGATCCAGCGTCGCATGGTTGAAGTTTGTTGCCTGAATCTCATTAGCTTCCCGCTGGGTCAAGTTCTTGATCCCCTGCTTCAACGGCTCCCAATGATATTTGACAAGCACTGCTTCACCCTCAGCATTCACCCACTTGTATGTATTAACACCGGAGCCCTGCATCTGGCGGTAGTTCGCCGGGATTCCCCATGGCGAGAAGACGAACGTAACCATATGAGTCGCCTCGGGAGACATGGATACGAAGTCGAAGAAGCGGCGCATATCCTGGGCGTTGGTGATCGGGTCCGGCTTGAAGGCATGAACCATATCCGGAAATTTCAGCGGGTCGCGGATGAAGAAGATCTTCAGATTGTTGCCGACCAGGTCCCAATTTCCTTCTTCCGTATAAAATTTCACCGCAAAGCCGCGCGGGTCCCGCAGTGTCTCCGGCGAATGGCCGCCGTGGATAACGCTCGAGAAGCGCACGAATACAGGCGTCTGCTTCCCTGGCTCCTGAAACAGCTTGGCCCTCGTGTATTTGGACACGGGCTCGTCGCCAACTTTGCCGTATGCTTCAAATACTCCATGGGCGCCAGCGCCACGTGCATGCACGACACGCTCGGGGATGCGTTCGCGGTCAAAGTGGGAGATTTTCTCCAGAAAGTGATAGTTCTCGAGTGTTGCAGGACCGCGGCTGCCAACCGTTCTGATATTCTGGTTGTCCGTAATGGGATGGCCCTGCCGGTTCGTCAGTGTCTGTTCGTTGCTTGGTGCTCCCGGCTTCTTGCCGTTCTGTTCGTTCATTTGTCAGCCACCTTTCAAATAGTTGGAAATTATAACATTACAAAATTACCCTTGTCATTAATTGAGCTAAACAGCAGAAGCCGTTATCAGGATGAAGATTGGATGAAGATAAGATTAATGTTCAGCATCTGTGCCAGCAGGACAAGATAGTGACAGAATGCCTAAACATTGCGGATGCATAAGAACGGGGCCCTATGATAGGTTGGATAAGTAGTTCAATTGCAAACGGAGGATGCTATATATGTTTCGCAGGAATATGAAGTCTGGCGCTGCGGCTTCCGCAGAGGCGAGATTCCCGGCGCTTGTCTGGACAATCGGGCTGGAGATGGTGCTGATGCTGCTGATGGGGAGTGTGGACACCTGGATGCTGAGCGCCGTATCTGACGGTGCCGTAGCGGCCGCTGGCCTTTCCAATCAGTATGTAACCTTGGGGCTGCTGGTACTAAGAATCGTTACGGTGGGAACTCAGGTTGTTCTAGCGCAGTATCTGGGCGCAGGCCGTGAACGGGAGGGCGGCCGTGCGGCGCTCGCTTCCCTGTATCTGAACTCGGTAATCGGCGGAGCCATCAGCCTGCTGCTCATTCTCTTCAGCGGTCCGCTGCTGGCGCTGCTTCAGACCAGTGATGAATTGATGCCTGCGGCACGCTCATATCTGATCTGGGTAGGCGGATCATTGGTGCTTCAGTCGCTTGTGAACGGCTTGACTGCCATCATCCGGATCTATGGTCATACCCAGCTGGCCATGTATGCTTCAGTGGGTATGAACCTGGCTAATATTGCAGGCAATGCAGTCCTGATATTCGGGCTGGGTATGGTTCCGGCACTCGGTGTTACCGGTGCTGCTGTCTCTACCTGTCTGAGCAGGGGGCTGACCGCGCTGATTCTGCTCCTGCTGTTTGCGAGACTGACAGGCATCCGGTTCCGCATGCCGTCAAGAGAAGTCTTTCATCCTGAAGATCTGGGCAAAATGGTGAAGGTCGGCATCCCTTCGGCTATGGAAACCTTCTTGTACCATGCTGTACAAACGGTGTTCATTGCGCTGATCAGCCACCTGGGCACAGAGGCGCTCGCAGGCCGGCAGTACGCTGTAAACTTGACGATGTTCGTCACCTGCTTCGGGAGTGCCTTCAGTGCGGCTAATATGATTATAGTTGGCCGTGATGCCGGCGGAGGGAGGTTTGATGAGGCCTATAAGCAGACCTGGCACAGCATCCGTCTCAGCTTAGCTGCGGTCTTTATCGCCAACTGTGCTGTCATTCTGTTCCGTGAGCCTCTGGTCGGCCTGTTTACGGAGGATACGGAGGTCATCCGTATAGCAGGGCATCTGCTCCTGCTCAATTTGTTCGTTGAAACAGGCAAGTGTCTGAACATGAATACGGTCAGCGCCTTGCGCGCTGTTGGGGATGCCCGTTTTCCGCTGTTAATGGCTGTTATTTCAATGGCCGGAATCAGCTTGACTGCCGGATACGGGTTGACTGCTGCAGGACTTGGAGCAGCAGGAATCTGGATTGCAACAGGCTTGGATGAATGGATTAGAGGGCTGTCCATGCTGGGAAGATGGCGGAGCCGGAAATGGGAGGCTGCGGTTCTTGTCACCCAGCATAAAACCGCCGCTCCCGCGAAAGGCGGGGTGACGGCGGCTAAGATGTAATAATGGTTATAAGAGAAGAGAACGGCAGTTAAATGGATTCCAGCAGAAGACGCATGCGCTTCGGGATTTCCTCCTTCAGGACGTCCCATGTCACAAAGATTCCCTCCGGCCATTCATAGGGCACATACTGGAAGGAGGGCTTAAAGCGGAATTCCTGCAAATGCGCTTCTGCCTTGAGATCCATCTCGCCTGGTACGGTCTTATAAGCGCCCTTCAGCATGTCAGGCTCGAGAACACCCCCGCTGCCGGCCAGCTTGTCGTTGGCGGATTCCACATCGGGCAGCAGAAGGAAGAATTCAGGCATCGGCGAGAAGGCGTGCTTGCCAGGCTGCACGAACAGCGAGGCCCGTCCATCCGTTCCCAGATTCGAGCGGTCTGGCAGCAGCCCGCGCAAATATTTGCCATGAAAGCTCGCCTCCACGTTAAGCACGCTGCCGTCATGAGCTACATAGACCCAGACATGCTCCAGATCGTAGAGATGCTGGATATCATAATCATAGTAGACGGCGTATTCAATCACTCCCAGCATGCTCTCCTGATCCACGTTCAGCGTGCGCCGGAATGATGGAGAAGGGAAGGTGCGGTCGATAAGCGTTACGCCAACCATGACCGGTTTGAATGGCTCCAGCTCATCCATGTATAGTCTCGGTGCGAGCCTCATCGCCAATTCCCAGTCCAACCGCATCTGCCTAGCCGGTTGGACCTCCGTCGTATGTTTCTTCATCCTCCTACTACCCCTCTCAGACTTGATAACCGGCTGCTCAGCAGCCTATGGCTCTCTTCAATGGCTTCCGGCTCACAAACCGGCTTGTATTCATAGACGCGCAGATCTGACCGTTCAATAGCAGGCAGGAAGCGCTCGAAGCCGGCTGTATCATCACTGTGGACGTAGGGGCACCAATGGTCAATAAGACCTGCGGTATCATGGATATGCATGCCCTTCACATAGGGAAGCGCAGACGGCAGCTCCTCGGTAATCGAGTAGAGGCCGAGCCTCTCCATCATGATGGCATGACCGGTATCAATCCACAGGTGAACCGGCGCTCCCTTCAAGCTTTCAATAATGCCAACCGCTTCCGAGAGGGTAGGCAGCTGATGAATGCGCGCTCTTGTCTCCAGGCCAATCCAGACATTCAATCCGCGCCTCGCGATCTCCTCGCTAATACGCTCAAGACTCTCGGCAATCATCCGGCAGCGGATAGCCCCATCTTCCGCACGGCGCTCCTTCAGTTCGGCGAGCAGGCTTTCATAGGCCTCGCTGTGCCTCATGCCTTCCTTGTACATCCGCTTAAGCCCGGCGTCATAATGGTGCTCAACGATCGCTTCCCCAGGATGAAGAACGACAGCTTCCGCGCCGAATCGCTCTGCCTGCACCGCCGACTCTACGAGCAGCTGCTCGCCGTGCAGCCGCTTCTCCGGGTCGGGATGGTTCAGCATATACGCATCCGGACCGTACTGGGTCATATCTTCTGCCTTGGGAAACACATGGTGAACACTTGAGACGCGGATTTCACCGCGGTATACAAGCGGGTAGATGTCATCAGCCATTGCCCTGCTGACCTGATAATTCAGCTCCACATCGTTGAACCCAAGGCTCTTGATCTGGCGAATCATATCAACGCCTGATTCATGCTGCTTCACATTCCACGAGGTAGAGAATGACCAGCCATCCTTTTGAACGGGCACCGACAAGGGAGTGCGGAGGCGGTCAATTAGATCTTGATTCATTATCATGTTCCTCTCCAGTTAATAAGAGAAGGGCCAAGCACGCTTGACCCTCCCGTTCACTCCTTACTTGGCAAGATTAGCCTGCCATTCATTCGCTTCCTTGGTTGCCTGCTCGCCGCCGGCTGCGTTCCACTTCTTGACGAACTCGTCGAAGTAGTCGACCGGCTTGTCACCGGTGATAATCGAGATATAAGCTTCGTCACGGAGCTTGATCAGCTCAGCCTTGTACATGTCGTCAGACGGCAGCGCGCCAATCAGCTTGTTGCGCACCGCGCCCTCGCTGAAGCCATTCTTCCTTGCCCATTCGTTCTTGACTTCGTTCATTGTGAAGGTGAGGAAGTCGGAAGCAAAGATGCCGGCGCCGTATACGTTGCCTTCCATCTCGTTGTACGGTGGCAGAATCTTGAAGGTACGGAGCGTCTCATCATCCGAATCCCAATGCTTGCCCTTGATGCCCAGGTTCGCCGTATAGAAGTTTTCCTTCGTCGTTCCCATGTTGTGCTCTAGAATTTGCAGGATTTTGCCCAGCTTGTCCGGCTCGTCCTCCAGCTGCTTGCCAAATACGATAACCGGCGCATCCACATAGTTGTTGGCAAACAAGGTGCGCTCACCGTTTACGCCGGCAGGAGGGAGGCCGTAACGAATCGCTTTGGCTATGGCCGGATCCTTCTTTGCCAGTTCTTCATAGTTGCGGCCGCCCTTGTCACCTTCGATTTCTGCGAGCGGTTCGTACCAATGCTGGTTCTGGCCGTGGCCGGTAAAGCCGATTTTACCGTTGACGAAGGCGTGGGAGATGCCCCAGTAGTCGCCCGTATTCTCGCCGGTAATGAATTCCGGATCAAGCACGCCGTCCTTGTACCACTTGTTCAGCAGCTTCAGCGCTTCCTTGGCTTCCGGCATGACGGCAGCATTAACGATCCTGCCGTCCTTCTCCATCCAGAACCAGTCCTGCCACTTGTGCGGACCATAGCCGGGAAGCACGCCATAAGCGCCGAAGATTGCCTGCAGGCCAGACTGGGACAGGCCGTAGGTATCCTTAACACCGTTCCCATCCGGATCTTCGTTCGCGAATTTATAGAAGGCTTCCTCGAACTCTTCCAGTGTATCCGGCGTCTTCGTAATGCCGACTTTCTCCAGCCAGTCGCCTCGCCATACGATTGTGGAACGGAATTCTGCTGCGTCGCTCAGGATCGGCAGGCCGTAGATTTTGCCATCAACGCTTGCATACTTAAGCCAGTTGGGATCAAGCTTCATTGCATTCTCATAAATAGTAGGCATATATTTCTTGATGACTTCTTCTGGAATTTCTGCAAGCACCCCTTGATCTACATACTGGGGCAGGGTATTGGTTTTGACCGCGTTGCGGTTGTAATCCGGTATTTCACCGGCGGCCAGCCGCATATTGAACAGCTCAACAACATTGGCGTGGTCCAGATTCCAGATATCGAAGTCCACATTGAATTTCTCTTCATAAAACTTGACCATCTCTGCGTCCTTGGGAACAGGAACTTTCTCATAGGGCAGCCAGGAAATCGTATATTTCTTACCTTCGACCGGCTCATATTTCGCCAGCGGATCAGCCGAGCCTTCTGCCGATGCCGGTGCTGCTGCGTTCCCGTTAGTAGATGCCGGCAGATTCTCATTGCCGCTGCAGGCTGTCAGCATTGCGCCTGCCAGCATAGCGGCAAGCAGTGTTTTTCCCCATTGTGCAGCTTTCATTTGGTTGTTCACCCTCCTGGATTTGGTTATAAAGAAGTCGGTATTATATGTCAAGATACGGATGCGCTGTCTGCACCCCTCGTATCGAGATTTATGCAGCAGTTATCAGCCGGGCTTCCGACCTCAGCCTTTAACCGCCCCGACGAGCATACCCTTGATGAAATACTTCTGGACGAACGGATAGATCAGGACAATCGGTATTGTCGTAAACATGATCGTCGCTGCTTTTAGCGTCTCTGTGTTGACCTGCCGCTGCATCTCGGGAACGGCCGTGGAGAGCATGTCCATCTCGCCATCGAGCACAATCCGGCGCATCACCACCTGCAGCACTTCATTCTCGGGCCGGGTCATATAGAGCATGCTGTCAAACCACTGATTCCAGTGGAAGACGATGTTCCAGAGTCCCAGCGTGACCAGAATCGGCATGGAGAGCGGGATCACAATTTTCCACAAAATGTAGATGTCATTAGCCCCGTCGATCTTCGCCGACTCCTCCAGCTCAGCAGGCAGCGACTGCAGGAAATTCCTTGTGACAATCAGCTGGAAGGCGCTGACCATGGAAGGCAGCACAAGCGCCCACACCGTGTTCATCAGGTTAAGACCCTTGATCATCAGATAGGTGGGGATAAGTCCTCCCGAGAAGAACATCGTCAGTACGATCAGCTGTGTCCAGAACTTGCGATGGGGAAAATATGGCTTCGCCAGCACATAAGCCGCTGACACGGTCACAACGAGTGTGATCAGGGTGCCGAGCACCGTCCGGATAACCGCATTGACGAAGCCGCTGCGGATAAAATCGTGTTCAAACACCATCTGGTAGTTGGCCCATGTGAACTTCTCCGGCCAGATCTTGATCGTTATGAATGAGACATCTGACGGACTAAGGGACATCGTAAGCAAATACAGGAACGGATACAGGGTGGTGACGCAGAGCAGGAGCATCATACCCATATTCACAATATCAAACAGCAGTCCGCCGGGGTGGATACGCAGCTTGCGCATCGGTTTCATCAGAATCTCCTCCTTGTAAGCTGGCTGCTACCATAAGCTGCTGTCGCTGACCTTCTTGGCAATCCAGTTGGCAATCAGGACCGCGATCAGCGAGATCACGTTCTTGAACAGGCCGACTGCAGTGGCGAAGCTGTATTGAATGCTCTCGATACCAGTCCGGTAGGTGTAGGTGCTGAGCACATCACCGACCCCGTATACAGCCGGGTTATAGAGATTCATCACCTGGTCAAAATCATCCTGAATGATCTTGCCGATCGACAGTATCAGCATGATGGTTACGACCGGCGCAATGCCTGGAAGCGTGATATTGCGGATACGCTGGAACCGGTTGGCTCCGTCCACCTTGGCAACCTCATACAGCTCGGGATTAATGCCGGCCATGGCGGCCAGATAGATGATGGCGCTCCAGCCAAGATCCTTCCAGATGTCCGTGGCAACGAGCACCGACCGGAACCACTCGGGATTGCCGAGGAAGTATACGGCGTCTAGGCCGATTTCCTTGAGCAGCAGGTTAAGCGGCCCGGTTGACGGCGACAGGAACTGGGTGAACACGCCCGCGAGTATGACCCAGGACAGAAAATGCGGGAAATACGAGATGCTCTGGATGAAGCGGCGCATGAACACCAGCCGGATCTCGTTCAGCAGTATGGCAAACAGAATCGGAGCGGGAAAGCCGAACACAAATTTGTAGAAGCTGATGATCAGTGTGTTGCGAAAAGCGTTGTTGAAGCTCTCCATCGCAAACAGCTTCTGAAAGTTCTCCAGTCCGACCCATTCGCTGCCGTTGATGCCGGCCAGGAACTTGTAGTCCTTGAAGGCGATCTGAACGCCATATAAGGGAAAGTAGTGGAACACAAAAAAATAGGTGATGCAGGGCAGCAGCAGGATCGTCAGATAGCGGTGCTTCCAGTAACGATTGTGCTTAAGCAGCGGGAGCCGGAAACGTACCGGGACGGAAGGCCATCTCCGCCGGATTGCTTCAGTCTTCGGGGGTGCTTGCATAGTCGGTATCCTCCTTGAACGATTGTCCGGCCGGTCTTGGCCGGAAGCGGTGACGCCGCAGCGCCATAACGAACATAGCAGCAGCAGGGAGGATGAACAATTCAACATTTTTTGATTAGTAGCATTTTTTGCGCAAAAATCAGCTATTTTGACCTATCAATATTTTGTTATCATGGCAAGTTTCGTGAAAACGGGCGAATTTACAAAATCATCACTTCACGATGATGTTTCCTGTACATAGATGCGTAATAATAATTGGCTTTTCATCCGTGAAAAAACAAAAATACTACAACGAAACCACAAAATGCCCGGGTGTTCAGTTGTTTTGTAAGCCCTTACAATATAACTGACTCATAAGAAGGAGGTGTGCTGGTGAGGAATAAGCTGCTTCGCGGTCTGAGGGCAGCGGCGCTTCATATCGACAAGGCAATTGAAACCTTTGCCGTTAGTGCGGTGGCGCTGATGACCATCATTGTTACGGTTCAGGTCATTACGAGAAAGGCCTTCAACTTTGTATTCTTCTGGTCGGAAGAAATCACGCTGCTGCTGCTAATCTGGTTCTCATTCCTCGGGATTGCCATCGGATTCCGGGAAAAACTGCATCTGGCCATGGATGCGCTGGCCAAGAGGCTGCCAGCCCGGTTCAACAAAGCACTGGACTACATTATAGGTACGGCTACACTGCTGTTCGGCGGTTATCTGATCTTGTACGGCTGGGAGTTTACCGTCCTGATGCACAACAATACGATGACGGCAACCGACTGGCCAAGCAGCGTCATGTATGTCATCATGCCCATTACCGGAGTGATGATCTGCGTTTACACGATTTTGCAGCTGCTTGGCGTGGACACGGTCCGCCACCGGCATCTGGATGAGGAGGTGCAGGAATGAGTGCAACCGGTGCCATGATTCTGCTCGCTGTATGCTTCTTCGGCTTGATCCTGCTGCGCTTTCCCATTGCGATGGTACTCGCGCTTACTTCTCTTATTACGGCCATGGCGCTGGAAATCCCGCTGGCAGTTATCGGCCAGCGCATGGTGCAGGGGCTGAACAGCTATGCGCTGCTCGCCATCCCGTTCTTCATTCTTGCCGGCCAGATTATGAGTGAAGGCGGTCTTGCGCTGCGCTTAATCAACCTGGCTCAGCTGATCGTAGGCGCGATCCGGGGCGGGCTGGCAATGGTAAACTGCGTGGCCTGTATGCTGTTCGGCAATATCAGCGGCTCGGCTGCCGCTGACGTTTCCTCTGTCGGCTCCGTCATGATCCCGATGATGAAACGCAAGAAGTATGATGCCGATTATTCGGTTGCTGTCACGTCCGCTGCAGCCATTCAAGGCGTCGTGATGCCGCCAAGCCACAACATGATTTTGTATGCGCTTGCAGCAGGCGGGGTGTCCATCTCAAGCCTGTTCCTGGCGGGAATTATTCCGTGTCTGCTTCTGCTTGTTGTACTGATGACCACCTCCTACATCATCGCACGCAAGCGGGGATATGAGCGGGGAGAGGCCGTCAAATTGAAGGATGTCCCGCGAATTATTATAGATGGCTCCATGTCGCTGCTGACCGGTGTCATTATTCTGGGCGGCATCTTCTCCGGCTGGTTTACGGCGACCGAGTCAGGCGCTATAGCCTGTGTCTATGCGTTTATTCTGACCTTCTTCGTTTACCGGGATATCCCGCTGTCCCACGTCAAGGTCATCTTCCTGAAGACGTTCCGTACCGTAGCTATGGTGCTGTTCCTGATCGCGGCTTCCAACGCCTTTGCCTGGATTCTGACCTATCTGAAAATCCCGGTTATGCTCACGGACCTGCTGCTTGGCATATCCGATAATCCGGTCATCATTCTGCTGATTCTGAATGTACTGCTGCTTATACTGGGTGCGCCGCTGGATATGGCGCCGCTGATCCTGATTATGACACCGATCCTGTACCCGGTCGTCACGGCGCTTGGCATGGACCCGGTTCACTTCGGCATTGTTCTCATCCTGAATCTGGGGATTGGGCTGATCACGCCGCCTGTTGGAACTGTGCTGTTCGTCGGCTGTGCGATCGGCAAAGTTTCAATTGAACGCGGAACCCGCGCCCTCATACCGTTTTTCCTCGTCATGGTCGCTGTATTGATGGTCATAACGTACGTCCCGGCCATCTCGCTGTGGCTGCCTAATATGGTAAATGGGGGTTCATAGCAGCTTATGACGGGCCGTACAAGTGTATCTGCAAATTGAATTGGAGAGGGGTATTGAACATGCTCATGCGTAAAATGAGTCAATTAATCGGTCTAGGTGCGGCTGCCGCACTCTTAATTACGGGATGCGGGAACGGCGGTACAGGAGACAGTACAGGAACAACTGCGGAACCCGGCGGCAAAGCCGAAGGCGCTACCTACACCTTCCGGCTGGCGGAGGCGCATCCGGCTGACTATCCGACGACCAAGGGAGATATGAGGTTTGCAGAGCTTGTGAAGGAACGCTCCGGCGGACGCATAACAATTGACGTCTTCCCTTCCGCCCAGCTTGGTGAGGAGAAGTCGGTCATTGAGCAGGTGCAGTTAGGCGCGATAGAATTTACCCGTGTCAGCACAGGCCCTATGGCCGAATTCAGCAAGGACTTTGGAGTATTCAGCCTCCCGTATATCTTTGATAACGACGACCATGTCTGGAGCTTCCTGCTGAGTGACGCGGGTACGGGGCTACTGGACAGTCTGGAATCGTCAGGCATGAAGGGGCTTGCCTACTACAGCTCAGGCTCCAGGAGCTTCTATTCCTCGAAGCCGTTAACGAAGCTGGAAGATTTGAAGGGGATGAAAATCCGTGTCATCGAGAACAAGCTGAACATGGATATTATGGAGGCGCTGGGTGCAAGTGCGACACCAATGCCTTACGGCGAAGTCTATAGCTCGCTGCAGACGGGTGTTATTGATGCGGCAGAAAACAATTACCCAAGCTATTATTCCAGCAAGCATTACGAGGTGGCCCCTCACTATCTTCTTGACAGCCACCAGCGGGTGCCTGAAGTTCTGCTCATCTCCAAGCAGGTATGGGATAAGCTGTCCGCCGAGGATCAGGATATTATCCGCCAGGCGGCGCTCGATTCCATTGAATACCAGCGTGATGAGTGGGCGAAGTATGAACAGGAGTCCGAGGAGAAGGTCCGCGAGGGCGGAGCGACGATCACGGAAGTTACCGACTTTACGCCATGGAAACAGGCGGTAGCACCGGTCATTGATAAGTACCGCAGCCAGTATCAAGAAGTGCTCGAAGCAATCGAAGCGGCAAGACCTTAAGCTGCTGCATTCCTTGGCGGCCCCGCTTGCCGGTGCCGCCAAATGAAGGTTTCGTGGGAGGAACCGGGTGCCGCAGCAGAGAACATCTATTTCAGAAGCTTTAGTACTACTTGGGTGGTGGTGAGCGTATAGTGACTGTCAAAACACAAGACCGCAAAATGCGCAAACTGCTCGGAAAGCTGCTGCTGCGCGACCGTCCGCTCATGACCAAGCTGATGGTGTTCTCTGCATTTCTCGTTGCGATTCCCATGCTGTGTGCCGGTTTGATTACGTACCGGCATTCTTCTGAAACGCTGGAAAGGGAAGCCAGGCAGTACAGCTGGCAGATTATTGAACAGGTAAAGCATTATGTTGAGGACTATTTTCGCGATTTCGAAATCAACGCGCTGCGCATCGTGAATCATCCGGATACGGCAGCCTTCATCAGAAGCGAAGCGAGGGAAGCGGAACCGGATGACGAGCTTGCGCACCGCGTCCGCAATGTGCTGAAAAATTCTGCCTATACCCGTTCGGATGTTGCGAATATGACACTGCTTGTCGATAACGGACTGAACGCTATCGATTCCAATGACCAGCCGGGTATTTCATCGGTCCGTGAGCTTCGGTCTGAGTATTGGTTCGGCAATGTTTCACCAGCCGGCAAGCCCAAGGTATACAGCCGGCTGGTGAAATGGAAGGGAAGAGTGGAACCAGTCATATCGGTGGTGAAAGGGATAGCCAATCCTCAAGATCTTAGTCCGTTCGGCATGCTCGTTATCGACCTGAATTATAAGCGCTTACAGGATGTGGCGCGGAAGGTAAGGCTGGGCCAATCCGGGAGCGGCTATCTCTTCATTCTTGATGAGCGGGATCATTATATCTATCACCCTAATTATGCGCGAATTGGTACGAAGGCGGAACAGGCGATTTTGCAGGCGGCAGGAAGGCAGCTGAGCGGTTCAGCCCTAACAGCGGCAGATCCGGCAGGGACGGCACGCCAATTCTTGACCTTCAGCACGAGTGAAGCGCTTGGCTGGCGGATGTTCACATCTATACCCTATACAGACCTGATGGCAAGCAGATCCTACATCGGCCGTACTATCGTGATTACGTCAGCAGCTTTTATTATGCTGGCTTATGTTCTCAGCTTCGGATTTGCCGCCAGCCTGGTTCGTCCGGTTCGACGTCTGTACCAGTTCATGAAACGCGTGGAAATCGGCGATTTGAAGGGAAGTGTGGAGGTGGAATCGAAAGACGAGATCGGCAAGCTTTCCGCCGGTTTCAATAAGATGGTGGCCAGGCTGCATGAACTGCTGGAGGAGGTTTACTTCTCCAAGCTGAGAGAAACCGAGATGTCCCTGCGCCAGAAGGATGCCGAGCTCAAAATGCTGCAGGCTCAAATCAACCCGCATTTTCTGTATAACGCGCTGGAGACAATCCGGGGGATGGCCCTAGAGCATGACCGTGATGATATCGCCAGCATGTCCGCTTCACTCTCTCGGCTGCTTCGTTACAATGTCAAGGATGATTCGCCTGTCGTCACCTTGCGGCAGGAGCTGGAGGTTGCTGAGGTGTATCTCAAGATTCAGTCCTTCCGCTTCGAAGACCGTCTGTCCTATTGCCTGAATATTCCGCAGTGGGCGCTTGACTTTCCTGTTCCCAAGTTCACGCTGCAGCCTCTGATCGAGAATAGTATTGTCCACGGATTGGAGCCTGAGATTGGGGGGATCGAGATCAGCATCACAGCCCGGCTGCTTAAGGAGGATGCGTACCTCTTGACCGTATCCGATACGGGAGCAGGGATGGAACCAGGGCAAATCACACAATTAATGAAGACAGAAGAACAGCCTAAAGGCCATATCGGGATCCGCAATGTGCGGCTAAGAATCGGACACTTGTTCGGGGAGCCTTATGGGATGAGTGTGGAAAGCGAGCGCGGTATTGGTACGGAGATTAAGCTTGTTCTGCCCTGCATACGTGACAGGAGGAGGGATTCGACTTGACCGGCTACAAAATTTTGTTAGTGGAGGATGAGAGATGGGTACGCACAGCGCTTCGAAAGGTGATTGAGAAATCCGGCATGCCCTTTGAGATCGCGCATGAGGCGACTAACGGTATGGAAGCTTCCGACTGGCTGAACGCCAACGAGGCAGATCTGGTTCTGACTGATATTCGGATGCCGGTTATGGACGGCTTGGAGCTCCTGAAGGAAATACGCATCCGCAGGCAGAACACCGGAGTTGTTATCGTTAGCGGCTATGACGATTTTGCTTATGCACAGGAAGCGCTGCGGCAGGGGGCTGTCGATTACTTCGTCAAGCCGGTTGAGGTTGACGATGTAATCCGGTGCTTTAATAGCTGGCAGGAAAGGCAGATTAATGCTGCGGAGAGGGGGGGCGGGGAGCGGCCGGCTCAGATGGAAGATATGTCCCCTGTGGAACAGGTCATCTTCCGGATCGCGCAGGATCCGCAGTCGCCTCTGACTATGGCGGAGGCAGCCGCATCGGTCCACTTGAATCCAAGTTATTTTTGCAAGCTGTTTAAGCAGAAGACAGGCAGGACCTTCACGGACTATATGACTGAAATGAAGGTAGCTGAAGCGGTCCGGCTGCTGGAGAAGACTTCACTTAGGGTAAGCGAGATTTCTTCGCGGCTCGGTTACACGGATACGGCTTATTTCAGCCATACCTTCAAGCGGATTACCGGCCTGACGCCAAGCGACTGCCGGAGGCAGGTTGAGGGTGGCAGGACTACGATTCGATTATAGAGAGGAGATGGATTTATGAGCGAATTTGGACAATGGGAAGCTGCGGAGCCGGGTGTGAAGCGAAGAGTTTATCCGCCTGGCACAAGCTTGATGATGATGGAGGTTCATTTTGAGGAAGGGGCCGAAGGGTACCTGCATGCTCATCCGCATGAGCAGTTCAGTTACTGTCTGCGGGGCAGCCTGGAGTTTTCAGTTGACGGGGCGAAAAGGATAATCCGTGCAGGCGAGACGATTTCCATTCCAGGCGGCGCAGTTCACGGTGTTGTAGCGCTTGAGCCGTCCGCTCTGCTGGACTGCTTCACGCCGCTGAGGGAGGATTTGCTGAAACGATAATAGGGTAGGCGTAAATGAGCGATGCCCTACTCCGTAAGAGAACTAGTCATACGTCCAAGCGCCGGGCATTCCACCTGCATAACATATCGTATAACACCATAAAGGAGGAATGCTCAAATGGCATACGGAGCAGCAGGAGTAGGAACTGGTGTAGGTGCAGGAGTATGGACGTCGACAGGTGCGATTCTGGTTCTGTTCATTCTGCTTGTCATCATCTCCCGTACAGGTTTTGGCATCTAAGTAATGGGGTAATACTATAACGTGCCCTGCTCGCAGGACACAACAGAAAGCGGCTGCCTGCTTGGGCGGCCGCTTTCTTCATCCTGGTAATGCGATCGTGAACTAAATGTTGGGATGCGGATTTCTGAGTGTTCCTTAATTGGAGTTTCCAGGCACCGGCGACTATAATGGTGAGATTACATAATGAATCTGGTATGCAGAGGAGACGAATGGATGGCGCTTGAAATCGAGAAGAAATTTTTGCTGACTAAGCCGCTGCAGGAGATTGTGGAGGAGCAGGATCTCAGAATTGTGTCAGAGCAGCGGATCGAACAAACCTATCTTGCCATTGATGCCGGCCAGGAGCTGCGAATTCGCAGAATCAAGGATCTGGGAACTGGAGAGGTGACTCATACACACACCTTCAAGAACGGCAACGGTCTGGTTCGCGAGGAAATTGAATACAGCATCTCAGCGGGTATTTATGAACAGGTGGCCGGAGCATTTGGTGCTGTGGCGCTGACTAAGAACCGGATTACAGCCGACTGGAAGGGGCGGCTCGTGGAAATTGACATCTATGACCAGCTGGAGCTCACGGTGGTAGAGGTTGAGTTTGCCTCTGAAGAGGAGGCGCTGGCGTTTATGGCTCCTGAGTGGTTTGGGCCGGATATCAGCGCAGAGAAGAAATACAGCAACAAGACGGTGTGGAGACAACTGCAGGAGCGAATGCCTGGTATCTAATCATTGTGAGTAATGATATATAGCAAGGGACTGTCTCAAAGTATTGACTTATGGGACAGCCCCTTTTTTCACTTCTCTGAAAGCGACTTCCATATGTCGAGCGGCATAGATAGACAGCTTCTGTCATAAATATTAAAGTCTGACAGGTAGAGCGGCTATGCCGTTCGGTCATTCCGTGGGCGAAGTACCCGTTTTAGGAAACTCTTGTTGCTTAATCAGCCGTGATGCACTAATATTTTCATAGAGTTCAAGAGTAAGCAGCAGCTTCGAATCAGCCTGGAAACAGGCTTAACTGAATAGCAAGGCATTCACTAAGATACAGGTTCCAGAGTGATCCCGGCAAGGGGCACTCGGATTAATAGGGAAGTCGGTTCAAATCCGACACGGTCCCGCCACTGTGAAGGACAAGGGCAGTTAGCCCTAATGCCTCGGCATCTAAGCCACTGGGAAACCGGGAAGGCGCCGACGGCTGTCTGAAGTCAGGAGACCTGCCTGTTATCGAGCTGCATCAATTCTGCGAGGAACGGAATGGTGTGCGATGCGAGTGCCGTTCAACATACGGCTCCCTGCCGGATGCAGCAAGATGGCTGCCATTATCATCCGGAAGGGGTACAGAAAATGCTGCCTTGTTGACCGGTCCAGCATCCCGCCTTCCGGGCGGGGTGCTTTTTTTGTGCCCTTTGTACTGAAGACGGCTTGTATAGGAGCATATGGGAGGGTCGCGTTATGAGAGGGAAATTGCTAATTGTCGGCTTCGGGCCGGGCAGCTTTGAACATATTACGAAGCGGGCAAGGGATGCCATAACCGAAAGCGATGTCATTATCGGCTACAACACCTACGTGGATCTGATCAGCGGCCTGCTGACAGACCAGCAGCTGGTCCGGACGGGAATGACAGAGGAGGTCAGCCGTGCTCAGGAAGCTGTCAGGCAGGCGGAGGAAGGCAAGAAGGTCGCCGTCATCTCGAGCGGAGACGCCGGTGTGTACGGGATGGCGGGCCTTGTTTATGAAGTGTTGGTTCAGAAGGGCTGGGATGCCAAGTCTGGTGTCGAGGTGGAGGTCATTCCGGGTATTTCGGCCATACAATCAACAGCTTCTCTGCTTGGTGCCCCGGTCATGCATGATGCCTGCACCATCAGCCTCAGCGACCACCTGACCCCTTGGGCGGTCATCGAGAAGAGGATTCAGGCTGCGGCGGAAGCGGATTTTGTTATAGCCTTGTATAACCCGCGCAGCGGCAGGCGCACTAGGCAGATCGTGGAGGCGCAGGCTATCCTGCTGAAGCATCGCAGCCCGGATACACCGGTAGGTATCGTGAAGAGCGCTTACCGCGACCGGGAGCATGTGGTAGTGACCACGCTTGCGCATATGCTGGATTTCGAGATTGGCATGCTGACAACGGTCATCATCGGTAATTCGACCACATTTCTGTACGACGGCCTGATGATAACGCCGCGGGGCTATCAGCGCAAGTACACGCTGGATTCGGACGTGCAGCCGCTGCGGCCGCATGAACGCCTGCGGACCGAAGCTGAGCCCTGGTCGCTTAATGCGGCTGAAGAAGCCAGATTGCAGGAGGCCGGGGAAGAGATCGGAGAATATGAAGACCTGGCAGGCATCGGGGTAGAGGAATGGCCTCACGCAGGGTCTGTTCAAGACAAGCCGGCCGGCGGTACTTCATACGAGCTAGCGGCTGAAGCGCTGATGCTTGCGTCCAGCCGGACCGGAAGACCGGCAGTGCCAGTCACTTCCGCTGCACCGCCGCAGCTGTTCCGTCAGGAAGAAGTCTTAGAGTTTGCCGTCAGTCCGGGTGTTGCCTCGAAGAAGCTGTCACCTGAACAGCTGATGCTCATTGCGGAAGCCGCAGGGGAGCACGGAGAGATTGAGTATACGACCCAGCATCAGCTGATTCTGCGCGTGCCGACCTCTGATCCCGAGTCGGTGGCCGGCAGGCTGCGCGAAGCGGGGCTGCTGTTAATGCCGCTTGGCGATGTAGCGCTGGTGAAGGCGTGTGATTTCTGTAACGGCGAGAAAGATGAATCGATTCCGTATGCCGAACAGCTGGCGGCGGCCTGGAACGGCAGAAGAATGCCCAAAGAGCTGAAGATCGGCTTCAATGGCTGCGGCATGGCCTGCTATGGAGCTGTTCACGATGATATCGGAATTATATACCGGCGCGGAAAATTCGATCTGTTCCTTGGAGCGAAGCCTGTCGGCCGCAATGCCCACGCGGGCCAGCCGGTTGCTGAAGGCATTGAGCCGTCGCAGCTGGTTGCTACAATTGAACGCATTGTTACAGCTTTCGCGGAGCAAGGACATCCGAACGAGCGTTTTCACAAGTTCTTCAAACGTGTCAAGAAGGTTGCCGGCTATGAATACCGGGAAGTGCCTGTATTAGTAATTGAAGATGCAGTATGCGGAGATTAAGGGGGTCTGGCATCAATGGAAGCAGTACTATTCGTGGGACATGGGAGTAAAGACAGCGCAGGCAACAACGAGGTGCGCGCGATTATAGAGGCCATTCGGGGCAGGCTTGATGTGCCGATTGTCGAGACCTGCTTTCTGGAATTCGAGCCGCCGGGCTTGATCAGCGGTATGGAGGCGTGTGTACGTCAAGGCGCCACAAGGGTGGGCGTCGTGCCGATCATGCTGTTTACAGCCGGGCATGCCAAAATTCACATCCCGGCAGCGATCGATGATATGAAGCTGAAGTATCCGGATGTGGTGTTTGAGTACGGGCGCCCGATCGGTGTGCATGAGCTGGTTCTGACGATCCTGCAGGAAAGAATGAACGAGGGCGGCTATGCACGTCAGGGAGAGCAGTCCCTTGGCGGGGCTGATGGCAGAAGCCGTTCCGACGTGGCCGTGCTGGTTATCGGCAGGGGAAGCAGCGACCCTGATGCGAACAGCGATCTGTTCAAGATGTCACGGCTGCTCTGGGAGCGGCTGGATGTGAAGCTTGTGGAGACGGCCTTCATTGGCGTCACAGCGCCTCTTATGGACGAAGGCGTGGAGCGCTGTCTGAAGCTCGGTGCCAAGCATGTCTATGTGCTGCCGTATTTTCTCTTCACCGGCGTGCTGATTAAGCGCATGGAGCAGTTTGTAGAGGATCTGCGGGTTCAGTACCCCGAGCATGCATTTACACTTGCGCCATATTTCGGCTTCCACCCGATGCTCCAGGAGGTGCTGAGGGAACGGGCGATTGAAGCGCTGCGCGGCGAAGCGAAGATGAACTGCGCGACCTGCCAGTATAGACTGGCGGCAATGGAGCATATCGACCATCATCACCATCATGATCACGAGCATGGTCATGACCATCACCATCATCACCACCACGACCATAGTCACGGGCATGACCACCACCATCACCACGATCACAGCCATGAGCACAGTCACGGCCATGATCACCACGACCACTCGGGAGAAGACGATCATGAACACAAGCCTGCAGAGAAGGTCCTGATTCAGGCGGTGAAGCCGTGAACGGGAAAAATCTGCTGCTGCTGGCGGGAACAGGCGACGCCCGGGAGCTGGGCGTGCGCATCGCTGCCAGCG
Organism: Paenibacillus sambharensis; assembly: GCF_003233845.1. Classification (GTDB taxonomy): domain Bacteria; phylum Bacillota; class Bacilli; order Paenibacillales; family Paenibacillaceae; genus Paenibacillus_I; species Paenibacillus_I sambharensis. The sequence continues at coordinate 104,739 of NZ_QKRB01000042.1, forward strand.
GCTGGAGCGTAACAGCCTCAGTCGTTACGGAGAGTGCGGCAGCCTCGCTGGAGGCTGCCGGGATTCCGGCCCGGATTGGCAGGCTTGATGCGGACGGCATGGCTAGGCTGGCGGCTGAGCTTGGCGCCGAGGCGATTGTGGACGCGAGTCACCCTTTCGCAGAGGAGGCGTCCCGAAACGCGATAGCGGCGGCGTCTCTGGCTGCTTTGCCGTATATCCGCTATGAACGAGCCAGCCGCTCCTATCATGATCATCCCAATGTGACTGTCGTGGATGATTATGAAGCAGCTGCCGAGCTGGCTGCGGAGCGGGGCGGTGTCATTATGCTGACAACCGGCAGCAAGACGCTGGGGATCTTTACGAAGCGTCTGCTCGGCCGAACGGATATCAGGCTGGTGGCGCGTATGCTGCCCCGAAGGGATAACATGGAGAAGTGTGAAGAGCTTGGCGTCGAGCAGAAGAATATTGTGGCTATGCAGGGGCCTTTCTCGAAGGAGCTGAACAAGGCTCTCTTTGACCAATTTGGAGTTACATTGATGATCACGAAGGAGAGCGGCAAGGAAGGCGCTGTCGATGATAAGCTGGAGGCCGCGCTTGAGATGGGGCTGGAGACGATCGTGATTGGCCGTCCGGTGATTGATTACGGGACAGTCGTTTCGGGATTTGAGGACGTGCTTGCCAGGCTCGAACCATTGCAACTACATAAGGGCTAAGGAGTGAATGGAAATGGATTTCAAGACCGAGTTTAAACCGCTCAGCATTCAACCGCAGGAAATTGAAGCCAAGAGCTTTGAGATAATAGATGAGGAATTTGGCGAGCATTCCTTCACCAGCGAGCAGTACCGCGTTGTGCAGCGTGTTGTGCACGCATGTGCCGACTTTCAGCTGGGGCACAGCATGATTTTCCATCCGGATGCTGTACGGTCGGGGATTGAGGCAGTACGCAGCGGCAAGCTGGTCGTAGCGGATGTCCAGATGATTCAGGCAGGCATCAGCAAGCCCCGCATTCAGGCGTTCGGCGGCGACGTGAAGGTATACATATCCGATCCCGATGTGATGGAGGAAGCGAAGCGGCTGAACACGACCCGGGCGATTATCTCGATCCGCAAGGCGATCAAGGAAGCGCCTGGAGGCATCTATGCCATTGGCAACGCGCCAACGGCGCTGCTTGAGTTGATCCGTCTCGTGAAGGAAGGGGAGACGAAGCCCGGACTAGTAATTGGCATGCCGGTGGGCTTCGTATCCGCTGCGGAATCGAAGGAAGAGCTGGCGAAACTGGATATTCCCTTCATCACTAATGTAGGCCGCAAGGGCGGCAGTCCGGTAACGGTTGCTGCCCTCAATGCCATTACGCTGATGGCGCAGCAGCAGGGTTAAGCGATGAGCAAGGAGCAGGCAGCGGACAAACCGCTTCGTTACGGTTATACGACCGGCTCCTGTGCGACGGCTGCCACGAAGGCCGCGCTTCTGTCGCTTATTCTGCAGGAGCCGCATCGCCGGGTTGAGATCCGGCTGCCAATCGGCGAGGACGCTTCCTTTGACATGAGCGAATGTCACTATGATGAAGCGGAAGCGGCTGCCGGCACGATTAAGGATGGCGGAGATGACCCGGACGCGACGCACGGGGCATTAATCCGGTCCAAGGTATCATGGCGGGACGAGCCTGGCCTTGAGCTGGACGGCGGTGAAGGGGTAGGCCGGGTTACAAAGCCTGGCCTGCCGGTTGATGTCGGGCTTGCCGCCATTAACCCCGTGCCGCGAAGAATGATACTCGAGGCCGCACAAGCCGTTCTGGACGAATACGGACTGGAAAACAGGGGCTTGCGGATTGAAATTTCCGTGCCCGGCGGGGAAGAAATCGCGAAGAAGACGTTGAATGGCCGCCTGGGCATTATCGGCGGCATTTCCATTTTGGGCACGCGGGGAATTGTCGTTCCATTCTCGACGTCAGCCTATAAGGCAAGTGTGGCCCAGGCGATCCGGGTAGCTGCAGCGGGCGGCTGCACGCACATTGTGCTGTCGACCGGCGGACGCAGCGAGAAGACCGGTATTGCACTGTATCCCGAGCTGCCGGAAGAGGCGTTTGTTGAGATGGGGGATTTCATCGGCTTTGCCCTGCAGATGTGCAGGCGGCAGCCGGAGGTGCGCAGGGTAACACTGGTAGGTATGATGGGCAAGTTTTCGAAGCTGGCGCAGGGTGTCATGATGGTGCATTCGAAGAGTGCGCCGGTTGATTTTGGTTTTCTGGCCAGTGCTGCCCGTGATGCGGGCGCACCGGCGGAGGAAGTCGAGTTTGTGCGGACCGCCAATACGGCTGCACAGGTGGGCGATAGGATGGCGGAGCTCGGAATGACAAGCTTCTTCGATATCCTGTGCGAATCTTGCTGCCGGCAGTCGCTTCAACAGGTGAAGGGCGGGCTGGAAGTGGAAACGGTGCTCTGCACGTTAAAAGGGGAACTGCTGGGAAGGGTGAGTATAGATGGAACAACCGGTTAAGGTGATCGGGATCGGCGATGACGGCGCAGCAGGGCTGCTTCCCCAGTATTTGAGCTGGATCGAGGAGAGCAGCCTGCTTGTCGGCGGCGAGCGCCAGCTGGCTTTTTTTCCAGCGTACAAGGGGGAGAAGCTGGTCATCAAGGGCGGGCTGTCGGAGCTTGCGGGAAGGCTGCGCGCTGATTCGCGTAAGACCGTGGTGCTGGCTTCAGGCGATCCGCTGTTTTACGGAATTGGCGGTTATCTGGCGAAGCAGATCAAGGTCGAGATATATCCGCAGCCAAGCTCGGTACAGCTGGCCTTCGCCAGAATGGGGGAGAGCTGGCAGGATGCTCATATCGTGAGTATCCACGGCCGCAGCATGAAGGGATTGGCGCAGCGGATTGACGGGCGCAGCAAAGTGGCTGTTTTGACAGATGAAGAGAACAGTCCGGGATCGCTGGCGGCCTATCTGCAAGAGTTCGGCATGACCGAATACCGGGCATTCGTAGCGGAGAACCTGGGCGGAGCGGAGGAGCGGACAGGCTGGTATACGCTGGAAGAGATGAAGGCTGCCGCATTTGCCCCATTGAACATTGTCATTCTTAAACGTGAGGGCGAGTCGCCGGCCTGGCCGCTTGGCATACCTGATGAATTGTTTGTCCAGCGCAAGCCGGACAAGGGCCTGATTACGAAGCGGGAAATCCGTGTGCTCAGCCTGGCGCAGCTTCAGCTGACCTCACAGAGTGTGGTGTGGGATATTGGCACGTGCACCGGATCGGTTGCCATAGAAGCGGGCCGGATTGCCAGAGAAGGGGCAGTGTTTGCGGTAGAGAAGAACCCCGACGATCTGGCGAACTGTCTAACGAACAGCCGCAGGTTCCGGGTGGATCTGACAGCGGTTCACGCCAAGGCGCCGGAGGGGCTGGATGGCTTTGCGGACCCGGATGCGGTGTTCATCGGCGGAAGCGGCGGCGAGCTCCGTTCGCTGCTTCATATCTGCTGCAGCCGTCTGCGGCCCGGCGGGCGCGTGGTGTTGAACGCTGCCACGCTGGAGAATATGGCGGAGGCGGTCAAGGCCATGAAGGAAGAGGGCATGGAGGTCGAGGTTACCCTGGCCCAAATCTCACGCAGCAAGCCGATTCTGGATATGACAAGGCTGGAGGGGCTGAACCCGGTCTTCATTATTACCGCATTCCGCAGCAGCCAAGAGGAGGAGTCTACAGATGACGGAAGCTAAGCCTGGCATATTATATGGTCTTGGAGTAGGACCCGGCGACCCGGAGCTGATCACGGTTAAGGCGTTCCGGGTGATGAAGGAGAGCGCGGTTATTGCATACCCGAAGAAGCGCTCCGGCAGCAAGAGCTATGCGCTTGAAATTGTGGAGACCTACATAAACCCGGCGGAGAAGCACATGCTGGGCCTGGTCTTTCCGATGACGAAGGATCAGGAAACGCTGGACCGCCAATGGAGCAAGACGGTGGAGCAGGTGTGGGAGCAGCTGCGCGAGGGGCATGATGTGGCTTTTGTCACGGAAGGCGATCCGATGCTGTACAGCACCTTTATTCATATGATGCGGCTGATGAAGGAGCGTCACCCCGAGGTAGAGGTGCGGACAGTGCCGGGCATTTCATCCATTAATGGCGCGGCATCCCGGCTGAATCTGCCGCTGGCTGACGGAGATGAGCAGATTGCCATCGTTCCGGCAACAGATGACGCAGCCGCCATGCGGAAGGCGCTTCTGGAGCATGACTGTGTTATTTTCCTCAAGGTGTCCAAGGTGCTTAATGCAATGATTGAGCTGTTGGGTGAGATGGGGCTGAAGGAGAAGGCAGCGGTATTATCCAAGGTCACGTCAGGTGAGGAAATGGTCTGGACACGGCTGGATGAGCTGGTGGATGCCGATCCGGGATATTTGACACTCATGATAGTTCGTAAATAGATGATGGACGATAGCGGGAGAAGGGGGTACGGGATGAAGATTTATATCGTGGGAGCAGGACCGGGGGATCCGGACCTGATTACGGTTAAGGGACTAAGGCTTCTGCAGGAGGCGGACGTCGTCTTCTATACGGATTCGCTTGTCAGCGAAGAGCTGACAGCGAAGGCGAAGCCGGGCGCAGAGGTCGTGAAGAGCTCGGGCATGGCGCTCGAAGAGATGGTGGCGTTCATGGTGGAGCGGGTGAAGGCGGGGAAAATGCTCGTCCGGCTGCATACCGGCGATCCGGCTGTCTATGGGGCAACCATGGAACAGATGGCACTGCTGAAGAAGGAGGGCATCGATACCGTTATCGTACCGGGTGTCAGCTCCGTATTCGCGGCAGCCGCTGCGGCAGGAGCGGAGCTCACGATTCCTGAGCTTACACAGACGCTGATTCTAACCCGGGCGGAAGGCCGGACACCGGTGCCTGACCGGGAGCAGCTGAAGGATCTGGCTTCGCATCACTGCACAATCGCCTTGTTCCTGAGTGCTACGCTGACGAAGAAGGTGACCAAGGAGCTGCTGGCAGCGGGCTGGCTGCCGGAGACGCCGGTTGTGGTCGTGTACCGGGCCTCCTGGCCGGATGAGCGGATTGTGAGAACGACGGTCGAAGGCATGGACGAGGCAATGCGTCAGGCAGGCATACGCTCGCATGCGATGATACTGGCGGGCTGGGCGCTTGACCCGGATATTCATGGCAAGGACGAGTATCGTTCCAAGCTGTATGACCGCACCTTCACGCATGGCTTCCGCAAGGGGATCAAGCCATGAGGCTGGATGATAGGAACGGGACGGAGCCTATAAGTGAGCCAGTGATACTAAAGCTGGAAGAGGATGTGCTTGCCCCGATCCGGGTTACAGGCGATTATGCGGTGGTGGCGATTACGAAGCATGGGGTAGAGCTTGGGAGAAAGCTGGCAGACCGGTTCCCTGGAACCGATCTGTATACGATGTCTAAGTTTGCCCGCGGAGACGAGGAGATGAAAGGCATACAGCTGTTCGAGGGCAGTGTGCGGATGCTGTTTCCGGCTCTGTTTCCAGCTTACAAGGGCTTAATTCTGATTATTTCACTCGGGGCAGTGGTTCGCATGATTGCGCCTCTGCTGAAGGACAAGAAGACGGATCCGGGTGTTGTAGTAGTGGACGATAAAGGCCAGTATGCAATCAGTGTCCTGTCCGGCCATCTGGGCGGGGCTAACGAGCTGGCGAAGGAAGCGGCAGCAGTTCTTGGGGCTGTGCCGGTCATTACAACTGCCTCCGACGTGCAGCAGACGATCCCGGTTGATCTATTCGGCCGCCGGTTTGGCTGGAAATGGGAATCGGATGAGAAGCTGACGCCTGTCAGTGCCGCTGTCGTAAACGAAGAGCGGGTAGCGATCGTGCAGGAATCCGGTGAGCCCGGTTGGTGGACGGCAGACCGTCCGCTGCCCGGGCATATGCAGGTATTCAGCTCTGTGGGTGAAGCGCTGCAGCATGAGATGGACGCTGCGCTCGTCATTACACATCGTGTGCTTAACGAGGAGGAAAAGGCTATCCTGGCGAACGGCGTTCTATATCGCCCGAAGTCCATTGCGCTTGGGATAGGCTGCAACCGCGGCACCTCGGCGGAAGAGATCGAACAGGTTATCATGGAGACGCTCGCAGAGCAGGGCTTCTCTCCCAGGAGCGTGCGGGCGCTGTGTTCCATTAATCTGAAGCAGGATGAAGCAGGCCTGCTGGAGACGGCAGCCAAGCACGGCTGGGAGTTTGTCTGCTATACACCTGAGGAGCTCAATCAGATGCCGATTGAGGAGCCATCCGATACGGTGTTCAAATTTACAGGCGCTTACGGCGTCAGTGAGCCGGCGGCCAAGCGCTACAGCGGCGCCGATCAGTTGGTTGTGACGAAGAAGAAGAGCGGCAATGTGACTGTATCGGTTGCTGTTATGAACTTTACAGAACGCTGAGCAGCAGAGGAAAGGCGTGAATGCGGTGACAAGAAGACTGGTCATAGCTGGAACGGGCAGCGGTACGGGGAAAACAACGCTCACAATCGGCCTGATGGCCGCCCTTCGCAAGCGCGGCCATGTGGTACAAGGCTTCAAGTGCGGCCCTGATTATATCGACCCGACTTATCATACTGCCGTTACGGGACGCGTATCCCGTAATCTGGACAGCTGGATGACAAGCCCTGCTATTGTGAAAGAAGTATTCTCAATCGGGAGTGCCGGGGCGGATATCAGCATTGTGGAAGGCGTCATGGGGATGTATGACGGCAAGGACCCGGCATCGGACGAGGGCAGCTCGGCGCATATCGCGGAGATCACCGCCAGCCCCGTCGTGCTGGTTGTCAACTGTCAGAGTATGGCCCGGAGCGCGGCTGCCATCGTAAAAGGCTTCCAAGCCTTCTCACCGAAGGTGCGTATAGCCGGTGTTATCTGCAACCGGGTGGGCAGCGCGAATCACTTCCGGATCGTTCGTACGGCGATTGAGCAGACCTGCGGAGTGCCCGTACTCGGCTATCTGGAGCGCCATGAGGGCATTGAGATTCCGGAACGCCATCTGGGACTGGTGCCTTCCATCGAACGAGGTGAGCTGGATGGATTATTCGAGCAGCTGGCGGAGCTGGTGGAGCAGACGCTTGACATCGAGCAGCTGCTGCAGCTTGCCGAGTGCGAGCCGCTCGAAGCCGCACTGGAGCTGTTTGCAGCCCGCTCTGCAGATGGTTCGGGAAGGCCGGATGATGCCGCTCACAAGCGAGTAAAAATCGCTGTCGCACGTGATGCAGCATTCCATTTCTACTATCCTGAAAATCTTGAGCTGCTCGAAGCGGGCGGAGCTGAATTAGTATATTTCTCACCGCTAGCAGGGGAGCAGGTGCCTGATGAAGCAGCCGGGCTGTATATCGGAGGAGGCTTTCCGGAGGAATTCGCTGCTGTTCTGACGGAGCAGACTGCGGTCATGCAGTCGATTCGCCAAGCCGTCGAGGACGGCATGCCGACAATCGCGGAATGCGGCGGGTTCATGTACTTAACCGAAGCCATCGAGACAACGGACGGCGGGCGTTATCCCATGGTCGGCCTGATACCTGGCTATGTCAGGATGCAGCGAAAACTGGCGGCACTCGGTTATAGAGAAATGCGCGGCATGGGCGAGCATCCCTTCCTGCTGCCTGAAGAGACGGCGAGAGGCCATGAATTCCATTATTCCACCTATCATCCTGGGGATGAAGGAGCACTGAAGCCTGCCTACCAGGTGAAGGGTATGCGGGGGGAAAAGCTGGATGGCCACATGTCAGCGAATCTTGTGGCAGGCTATACCCATATGCATTTTGCCTCAGCGCCTCAGCTGCCGGCACGAATGGTGGAGGCATGCCGGAATTACAAGAATCAGAAACAAGGAGCTGACGCGAAGCTATGATCAGTGAAGCTATCAGACAGCGCCGGGCGGTCCGTCAATTCGACGGCCGGCCGGTAGAGAAACAGAAGATCGAAGCGCTGCTGGAAACGGCAGTATGGGCCCCGAATGACCGGCTGCGGGAGCCGTGGCATTTTTACGTGATCCAGGGGGAAGCAAAAAAACGCTATGAAGCGGCAGCGGAGAAGTTTCTGAAGGAGAGATTTCCTGCCAAGCCCAAGCTTGTGGAAGAATCGCTTAAAGTGCTTTACACCATACCAGCCCTGATTATTGTAACAGCTGACACGCTGCCGGATGATGCCGACAGCACGGAGGATAATATATACGCGGCATGCTGCGCAGCCTATAACATATGGCTATCAGCTGCAGAGCAGGGGCTCGGCTGTGTCTGGCGTACCAGAGGCATAGGCCTTGTGCGTGATGAACGGCTGCGGAAGCTGCTGGATTGCCCGGAAAACCGCAAGATTATCGGAACGCTCTGCATCGGCTACGCGGCAGAAGAGCCGCCCGTGACGAAGCGCACGGCAGCAGCAGAGAAAACAACATGGCTTGACTAACAGCATGATAATAGGAATTAACCTTCTTCTATAATCCATCCAGAGCCTTGCCGGTCCTGTCTTCAGGGATCTGGCAGGGCTTTTTCTGTAAGATGAGATTGGTTGACAATATACCCCCACCCGTATATAGTATACCCCAAGGGGTATAAAACCATCTGATCTTATATATCTAACAACTACCGGGGGGAAGGAACATGAAGAGCAGAAGAACAATTGTTATAGTTGGCGGAGTAGCAGGCGGTGCTTCGGCTGCAGCTAGATTAAGAAGACTAAGCGAGGAAGATGAGATTATTATGTTTGAAAGAGGGCCGCATATCTCCTTTGCCAATTGCGGGCTCCCTTACTATATAGGAGAGACAATTACGGACAGAGACAAGCTGCTGCTGCAGACACCAAAAGCGATGGCTGACCGGTTTCGTATTCAAGTGAATATACACTCTGAAGTTACGGCGATTAACCGGGACAAGAAGACCGTGACCGTAGTCAATCTGGGGACGGGAGACCGGTCCGAGCAGGCCTATGACATTCTGATACTATCTCCAGGGGCAAAACCGCTTATTCCCGATATTCCGGGAATTGAGGAGGCCGGCGGGCGGCTGTTCACACTGCGTAACATCCCGGATACTGACCGTATTAAAGAATATGTTGACAAACACAAGCCTCAGCATGCTGCAATCATTGGCGGGGGTTTTATCGGAATTGAGATGGCCGAGAATCTTCGCGAGCGTGGTGTGAAGGTTACTGTCATTGAGCGCAATGATCAGCTGCTGACGCCTCTAGACATTGAAATGGTTAAGCCGATTGAGCAGCATCTCAGGGACCGCGGAGTTGAAGCGCTTCTGAATGAATCCATCACTTCTATAACAGATAACGGCACAAAACTTGTACTGCAGTCGGGAAGACAGCTGGATACAGATCTTATCCTCCTGGCCATCGGTGTCGAGCCGGAGAGTGAGCTTGCTGCCGCAGCCGGTCTGGAGACAGGGATTAAGGGAGCCATTAAGGTTAACCGGCATATGCAGACGAGTGACCCGAGCATCTATGCCGTTGGTGATGCCATTGAAGTAAAGGAACGTGTGAATGGCACTGCCACTACGGTTCCGCTTGCTTGGGGAGCCAACCGGCAGGGCAGGTTGGCCGCCGACCATATTAACGGGTTGAATGCCGCTTATGAAGGGGCTTGGGGAACAGCAATTATCAAAGTATTTGACCTGACTGCTGCGGTGACTGGAAGCAATGAGAAGCTGCTCCACAGGCTGGGCGTTTCTTATCAGGCCCTTCATATTCACCCGGCTTCCCATGCCGGGTATTATCCCGGTGCATCACCGATTGCGATGAAGGTGCTGTTTGATCCGGCATCCGGCAGAATTCTGGGCGCGCAGGCAGTGGGGATGAATGGGGTAGACAAGCGAATCGATGTGATCGCTACAGCGATGCGCGGCGGGCTGCTGGTCCAGGATCTGGCAGATCTTGAACTCTCCTATGCGCCGCCCTTCTCATCGGCCAAAGATCCGGTTAATATGGCGGGCTATGCGGCGTCCAATATATTGAGCGGGCTGGTAAGCACAATGCAGTGGCATGAAGCAGATGACTTTGTTCGCAGCGGCGGTCTGTTGATCGATGTGAGGGATGCAGCCGAACGGGATTTCGGGTATATACCGGGCTCCGTCAATATTCCTCTTAACTTGCTTCGGGACAAGCTTCAGGAGCTGCCTCGTGACCGGGAAATAGCGGTATCGTGCCAGGTAGGCCAGCGCGGATATGTGGCAGCGAGACTGCTGGCTGAGCATGGTATTGAAGCCCGCAACTTAGATGGGGGCTACAAGACGTATGCCGCGGGCCGGCTGAATGATGTGCCGCAGAATCATAAGAAGGACGATGAAGCGGGGGCAGAGGCCACAGCTGCCAGCCACAGTCCGTCCGGTCAGGCGTCAGCATCGGAGATTAGACTGATCGACGCCTGTGGTCTTCAGTGCCCAGGTCCCATTATGAATGTGAATGAAACAATGAAGGTGATGGAGGAAGGGGAGCGGGCGCGTATACTGGCAACGGATATCGGCTTCGTCTCGGATATCCGCAAGTGGGCGTCCAAGATGGGGCACAGCGTTGAGCAGGTTGAGGTGGACAAGGGCCGTGTTGACGTGCTGATCCGCAAAGGCAGCTCTGCTGCAGCCGATGGAGCAATTATGATCAAGGGAGATGCGGCAGCCGTTACCCGGCAGCCCGTAAAAGACGGGACGACGATGGTCGTATTCAGCGGTGACCTCGATAAGCTGATTGCCTCCTTCATTATTGCAAGCGGAGCGGCAGCAATGGGCAAACCGGTCACCATGTTTTTCACCTTCTGGGGGCTCAATGCTCTGCGGAAAACCGGGGGGCCATCCGTCAAGAAGAGCGGTATGGACAGGCTGTTCGGCTGGATGATGCCTAAAGGAACAACGCGTCTGCCTCTCTCCAAGATGAACATGGGCGGGATTGGCGCGAGGATGATCCGTTCTGTTATGGCGAAGAAAAATGTGGAATCGTTAGAATCGCTCATGCAAGGTGCGGTCAAGTCAGGCGTTAAGCTTGTTGCATGTACGATGAGTATGGATATAATGGGGATCAAGCGTGAAGAATTGATAGACGGGCTGGAATACGCAGGCGTGGCGTCCTATCTAAGTGATGCTGACGATTCGGGCATTAATCTGTTCGTCTAGGAAAGTGGGAATTAAGGATGAATTATGACAAAGCGGTGCACAACCGCCTCAAGCGGATTGAAGGGCAGGTAAGGGGGATTATCGGCATGCTGGAGCAGGGAGAGGATTGCCGTGCTGTCGTTACCCAATTATCCGCGATCCGGACAGCCGTAGACAAGTCCATTGGCGTCATTATCGGCGCGAATCTGGAGCACTGCATCATGGAAGAGCTGGAGAAGGGGAACAAGCCGGATCATGTGATTAAGGAAGCGGTCGAGCTGCTGGTGAAGAGCCGCTAGCAGAGCCGAAAGCCTGAAGCTGAACGAACATCGGCACAAGCAAAACAGCAAGCCGACAGACAGGGGCGTGTTCGTCCTTCTCTGGCGGTTTGCTGTTTTGTTATTGTGCGGAAGTTATCCTCTCCCGCAGCTCTTCGCGGTCCTGGTCGGTTAGGCGCGGGCAATTGTAGCACTTCTGCCCGTCTGTCCGGCAGTAGTACATACAGCAGGATGAGCGGATAAGGAGCTTGGCGCCTTCTTTATACGGACTGTCAAGGTATCTCGGCCTTAGGTGGATATACGGGTTGCGCTTCCGTTTGAACAGGGAAGGAGAAAGCTCCATCAGAAGCTGATAGTCCTGCTCATAACGTTCCTGAACCTCCGGATCCTGCACACTAGCGAGCAGATATTCCTTGAGAATCATCGCCTGGCCGGCGAACTGGCCCCAGATAAGCTCGGTCTTCACGGCGGCACTGTCAGCGATAGCTTCTACAGCGGGTGTAATATGATCCGTTATGAATGTCTCCAGCAGGCGCCTGACCTGCTCACGGCGGGAGTCTCTGCCATCCTCACGAATCTCTTTCCATGCCAAACGGTTGATCTTGAATCCGAGATGGGCATGATCGTTATGTGACTCAGCTTGAAAGGTCAGATTGGGGAGTGTAAGATCCAGAAACCGGTTATAGCGGGACAAGAACAGCTGCTGCGTGGCAATCAGATTAAAGAAACACATTCCCGCGAAGGAGGAAGGCAGCTCCAGGCCAGTAGCCTGAACAAGGCTTCCGCCTAACTGCATGGCATTGCGGGCCTTTACAGGGTCGAGAAGATCCTCCGCAGGCAAGTTAAGCAGCGGCTCCTCCATACCCTCCGGTGAAATATGAAAAAATTGTTTTACGAGCGAAAAATCCATCGTAACCTCCTGGCCAGCACATATTGAGAATCATTATCATATAAGTTGATGATAGGTTAGAACCCTCATTCTGTCAATTTGCAATTTAACCGGTGATTCAGATCACTGCCAAAAAGTAATAGCTAATACAAGGTGGTCCAACTGCCGATATACATGACAAGCGAAAGCACTAAGAGCAGAACAATCGGAGGAATCCACGTGAGATATGTCAGCATAGAGCGGGTAGAACCAGGCCACTATCTGGGCAAAACAATATATTCCGCGAATGGGACGGTCATGCTGTCGGCAGGCGTTCAATTGACGGTGTTCATGATTAACACCTTGAACCGAATCGGCGTAACGATGCTGTACATTCAAGATGCTGCCTACGCCGATATAGATATCTCGGACATGGTCAGTGAGGAGACGAAGCAGGCCGTCATCCGGGAAATGAATGAGACGGTAGAAGCACTCCGTTCCGGAAAGGAATGGAAGGCTGGCAAAATCGGTGTTCAGATTAATGCGATATTGGAAGCGGTCATGAGCAGTGAGGGGGTCATGCTGCAGTTAAATGACATTCGAACGGCAGAGAATCAATGGTACGTGCATGCCTTGAATGTCTGTATGATCTCAACGTTAATCGGCGCTAACATGGGCTTGAACGCCCAGCAGCTCAAGGAGCTGGCGGCCGGTGCACTGCTGCATGATATTGGGAAAGTCGGTGCAGTACCCTGGGTTGAATCAAGCGGAACGCTGCAGGAGCACCACACTTGGCGGGGATTCGAGCGTCTTAAGAGCAAGCAGGAGTTCAGCCTGCTTACAGCCCATGTTGCGCTTCAGCATCATGAGCAGCCGGACGGGAAGGGCTTGCCGCGCGGACTTTCCGCAGATGAAATCAATTCATATGCCAAAATTGTAGCCGTTGCGAACCGGTATGATAATCTGGTTAATCCTGCAATCGGCGCTCTGCAGCCGCAGGATGCTGTGGAAGAGCTGATGGCTATGTCGGAAAAAGAACTGGATCACAAGGTGCTGATCCAGTTCACACGGATCATATCTGTCTATCCGAATGGTACGGCGGTCCGTCTCTCTACCAAAGAAACAGGTGTCGTTGTACGTCAGCATCGCGGACTGCCTTCGCGGCCAGTAATCCGGATTGTTAAGGGAAGCGGTGAAGAGTTTGAAGTTACCGAGATAGATCTCGCCCTGCACACAACCGTATTTATTGAGGCTGTACTTACGTAAGAGTGTTTATACTCCTCTTATAACACGGACATCGGCCGGAATTATATTCTCGCCTTCATAGAGCACAAACCGTCCGTTCTGCCATTCTATTCGAAGCAGCCTGCGGTCATCTGTCTGGAACTGCCACACATGCTGCTCGCCTCCCTGCATGAACGGCGTTTTGCCAGCAGCGGTAATAAAGCCGGCGAAATGCTCTTCCAGATGATAGGTCCGTCCGTCAAGTTCAATCGTAGCGGGTACCTCCTGAAGGGAGTCGAGTCTGCCATCGACGGGGTCGTACAGCGCATACACGGTCCGTTCTCGTTCTTCTATAGACAGGTAGCGTATAGCCGCGCCATCCTGAAGCGTCAGGATGACGGCATTGCGCTGCCTGTTTTGCGTGCGTCCGGTGACCTGGTAAGTAACTAGTGAAACCTCGCATACATCGCCAGGACCGAGCGTCAGAATACTCTTCTCCGCCTGAACGGGCGGCTGCTTGCTGATCAGATTCTTGACTCGCTTGAATAAGCTCATTAGCCGCTTCTTCCTTTCTTGCTTGATCAATGTAGTGGTCCGGAAAATAAGCCGCCACTGCCGGAAACCGGATGATACCGGTCCGGCATGGGCGGCTCTTCATGCAGAATATTATTGATTATCCTTGTTCTCATACTGCTTCATCAGAGCAGCCAATTCATCTTCGACAGCTTTGTCCTTGCCAAGCGCCGCAAATTCTTCATCAAGCGATCTGCCCTTAGAGCTGTTCAGTTCATTGCTGGCTTCGGCTTGAGCTTCCATCTGCAGCATCTTTTCTTCCATGCGCTTCATGCCAGAGCCTGCCGAGTTACCGCCGAAGCCGCTCATTGTCTTGTTAATTTCATTCTGAGCTTTGGCTGCGTTATAGCGGGCAACCAGCGATTCGCGTTTGCTGCGGAGGTCGGACAGCTGCTTGCGCATCTCATCCAGCTTGCCGCGCAGATTGTTCGCGAGCATCTGATTTTGCTCGAAGCTGGCTTTGTACTCGTTCCGCTTATCCTCTGCGTTCTTCTTCTCTTCCAGCGCCCTGCGGGCAAGATCAATGTTCTGTGCCTGTGCTGCTGTATGTGCCTGTTCAGTCCGGCGCTGCACGAGCGCCTCCTGCTCTTCGAAGAGAAGCTTGAACTTCTTCTCAAGAGCGATTTGTGCGGCAACAGCCTTCTCGGCGTCTTCAAGATCACTCTGCATATCGCGGATATATTGGTCAGTGAGCTTTACCGGGTCTTCAGCCTTCTCAATCAGTGCATACACATTGGACATTGTTAAATCACGCAAGCGTTTAAAGATCGACATGATTAGTAAGCCTCCCTGTTTGTTATTGCCATACTTAACCATACGCATTGCGGCAGAAGCAGGTTTCATCGATTCACAAATTCAGGCTGTTCGTGTTTTTGCTGTATTGGCATGTTGATACACTGCCAGCTGACCGATATAGAAGATATAAGCGCGCAGGGAGGCGACAGAAATGTGGGAATGGCTCAAGAAAACAAGACAGCAGCAGGATAACGGGGAATCCGTGAATGAAGCCGGACTTGGGGGTTCAAGAGCAGCTGAGACAGAGGAATCGGGGAAGGAACCGCAAGCAGATGAAAAAGCGGCACCGGCCGTTATTGTCATTACGGGATCAAGCGGAGCAGGACGCAAGCAGCTGGCATGGCAGCTGAGCAGAGAGCTTGGCCTTCCTTATATCCGCTCCTACACAACCCGCGGCAAAAGACCGGGGGAAGAAGAGGGCCAGCATTATCGTTTTATAGACCCGGGGCAATTCGAGGCGATGAGAGAGCGGGATGAATTTTTTCAGTCGGTAAAGCTGGGCAGGGGCAGATATGGCATCAAGGGATCGGAGCTGCGCAGTGCGCTCGAGCAGTCCGGCAGTGTGATTGTCGTGGTGAACCGCGAAGGGGCGCTGTCCTTCAAGAAGGTGTTTGGCGCTCGTGCTGTGAGGGTATTCATATATACGACAAAAGAAGATTTGCAGGTTCGTATGGAGAAGGAACGGGTTCCGCAGGATATCATTATGGAATACATGGAGCTGTACACAGAACAAGTGCATAGCAAGCGCGAGTGCGAAGTTGTTCTGCAAAACAGGGAGCATACCGAAACCGTCAACCGGCTCCTCCAAACATTTAAAACTGACAAATAGCCGCGTTGTCCGCGGTTATTTCTGTTTCAAGCCGTATTATTTAAGATAATTTTTGAAACCATAAGGCAGGCGGCCCGTAATAATAAGGGGGTTATGCTGGTAAGATTTATTCTTCCGGCCGGTATCGGACAATTCGGACATATTCACGCGGCAGGAACGGCCTTGCCTGCTGTACATATAGCCTGTTTTGATGTGCAGGCGGATGCAGAATCCGGACTTCATGGTCAGGGTTGTCAGTCTCCTGCAGATTTGTATATCGCGTTTGTTCGGACAGACGGTTTTCCTGCCAGCCCCAAATTAGTAAAAGCATCAGCAACGCGCCGCATGCTGCGGCTTTTTTTATGATCATAGTCTCACTCCTTGTTACTAGGATGAGCATGTAAGGGAGTGATTTATTCATGAACATTTGGTTTGACTTGGATTTTTTTTCATGATGTGTATCATAATAGCTTGTGAGCAGGCTGTGTAACACTGCATTTATATTTTTCACCGAGATGGGGGTATGACGGTTGTCTCTACTGCATTTAGCCATACTGGCGCCATTCATTTACGCCATAGCCGTTCCATTCTTTAGAAAGTACATAAGGGGCGTGCATACCGGCTGGTTTGTTCTGCCAGTTCCCGCTCTGCTGTTCGCCTATTTTATAAGCCGGGTACCAGATGTTCAGGGCGGGCACAAAGAGCTGTCCACTGTCCAATGGATTCCGTCAATGGATTTGAATTTTACAGCTTATCTGGACGGACTGGGGCTACTGTTTGCGCTGCTCATAACGGGAATCGGTGCGCTGGTCGTTCTGTATTCCATCTATTATCTGGGCAAGGATAAGGAAGCGATCCACAGATTCTATGTATATCTCCTGATGTTCATGGGAGCGATGCTGGGTGTTGTCCTCTCTGATAATCTGATCGTGCTTTACGGCTTCTGGGAGCTGACCAGCTTGTCTTCGTTCCTGCTCATTGCCTTCTGGAATGAACGGGCCAAGTCGCGCTACGGAGCGCAGAAGTCCATGCTGATCACCGTCTTCGGCGGTTTCGCCATGCTGGCAGGCTTCGTCCTGCTGTACATCATGACAGGCACCTTCAGTATCCGGGAGATTATCGGCAGTCTTGATTTGGTGACCGGTCATGCGTTCTTCCTGCCGGCGATGCTGCTGGTTCTGCTGGGCGCCTTCACAAAGTCAGCCCAGTTTCCGTTTCATATCTGGCTTCCGGATGCGATGGAAGCACCGACGCCGGTCAGTGCCTATCTGCACTCGGCCACTATGGTGAAAGCCGGCATTTACCTGGTAGCCAGAATGACGCCAGTGTTCGCCGGAGCTGCCGAATGGTTCTGGCTTGTTACGGGAGTCGGCTTGGTTACGTTGTTCTGGGGTTCATTCTCCGCTGTCAAACAGACGGATCTTAAGGCCATTCTCGCTTTCTCAACTATCAGCCAGCTGGGTCTGATTATGTCCCTGCTGGGTATGGGATCAGCTGCCGTATACTACGGTCTGTCCGATGAATCGGCGCTCTATACCAAGGCGACCCTTGCGGCAGTATTCCATCTAATCAATCATGCGACCTTCAAGGGTGCGTTGTTCATGGTTGTCGGTATTGTAGACCATGAGACAGGAACCCGTGACATACGCAGGCTCGGCGGCTTGATTACGTTCATGCCGATTACGTTTACCTTCGCACTGATCGGGTCCTTCTCAATGGCCGGCTTGCCGCCGTTCAACGGCTTCCTGAGTAAGGAAATGTTCTTTACGGCAGCATTGAACGTGACACACCTGGACATCTTCAACATGGAAACATGGGGTGTGCTGATCCCTGTGGCAGCTTGGCTGGCCAGTGTGTTCACCTTCGTATACAGCATGATCATCGTGTTCAAGACATTCACCGGCAAATACCAGCCGGATAAGCTTGACGTGAAGCCGCATGAGGCTCCTCTCGGGCTCCTATTGCCGCCAGCTGTGTTGATTTCGCTGGTCATTGTATTCGGTTTATTCCCGAATATTTTGTCCTACCGGATTATTGAGCCGGCGATGGCATCTATTCTGCCTTCGCTGCTGATGCCAGGTGACCAGTTCGAGGTTAAGATCCACTTCTGGCACGGCTGGACAGTGGAGATCTTCATGACAATCGGCGTTATTGTGCTAGGTACGCTGCTGTATCTGCTGCTTAACAGATGGTCGAGTATATACAGCAAGCTGCCGCAGAAGCTGACGCTAAATACCTTCTATGACCGCGGTCTGTACTACCTGGACCGCTGGTCGAACCGGGGCACGCGTGCTTATATGACGGGGTCCGTGCGGGACTATTTGATCTATATCTTCACTTTCATGGTCTTAATACTGGGTTACGTGCTGTATAGAACGGATTCGGTACGCTGGTACTCCGGGGAACTGGCGGAAATCACCATTTATGAATTCGTTCTTGTGCTTGTGCTGATAGCTGCTGCCTTGGCGGTGCCCTTTACCCGCTCCAGAGTTACAGCAATCATCCTGGTAGGCGGTGTAGGCTACATTGTAACGCTGTTCTTCGTTATTCTGCGGGCGCCTGACCTGGCGCTGACACAGATGATTGTCGAGACGGTCTCAGTGGCATTGTTCCTTCTCTGCTTTTATCATCTGCCCAAGCTCAAGTTGGAAAAGGCGCCTATGCGCTTCAATCTGCGCAATTTCCTGGTTGCCGCTGGAATCGGTACGATTATGACCCTGATTGCACTTTCAGCTAACGATACGAGATTGTTTACGTCGATCTCAGAATACTTTGTTGAAGGCAGCTATGAGCTTTCGGGCGGCAAGAATGTGGTTAACGTCATACTGGTCGATTTCCGGGGCTTTGATACCCTGCTTGAAATTATGGTGCTTGGAATAGCATCACTCGGTATATTTGCCATGATCAAGCTTCGTGCTGACCGCAATGACCCGGCTGCAGCGCTGGCAGCGTCCGCCAAGCTGGACAAAAGCAGCAAACGGAGAAAGGGGAAAAGCGCATGAAGACCAATGATGTCATTTTGCAGACAGTCGCCAAGATTGTTGTGTTCATAATCCTGACGTTCTCCGTCTTCCTGTTCTTTGCCGGGCATAACAATCCGGGGGGAGGATTCATTGGCGGGCTGGTGACTGCAGCGGCTCTTGTGCTGCTTGCCCTTGCTTTTGATCTGGAGACGATCCGCAAGGTCGTTCCGGTGGATTTCCGCAAAGTGATGGCAGTCGGACTGCTGATTGCCCTGCTGACAGGCATTGGATCGCTGGTGCTGGAAGTCCCGTTCCTCAGCCATACGTTCGGACACTGGGATCTTCCGCTCCTTGGCGATACGGAGCTTGCTACTGCCACATTGTTTGACCTAGGCGTATATCTGGCTGTTGTAGGGGTTACAATGACCATCATTCTATCAATCGGGGAGGACCACTAATTATGGAAATCCTAATGGCCTTTGCCATCGGCATCTTGTTTATGGTCGGTACATACCTAATTCTCTCCCGGAGCCTGCTGCGTATTATTCTCGGCACTTCGCTGCTTACGCATGCCGTGCATCTGCTGCTGCTCACGATGTCCAGGCTGAAGACGGGCGCGGCTCCGCTGCTTGGAGAGAAAGCCGGCAATTATGTAGACCCGCTGCCTCAAGCCCTTATTCTTACTTCCATCGTAATCAGCTTCGGGGTCACCTCGTTCTTCTTCGTCCTGGCCTACAGGGCGTATCAGGAGCTCGGAACAGACGATATGGAACAGCTAAGGGGACATGATGATGAATAATTTGCTGATTATGCCGCTGCTCGTACCGCTGGTAACGGCAGTAGTGCTCATCTTCTTCAATAGACAGATTCGTCTGCAAAAATGGATTAGCGGGTTAAGCGCTCTTGCCAATGTGGGCGTTGCCGGTTATCTGGTGCATGTTGTCCGGCAGGAGGGAATTCAGACACTCAACATGGGCGGCTGGGCGGCTCCTTACGGCATCGTATTCGTAGCCGACATGTTTGCGGCTCTACTGGTGCTCACAACAACCATTGTGAGTGCTGCGTGCCTCTACTATGCATTTGGAAGCATCGGCAAAGAGCGGGAGAAATTTTACTTTTATCCGTTCTTTCAGTTCCTGATTGTGGGTGTTATCGGCTCCTTCCTTACAGGGGATATCTTTAATTTGTTCGTCTGCTTTGAGGTGATGCTGATTTCCTCGTATGCGCTGATTGTGCTGGGCGGTACAAAGAAACAGCTCCGCGAATCGCTAAAGTATATTTTGATCAACATTATTTCCTCAGCTTTGTTTGTGGCAAGTGTGGCCTACTTGTATGCGGTCGTCGGTACCTTGAACATGGCACATTTGTCCGTCCGGGTTGCGGAAGCGGGACAGGGGGGAGTGCTGACTACCATCTCCGTGCTGTTCCTGATCGTATTTGGCCTTAAGGCTGGTTTGTTCCTGTATTTCTGGCTCCCTGGCTCCTACAAGGTGCCTCCGGCAGCGATTACAGCCGTATTTGGCGGTCTGTTGACCAAGGTGGGGCTGTACGCGATTATCCGCACCTTTACGCTGATTTTCTATCATGATCCATACATAACCCACACGCTCATTGGCTGGTTGGCCGCTGCCACAATGCTGCTTGGTGTTATTGGCGCAATCGCTTATTGGGATATTCACAGAATTCTGATCTATAATATAGTCGCAGCGGTAGGATTCATTGCCTTCGGTTTGGCGGCTGCCAATCAGGCAGCTCTTGAGGGAGCCATTTATTATCTGGTTCATGACATGATCGTCAAAGCACTGCTGTTCCTCCTGGGGGGCACCATTATAGCTTATACGGGCACGGCCACAATCAAGGAAATGGGTGGTTTAATGCGCACCCGCCCGGTGCTCGGCTGGATGTTCTTCATCGCTGCTATGGCTCTAGTCGGGGTGCCTCCGCTCAGCGGTTTCATTGGCAAGCTTCTGATTGTCGAAGGCGGCCTTCAGGCAGGCTTCTACTGGATAACCGGAATCGGACTGCTGACAAGCCTGCTGATCCTGTATTCCATGATGAGGATCTTCATGAACGTCTTCTGGGGTGTGCCCAAGCGTCCGCTGTCAGAACCGAAGAAGGGAACGGGCTGGCTGCTGCTGCCGGCTTCCTGCCTTGTCATTCTGACGATTGTATTAGGGTTAGGGGCAGAGTGGATCTATCCTTACGTTAACCAGGCAGGTGAAACGCTGCTGAATCCGGACCAGTACATTCAAGCGGTGTTAAAGGAGTAGATAACGATGGCTTCACAAATATTACTCAATCTGTTGATCGCATTCGTGTGGATGTTTCTGAAAAATACCTGGAACCCTGCCACCTTTATAGTGGGCTATCTAATCGGATTGCTGTTTCTATTCATGCTGCGGCGTTTCTTGAATGGCGAGTTCTATATGCGGCGGATAGGCGCGATTGTTAATTTAATCCTGCTGTTCCTTAAGGAGCTTCTGCTCTCCAATATAACCGTCATTAAGGAGATTGTCCGGCCGCGGCTGCGTATCCGGCCCGGTATCTTCACTCTGAAGACGGAGCTTAAGTCTGATTGGGAGGTTACCGTCCTGGCCTGTCTGATAACCCTGACTCCAGGTACACTGACACTTGAGGTATCGCCGGATAATTCAACATTGTATATTCATGCTATGGATATTGAAGACGCCGAAATGCTGGAGAAGCAAATAAAAGGTTCCTTCGAGAAGGCCATTATGGAGGTGTCAAGATAATGCTTCAAGTTATGCTGCTTATTGCGCTCATCATCTTGTCATTCTCCGTTCTGACCGGTTTGGTCCGTGTACTACTAGGCCCCTCAATGCCCGACCGTATCATTGCGCTGGACACAATAGGTATTAACCTGATCGGCATTGTAGCGATTCTCTCCGTTATGCAGAGAACACAGACTTATCTGGAAATCATCCTGTTAATCGGTATCGTAGCGTTTCTGGGTACGATTGCCTTCTCGAAATATATCGAGAAAGGAGCCGTGATTGAGCATGAAAGAAGTGATCGTTGAATCGCTGGTAGGCATTCTGGTTCTGCTTGGCGCTCTGCTCAGTGCGCTAAGCTCCTTCGGATTAATCCGGCTCCCTGATGTATACCTTCGTTCTCATGCCGCGACCAAGAGCACCACATTAGGCATCCTCAGTATCTTGACCGGTGCATTCCTGTATTTCATGCTGCTTGACGGCCATACGAGTGCCAGGCTGCTGCTGGGGATTATCTTTGTCTTCATCACTGCGCCGGTAGCTGGTCATCTAATTGGACGGGCAGCATACCGCACAGGTGTGCCTCTCTGGTCGAAGAGTGTGCAGGATGACTTGAAGGCGGTTGTAGAGCAGGAAGAGCAGTCCAGGGAACGGGGCCGGAATGGCTAGAGGTTAAATATTGTTGCGTCAGGGATATTCATCCCTGGCGCTTATTTTTTATGTGGGTTGAATGAAATGGTTTGAGAATGTCACCTTAATTTACACAACATTTATAATTTTGACTAAGAAGATGTAAAATATTTGGCATTCAGCCTAATTGACCCCATTTTAACGGGTCTGCTATACTTGTGAGCAGGAAATGGTGTTATTTAACCGGACACGAAGATGATAAAGCGATCAAGGCTGCATACCGACACAAATGTCTCCAATTGCTGTGACCAGGGAATGGTACTGTCATACAGTCTGGAGGCATTTTGCTATGTGCCGGCAAAATTTTTACACAAGCAAAATTCCAGCATAATCATACCATTACAGTCGCTTGATACTCTTAATGTTGGGCAGAAATGACCCATTTTCGAAATGGTGAGAGGAGAGTTGATGAGAGGTGCAAATGTTGCAGAGCATCAAGAAGCAGGTTAGTCTGCTGCTGGCCGTGATGATGGTGGCCGGTTGTGTGTTTGGCAGCCAATCCGCACCGGTTACGGCAAGGACAGCGGATGCTGAACCTGCAAGTGTAATCGCAGCGACATATGGAGATGACAATGCGGGGGAGGGTAGTGAGGCAGAACCCGCGCCACAAGATGGGGAGGTTCCTGCAGAGAATGGCGAGGTTACGACTCTAGCGGCAGCAAGAACGCTCGAAGCGGGTACATATGTAAGCATTACTGGCATTGTAACACACAGCGAAACGAGCGGCGGTGCTGTGAATCTCTATGTCCAGGATGATACAGCCGGTATCGTTGTGCGCGGCATCGACCTGGCAGCAGCGGCGGGAGACCGAATTACTGCTTCCGGCAAGGTGCAGCAGTATTACGGACTGGCGCAGCTTCAAGCCGAGGAATTTGCTGTAACGGCCCCTGGTGCAGGTCTGCCTGCCCCGCAGCTTGTTCAGGGAACAGATTTGCAGGCGGATAAGGGCGAGTCTGTCGAATCGGAGTTCGTGGAAGTACGCGATGTTACGGTGGGAACAGGGAATAACTACAAGGAATTTAAGGTGACGGATGCACAGAATGATGAGTTCATTATTAAGTCTTCCTATCTGCAGTCCGGACAAGCCTATGATTTAATCAGAGGTGTGGTCACCTACTCTTACGGTAACTACATGCTGATTCCCCGCATGGAAACCGATATTGTTCAGGATACTGAAGCGGTTATCGCAAATCCAGCGCCGGACAAGCCGGTAACGCCCGGAACATCCGTCGAGCTGTACAACCCGTTAGGATTGGGCACGATTTACTATACGCTCGATGGCAGCACGCCATCTGCCGAGAACGGCATGAAATATGAAGCTCCGATTGTAATTGAGAAGACAACGACTATTAAGGCTATTAGGGAGCATGAAGGGGAACCGGGTGAAATCTTCGAGTTCGCTTACCGGGTTGCCCAGGTCTATGATGGAATCAGCATTCACGAAATTCAAGGTGCTGCCCATATATCTCCGATTGTCGGCCAAGAAGTTACGAACGTCGAAGGCATCGTAACCATGAAGCGCGGCAAGAAATGGTATATGCAGGCTGAACAAGCAGCTTGGGATAGCAGCGACGCAACCTCAGAGGCTGTTCTTGTTTCAAGCGTTGATATCAGTCCTGCTGTCGGCGATAAGGTGAAGGTAAGCGGTACGGTAGAAGAAATCACGGAGGCTGGATATGCAACGTCCGTAGATCTGACAACAACACAAATTACGGCAGCATCCGTCGATGTCATCTCCAGTGGAAACACACTGCCTGCTCCGGTTGTAATTGGCCGGGACCGTACTCAACCGACAGCCGTTATTTCAACTGCAGAGACCTTCACGACATTCTCTCCAGCTGACAGAGCCCTTGATTTCTATGAGAGCCTGGAAGGCATGCGCCTGCAGCTGGATGACGCCAGGATTGTTGGTCCATACAGTTATGAAATCCCGGTTGTTCTGGGCGGCCAATCCGCAGCAGAGGTTATGACAGAAGCGGGCGGAATTATGCTCACGGAGGAAGATCTGAACCCGCAGAGAATCTTGATTGCGAGGAAGCCGGCGGTACAGGTGAAGACGGGTGACAAGTTTGCCGGTCCTATTACCGGTGTGCTCGCTTATGATTACAGCAATTATAAGGTCATTCCCGAGAAGCTTCCGGAGATCATCCCAAGCAAGAATGAGCGGGAAGTCACCCAGATTAATCCGGAGGAGGACAAGCTGACGGTTGCTTCATTCAATATCGAGAACTTCTGGAACAATCCGAGTGAAGCGGAGACGGCCAGGAGAAATAAGATTGCCGGCTCTATCGTCCAAAACTTGAAATCGCCGGATATCCTCTCACTGATCGAGGTACAGGATGACGATGGCTCCACAGATTCCGGCACAACCAAGGCGGATGACAATTACGGGGCGCTGATCGCGGCCATTAAGGAGCAGGGCGGACCAGCATACAGCTACACGGACATCGCTCCTGTTAACAATGCGGATGGAGGAGCGCCAGGCGGCAATATAAGAGTAGGCTTCCTGTACAATCCAGAGCGTGTAACGCTTGCCGAGACCGCTGGAGGCAAAGGAACAGCGACTCAGAGCGTTACATACGGAGAGAATGGGTTGAATGTCAACCCGGGACGGATCGAGCCGCAGAATGAGGCATTTAATGATTCACGCAAGCCGCTTGCGGCCGAATTTCTGTTCAAAGGGGAACGCGTCATTGTTATCGCGAACCACTTCAATTCGAAGGGCGGGGACGAAGCGCCGTTTGGCGGCATCCAGCCTCTTCCGGATGTGCTCAAGAGTGAGGTGCAGCGCCATCAGATTGCACAAATCGTAAACAGCTTCGTTGATTCTGTTATGGAACAGAACCCTTCGGCAAACGTGGTTGTTATGGGGGACCTGAACGATTATCAATTCTCCAAGACACTAGAGCTTACCAAAGGGAAACACCTGGTTAATCTGGTTGACCTGCTGCCTGTAAACGACAGGTATTCCTATGTATATCAAGGCAACTCGCAAACGCTTGATCACCTGCTTGTGAACAGAAGCCTTGTTCCATTCTCGGAATTCGATATCGTGCATATTAATGCTGATTTCGACACCAGCCATGGACGGGTTAGTGACCACGATCCGCTGCTCGCCCAGCTCGATGTGCTGGAGGAGGCCAAATATTCGCAGCTTCATATTCTGCATACGAATGATACACACGGCCATCTGGAACGGATAGCGAAACGCGTGACGGCTACTCAGCAGCTGCGCCAGCCGGACACCCTTCTGCTTGATGCTGGTGATGTCTTCTCAGGCACACTGTACTTCAACCAGTACAAGGGACTTGCCGATCTGGAGTTCATGAATATGCTGGGTTATGATGCAATGGTATTCGGCAACCATGAGTTTGATAAGGATTCGGCTACACTCAAGGCATTTATCGATAAGGCGGAGTTCCCGTTTGTCAGCTCCAACATTGATTTCAGCAAGGACGAGCTTCTAGGCGGGCTGTATCACGATTCTATCGGTGAACCGGGCGAATCCTCGAAGATCTATCCGGCGATTGTTCGTGAGATCAGCGGTCAGAAGGTCGGTATTATCGGTCTGACGACAGAAGACACAGTGGCGCTTGCGTCACCGGGTGATGTTGTATTCAACGATCATAAAGCAAGTGCGGAAGCTGCAGTTTCCCGCCTGCAAGAGATGGGCGTTAACCAGATCATTGCACTTTCCCATCTCGGTTACAGTGCGGATGAAAAGCTGGCAGAAGCCGTGCAGGGAATTGACATTATTGTTGGCGGCCATTCTCACACTGTACTGACTGAGCCGGTGGTGGTGAACGAAGATAGTGAACCTACCTTAATCGTTCAGACCGGGGAGTACAGTGTAAATCTGGGTGAATTAAGTGTTATGTTTGACCATGACGGCGTAATCCGGCACTGGAACGGAAAGCTTCATCCGGTAGATAGCTATCCGGCGGATAAGGAAGTACAGGCGCGGATGAACAATTATTATGATCCTCCGCTTGCAGCATTGAAGAACACCGTTGTAGGTAAAACAGAGGTTTTCCTGGACGGGGACCGCACTCACGTTCGTAAGCAGGAAACGAATCTCGGGAACCTGATGACGGACGGCATGCGTGCCAAGGTCAAGGCTACCTATCCGAACGTAGAAGGAATCAAAGGTTATGTGGCCATACAGAATAGCGGCGGCATCCGTGCCTCTATTCCGGTAACGGCTGACGGCAAGCAGCCGGGTGATATTACGCTGGGCGAGGTTCTAACGGTAATGCCGTTCGGCAATAATCTGACAGCAATCAAGATGACGGGCAAGGAAATCACCGCAGCGCTGGAGAACGGCGTAAGCAGCATTGGAGAGGGCCGTTTCCCACAGGTTTCCGGTATGCGCTTCTCCTACGATTCCAGCAAACAGGCGGAAAAATATGATGCTGTGAATGACAAAGTAACGCAGGAAGGCAAGCGTATCCTGAAGGTGGAGATCAAGAACAGCGATGGCACCTTCTCCGCGATTGATCCCAATGCGTATTACATGGTGGCAACCAATTCATTCCTGGCGAGTGGCGGAGACTTCTACCATGTGATGGCTGATGCCGTGGCTGACGGCCGCTTGTACGAAATGAATCTGGTTGATTATGAAGTATTTACCGACTATCTGAAGGAAATCGGTACCGTAAAGATCGGGACAGAGAACCGGATTACGGATTTGAAGGGTGTTGAGCCGCAGCCGCAACCGCAGCCGCAACCCCCTGCGAACGGCGGTATACCCGGCGGTGGAGGCGGCGGTGGTGGAGGGAATACTGGCGGCACCGGCGGCTACATTCCTCCAGTAACAGTACCTGGCGGGAATGAACCAACGGCACCGGCAGCACCGGCCCAGCCAACAGCCCCTCAAACACCTGGTGGAGGCTCGGCACCAGCTGTGCCTGCTCAGCCTCCGGTAACATTTGCGGATATCTCGGGACATTGGGCAAATAGTGCGATCAGCCGAGCAGCTCAGGCAGGGATCGTTATGGGTTATAACGACGGTTCATTCCGTCCGAATAAGTCAACAACCAGGGCAGAGTTTGTTGTTATGGCTGCGAGGGCATTCCAGTGGGAAGCGGATGGCTCATCAGAGGGATTCAAGGATGCAGGTAAAATCCCAGACTGGGCTGCTGAAGCTGTTAATGCGGCAGCGGCCAAAGGGATTATTAGCGGATATCCGGACGGCACATTCCAGCCTAACAAGGAGTTGACCCGTCAGGAGTTAGCCGTTATCATAGCTAAACTGCTCCAATT
Organism: Paenibacillus sambharensis; assembly: GCF_003233845.1. GTDB lineage: Bacteria > Bacillota > Bacilli > Paenibacillales > Paenibacillaceae > Paenibacillus_I > Paenibacillus_I sambharensis. Next base: position 132,017 of record NZ_QKRB01000042.1, read on the forward strand.
AAACGTGGAAAAGAGCAGCGTTCCCGGCTTCCGTGATGCGGATCACATTGACGCGTGGGCGCAGGATTATGTGGCAGCAGTTGTTGAAGCGGGACTGATGAATGGTGTCGGCGGCAGCAGGTTCGCCCCCGTTCAGCCAGCCACAAGAGCTGAAGTGATAGCCATGCTGGTTAAAGGAATGGAGTATCAAAGTAAAATCTAGATTCGGTAATTGTACAAGACCATCCCGGCTCTCTTAGGGATGGTCTCTTGTTTTAGGTAAGAGACTTTAATAAAAGCGCTCCCAAATCCATAAATACAAATTATTGACAAAATTGTGGCGGCGAGGTTATAATGTTACCAGGAATTAGCAGCGCCTAGTGAATTGCGAGCCGTACCCTGTTCAGCAGGGCAGTTCTTCAAGGAGGTGATGCGATACAAGAAGTTGCGAGGCTTTGCTGCTTTTATTCTTCATCGGAGAAAGGGAGAATCAGAGTCATAAAATCAGAAGTTTTATGAAAGCGTTTTAAAGAAATGGACTGCCAGTATTCCCGCTTATTTCAACCAACCTTCCCGATCGCCTCTACAGCCAATCGAGCCAAACTGCCGGAGTCAGAACCAGTCTTGTCTGGATGTTGATGATACCGCTTACTCGATTTATTTGTGTTCCTGCCAATTGTAAACCCAGCTGTTATACCAACTATTGCTTATCGAGAGAGATGTCTGACGTTACATCTTCGTCGTCAAGTCTGTTTGCTGTGCCCGCAGTTTATCATTCCAGATTGTCAGGGGGGACCGGAGTCAGGATGGCCCAATTACTCATACTGAAGGAGTGAAGTTATGATATCAGTTTTGCGTAAAAAACCTGTGAAAGTCGTTCTTTCGGCTTTTTTGGCGTTAAGTATCTGTCTTCCGACACAAATGCTGAAGAGTTCTGCTGCTGAAGCCAGGGTGGATAATCCCTTCGTAGGGGCAACCGCTTATGTCAACCCGGATTACGCCAATCTTATCGACACTTCCATTGCAAAGGTTGAAGACAGTGAACTGGCCGCGCAAATGGAAACGATTAAATCGTATCCGACTGCAGTGTGGCTGGACCGGATTGCGGCCATCCATGGCGGCGAGCAGAATGGCGGCAGGCGCAGCCTGGAAGGACACTTGGATAATGTACTGGCACAGAAGCAGGGGGATACCCCGATAACGGCTATGTTCGTCGTCTACAACCTGCCAGGACGTGACTGTCATGCCCTTGCCTCCAACGGCGAGATTCCCTTAACACAGGCTGGGTTTGAGCGTTACAAGACAGAGTACATCGACGTGCTCGCCGAAATCTTCGCCAAGCCCAAATACCAGGATATCCGGATTGTAACCATTGTAGAACCGGATGGTCTGCCGAATCTGGTTACTAATCTCAATACCCCTCAATGTGCGGCAGCCAACACCAGCGGTCTCTATGTATCCTCTGTGCAATATGCGCTGAACAAGCTGGGCGCGATACCGAACGTCTACAACTACCTGGACATCGGCCATTCGGGCTGGCTGGGCTGGGATGACAATCGTTCCGGAGCCGTTCAGCTCTATACGAATGTGGTGCGGGGAACAGCGAAGGGTTTTGCCAGCGTTGCGGGTTTCGTAACCAATACAGCCAACACAACGCCGCTCGAAGAGCCTAACCTCCCTAATCCGAACCTCACGCTTAACGGCCAGCCGATCCGTTCATCGGACTTCTATGAGTGGAATCCGTATTTTGATGAAGCAGACTTTACAGCGGCACTTTATAATGACTTTACGAGAGCGGGCTGGCCTTCAAGCACCGGCTTCCTGATCGATACGTCCAGGAACGGCTGGGGCGGGCCAGAACGTCCGACTATGGCAACAGGGTCAGATATCAATACACATGTAAACACCGGACGCGTTGACCGCCGCGCTCATCGTGGCCTGTGGTGCAACAGTCTGGGAGCCGGCATCGGCATGGCGCCGAAGACTGCCCCAGTCGAATACGGCGCGCATCTGGATGCCTTCGTATGGGTTAAACCGCCGGGCGAATCGGACGGCTCAAGCTCCGCTATCCCGAATGATGAGGGCAAGGGCTTCGATCGTATGTGTGATCCGACTTACATGACTCCAGATGGTGTACTGTCTGGCGCAACACCAAATGCACCGGTTTCGGGCCACTGGTTCCATGATCAGTTTGTAACGCTCGTGAAAAATGCTTATCCGGTTATTCCTGCCACGGACAATGGCGGAGGCCCGGGACCGCAGGTTCCGGCAGTTCCTGCCGGTCTGAAAGCTGCAGCTGGTGATTCGAAAGCCACACTCAGCTGGACGGCTGTAAGCGGCGCTTCGAGCTATACGGTCAAGCGTGCGTCCACAAGCGGCGGTCCGTATGCGACAGTTGCCTCTGATGTAACTGCGGCCAGCTTCACGGACACCGGGCTGACGAATGGAACGACTTACTACTATGTTGTAAGTGCGGTGAACAGCGCAGGCGCCAGCGCCAATTCGGCGCAGGTCAGTGTGACGCCAAGCGGCGGAACGACGCAGCCTCAGGTTCCGGCGGCACCTGCCGGCTTGAAAGCGGCGCCTGGCGACAGCAAGGTAGACTTGAGCTGGGGCGCAGTGACCGGTGCAAACAGCTATACGGTGAAACGCGCGCTCGCAAGCGGCGGGCCGTTCGCGGTGATCGCGTCGGATGTAACGGCAGCAGCTTTTTCCGATACAGGCCTAACGAACGGAACGACCTACTATTATACGGTGAGCGCGGTTAACGCCGCAGGCGAAAGCGTGAACGCTGCGGTTGTCAGTGCCAAGCCGGAGGGAGAGACATCTCCTCCTCCAACAGGCGATTTAGTACTTCAATACCGTGCGGCTGATACGAATGCGCAGGATAATCAGTTCAAGCCGCATTTTAACATCAAGAATAACGGCACAGCAGCTGTAGATATGAGTGAGCTGACTATTCGCTACTGGTATACGGCTGATACGAGCTCATCCGTCTCCTTTAACTGTGATTACGCCCGTCCTGGCTGTTCGAGCATTACCGGCAAGCATGTGAAGCTGGACAGCGGCTCGGAGCATGCGGATGCCTACCTGGAGCTGAGCTTCAGCTCTGCGGCGGGGAGCATTGCGGCTGGAAGCGAATCCGGTGAGATTCAAACCCGTAATCATGCAAGCAACTGGGGCAATCTCGATGAAGCGAACGACTACTCCTTCGATGCCTCGAAGACTTCGTTCATGAATTGGGATCGTGTCACGCTGTATCAGAACGGGCAGCTGGTATGGGGAATTGAACCCTAGGCGCTTGCTGTCAGCGGGCTGTCATAGACATCTGATACCCGGCACTTCATAGGGGAACGACAGACAATAAGCCGGCTGCTATCGTAAGCGGCCGGTTTCTGTTGCTCCATGCGAATGAATAAACACGTGATTACAGTTTCGATTATGACGCTTAAGCTTGGATAAACGCTGAAAGGATGGAAAGTATGCGACATAAACGAACCAGGAAGCTGGGGAAGAGATCGGCTTCCCTTGCGGTTGCGTTCCTGATCGGAGCTTCTGCTCTGCTCCCGGCATCCGTTCTCGCTGACACGGACCCCAGTCCGGTGAGGGTCAATCAGGTTGGATATTTGCCCGGTGCCGATAAGGTAGCAACCATTGTGAGTCCATCGTCAATGCCGCTGAAATGGGAGCTGCGAGCAGGCAGCGGTACAGTAGTCGCAGAGGGCCAGACACGGGTTTTCGGTAACGACCGTGCCTCCGGCGACCACGTGCATCAGGCAGATTTTAGCTCGGTAACGGTTAAGGGCAGCTATCAGCTTCATGTCACAGGGGCAGGGGCCAGCGTGCCCTTTGACATTGCCGGAAGTTTATATCCGGACCTGCCTGCAGAGGCGATGGAATATTTCTATTTTCACCGTATGGGTGTAGATATTGAAGGCAGGTATCTGTCTAACCCTGTATTCGCGCACAAGGCCCTTCATCCGGCAGATGAGAGTGTGGCGTGCTTCAATAATTGGTGTCAGGGTGAGCGTCTGAATGTCAGATACTCATGGGCGGATGCGGGCGATTACGGTATCTATCCTGTGAACCAGGCGATATCCGCATGGACGCTTCTCAATCTGTATGAACGGTACCCGCATGTCTTTCCGGACGGCTCGCTTCGTATTCCGGAGGGCGGCAATGGCATACCTGATTTGATCGACGAAGTGGCATTCGGCTCTACCTTCATGCGCGGCGTTATGCCGGCCTCCGGCGGGCTTGCCTCTCATAAGATACACAACGACAGCTGGAGCGCTTTCCCGGTGACCAGTATCGATCAGGAAAATGCTATGGGCCGGCAGGCACAGCCGCCTTCCACTAATGCCACCTATGCCGTTGCCCGCAATCTGGCTCATCTGGCAAGGCTGCTTGAGCCGTATAACCGGGAAGAAGCTTCCCGTCTGTGGACAACGGCAGAAGAGGCTTGGACAAGGGCGAGTGCAAATCCCCACGTTGTGTACTCCTCACAGACTGCGGACACAGAGGGCGGGGGCGATTATGGGGACAAGAGCATAAGCGATGACCGGTATGCAGCTGCTGCTGAGCTGTACCTGACGGCCTTTCAGCTGAAGGATGGCGATCAGGCTTCATACCGCTCGGCAGTGACCTCGTCACCGCATTACCTGGAAGTCGGGCATATAGACTGGGCATCGGTTGCGGGAGCAGGAACGCTCTCTCTCCTCTCGGCAGCCAATGACCTTCCGAAGCAGGATATTGAGGCTATGAAATCGGGCGTACGCCAGCATGCGGACGGCATTCTTGCTGATTTGCGCCAAGAAGGCTATCCCTCGCCGATCCCGGGCAGCGAGAATTACCCGTGGGGCTCCAATTCCTTCATCGTTAACAAAATGATTATGCTGGGCTTTGCCTATGATGTAACGCAGGACTTGGGGTATCTAAAGGGCATGTACCGCATCATGGATTATCTAATGGGGAACAACGCGATGCGGCTGTCCTATGTTACAGGTTATGGCGAGTACTACGAGACCGATCTGCACGACCGCTGGGCATGGGGGAAATATATGAGCGGCATATCATTCCCGCGCGGCTGGCTGTCGGGCGGACCTAATAATGAGCTGATTAATGATCCCGCTACACCAGCCGGGAAGCCGGCCGCCAAATCGTACGCAGCCAAGAATACGGCGCCGGATGCCTGGGGCTCCAAGGAAAACACGATCAACTGGAACGCACCGCTTGTATGGGTGGCGCAGTATCTTCAGGACCACAAGGATGATCTGAATACTGCAGGCGGCGGAGAGCCGGTTCCCGATGTGCCGGCTGCTCCTGCTGGCGTTACAGCTGACAGATCAGACGGTGCTGTCCTGTTATCCTGGGAAGCCGCTGCTGAAGCGGCCAGCTATAAGGTGAAACGCGCTTTGGTCAGCGGGGGGCCGTATACCGAAATTGCCTCCGTGACTAGTACGGGGTACCAGGATCAGGAAGTGACGAATGGCGCTGCCTATTATTATGTCATTACCGCTGTCAATGCAGCAGGCGAGAGCATGAACTCCAAGCAGGTGGAAGTCAAGCCAGCGGATGATGGGGGAGGTACGCCGCCTCCTGCAAGTGATCTGGCTGTCGAGTACCGGGCAGGGGATACGAATGCGGGGGATAACCAGTTTAAGCCGCATTTCAGAATTGTCAATAAAGGAACAGAACCCGTTTCACTCAGCGGGCTGACGATTCGTTATTATTTTTCAGCAGAAGGGGATGTTCCGCAGACCTTTAACTGCGACTGGGCGGCAGCAGGCTGCGCCAATCTGGTTGGCACCATTAAGAAGCTGCCGGAAGCCAGACAGGGGGCGGATCATGTGCTGGAGATTTCCTTCGGAAGCCAGGCTGGCTCCATACCGGCAGGTGGAACAAGCGGTGACATCCAAAGCCGCAACCATAAGAACAATTGGACCAGCTATAACGAGACGGATGATTATTCCTACGATCCGGGCAAAAGCTCGTTCACTGAATGGGTCAATGTCACCCTGCATCGAGATGATAAATTGGTTTGGGGTATTGAACCGTAATGGCCAGTTTGTACGGGCAGAAGTCCGTGCATCATAACGTTACAATAAACATATAACATAAAGTGGTTATTATGGTTCTGAATGTTATTCCATTTACGGCCGAGGGGGTGATGCTGAACGACAAACGGATAGAGTTCATTTAACAAGATGTTTTTGCCGGTCATGACATGCTTACCATGCAATTGCAAAAAACAGAAAGAAGGAATGCAAAACATTGTAATCGTTTACGGAAAAAGAGCAAGACACTGCGTAAAGGAGGCGGATAACGTTTGGTAAAGCAAGCGGGCAGGTCGCTGAGAAGAAAGGCTGCAGCCGCAGTGCTGGCAGCGGCTCTTGTCGGCACGTCCTTAACGGGCCTGACTGTCATGACGGATACAGCAGCAGCAGGCCCGGCTGATTACAATTACGCGGAAGCGCTTCAGAAGTCCATGTTCTTCTACGAAGCTCAGCGTTCCGGCAAGCTGCCGGAAAACAACCGGGTGAGCTGGCGAGGGGATTCCGGACTGCAGGACGGCGCTGATGTGGGTCATGATCTGACCGGCGGCTGGTACGATGCTGGCGACCATGTGAAATTTGGCCTGCCAATGGCGGCTACAGCTGCCATGCTGGCATGGTCGGTCTATGAATACCGGGATGCTTATGAACAATCCGGTCAGCTGGAAGCCATGCTCGACAACATTAAGTGGGCCACGGATTATTTCGTTAAAGCGCATACAGCTCCGAATGAACTATGGGGCCAGGTTGGCAACGGTGGCGCAGATCATGCCTGGTGGGGCCCTGCTGAGGTGATGCAGATGCAGCGCCCGGCGTACAAAATCGACGCCTCCTGTCCTGGTTCTGATCTGGCGGGCACGACGGCAGCTGCACTTGCTTCAGCCTCCATCATTTTCAAGCCGACAGATGCCGCTTATGCAGAGCAGCTGCTGAAGCACGCCAAGGAGCTGTACAGCTTCGCGGATCAATATCGCGGCAAATACTCGGATTGCATCAAGGATGCCGCCTCTTATTACAACTCATGGAGCGGCTATGCAGATGAGCTGACCTGGGGCGCGGTTTGGCTGTACATGGCAACGGAGGATGATGCATACCTGCAGAAGGCGGTTCAGTCGGTCAATGAATGGGGCACGGACGGGCAAACGCCTTACTGGGGGTATAAGTGGACCCATGCCTGGGATGATGTTCACTACGGCGCACAGCTGCTGCTTGCCCGGTTGACGGGCGACAGCCGGTTTGTGCAGTCTACCGAACGAAATCTCGATTACTGGTCGAGCGGAACCAGCCAGGGTGAGAGAATCCGCTATACGCCGGGCGGTCTCGCTTATCTGGACCAATGGGGCGCACTGCGCTATGCGGCGAACGCTTCATTCCTGGCTTTTGTCTACTCGGACTGGGTCGAAGACCCGGTGAAGAAGAGCAAGTACCGGGATTTTGCCAGCCGGCAGATTCTCTACATGCTGGGAGATAATCCGCGTAAGGCCAGTTATGTAGTTGGCTATGGAAGTAATGCTCCCGAGCATCCGCATCACCGGACTGCTCACGGCTCCTGGTCAGACAGCCTGGAGAACCCGGCGAACCACCGGCATGTTCTGTATGGCGCACTTGTCGGCGGTCCCAATGCGGACGATACGTATACCGACGAGATTGGCAATTACGTAAACAATGAGGTGGCTACGGATTACAATGCCGGGTTTACGGGTGCGCTCGCCAGGATGTATCAGCTGTATGGTTCGGGACAGAAGCCTCTTCCTGGTTTCCCGGTAGCCGAGCAGGCAGAGGAGGACGAATTCTTCGTTGAGGCAGCCATCAACAGCTCGGGTCCCGCCTATACGGAGATCAAAGCACTGCTGAACAACCGCTCAGGCTGGCCGGCGAGAATGGGCGACAAGCTGTCCTTCCGTTACTATCTTGATCTTACTGAGGTGTATGAAGCCGGTTACACCGCTGCGGATGTGACCGTATCGGCGGGCGGCTACAATCAGGGGGCGAAGGTTTCCGGGCTGATGCCGTTTGATACGAGCCGTCACCTCTATTATGTCACGCTGGATTTTACAGGGGTGAAAATTTATCCGGGCGGTCAGCCGCATTTCCGCAAGGAGGTCCAGTTCCGCATTGCGGCACCGCAGCATACGAGCTTCTGGAATCCGGGCAACGATTACTCCTATCAAGGCTTGACCTCCACACTGACGAAGACGCCTTATATGACGGTTTATGATGCGGGCAGACAGGTGTTTGGCAAGGAGCCCACAGGGGGAGCAGGTCCCGTTGTGCCAATGCCTCCTTCGGGTCTCAGCGCAGAAGCGGGAAGCGGCAAGGTGACGTTGAAGTGGAATGGAGTGACGGGTGCGACTGGTTACATCGTCAAGCGGGCAGATGAAGCAGAAGGCCCGTACACAGTCCTTGCCGAGCAGCCGGGAACAAGCTATACGGACAGCGCGGTGTCCAATGGCACAACCTATTATTATGTAGTAAGTGCCCGGAATGTGGCCGGCATGTCACCGGATTCTCAATCTGTTTCGGCCCTGCCTAAGCAGCCTGACCAGCCTGACCAGCCTGACCAGCCTGAGGAGCCAGAGGAGCCGGAACAGCCTGCAGGTGACCTGAAGCTGCAGTATAAGACGGGAGATTCGAACGCAAGCGACAATCAGTTAAAGCCTCACTTCCGCATCGTCAATACGGGTGATAAGGCAATCCCGCTGAGCGAGCTGACGATCCGTTATTATTACACGCTGGATGGCGGCCAGCCGCAGCAGTTCAATTGTGACTGGGCAGCTGTCGGCTGCGCGCACCTGAGCGGCAGCTTCACGAAAATGTTCAATTCGTCTGACGGATCGGACCATTATATGGAAGTGAGCTTCTCGGCGAACGCGGGTTCACTGCCTGCTGGCGGCCATACGGGTGAAATGCAGCTGCGGATCAACAAGAGCGATTGGTCCAATTACAATGAGGCGGACGATTATTCCTTCGGCCCTGCCATCACGTCTTTTACCGATTGGAGCAAGATTACCTTACACCGCAACGGCCAACTGGTATGGGGCTTAGAGCCATAAGAATGAGCAGACCGGAGACATAACCGGTACACAATGAATAAGGGAGAGCTGACAATATGATAGCCAGTTCGAAGAGGAAGATTATCGCGTTGATGCTTACGCTGACGATGCTTCTGTCACTGCTGACTTCAGCTGCTGCGGGAGCTGAGCGGGTGCAGAGCGCAGCGGCTCTGGACAATGTTCATCAGGAACGTTTCCTGCAGATGTATGAGCAGATTAAGGACCCGGCAAGCGGGTACTTCTCGCCCGAAGGTATTCCTTATCATGCTATTGAGACCTTGATGAGTGAAGCGCCAGACTACGGTCACATGACGACCTCTGAAGCATACAGCTACTGGTTCTGGCTGGAGGCGCTGTACGGCTATTACACAGGAGACTGGACACATCTTGAGGCCGCTTGGGACAACATGGAGAAGTTCATTATTCCTAGTGCCAAGGAACAGCCGACTATGGGCTACTACAACCCGAGCAGTCCGGCAACATCGGCGGGCGAGAAGCCGCAGCCAGACATGTATCCAAGCCAGATTGACGGCAAATATCCGGCAGGCCGCGATCCGCTGGACGCCGAGCTGAAGGCGGCTTATGGAAACAACGACACCTACCTGATGCACTGGCTTGTTGATGTTGATAACTTCTATGGTTTTGGGAATACCTTAAATCCGTCCCACACAGCCACATATGTGAACACGTTCCAGCGTGGAGAGCAGGAGTCGGTATGGGAAGCAGTTCCGCATCCTTCCCAGGATGACCATTCGTTCGGCAAGCCGGGCGAAGGCTTCATGACCCTATTTACGAAAGAAACGGCAGCTCCTGCCAAGCAGTGGCGCTATACGAATGCGACCGACGCGGAAGGCCGTGCGGTTCAGGTTATGTACTGGGCGAAGGAGATGGGCTATAACAACCCGGTCTACCTGGACAAAGCCAAGAAGATGGGCGACTATCTGCGCTATGGTATGTTTGACAAGTATTTCATGAAAATCGGCAGCTCCGCGAATGGCACTCCGGCTCCGGGAACGGGCAAGGATGCCGCTCACTACCTGATGTCGTGGTACACGGCATGGGGCGGCGGGCTCGGTGATAACGGCACAGGCAACTGGGCTTGGAGAATCGGGGCAAGCCATGTTCACCACGCCTATCAGAATGTTGTAGCAGCCTACGCGCTTTCGCAGCCTGAAGGCGGGCTTATTCCCAAATCGGCAACGGCGCAGCAGGATTGGAATACATCGCTGAAGCGCCAGCTGGAATTCTATACCTGGCTGCAAAGCAGTGAAGGCGCAATCGGCGGCGGGGCCACGAACAGCTGGGATGGCGACTACAAGACATACCCGGCAGGTGTAAGCCGGTTCTATGACATGGCCTATGATGAGGACCCAGTCTATCATGATCCGCCGTCCAATACATGGTTTGGCTTCCAGACTTGGCCGCTTGAGCGTGTTGCAGAGCTGTATTACATCATGGCTTCAAGCGGTGACACTAGCTCGGAGAACTTCAAGATGGCAAAGCAGGTTATCGAGAATTGGATCGACTGGTCGATCGATTATGTATTCGTAAACGAGAAGCCGGTAACGGATGCGGACGGCTATTATCTGGATGCAAACGGCAGCAGGATCCTGGGTGGTCAAGATCCGGCAGTGGCAACAGTCAGCCAGCCTGGTCAATTCTACGTGCCGGGCAGCCAGGAATGGCAGGGACAGCCGGATACGTGGAAGGGTTACTCCTCCTTCACAGGGAACCCTGGCTTCCACGTTGTAACGAAGGATCCTAGCCAGGACGTAGGCGTTCTAGGCAACTATATTAAGGCACTGACCTTCTACGCAGCAGGCACCAAGGCTGAGAACGGGGACTTCAGTGCGCTTGGGAGCCAGGCCAAAACGACCGCGGAAGAACTGCTGGATGTAGCATGGGGCCATAATGACGGTATCGGCATCACGCTGCCCGAATCCCGTGCGGATTACTATCGTTATTTCACCAAGGAAGTCTATATTCCCAATGGCTGGAGCGGCAAGTTTGGTCAGGGCAATACCATTCCTGGAACCGCTGGCGTACCTTCCGATCCTGCCAAGGGCGGCAATGGTGTCTACATCAGTTATGCGGACCTCCGTCCGGATATCAAGAACGATCCGCAGTGGTCCTACCTGGAGCAGCTTTACAAGAGCTCCTACAACCCGGTAACGAAGAAATGGGAGAACGGCACGCCTACCTTTACGTACCATCGTTTCTGGTCCCAGGTTGATATGGCGACAGCGTACGCGGAATATGACCGCCTGATTGCGAGCGGCGATACCGGCTCGGAGCCGACAGCTCCTGTAGTGCCGGCAGGCCTGCGTGCTGCAGCAGGTGATGGCAAAGTCGAGCTGAGCTGGAACAACGCAGCCGGCGCTGCCGAATATGTAGTGAAACGTTCGGAAGCAAGCGGCGGTCCGTACACTGTGATTGCTACACAGGCTGGGCTTAGCTACACGGATACGAATGTCACGAACGGAAAGACATATTACTATGTCGTCAGTGCTGCTAACGCCCAAGGGGAGTCGGCGAACTCAGCCGAAGTAACGGCTGTGCCAGCTGCAGCCCCGGAAGAACCGGAAGAGCCAGTTGGCGATTTGAAGCTGCAGTATAAGGCAGGTGACACGAACGCGACAGACAATCAGTTCAAGCCGCATCTGCGCATCGTGAATGCTGGCACCAGCAGTGTTCCGCTGAGTGATCTGAAGATCCGTTACTATTACACCGTTGATGGTGATAAGCCGCAGACCTTCAACTGTGACTGGGCGACGGTGGGATGCTCCAATCTCTCCGGCAGCCTGGTGAAGATGGATAAGGCGGTTGAAGGCGCGGATTACTATCTGGAAATCGGCTTTGCGGCCGGTGCGGGCTCGGTGGCCGCAGGCGGAAATACAGGCGAAATGCAGATCAGGATCAACAAGAATGACTGGTCCAGCTTTAATGAAGCAGACGACTTCTCGTATGATGCAACCAAGTCTGCCTTTGCTGACTGGAATAAGGTGGCTCTGTACCATAACGGCAAGCTGGTATGGGGTTTGGAGCCCAAGTAACAGCAAGGTACACCTGATTCAACGATAAGCTATAAGACAAGAGCAGCCGGACAGCTGTATAGGGTCCGGCTGCTTCTTTGCGCACGATAGCAGAAAGCTATACTGACATAAACTGTATCGAATATTTACAGAGTCTCATAAATCAAACGCATGGAACATACCTATGAAGAAAGTTTCTTGAGTTCTGTTAAGAGAGGGGATTGATGGAGCATGGGGATGAGGATGAAGACGGCAAAACAGATTGGTCTAGTTATTCTTTTAGTAGCAGCGGTATTCACTTTGTCAGCCTGCGCGAAGGAAGGGAACAAGGATCTGGTCGTTCTTACCGGCGGTGAACAGGGGACCTATTACCCGCTTGGCGGCGCATTATCCCAGATCATCAATGAGCATGTGGAAGGCTTGACAGCGACAGCTGTCGTGAGCGGCGCTTCGGTCGTAAACGTCAATGATGTCAACGACGGCAAAGGAGACCTGGCCTTTATCCAGAATGACATCGCCTACTATGCTGCGGAAGGCACGCAGATGTTCGAAGGCAAGGTTGACAAGTTCAAAGCAGTTGCTGCCTTGTATCCCGAAGTCATTCAGATTGTCGCAGCAGCTGACAGCGGGATTGCGAATGTGGAGGATCTTCGCGGCAAGCGTGTTGCGGTGGGCGACCAAGGCTCTGGCGCTGAGGCTAACGCACGTCAGATTCTTGAAGCGCATGGCCTGACTTATGACGATATTAAAGCCGAATACATGGCCTTCTCGGATGCTGCAGGGAATATTCAGGACGGCAATATTGATGCCGCATTTATAACAGCGGGCACTCCAACCGCAGCAATTGAGGCTTTAAAAGTCTCCAGGCCGATTACACTTGTCTCCATTACACCGGATAAAGTAAGCGAGCTGACTGAGAAGTATCCGTATTATACGTCGTTCACGATACCAAAGGACGTATATGGCACAGAGACGGATGCCACAACCGTTACAGTCCAGTCCATGCTGATCGCCAGCGACGAGCTGAGTGAGGAGCAGGTATATAGGATTACGAAGGGAATGTTCGAGCACCTCGATACCTTTGCGAGCACTCACCAGGCAGGTCAGCATATCACCCGCGAAACTGCCTTGGAAGGCATATCTGTGGAACTCCATCCGGGAGCGCAGAAGTATTACGATGAAACGAAGTGACCATTACAACCTGCTTGAGAAAAGGATCGAAGGGAAGGGGGGGGTGCGGGACGGCAACGCCCTCTTCACTCCTTTTAGAATAGCGGCCGCTATCGCCCTCTTGACAGCAGCAGCCATTACCGCCAATTGGGGAATGCTGCCTGGCTCCAGCCTTAAGCTGGAGATCGTCAAAGCTTCAACGGACGATGTGCTCTGGCAAACGCCGATCCAAGAAGGGGAAAAGCTGTATTACCAGTATATTCATTCCGTAGAACTGTCCCCGGTAATCGAATATTATACTGCTGATCAGGATTTGGGCCTGATAGCCGTAGAGAGCAGAACCCGGTCCTTCGGTGCCGGGCTGCCCTATGCTTTCAAAGGCGATACTGAGCTCGCGGATGGATTTTATATCATGAAAAATTTGAATGAGCCGATCGGGGAGCTGCATATGCAGCCCTCTTACTTGTATCCGTTCACACTCCATATCCGGGAGGAGTCGGTCCTTCTTCATAGGCCGCCCTATGCACGCACTCATCTTATTCTGCGGATAAACAGACCGGCAAGGTGGAGAGAGCTGCTCGGCATCTGACAGACCCCGCTTAGGGGTTAAGGGAGGGAGTATGCGATGAATACGATGAATAAGAGGCTGATGCTATGGACGGGCATGGTACTGTGTGTGCTGCTGTCCGTCTATCACTTTTACACGGCTGGCTTTGGATATTTTCCGGGGGTCGGAACACGTTCGCATCTGGTCATCCATTTGGCGGCAGGGCTGTGCCTGGTATACCTTCTCTACCCAACCAGCAGCAGACACAGCTGGTCTCTATGGCTGGATACTGCACTAGCGATAGCATCTGCAGCCGTCGGTTTGTATCTATTCATGAATCTGCAGTCCTCCAGTATCATAAGTGCGCGAATGGACAGCCTGGACTACGCTGCTGCGGTGCTGCTGGTACTGCTGCTGCTTGAGGCAACGAGAAGAGTAGTAGGGCTGCCGCTGGTTATCATTGCGGCTGTATTCATCGCCTACTTCTTCCTGGGTGAATATCTGGTATATCCGTTCAAGCACAGCAGAGCAGAGCTTGAACGTTTCTTCTATGAAATGTCGTTTACAACGAGCGGAATCTTCGGAACGCCGCTGTCAGTGTCGGCCAACTATGTCTTCATCTTCATACTCTTCGGTGCTGTATTAGAGGCAACGGGAGCTGGACGAATGTTCATTGATCTCGCCCTTCGGGCTTTTGGCCGCTATAAGGGCGGGCCGGCTAAAGCGGCTGTTGTGGCCAGCGGCATGCTGGGATCTATATCGGGCAGTTCAACAGCTAATGCGGTGACAACAGGAACATTTACGATCCCGCTTATGAAGAAGGTTGGTTTCAAGCCGCATGTGGCAGGGGGTATTGAGGTCGCCGCGTCATCCAGCGGGCAGCTTCTGCCGCCGATTATGGGCGCTGCAGCATTTCTGATGATTGAATATACAGGACATTCCTATGCAGAAATCATCCGGAGTGCGTTTATTCCAGCCATTCTTAGTTATATAGCCATTCTGGTAATGGTTCACTTCGAGGCTTCCAGGGGCGGTATCCTGGGTCTGAAGAAGGAGGAGCTCGCTTCAGGACGCAGGACTTTACTGCGTCAAGGATATCTTATCGTGCCTGTCATCGTTCTGGTCTGGCTTCTGGCAGAAGGCAAGACGGTGGGGAATGCAGCGTTTTACGCAACCGTTATCCTGCTCGTCATCGCTTACTTTGCCCATCAATTCCGAAGCAGGCTGCCTGTTGGGCTAATGCTAGCCGGTGCACTGGCTGCTGGAGCCTATGCGCTTCATTGGCTGCTTGGCTGGCAGATGGAAATCACGGCGATGATTGTTATCGGATCGGTTGTTGCCCTGCTGTTTGCGCTGGTGCAGAAACGGGCCGGAAGCTGGGCAGACCCTGTCCGTTTCGGTTATAAGGAGCTGCTCGCCGGACTTGAGCTTGCCGCAAGGAACGCTCTGTCGGTGATTGTTGCGTGCGCAACAGCCGGCATATTGATCGGAGTGGTCAACCTTACAGGCTTCTCAAGCAAGCTGCCGCAGCTCATTATCAGCTTCTCTGAAGATATAGCCGGACTTGTGCCTCCATTTGCCGCAGCTTACACAGGTGAAATCCAGCTCTATGCAGCGCTCGTATTGACGGTGGTGGCATGTCTTATATTGGGACTCGGCCTCCCGACCACCGCGACCTATGTTATTCTGGCAGCTATGATCGCGCCTGCTCTGATTAGACTAGATATGCCCGTCCTGTCTGCACATCTGTTTGTACTGTACTACGGCATCCTAGCTGATGATACGCCCCCAATCAATCTTCCGGCCTATGCTACCGCAGGAATTGCGAAGGCTGATCCTATCCGTACAGGTGTTCAAGGTTTTAAATTCGACTCGGCCGCACTCCTGCTTCCTTTTGCTTTTGCTACCAATCCTAACCTGCTTCTGCTAAATCCTGAGGCTGGCATCGGGATCATTGCTCTTAACATTCTAACAGCATTGGTAGGAATTATAGCGCTTGCCTCCTGTATCCAAGGCTGGCTGCTGGAGCGGATGAACAGGCTGGAACGCCTGAACGCGCTTATAGCTGCGCTTGTACTAATCCATGGCAGCTGGATAACCGACCTGATCGGTGTTGTTCTGCTGCTTGGTCTGACGGGAATAAGCTTCCATAGACGTAAAAAGAGTAGGACACTTGATTTACACTAAAAATAAACAAGTGTCTAAAGAAATACATGGAAATAGACCCTCGAAACCAACTTAACAGGACATATTAACCAATTTAGCGTCTACATGATTCGACATATTCGGAAAGTCTTTGGCTTGTCCGATATAGTGTCATGTAGATGCTTTTTTGTGTCTGAATTATGGCGGAGACTGTCAGGGAGGGTGACACATCATGGGATTATGAATAAATACATCAGGAATGGTTACCTACACTTCCGGGTTTTAATCTAACTTCATACTTATAATTATCTAATGGTTGCGCTTTATGATTAACAACAGAAACATTTTGCTTGAGTACTAAATAATTCGGCCGGCATAAGCCCGTCCTAGACGATGAGGTGCGTAAAATGTCAAAAAGAAAAAGAAAAGCTCAGATGAACGTGGTTACGGCCATTCTGCTTCTTGTGCTGGGCATAACGGTTGTCCCTAATGAAACGTATGGTAATCCAACCTTATATTATGTTGCCCTGAACGGAAATGACAGCAATAACGGCACCAGCTTGGAAACTCCCTTTGCGACGATTAACAAGGCAGTATCCGTCGTAAAGGCAGGTGACACGATATTTGTCCGCGGTGGAACGTACAAGCTGACCAAAACGATTAATCCAACGGTCAGCGGTACAGCCGCAGCACGAATTACACTGCGGAACTACGGCAGTGAGAAGGTTATCATTGATGGCTCTATTGTGAACGAAGGCAAGGCGGGCAGCAAAGTGATCCGGATGGATAACATCGCTTACTGGACGATATCGAAGATTGATGTCACGCGTTCGCCAGGCATGGGAATTGGCATTCTGAATTATGCCAACAATATCCGCTTTGAGGATCTTAATATCTACAATAATGGCGGCACAGGGCTCAGCATCGAGAACTTCTCCTATGATAATTACATTAACGGAGTAAATTCCTACTTCAACTATGATGAGCCGACAGGCGGTGAGCATGCGGACGGCTTTGCGGTTAAGGCGGGCTCGGTTCGTAATACATTCAACCGCTGCAAGGCTTGGAATAATTCAGACGATGGCTGGGATTTCTGGGGCGGGGGACAATCGCAGATTACCAAGAGCGAAGCGTTCCGAAACGGATTGGACGCGTTTGGCAACCCTTATCCGAACGGAGATGGCAACGGCTTCAAGCTGGGCGGCCACAGTGCTGGCGGCTGGAGCGGCAACAACACGATCCGTACGTCTGTTGCCTACGATAACCTGGCTAACGGATTCGACTGGAATAACGCCAGCCTCAAGAATATGGTCTACAACTCAACGGCGTATAACAATAACCGTGGTAACTTCAGCTACGCGTATAACTTCCGGTTCGGCAATGACGATATAATCCGCAATTCCATATCAGCCGGTACAGGCGGCGTACGTCTGGCCGATACCGTCGACCACAGCCACAATAACTGGAACCTCGGGCTGCCGGACCCTGTCTTTGCAAGCACGACTCCGGGTACGAAGAACTTCTTATATTTGACGGCCAATAGCCCGTATATTGATGCAGGCACTACGGTCGGCCTGTCCTTTACCGGCAAAGCGCCTGACCTGGGCGCATTTGAATACGGAGCGGAATGGCGCTAACATCCCGCCCCAAGTTAAAACAAGCACATTCCTATATTAAACGCAAACGAAAGGGTTGGTCCACTATTATCGCTGCTAATACTGTCCATACTGCTGCTGCTAAAGTCTTGATTGCCATGCTCGCTCTTGTTCTGGCTGCCGCACTTTGCCCGCAGGTGTCGCATGGCAGCGGAGTGAGCTACTATGTCAGTACATCGGGTAGTGACTCGAATAGTGGAAAAAACCTGTCCAGCCCGCTGCTTACGATTAACAAAGCTGTCAGCCTTGTAAAACCGGGTGACACCATCTATGTGCGAGGCGGAACGTACAAGCTGACCAAGTCCATTGATCCAACCGTCAGCGGCACGGCATCGAGCAGAATTACACTGCAAAGCTACGGTGGTGAACAGGTAGTGGTGGATGCGGCAGGGGCGAATGGAGGCAGAGCGGGAACGAAAGCAATCCGGTTAAGCGGCGTCTCCTATTGGACAATCTCCAAGATCCATGTGACGAAGTCGCCCGGTATCGGCATCAGCATCCAGGACGGAGCGCATGATAACCGGATTGAATCCCTTAATATCTATTCCAATGGTGGCACCGGCATGCAGCTGGAGACCAATGCTTACAATAACTATATTAATGCGGTGAATTCTTATTTCAATTACGATCCGCCTTATGGCGAGCATGCTGACGGCTTTGCTAATAAAGCCGGAGCCCGCAATAATACGTTCAACCGATGTAAAGCCTGGAACAACTCGGATGATGGCTGGGATTTCTGGGGAGGCGGATATTCCCAGATTTCGAAGAGTGAAGCCTTTAACAACGGCTATAATGCCAGTGGTGTCCACTACCCGGAGGGTGACGGAACCGGCTTTAAGCTTGGCGGCCAGAGTGCAGGCGGATGGAGCGGGAGCAATACGGTAAGAAACTCGGCGGCCTATAACAATTACGGCAGTGGTTTTCTGTGGAATAATGCGACTATGAAGAACATGCTGTATAACACAACCGCTTACAACAATAATCGTGGAAAACTGTCCTATGCCTTTAATTACCGGTTCGAGAATGGCGACATTATCCGCAACAGTGTATCGGCTGGCACAGGGGGCGTCAGATTGGCTGATAATGTGGACAATAAGTCCAACAGCTGGAATCTCGGATTGACCGGCATCAGTTTTGCCAGCGTGGATCCGAAGGCTAGTAATTTCCTGTATTTAGTATCCGGAAGCCCTCTTATTGATAAAGGAATACAAGTCGGTATAACTTTTACAAACAAGGCGCCTGACCTCGGGGCGTTCGAATTAGGGGCGGAATGGCGCTAAAGTGATTACCCGGATATGATTCTTTTGAACCATTTTTCATCTGAAGATTGCAGCTTTCGGCACAATAATTAGAAGAGAAATAGTAGAAAATGAAAGAAAACAAGAGCGATTGAGAGAAAAACAAAGTTCTTTAGCAAAACTTTAAATGATTATTAAAGTCGTCTCATCCGATGTACATTTCATATTTCAACTGATAGAATGCTAGCAGAAAGCATCATTCAGTAGAAAGAGAGGTCAATGCAGTACTAATGCAGATGAGAAGGACAAGTAACCGTTTTGTAGTGGGTGTGCTCCTGCTGGCAGCCGCCCTGATGTCGATGCCAACCATAACGTATGGTGCTGGCAAATCCTATTATGTGTCTGTTAACGGCAATGACAAGAATGACGGTTTATCTGTCAACAGACCGCTGGCTACGATTAACAGAGCCGTTATGCTCGTGAAACCGGGTGATACGATATATGTTCGTGGCGGAACACACAGGCTGGAGAGAACCGTTAGTCCGACCGTAAGCGGTACAGCATCGCAGCGAATCACACTTCGCAGTTATGGCAACGAGAAAGTTGTTATAGATGCTTCCAACGCGAATAACGGTGACGAGGGAACGAAAGCCCTTCGTTTTGACAATGTGGCTTACTGGACAGTATCCAAGATTAACGTGACGAAAGCTCCTGGATTTGGCATCAGCATTCAAAACAAATCACATGATATTCGCATTGAATCGCTCGATACGCATCACAACGGCGGTACAGGGCTTCAAATTGAAACCGGCGCATACAATAATTATATCAACGCCGTGAATTCGTACTTCAATTACGACGAAAAGACAGGCGGGGAGCATGCGGATGGCTTCGCCAACAAATCCGGCGCTCACAGCAATATCTTCAACCGCTGCAAGGCCTGGAACAACTCGGATGACGGCTGGGATTTCTGGGGGGGCGGAAACTCGCAGGTCACCAAGAGTGAAGCGTTCAACAATGGTTTTGATGCAAACGGCAAGCCATTTCCTGAAGGGGACGGCAACGGCTTTAAGCTTGGCGGCCACAGCGCTGGGGGATGGAGCGGCAACGTAACGGTCCGGACTTCGCTGGCTTATAATAACTATGCCACCGGATTCCTGTGGAACGGGGCAAGCAGAGGCAACACATTGTTAAACACAACGGCGTACAATAACAACAGGGGCAGATTATCTTATGCCTACAATTACCGCTTCGAAAACAATGATATCATCCAGAATTCGATCTCTGCCGGCACCGGTGGCGTGAAGCTCGCCGGTAATGTCAGTGACAGCTACAACAGCTGGAATCTTGGTTTGGATCAGGCCATGTTCAAGAATACGGATATGAAATCAAGAGAGTTCCTGTACCTGAATGAGAAGAGCTACTATCGGAACAAGGGGAAGCGGGTGGGCTTATCGGCGCACGAGCTTCCCGACCTTGGAGCATTCGAATTCGGCAGAGAATGGCGGGAATAAAGCCGTCTGTTAAAAGTAAAGGGGTTGAGCCTGGTCTGTTACGACCAAGCTCAACCCCTCTTTATATCTACCCTTCATGCTGCTGATGCTTGTTCGGTTAGGAGGCTGCCGGTAAATCAACATGGAAGATGATTTGATCTTCTTCTGTTGATACTGTGATGTTGCCCCTGTAGGTCAAGACTCTTTCCTTCACAATCGCAAGTCCTAGGCCTTTATGCTCGCCGGTTGTCTTGCTGCTGTAGCCGCTGTCGAATATCCGTTCCAGCTCACTGTGATCCATCGGTCTGCTGAGCGAATTGGATATGTTGAACTTTATCCTGCCTTGCTCGGTGTAGCAATCTACATGTACGCGCCGGTTATCAGCATTCAGCTTGCTGACTTCGTCAAAAGCATTGTCGACAAGGTTTCCGATTATTTTTACGATGTCGACAGATTTCATCCCTACCAGATCAAGCTTGCCAACGGATTCAAAGTCGTAGGTGAAATGAATTTTCCTGGATATGGCCTGTGTTACCTTGGCATGAAGCAGGGATGCTATAGCCGGATGGCCGACCTCGATCATGTCTTGAACCAGCTTTGTTTCACCTACCAGCTCGTCCAGATATTGCTTGGCATTTGTATACCGATCCAGATCCATGAATGCTTTAATGGTGTTCAGATGGTTATTAAAATCATGGTGCTGACCGCGGAATGCAACAACGAGATTATTCATCTCGTTCGTATAGTTCTCCTGCACGGCCTGCGCGACCTCATTCTTCGTTTGGTTCATATAGCGGAAGATGATATAAACGCCCACGATACTGACCAGGGTAACAAGGACTATGACAGCGATGAAGAAGAGGAGCTGCTTGTTCAGCTGACCGCTGACTTCGTCCACGCTGCTTGTGAGACTGATGACATAAGGGAACTGGACAATATCCTCCGTTACCGGATAAAAAACTTTCAGGACATTGTGACCGTTTATGCTCCCGAGATCCGTGACAATTTTGCCGGAGGCTGCAGCGGCCTCCACATGTGCGATATCGTCTTCATCGGGGAAGTTGTATGAGCCAAAGACGATTTTACGTTCAGAGTATCTCGGATTCTTCTTGCCGTCCGTTTCTGTGAACAGTCTGGGATCATCATCCGCATAGCTGAAGGTACGGGGATTATACCCGGTTATCTCCAGCAGCTCGGGATTCTTGGACAGTGTATTCTGGATAATCGTGTCCACGCCGGCATTTGCTTCAACGCGCTGGATATAGGTGCTGTCAATATACGGATTGATGATATAATTGGTTGTGCCGTCATAATAGTATCCGTATTTGTTCTTCAGCGAGCTAGGGTTGGAGGCGGATCCGGAAATCTTGCCAGCCCAGAAATTCTTCATGGCCAGACCCGATTTGACCGTAACAGGCTCAAGCTTCCACAGCTGGTTAAAGGCAGTGAAATAATCTCCCCATGTCTTGGAGCCCATGTTCAGCTCATTCGGATCAGATGACCGGACGACTACCATATCATCGCCCCTCGGGGTAAAGAGCGCAATGTCGCTGATCCCCAGGTCGTTGCGGATCTCGACAAGCTGCTCGTTCTTGACATCCTTATAATCAGGCGGCAGACTATTCTGTATCGCAATGCTGGCTGCCCTGAGCTTCTCGGCCATCAGCTCGTCTGTCACGGAGTAGGCATATTCAACATGGTCGACGCTCAGCTTGATCTGTTCAGATAGTGAAATCATTCGTTTAGCCAAGCTGTCATTAAGAGAATTGCGGACCGAGTAGTAGTAAATCACATCATTAAGGATTAGAATGAGAATAACTGTGAGTAAAGATGTAATCGTTACTTTCTTGAAGGTCATAGCTTGCTGCACCGCCCCATGTTTCTATCGTTTGCTTTCCTTATCTTATAATATTTATAGTCATAAATCGACATAAATTTCGGTTTAGGCTTCCCTTAGGAGGGATTTATTGTGCATAAGCGACCTGCTCTAGATGAATATGCTTCCTTTTATCAGACCTATATGGACAAGGTGCCGGATGAGCCGATTATCGATACGCTGAAGCAGCATCTAACTGATGCAGCAGCGCTCTACAGGATGATCAAGGAGGAGGATGGCGAGTACCGCTATGCTCCTGGCAAATGGACGATCAAGGAAGTCATTGGCCATGTTATCGATAATGAAAGGGTGATGGCATACAGGCTGCTTAGAATCTCAAGAGGGGACAAAACACCGCTTGTCGGCTATGATCAGGATGATTACGTCCTTAGCTCGCATTTTAACGACAGGCCGCTATCGGCGCTGGCAGAGGAATTTGAGCATGTGCGAAGATCTACTATCAGCCTGCTTGAAGGCTTGAAGGACCATCAGTGGGACTGCAGGGGGACAGCCAACGATTATCCGGTAACGGTTCGAGCGCTTGCATACATAATGGCCGGTCATGAGCTCCATCACCGCCAAATCCTGACGGAACGTTATGTTCAGAAGAATTAACCTGGATTGTTAAGAGATTCCGCCAAAATCTTGATTATAATAATCATTCTAAGGTATACTTTTCACGTCAAAATATCGAATGAGGAGTATGATGATGGAAAACGTACTTATTTTCGGGCATAAAAATCCAGATACCGATACGATCTGTTCGGCAATTGCTTATGCGGCACTCAAGACAAGCCTGGGCCATAAGGTCGAAGCTGTCCGCCTGGGCAGTGTAAACTCGGAAACTCAATTCGCGCTCGACAAGTTTAATGTTGAAGCTCCGCGTCTTGTAGAGAACGTAGCGGGCGAAGCGAAGGATGTTATCCTTGTTGACCACAACGAGCGCCAGCAAAGTGCCAACGATATCGATCAAGTCCGGGTAATTGAGGTTATCGACCACCATCGTATCGCAAACTTCGAAACGAGCGGACCGCTCTACTACCGTGCTGAGCCAGTGGGCTGCACGGCGACTATTCTGAACAAGATGTACAAGGAGAACGGTGTTGAGATCCGTAAGGAAATCGCAGGCTTGATGCTGTCGGCTATCATCTCCGATTCCCTGCTGTTCAAATCGCCGACCTGCACGGAGCAGGACGTTGCAGCGGCACGCGAACTGGCAGCAATTGCTGGTGTTGACGCGGACAGCTATGGTCTTGACATGCTGAAGGCGGGAGCAGACCTAAGCCAGAAGACCGTTGCTGAGCTGATCTCCCTGGACGCCAAGGAGTTCCAAATGGGCAGCGCAAAGGTTGAAATCGCTCAAGTTAACGCGGTTGATCTGAATGATGTTCTTGGCCGTCAGGATGAGGTTGAATCTGCACTTAACGCGATTGTAGCCGAGAAGGGACTGGACCTGTTCCTGTTTGTCGTTACCGATATTCTTAACAATGACTCGGTTGGCATCGCGGTGGGTAAAGCGGCGGAAGCGGTTGAGCGGGCATACAACGTGAAGCTTGAGAATAACCGTGCGATCCTGAAGGGCGTTGTTTCCCGGAAGTCGCAAATCGTGCCGGTGCTGACGGATATTCTCAGCAAGTAATAAGTTTTGGTTTCAAGCAGGCCCCTGTCTTCACGATTAGTGAAGGACAGGGGCTTTTTCACCATATAACCCCTCAGGTTTTCTTGACAACAGCCTGTCACTTCTCCACAATGGAAGCTGTATACGCTGACAAAAGGGGAGCCGATATGGAAGAACACAAGCACGACCACGATAAGGAAACCGAAATGATAGCGATTATGTCGAGAAGCGGCATGCGGATTACGGATCAGCGCCGCACGCTTGCCAGAATCTTCTCGGATACTGATGCTTTTCTTTCACCTAAGGATGTATATGATCTGATGCGGGACAAGTATCCCGGTGTCAGTTTTGATACGGTGTACCGGAATTTGCGCATGCTGAGCGAGATGGGGGCGCTCGAGCAGTTTTACTTTATGGAAGGCGGGCTAAAATTTAAGGGCAGCTGTATCAGCCATCATCATCATCATCTGATCTGTCTCAATTGTGAGAAGACCCTCTCGTTCGAGTACTGTCCGATGGATCAGCAGCTAAAGCTCCCCGGCAGCTTCAAGATCGTCAGTCACCGGTTTGAGGTTTACGGGATTTGTGACGAATGCCAGCAGACCGGGGAAGGATAAGCTTGCTTATCCGCAGCTAGAGGAAAAGCCGGATAATCAGCATGGATATGATGCCGGCGATGACGGCTGCAAGCAGGCTGCGGGTAAAGCAGGCCACAGCAAGCGTTGGCACCAGGGCGATCAGGTTGATATTTTCCGTCAGGGGGATAAGCGCCTCGCCTTCAGTCAGCAGACTCTGCGCCAGCAGGGCAGCCATGACTGCTACCGGTATATGACGGAGGAATCGCATCATCCAATCGGGCATCTGCATCCGGTTCAAGGTCACGAGCGGAAGCACACGCGGAAGCAGGGTGACGAGTGACACGCCAAGCAGCAGGAGCCAAAACTCAGGTCTGATTTCCATGCTCGATCACCATCCCGATGCACGCAGCACCTATTATAGCCGTAAGAACCGCCAGGTTGGCGGACATTACGGTGAAGGCCGCCAGGAACAGCACAACAGCTCCCCCGGCAACTGCAAGATCAGTTCGAATCTGCTTGCGGTGTGCCATCTGCAGAACGAGCAGGCCGATGAACATAGCCGGTAATGCAAAGCTGAGGCCGTACGCTTCCGGATCAGGAATCCAGGCGCCGAAGTAGGCACCTGCAAAGGTGGCGGCAATCCAGTTGATGTGTGCTGTAATATTGAGGCCAAACATCCACTTGTCCCGGTGCTTCCAGTCATTGCTGAGCCGGTTTACGGCCACGCCGAAGGTCTCGTCGGTCAGCTGGGAGCCGAGGAGCACATTTTTCCACCATGGAAAGCTGCGAAAGTAGGGGGAGATTGCCGCGCTCAGCAGAAGATGGCGGATATTGACGAACAGTACCGTTACGATAATAGAATACATAGTCCCGCCTGCCGCAATCATGCCTGCTACAATAAACTGAGCAGAACCGGCATAGAGAAAAGTAGATAACAACACAATCTCCGCTGTACTAAGTCCTGCCGTTCTCCCCACTACTCCGCAGGCGAATCCAATGCTTAGATAGCCAAGCAGAGTCGGGACGCAATCCTTTACTCCCTGCCAGAAGCCGGCATTGGCTGCGGGGTGGCTAAGCTCGTTAAGCGAGCTGGTTGCTGCCGTCTCCATAGTAAATCATCCTACCTCCTTACATCCTGGTTGCATGACTTCTAATATACCGGACGCGGCAGGGGCGTTCAAGTGAAAATCGGCGGTCAAACAGAAAAGAGGCCATCTCTCCTCGCATGCAGCAGGTGAAGAGACGGCCTGTCTGTTCAGGACTAGTTCTTAAGAATAACCTTGATACAATCTTCTTCTTTGTCGCTGAATATTTTGTAGCCGTGCTCCGCATCGTCAAGCGGCAGCCGGTGGGTGATGATATCCGTCGGATCAACCGTGCCGTCTTTCACCATCTTGTACAGTTCAGGCATGTAGTGGATCACGGGTGCCTGTCCAAGCTTCACGTTAAGATTCTTCTCGAACATTCTGCCGAACGGGAATGTATTGTACCGCAGTCCATACACGCCTGTAACTTGAAGTGTCCCGCCTTTGCGCACCACTTCAATACCGGTCTCCAGGGCCGATTTGGAACCGCCTTGCAGCTTGAGTGCCGTCTGGACCTTCTCGGCGACGGTCTTCTTCGCGTCGAGGCCCACGCAGTCGATTACTACATCTGCTCCGCCCTCTGTGGCGTCCTTCAGAAGTCCTTCAATATCATCCACCTGCTCAAAGTTATAGGTTTCAACATTGTTGGTCTTCTTGGCGTGGGCAAGTCTGTAATCCACATGGTCAACCGCTATAACGCGGGCAGCACCCTTAAGCCATGCGAATTTCTGCGTCAGCAGACCAACCGGACCGCAGCCTAGCACGATCACGGTATCCCCGGGCTTGACACCGGCATTATCGACACTCCAATAAGCGGTAGGCATAATATCCGAGAGAAACAGGATCTGTTCATCCTCGAGCTCGGAGTTCTCGGGTATGATGAATGGCATGAAGTTGCCATAGGGCACACGTAGCAGCTCGGCCTGTCCCCCCATATAGTCCCCGTATTTCTCCGTATAACCAAAATAAGCGCCAGTATCATGATGGTCGTTGCTGTTGTCGCATTGGCTTTCCAAATTGTGTGTACAGTAGAAGCATTGGCCGCAGGATACGTTGAAAGGCAGTACGACTCTGTCGCCGCGCTTAACCCGAGTGACGTCCGGGCCAACCTCTTCGACTATTCCCATCGGCTCATGTCCGATCACAAACCCATGTGGAAGGCGAGGCATCTCGCCGGTGTACAGATGAAGATCAGAGCCGCATATTGCTGTGCTGGTTATTCGCACAATAATATCGTCCTGCTTCTGGATCGAGGGGTCCTCTACCTGGCTGACTTTGACGTTCTTGGGTCCCTGATAAGTAACAGCTTTCATCTTAACACTCCTTTGCCAATGAATGGTTACTACATCTCTTAACCATACTTCGACAAAGCTTAATCTCTATCGTATGGCAGGCGGTCGTCGGGCCTACCCAAGCCATTCCGTTAACCCGATCATGAAGAGTGTACCGATGATGAAGGCAAAGGTGGACGGGATTTCGTGACCGTCACCGTGACTTTCGGGGATCAGTTCTTTATAAACGACATACAGCATGGCTCCACCGGCGAATGCGAGACCATAGGGAACCAGAAATTGAAGCTCAAGGCCAAACAGATAACCGATTAAGCTTGCCGTCCATTCGGCCAAGACTACCAGCATAACGCTTGTAAATGTTCTGGACAGCTTGCTGCCCTGGGTGACGAGGAACAAGGCGATCAAGAAGCCCTCCGGTATGTTTTGCAGACCCATGGCAAAGGTAACAATACGGCCAAGCTCCTGATCGCTGCTGGCCAGACTAATGCCCGTGGACAATCCCTCAGGGAGGTTGTGAAGCAGCATAGCCAGTACAAGGAGCTGAGGACTGCCTCGTTCCGGGGGATAGAGCTCAGTTGTGTGTGCCGGATCAGTATGGGGGATAAGAAGCTCCATAACGGTTAACAGCAGTGTGCCGAGTATAATGCCGATAGTCAGTGTAATGAAATTGGAAAGCTTCAACGCGGAAGGGAGAAGACCATAGGTGGATGCGGCAACCATAATCCCGGCTGAGAAGGCAAGAAGGATATCTTTAACCCGGTGGGTAAGAGACCGGATCAGCAAAGCAGGCAGCGCACCGGCTGCTGTACAGGCAGCAGCTGCTGCAGATAAGGATAGAAACAGGTTCATGGCTCCTCCAGCGGATCGATGTGATACACCATTGTATGTACAAGTCTGCCGGGAGATGAGTATTATTTTTGGTTAAGGTTTCCAGTAGATGTTGGCTGCTTGGATACGGGAATATCGTGTTAAATAGTAGGGAGAGTGCAGGAATTTGCGCCGGATGACGGGGGTATCCCGAACATTGGAGATTAACCGGAATATCAACTATAATTAAGAGTGTTACATAAGAAGTGGATCATACATAAGTCGGGAGGAAGGCTAGTGTTATTTGCCATACTGTTCTTCATGCTGATGTCTTTTTTCCTCTCGGGCAGCGAGACTGCTCTGACGGCGGTAAACAAGACGAAGCTTCATTCCAGGGCGGAAAATGACGACGAGAAAGCGAAGAAGCTGCTGAAGCTGGTATCAAAGCCTGACCAGCTGCTTACTGGAATTCTGATCGGCAATAATATTGCCAATATAATGCTGCCAACACTGGTGACGCTGATCGCTATTGACTACGGGATTGATATTGGCTTGGCAACAGGGGTACTCACCGTGTTCCTGATTATATTCGCTGAAGTGCTTCCAAAGACAATCGCCGCGACCTTCTCGGAGAGGGTTGCATTTCTGGTCATGCCCGTCATAAGGCTGCTCGTCCTCGTGCTGAAGCCGGTTACTTATTTGGTTTCGGGGTTTACCAGCATGATCATAAGGGTTCTGTCGAGGGGCCAGGTGCAGTCTGCCAGCATATCGAAGGAGGAGCTGCTCACCCTTGTCGATATTGCGACAACGGAAGGAACCTTCAAAGACGAGGAGACCCAGCGGATGAAGGGCGCACTTGACTTCTTCACGCTCGATGTAAGAGATGCGCTTAAGACTCACCGGATGGACATCGTGGGAATGGCGGTAGATGTCTCTTATGAGGAAGCGAGGGATATTGTGCTGGAAAATCATTATTCCCGTTATCCGGTTTACAAGGAAAGCATGGATAACATCGTCGGTGTGTTTCACTCGAAGATGCTGCTGAACTGGTCCATGCAGCCGGAGAAGACGCTGGGGGATTTCACGGATAAAGAGCCGCTCTTCGTAAGCGAAACGCTGTCCATTGAGAAGCTGTTCAAAATGATGCTGAAGGAGAAGCGCCATCTGGCCATCGTCATAGATGAATATGGCGGTACGCTTGGAATCGTCTCGCACGAGGATATTATAGAGGCCATGCTTGGACAGGAGATAGAAGATGAGACTGACCGCGATGAAGAGGTGCTCATTGATGAGCTGACAGACACCAAGCTGATCTGTCACGGCAAGCTGAACAT
Source organism: Paenibacillus sambharensis (assembly GCF_003233845.1). Classification (GTDB taxonomy): domain Bacteria; phylum Bacillota; class Bacilli; order Paenibacillales; family Paenibacillaceae; genus Paenibacillus_I; species Paenibacillus_I sambharensis. The sequence continues at coordinate 160,972 of NZ_QKRB01000042.1, forward strand.
CCGGCGGATGAACGAGCTGTTCCACACCAAGCTGCCGGAGGACGAAATTGTGCTGGCTGGCTTTATCTATAAGGAAATGGGACGAATTCCGAATGAAGGGGATACCTTTGAGTACCAGCATCTGCATTTTGAGATCAAGCGTGTGGAGGATAATAAGCTGAAGCTGATCGAGATTAAGAAGCGGTCCCTGCCTGAGTAAGCGTGCGTTCCTGTATCCATCTGCTGCCGCGTATGATTAGGACGAAATGGGAAACAATGGTGGCTAAATCCACTTGTTGATCACTAAGGGAGCGATGGATATGGAGCATCTCAAACAAAAATGTGCTTACGCACTTTCCCTACTGCCGCAGTATGCTCACTTCTTTGATTTAGAAGGCAGCGAGGTGGCAGGGGGAATCCTGCCGGTACAGGAAGATCATCAGAGCTCGGAGACCCCTCTCTTCTTCGCATACAGCTTACAGGAAGATGACTGCCACTATATTGGCATGGATGAGGGGCTGCTGTCTGAGCTAACCGTTCGGGAGATTGCGCTTGTGGCGCTTGCCAATCTGGCAGCACGCATAGACAGGAACAGCTTGCCGCAAGGCTTGAACGCCCCTTAGTTTCGTGACGACTGGAGCGTGCAAGGTTTAGTTGTCTTTCCGCCGGCTCCAGCATCAAGCTGGGGCCGGCGGTTTATGTATAATAAATCACCATGTAAAGGCGTGGGTAAATAAGGTATGATGATATAGTTGGCTGTTACTAGTATTCATTTCAGTGATTGAGGATGAAGAATACACTACATGATCGTCAACAGCAACTGTAATCCTACTGCCGGAAGGAGCTAGTATATGCCAGGAATCAAAATTGTAACCGACTCAACAACCGATCTGCCCCAAGATCTGCTCAAAGCCTTGGACGTTGAGGTCATACCTCTTACGGTACTGATCGGAGGTGAGAGCTATCTCGACAGTGTCACCTTGGATCCGTTAGATTTTCTCCGTAAGATGAAGCAGACCGATGAGCTCCCTAAGACATCGCAACCTGCTATCGGCTCGTTCATTGAGACCTACGACCGGCTGGGGGCTAACGGAGATACCATTCTGTCTATCCACATGACCAGCGGGATGAGCGGCACTTATTCGACCGCATGCGCCGCGGCGGGCATGACCGACAGCCGTGTTGAGGTGGTTGACTCGCAGATGATATCACAGGGGCTGGGGTTCCAGGTCGTCGAGGCGGCCCAGATGGCGCGTGACGGAAGCACATTGGAAGCGATTAAACAGAGGTTGAAGGAAATTTTGGACCATACTTCACTCTTCGTTGTAGTAGATACATTGGAAAATCTAATTAAAGGCGGCCGAATTGGCAAAGCCGCGGGATGGATCGGTTCATTCCTCAGCATCAAGCCAATCGCTTCGCTGGAGAAGGGCGTTTATACGCCGGTAACAAAAGTCCGAACGACATCACGGATCGTGAAGACACTGATGGAGAAATTTGAGCAGGATATTAAGGGGAAGGTCGTAAAGGGAATTGGGATCTCCCATGCGGACAACCTGCCGCTGGCCGAAGGTCTCCGTGAAGAAATCCGCAAGCTGACAGATGCAGCAGTCCGGATTCGCCCGGCTACACCGGTAATCACCACCCATACAGGAGAAGGGGCCATCGGATTCATGTATTATGCCGAATAGCCCCTAATGCTCCGGTAGTGGAGAGTCTTTATAGCTTCATCGCTTCTGCGATCAGGCGGTACGAGTGCAAGCGGGCCGCGAAATTATGGATCGGGCTGACGATCAGAAGCTCGTCGGCCTGATACTGTTCGGCGAGCTCCTCGAGCCTTGCCTTCACCTGGTCGGGGTTGCCCACGATACGGCGGTGGCGGCCCATACGGATACGCTGCAGGTCATATTCTGTGTATGGGTAGTCATGTGCGGTCTCAACAGAAGGGAAGAAGGAAAGCTCAAGCCCCTGCTCCAGCCGCAGGAAGAACAGATCCGTACTCGTCGCGAGACGGTTGGCCTCCTCCTCGGTATCCGCACATACGGCCAGCACCGCGGCCAAGGCATAAGGCTTTTCATTCAGCGGAGAAGGCCGGAAGTTATCCTTGTAGTAACGCACAGCTTCTTCACCGCCCGGTGTACCGAAGAACTGGGCAAAGCCGAAGGAAAGACCGAGTCTAGCGGCTATCTTGGCGCTTTCTCCGCTGGAGCCGAGCAGCCACATCTCAGGTGCTGTATCAATTGCGGGTGAAGCATGCAGCCCGGCGAACCGGTGATCGGGACCAAGCGAATCATGCAGGTATCCGATCATGTCGGTAATCTGCTGGGGATATTCATCTATGTGCATGTATTTGCCTTCCTGCAGCGCTCTGGTCGCAATCGGCATGCCGCCGGGAGCTCTTCCGAGACCGACATCGATTCTTCCGGGATGAAGTGCTTCAAGCAGGCGGAAGTTCTCGGCTACCTTATAGGCGCTGTAGTGGGGCAGCATTACGCCTCCCGAGCCCAGCCGGATACGCGAGGTGGCAGAAGCCAGATGGGCTATCAGCACTTCGGGACTGGAGTGGGCAAGTGAACGGGATGCGTGATGCTCGGAAACCCAATAACGTGAAAATCCCAGCTTGTCAGCTTCCTGTGCGAGTCTTGTGGTCTCCTTCAGCGCATCAGAAGCGGTTCGTCCTTCCCCAACCTGTGATTGGTCTAATACACCCAGTTTAAACATGTTGTCACTCCTATCATTAGAATAGTTAAATACTAGAGAAAATATAGTTCACATCGAATCTATAGTTATTAAAGTATAACAAAATGTTCATCTCGTTACCAATGAGCTGACCTGTATTGCCGGTGCATGAGAGCTGTGGTAAACTTTGGAGCAAATGAGACGGGCAGGGGATTAAATGGGAGGCAAGGATGAGCTAACCCGGTTCGGAGTATCTTTTCCCGCGGCACTTATCGAACAATTCGACCGGTATATTACCGAGCAGGGCTATCACAACCGCTCGGAGGCTATTCGTGATCTTGCCCGGAAGGCGCTGCTCGAGCCATCCAGTCTGCACAGCGATGACCTCGTTGCAGGTACGATCGTTCTCGTGTACAACCACCATGTAAGTGAGCTGCCGCTGCTTCTGACGGATATTCAGCATCACCATCATCAAGACATTATCTCGACAATGCATATACATCTCAATCACGACCAGTGCCTCGAGGTGATTGTGGTGAAGGGGGCGCTGAACAGCCTGCGCAAGCTTCACCAGCAGATTCAGGTTCAGAAGGGTGTCGTTTATGCTGAGCTGTCCGTTACTTATGCTTCGGCTGCAGCCAGGGAGGACGCTCACCCTGCTTTACAGCCTTCCACAGAACCCGACAGGGATACATAACACCAATATGTTGGACCGGGCCTTAGCATGAGTGAAGCTTAACTCGCGGGGTCATTCATTAATTAGATATCATAAGGAGAGTTGTCACATGTCACTATTCAAGAAGATTATGGCCTCGGTCGGTGTTGGATCGGCCAGGGTGGATACGATCCTGGATGCTCCTTCGGGAAGTGTCAGGGCAGGCGAGGAGCTTACCGGCAAGGTCATTGTCAAAGGCGGCTCCACAGCCCAGCAGATTAATGAGATTCAGCTCCAGCTTGTAACGACCTACACGCGTGAGACTAATGACCAAACGGTTCGCGAGCGCGGAACTATCGGCAAGTTTGCACTTAACGAGGCATTCACGATTCAGGAGAACGAAACACGGGAGATTCCTTTTTCCTTCGTAGTTCCTTATGTTACGCCGATTACAGCTGGCAAGACGCGGATTTGGGTTCAGACTGGCCTTGATATCGCAAGCGCGCTTGATGCATCTGATGATGATGTAATTGAAGTCGAGCCAACCTATTTGGCCGCTCATGTTCTGGATGCCCTTACCTATCTTGGGTTCCGGATGCGGGAGGCGGATTGCAAGTATGATCCACGCTCACGGTTCGGCTATAAATTCTTTCAGGAATTTGAATACGCGCCAGGACCCCAGTTCCGTGGTCTGGATGAGCTTGAATTGATCTTTAAGCCGCACCCAGACTATGTGGAAGTATTCATGGAAATCGACCGCAAAGCACGCGGACTCGCTAAGCTCTTCGATCTGGACGAGACAAGAGTTCAATTCCGGATTTATCCCGAAGACGTTAGCGGCGGGATTGAACCGCTCGCACACAAGCTGGATCAGTTAATTCGCAATTATATGTAAGTATGGATTATATGATGAATAAGAGCTGCCCACTATACTCAGATGATGAGTGAGGGGCAGCTTTTTTTGTGATGCATAATCGGATAAATTGTGTTACTATTTCTAACATACGTGTTACGAATGGATTCTCGATGGTAGATATACGTCAGATTAAGGTGGGGTCAGAATGTTGAATATGAGGTGTGCTCAGACGATGAAGCAGCGCAGCATCCTTCTATTGTGGATCACTGTGTTTGCTGTACTGGCATCAGGCTGCACGGCGCGGGTTGGCGGAAGCGCAGCAGCTGACCGGGGTAGAGGCAATTCGCTTGTCATTGCGGTTGGCTCAGAGCCGGAAGGCGGTTTCGATCCTGCATCCGGCTGGGGACTCTATGGATCGCCGCTGTTCCAGAGTACGCTGCTAAAGCGTGACAATGACTTGAAGATTGTGAATGATCTGGCGACGGATTGGAATGTGAGCGATGACGGGCTGACCTGGACAGTACATATCCGTAAGGATGCGGTCTTCTCGGATGGTCAGCCTTTAACAGCAGGAGATGTCAAGTTTACATTTGAAACGGTGCGTGATTCAGCCTCTGCTGTCGACTTGACGAATCTTAAGGAGGTGCGGGTGGAGGAGGACTACGCGGTTTCATTCCATTTACAGCAGCCGCAGTCAACCTTTATTGCAAGACTCATTACGACAGGCATTATACCGGAGCATGCTTACGGCAGGAAGTACGCTTCCAGGCCGATTGGCTCCGGCCCTTTCCTATTGAAACAGTGGGACCGCGGCCAACAGATGATTATTGAAGTGAATCCGGAGTATTACGGAGAGAAGCCGGGCTTTGAGCAGATTACGATTCTGTTCTTGGGTGAGGATGCGGCTTATGCAGCTGCACGCGCAGGGGAAGTAGACCTGGCTTATATTCCGGCTTCCTTAAGCGGTATGAATGTGCCTGGCATGAGACTTGAGTCTGTACATAGCGTGGACAATCGTGGAATCATGTTTCCTTACGTGCCCTCAGGCGGCCAGACACCTGACGGCAAGCCTGTCGGCAATGACGTTACAAGCGACCCGGCTATCCGTAAGGCAGTGAACACAGCAGTTGACAGGCAGGGCTTGGTCGACGGCATTCTGGAAGGACATGGGTCGCCCGCATACACCTCGAGTGACGGCCTTCCGTGGTGGAATGAACGGGCGGTCATCGAAGACAACAAGCCCGAAAAGGCAATTGCGCTGCTGGAGGATAGCGGCTGGCGGGATACGGATGGAGACGGCATAAGGGAGAAGGATGGGCGAAGGGCAGAATTTGTCCTTATGTATCCTGCCGGTGACGTCATCCGCCAATCGCTTGCGCTTGCCGCTGCCGAGATGATGAAGAAAGTCGGGATTCGTATCATCGTTGAGGGCAAGAGCTGGGAGGATCTTGAGCAGGGCATGCATGAAAACGCGGTGCTTTTCGGATGGGGAAGTCATGATCCTCTGGAGATGTATAATCTCTACAGCAGCAGCTATAAAGGAGTCGAGTATTATAACCCGGGTTATTACAGCAATCCGGCAGTCGACCGGTGGCTGGATAAAGCGATGCATGCCTTAACTGAGGAGGAGGCTCTCGTGTACTGGAAGAATGCGCAGTGGGACGGGCAGAACGGAATGTCTGCGGCCGGTGATGCACCGTGGGCCTGGCTGGTCAATATTGATCATCTCTACCTTGTTCGTGAGGGGCTCGATATAGGCAGGCAGCGAATCCAGCCGCATGGACACGGTTGGCCGATAACCGACAATATCGCGGAATGGCAGTGGAAGCAATAGGGGAGAGGGGGGAATTGTTGTGCCCGGATGGCTGAAGTTTGCATTCGGAAAGTCGGTTCGTCTTGCAGCCCTGCTGGCGGCTGTCAGCATCATTACCTTTGTCCTTATCAGCTTCTCCCCCGTTGATCCTGTTCGAGCTTACATAGGCGCGGATATGATGACAGTGGGAGCTGAGCAGCGGCTGGATATAGCTGTCTATTGGGGGCTTGACCAGCCGCCCCTGGAACGGTTTCTTAAATGGGTTAGCTCGATGATTCAAGGTGACTTCGGCAGCTCCATGATTTATAGGGAACCGGTTGCGGGCGTAATCGCCGAACGATTCTGGTACTCCCTCTCGTTAATGGCGGCTGCATGGCTGCTGTCAGGGCTTATTGGCTTCGCAGCCGGCAGTGCAGCCGCCATGAACAGGGGAGGCTGGCTGGACAGGGTTATTCAGTGGGTGTGCTACACCATTGCTTCAACACCTTCATTCTGGATTGGGATGCTGCTGCTGATGGTCTTCGCAGTCTGGTTGGGCTGGCTTCCTGCTGGACTTGGCGTTCCCGCCGGCGTGGCGGCGGAGCAGGTTACAATCGCTGACCGTATAAGGCATATGGTGCTGCCGGCAGCAGCACTAAGTATTGCCGGGATCTCAGCGGTTGCGCTGCATACCCGCCAGAAGCTGATTGATATCCTGGACAGTGATTTTGTTCTATACGCACGGGCGAAGGGTGAACGAGGCTGGCAGCTTTACCGTAACCATGGGCTGCGCAATATCGCGCTGCCGGCAATGACCCTGCAGCTGGCATCCTTCAGTGAACTGTTCGGCGGTGCGGTTTTGGCTGAGCAGGTATTCACCTACCCTGGATTAGGCCATGCGACTGTCGAGGCGGGACTGCGCGGGGATGTTCCTCTGCTGATGGGTCTTGTGCTGTTCAGCACCCTGTTCGTCTTTACGGGCAATACAGCGGCTGATGTGCTGTACCGGCTGGTTGATCCCAGAATAAGGGGGCATGAGAATGACTCGCGTAATGTTTGACTCCGTGGCCCGGCTTCAGACCCGGTCAGCCGTGTATCCAATTGACTACAAACGGCGCAGCCTGCTGATTTTGCTGACTGCTGCTGCTCTTCTTATGATGCTGATCATGGCAGGGTGGCTGACGAACCCGGATGCCTTGTCGGTTCAGCTTGATCAGCGCAACCTCCCTCCGTCATTTCAGCATCTCTTCGGAACGGATTGGCTGGGGAGGGATATGTTCGTCCGGGTGATGAAGGGACTGCTGCTTAGTATCCAAACCGGTCTGGCAGGAGCTGTATGCAGTGCCATGATAGCTGCTGTCCTGGGAATAGCTTCGGCGCTCTTCGGGCGCCAGGCGGATCGTATCATTACATGGCTCACTGATCTGTTCTTAAGTGTTCCGCATCTGGTTGCCCTTATCCTGGTCGCCTTCGTGTGCGGCGGAGGGATGAAGGGGATCGTGATCGGCATTGCGCTGACCCACTGGCCGGCGCTGGCAAGGCTGATTCGCGCCGAGGCCATGCAGCTGATGGCTGCCCAGTATGTGCAGGTCTCCCGCCGTCTCGGGCGCTCCCTGTTCTGGATTGCGAGGCGGCATATGCTTCCGCATCTGCTGCCTCAGCTAACAGTTGGCCTCATCCTGTTATTTCCGCATGCCATTCTGCATGAAGCGGCCGTAACCTTCATCGGGCTAGGCCTGCCGCCGCATCAGCCGGCTATCGGTATTATCCTGTCCGAGTCTATGCGTTATCTGTCGTCTGGCATGTGGTGGCTTGCAGTACTGCCCGGCGCTGCCCTTCTGGCAGCTGTCCGTGCCTTCGATGTTATTGGAAGCCATACGAAGAGGCTGCTTGACTCACAGCAATATGAACGGCTCTAGCAGCGGAATAAGCAGATGATTCTCATGGGGGGAAGGGAATGAGTTTACTGCAGGTCGAGAATTTATCCATATCATTTGCCCGGTATGCTGGCTGGCTGCGCAGAGAGATCATCATGCCGGTTAGGCAGCTTGATCTTGCGCTTCAAGCGGGAGAGATTACAGCCCTTGTTGGCGCGAGCGGGTCCGGGAAAAGTCTGCTTGCCCATGCCATACTCGGCATTCTTCCAGCGAACGCCAGCTTAGGGGGGAGCATCCTTTACAAAGGGGAGAAGTTAACAGCAGCCAGACAGGCAAAGCTTAGAGGAAAAGATATCATGCTGGTCCCGCAGTCGGTTACCTATCTGGACCCTCTGATGAGGTCTGGAGCCCAGGTCTGCTTGGCTGCCCGCGGCGGTGATCCCCGGAAGCTGCAGCGGGCAGCCTTCCGCCGATACAGGCTGGATAACGAGGTGGAGCAAATGTATCCCCACCAGCTGTCGGGCGGCATGGCAAGACGAATTATGGCTGCGTCTGCATTTGTTAGCGGTGCCTGCATGATCATCGCCGATGAGCCGACGCCTGGCATGCAGGCGGAAGACGCAGCTGAGACCATGAAGTGGTTTCGGGAACTAGCTGATCAAGGACACGCCGTGCTGCTGATCACGCATGACTTGGAGGCAGCGGTCGCGGGAGCGGACCGGATAGCGGTCATGAATGCCGGCATGACAGTAGAGTGGCTGCCGGCCTCCCATTTCAGCGATAAGGGCGAGAGGCTGCAGCATCCTTATAGCAGGGCGCTCTGGAATTCCCTTCCGGCCAATGGCTTCTACGTTCCGCAGTCCGATTGGCGTGCGGTTAGCAGCCGGGAAGGTCCCGGGTGCCCATTTGCGTCATGCTGCGAGCTGGCAGCAGCCATATGCCGGGAAGAACAGCCCGGTATGCGGGAGGGTGAGAGGGGATGGGTGAGATGCCATGCCTCTTGAAGGAAAAGGCTTGTCTTATCGTTATGCGCAAGACGGGCCATGGCTGCTGCGCAGACGGGAGATAACGGTCAGACGGGGAGAGGTTGTCGGTCTGCAGGGGCCCAGCGGTTGCGGCAAAACAACACTGGGCCGCATTCTGGCCGGTTATCTGCAGCCTCATGAAGGAACCGTTACTCTGGCTGGGAAAGCTGTTCGGGCAGCACGCGGATACCACCCGATTCAGATGGTCTTCCAGCACCCCGAGCAAGCGGTTAATCCCAAGTGGACGATGCGCAGCACCATTCAGGAAGGATGGCAGGCTGATCAGCCGACCATGCACAGGCTGGGTATTAACGAGGCGTGGCTGGACCGTGTACCTGCGGAGCTCTCGGGAGGTGAACTGCAGCGCTGCTGTATAGCCAGAGCTCTAGGTCCTGAAACCGCCTATCTTATAGCGGATGAGATGACAGCAATGCTTGATGCCGTAACGCAAGCTCAGATATGGCATGCCATGCTTGAGCTTGCGCAGGAGAGAAGCCTTGGCCTGCTCGTAATCAGCCACGACGAGAATCTGCTAAAACGGATATGCAGCCGAATTGAGCCTATGTAAGATAAACGCAATTTTCTTTCCTAAAGTCGCCCCATATGTAATACGAAACGCCCTCCTCCATAGTAAAATCATGAAGGCGGGCGTTCAGCTGTATCAGGTCTCGGAATGAGTCTTCTGTCAAGCGCTGCCTTCAGCAGGAAGCCGAAGCCAACCCCCAAGAAAGCAGCGGCCATCGGCAGCCAGACAGGTCCCGGAAGAATATCCATAAACCGGAAACGGTCTGAATAGAACATGCCAGTCGTACCGAAGAAGGCACAGAATACAAAAGGAAAGGTGGAATAGGGGGAGCTTCTTCCTCCTCCGGCATCCTTAAACCCGTCCCAGATCCCGAACATATAGACACATGGGTAGAACAAGAGCCATTGGTAATTGGTGTGCCTGACAGCAGCAAGCGTGTCGCCTTGAAAGCTGTCCATGATAATAGTGTTGAGATTTGACCCCAAATTGATGACGAATTCCAGGATAATGAGGGTTATTCCCTTGAGATACTGCTTGTTAAGCAGCTGACCAAAACCTGGAAGGGCAATAGACCACAGCAATGCTTCAACAGGCGACGTCTTTTTCATCATTAGCTGTTCTCTTCATTCGAGACTTGTCCTCCGTTGGTTTTTCTTACAGTTAGCGTACCCCATGAACCCGCTCTTATTCCACTAAATATACAAGGTTTACAATTTATTACCAACTACGTTTTGCAGCCTGCTGCCGTCCGTGTCATAATGGATAAAAAAGACATGCTGGAGGCTAACCGATGACATTATCATCCATAAATCACGATATTAATGCCACGTACACGCTGGAAATTCTGCAGAAGCTGCTGAGGACGCCCAGCCCTACCGGTTTCTGTAAGCAGATTATGAAGCTGCTGGAGAAGGAAGCTGAGAAACTGGGCTATGCTATGGAATTCACCCCCAAGGGAAACGGTATCATCACGATACCGGGTGAAGGCCTGGACCATAAGGGAGCACTTGGTATTACAGCTCACGTGGACACGCTTGGTGCCATGGTAAGGGCGGTTAAAGCTAATGGTACGCTTCGGTTTACCCCGGTTGGCGGATATAGTATGCAGTCTGTTGAGAATGAATACTGCCTTATCCATACCCGCAGCGGCAGAACATATGAGGGAACGGTTCTGACTACGAAGCCCTCTGTTCACGTGTACACGGATGCAAGGGACCTGGAACGCAAGGAAGAGAATATGGAAATCAGGCTTGATGAATGGGTTACGAGCAAGGAGGAAACTGAACAGCTTGGTATTTCTCCTGGCGATTTCATCTCCTGGGATCCGAGAACAAGAGTGCTGGATAATGGACTGATTAAATCCCGGCATCTGGATGACAAAGCAAGTGTTGCAGCCCTGTTTGGATTGCTGGAATGGATCAAACGCGCTGGTTTTAAGCCTCAGCGGACCATTAGATTCCTGTTCTCGACCTATGAAGAGGTAGGTCACGGCAGTGCAAGTATTCCGGCTGATATTACCGAATTCATTGCTGTTGACATGGGTGCGATTGGCGATGACTTGTCGACAACTGAGAAGGATGTCTCCATCTGTGCCAAGGACTCTTCAGGGCCTTATGACTACGAGATGACCGGCAGGCTGATTGAGCTTGCGAAGCAGGAACAGATCCCTTACGCTGTAGACATATATCCTCGTTACAGCTCCGACGCATCGGCAGCCTTAAGCGGGGGGAGCAGCATACGTGCGGCCCTGCTGGGTCCGGGTGTCCATGCATCACACAGTATGGAGCGAACCCACCTGGACGCTGTTGTGAATACCGCCAAGCTGTTGGCGGCCTATGTGACAAGTTAATTCAAAACGGCAGACCTGCTACCCTTTACAAATAGGATAAGGTCTGCCGTCTTTAATTTGTCCGCTGCCTTAGTTTGGTCAGAATTGGCATGAGCCCGGATAGCCATCCTGTTTGGCAGCCTGCTCCGGATCCTTCAGCTTCTCATCAGCCTTCATTTTTGCAACGACTTTCGCCTGCGCTTGGCGGGCTCTCGGGCCGTTGTTAGAGCCTTTGACCGCTTCTTTTATCTCCATAATCATTCAGCCTCCCTATTCGTGTATGAGAAGAGCTTAGTGAACCGTTTCATTCTCAAAAATGATCTCGTCGACCCGCTCATTCCTGTACATAAGGGAAAGATTAAGACCGTCGTAATCCTTTTCCTTATCCAGCTCGCGCATCAGCAGGGAGGCGATCAATTCGGCATCCTCAATTGTCCGGCTATCCTGGAAATCAATATAACCGGTAAGCATTCGGCGTTCGATATCAACCGTTGCTGTACCAATTGGCAGGCCGCCTGCGCTTTGTCTGTAAATTTCATAAGTGAGGATGTCGCCATCATCGCGGGCAAGGATAACGCTATAATCTTCCTCGGCATCGTCACCGATCATTTCCACAGGTGTCTCAAGAAGCTCCTCATGGGTCAGTTCGAAGATATCGATAAGTTGATCTTCGAAGTAATGCTCGAAGGAGAAGGAATCAACGGCATTATCATCAAAGTCGGAGATGAGCAGCTCGGTGATCAGTTCAATCTCTTCATCATCCGGCTGATAAACCCAGCGAATCCGGCCGCTGACATCAAGACCAGGTCTAATGAAGGCTTCGGCCGCCCAGTTTCCGTCAGTATCATAAACATGGTATTCCACTTCATGATTGTTCTCCCGCACTACGACCAGGTCATATTCCGCTTCAGCCTCTGTCCAGAGCTCATCCCCGGCTTCATCATCAACGACATCTATTACCTGAATTTGTTCTTCCTGCTCTTCCGCATCGAAGGCAAAATCGGTCTCCGGTGCGGTGGTGACAACCTTATCATAGCTGCTGTAGGTCACAATGACGTCACATTCTCGTGCACCTATGGCATGAATAAAGGATTGGATATACTGCTGCAGATAGTCCATTAGGCTGTCCTTATCGGACTTCTTCAAAGATTCCTGCTCCAGCTGAATAGAACCTGCAACACGGTCGCCTTCACGGTACAACAGTGTCAGACTGCCCGCATAACGTCCGCCAATCATGATATCGCTCATTTCGCCGCCTGATGTCTTCATATCCGGTCTCAGCTCGATGCTCTGCATGACGATCGCCTCCTAATGGTCTGTAGACACCAGCATTAGGTTGCCCCGACGGAAATCGTTTTATAGCCTCCTGCCCGGCTGGGAATACGAATCATTACATGCGGATGTAAAGACCAATCAGTTCCTACTCTGCTTCGGCTCTTTGATTAAGCACCTCGTCCAGCACTATAACCAGGTGAGCCGGGCTCTGAGGCGGGATGCTCTTCGTCATGGCCGGACCATAGTAGGCACGAACCTTGGTGCCCGGCTTCAACTGATGCCAAGGAACAGCTTGGCCCGTACGGTCAACCAGCATTGTTTCTTTACCGGCATTAAGCACCAGACTTGGCTGAGCAGCGGCGCCGTTATGTGACAACAGAATCTGCCACCCGTTAGCCGCCTCGTTGCTGGCAGAAGAAACGACACTCTCCTGCACGAGCCGCTGTGCTCCGGTCTTAATGGCGGCGGCATGTGATTGTCCAGGGTAGCTCATCGCGATGACAGGCCCGTATTCAGCAGTAATCTGCATCCCTTCTTTCAGGCTGCTGAGGTCTGTCTGATTACCTTCGGAATCAGTGAGCAGGGTGTTCTTGTCAGCGGTAAGGATCATCCAGTTATTCTGACCGTGGCCCATTACCTCGATCCGTACCGACGAGTCTTCACTCTCAGCCTTTACGATTATGCCATTCATCTGCAGCATGTCTTCTGCTTCATTCTTCTGTTTGTTCAACTCAATCTCACTCCCGTTCCAGCGGACTTTATAACCCATTGTAGAAGCTGTTTCCCTGACAGGCAGATAAGCTTTGCCATCTATTAATACGGGATGGAGGGAAGTATCGGCTCCGTCGATCGTGACGAGGACATCCCCGCGCAGCAGTCCGTTGACTCGCTTAGTCAAGTCTTGGGCGCTTAAAGCCGGGGTAGCAGACAGGACACTTGCAGCTGTGATTGCGAACAGCCATTTGTTCTTGTTTAACATGTATATCATCTCCCAACGATTGTAGTTGGCTTCATAGACGGGGTGGGATGGGAAAAGGTTGCGGTGAAACCTTCCGGTCAGAGGCTGTGCTCTCTCATAACAGCATGGCTGGCATGGAACCAAGCGGGGGTTATGCTCGTCTATAAGACGTAGCCTTTTGATGAATAGACTTGACGGACAACGATCATATATTGGATTATGGAGAAATTAAGCGGAGAAGCGAGGGGATTGGATGCTGAGCTGTAAAATAAATGATCTTCTGGAGCTTAGGCTGCTGGAGAACAGACATGCTGAAGAGATGTTCCTGTTAGTGGATTCCAACAGGGGCCGTTTAAGAGAGTGGCTGCCTTGGCTGGATAATACGGTATCTGTGGAACAGTGCAGGGAATTCATCCGCATGTCTCTGAAGGCCTTTGCCGAGAACAATGGCTTGTATCTGGGAATATTCCATCAAGGAAGGCTGGCGGGCTGCGTTTCGCTTAATAACATAGACTGGTCCAACCGTAAGACGACGATCGGCTACTGGCTGAGTGAGGACTTTGAGGGCAGAGGAACCATGACAGCTGCCTGCCGGACATTAATCGATTATATATTCCACGAGCTGCTGCTGAACCGGGTTGAAATCCGGGCAGCCGTTCAGAATACGAAGAGCAGAGCAATACCCGAGCGGCTTGGATTTGTTCAGGAAGGCATTGTCAGACAGGCGGAGTGGCTGTACGATCACTATGTCGATCATGTGGTTTACGGAATGCTGAAGGAAGAGTGGGCATAGGGTGGCGCATATTCAGCTGGCTGAAGCGGTCAGCACGCTCCCATACGCCATATATACATAGATAAAGGCAGGATGCAGATGAAAGTATTTCGGTATGATGAACGAGTCGGCAAGCCAATCGAGCATTATGGCAGCCGGGAGATGCGGATCACGCCAATTATGAAGATGCTCGACAAACAGGTCAGCGTGAAGGGGCAGGGCTTATACATGGATCTGAGGCCTCGCAAGAAACTGACTTATACACTGGTGACATGTATTATTTCTCTCTTCATATGTTCTTTTCAGCTAATTGTACAGGTAATGGTTGACGGGCCGCTTGTGTTAGTGGTTTTATTTTACGTGATTAGTCTATTCCTGTGTGTGACACTAACCCTGACTGCGGCGGACCTGTTTCTTAAGGAGTATAGAGCGGTGAAGGCCAGGGTTAAGGAAATAGACGGAAGCTATGTGACGTTCCTCCTGGCAAGCGGGAAGGAGTACAGCCTCAATATCAAGCAGCCGGAGTATCTTGAGCAGCTTCATGTTGATCAGATCGTGGCAGTAAGGCTGACCAGAATGATGAAAATCCCTTCGTTCATTGAGGAATGGAAGGAACCGGGGGTGCGCTAGTTGAAGCTGTCAATATTAAATCATAACTACACCATTATCAGGTTTGACCCCAGCTCCGCTATTCCAGGCTGGGTGAAGCCCCGGCAGGGAGAACTGCTGTCCATTACGTATACCTCCGACGAGCTGTCAATTGTATGCGTAGAGGAGCTTCTGCCGGCAAGCTGCCCGGAACCGGTTGAGAGGGACTGGAAAGCTATTAAAGTTGAAGGACCGCTCGATTTTAGTCTAACAGGAATCCTGTACAGGCTTGCCAAGCCGCTAGCTGAGCAGAAGATCAGCATCTTTGCCGTATCGACCTTTGACACCGATTACCTGCTCGTAAAAGCTGACCAGCTAGCGGAGGCAACTGAGGCACTTACCAGGGAAGGGCACATAATTGTACAATCATAACTCATGTCCGTCATTCGGCGTTGTTCCCATTCGTTGGTTCCAAGGGCTATGGGTACACACATGACAAACAACAGAGAGGAAGGTGTTTCAGATGACAGGCAGTCGAGCCGGCGGGCAGCTAGAAGCTTTGGAAGAATTGAAGGAGGCAGAGCTGCTTGAGTCTGATATTCCTTATATTGGGCGTTATCGCAAGCAAGCCGTGCTGTTTATCAGCGAGCTGTGCGGCACCTGCCGTGTAGCGGAAAAAATGGTGCAGGTCGCCGTGGCAAGCGGCCTACAGCTGCCAGTGAGGAAAATTGGAATTGCCTTTGCCCCTGTCCTGCGTGAGCGCTGGCAAATCGCCAGTGTCCCGTGTCTGGTCATGCTGGAAAACAGCAGGCCGGCGGACAGGCTTTACGCCATGGGCTCAGTCGATCATATTTATATGACCTTGAAACGGTTTGAGCAGGAAGGCAGCTGAGAATATTAGTGACGTCAGGCGGTATAGTGGCGCAAGAAGCGGTATAGTTCGGGCTGTCTGCCTGTCCTATACCGCTTCTTGCGCTGCACTAATTCCTAATAAGCTCAAGGCTGCTTGTCAGCGTGCTCCTTCGGCAAGCGGAGGGAGCCGAGACTGGCATTCTGGTCGGGGATGAAGAATCTGGATTTGGCCGTGCCGATTCGCTGCGCGGTATAGATGCCGGTGTGGCCGGAGAACAGGTAGCTGATGATGCATGCGATGAACAGATAGACCGCGCCCTCGGAGCCGAACAGCTCGATCCCCATAATAAAGCACGCAATCGGTGTGTTAGCCGCGCCGCAGAATACAGCTACGAATCCAAGCGCCGCAAGAAAAGGCACCGGAACGGCGAGGATGTCAGCCAGTGCGCTGCCAAGCGTGGAGCCGATGACGAACAGCGGTGTGACTTCGCCCCCTTGGAAGCCCGCTCCAAGCGTAACGGATGTAAATAAGGTCTTCAGCAGGAAAACAAGAGGGGACATGGATTCCTCGAAGGATTGCTGAATCAGCGGAATACCAAGTCCGAGATAATCCCTGCTCCCGGTCAGGTAGACAAGCGAGATGACGATTAGCCCGCCTGCGAAGCTCTTGATAACCGGGTTCTTGAACCACTTGGCATACAGTTTCTTAAGAGCGTGGGTAAGCTGGCTGAACAGCAGTCCGGCCAATCCGAACAGAATGGAAGCGATGACTACCTTGCCTATGAGCAGCGGGCTCATGGGTGGAATTTCTCCGATTGTATAATGAATATGGTATATCCCCCAGGAGGAGGTAACCAGATGGCCCACGAAGCTGGCGGCAAAGCAGGGAAGGACAGCCTCATAGCTGACAAGGCCGAATGCAAGCACCTCTAAGGCAAAGAGCGTTCCGGCCAGCGGTGTTCCGAAGATGGAGCCGAATCCGCCGCTGATGCCGCACATCAGGATGATTTTCCGGTCGAGCGGAGTCAGCTTCAGCAGCCGTCCGAACCAGTCGGCCAAGCTGCCGCCCATCTGGACTGCGGTGCCCTCGCGTCCGGCGGATCCGCCGAACAGATGGGTGGTAAGCGTACCGAGCAGTACCAGAGGCGCCATGCGCAAGGGAATGGTTCCGCTGGTGCCATGAATCTGACTAAGGATAAGATTATTGCCTTGTGCTGAATCCTTCCCGTATTGCATATAGAGGTAGCTGATTACTGCTCCTCCAAGCGGAAGCAGCCATAACAGCCACGGATTGGCCGTTCGTGTGCTCGTAACCAGATCCAGGCTGGACAGGAACAGCGCTGACGCTGAGCCGGTCAGGATTCCGACCATACCCCCGATCAGGCTCCACTTCAGCAAAGCCCCAAACAGCGCAATATGTATTCGCTTCTCAGCTGCCTGCTGCAGCTTCATCTTCCCTGCCTTCAAGTAATTCCCCATACACTATCTCTCCCTTTATGACAACAACCGAACGCTTCATAATAAATAGACTCCTACCTGCTCAGCACCGGGCTGGCTGGTAGGAGTCAT
Source organism: Paenibacillus sambharensis (assembly GCF_003233845.1). Lineage (GTDB taxonomy): Bacteria > Bacillota > Bacilli > Paenibacillales > Paenibacillaceae > Paenibacillus_I > Paenibacillus_I sambharensis. The sequence continues at coordinate 178,203 of NZ_QKRB01000042.1, forward strand.
TAGCACGAAGGCGGATAAAGGCGAACTCCCTCGCCCAATCAGTTATTTTTCATCATATCGGATAGAACAAGGAGCGTCAACGGCTGTCACAAGGATGTACAATTTAGTCGGCGACAGGGTTAGAGTGCTGGGAATGATTATGGGTGAGCAGAAGGGTAATGAAACCTACGCCAGTAATCGTAATCAGGGATAACAGGAATTGTTTTTCGGTCATAATGAAGTAGCCCGCACCGATAATCAGCACATCGAGGAAGAATATGACAATGCCAACGTTGATGCGGACAAAGCGGCTTACCAGGTGGGCGATCAGGTCGATGCCGTCCGTCGTGATGCTGTGTCTGAGCATAACGCCGACTCCCGTGCCGATCATTATACCGCCGATGATTGCACTGGCAAGCGGATGCAGGGGGAGCTTGTAAGGAATCAGATGTACAGCATCGATGAGCAGGGCGGTGATCAAGGCGCTGATAATGTTATACATGACCAGCCGTCTGCGGTACCACCATGCGACTGCATAGATCGGAATGCTGATAACGAGCATGGCCAATCCCGCGTTCACATGCAGCAGATACTTCAGCAGCAGTCCAACGCCTATCAAGCCGCCTTCAGTGATGTGGTAGGGCAGAATAAACAGATTGATAGCTAGGGCAATCAGCAGTCCTCCGAGGGTCATAATCCACAGCTTTTGAACAATCATCCGTATCCTCCAAGTATCTTGTCTCCATGCATTCTATGCTTGTACGGCAGGAATTATGGCATTTGGTTTGTTCAATGTATTGAAGCGGGGCTGATCACGAAATTTTGCTTTCGCGTCTGTTTTCCCATAAAATGATGAGATAATAACAAAAATAAAGATGTATACGCAGATGGAGGAGTTGTAAGACATGACTGACTTTCAAACCAAACTTGCCCGTTACGCTGAACTGATCGTGAAGACGGGAATCAATATTCAGCCAGGCCAGACGCTTGTTATCAATGCTGCGCTGGATTCTGCCGAGCTGGTTCGGCTGGCGGTTAAGAAGGCCTATGAAGCAGGGGCTTATCTGGTAAAGGTAAACTGGTCGGATGATGTGGTATCCCGCCTTCGCTACGATATGGCCGCTGATGAGTCCTTCCTGGATGAGCCCAAGTGGTATGCGGGCGAAATGCTTGAACTGGTGGAAAATAATGCCGCCGTTCTTCACATCGTATCGGCTGATCCCGATCTGCTTGCCGGCGTGCCGCAGGAGCGGATCATGAATTATCAGAAGACATACGGCCAGGCCATGGCGAAGTACCGTCAATATGTTCAATCCGATAAATTCAGCTGGTCCATAGCGGCTGCGCCTTCGGCTGCGTGGGCGGCCAAGGTGTTCCCGGATGTGCCGGAGCAGGATCGCATCAGCCGGATGTGGGAAGCGATATTCAAGGCTGTGCGTGTGGATCAAGAGGACCCGGTTGCAGCCTGGCAAGAGCATATCCGCAGTCTGAATGCGAAGTCCGATTATTTGAATACGAAGAAGTACAGCAAATTACATTACATAGCGCCTGGAACAGACCTTACCATTGAGCTTCCAGAAGGCCATATCTGGGTAGCAGCGGACAGTGTTAGTGAGAAGGGAACAGCGTTCGTGGCCAATATGCCGACAGAAGAAGTGTTTACAGCGCCTTCTGCTGGCGGTGTGAACGGCAGGGTAACCTCCACGAAGCCGCTCAGCTATGGTGGAACGCTGATTGACAAGTTTACGCTGACATTCAAGGACGGCCGTGTGATTGAAGCTGCGGCTGAGCAGGGGGAGGAGACGTTGAAGGGACTGCTGGCAATGGACGAGGGCTCGGCCCGCCTTGGCGAAATTGCGCTTGTGCCGCACCGTTCTCCGATCTCCGAATCGAATATTCTATACTACAATACATTGTTTGATGAGAACGCCTCGAACCATCTGGCACTCGGCAGCGCGTACGCTTTCTGCCTGGAAGGCGGCAAAGGTCTGTCTCAGGAGCAGCTGCGCGAGCGTGGTTTGAATACGAGCATCACACACGTTGATTTCATGATTGGATCCGGTGAGATGGATATCTATGGCATAACAGCTGACGGCAGGGAAGAGGCGGTCTTCCTTAAGGGAGAATGGGCATTCTAGTAAGGAGATCATTTCATATGAAGGAGCGCTTGCACATGGAGCTTAAACCTCTGAAGGGCCAGCATCATGTCTCAGCCATCACGGCTTCCGCGGAGAAAAATTATACCTTCTACACGCAAACGCTTGGAATGAGACTTGTCAAGAAGACCGTGAATCAGGATGATACTTCGGTCTATCATCTCTTCTACGCTGATGAACGGGGCAACCCGGGGACGGATCTGACCTTCTTCGAAATACCGCGTGCCGGCCAGACCGTTCCCGGTACAGACAGCATTACAACCACTTCGCTGCGAGTGAGGGATAATTCCTCGCTGGACTACTGGAAGCAGCGGTTAGAAGATCACGGTGTTGCGCATGATGATTTTTCGAATATTAACGGGCGGCGGACATTGGCTTTCCGGGATTTCGAAGGGCAGCGCTTAATGCTTGTATCGGATGAGCATAATGAGGGTGTTGCCGGGGGCCAGCCGTGGGAGAAGAGTCCCGTACCAACCCGCCATGGCATTCTCGGCCTCGGCCCCGTCTTCTTGACCGTATCCAGACCAGACCGTACAGCCCGGACACTGACTGATATTATGGGCTACCGTGAGCTTCCTTCATTTGAAGGGGAGGCCGGCCAGCCTCCAATCCGCGTTTTTACAACGGGGGAAGGCGGTACAGGAGCTGAGATCTATCTGGTTGAGCGGGCAGATTTATCGCGTGAGCGTCCGGGCAGGGGAAGTGTGCATCATGTTGCCTTCCGTGTCGAGAATGAAGAAGAACTGCGCAAATGGGTAGACCACATTACAAGCAGCGGACTCTCTAACTCGGGCTTTGTCGAGCGGTATTACTTCCGGTCGTTATATTTCCGGGAGCCTAACGGTATTTTGTTTGAATTGGCAACGGACGGTCCCGGGTTTGAGGGGGATGAGGATTTCGAGCATTTGGGAGAGGGCTTGGCTCTGCCTCCTTATTTTGAACCGCATCGGGAAGCGATAGAAGCGAATTTAAAGCCGCTGCATACCAGCCGGAGCTCGTAACCAAATCGAATAGGCCGACATGCCGATGGATGAAGAGATCGCGTCTATGGAATGCTGATAGTGTTTACTCAGTTTCCATAGCTGAAGCGATCTCTTTGTTTTGTTCAGCTGCGAAACATGGTAATATAGCTGGTAAGGCGCTCCAGCTGGCCGCGGTTGGAGCAAGGGCTGCATAACAGGAGGCAACTGATGGAGAAGATAGCTGAATTCATAATATATTTGCACCGCAGCCAGACGAGGCGGGGGACGTTCCAGCAGCTGGATGAAGACACTTGGTATAATTACTCGGCTGAAGAGAAGTGGTGCCGTTATCGTAAGGCTGAGAAGGAACAGCTGCAGCTGGAGCTGGTAGAGGTGTGGGAGGACGGTTTCATTACCTTGGTAGAGGTTATGATTCCTGCCGGACGCCAGAACATCCGCCGGCTGATTGCCGAGCTTGGCGAAGATGATTGTGTTGACGGTGAACTGACGGATGCCTTTCTATGGAAGGCTGAAGGCACGACACTGCATCCTTCGGACAGCGAGCCTGTTATTATTGAGAAGCTGTGTATCGAGCTTGGCAAGACGACCTGTAAACGGATCTACCGCAGCAAGAAGGAGCTCGCTGCCATTCTTAACGGATGGAATATCGATGTTGTCCGGGTAATGGGCGAAGGGGATATGACGCTGAAGGAATGGCTGAATTTTGAGAAGACGGATGAATAGCTGCCAGCCGTCGCATGGAGAATGTAATTAGCTTGCGCTGGGGCGCAGGCTTTTTTTGCATCTTTGCCAGATATGCCGGTACAGCTGCTTCCGCAGACGGACCGGCCATGCTGGCAAGATGCTGAATAATTAGTTAGGTGGCTGCAGTTGAAGCCAATCCTGCATGACGGGCTGGTAATGACGCTGGATTAAATCTTCACACAGCTCGGCGGCGCTTCGTTCGTCGGATATCTCAAATTGGCTGATCTGGTCGGGATTGCAGCCCGTATGACCACCGACACTGGTCGAAGCGCCGGCCGACATTTTGGTAACCCCCAAAGGAATCAGCCGATTGCGAAATGCTGTTCTTTCCCTAGTAGATAACGTAATCCCGCAGCGGGGCAGGAAGATGCGGTATGCTGCCATAGCTTGGACAAGCTCGCGGTCTCTTACCGGGTCACGAGGGGCAAAGCCGCCGAGATGCGGTCGCAGCCGCGGAACCGCTATGGCAATGTCGGTAGACGGATACCGCTGCTGCAGATAGCGGGCGTGCATGCCCGTGTGGAATGCTTCTTCGCGCCAGCTGTTAAGACCGAGCAGAGCCCCGATCGTTACGCTGCGCATACCTGCTCTGCATCCCCGCTCGGGTGCGTCCAGACGGTACTTGAACATGCGTTTAGGCCCTTTCAGATGCACGCTCTTATACACGTCTTCATCGTAAACCTCTTGAAAGATGGTCAGACTGTCTACACCTGCCGCTGTCAGCTCCGCATAAGCCTCTGTATCCATCGGGTTAACCTCTATCCCGATGGAGCTGCAGTATGGCTTCACAGCCTTAACACAGTCCACCAGATAGGGGAGCGGCGTAGCCTGCGGAGACTCGCCGGTGAGCAGCAGCAGATGCCGGATTCCCGTCTGGCTGATCGCCTGCGCTTCCGCAGCTGCCTGTTCGGCAGACAGCTTCGATCGCTGGAATTCATTGGTGACGCTGAAGCTGCAGTATACACAGTGGTTCACACAATGATCTGCCAGATACAGAGGCGTGAACAGCTGCATGGCGTAGCCAAAATGCTGCACAGTGAGGTCGTGCGCCGCTTGGGCGAGCTCCTCCAGAATGTGCCCGGCGGCAGGGGAGAGCAGCGCGGCATAATCCATCGTGTCCAGCTTCGATTTGCGGAGAACCGCTCTGACATCTTGAATGGTGAACGCGGTCCATGCTCTGCTGAGATCAAGCTGCCTTGACTCGGTCAACTGCTCATAATAGCTCATGAGAACCTTCTTCCTCCCTAAGAAACCCTGTCAGCGGTGAAGAAGCCGAAGCCAGCCTGCTGCTTAACGCTGTCCCCGCAAGATGGCCAAGGCGCCCTCCCTCAACGGCCTTGGCGAATGCTTCCGCCATCCGTACCGGGTCCCCGGCTGTTGCAATCGCGGTATTCACAAGTACTGCAGCGGCACCCAATTCCATAGCTTCAGCTGCCTCGGAAGGTTTGCCGATTCCCGCATCCACGATAACAGGAATATCAATGATTTCCTCTATGATGATCCCAATCAGCTCCTTCAGCCTGATTCCGCGGTTGGAGCCAATAGGTGAACCAAGCGGCATTACGGCTGCAGCACCCGCATCTCTCAGCTGCCTGGCAGCATGCAGGTCGGGATTCATGTACGGCAGAACAGTGAAGCCTTCGCGGGCTAACTGCTCTGTCGCTTTCAGTGTCTCATAATTATCAGGAAGCAGGTATTTGCTGTCGCTGATCACTTCAATCTTGACCCAGCTGCCCATGCCCGCAGCCTGGCCAAGCCTTGCAATACGCACGGCTTCTTCGGCATTCCTCGCACCCGATGTATTTGGCATCAGAATAATAGGCTCGGGAATCCATGCTGTCACGTCCTGGCTGCCGCCCATCACATCCAGCCGTCTTACTGCAGCCGTTACCACCTCGGCAGAGCAGGCCTGCAGCACCTCTGGAATTAGCGAATCCCTGCGAAACTTGCCGGTTCCGAGCAGCAGCCTGCTTCGCAGGGTGCGGTTTCCTACTTTCCATACATCCTCCATCTTCACATCCGCTCCTTCGTCTCCTAATAACGCTTCATCCAACCTGCATGCACCAAAAAACGCTTCCCTCTGCGCCAGAAAGCGGGCAGAAAGAAGCGTTAAATGCACGGCAGTGCCGTGTCAGCTCCAATTACCTCTTCTTCCGCTGGTATGACCCAGATCAAGTTTAACGGTCAACAGCGCATGCAGCTGTACTCTCAGCCGGTTGACCCGGCTCCCGTTCAGTAATGGTATGGTTGATTGCTGCTGATTCTAGCATACTTAACCGGTTTACCATGTGATAGTTATCATAGGCGGCAGTTATTTTCAGCTTATATTCAGGAAACATTTAGGCTGGTATAAGGTTCGTCTAAGTCTGCCTTCAGGTTAGCCATCTACAATTCTATTAGAGGCGAAGGAGAGTTTGATGGATTTACATATAGAGAAATGGAGGAATAGACGATGAATGAGTATGATAAGTTAGATCAGAATGGTGATTCCTTATACCCGGTTGCCGGCGAGAGAGTGGTGCTTGAAGGTGAGGTAGTATCCTTAGATACTGGGAACAGCGGCAGGCCGCAAGGCAGAAGCCGCAGAGGAACGGCCAGCAAGCTGTTTGCCGCATTCATGGCGGGGACTTTGACAGTTGGGGGATTGGCCTACACTGCAGATAGAATGAATTGGTTTACCGGGTTATCCGGCGAGACCGCGGGCATCGTCGCAAGCGCGATGAATGGAGCGGGCGAGGTGCGGCCCGTATCCTACAGCCTGTCCGATGCGCCGACAGTTGCCGAGATTGCGTCGGCAGCAAGTCCGGCAGTCGTCAGAATCGGTACGAAGATGCGGGCTCAGTCGCCTTCCTCCTATTGGCAGAACGATTGGTATTCCAGCCGTTCACAAGGTCTGGGCAGCAGGGGGCAGCAGGGATGGTCAGAAGGAGAGCCGGCCGGTGAGCTGCAGGACAGCGGGATTGGTACAGGCTATATATTCGACCAGTCGGGTTATATTTTGACTAATGAGCATGTTGTGAATGGCGCGGATGTGATTGAAGTAACAGTGCAGGGTTATGAAGAGCCGTTCACTGCCAAGCTTGTGGGAAGCCGGTACGATCTTGATCTTGCCGTGTTGAAAATCGAAGGAACGGCCCAATTCCCGGTCCTATCCATGGGGGATTCGGATGCAACGGCACCAGGAGATTGGCTGATTGCGATCGGCAACCCGTACGATCTTGATTATACCGTCACCACGGGGATATTAAGCGCGAAGGAGAGATCCTTCCAGATTGAAGACGAGCAGGGGACGCGCAGCTATGAGCATCTGTTCCAGACGGATACGGCGATTAACCCGGGCAACTCCGGCGGACCGCTGCTCAACATGAAGGGCGAGGTAATCGGCATTAATACTGCGGTTAGTGCGGACGCCCAGGGAATCGGCTTTGCCATCCCGGTATCGACAGTGAAGGCGGTGCTGAATGAGATGATGCTCGGTTCCGGATCGGACAGCAGGGCGGTGTCGGAAGACTATGGTGATTCCATCTAAGACGGGGCTTGCTATTAACACAAAGAGAGACGCAGCATGGCGTCCCTCTTTGTGTTTTTATCTGATGAACGCTCTCAGCCTGTCCAGCTTCTCTTCGGTCAATGGCCCTGCGTTATCAAGCTGCAGAATATGGGCATCCGGCAGGTTCCATGACACCTTCCTTGGTGAGAGGGTCTGACAATATTGATCCCAATTGTCCAGCTTCCATCTGTCCAGTGCAAGACCGCGGTGTTCAATCCTTGAACGGTACAGCTGCTCATCCTCCAAATACACGTAAACAGCTCTGCAGTTAATCAGCTGGGCTTCAAGTCCTGCGGCCTTCAGCTCCTGCTCCAGCCAATACCGCTCTGAGAGTTCCCTCGTGAACGGTCCGATTACGTAAACCTCGCTGCCAAGCTGCAGGTTCTCGAGTGCGGCATCCATCGTGATCCGGTACCCAAGATCACGGCACAGCCGTTTGTAATCCGGAGAGTCCCTGTCTTCAGGGTCCAGTCCTGCCGCCAGCATAACGGCGCGTGCCGCCGGCTGCAGCAGGGTATCCATATCCAGCAGCACTGCGCCGCTTGATGCGGCCAGTGATTTGGCAAGTGTTGTTTTGCCCGCCCCAGCGGGTCCGATGAAGAATACAAGCTTTGCCATATATGTATAAACCCCCTTATTCAAGTTGAGAAGCTTTACAGCCGTTATGACCGGGCTGAGGAGACCGGCAGCCGGATGATAAATTCCGTGCCGTTCTCTGGTTCACTCCGTACGGTAACTCTTCCGCCCAGCGACCGGATCAGCTGGTAAGAGAAGGTCAAGCCAAGGCCCGTCCCGGTAGATTTGGTGGAGAAGTATACTGTGCCGAGCCGTTCGATCTGCTCGGGGCTCATCCCGATTCCGTTATCCTTGATCAGCAAGCCGGCTTCATGATTGGAGGCAAGCAGGCGGATGACGACCATCCCGTCGCTGCGGTTCGAACAAGCCTCAATGGCATTCTTGATAAAGTTGATGAGCAGCTGCTTCATCTCATCCCGGTTCGACTCTACCCGCACCGACATGCTGCCGTCGTCAACCACGAGCTTTACGTTGTTCATATTGGCATAGGGAGTCATGACATCGGCAACCGCGTGTATCTGCTCGGAGAGGTCGATCTCTTCCCTGTGCTTGCCGAGCGGCCGGGAGACAGCAAGGTACTCCGAGAGAATGGTCTGCATCCGAACCAGCTCCTCGGTACATACATCGATATACTGATCCACCTTCTCCCTGGGCAGGGAGGGGTTGCGGATCAGCTTCAGGAAGCCCATCACGGAGGTTAACGGATTACGGACTTCATGAGCCAGAGAAGCTGCAACATGGCTGATGGCCTGAACCCGCTCATTATGTACATAACTGATGAACAGTTCTTTATCGGTTGCCGCCTTCTTAAACAGGGAAATAAGGAGCCAGATCCCGAGCGAATTCTGAACCGGCATAACCATGATGTGAAAGCTCAAGTGGCTCAGCATATAATTCGTTTCCATCATAAAGAGGATCAGCAGCGGGATAACAGAGAAGCTTAGCCCGGCTAGCGCGACAATCAGCTGTTTGCGCTCCTTGGCCATATGATAGCGGTTGACGAGCAGGATGGACAGCGGGAAGGTTACAAGCAGTATCGTATAGGCAGACAGCATCCCGTCACCCCCGAGATAGAGACGGTACAGAATAAATACGGCAAGCAGGACAATCCCCGTTGGCATGCCCCCGAACATAATGCCGAAGAACATAATTACATAACGGATGTCAAAGATGAAACCGGTTTCGACCGTAGAAGGAAACGTCATGGACAGCAGCAGGCATAGACAGGACGTGAGCGTGATGAAACAGCGGGAATAATTGACCGCCTTATCTCTGTAGTAAATGGTAAACAGCACGAACGGCATTAACGCAAACAACAGCTGCAGCATAATATTTTTGATATAGATCATGTAGGGCCCGGCCACCTTGGCGCTAGTATAATTTCAATAATTATACAACAAGCCTATGGAAAACGGTTCAGATCTTATATGTTTTTTTTTATGAAAATGAATCTTTGCTCAAACGAATTTTTACGCACGCCGAAGCAGGACTACCGATTCGGCAGACCTTGACCGTGGTGGAGGTGAAAGGTTAGGCAGGGCGAGTTACTGTGAAGCCTTTGGACTGTAGCTGTCGAATGAGTTCTGCTTCACGACGTTTTTCGCGCTCTTGTCTGTAGCGTTCAAGATAATCAGGGCCTAACTCTTTGTATGGGCTTTTGGTAAGCAACATGTGGTATACGATGCGAAGCAGCGTATGTCCAAGTGCGACCAAGGCTTTCTTCTTGCCTAGCCGCTTAACCCAACTCCAATATCTTGCTGAGAGCCTTGTGTTTCGCGTCATAGAAGCAGCCCAAGCACATTCACATAATACTGCTTTTAGATGGGCATTTCCGGATCGCGCTCGTGTTCTTTTTTTTTACCGGCGCTCTGGTGGTTGCCTGGCGTAACGCCTGCCCATGCGGCAAGATGGTGATCATCCTTGAAAACGGTCATGTCGGTACCGATTTCCGCGATAATGACAGATGCTGCTTGCTCGTTGATGCCAGGAATCGTAACGAGAAGATCTATGGCCTCTTGTTTGCTGGCTAATCGGTTTCGGATATCCTGCTCAACGAGTCGGATTTGCTTTTCAATGTACACGAGGTGATCCCAGGAGAATCGGATCATGTCGCGATGATGCTTACGAAGACGACCGTTGAGCGATTGAAGTAATTTGGGGGATTTGTGCTTGAGCGCACCCTTCATGTGCGTCTCAAGGAATTCCATTGTGATGACTTCACCATCTACGATCTTCTGGAGCAGCAGGCGTCCTGATGTTCCGAAGATGTCGGACATGTGGGTAGTTAACTTGATGTTCGCATCCTGCAGGGACTTATGGATGCGATTCTTCTCCGAGGTAGCGTCATACACCAACTTTTTGCGATAACGGGTCAGATCTCGAAGATCTCGGATGTCCTCCGAAGGCACAAAGCTTCCTTCAATAAGCCCGCAACGCAGCAATTTGGCGATCCACTCCGCGTCTTTCATGTCGGTCTTGCGTCCGGGAAGATTCTTGACGTGATGAGCATTGGCTAGCAGGAGGTCTAATTCAAAGGCTTCAAGCACGTTCCAAACAGACTTCCAATAAACGCCCGTACTTTCCATGGCGACGTGAGTGCAACCTTGCTCCACTAACCATTCGCCCAGTTCCATGAGCTCGTTCGTCATGGTACCAAAGGTGCGAATCTCTGATTTTGGAGCACGGTCCAGCTGCCCGGTAAGAACGCAGGCCACAACGGTTTCCTGGTGTACGTCGAGGCCTGCACAGCGCTCAAGAATGGCTTCCAACATTGTAACAATCCCTCCGACATGAGTATTGAACCGGAAAGACAACCGAAACAAACGAAGATTTTTTATCCGGACTCGCAGTCCGATAGCCTGTGCTTCAAGGTTGTCCGAGCAGTTTTATTTACGGGGTCGAACCCACCGCAAAAAGCC
>NZ_QKRB01000043.1 GCF_003233845.1 Paenibacillus sambharensis
AACATTCCTGTCTGCGCTAAGATTCCGTCTTAGACAAAAAAAGGGGCGCCTCGTATGATGGGGGTAGGGGAAATCGGAAGCCCTAATAACCCATCAGGAGGCGCTTACTATGAAGTCTACTGTAAGAAACGCAACAAATCAACGTATTGAACGAATTACCATGCAGCATGTTGTTGTGGGAATCGACATCGCCAAGGATGCGCACGCCGCGCAGATCACGGATTTCCGTGGACGTTCGCTCACTTCGAAACACCTGTCTTTCACCAATTCACTAGAAGGCTTTGAGAGGCTCCTCGATTGGATCAAGAAAGCGCAAGCGAAGCACAGTCTCACCTCTTTGCTTGTAGGACTGGAGCCAACAGGACATTACTGGTTCAATCTTGCAAACTGGCTTCTTCAGCAAGGGATTGAGGTCGTGCTGGTTAACCCGGTCACGACGCATCGCAATAAGGAAAATCGGGACAATAGTCCGTCCAAGAATGACCCTAAGGACGCCCTAGTCATCGCGGATGTAGTCAGCAGAGGCTATTACACCGAATATTCACCCCATGCAGCTGTGTTCAGGCGGTTAAAGACACTTATGAGTGACAGAGAATTTTGGGTAAAGCAGTCTGCCTGTTTTGCCAATCGCATCATTCGCTGGATTGACCTTTACTTTCCGGAATTCCGTCAGGTTTTCCCGAATTGGGCGACTCTCCGTTCACTGGCATCACTTAAGGCTTTCCCTTTGCCGAGCGACCTTGAAGGGCTGGATGTCGATGCTGTCATCGCCCAGTGGCGAGATCAAGGCATGAAGCGTGCCTCCGGTGTCAGCGGTAGAGCCAAGGCAGCAGAGCTTCTGGCGGCTGCAACGCGCAGCATTGGAGATAGACAAGCCCTGCAGGAAGCCAGAGATGACATTGACCGTCTGCTTGCTGCCTATGAGCATACGGCTGCCATGCTCGATGACATAGAACAGGCACTTGAGTTATTACTGGCAGACATCCCCTTAATAGAGCAACTGCGGAGCATCCAAGGGCTTGGCACCATTGCCTTGGCCGCCATTTTGAGTGGTACGGGCGATTTGCGTCATTACGCTCACGGTCAGCAAATACTGCGACGCGCCGGTCTCAATCTGGCTGAGCGAACATCTGGCAAGTTCAAGGGGCAGGTCAAGGTCTCCAAACGCGGAGACAGCACTTTGCGTAAACATCTATACTGGGGCATGTTGAGTTTGGTTCAGCGGCATCCTGACTTCAAGCAGTGGCATGCGAATAACCGGGCAAGGGGAATGAAGAAGCAAGCCTCACTTTTCAAACTAATCGGCAAACTGGCACGCATTCTCGTTGGTATGGCGCAACGGGGGGAGTCCTACCGTGAATGCGCAGACCTTGTAGCCGCTTAAAGACCGCAACCCACTACTAACCTCCAAGTTTCGCTTACGAGGATTGACTCATTCGCGGGATTTTCGGCATAACACGCACAAGAGAACCGAGTATGAGTTTCGGAAGGGCATAGACCCGTTATCTAAACGAGATCGGTCTCCACGCCATGGACAGGTATAACGAAGGAATGTGAGGGCATAGACCCGTCGAGATATGGGAGGGTGAACCTCCATGGGCCATGTGGGGTTGTGCAGGATAGCGTTTTCAAAGGGCACGTAAATCGCTGCCTCTGTTCCTGCATGTCCGCAAACCGATCCATGGGTCAATTGCCCCCCTCACGTCCAACCATCTAACCACTCCAAAACGTGAAATCCTGCGAATGAGTGAGCATTCGTGAGAAAACTCCTTAAATACGAGGGACGGAACTCAGCGCTGTTATTCGATCAATTTCTAGAGGATCTTTAATGATAAGAGGACATTAAAGCCTCTGAGTTCCGTAACAATTTATACATGACACTAATTCAATGGATAGCGTTTCTCAGTTCCGTTAAGAACTGCCTGCATGTAGCTGGTATGTACGATATCTCTTATTTCCTCCCGCCACCACCAGATGCGGCCCCTCCACCAAACCATGTCTGCTAACGGTTGGAACTAGCGAGTTAGTGGCCTGGGGGCCGATACAACGATGAAAGAATCCCCTGCTTTTGATGCAGTTCAGGGATTCTTTTTTTATTTTATATCGCTAGAGTGCATAGGAGCTGGACGGGACTTGCTGCTGCCAGTTGACCAACCGGCCAGGATGCCGGATTTTTGATGTTTATTGCAGAATTAGTGATGTATTTAAGCGTTTTCATGACGGATCAGGTGTGAGAAAATTAGGACCAGACAACGCATGGAAAGGGCTGGTTTCCTTATGTCGCTTACTCAGCGAACCTATGACCGCAAGCGGTTCAGCTTCAGCACCAAGCTGGTACTGACCCTAGCTGCCGCTAACCTGATTATCTTCAGTCTGGCAGGCTTCGCAACCTATCAGGTGCATCTCTCACTGTTCAATAAGGAGATCGGGCGCCAGTACAGCATGACAACCGAGCAGGTGCTTGCCAGGCTGGATTCCAGGGTCAACGACATGTACCGCATTACGGATTATATTACGCTTAACCCGGCGGTCGAGCTGGCGATCAGCGGGCAGGAGCCGAATGCCTCCTCCTACGCACGGATGAAGCTGGAAGAGATGCTTGACGATGAGCTGCGCCAGGTACGGCTTGATGCGCCTGAAGTTATGGGGATCCGGATTTATGATTTGAAGGGGAATGTCATCAATCTGGGTACAATGGCCAGTTCGTTTCACCGGCTGGACCCTTCGTTCCTTAATGATGCCATATATAAGCTGGAGGGCACAGGCGGGGAATATGTATGGATGCCGATTGACAAGGGGAGCTACGGGAACCCGGAGGAGGTGAACGGCATTCTCGCAGGAAGGCTGATGCGCTCCATTGATCTGGAGACCTACGGAATTATGCTGATCTTGTTTAATTCCTCCCTGTTCGAGTCCTACCTGAAGGATCTCAGGTCGCAAGGCGATTCGAATGCTTATCTGTTTGACCCTGGCGGCCAGCTGCTCTACACGATGGTGGAGGATGCTGAAGCGGGACAGCTGCCTGAGCTTAACCATTCGGGGAGCGTGATCCGCAGCGAGAACGGGATATCGTATTTGTATACGAAGCAGCGTTCTGACAAGGTTGGCTTCACGATGGTCAGCAGAGTGTCGCTGAAGCAGATCCAGAGCCGGGGCTGGGTGATTCTCCAGGTTGCAGTTGTCTCGGCACTGGCGAGCATTGTCTGCTCCTGGATCATTATCACCCTGGTCGGCAAGCGCCTGCTGCGCCCGCTCAACAGTCTGGTATTCGGCATGAAGCGGGTACGCGATGGTGCCTTCCATACCCGTGTAGATATTAAGACCCGTGATGAACTGGGTTTCATCGGAGACAGCTTCAACCAGATGGCCTCCCAGATTGAGACGCTGATCCGCGAGGTGTACCAGCGCGAGCTCAGCGAGAAGGAGGCGGAGCTGAAAGCAATTCAGGCGCAGCTTAACCCGCATTTTCTATACAACACGCTGGGCATGTTCTTCTGGAAGTTCTATGTCTTAAATGATGAGCCGTCAGCCAGGCTGGTCACTTCGCTGTCCGAGATGCTGCAGTATACGCTGGAGCCGGCCGGCAGGCTGACCACACTGCGGGATGAGGTGGCGCAAATGCAGAACTACTTCAATATCCAGCAGGCGAGATATCAAGAGGCTCTGACCACAACGATTGAGATTCCGGAAGAGCTGCTCGACTGCCGGGTCATTCGGCTGCTCCTGCAGCCCATAGCGGAGAACGCCTTCGTGCATGCTTTCCGCAATATGAGGGCAGACCGTCGGCTTATGATCCGCGGCTGGAGGCAGCAGACTTCCGCAGCAGCGCCAGCTTACCTGATGCTTGAGATTACGGACAATGGCTGTGGTATGGAGGAAGCTGCGGTTCAGCAGATATACTCGCAGGTACGCTTGGGGGAAGGCTCCCGGGAAAGGATAGGAACGAGCAGCGTCATGCGCCGTATTGCGCTCGTTCATGGAGAACCTTACGGAATGGACATACGCTCGGCAGTGGATCAGGGCACAACAGTGCTGCTTAGACTGCCGTATACAACTGCGGAGGAAGGGGATGCCGGATGATAGGCAGGCTGCTGTTGGTTGATGATGAGGGGTGGTTTCGTGAAGGCCTGAGCAAGCTGATCGGGAACAACCAGCTTGGCTGGGAGGTGGTCGGGGAAGCATCAGACGGGGAGGAGGCGCTTGCGATGATCGAGGCTGCCATGCCGGATCTTGTGATCACTGACATTAATATGCCAGTCATGGATGGGTTGGGGCTAGCCGGCAGGCTGTCTGGGCTGTACCCGGATATCATGGTTATCATCCTGACCGGCTACCGGGATTTCGAGTATGCACGCCAGGCCCTGAGGTACGGGGCGGTCGAGTTTCTGCTTAAGCCGCTTGCGTTGGATGAAACCTGCAGAGTGCTGCAGCAGACGTATGAGAAGCTTCGCTTGAAGGAGCTGGGTAAGCGGCTGCAGGAGAAGGAACGGCAGGCTTCGGTGCTGCAAGCAGCCCTTCTGCGGCTGCCCTGCAGCTCACCCGACATGGCGGCTTACCGTGCGGCCTGGGAAGGCTGCGAGCTGTGGCTGCTCAAGGTGGAAAGCTTCTGCCCGCCCGGTAAAGCCTATACGGATCGGGATGTTGGACTGCTGCATTATGCTGTATCCAACATGGCTGAGGAGCTGCTGCAGCTTCACAGGATCAGGGGGATTCTGCTGCCGATGAAGAGTGATGAATACGCATGTTTGCTTGCGTCTGGCAAGCCGGCCGCTGATTACCGCTCGCATGTAATGTCGGCAGTCCGAGAACTGATTGGTCTCCGCACGGTCTGGCTGGAAGGAGGCGTGGTTCGGCAGCTGGATGAAGCAGCAACTCTGTATGAGCGGATGCAGAACGCAGGAAAGGCTGACAGTCCTCCAGAGCATATAAGAGCGGGCAAAACCCATCAGCTGCGCGAAGAACTTCTGTCTACGCTCGCAACCGGCAACCTGCAGGGAGCCGGAGAACGGATTGAATCCTATATTAAACGGAGCTCCGGACTCGGCCTGCACGAGTGCAAGAAGGAGATTTATACCCTAATGACCGTCTTCTCGGATATTCTGATGACAGAATTCAAGCACTTGAATGCCAGCTCATATGAGGATCTGAATCCTGGATCGATTCTGCTGATGAGCTCGGTGAAGGAGCTTGCCGAATGGGCCTCAGCCAAGGGCCGGGACTTCATCGCCTTGTTTGCCGGGTGGATGCAGGAGAAGCAGGATAATGTGGTGCTGCGGGCGATCCGGTATATCGAGACCCATTACCGCGAGAGCTGCACGCTTCAAGCCGTTGCCGCCCATGTTCATGTAACTCCGAACTACCTCAGCAACCTATTCAAGAAGGAGACTGGCGTCGGCTTCACCAATTACGTCAGCAGATTAAGAGTGGAGAAGGCAAAGGCGCTGCTGTCCGGCAGCAGGCTGAAAATGATGGAGATCGCCGAGCAGACCGGCTTTGATAACGCCAGCTACTTCACCGCTGTGTTCAAGCAGCTGACGGGCAGGTCGCCCTCGGAATACCGCAAGGAGCAGTAAGCATAGTTGTGTAGAATTTCAATAGAAGAGCGGTAAATTTCAAATGTTTGGCTGCGCTTACATCGTTACAATACAACTAGGAAGCTTAAGGCCAAGTACATGAGAAAGGAGCCCGCCTATGAATATAGCCGAGACGGCTGTCCCCGAGCTTGCGCCCGAGCGTGCGGCGGAAGCGAAGCAGCGGCTCAAGCTGCAGAAGTGGCGGCGGTTCAAATCGAATGTTCCTCTGCTGATTATGTTTGTGCCAGTCGCTGTATTCTTCCTTGTCTTCCGTTACGCACCGATGGGCGGACTGGTCATCGCGTTCAAGGATTACAACTTCTTCGATGGTGTGCTTAACAGCCCCTGGGTCGGATTTCATTACTTCGAGATGCTGTTCCAGGACCCCAGGACGCTGGAGATTATCCGGAATACGCTGTTTCTCAGCGTGCTGAGCATCGTATTCGGATTCCCTGCTCCGATCATTCTGGCCATCATGCTTAATGAGGTCAGGAGTATGGTGTTCAAGCGGACGGTACAGACGATTGTGTATATGCCGCATTTCTTCTCCTGGGTCATCATTTCGATGATGGTGCTGACGGTGTTCTCGCTGGAGAACGGGGCGGTGAACCGGTGGGTGGAAGCCTTCTTTGGAGAACCGTATGCGTTCATGTACAACAAGGAGTCTTGGGTGGCCATCTTCGTTGGCTCCGGGATCTGGAAGGACATGGGCTTCAATGCCATTATTTTTCTGGCAGCGCTCACGACGATTGATCCAAGCCTCTATGAAGCCGCAGGAATGGACGGGGCCAGCAAGTTCAGGCAGATCTGGCATATCACCCTGCCGGGCATCCGCTCTACCATTATTCTGCTCCTGATTCTGTCGATGGGCCGGGTGATGGAGGTAGGGTTCGATCAGGTCTATATGCTGCAAAATTCCAATGTCAACGAGATTGCCGACGTCATCAGCACGTTTATTTACCGGACCGGTCTGCAGGGCGCACAGTTCAGCCTGACGACGGCGATGGGGCTGTTCGAGTCACTGGTGGCGCTGATCCTGATCGTAACGGCCAACTACATCGCACGTAAATTCAATGAGGGATTATGGTAAGGAGGGGCGGAGCTTGAGAGCTACGAGAGGCGAGAAAATCTTCTATGTCGTCAACTATATCCTGCTTATACTGGTTGCGCTGAGCTGCATTCTGCCGCTCCTGAACATTGTTGCACTGTCTCTAAGCGATGCCAAGGCGGTAATGGCGGGCCAGGTGGGCCTGTGGCCGGTGGATTTTTCACTCTTCTCGTATGAGAACCTGATTACCGGAACGCCTATCTTGAATGCCTTCTGGAACAGTGTCCAAATCACAGTCATCGGCACACTGCTCAGCATGGCCTTCACCATTATGGCGGCTTATCCCTTGTCAAGGAAGCAGTTTTACGCGAGGCGTTTCTTCACGATGGCGATCGTCTTCACGATGATCTTCAGCGGCGGGCTTATCCCGACCTATCTCATTATCCAGAGCCTGGGTCTTGTGAACAGCTACTATGCGTTATGGCTGCCCAGCCTTGTAAGTGCTTACAACATGCTGATCATGCGATCCTATTTTGCCAATATTCCATCAGAAATTGACGAGGCGGCCAGAATTGACGGCTGCGGGGAATGGCGCCTGTTGTTCCGCATTGTACTCCCGCTGTCTAAACCGCTGCTTGCAACCATTGCGCTCTTCTACGGCGTAGGCTTCTGGAATTCCTTCATGAACGTTCTGATCTACATCAACGAGACGAGCAAATACAATATGACGGTGCTGGTGCAGAACATGATTATGTCGAACTCGATGGTGCAGGATTTCTCCGATCCGGATCTAATAGCGAATCTGACGCCTGAAGGCATCCGGTCCGCGGCTGTTATTGTGATGGTGCTGCCGATTCTCGCAGTCTATCCGTTCCTGCAAAAATATTTTGTCAAGGGTGTCATGCTGGGTTCCATTAAAGGCTAACACGTGGACCCGCTTCCATTACTATGAAGAGAAAGAGGGTTGTATCATGCGTATGGGAAAATGGACGAAGCTGCCGCTGATCGCGGCGATGGCAGCAGGGCTGCTGGCAGGCTGCTCGGGCAACAGCGGGGGAACAGAGAATGGCGATACCCCGCAGACAGCATCGGACAAGGCGGAGAAGAAGGGCCATATTACCTCGACGATCTACGACCGGGGCAGCGTGCCGAACGGCATGGGAACCATTGAGGACAATATGTGGTCGGCGTGGATTAACGAGAACGGCCCTGCGAATGTGAAATTTACTGCTGTGCCGCGCTGGGAGTCGCAGTCCAAGCTTAATGTACTGTTCGCCTCCGGCAGCGCGCCCGATCTGATCTTCGAATTCGGCACCGGTCTGCGCAATACGTTCTTTGACCAGAAGCAGCTCATGCCGCTGGATGATCTGATCGCGAATCACAGCGTAGAATACAAGGCGCTGATGGAGAAGTTTCCGCAGCTGAAGCAGGCCGGCACGAAGACGGACGGCAAGCTGTACGAGGTCGGCCGGATTAATGAGGTGTATCCGCTTCTGAGCTTCTTCATTCGTGAAGACTGGCTGGAGAAGCTGAATCTTGAGGCGCCGAAGACTACCGAGGAGATGATAGCAGTTGCCAAGGCGTTCACCGAGAACGATCCGGACGGCAACGGCGTGAAGGATACCTACGGCATTGCCGGTCTGCAGTTCGGCGAGACGCCGGGCATTATCCGGTACATGTTCAACGCCAACTGGATTAACGTGAATGAGAATGATGAAATTGAGCTGGGGCTGCCTAATATGAAGGCGGCTGCAGAATTCAAGCGCCAGCTGTATGAGGCGGGAGTGGTTGACAAGGACTTCCTGACCGACAAGGACGGCGCGAAGACGAAGCAGGATTTTCTCAATGGCAAGATTGGCATGATCGGATGGATGACCGGAGACTACACCAGCTTTGCGACGAAGGAGCTCGATACGCTGCTGCATAATGTACCGGGTGCCAAGCTGAAGGTCATTGAACTTCCGGCAACACCGGTCGGCCACCATACGGTCGTGTGGAACAATCCGGTTCAGATGACGGCGGTCGTGAATGCCAGGGCGAAGGACCCGGAAACGGTGATGAAGCATATCGACTTCCTGACCCGCATCGAAACCGGCCGAATGTTCAAGCATGGCATGGAAGGCGTGCACTATACGAAGGGTGCCAATGGCTGCCCGGAAATTACCGACCAGGAGAAGTACAAGAACGAAGTGAGCTGGGCGGGAGATTACGCGATGCTCTACAGCAGGCTGGAGGAAGGCAAATGCGGCTATACGGAAACGTTCTTCAATGAATCGATACCGGTTCAGAAGGAAGGATTGCGCCTGTTCAAGGAAGCGCGTGATGTCTATATGACGGACCTGGTTGTCGGGGAGGGAATTACTCACTCCGAGCACATGCCTCAGCTTCCGAAGGAAATGCAGGTGAAGATGTCCAATCTGACGAAGGCCATTGACGACCTGTTTACACAGGCGATCATCGGCGGCAGCAAGTACACGGTCGAGCAGGCCATGAAGGATGCCGAAGCCAAATGGCAGAGCGGCGGCGGTGCGGAGATCGAAGCCTGGTACAAGGACTGGTGGAGCAGGGAGAAGGATAATCTGCTGCGGTGGGATGATTTCTATGAGATCTACAAGCAGCAGCAGGAGGAATTCGCCAAGGCTCAGTAATTCGCGTATGGAATATGACCGCTGATGGATGCGGACAGCGTGTTTCCCGGCAGGGTAGTTCTGGCCGGGAAACATGCTGTTTCATTCGCTTATTCGGATGCTGGAGGTGCGAAGGTGAGAGATACAGCTTATCCATTGGGGAGCTTGCGAACTGCACGGACGGAGGCGGCGCGGCTGCTGGCCAGCGGCCGTTCATGGAAGGAAGAGCGTGAGCGGATTATGAGGGAGGAAGCATGCCGCATCATGCTGCAGGAGCTGAAGACAGAGGCGGAAGTGATGCTGGAGGAGCAGGTGCCTATTCTTCCCTACTCGCTATTCCGGTTATATGGGGAGACAGGCTCCCGCAGCGAATATGAGGCCGTCTATTTCAAGAGACGGAAGAGGCTGACTGTGTTGGGTATACTCGCTTGGCTGGAGCCGGAGAACGCCGTCTACCGGGACGCGCTGGCCGATATCATCTGGTCAATATGCGACGAGTACACCTGGTGCCTGCCTGCCCATCTGCCGCAGCGGCCGGATTCGGAGCGGGGCAGCAGTATAGATCTAGATGACCGGTATACGATCGACCTGTTTGCGGCAGAGACGGCATTTGCGTTAGCCGAGATCATGATGATGAATGAGGAGAATCTGCCTCCGCTTGTGAAGCTGAGGCTGCGGGATGAGGTTGACCAGCGGGTGCTGTCGCCGTTCCTTGAACGAGGGCCGTATGGCTGGGAGCGGCTGCACAACAACTGGGCGGCCGTATGTGCCGGTTCGGTTGGGGCGGCGGCCATCTATATGCTGCAGGGAGAAACGGAGGCTGACCGTCTGACAGCCGTATGGGAGCGGGTGCTTCCGGCGCTTGACGCCTTCCTGGCAGGCTTTGCCGGGGATGGTGCCTGCACGGAGGGTTATTCTTACTGGCAGTATGGGTTCGGCTTCTTCGTCTATGCAGCTGATCTGCTGAAGCAGCGAACCGCTGGCGCTGTGAATTTGTTTGCATCCGATAAGGTCCGGTCAGTGGCATTGTTTCAGCAGAAATGCTTCCTTCATGAACGCAAGGTCGTCAATTTCTCGGATTCGCCAGCGGAATGCGGCGTGCTGCCGGGCTTAACCCATTATCTGGGTTTTCTATATAAGGACGTGCATATACCGGAAGCTTCGTTATATGCCGGTATGCTGGACGATCACTGCGGCAGATGGGCGCCTGCGGTACGGAATTTGCTGTGGGTTCGCTCGGAAGCAGCAGTAGGGCCGTGGCAGGAGGGCTCCTATTACTTGGCGGATGCCCAGTGGTTCATCGTGAGAAGCCGGAGGGGAGGAAGCGCTTATGCCTTCGCTGCCAAGGGCGGGCATAATGATGAGCCGCACAATCATAATGATCTTGGCCACTTCATATTAAGCGTTAACGGGGAGCAGCTGCTCTGTGATCTTGGCAGCGGCCAATATACGAAGGCCTATTTTGGACCAGCCCGGTACGACATCTTGTGCAACGGGTCCCAGGGGCATTCGGTTCCGGTTATTAATGGCCAACATCAACAGCCAGGCCGGCATGCGCAGGCTGTCGTTCAGACAGCGGAGGCCGGGGAGCAGCATGACCGGTTCAGCATCCAGCTGGCATCTGCTTACGAGGTGCCGGAGCTGGAGCAGCTGACAAGGTCCTTTCTGTGGTACCGGGAGGAGGCCGTCTTGCGTTTGCGGGACAGTTACAAGTTCAGTCAACGGCCTGAGTCCATTGTTGAGCGGTTCATATCAGCATATCCTCCGGTGGCTGACGGGGCGGGACGTTTAGTGGTTTCATGTCAAAGTCCGTTCATTCTGGCCTTTCGGGAGAATCAGCTGGATTGGCAGGTGGAGACGCTCGTACATAAGGGTCATTCCGGTGAAGAGCAGACCTATTATGCAATTGATTTTACGGTTAGAGAGGCTTGGCTCGAGCTTGATATGGAGCTGGAATTTACGTTACTCTCAGCGAGAGATTAAGGCGGTGATGGAAGTTACAAGCTAAGCCGGCGTCCTGGTGGACCGCAGGCTTCTGGCTGAACAGGTGAGTGGTACCGACCAGGTAAAAGATAAAGCAGCCCCTGGGAAAATGGATATAGGGACGGCCTTCGCTATTGTAACGGGCGATGGATTGATATACTAGATAGAGGATCACAAGTAATATATTCCCATTACTCTTCGTTTGCGATTTAAATAGATAGGAGGAGTATCAGATTGAGTCAAACCTATATCATTACTGGGGTATCCAGCGGTCTGGGACTCGAACTCGCAAAACAGCTGCTTGCGGATGGATGCCGTGTTATTGGCCTATCGAGGAGCAATAACGAGAACTTGCGGCAGTGTGCGCAGGAGACGGGCGGCGAATACAGCTTCTATCCTGTGGATTTGTCAGAACAAGATCAAGCATCATCTATCCTCGAACAGGTCATTGATGCCCTTGGAAGAGAAGCGTCGACCGGGAAAGCAGCGGAATCGAGCGATATCCTGCTTGTCAACAACGCTGCTGCCGTAAAGCCATTAAAGATGATTGAATCGTGTGTGCCGGAGGAGATTGCAGCAAGCATTCATCTGAATGTTATCGCGCCGATACAGCTTACAGCAAGCTTCATAAAATTAACAGAAGGCTGGAGCGGCGGGAGGAAAATTATTAATATATCATCAGGTTCAGCTAAGTATCCGGCACCGGGCATGAGTGTCTATTGCTGCAGTAAGTCGGCGTTAAATATGTTCTCGCAGTGCGTGGCAGCAGAGCAGGAAGGTAAGGAAAGACCGGTGCAGATTATGGTCGTCAATCCGGGGATGATGGAGACGGGCTTGCAGGATGAAGCCAGACATTCGGATATACCCGTTACGCCGTACTTCATCCAGGCCAAAGAGCAGGGTGCGCTTGCTGACCCGAGTGTTACAGCTGCGAAGCTGCTGTCTGCCATACGTTCTGCTGAACCAGCTGCTTATATGGAATTTTCTCTGTAAGCATCCACTCAAGATATTAGATTGCAGCCGGGGCGGGAAGGTGTCAGTTAAGGAGTATTATTCCCTGCTCCGCAATATCATTCAAGGTGGGTCGTCTTTGACCGAGCCTCGACCTAGCCGACCTAGCCTGGTTCGGACTTTTCCCGGGCAATGCCAGCCCCGAATCCGAATAGGAGTCAGCCTGCAGGCAGAAGCTAACTGCAAGCAATAGTGCAGTTACCGCAGGTGATTTTCTAGTCGAAACGGGGGTACTCACGTGATAAGACGAACAACGCTTGGTCTGGCAGCTATCCTCATCGGCGGATCGGTGCTGGCAGGCTGCTCGATGGAGCGGCTTGGCGATGTTGGAAACCGAAATATACGTCCGAACAGCGTACGCTTTGATGCCAATGGCAATCGGGTGATTGACAAGCGTTTTGCCAATGACCAGATGAATGAAATGAACCGTGTATACGGCCGGCACCTCAACAGCAACAATCTTATCGGCAATCATCAAAATTATCGCATCGAGCTTAGCCAGGATGTTGCCGAAAGGCTCAAGGGTATAACGGGTGTTGAGTCGGCAACGGTAATTCTGTCCAATGCCAACGCTTATGTTGGAATAGAGACGGCCGAAACATCAGGCGGTCCTGGTGCTAATGCAGATGGAAGCTCCAGAAGGAGCAACCGAATGGAGCCACAGGGTTATCCTTACATGCATGGGTCAACGAATCCGGGCAGGGATGCAGATCCCCTACGGAATGGCATGGGCTTGAAGAGCACGCGCACCGATACGCGGGATGCAAACGGCCTGCGGACACCGATTCAGGAGCCGGGCGGTTTGGATGTTCAGGGAAACAGGGACGAAGGGCGTAATTCAGCCTTGAGTCCTTCTCTCAAACAGCAGGTTGCAGCAGAAATCAAACGCATGGCCCCTCAGATTGAACGGGTCTACGTATCGTCGAGTCCAGATTTTCTGGGCAGAATGGACCGTTACAGAAGTGAAGGCGAAGGCGGCAAGCCTATCCAGGGATATATTGCCGAGTTCAACGCCATGGTGGAGCGGATGTTCCCGATTGATTCGGGACTCAGGATTAGTGATCGTGCCGACAGCTGGATCTACCGGTAACCCTTATAACACCGTACAAAAAATCCCCATACATGCCAATGGGCATCTGTATGGGGATTTTCCCGCTTTCGGTTTTATCGGATAGGTTTGTTCTTAGAGACAATTTCAATCTCTTCAAAATCCTCCGGCCAATCCATCTTGGACAGCGCTTTGGTGGCAGGTCCTTCAATGACATCACCGGTATAGGAGAAGCGTGAACCGTGACACGGGCAGTCCCAGCTTCTCTCTCCATTATTCCACTCAAGCTCACATCCCATATGCGTACAGGTCGTATCCACAACATGATAGTTGCCGTTCTCATCCTTGTAAGCGCCCGCGCGCTTGCCGTTCATGGTCACGACGGCGCCCTCGCATTTTTGCAGCTCGCCCGGATCGCGGTTGATGGTCTCCATCTTGCCTTTTACATAGTTCTTGGCAACATCCGCGTTTTGTACAACGAATGTCTTGATGTCAGAGCCGGCATGGAAACGGGATGGCGCAAACAGCTCGGCGTAGGAATTATCCCTCCCGGCAATCATATCGCGAAGCAAGAGTGCGGATAAGGTCCCATTGGACATCCCCCACTTGTGGAACCCTGTCGCGATATGAACATGAGGATGCTTGCCCGTAATAGGCCCGATATAAGGGACTCTGTCCAGTGTAACCACATCCTGTGCCGACCAGCGGTACGGGATGGCGATGTCTCCGAACTGTTCCTTCGCAAACTGCTCGAGCGCTCCGTACATTTTCAGGGTGTCCGTCTCGTGACCGGTCTTATGGCCTTCACCGCCTACGATGATAAGCTGCTGTCCGTTATACGCCGTACTTCGCAGCGAACGCTTCGGCTGGTCTGCGCTGATGTACATGCCCCCGGGATACGGGGTGTCCGTTGTCACGCCGACTACATAGGAACGCTCTGTATGCAGGCGGGAAAAATGCATGCCAAGGTTATCGCAGAAGGGGTAGTGCGTAGCAACGACGACGTTGCCGCAGGTTATCGTATGCCCCTGGGCCGTCTTGACCTTCGGCTTGTCCTCGTCGTCTGTATCGATGTCAACCGCTTTGGTATGAGTGAACACCCGCGCCCCAAACCGAACGGCTTCGTCGAGCAGCTTGTTCAGGTACTGCAGCGGGTGAAAGCGGGCCTGTCCGCTCATCTTGATGGCCGACTTCGCTCCAAGCTGCAGCGGAAGCTCCGGAAGCAGGGCGCCATTGATCCCCAGCTTGTCATAAGCTTTCATTTCCTTCTCGATCTTGCGGGTATATTCGTCAGTCGTTGCATAGACCACGTTATCTTCCTCATGCCAGTCACAGTCGATTTCATGCTGGGTCACGAGGTTCCGCATGAAGGATAGTGCTTCTTCATTGGCCAGGTAATACTGCTTCGCCTTCTCTTCCCCGAAGGTGCTAATCAGCTCATCATAGATCAGGTTATGCTGAGATGTAATTTTGGCCGTTGTATAGCCTGTTGTACCGCTCAAGATGTCTGCTGCCTCGATCAGCACAACATCCACGCCATCCATGGCAAGCACGTAGGCTGTGGTCAAACCGGCGATACCGGCTCCGACTATAGCTACTTCTGCACGGATGCTCTCCGACAGCGGCGGGAAGTCCGGCTGCACAGTGGAATCCCGCCAGTAGGATACGGAATGCTCGGGCAGTAGCGGCTTTAATGGATTGGGTTCATGCTCATGGTTCATGGTCTTAACGCTCCTTTCGAATGGCAAGCTGTTCTCATAGTCCATAATTACCACTTATTGCGAGCGGGAAACCATAATGTAGAACCAGCCATTTAACGGGGACCGGTGGCGTCCAGGAATAATTTATCTGAAGTGGAGACATTTTAATAGCTGATAAGGATCGGGAGGGGTGGATGAAGTGAGCGCGGATTCGAAACAGCCCATGCGATTTACCGGGGCTCTTGATGCGGACTGGGATATGATCAGGCAATCGCTGGACGGCATATCTGATGTTATCTACCGTGAACTCACAATCGGCGGCGTTCGCAGGGCTGTGCTCGTATTCATAAGTACGAATGTAAATACGGACCTGATCGCCAAGCACATCATTGAGCCGCTTCAGAAGCTTGACCGCAAGCTTGCTGAACAGCAGCAATCGTATGGTGTTTTTACTGGTATTCCGATTATTGATCCGGCTACAGAGCTGCGCCCCGCCATCATCGCCATCCTTTCCGGCAAGACCCTGATGCTGACAGAGGGACTGGCGGAAGCCTCCATCTTGAATACCAAGGGCGGGAAGCAGAGAAGTGTCCAGGAGCCAACCTCCGAGACGGTTGTGCGGGGCCCGAGGGAAGGTTTTACAGAGAGTCTGAATGTCAATGTGTCCCTGGTTCGCAATAAAATGAAAACAACGGCCTTTAAGACAACCTCCTTCTCCGTAGGGAGTCTGACGAAGACAAATGTGGTGGTCGGGTATCTGGAGCATCTCGCCGAACCGGAGATGATCAAGGAGATCAAGCGGCGCGTAGCCTCTATTGACATGGACGGTGTGTTGGAAACGGGTTACATTGAAGAGCTGATTGAGGATAATCCGCTGTCTCCTTTCCCGCAGTTCCAGTATACGGAGCGGCCGGATACTGCAGCGGCCCAGCTGCTTGAAGGGCGTTTTGTGATCTTTGTGGATGGAACGCCATTTGTGCTGATGGGTCCTGTTTCGGCCTGGCAGATGATCCAGTCCAGCGAGGATTATTATGAGCGAGCTTCGATCGGCACTTTCTTGAGATGGCTGCGTTATGGGTTTCTGATGATTGCCTTGTTTCTGCCAGCGATATATATCGCCACGATTACCTTTCATCATGATATGCTGCCGACCAATCTGATTCTGAGCATTGCCGCATCAAGGGAGGCGATACCTTTTCCCGCGCTTGTTGAGGCATTGATTATGGAGCTGTCCTTCGAAGCTCTCAGGGAAGCAGGTGTCAGACTGCCCAAGGCGGTCGGCTCTGCCGTCAGTATTCTGGGGGCACTGGTAATCGGGCAATCAGCCGTGCAGGCGGGGATTGTATCTGCGCCTATGGTTATTGTGGTCTCGCTCACCGGCATTGCCTCCTTCTGTCTGCCCCGATTTAATTTTGCAATCACCATCCGCCTGCTGCGGTTTCCGCTGATGTTTCTCGCAGGTATTATGGGACTTTACGGGATCATTGTCGGGGCAGTTCTGATTGCAGGTCATATGTGCAAGCTGCGTTCTGTAGGCGTCCCTTATCTAAGCGGAGTTGCGCCTTACAGGAAGTCGGATGAGGATGATATATTTGTGCGGTTGCCTTGGTGGAAGCAGGAGAAGCGTCCCACCTCCCTGACCAGCCGCAATCGCAAACGTATGGGCTCAACCACACAAATTGATAAACTGCGCAAGCGGGTACCGGGGTGGTGAACTGCGATGCGAAACAATTTTATCGGTGCAGTGATGATATCCTTGGTTGTGATCTTGACGACCGGCTGCTGGGACCGGAGGGAAGTCAATGATGTAGCGTTCGTCATGGGAACCGCATTAGATAAAGAAGGGGACAAGTACAGAGCCAGTATCCAGGTGGCGCTGCCTAGTCAGCTGGGCGGAAGCAGCTCGGGGGGAAGCGGCGGAGGAGGGGGAGGGAGCGGCAAAGCATGGGCGCTTTTCTCCAAGTCAGGGGAAACTATACGCATAGCCAACAATATGGAGCAGGCAGGCATACCCCGTCAGCTGTATTTTGCCCACAGGCGAACCTTTCTTGTTGGAGAAGACATGGCCAAGGAAGGAATAGCGCCGTTAATGGATATACTGGGCCGCTTGCCGCAGAACCGGCTGTCTGTCTTTATGGTTATAACTGAAGGGCCTGCTCTGCCTTATATGAAGGTAACCAGCGAGATCGAGCGGTTTCCCTCAGAGATTGTAAGGGAACTAGCGGCAGCTTATATGAAATCGCCGGCAATGGCCAAGACGGTTATCCATCGGCTGCTCTCTGAAGGGATGGACCTGGCCATACCCGCTGTGCGAATTGTATCGCAGGAGACCGGGCCAGGGGCTTCCGACAAGACAACCATCAAGATGGACGGCATGGCCGTGTTCAAGGACGACAAGCTGGTCAAACAGATATTCGGACAAGAAGCAGAAGCCCTGCTGCTTGCGATGGGTGAAGCTCAGATGGTTGAAGTCCCCATTAAGCCTCCAAGGGGTAAAGGGACCATTGTGCTTCGTGTTCAGCGGCCTAACGTCAAGCTGAACCCGAAGGTGAAGAGTCCTGATGATATCAAGTTCACCCTGACGCTGGAAGGCAATGTCTCAGTCGTAGAGAATGCTTCTGCATTTGATACGGCGAGTGACTCTCATCTGAACGAACTGGAGGAAGTGCTGAATACAGAGCTGGAAGGCCGCTTGAAAGATTTGATCAAGCAGCTTCAGACGGAATACCGGTCGGACCCGATTGGCTTCGCCCAAACGCTCTATTTCCATAAGCCACAGCTGTGGCGGCATATTAAGAACAAGTGGGAGATGATCTACCCGACTATTAAAGTGGAAGTCATATCCGCTATGCATATGGAGAATACCGGGACGGTATTAAAGCCCCTCGGCATCCAGGAGGAGGAGATGGTGGAATGAGCGGTTCTATAATGGCTATATTTGCCTGGCTGCTGTTCGTAGCTGTGGTAAATGGGCCGTATTGGGGCAGCACCAGCAGATGGAATCTATGGCTGTCTGTCCTGCTGTCGGGGGCGGCTGCATTGATTTGCTATCTGATGACTGCTCACCATGGCATGACAAGCCCGGCTGTCTGGATCATGCGAATGCTTAGTCCTCTTATGCCAAGCTCCTGAACAACTCTTCTGGGGAGGATACAATGGAAGAACGCTTATCAAAGCATCAGGTACTGCTCATTGGGATTTTGTACAGCTACACTAGTACCAATATTAGTGTGCAGGCACAGAGCGCCTACTATGTCAAACAGCATATCTGGCTGGCACAGATTATTCCGGCCGTGCTGATTCTGCTCGTGCTCTGGCTGCTGTCCTATATCATGAAGAAGTACCCTGACCATAACCTGTTCCAGATTTTCAAAATCAGGTTTCCAAGGCTGGGAAGACTGCTGATCGTCTGCTATATCCTGTTCTTCTTTTACGTGATGTTCCGGGATGTCAGAATGACCAGCGACTTTGTTAATGCAGCCCTGCTTCCAAGGACTCCGCTAATTCTGATTGGCTCTCTGATGGTGTTGACGGTTGTACTGATCGCAAGGGATGGAATTGTCCCGCTGGCCCGGATGACAGAGTTGTTCGGTTTCTCGATGCTCGCCATTGTTTTTCTGCTGCCGCTGCTGTTTGTGGGGGATCTACAATGGGACAACTTATTGCCCTTAACTGATGTGAATTTGGGGGATCTGTTCACCGGTACCTGGTACCTGATATCTTACACCGGCGAGATCATCGGGATTTTCTTTCTGGCAACCCATCGCAGCTTCCGGTTTCGGACAGCAGCCTTGGCGCTAGGGATTGCTCTGTACCAGCTGTTAAATATTGCGTTTCTCACTCTGCTGGTCCTGGGTGCTCCGATTATGGGCAGGATTGTGTATCCTAGCTTCGAGCTGGTAAGGCATATTCACCTTACAGACTTCCTGGACCGTATGGATCTCCCTATGGTAGGGATTTATATGCCTTCTCTGATCATTAAGATCGGCTACAGCCTTGTCATTGTATGCATGGGGCTGAAGGAGCTCTCGCCGAATATATCGGGGCGTATGATGACGGCGCCGGTCGGTTTCCTCGCCTTTTCATTTTCTTTCTGGTTTTATGAAAGCTTAATGCAGATGCTGAATTTCAATAGAACCTGGACCACGATTGCTTTGCTCTTCGAGGTTCTCATTCCCCTGCTTGTATTTCCCTTCTTCATTCCCAAGCACAAACTGGGCGCCCGCTAGCCGGGAACGCCCATTTTCTACTGCCAACCGCACCACCGGATGTCCCGGGTCATACTATATGTTGACTGTATCCCTGAACCTTGTAAACACCATAAAACCCGGCAAGGAGGGGTGACATCTTGAAGGGAGACGACCACAAGAGCAAGTTTTTACTGACGCATCGTGAACGCGAGGTTTTTGAGCTGCTGGTACAGGATAAAACAACACGAGACATTGCGCAGCAATTGTTCATCAGCGAGAAAACGGTACGCAACCATATCTCCAATGTCATGCAAAAACTGAACGTTAAAGGTCGTTCGCAAGCGGTTGTCGAGCTGATCAAGCTTGGTGAATTGAAAATTTGACCGGCGTTCGCCATCCGGCACTTCTAAACCTTCTGGCCGCTTTCGCAAGAAAGCCGGCGAGAAGGTTTTTTTGAGATGCGGAGGTGCTGTGGGGGATTTACTTTCTGAGAAACTTCGGTGGACTGGTCTGCTGGAGCCTCTGGAAGAAGACCGTTATCCAGACGGAGACGAGCATAATGACCATATACCCGCAGAACAGCAGCAGGTAATTCATCCATTCATGCAGCTTAAACAGCCCGATTGAGGTCATAATGGGCTTGAAAACAAAAGCGAAGCCTGCGCTCAGCAGGGTCAGGAACAGGTAGCGGCTCCTGCCATGATTAATGGCCCACTGATAGACAAGCATGTAGGAGACAGGCACGAGGGAGACATCAAGCATAAAACTGACCGGTGTAAAGGGGATGACCTGATAAGGGTACTCCCACAAGCCGTGAAGCACACCGTATGTGTCAATATGGGAAAACCACGTATGTACGTTAAACCCGAAGAAGCCGATGTGGAATGCCTTGCCCCGATCGATATATAGGTATACGACGATAAGAGGGACGATTAGAATTGCAGCGCAGAGCCAGAACTGCCATGTGCCTAGATGGGAGTAATTAATCCAATAATTAAGCAGTTCACTGGAATTGCTCTTGTAGCCTTGTCTTAGATGCTCAAGAATGCCCATCTGTTCCCGCATGCTCGACTGCCTCCAATTATCAGGATAATGTAGAGTATTTGCTTAGACAGTTAAGATCATTCACAAGAGCTTAAGCTGGCAGCGGTTACACATCGTAAAACCGCCGACGCCGGTCTTCACGGGAAATCGATGACAGGCGCGGCGGTTTTTCAAGGTCTTTCATCCTTTAGAGTCTGGTTTAACGGAGAGCTGCTCCTCCAGCCGGTCCAGCAGACGGAGATAAGGAAGGGGAGGACTGAGATCGGGCTTGCGCTTGCGCACCTCTTGAAGAGCGCGCTCTCTGCCGAGCCGGTAACGTACCATATAGAGGGCGGTCAGTACCAAGCCAGCCCGGTGTTTGCCGTTCGTACAGTGAACCAGTACAGTCTCACCTTTATCAAGCATCCTGTTAATCTTATAAACGAGATTAATCAGCCAGGGAAGCTTGGGCATCTGCCACATGGGAAGCGGCTCCCATAGAAGTAGAGTACCCTTCAGCCAATCCGGGGGCAGGTCCGGACGGAGACTTAAATTAACGACAACAGTCACCTGGCTGCTGACAAATTCCCAATCCTTGCCTCGCAGTGAGCCGCTGGCATACAGAATGTTATGAATCATTTCAGTCGCTGCCATGGTCTCCCTCCTGTTCGTATACTCTATAATATGGACACAAGCTGGCAGTGGTCTCCGCTCCCCGGCAAGAAGGGAAGGGATGGGCCAATGTCGGTCAACTGGATAGGGGAAAGAACAGGTTAAGGGGAAAGTCTGCGCTTCGGCCCCGGACTACAATATAGGTGTAGTCAATACAGCTAATAGAATATTCCGGAAGGGGCGGCTTGGATGGAGAATATAAGAGTAGGCATAATCGGGGTTGGCAATATGGGCTCCGCCCATGCTGCGCTGCTGGCTGAGGGACGGATTGAAGGCGCCGTACTCCGTGCGGTTGCCGACCTGCGCAAGGACAGGCTTGTCTGGGCGGCCGATAATTTGGGCAGCAGTATCAGGCGGTTCGAGCAGCCGGCAGAATTGTTCGGCTCGGGAGAGATCGATGCGGTGATTATCTGTACTCCGCACTATAGTCATCCGGCGCTTGCTAAGGAAGCTTTCGCGGCTGGCCTTCACGTGCTGGTGGAAAAGCCTGCCGGCGTCTATACGAAACAGGTGCGGGAAATGAATGAGGCGGCGGCAGCCAGCGGACGGGTATTCGGTATCATGTACAACCAGCGGACTAATCCGCTGTATGCCAAGCTCAGAGAGCTTGTTCAGGCCGGAGAATTGGGCGAGATCAGGCGGATCAACTGGATTATCACGAACTGGTACCGTTCCCAGAGCTATTATGATTCTGGAGGCTGGCGGGCCACATGGGCAGGCGAAGGAGGCGGTGTGCTTCTCAACCAAGATCCCCATCAGCTGGATCTGTGGCAGTGGATCACGGGCATGATGCCTTCGCGGATCCGGGCATTTTGCGGCTTTGGCAGGCATCGTGACATCGAGGTCGAGAATGATGTGACAGCCTATGCCGAATATCCGAACGGTGCAACCGCAGTATTCGTTACCTCCACCTTCGAGACGCCAGGTACAAACAGGCTTGAACTGTCGGGTGAGAAGGGGAAAATGGTGGTCGAGGATGGGAAGCTTACCTTCCATCGGCTTCGAGTCAGTGAACCGGAGTTCAACCGGACGTACACCGGCGGCTTTGGACAGCCGGAGTGCTGGACGATAGATGTGCCGGTCTCGGGGACGGCCTCTGATCATCCGGGCATCATCCGCAATTGGATAGAAGCCATCCGGCATGGCAGTCCTTTGCTCGCGCCAGGTGAGGAAGGGATCAAAGGCCTGATGCTCTCCAATGCAATGCTGCTGTCCTCTTGGACAGATGATTGGGTGACGCTGCCAATTGATGAAGAATTATTCTACACCAAACTGCAGGAACAGGTTAGAAATTCCTCCAGCCTCAAGGACAGCGGGAGCGCACGAACCCTGGATATTAGCGGAACCTACTAGTAATGATGTCGTGAAATTTAAGCCGGCCTTCGTTTTATACGGAGGACCGGTTCTTTTTTTTGCAAACTGGTTTCGAAAAGTGCACAAAGGTTGTATTTTTCCACTTGCTGGCCGATAAGAAGAATGACACCATTAATTGGGTTCTGAAAGTCTGGTGTACAAGCGCTCCATCCTGTCATACAATTTACAGACGACATAATCCGACAAGGCGGTTTCCGGCATGCCCAAACTTAATTTATTCACCAAGATCGTGACACTTATTGTGCTGATGGTTGTCCCCATTATTGTTCTGTATTTATATTCCAACAAGGTTAGTACCGATGTCCTTGCCACAGAACTGAGCAAATCCAATGCGGATCAGCTGTCTTTTTTTCAAACACAGGTAGACACACAGGTTGACCAGCTGACCATATGGCCGACGCTGCTCGTCCATGACCCTGACATTGCTGCCTTAAAGGAAGTACAGCTCGTTCAGCACTACCTTGATCTTGAACAAATATCCGTTATTAAACGGGTTCAGACCAAGCTGAGCATACAGGAGAGCTCTTCCAACTGGGACAGCGAATTAATCATCTACTCGCCTTCCATTAACCGTGCCGTTTCCATTAACGATGCAAAGCTTTATGACCGCGAGGATTTGAAGGCCCGGGTTCACCCGAATTGGCAGGTGCGCAAGGGTACGGGGGATGCTGAAGAGGAATTTGTGTTCTCAATGGTTACGGTTACGCCAATATCTACGTTGTACCGGCCGGATGAAGCAAATCTGATTATTGAGGTTCGTTTTGACAGCGGTAACATTGTAAAAATGCTCGATCAGTTTAAGAATGACGGGCGCCGTGATCCGATCTACTACAAGAAGGATACAGGCATCATCTACAACCGGACGGCTGACAAGGAACAGACCGCACAGATCATCAAGCAGCTGGAGCGGCAGAACAGCGGGTTAAGCGGCAGTCTGACGATGAATATAGATGGGGAGAAATATCTGGTTAATACGGTGATGTCCAGGTCTACCGGATGGTATTTGATTGATTATATGCCGCTCTCGGATATTTTACGTCCGATTCATAAGTCCAATGAGCTGTTTTATATTTCGGCCGGATCTCTGCTGGTGATGAGCTGCCTGGCGGCCTACCTGCTTTACGCTCAGGTGCAGGTGCCGCTGCGTCAGCTGGTTATAGCTTTTCAGCGGCTTAAGAATGCCGATTACAGCGTCAGGCTCCTGCCCAAGGGGCGGACGGAATTCAGCTTCCTCTTTGAGAGATTTAACTTGATGGTGGAGCAGATTCAGGAGCTGTTCCAGCACGTGTATAAGGAACAGCTGCATGTTAAGGAAGCCAGGCTGAAGCAGCTCCAGTCGCAGATCAATCCGCATTTCTTCTACAACTGCTTCTCCTTTATCTCCAGTATGGCCAAGCTTGAAAATCATCAGGCTGTTGTGGCCATGTCTCAAAGCCTGGCCCAATACTACCGATATACAACCAGACAAGAGAGGGACCTTGTGTCTCTCGGAGAAGAGCTGGATTTTGTCGACAACTATCTTGCGATTCAGAAAATGCGGATGAACCGGCTTCATTTTGAAATCATGGTTCCGGCCCGCTTAAGGCGCATAGAGATCCCGCCGCTGGTCATTCAGCCGCTGGTGGAGAATGCGGTGCTTCATGGCATCGAGCCCAATGCGGATGCTGGCGAGATCCGGGTTTTGTGTGAAGTTGACGGACAGCAGATCAAGGTAACGGTTGAGGACAACGGTAAAGGCATGACAGTAGAAGACAGAATGGCCCTGCAGTATAAGATGGATAAACCGATGGATGAGGAAATGGGCTGCGGATTATGGAACGTGCACCAACGGCTGCAGCTGGGCTTCGGCTCAGAGGCTGGTATCCGTTTCGAGCACTCTCAGCTCGGCGGCCTGAAGGTTACTCTGCAGTGGACTATACTAGATCAATGATGACATCACAGGAGGACATAGAGCTCAATGATTGAAATATTGCTTGTTGACGATGAATCCTACGTCACTGAAAGCTTGGCTAAGACGATTCCGTGGCAGAGCCTTGGTGTATCCAGTGTGCATCAGGCATCATCTGCCAAGAAGGCGATTGAGATATTAGAGGAACAGTCGGTTGATATTGTCGTTTCGGATATCCGGATGCCCGAGATGGACGGTTTGCGATTTATAGCAGAGATTACAGAGCGCTGGCCGAATATCCGGTGTGTGTTGTTAACCGGCCATGCTGATTTTGAATATGCCAAGAAAGCGATTCAGCTGCAGGTATTCGATTATCTGCTGAAGCCCGTTAATGATGACGAATTTATCCTTACCGTTACGAATGCGATTGAGTCGCTCAAGGATGAGTGGGAGCAGTCCGAGAAGTACGACAAGCTGGTACACAATCGTCATGCTGATATCGGTGTACTGCGTTCCAACCTGATGCATGATTTGGTGCTCGGACGCAAGCTTTCAAACCGGCTGATCAAACAGAAGCTGGCTGACTATGACATTCCGATTCCTGTAGAAGACCATGCTGTGATGCTGCTTATTCAGCTGGGCAAACCATTTTCGGCTGCCGATCATCACACACTGTCGCTTATGGAATATGCGGTTGGGAATATCGCGGAGGAAGTGTTTGGCGAGAACTTCTCGGTCTGGCACGCCAAGGCTCCGCATGATTGCCTGCTGTTGATTGTCTCGTTGAAGGCTGACAAGAAGGATGAGCTGGAGTTGTCCCGTAAGTTTGAAGCAGAACGACGGGAGCTGCTGGTTCAGACAGCCCATTGCCTGCGACAGAATGTCAGCAATTACCTGAAGGGCGATGTCTCGATTGTCATTACCGAATGGTTTACGTTCCCGGATGACATACCGCTAGCCTACCGGTCCGGTCTCAGCTCATTCTTCATGACCGAGCAGGACGAGGAGCGGCCTGTCGTATTTCTGGAAGACAAGCTGCAGGTTTATGGCACGGCGGTGAAATCGCTGGAGATTCTGTATAAGCCGCCCACACTGATTCATCTGCTGGAGTCCAAGCAGTGGGAAGCGGCCAGGGAGAAGCTGGACCATGTGTTCGCTGATTTCAAGCAGGCACGTTTCTCGCGCGAGCATATCTATGAAGTCTATCTGGTCATCACCAATGCCTTTATGTATATGGCCCATAAGCAAGGGGTGTACATGTACCAGATTGATCAGTCGGGCTTCGACCTATTAACGGATCCTAGTGTGATCTTGTCCGTCGACCGGCTCGAACAGTGGGCTTCCAGCATGATGGACAAGCTGCGTTCCGAGCTGTCCGAAAGCGATGAGCATACGAAGAGCTATATTATTAAACAGGTGCACGAGTTCGTCTCCAATGAGCTTGGGCAGGAAACCTCGGTGAAGACCATTGCGGACAAGGTGTTCCTTCACCCGGTATACCTCTCCAAAATTTATAAAGCAGAGACTGGCGAAAGTCTGGGCGACTATATCATCCGGATGCGTATGGAGCGGGCGCTGTATCTTCTAAAGCATTCAAATAAGAAAATCTATGAAATTACAGCAGAGCTGGGTTACCAGAATCCACAGTATTTTAGCAAAATGTTCAAAAAGCATTACGGGCTGACGCCAAATGAATTCCGGGACCAGTAAATGATCCATGATGTTGTAAAAGGTGCAGAAATGTTCGGTTTGTGTCATATGATCAACTTACGCCTCCGCCTATAATGTGAGTAAGACATACAACAAAGCATTAATTGAGGGGGAACAACATGAAGAGCAAGGCTTCGAAATCTTGGCTGACTATGCTGACGCTGACGCTTATCCTGTCACTACTGGCCGCTTGCAGCAACAACAGCAGTAGCAGCAATACAAACAGCGGTAACGCTGGGACAGCAGCTAACACTGGTAATTCCGAAAGCGTGTACAAAGAAAAATATGAGCCGCCAGTAACAATTAGCACGGTATGGGGCGTCGACCCGGCTCTTAAGTTCAAAAATGGCGAGTCCATTGAGAACAACGTTGCAACGAAGTGGGCACTCGATAAATTCGGAATTGATATTAAGTCACTGTGGTCCGTTACCGATACGAACGGCGCATTCGCAACAAAGCTTCGCCTGTCTCTGACCTCGGGTCAAGAGCTCCCTGATATTGTTGTGGTAGGCAACGACGATCCGCAGCTTGCCCAGGACCTCATTGATTCGGGTGCTTTCCAGGACGCTGGCGCACTGTTCGACAAGTATGCGAACGATACTTGGAAAGCTGCAATGGAGATGGACTCCAACGTGTGGAATCCTTACATCCGTGACGGTGTCCGTATGGGAATTCCGCTTCTGGACTATGCCTATAACCATGACTACCTGCTGTGGATCCGCCAAGATTGGCTGGACAAGCTGAACATGGAGGCTCCTAAGACAATTGAAGAACTGGAAGCAGTTCTCGAAGCATTCAAGAACAACAACCCGCAAGGCTTGAAGCCTGATCAGGTAACACCGCTGAGCATCGGCTTCAAGAGCTCGCTTAACACATGGATGGGCGATCCTTC
Source organism: Paenibacillus sambharensis (assembly GCF_003233845.1). Taxonomy (GTDB): domain Bacteria; phylum Bacillota; class Bacilli; order Paenibacillales; family Paenibacillaceae; genus Paenibacillus_I; species Paenibacillus_I sambharensis. The sequence goes on from NZ_QKRB01000043.1 coordinate 26,740, forward strand.
CTGGATCTTTGGTGCATACGGAACCATCCCTGAGCAGTGGAACCTGGCTGCTGACGGTACGCTGGAGTATGGATCGGTTAATGAAGCAATGAAGCCGGGTCTTGTTAAGCTGAACGAGTGGTATAACAAGGGCTACATTCCTAGAGAAGCAGCGCTGTGGGACGAGAACAAGACAGCTGAGCCTGCCGTTGCAGGTACTGCTGGCATAATCCCAGGGCCTTACTGGATGAGCGGCTGGCCGCTGCTTGACACCGCGAAGAATGTTGAGGGTGCAGTATGGAAGCCGTATCCGATCCCAACTGGCCCGGATGGCAAAGCAGGCCGTCATGGCACACACTTCACGAACGGTGTTATCCTTATCAACAAAGACATGAAGCATCCTGAAGCACTCTTTACTTACCAGAACTATCTGTTTGATAACTACGCGAATCCGGCACCAGGCAGCGAATTTGACCTTGGTCTGTTCAAAGGCTATGACTACGACATCGACGAGAACGGCAACCCGGTGTTTGGCGATGATATTCCTGGCGGCCAGATTATCGCACCTGCACGTTACTTCCTGGTGCGTGACGGCGCCCGTATTCCTGATGCACAGATGAACGCATTGCTCGCGCTTGCTGATGGCAAAGAGCCTGAGACACGTCTTGAGAAGGACGTAGCAGTTAACTATGGTCCAGACACACCGGCAGCGGCTAAAGTACTGCTGTCTCAAGAAGATATCTCAATGAAGAATATGTTCACCGGCCCTACGACGCCAACCATGAAGATGAAGCTGGATTACCTGAACAAGCTTGAGCTTCAAACCTTCAACGAGATTATTTACGGCAAGAAACCAGTTGATGCATTCGATAAGTTTGTAGAGACTTGGAAGTCTTCCGGCGGTGCTGACATTACGAAAGAAGTTAATGAATGGTACCAAACTGTTAAGTAATAATAAGTGACAGGTTACATTTATGGCGGCTGCTTCGTGCAGCCGCTTTATTTTTTACATGTCATGAACGAATACTGCTGGTTGCATCTGCTGCATGAATGTAAGTGTTTACATTACTGTATTTGTACGTTTCAAAAGAGGTTGCAATAGTGCCATTTATATTGCTTTTGTTGGCTACTTGCTTTTTCGACATGTTGCTATAATCGCTTTAGAGATTGTAACTGGTAATAGGGGGACACATAATGAAGCTTTTAAAACGTAACTGGCCGTTTCATCTGATGATTCTTCCATCACTGATTTTCTTGATTGTGTTCAGTTATGTACCCATGGCATGGATTGTCATGGCATTTCAGGATTTCAAACCGAGACTCGGCATCAGCGGGTCGGAATGGATCGGGCTCGACAACTTCCGCTATCTGTTTGAACGGGAGGACAGTGTTCAGGTTATTATCAACACCCTGGTAATTGCTGTTCTCAAGATGGTGGCCAATCTGATTGCGCCGTTTACGTTTGCTATTTTTCTTAACGAGCTCCGCAAGATGTTCGTGAAGAGATTTGTCCAGACGCTCGTTTATCTGCCTCACTTCCTTTCCTGGGTTATTCTTGGCGGTATTCTGGTAGATATCCTGTCAACAGACGGCGGATTCGTGAACCGGATCATTACGAATGTGTTCGGTATAGAGCCGATCTTCTTCCTTGGAGACGGTACCTGGTTCAGGATAACAGTTGTCGTAACCGATATGTGGAAGGAATTCGGATTTGGTACAGTTGTGTTCCTGGCCGCGCTTGCCAATGTAAACCCGTCCTTGTATGAAGCTGCGGAAGTGGACGGGGCAAGCCGTTTCAAGCAGACTATGCATATTACGATACCATCAATGATTCCAATTACGATTGTTGTGGGTACACTGGCGCTCGGCAATATTCTGAACGCCGGTTTCGATCAAATCTTCAACCTGTACAACCCGCTTGTGTATGATAAGGGCGACATTATTGATACGTTCGTTTACCGCGCTGCCATCTTGAATGGACAGATGGGCTTCGGTACGGCAATCGGGCTTTTCAAATCCGTTATCGGCATGATTCTGATTGTCGTATCGTACCGTTTGGCCTACAAGCTTGCAGGCTATCGGATATTCTAAACTACGGGGTGAGCGTAAATGTATCATAAGACGTTATCATATCGAATCTTTAATACGCTCAATACGAGCGGCTTGATCCTGCTGGCTATCGTTTGTATCATACCTCTGTGGCATGTACTTGCGATTTCCTTCAGTGCCAAATCGGCAGCTGATGCCAACCTTGTCGGCTTATGGCCTGTCGATTTTACGACGGAAGCCTATAAGAAGACGATTAATAACCCGGTATTTCTCGGGTCAATCCTGGTATCGATCAAACGGACAATTATTGGTACAGCAATCACATTGGTGCTTGCATTCCTGGCAGCTTATCCGCTTTCCAAGGAAAGCACAGTGTTTAAGGCAAGAACGATCTATGCCTGGATCTTCGTCTTCACCATGGTCTTCAATGGCGGGCTGGTTCCCTTCTACATCGTGATACAGAAGCTGGAGCTGATGAACAGCTTCTGGGTGCTTGTACTTCCAGGCGCGGTCAATGTATACTTGACCATTCTGATGCTGAACTTCTTCAGAGGTATTCCGAAGGAGCTTGAAGAAGCGGCACTGATCGATGGAGCCGGCCATTTCCGGACACTATTTACGATCTTCCTGCCGGTTTCTCTGCCGGCGATAGCTACGTTGGCGTTGTTCAGCATGGTCTTCCACTGGAACTCCTGGTTTGATGGACTGCTCTATCTCCATGACGCCAAGAGCCAGCCGCTGGCAACCTTCCTGCAGACAGTCGTCATTCAACGTGACATGAGCACGATGAGCATGAGTCCTAAGGAAATGGAACTGCTGTCCCAGAAGACGGTTAACGCAGCGCAAATCTTTATCGGTGCACTTCCAATTCTGGTCGTATATCCGTTCCTTCAGAAGTATTTTGTCAAAGGTCTTGTTCTCGGATCTGTTAAAGAATAACGAAGATAGCTCACTAACAGCACGCGCCTCATGCTTAATGGATGGGGAGCGTGCTGTTATTTTGCGGTCGTATACTAAACGTTAATTGGAGTGAAAGGGGTAAGCCTGATGAAGAATCATGAAGGCTCAGCAGCACAAGCTCGTATAGCACCAAAATTTATTAACGGGATGGATGTTTCCTTCTTGGATGAAATAGAGCAAGGAGGAGGAACCTTCTCCGATCAAGGAGCCCAGGAAGACTGCATGGTTATCATGAAGAATAATGGAGTAAACTCCATTCGCTTGCGAATATGGAATGAGCCAGCAGGCGGATATTGCAATCTTGAACGAACGCTCTTGATGGCCAGAAGAATAAAGGATCTTGGCCTGCATTTCCTGCTTGATTTCCACTACTCAGACAAGTGGGCTGATCCGGGTCAGCAGTCGAAGCCAGCAGCCTGGGCGGAGCTTGGATACAATGAGCTTAAAGCAGCGGTCTATCAATATACCCGTGAAGTACTGGAGGCACTGCAGGCTCAAGGCACACTGCCTGACATGGTGCAGGTCGGTAATGAGATCACACCCGGCATGCTGTGGGATGACGGCAAGGTGGACGGGGATGAATATAACAATGACGCACAGTGGGAACGTTTCAGTGGATTAGTGAAATCGGGGATAAATGCTTGTAAAGACGTAGACGCCGCGATCAATGTAATGGTCCATATTGACCGGGGAGGCGACAATGCTTCCAGCATAGCATTCTATGACAGGTTTGAACAATTAGGGGTTCGGTTTGATACGATTGGGCTGTCATTTTATCCTTGGTGGCACGGTACGCTGGAGGATTTGAAGCATAACCTGAACGATCTGGCTGAGCGGTATGGCAAAGAAGTTATTGTCGTGGAAACAGCCTACCCGTGGACGCTGGACAAGACGGCAGGACATACCTTTGTGATGGAGAAGGAAGAACTGCTGCATGAAGGCTATCCGGCTACCCCGGAAGGCCAGACAAAGTACCTTCGGGACTTCATTACAATAGTGAAAGAAACAGCCGGCGGCCTAGGTGCTGGCTTCTACTGGTGGGAGCCAAGCTGGATTCCATGCAAGCAGGAGTGGTCAGTCGGCCATGAGAATAACTGGTCCAACCTAACGATGTTTGATTTTGAGGGCAGGAAGCTGCCTTCGCTGAAGTTCTAGCAGAAGTTCTAGCTGCAGTTCTGGTTGCAGTTCTGGTTGCAGTTCTGGTTGCAGTTCTAGGTGAAGAAACAGAGGTCTGGGTGGCATTGTCCCCTGGGCCTTTTACTTAATGTGCTAGTATGTACGAAAAGTGCCACGATATAAGTGGTTTCGCCTCATTTATGTGGTTTCTCCCCGTTTTGTGACTCCGATTACCTGAAGGCAGTACCGCAACTGTACTTGTCAGCAGCTGAATCTAATAAGCAGGCATAATCCCGACCAGCTTGGCAAGCAGAAGGCTCCAGCGCATCTTAAAGGTAGACCTCCGCATGATCCGGAAGTAGTACTCCTGACAATAGAGATGAAAATAACGCATTGTCACTTTATGCCCATAAGAACGCTTAACAAATTGGTGTGCCTGTCTGATAAAGCTATTTTGGGCTCTCCGGACAGCAGGTTCTAACTGAGCGGAAAACGCAGCATCCTTCCACCCGCTAACCGTGCTGGTGGGCTGCTTACTGCAGATATTACTGCTCACATTACTGCTCACATTACTGTATACACCTTCAGCCTGATCTACTTTAGTGGCAAGCTTTTCTTCGCTGTTCGCCTCACCAATTGAGCCGTCCGCTATATTGCCACAGGGAAGAGTATGATCAGGGTAATCAGGCGAACGGGTTTTATCGTGGGGAAGACTTGTGTCTTGGGTATTAGGGGGTTGCCTGTCTTGCATAATCACTGCTGAAACTCTTTCATTTGTTATGTATTGTAGAGATTTAACGCCATTTAGTTTACTCATCATAATTCTAGCGGTATGAAGCAGCCGGTAAGCGCTCCTATATTGAACGCCTAAAACCTTAGACAGCTCGGCGGCGGTGATAATATGCCCGGCAGCAATGTTGTGCACTACATACAGCCAATAGGACAGAGGCAGTCTTGTTCTATGCATCATTGTACCTGAAGTGACGGAGGTTTGGGCCCCGCATTCCAGACACTGATACAGACCGCGTGTTCCGATATAGTAATAATAAGAGAAGTCACACCGCGGGCAGCAAAAGCCATCAGGCCAGCGTATGCGTTCCAGCATACTGCGGCAGTTAGTCTCATCACCATATTCCTTCATAAACACGCTCAAAGATATCATACCCTGATTCCCCCGACAGCCCACTTTATACGCTTCACTAAACTATATAGGATCATATGTTCTCATTTATTATACCAAACAAACGTTCCTGTTTCAATGGGGGATCTTTCAATAATTTTTGCCGGAGGTGTAGATGCAGCGAGCAAATATGTGGTTGAACGCCGTCAAGTGACACCGAGTCTTAAGATTCGCTCATAATTGGTTTCTGAGCTAAATACATACTCTCTTTCTTTCGGAGTCAAGCGAAATTAATCGAAAGTTCTAGTTGCAGCTGATAGACACCGCCCGAATCTCAACAGCCCGGATCTCATCATCACAGGTCTCCAGTACAGATGAATTGATACGCTGCACAGGTTTACTGCCATCCGCTTAATTAGCGGAAATTAGCGCCAAGTTAGTCAGGGCTTCATATTTATTTACGGGCGGGTGGCGTTATCAATAGATATCCTCATCACTCATTTAATTTAGCAGCTGCTAGTAAGGCAATAGGCATTTAACTCAGAAGCATGATTGTGACATAATCGAAATGGTTATTGGTAAAATCTGGGTGTATGTGTGTGCTGATGAGGACTTCTAATGAGTTTTGTAAAGGATTACTGAAAATCCAGGATAGCGAGCGAACAGGTGAAATCAATCGGATGAGGGAGCGGAGGGCATATAGACTGGAACAACAGATAGACTAGAACAACAGATAGACTGCAACTACAGATGGACAGCAACATGCATATTGGAAAAAATGTACAGCAACATGTGGACTGTAAATAAAACAGCCGGGTTTGCCCTGAACAGGCGAGCCCGACTGTTTCGCTGTTATACGAATAAAAGTACATGCTTATTTGATTGTTAACCGTTAACGACAGTACCGCCATTCAGATGCAGGGTTTGACCGGACATGTAGGACGAATCGTCGCTGGCCAGGTAGACATAAGCGGCTGCCAGCTCGGAAGGCTGTCCTGCTCGCTTCATCGGGGTGCTGGCTCCGAACTTAGCAACCTGCTCCTTGCCAAAGGATGCCGGAATGAGTGGTGTCCAGATTGGACCTGGCGCTACTGCGTTAACGCGGATGCCTTTTTCGACTATGCTGTTCGATAATGCCCGTGTAAATGAGAGAATGGCACCTTTAGTTGACGAGTAATCAATCAGCATCGGGTTCCCCTCATAAGCAGTGATAGATGTCGTATTAATGATCGAGGCGCCCTCTTTCAGATGCGGCATCGCAGCACGTGTCAGATAGAACATGGAGAAGATATTAGTGCGGAATGTTCTCTCCAGCTGCTCGGACGTAATATCTTCAAAGTTCTGCTGAACATGCTGCTCAGCCGCGTTATTGACCAGAATATCCAGCTTGCCGAACTCCTTGATGACTTGGTCGATGACTTTCTTGCAGAAGGATTCATCACCAAGGTCACCGGATATCAGCAGGCAGCGCTTGCCAAGTTCTTCGATCCGCTTTTTGGTCGATTGGGCATCCTTTTCTTCGTCCAGGTATACGATCGCAACGTCTGCGCCTTCCTTCGCATAGGCAATGGCCGCTGCATGGCCAATACCGCTGTCCCCACCGGTAATAATGGCTGTTTTACCATTAAGCTTGCCTGCAGCTTTGTAATTCGGAGATTCAATCTCCGGCTTCGGGTTCATCTTCGTTTCGAGTCCTGGCTGCTTCTCCTGATGCTGCGGTGGAAACTTCTGTTCCTTAGTGCTTGTGCCTGTAGCCATAGTTAATCCCTCCTGAATTAGTATCAGTTTGTGATAACCAGCTTCATAAGCGTCAGCTTAGAACCTAGTTTAGGTTTACCCCTATTCTGGTATAGAAAAACAAGTTTCATGCATGGCTGCATTAGAAAACCATCATCTTGGAGATGGAAAGCCAGCGGTCTTTTGATATGCCTGACACAGCGTGTTAAAATGGCATAGTACATAAGGAGAAAGTGGGAGGGTATCGGATGAAATACAGACTTCTCGGAAAAACGGGCTTGAACGTTTCGGTTGTTGGCATTGGTACTTGGCAGTTCGGAGGCGAGTGGGGAATTAATTACACTCAGGAAGAGGCAAGCGCTGTGCTTCGCAGAGGCAAGGAACTGGGCATCAATTTAATTGATACAGCGGAATGCTACGGCGATCACCTGTCCGAGCGTCTGATTGGCGGTTACCTGAAGGAAGATAAGCGTGAGGACTGGATTCTTGCCACCAAGTTCGGGCATCACTTCCATGCGAATTTTACCCGTGATGATCGTGCTTCTACAGAAGACGTGCTCAAGCAGCTTGAGGATTCCCTTATTGCGCTGGGTACTGACTATATTGATCTCTATCAGTTCCATTCGCTGCCCAACGAGGCATTTGATAACGATGAGTTGTGGACGATGCTGGATAAGCAGAAACAGGCAGGCAAGATCTGCCACCTGGGAATTTCGATCGGATCAAACGAGAATATCCACCAAACCGACAGAGCTACAGAAGTGGGCGCAGATGTTATTCAGGTTGTCTATAACCGTCTGGACCGTAAACCGGAGAAGGAAGTTTTTCCTTCCTGCGAACGTCAAAATCTTGGCGTACTGGCCAGGGTACCGCTGGCCAGCGGATTCCTTAGCGGAAAATATAACAAATCCTCCGTATTCCCGGGCAACGATGTTCGCTCCCGTGCAGCAGGAACGGCGGAGCGCGAGCGCATGCTGGAGGAAGCGGAGGAAATTGCAAGAACAGAAGTGCCTGCTGGCGTGCCTATGGCGGAGTGGGCGCTGGCATGGTGTCTTCAAAATCCTGTTGTCAGCTGCGTTATACCGGGCTGCAAGAATCCAGAACAGGTGGAATCTAACGCTAGGGCTGCAGAGCTGTTGAAAGATTAAGATGCACTGGAATGCTGAAATGCATATAGCCTGACTTTTTCTGTTTATGGTACAATTGTGATTATGATTTCATGAACAGGATGGCGGTAGAAATATGTTCAAATTATTGTCGTTTGGCTTTCTCTGGTACTTTTTCGGAAATCCGATCATAGCCGTACTGGTGCTGCTGGCCATTCTTTATTTGCTTGACCGCAGGTTTGTAGGCTTGTCACCGAGCCTTGTCAAGCCGTTAAAACGGCGCAGCCGGATTGCAAAGCTGAAGCAGCAGCTGCTCCTTAATCCCAATGACAGGTCCTCCCGTATGGAGCTTGCTCATCTTCTAATCGAGAAGCGTTCTTATAACGCGGCCGGAAAAGTGCTCGCGGAGCTAGGTGATTCGATGGAGCATTCGGCGGAATACTGGGATGACCTTGGAAATGTATACCTGCATACCGATGAATTGGAAAAGGGTGAGGAAGCGGTGCTGCGCGCGTTGTCCATCAACCCGCGTGTTAAATACGGACAGCCGTATTTAAGACTGGCGGCTGCCTCGGCGAAGCGGGATACGGGGAAAGCATTGACTTATCTGAATGCGTTCCGGGACCTTCACTCCTCTTCCTGCGAGGCGTATTATCGGCTTGGCGTTATATACAAGCAGATGGACCAAAAGGATGAGGCAAAGCACGCTTTCCGTGAAGCTCTGGACATCTACAGAAGCCTTCCGAAGTATAAGAAACGGCAGGAGCGCGCATGGGCGGTTCGCAGCTTAATCAGCAGAGTGCTGCTAGGTTAGAGGGCTTGCTAAGCGCTGTTTGCTACAACAGAAGACCGGTTCCGGCTTGCCGGGGCCGGTTTTTTTAATCGAAAACATAACAGTGGTTTGTGCGATTGTACCCATTGTATTAAACTCGTAAATCGATGATAATTGAAATAACTGACAGAAAGTGTCGAAAATAAGAGTTTAGAATGTCGGGGGCTGGCGATGAATAAAAACATTTGGCTAATCGCCGCCGTTTTGCTGCTTCTACTGCTGGGAATCAACAATACGGTTTATTATTTCTACACTAAGAAATCGCTGGAGGATAGTTTAAGTCACGAGCTTTTGTCCGTCGCCAAGCAAATTGAGCTGTCCGTTGAGCAGTCCCGGTTGGGAGCGGAACGCTTTGAGGAGCAGATCGGACGGGAGCTGCGGGCGGCCGCTATAGCTGCTCAATTCGCGCTGGATCCCGATGTGGAGCTGGTGACCAATGAACAGCTAATGGAGCTGGCAAGAAGGCTCGATGTCTTGCATATCACTCTGCTCAAGGAAACAGAAGACAACATTGTGCTGTACCGCTCCTCTGATCCGCGGGAGATCGGGATCAAGACCGGCACCTGGCGTCCATGGCATCAAGCCTTCAGGCAGCTGTTTGAAGAACACAATGTATCCATTGACTGGGGGCAGTCACTGCCGAACTTCTGGACAGGACCTTACGATTTTGCTACATCTGACACAAGTAAATTGCGTAAATGGGGGTATTATTACGACGGCTCGACCAACTACATTATTGATCCCTATGTGAGCTATGAAGCTCTCCAGGCTTATGAGGAGAATACCGGAGTAGAAAGGCTGATAAGGAAAACACTTGAGGAAAACTCCTCCCTGCTTGAGATAGCCGGTATTAATCCAGTGATCTATGAGACAGGTGCCGTTCAGACGATCACTTTCTCAGGAGAGACACTGGATCACGAGACACAAAAGCCGGTAATTTTCGGAACGAACAATTACAAGACAGCCAAGGACCGCAAGGCTATCAGGAGAGCGTACGAAACTGGAACGAGTGTGACGGTTGATGGCCGGGTCAATGGTGTGCATGTTATGAAATCATTCATTCCCGTGGATATTGACAAGGTAACGAGCATCCTTGACGATGAGGGGCAGCCAATAAACCGGTACGTGCTGACGATTGTGTCCGACTACCAGGTTATTCAGTCCAAGCTGGACCGCCAATTCACCGGGATCGGTCTCGTCATCGGAGGTCTGACGCTGCTTAGTATTGCAATAGTATGGATCAGCATGCGGCTGCTGCAGCGCTCTAGAGAAAGAGTGGCGGCTGAGGCGCAGCGTACTTATGTAGAAGAGATTAACCAGATGTTCAACATGATCCGCGCGCAGCGGCATGATTTTCTGAACCATGTGCAGACGATCCATTCGCTGGTTCAATTGAACAAGCTGGACGCATTGAAACGGTATGCACAGGAGCTGATCGGCGAGATACGCCTGACTAACGATATCATCAATATTGGAAACCCTGCCATCGCAGCACTGGTTCGCTCCAAGCTGTCTCAAGCTGAATCTAACAAAATCACATTTGAGTGCCGTTTCAGCGGTCTGGAAAAACTGGATCTTGGAATGAAGTCACTCGATCTGACCCGGCTGATCGGCAACCTCACCGATAATGCCTTCGATGAGGTGTTGAAGTATCCTGAAGACGAGCGTTTTGTAGAACTGCATGGCTCTCTGGAAAGCGGACGACTCGTATTTACGATCACCAATACGGCCAAGAATGCCAAGGCGATTAGTGAAATGCCGCTCTTTGCCTCTGGTTATACGACCAAGAATGAAGGCGGGCATCAAGGGCTCGGACTCTCGATCGTGAAATCTATCGTTGAACATTACAAGGGAAGTGTTACGGTTGAGGCAGCGGGTGATGACCGAGTTTCGTTTATTATTGAAATACCGAATTAATCAAGCATTTGATTATATAAGCTGCCGCTGCTTGACTCTTCAGCCGTTTTTCCTTCGGCAGGAGAGTCATTTTTTTGTTATACTGTATGAATGACATAACGGACGGGGTGGGGGTAGATTGCGCAATGAACCGACTGGCGGATGAGCAAGTGGATTTTTTGCAGAGCGCGATTGCCACGCTGATCGTTCCAACCATAATGGAACGAGGGTGGGACTACTACCGCAAGCGGAAGGTAATGGTTACAGAGGTGGTCGAGGGAAACGCGGTATACGGCGCTGTCAGCGGTGAATCCGTCTATGGGGTCATGCTGGATGCCGATGATTTTGCTTACAGCACTTGTACTTGCCCGTATAAAGGTTACTGCAAGCATATGGCTGCTGTCTTCTTCCACTACTACGAGACGACAGGGGAGAATCCTGAGACCTGGTATAGGGACTATAAGGATCGGAATCTACCTGCAGGCATCAAGGGTAAAGCTGCTCTTGAAGCGGCTGCCTCCAGGGTGGAGGATGTGCCGGATCAAGAGTCGGGACCATCTGCATGGCGGGATTTTTTTGCGAAGGACTACGGGGATATATGGCGCCAGTGCCGGCACTCCCTTCATCCGCTCCAGCCAGTGCTGCAGGAGCTCAAGGGCAAGTCCAAGCTGTGGCCCGAGCCGCTGCGCCGGGTTCACTGGCTTCATGTTATCTCATTCGTGCTTGAGCAGGTTGAACTGGCCTATGCCTCAACGGATGCTTATAACCGTTATTATTATGAAATGTCGTTCAGCCGTTCGGTTGACCCGTGGATTGCTCATTTCAACGATCTCGTTGCGGAACTGAAGCCAACGGAAATGGCCGCAGGGGAACAGGAATGGATCGACAGCCTGAATCATGTGCTGCGTGAGAATGCACTCCGGGTGTCTTTCGTCCTTCTTAGATGGGATTATATGCTTCATGTGCTGTGGAAACAGCTTGCCGGAAACCCTGTGCTTGCGGCTGAAGAACGTGAAGCGCTTAACAAGCTGGCAGCAGCCGGAGATTGGGATGACAGGCAGCTCTCCGTGCTGCAGGCGGCTAAAGCGCAGCTCAGCTTCCGCGAGGGCGATGATGCAGAGGCGATTAAGCTGCTGGAGGACACACCGTTTGAACGCACCTCACTGTTCATTTACGAGTTTGCGGAGCAGCGTCTGGGAGCCCGCCATAAGGAAGGGTTGATCCGCTGGCTTGATTTTATTGGAAGCAAGCTGGCGGATTGCCGCAACTCTACAATGCTGCGGCCATTCATGAGGCTTTGCCGGGAAGCGGATCTGAACTGGCCGGATTCGGGACGCTGGCTGGATATGATGACGCAGCATCTTCCTTATTCTTATGCAGAATTGTCGGCTCATCTATTGGAACGGGGCAAATACGAAGAATGGGCGGATCTTCAGCTTCTGCTGACCATCCGTCCTGATGAGCTGGATGTACAGGATATCCGGCAGGTGGCCAAGTCGGCACCGGCTTATCTGCTTCCGCTCTACCATCAGGCGGTTGATGACTCCATTCAAACGCGCAACCGCCAGGGTTATAAGACAGCAGTCAAACTGCTGAAACGTCTTGAGAAACTGTACACGTCAAGCGGCCGAAGCGTCGTATGGAAACGATATATAACTCAACTGCATATGAAGCACTCAAGGCTTAGGGCGCTGCAGGAAGAGTTGAAGAAAGGGAAGCTGGTGCCATGAACGGGACGACAAGTATCCGGGCATGCAGTCTGGATGGGATCTGGCTGGCAGGAGAGGGGTTATGGCTCACTGCCGATGACTGGCATGGAACGGTTGAACGGCTGAGGAAGTCACTGTTTGGCTGGCACAGCGGCTCTTGGTTTGGCGAACAGATAACGAAAAAGGTTAATAGGCATACTGAAGGGCTTCTGCTCAGCCCCTTGATGGCGGTTGATTATATGTCGGAACCAAGACCGGTTCACCTGCTCAAAGTGGAGTGGAGTGAAAGGCTGGCGGTTCTTAGAGATGCAGCTGCCTGGATTCGCACTGCCATGATGCTTGGATGGTTTGCACCCGACCTACGGTATTGGTCGCAGGGGGAGAGAGCCTGGAAACCGTCGCCTCCGGAGAGCGATCCTGCGGCGGCGGAGCAGTGGCGGGAGCTTCTTGAGCGGGCTGATGCGCTTAAGCTGGAAGGCTTGGAGCAATGGCTCAGCGAAGCGCTGGAGGAGCTGTTTGCCTCGGATGAAGAAGCAGGTGAGGCGCTTCGCAGCCTCCTGGTTCGAACAGGTGCGGAGCTTTCGGGCAGGTCCGCGGCGGATGAAGAGGATTGGCTGGTCTCCATCGGCTGGAAGTCCGACGATACTCCGTTTCGAATTGCTCTGCAGCTGCTGGAACCGGATGAAGAACATCAATGGAAGCTTGCCGTACATCTGCAGGACAGGGAGTATCCTGAGCAGTCGTTTGTACTGCGTGAACGAACCTCTGCTGTGAGCGGGGCAGCCGGCACGGATAGCTGGCCGGGACTTGACGATTGCCCGCCCTCCTGGGAGCCATGGCTGTCACAACGGCTGGCAAAGGAAGAAGACAAGTGGCTCGCTGTGCTGCCCGAGATCGAAAATCCTGCTCATCCCGGTACAATCCGGCTGGCTGTAACAGAGCAGGAGGCATGGGAATTCCTTCAGCATGGAAGCCTTAAGCTTTTGCAAGCCGGCTGTGCCGTCATGCTGCCATCATGGTGGGAGGCGGTCCGTACAAGGCGTGTCCGCCTCAAGGCAAAGGTCAAGTCATCTGTCGGCTCCGGCGCGCAGCCGATGTTTGGATTGAATCAAATTGTACAGTTTGACTGGAAGCTCGCTGTTGGAAACCTTGACCTGACAGAAGAGGATTTCAGCAGGCTTGCTGAGGAAAACCGCAGGCTGCTCAAAATCGGCGGCGAATGGGTCCATCTTGATCCGAAGGACATCCAGCTGGTCAAGTCCTGGATTAAGAAAGCCGGTAAGACGAAGGGCATGACCTTCCGTGATGTGCTTGAGTGGCATCTCCGCGGCGAGCATCCGCTAGATGCAGGGGAAAACGCTGAAGATAATGGCATGGCAACGGCAGTCATTGAACTTAACGAGCATTTGGCTGCCTGGATTGACCAGCTGCAGCATGCTGCGGGTCTGCCGCCAGTGAACAAGCCGCAATCCTTCATGGGCGAACTCCGGCCTTACCAGCTCGAAGGTGTATCCTGGCTGGCCTTCCTCCGCAGGTTTGGGCTGGGAGGCTGTCTGGCTGACGATATGGGGCTTGGCAAGACCGTTCAATTTACTGCTTATCTGCTGCATATCAAGGAGCAGAATGAAGCAGCGGGGGTTACGGAATCCCACCCCTCACTCCTCATATGTCCTACCTCGGTCATCGGCAACTGGGAGAAGGAGCTGGAGAGATTTGCCCCTGATTTGACGGTATATGTGCACTATGGACCGCGGAGGACTAAGGGTGAGGCCTTCCGGGAAGCGGTACGCGGCGCGGATCTAGTCTTGACCTCATATGCGCTCGCACCGCTTGACGAGGAAGAGCTTACGATGATTGAGTGGGACGCGCTCTGTCTGGACGAAGCCCAGAATATCAAAAATGTGTATACGAAGCAGTCGTCCGCTATCCGCAGACTGCCTGCCCGCCACCGGATCGCCCTTACGGGCACGCCGATGGAGAATCGGCTGACTGAGCTCTGGTCTATTCATGACTTTATGAACCCCGGTTATCTCGGGAGCCTGGGGGAGTTTCGCAGCCAAGTCGTGCAGCCGATAGAGCGTTCGCGTGATGAAGCACTGATCCGCCAGCTTCAGCAATGGGTGAAACCATTCATGCTGCGGCGTCTGAAGAAGGACCCGGCTATACAGCTGTCTTTGCCTGATAAGAACGAAGCTAAGACCTTTGTCTCATTAACGGCCGAGCAGGGTGTCCTGTATGAGAACACGGTCAATGAGCTGCTCGAAGGTCTGGATGATCTGTCGCCGATGAAGCGCCGCGGCCTGATTCTCGCAACCTTGACGAGATTGAAGCAGATATGTAATCATCCGTCTCTGATGTTAGGCGATATACCAGGAGGTCCGGCCTCTTGGGAGGCAGGCCGCTCGGGTAAGGTAATCAGGCTCCTGGAGATGGTGGAGGAGCTGGCGGCCGAGGGAGACCGCTGCCTGATTTTCACCCAGTTTATTGATATGGGCGCCATGATCAAAGCCAAGCTTGAAGAGCAGCTGGGGATGCCTGTTCCCTATCTTCATGGCGGGGTGGCGAAGAATGAGCGTGATGCCATGATTCAGAACTTCCAGGACACCTCGAAGCCGGGCTGTGCGTTCGTGCTCTCCCTGAAGGCGGGGGGGACCGGGTTAAATCTGACAGCAGCCAATCATGTCTTTCACTTTGACAGATGGTGGAACCCGGCAGTGGAGAACCAGGCTACAGACCGGGCGTTCCGGATCGGCCAGACGAAGGATGTACAGGTTCATAAATTTGTTACCATCGGGACACTTGAAGAGCGGATTGACGATATGCTGACCCGGAAGCAATCGATGAACGACCAGGTGGTCGGACAGTCGGAAGGCTGGATAACGGAGCTTGGCAAGGATGAGCTGAAGGCATTGTTCACACTGCGCAGAACATGGTTCGATGGCTAAGTCCGTTGGCTAAGGTCAGGGAAGGCGAGGTGCCGTATTGATGAAGGATACAGATCATAGCGGGGATGTCCGGGCGGCTGGCAAACAAATCCCTGACCGGCTAAGCAGCCGGAGCAAGGAAGGAAGCACAAGCGCCACAGAAACGGAAACGAATCCGGCTCAGGGGAAAACGATAGAGCCTGCCGCTAGGCCCGGTGCAAGCGAGGATTGGCAGAAGCTGTTCGCAGCTGTCCGGAGCGGCTTGGAGCGGCTTCGCGAGTAGGGAGCAGCAAATAATAAGAACGGCAGGACTGGACAGGTAAGATGTCCGGGCTCTGCCGTTCTCTGGTTTAATGAAAGCTATCCCAGGCTTGTTTGCCGATTAGCGTGATGGTGACTATGATGAACAACGGACGGATATACGAAGCGCCCTTGCGGATCGCGAGCCGGGAGCCGGCCAGTGCTCCTGCTATCATGGCGATCCCCATGATGATGCCATACATATAATTGACCGAGCCCATCAGAATAAAGGTCATCAAGCTTGCCGCATTACTGGTGAAATTCAGCACTTTCGCATTGCCGGCAGCCGTTACAAAATCAAACCCCAGGAAAAGAAAAGCGAAAATCAGGAATGATCCCGTCCCCGGTCCGAAGAAGCCGTCATAGAAGCCGATAGCAAAAGCTGCTATGATGCTCAGCGCACGGGTCTTGTTCGTTAAGCCGGTATACGTCGAGATGCTCCCCCAGTCTTTCTTCAGCAGGGTATAAATGGTGACGCCAATCAGCAGAACAATGACGGCGGGCTTCAGCAGTTCTACCGGGACATGCCTGACCGTATAAGTGCCCAGCACCGCGCCCGTTAACGAGAAGGGGATAAGATACTTCACGACACTGTAATCGATTTTGCCCGAACGCGCGAAAGCGATTGTGCTTGTAAGGGAAGACATCGTAGAGGCCAGCTTGTTCGTTCCAAGCACCACCGGCACCGGCAGTCCGGTCAGCAGCAGTGCAGGAACCGATATCAACCCGCCTCCTCCGACCACTGAATCGAAGAAAGCAGCTAAAAATCCAAGAAGAAAGATTAATACAATGATCTGCAAACTTATATCATCCATGCGGGGACCCTCCGGCCTTAATACTCGGATAACTCGTCCAGCGTTCGGCCGAAGCTTGGTGCCATATGAGTTAAGAACCATTCAATTTCGGGCATGTCTAAATTTTGCAAAGCCAGCTCCGTCTGACCCTTGGCAACGGCGAATTCGCGGTTGCCGGCCGACAGCTCGGACATGCATTTCAAGTAGGCATCCAGCAGATCGGCGGCCTTAAGGTAGACAAGCAGCTCTGCCATCTCCTTATCATACCGCCCCTCAGCCTCCAGCTGCTTCGCACACAGAAGAGGCGAGTATGCCGGCTGAAGCGGCTCGGGCACCATGGCGAGCAGTCGTTCGGCGGCGAGCGCTTCGATTTCCCTGAAGCTCGTCAGCATCTTGGGGTTATGGTGCTTGACGGGGGTAGGAATGTCCCCTGTGAATACCTCTGTGGCATCGTGGAACAGGGACATCGTCACCACGCGGTCGGCGTTCAGCTGCTTGCCGAAAACACGATTGCCGATCTCACACAGCATGTGGGCCAGGAGGCCGACATGGTAGGAATGCTCAGCCACTGATTCACGGGTTGTGTTGCGCATAAGACTCCAGCGTTCAATGTAGCGGAGCCTGTACATATAAGCATAAAAATGGCTTTCCAAGTTATCGCTCCTTCTTGCGGACCCTTTCAAGGAAGGGAAACAGTAATGCGGATAAACCGCTTTCTATGCTATTATATAGCTAATGAATGGATGCGACCAGAGAGGAGCCAGCCGTAACGTGATGCAAAATTTTGAACAAAGCGTTTACAAGCTCATTGTAGAGACGTCCACAAACCTGCCGGGCGATGTCCGCCAGGCGATCAAGCGAGCGCAGGAGGCAGAGGACCGGGCAACCAGGTCAGGTTTGTCATTGTCCACCATAGCCTCGAACATCGAAATGGCGGAGACGAAAATTTCTCCGATCTGTCAGGATACCGGAATGCCTACGTTTGTCGTACACACCCCGGTGGGGGCGAATCAGCTCGTCATGAAGCAGCAAATCCGCAATGCAATTGCGCAGGCAACGAAGGACGGCAAGCTGCGCACGAATTCCGTAGACTCGCTTACCGGCGGCAACACCGGGGACAACCTGGGTCCCGGCACACCGGTCATCCATTTTGAACAGTGGGAGAAGGATACGATAGATGTCCGCCTGATTCTGAAGGGCGGCGGTTGTGAGAATAAGAATATCCAGTACAGCCTTCCGGCCGAGCTTGAAGGCCTCGGCAAGGCAGGAAGAGATCTGGATGGAATCCGCAAGTGCATCATGCATGCGGTATATCAGGCTCAAGGACAAGGGTGCAGCGCCGGATTTATTGGTGTCGGCATTGGCGGTGACCGGACGACAGGCTATGAGCTGGCGAAGCAGCAGCTGTTCCGGCGGACGGATGATACCAACCCGATCCCGGAGCTGCAGAAGCTTGAGGATTACGTAATGGAGCACGCTAACCAGCTGGGCATCGGCACGATGGGCTTCGGCGGACAGGTGACACTGCTCGGCTGCAAGGTAGGCGTTATGAACCGCCTGCCGGCAAGCTTCTTCGTATCGGTAGCCTACAACTGCTGGGCCTTCCGCAGACAAGGCGTGCTGCTGAGCGCGGAGACCGGCGATATCATCGATTGGGTGTACCCGCAGGGCAGCGAGCTGCCGATGAAGGATGAATCGGCTGTGAGCCAGGCGGCGGAAGCTGCGGCTTCCATGGCATCAGAGTCTTCGGAGCGCCGCGAAGTGCGGTTGAAGATGCCGCTTACCGAAGAGGAGGTTCGCTCGCTTCGTGTTGGCGATATCGTCATCCTGGACGGCGAAATGCACACCGGCAGGGATGCGCTTCACAAGCATCTGATGGATCATGATTCTCCGGTCGATCTGAATGGCGCTGTTATTTACCACTGCGGACCGGTTATGCTTAAGGACGAGCAGGGCTGGCAGGTTAAGGCGGCCGGACCGACGACCAGCATTCGCGAGGAGCCTTATCAGGGCGATATCATCAAGAAATTCGGTATTCGCGCCGTAATTGGCAAGGGCGGTATGGGAGCCAAGACACTGGCTGCCCTTCAGGAGCATGGAGCGGTTTACTTGAACGCAATAGGCGGCGCGGCGCAGTATTATGCGGAATGCTTCAAACGCGTCAATGGCGTTGATTTCATGGAGTTCGGCATCCCCGAGGCGATGTGGCATCTGCAAACCGAAGGCTTCGCAGCCATCGTGACGATGGATGCTCATGGCAACAGCCTGCATGCCGATGTCGAGAAAGATTCCTTTAACAAGCTTGCGCAGTTCAAGGAACCGGTCTTCACATCTTAAGCATCATGGAATTTGCCATAGAGAAAGAAGTGATCGGATGAGACGGTTCGGGCTGGCCTTCAACCGTAGATTTGAACAATGGATGTTTCTATTGATCCCTGGGACCCTGGTCCTGGGATTTCTTTTTGCCGGGGAGCTGCTCAGGTTCGTGGAGACGGTCCCTTATCTCTTTGCCTTCGTCACGTTCACAATGGGTCTTGGCTGCGGCTTCAAACAGCTGGCCCATGTGTTCCGCAGGCCGCTGCCGATGGCATGGACGCTGCTGATCGCGCATCTGGCCCTGCCGCTCGCCGCTTATGGACTCGGCAGTATGCTGTATGGAGCGGACTCGCCGTATGTCGTTGGCCTGGTGCTGTTTGCCCTGATTCCGCTGGGCGTTTCGTCTGTTATCTGGGTGGGCATGTCCGGGGGCAGTGTGCCAATGATTCTGAGTCTCGTCGTCATTGATTCCCTGCTCAGTCCGCTTGTCGTACCGGCAGGCATCCGTCTGTTCTTCGGTACGGCAGTCGATGTACATACATCCCAAATGATGATGGATCTGCTGCTCATCATCGTGCTTCCTACTGCTGCGGGCGTTCTGCTGAACCAGCTGACAGGAGGGCGAATTACACCGGCTGTCAAGCCTGTTACGGCCCCGGTCTCGAAGCTCTGCTTTGTCGCTGTAGTAGCGCTTAACGCTGCAGCGATTGAGCCCCACGTTTCGGCGCTTCAGTCGGACATGCCAAAGCTCGTGCCTGTAGTGGTGCTGCTGGTGGGAATCTGCTATGCCGCGGGGTATTTCGGAAGCAAGCCGCTCGGCAGCCGAGAGCTGGAAGCGACGGTTTCCTATGCGACAGGCATGCGCAACATCTCCCTTGGGATCGTGCTTGCGCTTGGATATTTCAGCCCGCTGGCCGCTGTACCGGTTGTACTGGCCATTCTGATTCAGCAGCCGGTTGCCACTCTTCACCATTACGCTTTACAAAAACTTCACAAAGTGAAATCTGGCGAAACTGTATCCCGGCAGGTACGATAGAACGAAGGCAGTGTCACTGGAATCAGACAGTGTAACTAGAAGAAGGCAGGTAACCAAAGGATGAACAGCTTTCGTGCAAGACTTGCAATCATTATGATCGTAACGGTTGGACTGGCCGTCTTCTTATCCGGTCTGTTCATGGCCAAGTCGGTGGAACGCAATTATTTAACGTCGAAGCAGGACAATATGGTCAGGGAAATGCGGCTGGTACTGGATGCCATGGAGTGGAGGCAGGGGCAGCCCGAGGAGCTGTATTATTATTTTACAAAAGAAGCGAACCGCATTAAGAATATTACCGGCTCGCGGGTAACGTTCATACGGGGTGACGGGACTGTGCTGGGCGAGTCCGATGAGGACCCGAGGAAGCTGCTTAATCATGCCGGCCGCCCGGAAGTGCTGGAGGCGAAACGGGATGGAATCGGCCGGGATATCAGGAAGAGTGAGTCCGTTGGCCATAATATGATGTATGTTGCCCTGGCGCTTGAGCCGGGCTCCGATAACTCAGACATTATTCGAATGGCTATGAGCATCGAGGATGTGGAAACCAGCATTCGGGAGCTGTGGTTCTTTCTGATTATGGGGCTGCTGGTGCTGTTCTTCGTCTCCGCGGTGGTCAGTTACCGGGTTGCTCTCGGATTGACACGACCGCTCGAACAGATTACCCGGGTGGCGAAGCGCATCCGAAATTCCGAATACCAGGCGAGAGTCACGGTGAGGAAGCAGGATGAAATAGGAGAGCTGGGTACGGCTATCAACGCGATGGCTGAAAGCCTGCAGGAGCATATGAAGCAGATCAGGCAGAAGGAAGGCCAGCTGGAGAGCGTTCTTGACAATATGATCAACGGCATTGTCATGATTGACCGCAAAGGCAAGATCTTGCTGCTGAACCGGATGGCGGAGGAAGTGCTTGGGTTCTCGGCACGCGAGCTTGTCGGCAGGCATTATGCGGAGGCAAAGCAGCAGTACGAGCTCGCGCAGATCATCCAGGAAGGCCTGGTCAAGAGGCAGCATCTGCATGATGAGATCACGTTTTATTTCCCGGAGGAGCGGCTGCTGGAAATTAACCTGGTGCCGGTCTTCCATTCGGTAGAGGAGTTTGGCGGAGTGCTGCTCGTGCTGCAGGACGTCTCGGCGATCCGCAGACTGGAGCGGATGCGCAGTGAGTTTGTTGCGAATGTGTCCCATGAGCTTAAGACGCCGATAGCGGCTGTTAAGGGATTCGCCGAGACACTGCTGGGCGGAGCTGTTAATGATCCTGAGGTCGCCAAGTCATTCCTGCAGATTATATACGATGAGAGCGAGCGCTTGAACAGGCTGATCG
Organism: Paenibacillus sambharensis; assembly: GCF_003233845.1. Classification (GTDB taxonomy): domain Bacteria; phylum Bacillota; class Bacilli; order Paenibacillales; family Paenibacillaceae; genus Paenibacillus_I; species Paenibacillus_I sambharensis. The sequence continues at coordinate 47,935 of NZ_QKRB01000043.1, forward strand.
GCGATATTCTGGAGCTGTCCAAGGTGGAATCCAGGCGGGTCCCGCTGCAGTTCTCGCCAGTTGAGCTGTCGAGCTTTACGGCGAAGACTGTGGAGCTGCTCTCTGCGCAGGCTGCCAGTAAAGGGATTACGATCGAGACGGATGTTGAGAATGACTTGTACCTTGAGGCGGATGAGGACAGGCTCCGGCAGATTGTCATGAATCTTCTAGCCAATGGTATTAACTATACGCCGGAGGGCGGCAAGGTGACGATGAAGGTTGAGGCCGTATCCTTGGGCAAGCCGGCGCCAGTCCCGGATGGAGTAGAGAGTGATTATGACCATGTGAGAATCTGGATTACGGATACCGGAATTGGCATACCGAAGAAGGATCTGCCGCGTATCTTCGAACGCTTCTACCGGGTAGATAAAGCCAGGTCGCGCAGCTCAGGCGGCACGGGTCTGGGATTATCAATTGTAAAACATCTCGTTGATCTTCATAAAGGCTCAATCACGGTGGAAAGCACCGTTGGTGTAGGTTCGACCTTCATGATTGAGCTGCCGGTCATTCAGCAGTAAAACGGTCTGCACTTTTAGTCCTGAACAGGGACTGGAAGTGCCTTTCCGGCTGCCCAATTATTAAGATATTGTATAGATTTCGACTTTTTTTACAATACGTTTACCCTTCTCTAACAAAAACATGCTATGATGAACGTATCATAAATGAATATGCGGCCTAAGACGGTCCGCAAATCCTCGGGGGTTTTCATGTCTCATAAGATACTGGTTATAGAGGATGAACCGACATTAGCACGTCTATTGTCCTACAACCTGACACAGGAAGGCTATGAAACGACGGTCGCCGATCATGGCGCTGAAGGACTCCAGATCGCACTGCAGCGCCACTTCGATCTGATCATTCTCGACATTATGCTGCCGGGAATGAACGGGTTCGAAATTTTAACGAAGGTTCGTCAGAATGGCGTCAGAACGCCAATCATTATCTTGACGGCGCGCAATGCAGAAGAAGAAGTGGTGCAGGGCCTCAAGCACGGAGCGGATGACTACATTACGAAGCCGTTTGGCGTAGCTGAGCTGCTCGCCAGGGTATCGGCCGTTCTGCGGCGTACCCACAATGAGGACGTGAGGACAGCGGACGTATCAGAGAAAGTGATAGCTGTCGGTGAGCTGGCGATTTACCCGGAGAAGTATGAAGTGGTTATTGGCGGTGAGACCGTGCCGCTTCGGCCGAAGGAATTCGAGGTGCTGCTGTATCTGGTTCAGCGGCCGGGAATGGTTATCACAAGAGACGATCTGATGAATGTGGTATGGGGGTTTGACTACATAGGCGGCCAGCGAACGGTCGATGTGCATGTAAGCTCTCTGCGCAAGAAGCTGGAGCTCAGCCAGCAATCTGTTCAGATAGAATCCATCCGAGGGGTCGGATACAAGCTCGTTATGCCAAAGAAGCTCGGAGCACCTAAATAAAGGTGAACCGAGCTTCTTTTATTTGCGGTTCCAGGCCAGCATCCGCTTCTGATATTCCTTGGGGGAGCAGTCATTGTATTTCTTAAACATCTTGTAGAAATGCGCCATGTTGGGGATGCCGATTTTCTCGCCGATCTCGGAAATGCTCCGGTCCTCGGTGAGCAGAATGCGTTCAGCCCATTTGATTTTCCGGTAGTTCACGTATTCGGTGAAGGACAGCCCTACAGCTTTCTTGAAAAATTTGACGAAATAGTAATAGCTCATATTAGCCAGCTTGCAGACGTGATCGACATGAATGCGGCTGGTAAGATTCGCTTCGACATAATCGAACACAGGCTTGAGGCGTATGCGGTCGAAGTCCTCACCCTCCTCAAGGGCATGCTCGGGGTCATTGCGGAGAAGCAATAGCAGAATGTTCTTGATCAGGATGTTGACGGCCATCTCGTATCCGGGCGGCTTGGCTGCCGCTTCTTCAAATATCTCACGGATATAGCCGGCTACCTTTTCTTTGACATGAGGCCGTTCTTTAAAGATATAATTAATTCGGCTGAGCGGTTTCTTCGTTTCGGTAAAAAAACGGATATACTGCATCGTACTGTGATCAAAGAACTGGTCAATGTCAAATTGGAGCACATAGTAGTCCAGCGGTCCAGAGGTGCTCTTATCACGATGCAGCTGAGAAGAGCCGATCACGACGATATCTCCCGGAGTCAGATGATGGTATTCATCCTCTATATATACATCCAGTTCCCCTTGGTCGATCAGCAGCAGTTCAATTTCCCGGTGATAGTGCCAGCTGATGAACAGGTCATCCTCACGGATGCTCCGGAAGATCCGCAATGACAAGAGAGGGTTTTCAAAATCGACTTTCTCGTTGTAAGCTTCCACTCGTGCACTCCTCACTAACACAACATTGCATAACGTTCAGCGTCAATGCCGTCTGATAATAGTTAGACATTTACCTATTCTTTATTCTATGGTGATTGCCCGGTAAGAATCAAGTCCGAAGATGATTTTCCATCGATTCCAGCAGCAGGGAGGGAACAGTATGAGAAACCAGAGGGAGAGCATGAGCAGCAGACGGCTTGGCATCAAAGGGATTCTGCTGGTACTCGCAGCTGCCATCCTGCTCGCGGCGGCCGCCACAGCTTGCCAGCCGGACAGGACGGCTGGTTATAGAACGGCTGAATCAACCCGGCCTCCGTCGGAAAGCCAGCGGGAGCATACGCCGCAAGAATCAGCCGCAAGGGGGATTGTTGTCGAGCTGCGTAATCAAGCAGGCAGGCCTCTTGCCGGACTGTCGCTGCAGTATCCCGGCGGTCTGCTGGCCCTTGCGCCAATTGCGGCGGGAGAAGGCATCGAGGTGACAGTTATGCCTGACTTGGAGCAGGGAGGAGAACTGCGGCTCTTGTACCGCAATTCAGCGGATCAGGTGAAGTCGCTGGCACTGCCCGGACTCTTGTCACGGGAGACAGAGGGACCGGTCAGGCTTTCCATTCATGCTGACGATCCGGACGGGCTTCGGCTGCTCACTGTTTCGTGATGCCATCCATCAGACGCTGGAGGCTCTACTCGAAAGCCCGATTGTAAATATTCCATGAAACAGGTTGTACTTATCCGCCGGAAGCATTTACAATCTTGGGGAGCGGTAAGACTAACCGATGTAAGGAGCATATACTATGATAGCAAACAGCGGAGAAATTCCCCAGAATGGGAAGAAGGGCAGGCTTGCTTCATTATTAGAGGTGCTGGCTGTCTCTACCAGACTGGGCCTTACTTCCTTCGGAGGCCCAATTGCACATCTTGGCTATTTTCACGGAGAATACATACGTAAACGCAAATGGATGGATGAGCGGAGCTACGCGGACCTGACAGCTCTTTGCCAATTCCTTCCGGGGCCTGCCTCGAGTCAGGTGGGCATCGGGATTGGGATTGTAAGAGCTGGCTTGCTTGGCGGGCTTGTTGCCTGGCTCGGTTTTACCCTTCCCTCTGTTATCGCACTGGTTGCATTCGCTTACCTGATGCAGGGACTGGATATCGGAAGCGCCGGCTGGATTCATGGATTGAAGATAGCAGCTGTCGTGATCGTTGCGCATGCGGTTATGGGGATGGGACAAAAGCTGGCGCCGGACCGTGAGCGGATGACGGTGGCCGTCATAGCGGCGATCGTAACCTTGTCCTGGCAGACGACCTACAGTCAGGTGCTGACTATTCTGGCAGCAGGTGCGGCAGGACTGTGGATATACCGCCGAAAGCTGGTAGACCCGAGTCCGGCTTTGCCGATTGCTGTAAGCCGCTTAACAGCTGTAGTCTGCCTGGCTCTGTTCGCTATCCTGCTTATTGGCCTTCCGCTGCTCAGGCAGTGGAATGAAGCGCAGTGGCTTGCCATGTTCGACAGCTTCTACCGTTCGGGTTCGCTTGTATTCGGAGGCGGACATGTTATGCTGCCCCTGCTCGAGCGTGAAGTCGTTCCTTCCGGCTGGGTCAGCCAGCAGGATTTTCTGGCCGGCTACGGCGCCACACAGGCAATCCCCGGACCGCTATTCACCTTTGCGGGCTATCTGGGGGCGGTCGCTTCCGGAATCTCAGGTGCTGTGGTCGGCATAACCGCCATCTTCCTGCCGGCATTTCTGCTTGTTGTAGGAGCGCTCCCGTTCTGGAATGCTCTGAAGAGCAGTCCAAGGGTGCAGGGAGCCTTGATGGGCATCAATGCGGCTGTAGTCGGGATCCTGCTGGCTGCTTTATATGATCCGCTCTGGACGACAGCCATCCTTGCGCCGCTTGACTTTGCCCTAGCGCTGCTGCTGTTCGTTATGCTGGTCTTCTGGAAGCTGCCGCCGTGGGCTATCGTGCTGGCTGCTGCAGCCGGAGGCGTTCTGCTGGGTTATCTATAATTTACCGCTTATGAGCGAGCACCCGCCGGTCTACATTTCCCGGCAGCTTCTCCATCCAGCCGTATTTGATCAACAGCTCCGCACCTTCGTCGGCGTATGAACCAATTTCGGCTGAAAGTCGTGCATATGAGGCTGAGATATCACGCCGCATAGAGACGGATAGAGCTGCGCCATAGTTCGTCAGAGCAGCTGCATTTAATCCTGTGATATGGAAGAGCATGAGCTTGTCGGAGAAAGGCGCTTCTGTGGAGGCCATCACATCGGAATCCCAGGTCATCGGCGCTGGCAGATCCTCGTCACGCAGGTACGAAGAGAAAACCTCGATCTGCTTGTGGGCAATATCCTTGCCGCGCAAGAAATAGCCGCGGATTTCCTCCGACTGGGCGCATTGGGCGAATCCAGCTATGAATGCTTTGCCGAAGGCGTTGGTCTGGATATTATTATAGAGATGGTTGATTTCCGCAGCATTCAGCGGTCGCCTGTCCCCCAGCAGCCCGTTCAGGAAGCTGTCCTTATGGACGTATTCTACTGCTTCAGGTGTCGGAATATAAGGCGCACGAATAAATAATCCCTTCCGCAAGAGAACGTCAACCACTTTGTTGAACAGCTCCGCTGTGCTGGTCAAGCATTTGGTGAAATATTCCCTTACGTCGTCGCGGGCACAGCTTGCAAGTGCAACCGCATATAAGGAAAGCCCATGCTTTGCTGCATTTTTAAGGTAAATCAAAAACGCGGTATCCGAATACAGGCGCTCAGCATTCAGGTTCACATCATCGTCAGTAAAGCCGTGTGGAACCGGGTAATTGTCGCTGCGGAACAGCTCGGGCATCAGCTTAAGGTGCTTCTCGCTGATCCTGCGGGCAAATTCGAGGATATCCCTGACCTCAGTGTCTTCGACCTTTTCGAGGAAATAACCTAGCATACGGATTGCCATACTATCCCCCATATAGTTGGCCCACAGCTGGGCAATCTCAGCAGAGGTCAGCCGAATATTTTGCTCTGTGTACGACAAGGACATATCCCCCAGACATAATATTTTCCTATATCGTTCACACTTTATTCAGAAACTATACGGCTGTCATCCGGCTCATACAAAAAGACACCGGCCCTTCTGCAAAGCGCAGAGCAAGCGGGTGTCTTCTTGTGCTGTTCTAGTTGAGCGGGTTACTTGGAATTGCCTTCAGCTTCCTCAGACAGCTGGTGCAGTGATTTGATTTTGCCGTGAGGCTTCTGGTCCTGCTTTCGGATCTTCCACGCATTCTCCCTGCGGTTCTTGGATGAACTCATTGGCAGCTCAGCTCCCCTGTAATTAAAAATAACTTCAGCTATATCGTCTCCAGGGAAGGGCTCTGTTATGAGCGGATGTGAATGCCGGGCTACCAGTCTACAGGTTCAGCTGGTTCAGCTTGTCATTAAACAGCTTGCCCTGCTGCAGAAGATGAATGAAGCGCTGCAGCCACTCATAATATTCAAGCGCGTGCAGCAGTTTATGGTAGACAGCAAGTGCCTCCTTCCGCACCTCATCATTGGTGGATACATCCAGAATCACAGCCTGCACTTCAGGCAGGGCTTGTTCAGCAGCGGAGCGCATGACATCGACTTCACGCTGCAGCTTGGTAGTAAAGAAGGACTGAAAAGCTTGATAGAAATCTGTCTCCGCCTTGTAGAGAACCTTGCGCTCAAGCTTCTCATCCAGCTTGTGCACCATCCGCGAATCAATCAGGGAACGGACGGCATAGCTCATGCTGGACTTGCTCATCCCCATCGTATCCTTCATCTCCTCCAATGTCATCGGACGATCCTCGAAGAACATAATACCGTATAATTCCCCAACGGAAGGGGTGGCGCCGTATAAATCCATCGTGACGGATATCGCTTCAATCACGGAGCGCTTAAGCCGCTCCAGCTTGACCTCGCTGCTCGGGATGTCAGTCATCGTCATTATTTCCTTTCCCGGTAATAAATCTCAGGTAATAGTATACAGGTTTGCGGCCCAGGTTGATAGAACCGCGGGTCGTTTTTTTGCCTGCCGTCATCTTCGTTCTTAAAGAAATCAACATATGGCGTTAACACAGCGTTGACCTTTAAACTCGCAATCGAATGTACAATTATTTTTGAACACAGAGGTGTTTTTCTGAATATAGCAGGAATATACCAATGAAATTGACATCTGTTCAATAATTAATGAACGGTTGGGAGGAGTTAGCTTGAACTGGCGTAAAAAGCTCGGCGAACCCGCCGCATACGGCTATCTGCTGCCGGCTCTGATCCCGCTGGCCTTATTCTGGATCGCGCCGATGCTGTATGTTGTGTATCTCGGGTTTACGGACTGGGACTTCATGAGCCCGGACAAAACCTGGATGGGTCTCGAGAATTATAGAGAGCTTCTGCAAAATGAAGATTTCTACAAATCACTGCGCGTTACCCTGTTGTTCGGTCTCGGAACGGTGCTTCCCGTAATGGCCGGAGGCTTGGTGCTGGCTTCCCTGCTCCAGGGCAAGCTCAGAGGAAAAGCCATCTATCAGGCGATTGTCTTCTCGCCGTGGATCACAACCACTGTAGCAGTCTCCATCGTATGGTCCTGGATCTTCGAGCCGCGTGTCGGACTGGCCAACGGGGTGCTGAGAATGCTTGGGTTCGATGGAGTGGAATGGCTGCAGAGCTCGGTGTGGGCGCTGCCGGCTGTCATCATCGTCAGCGTATGGCAGAGCATGGGCTGGGCGATGGTCTTCTATCTGGCTGCCCTGCAGCAGGTGCCGCAGGATCTCAAGGAGGCGGCGGCGATTGATGGAGCGGGCAGATTGCGAACCTTCTGGAATGTGACGATTCCGCTCATATCGCCAACGTCCTTCTTCCTGTTTATCATTCTCTGGATTCAATCGTTCCAGGCCTATGACCAGATCAGCATCATGACGCAGGGCGGACCGGCAGGCTCGACACGTACCCTGCTGTACCTGTACTACCAATCGGCTTTCGAACGCTTCGATGTGGGCGAGGCATCGGCGGTTGCACTGGTGCTTGTGGTTCTGTCCGCGGCGTTCTCCCTGCTGTCCGGGTGGGTCAGCAGGCGGTTCGTCCATTATACGAATTAGGAGAGAGATTGCAATGAGAGAAACCGCTCTATGGGTCAGACCGCTGCGGCATCTGTTCTTGACTGCTCTGTGCAGCTTGATCGCCTTCCCGTTCTTCTGGATGATCACCAGCTCACTGAAGACTAACGACGAGATTTGGAGCGTGCCGCCTGTGCTGTGGCCGGAGGAGCCGCTTTGGGGGACCTTCCTCGCAGCATGGCAGGCGGCGCCATTTGGACAGTACCTGTTGAACAGCATTATGGTAGCAGCTGTTATTGTTCTGCTGCAGATGGTTAACTCCGCGATGATGGCTTACGCATTGACGCATATGCATTTTCCGTTTCGGGGCGCGCTCTTCGCGATCATTATCGTTACCTATATGCTCCCGGCTTCGGCAACCTACCTTCCGGCCTATGTCATCTTGTCAGAGCTTAACCTGATTGATACTTATGCCGGACTGATTATCTCGAATGCGGTCAGCGTGTTTGCGATCTTCCTGGTCAGACAAGCTTTCCTTCAGCTGCCCAAGGAGCTCGCTGAGGCCGCCAAGATTGATGGGGCACCGCATTGGCGGATTCTGTGGACGATTATGGTTCCGCTGACCCGTTCGACCTTTGTGGTCATGGGCCTGATCACCTTTATCGGGATGTATAACAACTATTTCTGGCCGTCGCTTATAACGAAGAGCCCGGAGCTTTATCTTGTCTCTGCCGGACTGCGAAGCTTCTTCGTTGAGGGAGGGGCGTACGGGATGAACTGGCCGCTTATTATGGCGGGCAGCACGATTACGATTTTACCGTTGCTGATCCTGTTCCTGTTCGCCCAGCGGCTGCTGATGAAGGGGGTGAGCCTCTCATTCGGTGTGAATAAATAGCGGCCGTGCAAGAGGTACAACATTGCGCCTAAGGGAGATATTCAGTGTTTACGTGCAATACCGGAAGACTTGTAGTGACAATATCGATATAAGGGAGAGAACAATGCAAATGAATTGGGTACGCAAGCCGCTCGTCATGATTATTATGCTGTCCGCCATGCTGGTAACGGCATGCTCGTCAGGCAATAACGGTAACCAGGGCAGCGGTAATACGAATGCAGGCAGCGCTGTGAACACAGCGGGAGCAAACGGATCCGCGTCTGCGAAGGAGCCTGTTCACATTGAGTTCTGGTACGGGCTGGGCGGCAAGCTTGGCGAACAGATGGAAGCGACCATCAAGGCATTTAATGAATCACAGGATGAAGTAGTTGTGAAAGGTGTCGTTCAAGGCAACTACACGGAAACCCAGCAGGCGCTGCAGGCTGCAATCGCCTCCAAGAAGGTGCCTGCCGCAGCGCTGATTCAGGAGAATTCCTGGGCGAGCAAAGGCTATTTTGCGCCGCTTGACGACTTCATTGCCGCTGATGCCGGGTTCAACAAGGATGACTTTATTCCGGCATTCCTGGAGCAGGGTGTCGTAGACGGCAAGCAGTATTTCCTGCCGCTGTATGGCACCACTCAAGTGCTTTACTACCGGAAGGACATGCTGGAGAAGGCGGGTTTGACACCCGATGCGCTGAACACGTGGGAAAGCTTATCCGAAGCGGCTAAGACGATGACAGTGGCAGACAGCGGCAAGCCGTCCGTATATGGCTGGATGCCCATGTGGGGCAGGGAAAATATGATTGATGCCGCACTAAGCCGCGGAGGCAAGATGGTCAGTGAAGACGGCAAAACCCTGCTTATTGACAGTCCCGAATGGATTGAGACATGGGAGCAGTTCCGCAAATGGATTCATGAAGACAAGATTATGGCCATCCATTCAGGCGGACAGGGCTGGGAATACTGGTATAAGACAATTGACGATGTAATCCAGGGCCGTGCAGCAGGTTATACCGGTTCAAGCGGCGATCAGGGCGATCTTGATTTCTCTATTGTAGCCGCTCATCCGCAGCCTGGCTGGGAAGGCCATCCGGCTGCACCGGTCGCTTCATCGCTTACAGCTGCCGTTCTGGCAGCGGCTCCGGCAGAGCAGCAGGAAGCGGCATACAAGTGGCTGACCTTCTTCTCTAACACATCCAATACAGCCCAGTGGTCGATTAACACAGGTTATATCGCTGTCCGCAAGTCTGCGCTTGACGATCCGGAGTTCAAGGCGTTTGCCGAACAGAATCCGCAGATCAGGGTACCGCTGGAGCAGGCGCAAACCGCTTCAAGCCCTTATATTGATCCGACAGGCGGCAAGATCAACGATGCACTGAAGATCGCAGCTGATAAAGTTCAGATTGAGAATATACCGGCTGAGAAAGCGCTGAAGGAAGCCAAGGAAAAGGCGCAAAAAGAGCTGGATAAGGTTACAGGAGCGTAACCGGATGAGCATGCAGACGAAGCTGGTAAAGGCTTCGGTTCGGGAAGAGCTGGTTCTTCCCGAACCGAAAGCCGTCTTCTATCCCTTTGAGGTAGAGGAAGCGGCAGAGTGGGTTCAGCTGACGGTCCGCTATGAGCATGCACTGTGGCTGCAGATATATGTGCGGGACCCGTTTGGAAGAGTGAGGATGCAGGTCATCGGCAAGAAACGTGCAGCTGCTGTTGTGCTTGGCCGGAAGCAGGAGCACTGCTCGATCGGCTCGGTGCCGGGACCGCTTCCCGCTGGCGCCTGGCAGGTTGAGCTGGTGTCCTATTCACGGGACGGAAGAGTAACGGTTGAGCTGGACTGGTCGTATGGCAATGGAGAACCGCCGTCATCAACAGAGCCTTTGCTGGACGGGAGCCTATGGATAGCTGCCGGGGAAGCTGGCAGCCTTGAGGAGCCGGAGTCTTTATACAATTGGCAGCAGGTCACGTCTGAGGGGGCAAGGTTTTACAAGGGAGACTTTCATATGCACACCCTGCTGTCGGACGGCAAACAGACACCAGGACAGCTGCATGATCTGGCTGCCTCGCGGAGCCTCGATTACATCGTTGTGACCGAGCATAATGCCGTGCATGCGGCTTGGCCGCAGGACAAGGAGCTGCTCGTGGTGCCGGGAGTAGAGGTAACGGCCTTTCGTGGACACTGCAATCTGCTGGGGCTGCACCGCAGCATTGACCTGCATGACCGGGGATCGGGTGCACTGATCCTGGAGGATGGCAGCGGGATCATGGCGATACTGAAGGAAGCCCGCAATCAGGGAGCAGTATGCAGCCTGAACCATCCTTTCCTGATGCCCTGGCATTGGCAGTTTGAGGATACGAGAATGGTCTTGTTCGACGCCATTGAAATCTGGAATGATCCGACATATGATGGTAATGCGGAAGCGGCAGAGAAGGCTCTCGCAGCCTGGGACCAATGCTGGACGCATGGCATCCGGCTGGCGGGAATCGGAGGAAGCGATACCCACATGCTCCCGGATGAGAGCTATACGGAAGGCGGTCCTCCGTCTATCGTAGGCGATCCGGCAACAATGGTCTGGAGTGATGGACTCACCCCGTCTAGTCTGCTGGATGGTGTACGCAGCCGCCGCTGTTATGTGACGAGGGGAGTCTCGCTGGAGCTGGAAATTCTAAGCGGCGGGGTTTCGTACCTGCCTGGTGATGAGCTTCAAACGGCTGCAGAGGGCAAGGAACGGGATATAACATTGGATTATGCCGTGCGGGCAGCACAGGAAGACGGTCCGCTTATCGCGGTCTGGATCGAGAACGGCCAAGAGACCGGGCGGCAGCAGCTTGCAGCCTGTGAAGCCCCCGAAGCCGATTGGCGGCAGCCCGGCATCACTGATGATGCTGGAAGAACTGTACAGGGCAGTATGCAGGAAGCCCAATTCACATGTGCCTGGCCGGAAGGTGATTACCGCTGGCTGCGCATGGAGCTGCGCCGTCCGGACGGTGAACTGGTCGCTTTTGTCAATCCGGTATTCGCCTGGCCGAATGAGGCCGATCAGACGATGACCTGGGGAAGGATACGGAAAGGGATTGCATAATGATGATAAACTTATACAGCGGATCGGCCAGCTGGCCGGTCCGCGGCATTATTTTTGACAAGGATGGAACTATACTGGACTTTCAGCATATGTGGGGCAGGTGGACCCAGATTCTGCTTGAGAAACTAACGGGATTCGGGGGAGAACCGGACTGGCATGCTGCATTAGGCATAAGGGCGGCCGGGGATACCGTGGTCCATGATCCAGACGGCCCGCTGGCCATGGCTTCAAACGAGCAGACAATCGCCATTCTTGCCTGGCATCTGTACCGTGAGGGCTTGCCGTGGAACCGGGCGGTGAGCCTTGTCTCGCAAGCGGTTATGGAGACCAACCGGGAGCTGGAGGAGCTGCGGCCCGTTCAGCCGATGCCGGGTCTGCTGTCCTTTCTCGAGCGCTGCAGGGAGGCGGGCATCAAGATGGCGGTTGCTACCTCCGACGATACGGCTATGGCCGAGCAGCATCTAGAATGGCTCGGCATCCGCCGATACTTCCAAGCGGTGGTTGGCGCTGACCGGGTGAAGCGGGGCAAGCCGCATCCCGATATGGCAGTGCTGGCCTGCCTGGAGCTGGGACTGCAGCCGGAGGAAGCGGTCATGATCGGAGACACGAAGGCGGATATCCAGATGGCTGCCGAGGCGGGAATGAAGGCGGGGATTATGATCGGCGGAGCAGACAGCAGCGGAGCGAGTGCGCATATCCTGTCTTATGACTCGCTCGGGATTAGCGGGGGAGGCGAGGAGAATGGATGATGCGGTCATGAGAGGCTGGCTGCTGCTGCTTGTCGCCATTGTTCTGGAGCTTTCAGGCACGGTTGCCTTAAAATATTCGGACGGCTTCAGCAGGCTGCTGCCTTCCATTCTGATGTTCGTCTTATACCTGCTGAGCTTCAGCGCCTTAAATCTAGCGGTTAAGACGATTGACGTCAGTATCGCTTATGCGGTATGGTCCGGCCTTGGCACGCTGCTGATCAGCATCGTTGGCTTCATGTGGTTTCAAGAGCATGTGACACCGTTCAAGGTCTTATCCATTGCGATCATTATCATAGGCGTGATCTGCTTGAACCTGGCTAATTCCGCCGCTTCCAAACCGGTGGAAGCGGGGGCGGATAGCCAGGAACAGCAGGTGCTAATGAAATAAGTGCAGCCGCTTGTCATTATTGGCCGTACAGCTCAAGCGGCAATCCGTCCGGATCCTTGAAGAAGGTATACTTCCTGCCGGTTACCGGATCAATTCGGACGGGCTCTACTTCTATTCCCTTATTCTGCAGCCAGTGTGCGGCGGCATCGACATCCTCCACAGCAAACGCTAGATGCCGAAGCCCTGCGGCTTCCGGTGCGTTCGTGCGTGCCGGCGGGTCAGGGAACGAGAACAGCTCGATCTGGCTTTCACCAATCTGCAGATCAAGCTTGTATGAATCCCGCTCTGCCCGGTATGACTCGTGAATGACAGGCAGCCCGAGCAGCTCCACGTAAAAATGTCTGGAACGTTCATAATTGCTGCAAATAATGGCCGCATGATGAATATGATTCAGCATCTCTACCTCTCCTTATCAAACTCCGAAATAGTTATCATTTCACTGCTTCAAAGCTTACTACCGATTGTAGCACAGTCCCTAAGCTTTGGGACAACCTGAAACGCAGGGCTTGCCGTCTATCAGCTCTTCCATTTCCTTGCTGTCCCATCTATTCCTGGCGTGGTATATTCTGATTAATGGTTCTTCGGACCTAATTACATACTACATCTTCAACAGGGGGAACAGGAAGGATATGGAGAACAGGGGTTGGCTTTTTGGAATCATTGTAACGGTACTCGCTTTATTATTGGGTTATTCCGCACCGCCTGCGTTTGGCGCGGCAGGAGCCAAGAACGGCTGGAGCGCAGTAGATAATCCGGATTTTGCAAGTACGGGGCATGCGGTAACCTACACTTCGGATGGCGGATGGCTGATGACGGGCAGCAAGGACCGTATGATCCACGTCAAGAAGGTTAGCGGGAAGGGCCAGGTTGAATGGGAACAGCAGTTTTACAATGGGCTGGCAGGATTTTCGGTTATTGAGACGCAAGACGGGGGATACCTGGCTGCGGGTCAGACCCGTTTTATATCCGATGAAGAAGGCGTACAGGCCTATATGGTCAAAATGGATCAAGAGGGCATGATGGAATGGGAGCAGATACACGGCGGCAAAGGCTTTGACAAGATCAACTCGGTAGTCGAGGTGCCGGAAGGCTATCTGCTCGATGGTACGCTGATGAATGAAGATAAAAGAATTCTGCTGGTCACAGACAAGGAAGGCGCTGTTCTAAGGCAGCTGGATATGTCTGCTTATTTCAAGAAGGGCCAAGGCTATAGTCCGGCGGTTATCAAGACAAGTGACGGCGGATTTGTCATTACAGGCGGTAATGATACGCTGTACCCCGATAACACAGTCGTTGCTGGCACAAGGATAATCAAGCTGAGCAAGAACTATACCAAGCAGTGGACCAAGGATGTGAAAGGGACTGTTCTGGATGGAGAGGCAGCAGGCAACGGTGATGTTCTGCTGTCCATGCATGGAGGCCAGGGCTCACTTCTTGTGTACCGTCTTGATGCACAGAAGGGTTCTATAAACTGGGAGAAGAAATTCTACTCTCCTAAAAAAGCCTATATCGAGGTGCGGGGCTACGATATTGTTGCAACCCTTGATGGAGGCGCGTTGATTGCCGGGGATCTTGGCGGTCTCAGCTCACAAATTGCATATGTGCTGAAGCTTAACGCTGCAGGCGCCAAGGAATGGGAGCAAACCTTCTTCTCGAACAACTCCTGGTTCACGGGAGCAGCTGCTGCAGAAGGTAAGGGCGAGTACCTGCTGACAGGTCATACCTACCCCCTTGGGACAGATAAACCGAAATCGGTCATGGTACAGCTGACGACCGGAGAGCTGCCGCCAGTGCAGGTGTGGCTGGACGAGCAGCAGCTCAAGCTCTCCCAGGATCCGGTGGTTATCTCGAACACGACCATGCTGCCGGTACGGGACATCTTTGCAGCGATTGGCGCGTCCGTTACGTATCAGTCTTCCACGAAGACCATCCGCGCGGTGAAGGGCGAGCGGACTGTGACGATGACGCTTGGAAGCATGCAGGCCACTATACAGATCGGACAGCAGACGGTGAGGGTGGCGCTTGCAGTGCCTGCGCAGGCCATTCGCGGTGTGACAGTTGTGCCGCTCCGTTTTGTTGGTGAAGCATTCGGCAATGAGATCCGGTGGGACGGGAAAGCAAGAATCGCGACCATTGTGACTGGAGCTTGATTGAATAGAAGCTTGTGTAAGCTATAGTTGGAAGCACGGCTGGACCATAGGTCCGGCCGTCTTTTTTTGCGATACAGGACTATCGGGGTGAAGGATGATTTCCGGATTGGAATGAAACGAAACTGTAAAATTGTCGTATTACCGCTTATATCTGGATATTATTTGGGAGGGGGCAGGAATGGAGACCTTCTTTTGGGCCTGCTTTGCCGGAGGAGTCCTGTATACGATTGTGGCGGTTATATTGGGAGATCTGATCGGGCAGGCCTTCGATGGACTGCTGGATTTTCTGTCACTGGATGGTGTGGATTGGCTGCAGCCGATGACGCTGGTGGGCGGAATCACGGTATTCGGCGGTGCAGGCATTGTCCTGCTGGAATACTCGCCCTTTAGTCAGGTTGTCATTCTGGGGCTCTCCGCCCTGACTGCAATCGCGGCCAGCATTGGTGTGTATTTCCTGTATGTCCGTCCCATGAAGAACAGTGAGAATTCTAGCGGATTCTCACTGCAGGATCTGTCAGGCAAGCTTGGCGAGGTATGGGTTGCGATTCCTTCCGCGGGCTATGGAGAAGTCGTTGTGAAGGTAGGGCCTGCCGGTGTAACGAGCCAGATTGCGGCCAGCTATGACGGCCAGCCGATAGCTGAAGGCAGCAAGGTGGTAGTCGTAGAGGTGAAGGAAAGCACATTGTATGTGGCGGCTGTTGATTTAGGAGAATGAAGATGAAGAATGAGGAGGAAATCTTATGCCGGAGTTTATGATTGTCCCTGTTATTGTAGTCGGTGTTATCGTGCTGCTTGGCTTGGCATTCTGGGCGCGCTACAAGACGGTAAGCCCGGATGAAGCGATGATTATTACGGGGTCATTCCTGGGCACGCGAAACGCGCTGGTGGACGAAACAGGACGCAGGATCAAGATTGTTAGAGGCGGGGGCGCATTCATTCTCCCGATCTTCCAGAAGGCGGAATTCTTATCTCTGTTATCCCATAAGCTTGATGTGTCAACGCCAGAGGTCTATACGGAGCAGGGCGTGCCGGTGCTGGCCGACGGGGTGGCAATCATTAAGATCGGGGGTTCGGTGGAGGATGTGGCGACGGCGGCCGAGCAGTTCATGGGCAAGCCGATTGAAGCCCTGAAGGGCGAGGCTCAGGAGGTTCTGGAGGGGCATCTCCGTGCTATTCTGGGGTCTATGACCGTAGAGGAGGTGTACCGCAACCGGGATAAGTTTGCCCAGGAGGTACAGGGGGTAGCGGCCAAGGACCTGAAGAAGATGGGTTTGCAGATCGTTTCCTTTACCATCAAGGATGTCCGTGACAAGCATGGTTATCTTGAAGCGCTTGGCAAACCGCGGATCGCAGTCGTGAAGCGGGATGCGGATATTGCTGAAGCCGAGGCGATCCGGGATGCCCGGATCCAGAAGGCGAGAGCCGAGGAGGAAGGCCAGAAGGCGGAGCTGCTGCGCGACACGAACATAGCCGAGGCTACGAAGGAAAAGGAGCTGAAGGTGGCATCCTTCAAGAAGGACCAGGATATGGCGAAGGCGGAAGCGGACCAGGCGTATTCGATTCAGGAAGCGCGTGCCAAGCAGAGTGTGGTTGAGGAGCAGATGAAGGTAGAGCTGGTCCGTAAGGAACGGGAGATTGATCTTGAAGGCAAGGAGATTCTGCGCCGTGAGAAGCAGTACGACGCGGAAGTGAAGAAGAAGGCGGATGCCGACAGGTATGCGGTTGTCCAGGCGGCTGAAGCGGATAAGGAGAAGCGACTCAGAGAAGCTGACGCGCTGCAGTATCGCATTGAGGCAGAGGCGAAAGCCCAGGCAGAGCAGAAACGCCTGGAGGGTCTGGCCACAGCAGACGCGGAGCGGGCTAAAGGTACAGCAGAAGCAGAGGTTATCCGGCTGCGCGGTCTGGCAGAGGCCGAAGCGAAGGAGAAGCTGGCAGAAGCGTTCGAGAAGTTTGGCGAGGCGGCAGTGCTTGACATCATCGTGAAGATGCTGCCAGAGCTGGCGGGCAAAGTGGCAGAGCCGATGAAAGGCATCGGCAAGCTGACGGTTGTCGATACAGGCCACGGTGAAGGTGCGGCGAGAGTCAGCAACTATGTTACGTCTCTGATGGCGACTGCTCCCGAGATGCTGAAGAATGTATCGGGAATAGATGTCGAAGGATTGATCAAAGGGCTGACGGCAGGTAAACAGACTTCAGCTGTCCGGGAAGGAATGGCGCCCCGCCCCGCCAGACAGACCGTGCAGGAAGTGAGCGCTGCTGCCGAAGAGGACATGAACACTTAGATAAAGCAAGTACCCGAATAAAGAAGGGCTGTCCCGTAAGTCGTTACGACTTATGGAACAGCCAGTTATGTGTGCCCATGATTGTTACACGATTGCCTTAGTAGATTTGCTCGAATTGTAGGTATGGTCATGGAGAGTCCGGATAATCCGCAGTGACTTGAGCGGTGTATTCTCCGGCTTCCTCGGCTTGAAGGTCATGCTGATAAAATCGCTGATGTCGACATCCAGCCCCGCCTTGCGGAAGGCTTCAGTAAAATCACCAATTGTCGGCTTCTTTCCAAGTTCTGCGTAGACGGTGAATTCCTTAATCGTTCTTCCGTACCGGTCGATGTGCTCTACAGTGGTGTAATAACGTTCTCTCATGTGTGTTGCCTCCTGTTCGATACAAAGTATAACCGCTTGATGGAACAGGTCCACAGCGATTGGCAGCTCAGCCGCCCTGGACAATTAGAGTTGTTGTCTGTAGGCCTGTCAGCTTTGCGTCTCCGCCTTTCAGCGGGTTTGCCTTTGTCATTCGTCTGATATAGGTATATCGTACTACAAGATTCGACAAAATTATAGTTTTTATGACGCAAAAACAGTTGCACAAAGTTAAGCAATTTAGAGGCTTGCACATGACTTAAAGGGCTGTCACAAAAGAGCGATTAATTGGGGAATTTTAAGTCCCGTCATCTTTTTAGCAGCAAAAATAGCGCCACTGGGTCCTTGTCCCAGCGGCGCTTTTCTCTGTTTGAATCAGCTTATGATTTACATCGTCTGTGTAAGAGACAGATAGGCAACCTTATCGTCCTCAAAGTATAAATGGAACTTCAGATAATCCCCGACTTTGTAGCTCCACTTTGTTTCCGTCGACAGGTTAGCGGGTCCTAGAATCTCGGTTACTTCTTCGCGGGTTGTACCAATGCCAATGCCATCGGGTGTGCGGTAGTCCTCCGAGGTGAAGATGATCTCAAGGGACAAGGTGAGAGCCCCCGCAACAAACCGGATCTGCTGAACCTCTCCGAGCAGATCATTATAGTAAGAGACCGTCCATTCAGCAGCATCTGCGGACTCGGCCAATTCTTTGGACCAACTCTCGTAATCCTTGCCGCCTACGGTCAGCTGTTCAAAATCATACTGGAAGGACTCATCGACCGAGCCTCCCTCGTTCGACTCCTGCTCCAGCCGGGCCTTCTCCTTGACCCTGTCCCATGCGGCGAGCGGAGATTCGAGATCAAGCACGTTATGCATCATCATCAGCACCGCATCATTAGCATAAAAGCGCTGTCCGGAGATGTCATACGTATTGGTCTCAACGTCGTATGGAATATCCCAGCTCCTGCCATTCGATGTATGGATGCGAAATATCGTTTGAGGGTTTCCGGAGGCTTCCGTCCTTGCCAGGGTCTTGTCAAGGTTTACCCAATAAAGGTCGTTGATGACCGTATACTTGCGTTCCACGGGTATTGGAATAGCAGCGGACTCCGCCGAATGGAGCCATTCCACTTCTGTCACGTCTTCACTCTTGAAAGGCAGCAGCTCGCCAAGCGTTCCCTGCGGTTCTCCCTCTGGAAAGTCAATTTCGAGCAAATTGCCAGCGGGCTGGTCTATGACAGGCGGCGCAATATCATCAGGATGGTCGACAGGCGGTCTATTGCCTCCGGGCGGCTGATTGCTCTGCTGCTCCAGGATCGGAAACACAAAGATCAAGAAGACAGCAGCACTTACCAGTGCCGCGGCAGGCCATAGGAGTAGGGATCTTCGGCGAGCCTGTCTCTTTCCTCCGCTGGCTGCAAGCAGCTCAATTTGTCTGATTTTTTCCGGTGTAAAGGTCTTGCGGGCATGCGGGTTCCCCTTAAGCCTGGTGTACCACTGCGGGTTAGGTTCCTTCAATGTGCTTCGCCTCCTTCCACTCGGTGTTCATTTTGCTGCGGGCCCTTGACAGGCGGGATTTCACCGTACCTTCCGGCAGCTCCAGCAGCTCACTTATTTCTTTGGTGGAGAGCTCATATTTTGCATGCAGAACAAGCACTTCCCTCAGCTTAAGCGGAAGCTTGAGCACAGCCGCCCATATCTCCTCGGACAATGCATGCTCCATTGCTGTATGCTCGGCCGATGGAACCGGGGTCTTGGGAGCCACGATATCCATAAGCGTCACCTTACGCATAAAAGCGGCGCGCAGCACATTAATAGATCGGTTGCGGGTTATGCTCAGCAGCCATGTCTTCATAGAGGAATGACCTCTGAAGCGGGTAATATTCTGGTATACATTCAGGAATACATCCTGGGTGATATCATCTGCCAGTTCATGCCGCCGTGTCAGCACGAAGGCAAGGTTCCATACATCCTGGCCGTAATCATTCATCAGCCTGCGGAAGCTCTCCGGGTCTAATTCGGTCAGGTATGAATAATAGGAATGCTCCACAATTTCACCTCCAACATATTAGACAGTGAAGGCTCGTATTGAGTTCCATTTTTGCACAATAAATCTTCGAGCATTCAGACAGGCTTGCGTTCTGCTTGCGGGGATAGCGGGTTGAAGGTAAGATAAAGGATATTTTCGGCAGACAGGCCGAACGGATTAGGGGAGTGGAGCAGATGCTGAAGAATGAGAAAATTAAAGCCAAAGAGGTACAGCTGACAGGCGTGGATGGAGAGGACCTGGGGGTGGTGTCAACCAAGGATGCCCTTGCGATGGCGAAGGAGCTGAAGGTTGACCTCGTCTGCACATCGATGATGAGCAGTCCGCCGCCATGCCGCCTGGTCCGTGCAGGTGCCGCCAAGGAAGAGGCGCAGCAGGCCCGCAAGCGGGAGAAGGCGCCGAAGGTGAAGGAAATCCGCCTGACGACGGGCATCGAAGAGCATGATTACGAGACAAAGAAGCAGCAGGCAGAGCGCATTCTGCAAAGCGGGGACGCCGTACTGCTTGTCGTTAAGGTGCAGGGCAAGGAAGGAGCACGGGCGAAGGAGCTGCTGGAGGAGCTGCGCCGTGACCTGAAGGCGTCCGGAACGCCGGCAACGGGCATTCAGGTCAGCGGCAAGCAGGCCGCTGTCCAGCTGAACCCGCTCACATAACCGGGTCTGTGGGTTAGCGGGGGATTCAGGTACTGCAGGCCAGCAGGTCTTCCACCTGGTTAACCCAGTGTCCCTCTGGATCGGCCAGAAGGGTACGCCAGCCGAGTGCGGCTGCAGGGAGCAGATTGCGCTCTGCATCATCGACGTAGAGCGTGTTCCGGCCAGGCAGCAGCTGAACCGCCGCCAGCCGGTACAAGGCAGGATCTGGCTTGCAGCAGCCCGCTTCACTTGAAATGGTAAGAGAAGTCAGATAGCTGCGGTACTGGGAAAGCCAGGGACGAAGCCATTCCGCACGATGGTTGCTCAAGATATGTATATCCGCTATACGATGCCAGCGCGGAAGCAGCGCAAGCGCAGGCAGCGGCTTCAGACAGTTCTGAAGCGCTGCCTGCGCTTGTTCGGTTTGTAGCAGCGGACAGGCTTCCGCAAGCCACTCCCAGAACGCCGCTTCACTAAGCTCGCCTGTCCACAGGCTGGTTCTCAGCTCTTGCTTGTACCGTGCCCGCAGCTCGTTGTAGGACATCCCTGCTGCGGAGGCTGCACTGGTCCAGAAATCCGTCAGATTGGCGGCTAGTACGCCGCCAACATCCAAGATGAGCTGGGGACGGCGGGGCTGTTTGCGGTCTTTCCCTTTCAGCTGATCAATGGCCCGTTCATGAGTTGTATCCATATCTAGTTCTCCTGTTACATCAGATGGTGACACGAATTACTTCTTCTGCAGCCAGGATGCTATTCCTTTTCCGGGATCGTAAATTATTCCATGTTTTTCAGGAAGATATTCGATGTCGCTTAATTTAGATAGCGCTTACAATTCAGATATAGCAATTGCAGGTCTATTAAACGACAGGTCAATTCAACATAACGAGGTGGTTTCAATGGACATACCGCTCGTCTTGATGGAAGGGATCGAGAAATCCTTCCCTGGTGTTCACGCACTGAAGAACTGCCGGTTCGAGCTTCGGGCAGGGGAGATCCATGCTCTTGTCGGTGAGAACGGCGCAGGCAAGTCAACGCTCATGAAGGTGCTGACTGGTGTTTACCGCAAGGACGCGGGCACCATCAGGTATAAGGGCAAGGAGGTTGAGATTCCAGATACGAAGGCGGCACAGCAGCTTGGCATCGGAATCATTCACCAGGAGCTGAACCTGATGCCTGATCTGACAGCTGCGCAGAACCTGTTCATCGGACGGGAGCCGCGCAAGCTGGGCGGACTGCTTCTGGATGACAGAAGACTGTATAAGGATGCTGAAAAGCTGTTCCGCCAGCTGAATCTCAATTTCAGCCCCGACACGAAGGTAGGAGACTTGACGGTCGCAAGGCAGCAGATGGTCGAGATCGCCAAAGCCTTGTCCTACAATTCTGAAGTGCTGATTATGGATGAGCCGACGGCTGCGCTGACAAGCGCGGAGATTGAGGAGCTGTTCCGGATGATGGGGCAGCTTCGGGAGCAGGGGGTTGGAATTGTCTATATCTCGCACCGGATGGAGGAGCTGAAACGGATGACGGACCGGATGACCGTCATGCGCGACGGCAGCTACATCGACACGCTGCAGACGGCTGACACCTCTATAAACCGGATTATTTCCCTGATGGTGGGCCGGGAGCTGTACGTGAACACGAAGCAGGCTGCTCCCCGGCTGAATGCCGACACGGTGCTGGAGGTGAAGGGGTTGTCCCGGGGCCGGGCAGTCCGGGATGTCAGCTTCAGCTTGAAGAAGGGCGAAATTCTAGGCATTGCCGGCCTGATGGGAGCCGGAAGGACGGAGACAGCCCGGCTGATCTTCGGTGCAGACCGGCCAGACGCTGGAGAGATCTTCGTACATGGACGCAAGCTTGTGATCCGGGGGCCGCATGATGCGGTCCGGCACGGAATCGGGTACCTGTCCGAGGACCGTAAGCGCTACGGGCTGATGACGGAAATGGATGTGCGGACGAATATCGCCGTGTCCTCCTACGGCCGATTCCGATCGGCGGCCGGCTGGATGCGGGATGCCAGCATGGATGAGAATGCCGAGAGGTATGTGGACTCGCTCCAGATCAAGACCCCCGGCGTCCACCAAATTGTAAAGTTTCTTTCCGGAGGCAATCAGCAGAAGGTCGTCATCGGCAAGTGGCTGACGCGGGACTGCGATATCCTGATCTTCGATGAGCCGACCAGAGGTATCGATGTTGGAGCGAAGACGGAAATTTACAAGCTGCTTGATGAGCTGGCCGCGCAGGGCAAAGGAATCATTATGATTTCGTCCGAATTGCCAGAAATTTTACGGATGAGCCACCGGATTCTCGTCATGTGCGAAGGCCGTCTCACGGGAGAGCTCAGCGGCGAGGAGGCCACCCAGGAGCTGATCATGAGATATGCCACCATGCGGATTACGGAGCCGGATGCGAAGCATGCATAACAGGCATAGGCCCTGGGACTGTTATACAGGCAGCTGTCTATATTGTCATTTCGAACAGGAGGGTAAGCGATGAGTGCTGTAACCGAAACGGCCCAAGCGGCCAAGCCGGCCCGTACGGTCTCGCTGCGCGGCGGCGCGACACAGAAGCTGCTCGCTTTTGCAAGCTTGATTCTGCTGGTGCTGTTCTTCTCTCTGGCATCGGAAAACTTCTTCCGGTTTGATAATTTGATCGGCATTATGCTGTCCACAGCCGTAATTGGCGTGCTGGCGCTTGGTTCAACGTTCGTCATTATAACCGGCGGGATCGACTTGTCGGTCGGTACCGTGATGACTTTCTCAGCGGTCATGACAGGTGTCGTGATCTCATTCTGGGGACTGCCGATCCCATTCGGGATAGCGGGGGGCATATTGACCGGCATGCTGTGCGGCTTCATCAGCGGCTGGTTCGTCGCCCGCATGCAAATTCCGCCCTTCATTGCGACGCTTGGCATGATGATGGTGACCAAGGGGCTGGCGCTGGTTGTGTCCGGAACAAGACCTATTTACTTCAATGATACACCGGGCTTCTCCAAGCTCGCGATGGGCACAATCCTCGGTATCCCCTATGCAGTCTTTGTTTTCTTCGGGCTTGCGATCTTGGCAGGCATCGTGCTGAACAAGACGATTATCGGGCGCTACAACTTTGCACTTGGCAGCAATGAGGAAGCAACCCGCTTATCGGGCGTAAACGTCCGCAACTGGAAAATCGCGATCTACGCGATGACCGGCATTTTCAGCGGCATAGCCGGTATTCTAATGGCCTCGCGGCTGAATTCCGCCCAGCCGGCACTGGGAGCGGGCTATGAGTTGGAAGCCATTGCAGCTGTTGTCATAGGCGGAACTTCCTTGAGCGGGGGAAGAGGCTCAATTCTGGGGACGGTAATTGGCGCGCTGATCATGAGTGTCATGACGAATGGCCTGCGGATTCTGTCGGTGCCGCAGGAGTGGCAGATCGTGCTCGTAGGTCTGGTAGTTGTACTCGCTGTGTACGCGGATATTCTGCGGCGGCGCAAGAAATAGCAGGCATCTACTATACGATAAGGGGAGATTGGAATGAAGAAGCTGACAGGATTCAAGCTGCTGGCAGTGTTTGCGGTAATGCTGCTCGCGGCATGCGGGAACGGGAACGGCAGCCCGGCGGATAAAGGTGGTACAGCTGCTGCAGGCAGCAATGCCGGTGCGGCCGATAGTCAGGGCAAACCCTATATTCCGGTTATCTCGAAAGGCTTCCAGCATCAGTTCTGGCAGGCGGTCAAGCAGGGGGCGGAGAAGGCGGCACAGGAGCTCGATGTGACCATTACGTTCGAAGGGCCGGAGACCGAATCGCAGGTCGATAAGCAGATTGAGATGCTACAGGCTGCGCTTGACAAGAAGCCGAGCGCAATCGCCTTCGCAGCGCTGGACAGCCAGGCTTCGCTTCCGCTGCTGCAGCGGGCACAGGAAGCCGGCATTCCAGTGGTCGGCTTTGACTCGGGCGTGGACAGTGATATCCCGGTAACAACGGCAGCGACGGACAACAAGGCAGCGGCTGCTCTCGCGGCTGATAAGATGGCGGAGCTCATCGGCGGTTCTGGCGATATTGCCCTTATTGTGCATGACCAGACGAGCCGGACGGGTGTAGACCGCCGGGACGGCTTCAAGGAACGCATTGAGTCGCAGTATCCGGACATCAAGATCGTGGATATCCAGTACGGCGGCGGCGACCAGCTGAAGTCTACTGACCTTGCGAAGGCGATCATGCAGGCGCATCCGGACATCAAGGGTTTCTTCGCGGCCAATGAAGGTTCGGCGATCGGAACCATTAACGCCGTGACGGAGGCGGGGAAGACCGGTGAAGTCACCATTGTGGGCTTTGATTCGGGCAAGCAGCAGATGGAGGCGATCAAGAGCGGCGTAATGGCAGGTGCCGTAACGCAGGACCCGATTGGCATTGGCTACTGGTCCGTCAAGGCCGCCGTGCAGGCTCTGAACGGAGAAGAGGTTGAGAAAATGATCGATACCGGCTTCCACTGGTATGACGCAGCAAATATGGATTCGGAAGAGATTAAGCCTCTGCTGTATGAATGAGCGAAGATAAGAGGGCTTGCCAGGAAGGAATAAGAGATTAACAGGGGGGCCGGCCGCTTCAGGCTGGTCTTTCCCGGCTTCCATGATTTGCGTTCTCCTTCTGTTCTGTAATATGCTCTTATTGGGATGCCGATCAATATAGAGTAGAGAAGGCATCTGGGAGGAGAGCAGGACATGAGCTTACATTATCCGATTGAGCAGTTCAAGCAGTTTAAGGAAAGCATCACACGGTTCATGATGGTATACAAGTTTGCGCTCGATGAAATGGAAACGAAAGTGAAAATCTTAAATGAGGAATTTCACCTTCTGCATGACTATAATCCGATTGAGCATACGAAGACCCGTATCAAGTCACCGGAGAGTATTATTGAGAAGCTGGTGAGGAAGGGCTGCGAAATGTCGCTTCCGAGCATTAAGCGCAATATTCAGGATATCGCTGGCATGCGGATTACCTGTTCCTTCGTCTCCGACATCTACCGGATCAGCGAGATGCTCGGAAGGCAGCATGACCTGAATATTCTGGAAGTAAAGGATTATATCAAGAATCCGAAGCCGAACGGCTACCGGAGCCTGCATCTGATTCTGGAGGTGCCGGTATACATGTCCGACCGCCAGGAGCATGTCTGCATGGAGGTTCAAATCCGGACGATTGCAATGGACTTCTGGGCGAGCTTGGAGCATAAGATCTTCTATAAATATAATCAGTCCGTGCCTGACCGGCTGCTGGATGAACTAAAGGCGGCCGCCGAATCATCGGCGTCACTGGACCTGCAGATGGAACGCCTGCACAAGGAGATCAGTGTCATGCGGGAAGAGCAGTCTGCATCTGAGCTTAACCTGATGGAACGCATCGTCATCAACAATCAGCAGTTCACCATTCCAACCGCACTGCTCGAGATGATCCGGGAAGACAAGTAATTCGCCTGTCGTTATTTCATGTCCGATATAAGCAGACTTACATAAACCTGTCCAGTTACCTGGTTCCCCGCACTGCTGTCATTGGTTGTGGCTCCCCAGCCGGCCGGAAATACGGCTGCCGGCACTGATCAGGCAGGTTTGTGCTGATCAAATTGTAAACGTTTACATTTATTCCTAGTCATAAAATGCCAGCAGGCAACAATACTTGGCCCGCAGGGATGGCTGAGGGAGGTGCGCGGAAATTGTATACGATTATGCTGGTGGATGATGAGGATGAAGTCAGGGAAGGCATGAAGCTCAAGACGGACTGGGAGGGTGCCGGGTTCAGGCTGGTGGGCGATTATGCCAACGGTGTTGATGCGCTCGAAGGGTATGAAGCGCTGAAGCCGGACGTTGTGATAACCGATATCTGTATGCCCTTCATGGATGGGCTCGAGCTGTCGCGGCGCATATTGGCACAGTCAAAGGATGTGAAGCTGGTTATAGTAACCGGCTATGAAGATTTTGAGTATGCGAAGCAGGCCATCAAGCTCAATGTGAAGGATTATCTGCTGAAGCCGGTGAACCTTGCAGAGTTTACAGCTTTCCTGGGTGGAATCAAGCAGGAGCTGGATGCTGACAGGGCTCACCGTGAGGATCTCAGTGCTCTGCGGCGCAAGCTGAATGAGAGCTTCCCGCTGCTGCGTGAACGGTTCCTTGACCGGCTGTCCATCACCCGGCTGTCTGCGGATGAAGTGGCGCGCAAGTTCGCTTACTTTCACCTGTCGCTGCCGGGGCCAACTTACCTGGCGCTGGTTGCCGACCTGGATGAGCCGGCGGGCAGAGGTAGCGAAGTGGAGAATGGAAGGGAAACAGCGGATGGCGAACTGCTGCGCTTCGCAGCTGCGAATATTTTCAAGGAGTGGTTCGAGGGAGATTTCGGCGGGATTGTATTCCAGACAAGGGAGGACCGGATTGCGGTCTTCGCAGGGGGTCTGCCGGGGCGTCTAGAAGCAGAAGCAGGTGCGCTGGCGGAGCATGCCAGAGACAGCGTGGCCAAGTATCTTAAGCTGTCTGTTACAGTGGGCATCGGGAGCCTGTGCGAGTCGCCCTGCCTGCTGTCCGATTCCTTCCGGGAGGCCTCTGCAGCGCTGGATTACCGTTTTCTAATGGGGCGGGGGGCTGTTATCTCCATCGGCGACCTGGAGTTCGGCAGAGGGAACGGACGCACCCAGGGGCAGTGGGAAGCAAGCCTGATTGCCGCCGTGAAGAGCGGGCAAATCATACAGGTTACGGATATAACCAGCCAGTGGATTAGTGAACAGAGACGCTCCGGCATGCAGGTAACCACCTGTATGCAGGGGCTTTACAAGGTGCTCGTCGCCTTAATGAACTGGGTAAGCGAAGCCGGCTTTGACGAGCAGGCGGTGCTGGGAAGTGATCCGTTCAGCCGTGTCCGCAGACTGCAGACGCTCGATGAGGCGGGAGAGTGGCTGCTGCAGACCTGCCGGCAGGTGATGGAGCATGTGACGGAGAAGCGGTCGCATGTCCATACCGGTCAGATTGAAGCGGCGCTCCATTATATTGAGCAGCGTTACACAGACCCGGCATTCTCACTTCAGGAGCTGTGCGGCCACCTGTACTTAAGCGTCAGCTATTTCAGCAGTCTCTTCAAGCAGGCAACCGGCGAGACATTCGTCGAGCGGCTGACACGGCTGCGAATTGAGAAGGCGAAGGAGCTGCTGGCCTTTTCCGCACTCAAAACCTATGAGATCGCAGGCAAGGTGGGCTATAACGATCCGCAGTATTTCAGCGTGCTGTTCAAGCGGCTCACAGGCGAGACGCCAAAGGCATTCCGCGCGTCCCGCAGGGGAAGCGTCCGTCTATGAAGCCGCTGCGCTGGTTCCAGTTCAAGAGTATCCACACCAGTATAGCGATCGCCTTCTCACTGCTGATCATCTGCACAACGCTGGTGCTCAGCTACAACACATACCGGGTCTCCTCAGGTGCTGTAACAGATAATTCCCTGCAGTATACGGCTCAGCTGGTGGAGCAGGTCAGCATGAATATCAATACGTACATAGCCAACATGCAGAGCATCTCTGAGCTTGCGGCCCGGCAGGAACCGCTGCGCCGGCTGAGCATGCTGGAGGAGGCTGGCGGGGGCGGAGCCGCGCGTCTTAAGGAAGAGACGGAACGGCTCTTCCAGTCCATTGTATCCTCGCGCAGTGACATTGCGGCCATCATGTTCGTGGGATCAAGCGGGATCGTTGCCAGCAGCAGGGAAGACGCTGTACCGAAGTCCTACAAGGAGCTGAGTGGTCAGGATTGGTACAGGCAGGCTATAGAAGCGGACGGGGAGACGGTGATTTCATCCTCCAGGGTCCAGCATCTGTTCGAGCAGGAGTACCGCTGGGTCGTGTCGCTCAGCCGCGCCCTGCCCGGGACAGAGAAGGGCATGCCAGGCGGCGTGCTGCTCGTAGATCTTAATTTCAGTGTTATTAATGACTTGTGCAGCCGCATTCATATGGGGAGCCGGGGGTATGTGTTCCTGCTGGACCCCGAAGGCAGCCTGGTTTATCATCCGCAGCAGCAGCTTGTCTATTCCGGCTTGAAGTCAGAAGCGGTGGATGCAATTCTGGCGTCCGATGACCGGACATTCGAGTTCGAGGCGGGCGGCGTCCGTAAAATCTATACGGTCCATTCATCCGGCTACGGATGGAAGACAGTCGGTGTCAATGATCCGGATGAGCTGGGCGGCAGCAAGGGCTATATGCAGCGGGCGGCTGCTCTCTGGGGCATCCTGTGCCTGGCTGTGGCGCTGGCCATCTCAGTTATCCTGTCCAGGCGGCTCATGAAACCGGTGAAGGCGCTGAACAGCAACATGAAGCTTGTGGAAAAAGGTCATTTCGACACCCGAACCGACTTTGACAGCCCGAACGAGTTTGGCCGGCTGGCGCGAACCTTCAACCTGATGACAGCCAAGATCAAGGAGCTGATGGAGCAGGTGGTGCAGGAGCAGGAGGACAAGCGGGTCAGCGAGCTGAAGGCTCTCCAGGCTCAGATCCATCCGCATTTTCTCTATAACACGCTGGACTCGATCATCTGGATGGCCGAAACGGGGAAAATGAACGAGGTGGTCCGCATGACCTCCGCACTCTCCAAGCTGCTGCGCACGAGCATCAGCAAAGGGGAGGAGAGGGTGCCAATCCGCCGTGAACTCGCTCACATTGAGCATTATCTCACCATTCAGTCCATCCGCTACCGGGACAAGTTCACGTACGAGGTGGATGTCGATCCGGATATTCTGGACTGCCTGATTCTCAAAATTGTGCTGCAGCCGCTGGTCGAGAACGCCATCTATCATGGCATCAAGAACATGGCTGACCCGGGCCATATCCGGATCAGCGGCTGCGCAGCTGGAGAGGATATTGTGCTCATCGTGGAGGACAACGGGACAGGAACCGATGCGGACCAGCTGAACCGGATGCTTGCACAGGCGGAAGAGGCGGCATCACGCACTGCTGCTGCGCCAGCTGGCGTAGGCGGCCAGGGCCAAGGCGGGGGCTCAACCGCAAGTAAGGGAGGCAGCGGAGGAGTAGGGCTGCATAATGTTAATCACAGGCTGCGGCTGAATTACGGCGAGGGCTACGGATTAAGGTTCGAGAGTGAATGGGAAGAAGGAACTACCGTCTATGTCCGGATCCCCCGGGTACCAAGGCAGGAGGAGTAGATGCGGAATATGCGTACAGGCAGAATACTTGTCATCGCAGCTCTGCTCGCTGCCGCAGCAGCCGCTGTGTGGTGGGCAGGCCAGCATTGGAGGCAGCAGCCGGCGCCGGTTATCTGGTTCATGCCGAAGACTGCAGCTCCGGAAATGGAATTCTGGCAGGTGATGCTGCAGGGCGTTCACACGGCTGCAGCAGAGGTCGGGGCGGAGATTCGTGTGGCGGGTACTGCGGAAGAAGCGGATGTGGAGGGCCAGATCACGCTGCTGGAGCAGGCCGTGCGGGAGAAGCCGCAGGCCATCATACTGGCGGCCACGGATTATAATCGCCTGATGCCGGCTGTCACACAGGTTAGAGAAGCAGGAATCACGCTGGTCACGGTTGATTCGGGTGTCAGCGGAGAGCCAGCCGCAAGCTTGATCGCAACCGATAACTATGAAGCGGGCCGCAAGGCGGGTGCGGTGCTTGGCAGCATGCTGGAGCCGGGTGATACGGCGGCGGTTATCAGCTTTGTGAAGGGGTCTACTACCGCCATGGAGAGGGAAGCGGGCGTCCGTGACAGCATGAGTGAAGTCAGCGGTCTGCGGCTGCTGGAGACGCGCTACAGTGACTCTTCAATCGAGCAGGCTTATCAGCTGACAAGAGATCTGCTTGAACAGGAGCCTGGCATAAAGGCAGTAGCGGCACTTAACGAGATGACGGTCGTCGGGGCAGCCAGGGCCATCGAGGAGGCTGGGCTGGCAGGCACTGTCCGGCTGGTCGGATTCGACAGCTCAATGGATGAGATCGCCTATATGGAGCGCGGCGTGCTTGATGCCACTGTCGTACAGCGTCCATTCAACATGGGCTATCTCGCCGTGCGGACGGCAGCATCGGCAGCCGCAGGCGACCGTGTGGAACCTTCAATTGACACAGGCTCAGTCGTCATTACCCGATCGAACATGTATACACAGGAGAACCAGAAGCTGCTGTTTCCGTTCGTGGAGTAGAGCTGCTAGTCTGCTGCAGGTGTCAGCCGCTTGACCGACCGGCGGATGAGCAGGTCTGCGGGCAGAACGATTTTGTTCCAGGGCGATGCCATCTCCCTTGTGATGATCCGGTCGATCAGCAGCTGTATGCCCAGGTAGCCGAATTGATAGGCCTGCTGGGCGGCTACCGTGAGGAACGGATCGATTTCGGCAAATGGTCCCAGGTCATCGAAGCAGACGACGGACAGGTCATCCGGCACCTTCAGCCCGCGTTCGCGCAGCAGCCGGATGATGGCCATCGCCAGTACGTTGTTGCCGGCCATGATGGCGGTTGGCTGCTCGGCAAGCCCTTCAAACCAGCATTCGATTCCGCGCGGGTCATGGGAAGGGCCGAAGCCTGCTTCGAACAGGTAATCGTCACGGTATTCGATCCCGCCGAGCTTGAGCGCCTCCTGGTACCCTTGAAGACGCAGCCTGGCGCTCGAGATGGAGGAGGACCCGTTAACTAGAGCGATGCGCTGGTGGCCCTCGCCTATGAGATGCTCGACAAGACGCCGGGCCCCGTCCTTGCTGTCGCCAAGCACAATGTCGCATTCAATGCCGGGCACCTCGCGGTCCAGCAGGACGAACGGCACATTGTGCTTCTTCAGCGCTTCCAGGTGCGGAAGGGAAGGGTCGCCTGCAGGAGCAACCAGAACACCGTCCACACGAGTTGTCAGAATGGTCTGGACATAATCGGCCTCCTTGGCCAGATTCTCATCGCTGTTGCCGAACAGCAGACGGTAGCCGTTCTTGCGTGCTGCATCCTCGGCTCCCCTGGCCAGTGTCGTATAGAACGGGTTCGCAATGTCCGTGATCAGCAGGAAGATGCTGCGGGTCTGCTGAAGCACCAGGCTGCGGGCATTGTGGTTCGGCACGTAGTTCAGCTCTTCCATCACTTTGCGGACCTTGGCCCGTGTCCGGTCACTGATTTTTCCGGTGTTATTGATAACCCTTGATACAGTCATGGCCGATACATTTGCCTTGGCCGCTATGTCGTAAATGGTAACCATGGTTAGCTCTCCTTGTCTGATGCTGGTTGTGTCTATCATACCGAAAAGAAAGCGTTGACATCAAGGGATGCTGTTGTTATGGTAAGGTTATCGGTAACATTCTTATGGCATCTTCGCAGGCAAGTCAGGCATTCTATCATTCTTCAGAACATTCGGGAGGGATTTGGAATGAACAAGGGTCAACAATCACGCTGGCTGGGGGGCTTCCCCAAGATCGGCATCCGGCCGACAATTGACGGCAGGCGCCAAGGGGTTCGAGAATCACTGGAGGAGCAGACCATGCGGATGGCGAAGGCGACCGCTGCGCTGCTGACAGAGCATCTTCGTTATCCAGACGGCACGCCGGTGGAATGCGTCATCGCCGATACAACAATCGGGGGCGTGGCAGAAGCGGCGGCCTGCGCGGATAAATTTACAAGGTCGGGAGTAGGGGTATCGATAACCGTAACGCCATGCTGGTGCTATGGTACGGAAACGATGGATATGGACCCTTCAATCCCCAAGGCGGTATGGGGCTTTAACGGCACCGAGCGGCCGGGAGCGGTATATTTGGCCGCTGTGCTCGCAGGCTACGCGCAGAAGGGGCTTCCGGCTTTCGGCATCTATGGGGAAGAGGTGCAGGATGCGGACGCAGACGGCGTGCCGGAGGATGTGAAGGATAAGCTGATCGGATTCGCACGGGCAGGCCTGGCGGCAGCCTACATGCGCGGCAAATCTTACCTGTCGATGGGTTCTGTCTCCATGGGCATCGCTGGCTCGATTGTCAGCGACAGCTTCTTCCAGGAGTACCTGGGCATGCGGACGGAGTATATTGACATGACCGAATTCGTCAGGCGGATGGATGAAGGCATATATGATCATGACGAATTTTCGAAAGCGCTGTCATGGGTGAAGGAGAACTGCAAGGAAGGACCGGACAACAACCCGGAGGAGCTGCAGTCCTCGCGTGAGCGCAAGGATCAGAATTGGGAGACGGTTGTGAAAATGACGATGATCGCGCGCGATCTGATGGTCGGCAACCCGCGGCTTGCCGAGCTGGGCTTCGGTGAAGAAGCGCTTGGCCATCATGCGGTCGCGGCAGGCTTCCAGGGGCAGCGCCAGTGGACGGATCATTTTCCCAATGGCGATTTCATGGAAGCGATGCTCAGCTCGTCCTTCGACTGGAATGGCATCCGTGCGCCATATATTGTGGCCACGGAGAATGACAGCCTGAATGCGGCAGTGATGCTGATGGGCTACCTGCTGACGAACACAGCCCAGATATTTGCTGATGTACGCACGTACTGGAGTCCGGATTCGGTTGAACGGGTGACCGGGCACAAGCTGGAGGGTGCGGCTGCGAACGGGCTGCTGCATCTGATTAACTCGGGGCCGGCTGCGCTGGACGGAACAGGCCAGATGATGAGCAGGGACGGCAGGCCGGTGATGAAGCCGTTCTGGGAGATTTCCGAGCAGGAAGCGCAGGCCTGCCTGGATGCCACGCAGTGGCGGGCGGCCACAACGGAATATTTCCGCGGCGGCGGCTACTCATCGGATTATCTCACTAAAGGCGGTATGCCGATGACCATGTCCCGCATCAACCTGGTGAAAGGGATCGGGCCCGTACTGCAGATTGCGGAAGGCTATTCGGTGGATCTGCCTGAAGACGTGCACGACGTGCTTGACAAGCGTACAGACCCGACTTGGCCGACGACCTGGTTTGCCCCGTCACTGACGGGAGAGGGCGCCTTCAAGAGTGTTTATGACGTGATGAACAACTGGGGAGCGAACCACGGCTCAATCAGCTATGGCCATATCGGGGCCGATCTGATCACGCTGGCTTCCATGCTGCGGATCCCCGTCAACATGCATAACGTTGCAGAAGAGAAGATTTTCCGGCCGCGTGCCTGGTCGCTGTTCGGAACAGCTGATCCAGAAGGTGCGGATTACCGGGCGTGCAGCAATTTTGGACCTTTGTATAAATAAGTGAGCGGGACAGGAGAGGAGAGGAATGGCAATGAACAGCAGCAGTATTCGTGAGGAGCTCTGCAAGTATGCGCGCAAGACGGTCGCCAACAAGCTGGTGGTCGGTCCCGGCGGCAACCTTAGTGCGAGATATGAGGGCTATATGTATCTGTCGCCAAGCGGTTTTGCGCTGGATGAGATTGAACCGGAGCAGTGGGTAGAGGTGAACATTGAGACAGGGGCTATAACGGACATCGGCCTGCGGCCTTCTTCCGAGGTGCTGATGCATCTGTATGCGTACCGGGCTAACCCGGATATCGGAGCGATTGTGCACACCCATCCGCCATACTGTATTGCGTTCACGCTGGTAGAGAAGGAGCTTCCGGTGATGTTCCCGGACCAGGCGGCGCTCGTCGGGCGGACGGTCTATGTCCCATACGTGCTGCCGACAACCGACAAGCTGGCGGATGCTGTTGTAGAGAAAGTAAACGAGGCCAGCTCCATTCTGCTCGGCAACCATGGACTGGTAACGACCGGCCGCAATCTGCGTGAGGCGTATTACCGGACCGAGGTGGTAGAGGAAAGCACGAAGATCTATCTGATCGCCAGTGCTATTCGCGAGCCGAAGGTGCTGACGAAGGAAGAGTATGAGGAGATTGCTTCACTCGAGAGTGAGGCTTACCGGATTGAGCTGCTTCAAAAGATGAAGTGAGATTGCAGGCAGATCACAGCCGAAGGGGATGGGGACGATGGGCAACACAGCAGCCGTTCTCGCCTTCGATCTGGGCGCGGGCAGCGGCCGCGCTCTGATCGGGGAGCTGCGAGAGGACGGAACGGGCGGGCGGCGGCTTGAGGTGACGGAGATTCACCGCTTCCCGAATCAGGCGGTAACGGCAGGCAGCCATCTGCATTGGGATTTCCTGCGGCTGCTGCATGAGGTGAAGACCGGAATCCGGCGGGCATTCCAGGCCGGGTATGCGCCGGAAACGCTTGGCATTGACACATGGGGTGTGGATTTTGGGCTGCTGGATGTGAACGGCGAGCTGCTCGGCAATCCTTACCATTACCGCGACTCGCAGACAGATGGCCTGGTTGAAGAGGTGGGGGAACTGGTCGGACCGGAGGAGCTGTATGCTCAGAGCGGCGTTCAGTTTATGCCGTTTAACACAGTCTATCAGCTCTATGCCATGCGCAAGGCAGCCTCACCCAAGCTGGACGCGGCCGAAACGCTGCTGCTGACGCCCGATCTGCTGGCTTATTATCTGACCGGCAGGAAGGTGTGCGAGTTTACGATGGCGACCACTACAGGGCTGTACAATCCGCTGGAAGAGAGCTGGAACAAAGAGCTGATGGGGCGGCTAGGCATCCCAGCAGGCATGTTCCTTGATCCTGTGAAACCGGGAGAGCTTGTAGGCCCGCTGACTGAAGAGGTGCGGGAAGAACTGGGTGTGCCTTCTACGGTAACGGTGGTGGCGGTTGGCACCCATGATACGGAATCGGCGATTGCAGCGGTTCCCGCTGTGAGCGGTGAGCCTTTTGCCTATCTGGTATGCGGCACCTGGTCACTGCTAGGGACCGAGCTGGCGCAGCCGAATGTGACGCCGGAGGCAAGGGCGCTGGATTTTTCCAATGAGGGCGGCGTAGGGAACACCTATCAGCTGCTGAAGAACATTATGGGCCTCTGGATTCTACAGGAATGCAAGCGGCAGTGGGAGGAGCGCGGCGAGTCGGCTGATTATCCCCAGCTCGTTGCTGAAGCCGAGTCTGCGGCTCCGTTCCGAAGCCTGATCAAACCGGATGACGCCCGGTTCTATGCACCCGCTGATATGCTTGCTGAGCTAAATGCCTATATGCGCGAGACCGGGCAGCCGGAGCTGCAGACGCGGGGACAGATGGTCCGCTGTATTCTGGAGAGCCTGGCCCTTCGCTACCGGGAAGCGCTGGAGCAGACCGAGCAGCTGACAGACCGCCGGTTCGGCGGGCTGCATATGGTCGGCGGCGGCATCCAGAATGAGCTGCTGTGCCGCTTCACAGCAGGAGCGCTGGGCCGGCCGGTATGGGGCGGACCGGTGGAAGCCAGCTCGATCGGCAATATGCTGGTGCAGCTGATGGCGGGCGGGCACTGTGCATCGCTTCGGGAGGCGAGACAGCTGGTTGCGGACTCTTTCGTTATTCGGACCTATGAGCCGGAGGAGACGGAGAGCTGGGAGCGGACGTTTGAGTCATACAGCAGGCTGTAGCTTGCAGCTAAGCCGGCGCTTGATTGGCATTCCTTGGGCTGCTGGAGGGGGCTGCAGGAGCAGCAATAGGAGGCGCTGTTGGCAAGCGGTGCTTCAGGCTGCGGGGCAGGCAGGCAAAGCTCCCAGAGCACGGTGCTCGACGTCACAAGACGGGGTCAGCCAGAGGAGCAAGCAGGCGAAGTCCCCGGAGCGCGGTGCCCGGCGTCACATGGCGATGCGAGCGGCAAGCGAAGGCATTTCGCGGGACAAAAGCCTGCGATTCTGCAGGTATTTTACGACCGAAGCTGAGCAGTGCCACAATGCCTGCAGAAGTGCAGGTATTTTACCTCGCGCAGCCCCAAGGCCTCCATAATCAGCGCAAAGGATGCACATTCGCAGGTATTTCACCCAGTAAGCTCTGTGAGCCCAGAAAAAGGCTGCACATTTGCAGGTATATGTACCTCTACCATTAAAAGGGGGAGTCGATGACATGCTGCATGGGATACCGAAGGTAATTTCACCAGAGCTGTTGAAGGTTCTTATGGAGATGGGGCACAGCGACGAGATTGTGCTGGCGGACGGCAATTTTCCCGCTGCGAGCCATGCTGTGCGCCTGATCCGCTGTGACGGTCACCGGGTGCCGGAGCTGCTGGACGCGATATTGCAGCTGCTGCCGCTGGATCAGTATGTGGATAAACCCGCATGCCTGATGCAGGTTGTGCCGGGAGATACGGCGAAGACGCCGATCTGGGAGGAGTACGGGCGTATTATCGCCAGACGAACGGGGCTGCAGTCTCCTTTCGAAGAGGCGGAACGGTTTGCGTTTTATGAGCGGGCGAGGAAGGCTTATGCGATTGTGGCAACCGGCGAGAGCGCCTTATATGCGAATCTGATTTTGAAGAAGGGTGTTATCGCTGAAGAGCAAGTAAGTGGATAGCCCGATGACAGGAGGCAGAATGAGGGAGTGTCCCATAAGTCATCGACATGACTGGGGCACCCCCTTAACACGGTGACTACAGGACTCAAAAGTCAAAGCTAATGAACCTTTGAAGCTCCCTTGCTTGCGGTCAGGCAGCCGCTGCAGCGTTACAGCCGCCGCTAGCTGTTGCCGGAAGACTTCTTGAACAGTCGAGCGGCCCGTTTTGCGAGATAGAGAAAGCCGTAAATGACGGTATAGATAACGATAAGAGCCAGAAGACTCTGAGCCCAATCGACCCAGCCGGACGGCAGTACCTCCATATCCCTGTACACTTTCCTCCAGCCTACATAGAGTGCGAATGCAATGAAGAATGTGACCTCATCGTGACGCTTTTCCTTCAACTCATCCGGTTCCAGCAGATCCTCGTCACGAATCCTGAAGCTTGTGTTGCGAATATATACGTACAGAATGAAGACCACAAAGACAGCAGCACTGAAAGCCCATTCCGACAGCGGCCTGTCAAGGAATACGCCTCGTATCACCATGTCGAGGAAGCAGATGACGGCTACCAGGAAGCCCGCCTCCGCATAGGATCTGTATTCCAGCGCCTGCACGCGTTCATCCTCGTGCTCCGTAATCCGCAGCCATTTTCTCACATTATCCTTCATGATGTCTTCCCTCCCAAAATAATTCATCAAGCGTCTTATCCAGTGCCTCTGCCAAATCGATGCACAGCTTCAAGGTAGGATTATAGCTGCCTGATTCAATTAAGCTGATCGTCTGTCTGGTGACATTCACCTTGCGCGCCAGCTCAATCTGAGTAATCCCCTTCTCCAGCCGGGCGAGCTTCACTTTACTGATAGGCATATCTGCTAGCCTCCATGTAAGTAAATTAAACCTTGCATATGTAAGATATAAATTACATCTGGTAGATATAGATTACGTTGCAGGTGGTGGAAATGTCAAGACTTTCCTTGGAGACCGCGGTATGTTTTACTGGCAGGAGGAAGATTCAATGTGTTTCAGCCTGAATGGCATGCTGTATGTGGTGCAGCCTGCAGCAGACAAGGTTGGAAGTTTTTGCTGTGAAATGGGGAGGAGCAGGAGATGATCCGGTCAGAGGAGCAACTATTGGAGGATATACTGGCAGCTTGTCAGCATCTCATTGGCAGGCAGCTGGATGCTAAGCCGGTTAAGCGCGGCTGGTTGAATTTGAAGTGGAAGGTTGTGACGGACTCAGGCACCTATTTGGTCAAGCAGTATAATCCCGAGAGGTACAGGCTGTATAAACAGGACAAATTATTGCTTGCGCTGAATGAGCAGGTAAGGCTGCATGCGGCAGGCCTGGCCTGCCCGCGGCTGCTGACGGAAGACCAGACGATTATGTTTGCATCAGAGAAGGGTGACTTATTCATTGTCATGGAGTACTGCAGCGGGGAGGTGATTCCGGCAGGCCAATCGAATGCCCGCCAGCTGTATGAGCTGGGCAAGGCCACAGGCAGAATGCATCGTCTCTTGAACGATGGAGCCCTTGGAAGCATTGCCTTACCGGTATTTGAACCTCCGCGGAAGCAGGTGCGGATTGATCATTGGAATACCTTGACGAACAAGCTTCCAGCGGGCATATCAAGCCATCTGGCAGATGAATTTGAGGTGCAGCGAAGAGCGACTGAAGCATTTAGCACGAAGTTGTTGGCAAGCTATCAGTCTGGTTGGGCGCATCGTGACCTATGGGCGGATAATTTATTGTTTGCAGGAGACAAGCTGACAGCAATTCTGGATTTTGACAGACTGGATTATGATTATCCGCAGGCGGATGCCGCCCGGGCAGTCATGTCCTGCGCATGGAATGAACAGGAGCTGGATATGCGGCTGGCTTATGCATTTATGGAGGGCTATACGGAAGAGAGGCAAACTGCAGAAGGGTACCTGACCAATGGCCTGCAGCTGCTGTGGTATATGGAAAGCACGTGGTGGATCACAGGAGACATGGACAACCACAGCGTGCCGCCTGCGCGTTTTGCCAGAGAGATGCGGTGGCTGGCCGAGAATATGGCATATCTGCCCGATATGCTGGATGGC
The DNA here is from genome assembly GCF_003233845.1 of Paenibacillus sambharensis. Taxonomy (GTDB): domain Bacteria; phylum Bacillota; class Bacilli; order Paenibacillales; family Paenibacillaceae; genus Paenibacillus_I; species Paenibacillus_I sambharensis. The sequence goes on from NZ_QKRB01000043.1 coordinate 86,236, forward strand.
CTATAAGTTGACTATAACATAGCAGGAAGTTATGGTGAATACTGGATGAGTGTTGTGTTGTATTAATTGCCTCACAGGAAAGGGGGAGCGGAATTGCAGATAAGGAAAGCTGATGAGACAGATTACGAAGAGCTTGTGCAGATTTGGCTTGAGGGGTCAATCGATGCACACCACTTCGTCGATCCGGAATACTGGAGGTCTATGTCGGAAGAGATGAGAACGAAGTATCTTCCCATGGCAAGCACTTATATAATCGAACAAGATGGAGCAGCGGCAGGGTTTGTGTCGATGGTTGACGATTATTTGGCCGCATTGTTCGTGGCTGCGGAATACCGGAATCAAGGATATGGAAGAGAGCTGATCCACCATGTCAAGCAGCTGTATGATCGCATTGAGTTAAAGGTCTATCGGCGGAACGATACGGCCCTGAATTTTTATAAACGCAGCGGATTTATAATCGGAGAAGAGGGAACCGACGAGCATACGAAGGAACAGGAATATGTGATGCTATGGCAAAAGAATAAGGCAGGAGGGGTTGCAGGATGCAGCAAGTGACACTTGGCAAGCCGGAGAGCTTTGAACGTTTGCCGGCGGAGGTAACAGTAGAGGGGCGCGAATATTATTTGACCCGCCATGAGGGAGCGTACGTGCTGTTATCACGCAGGTGCCCGCATGCGGGCTATACAGTAGAAGTGGAGGGCGGGGAGCTGTTCTGCCCGCTTCACGGCTGGACCTTTGACATGGAGAGCGGGCAATGTCTGAACGTGAAGTCTGCCGCTCTGGCTTCCTATAAAGTAGCGGTATGTGACGGGGTGCTCGTGGCTGAATTGGAGGAGCGCTGACGGCAGTCTGAGAAAAACGCTCCTCCCCGGTGTCATGATTCCCCCGCCGGGGAGGCAGTCTTACCCTTCAAGCCCGCCCTTCACCCGTTCGAAGAAACGGCTGATGGCATAGTAGGCAGCTCCCCGCACAGCTGAGCGCTCCTGCTGCTCGGCAAACAGAATCTGCATGCCGCTGCGGTGGTAAGGGAGTGTCCGCCTCGCTACGGTCTCCCGGACAGCTTCCCCAATCCAGCTTCCGGCCAGGCTCATCGTATTCCCGATAATGACGGCATCCGGGTTAAATACATTGACGATGTTGGCGATGCCGATCCCCAGGTACTGGCCTGTCTGGCTGAGCAGCTGGAGAACCTCAGGGTTGCCAGCCTCGGCTTCCGCGAGCACCGCTTCCATCGACTCAAAGCCAAGAGGGGCCGCGAGCTCAAGCAGCGCGTTCTCGGAGGCGTAGAGCTCCCAGCATCCCTTGTTGCCGCACCTGCACTGCTTGCCTTCAAGGGATATGGACAGATGGCCAAGCTCGCCGGAGAAGCCGGATGCTCCTTTGTACAGTTCTTTATTAATAATAATCCCCGTGCCGATGCCGATGCCGACACTGACATAGATTTGATGGGCGATGCCGCGGCCTGCTCCGTATTTTTGCTCCCCTTGGGCGCCTGCATTCGCTTCGTTATCAATGGTAACCGGCAGCTTGAACTCTTCCTCAACCAGCCGACTGAGCGGTGTCAGCTCCCATTCCAGATTAGGCGCGAACAGAATTGTTCCCGAGTCGTCCACGATCCCTGGAACGCCAATGCCAATTCCTATCACACCATACGGACTGGCTGGAGCGCTGCTGATTAATGACCGGATGCTCTCAGAGAGGCGGGGCAGCACCTCTTCCTGGCTTATGCCCGGAAGCTTAACGCGTCTTTCATGAATGATTTCCCCGCGAAGGTCAGTCAGGACACCCCGGATATAATTAACCCCGAGGTCGATGCCGACGGCATACCCTGCCTGGCTGTTGAACAGCAGCATGACGGGCTTGCGGCCGCCGCTTGATTCCCCCATGCCGATCTCCAGCACGAGATGGCTTGCAATCAGATCCTGGACAAGGCTGGATACCGTTGCTTTGTTCAGACCCGTTTTCTCGGATATTTGCGCTCTGGACAGCGGGGCGTGGGTGAGTACGCATTCCAGTACGATAGCGGTATTAATCTTCTTTATGAGTGCTGCGTCTCCTGTTGACTTCTGCATGGAATGACGTCGACCTCCAGTTAGGTAAGCTAGGACTAATATTCAGATAAAAGGCCATCTTAATAGTGTAGCATGACAGCTATGCAGCAACCAGTGAATATTGAAGCTCGGGCATTAGCTGATTTGAAGGCGGGGCCTGTAACAATTATAACACAAAAAAACTTAGTTTGTTTAGTAGACAAACTAAGTTTGGTGATGCTACAATACGGGTGAAACGTTTTCAAAACGTATATGACGACCATTTTAAATCCGGGAGGCGTGTCAAACTTATGGCATACTTTGATAATGTGGGCAAGATTCAGTTTGAAGGTAAAGGCTCCGATAATCCGTTTGCGTTCAAGCATTACAATCCGCAGGAAGTCGTTCTCGGCAAAACGATGGAAGAGCATCTCCGCTTCGCAGTTGCCTACTGGCATACCTTCACAGGCGAAGGCTCCGATCCGTTCGGCGTAGGCACGGCTGTCCGCAACTGGGACCGTTACAGCGGCATGGATCTGGCGAAAGCTCGCGTGGAAGCTAATTTTGAGTTCCTCGACAAGATCAACATTCCGTACTACTGCTTCCATGATCGTGACATCGCGCCTGAAGGCGAAACCCTGCAGGAGACGAACAAGAATCTCGATGTTATCGTCAGCATGCTGAAGGACAACATGGCCTCATCCGGCAAGAAGCTCCTCTGGAATACGGCAAACATGTTCACGAATCCGCGGTTCGTGTTCGGTGCTGCAACGGCTGTGAATGCGGATGTATATGCTTACGCTGCAGCGCAGGTGAAGAAAGGCCTAGAAGTCGGTAAAGAGCTCGGCGCTGAGAACTATGTCTTCTGGGGTGGCCGTGAAGGCTACGAAACGCTGCTCAACACGGATATGGCGCTGGAGCTTGATAACCTGGCCCGCTTCTTCCAGATGGCGCTTGCTTATGCGAAGGAAATTGGCTTTGACGCACAGTTCCTGATCGAGCCTAAGCCGAAGGAGCCGACAAAGCATCAGTATGACTTCGACGCAGCGACAACGATCGCATTTCTGCAAAAATACGGCCTGGCAGATAAGTTCAAGCTGAACCTGGAAGCAAACCATGCCACACTCGCTGGGCATACCTTCGAGCATGAAATCCGCGTAGCTGCAATTAACGGCATGCTGGGCTCGCTGGATGCGAACCAGGGCGACCTGCTGCTTGGCTGGGATACGGACGAATTCCCGACTGATCTGTACTCTACCACACTGACCATGTTCGAGATCGTGAAAGCCGGCGGCATCGGCCGCGGCGGCATTAACTTCGACGCTAAGGTTCGACGCGGCTCGTTTGAGCAGGACGATCTGTTCCTGGCTCACATCGCAGGCATGGACACTTACGCATGGGGCCTCAAGGCTGCAGCGAAGCTGATCGAAGAGCGTGTGCTGGACAGCATTGTGGAAGACCGCTATCGCACCTTCCGCGAAGGCATCGGAGCCGACATCGTATCCGGCAAGGCGACGCTTGCCAGCCTGGAGCAGTATGCACTTCAGAACAACCCGATCAAGAATCAATCGGGCCGCCAAGAGCGCATCAAGCTGATGATCAACGAGATCATCTACAGTGTGTAAACAATAGAGGCATATCATGGCAGGCATTAACAGACCTGCTGCAGCCAACCAACATGAACAGCCGGTCGCAAGGCCGGCTGTTTATGCCTTATTTTAACGCTTTCGGGAGGATGGCATCAGATGAGCTATGTAATCGGAATAGATTTAGGTACCAGTGCAGTCAAGGCACTGTTAATCGACCGTGACGGGAAGATCCGCGGTGAAGCTTCGGTAAGCTATCCGCTGTTTCACGAGCATTCCGGCTGGAGCGAGCAGAGGCCGGAGGATTGGGTGGAGGGTACACTCCAGGCGATTCGGGATGCGGTTGCTGCAGCCGGTATTGAGCCTTCGGAAGTGGAAGGCATCAGCTTCTCCGGACAGATGCATGGTCTTGTGCTGCTTGATGCTGACCGCAAGCCGGTACGCAATGCGATTCTCTGGAATGATACGCGGACAACCGAGCAGTGCCGGGAAATCGAGCGGACGCTTGGTGAAGATCTGCTTCATATCGCCCGCAATCCGGCGCTGGAAGGCTTCACGCTGCCCAAGATTCTGTGGGTGCGCGAGCATGAGAAGGAAGTGTTCGACCGTGCGAGCCTGTTCCTGCTGCCGAAGGATTATGTCCGTTACCGGCTGACTGGCGAGCTGCATATGGACTACTCGGACGCAGCCGGCACCCTGCTGCTGGATGTGGCGGGTAAAGTGTGGAGCAGGAGAGTGCTGGAGGCGTTCGATCTGCCGGAAAGCTTCTGCCCGGCGCTTATCGAATCGCATGGGCTTGCGGGCACGATGCTGCCGGACATTGCCGGGCAGTGCGGACTGACGCCTGTGACGAAGGTCTATGCCGGCGGAGCGGATAATGCCTGCGGCGCCATCGGCGCAGGCATTCTAAGCGAAGGCTTGACGCTCTGCAGCATCGGAACCTCGGGCGTCATTCTGGCTTATGAGAACAACAGGGATTCCGATTACAGCGGCAAGGTCCACTTCTTCAACCACGGCAAGGAAGATGCCTATTATGCAATGGGCGTTACGCTGGCGGCGGGGTACTCGCTCAGCTGGTTCAAGCAGACATTTGCCGCTGAAGAGTCCTTCAATGAGCTGCTTAAGGGAGTTGCCGACGTGAAGCCGGGCTCCGGCGGACTGCTCTTCACGCCGTATATCGTCGGCGAGCGTACGCCGCATGCGGATGCCCAAATCCGGGGCAGCTTCATTGGTATGGACGGCTCGCACAAGCGAGATCATTTTGCCAGAGCGGTTATGGAGGGTATTACATTCTCCTTGAATGAGTCGGTTGCTGTTTTCCGTGAGGCGGGCAAGACGGTGGATACAATCGTATCGATCGGCGGCGGGGCGCAGAATCCGGTCTGGCTGCAGATGCAGGCGGATATATTCGACGCCAGAGTCGTTGCGCTCGAGAACGAGCAGGGGCCAGGTCTTGGGGCAGCTATGCTGGCGGCTTATGGTGCAGGCTGGTTTGCAAGTCTGGAAGAATGTGCAGACAGGTTCGTCAAGCATGCTTCTGCTTATACGCCTAATCCGGATGCAGTTGAAACGTACAAGGGGCTGTTCGGCATCTATCGCGATGTCTACAGCAGCACCCGGGAGCTGAACAACCGCCTGGCAGCGTATAGAGGCTAAGGGCAGGCAATCGTAATAGAGCGGCCAACAGCCATCCGGAGTAAAATGCCGGATGGCTGCTGACCGTTCACGGAAAGCTAACGGTCTAGGCACAGTGCTGAAGGTTTAAACGGCATCCCGAATTATGGTATGCTAGACACGTACATAGCCAAGGGAGAGTGAACACGATGAGTTCATGCACTGCGTTTGAAGGAATTTATCAGGGAGAGAAGGCCATCTGGCTGAAGGCTGACCGCTATGAGGCTGCGTTCCTGCCTGGCGTTGGCGCCAATCTGATCGCGTTCCGCGATACGACGAGCGGAAGCCGCTTCCTCCATGAGCCGGCTGAGAACGAGATGCCGGCATTCAAGGCCAACCCCGGCATCCACGGCATTCCGGTGCTGTTCCCGCCTAACCGCTACGAGGACGGCAAGTTTCCATGGAACGGACGCGTTTACCAGCTTCCTGTGAATGAAGAAGCTACGGGCAACCATCTGCACGGCTTTGCCCACACAGCGGTATGGAAGGTGCTGCAGTTCGGCGGTTCGAACCGTGAGAGCTTTGTCGAAGCTGCGCTTGCTGTCGATGAACAGCATCCGATTTATCAGTATCTGCCGTTTCGCTTCACCATCCGCATCCGTTACGTGCTGAGTGAAGACGGCTTGTTCCAGCATATCTTCGTCCGTAATGACGGCGAGGAAACGATGCCGTGCCTGCTTGCGTTTCACACGGCGATTAATGCACCGTTCACGCCGAACGGCTCCGCGAAGGACTACCGTTTCAAGGCGACGATTGGCGAGCGCTGGGAGCTGAATGACCGCATGCTGCCGACTGGCAAATTCCAGCCGCTCTCTGCTCAGGAGGAGCAGATGAAAGGAGAAGGCATCTATCCTTTCTTCGAAGCGCTGGACAACCATTACACGGTACAACCCCAGAATGGACGGAACCTGATGGAGCTGACCGATGCCAAGGAAGGCATCACGCTTGTCTATGATGTCGGTACATCGTACAAGCAGTGGATGATCTGGAACAACGGCGCGACGGAAGGCTTCTTCTGTCCGGAGCCGCAGATTAATCTTGTCAATGCGCCTAATGTAGACCTGCCGGCGGATGAGATTGGCTTGTTCAGCCTTGCGCCGGGCGAAATTTGGGAAGAGCGTGCGCGTCTCTACATTAAGGGCTAACCGGGATGCCCAGATTGATTGGCGCCCGTGTGATGCTTCGGGAGTACCGCGCGGATGATTTTGCGGCGATGCGCAGGTGGGTGAATGATCCTGAAATCGTCAACCAGCTGTCGGACATCTTCCTCTACCCGCATACGGAGTCGTCCACGGAGTCCTTCATTCAAGGACAGATTGAAGGCGGCCCCGATCATAAAGGTTTCGTAATCGCCGACATCTCAACAGAGGCCTATATCGGCCAGATCGATCTGTTCCGGATTGACTGGAAGAACCGCAAGGCTGAGCTTGGCATCGTCATCGGTGCCAAAGAGCTTCAGGGCAAGGGCTACGGGTCGGAAGCGCTGCAGCTGCTTCAGGATTTCGTCTTTAACCGCTTGAACCTGAACCGGCTGCAGCTGGAGGTTTATGACTATAATGAGCAAGCTTATGCCTGCTATCGTAAGGTCGGCTTCAAGGAGGATGGACGTCTCCGACAGGCTTACTTTACGGAGGGCAGATATTGCGACATTATTGTCATGAGCCTGCTGAGAGAAGAGTATACGGATCGCCAGCAACTTGAACGAACAGACGCAGAGCAGTGAATATGGTGCAGAGAAACCAGCCGGGCTTCCGGCTGGTTTCTCTGTTTGCAGCGTGACTAATCGATTGAATGCGTGGATTTTTGGATGAAATTGTCGAAAGTTAACACTCCTTTTACAATTCTCTTGATTACAATTGATCTAATATACCTACGATTAGGGCATATAGGCGACTTAGGGCCTGAATCATGAATACGGCTGACGATCCAGTTAGATAGGGGAGATTGTAAGTGAAGGCAGTGTTAAATGCGGCAGCTTCAGCAGTACCGGCTCAACCGGGTAAGACCGTCTTATTCAGTGAAAAGGATCAAGGGAGGCTGGCCAGTACAGCCGCAGACTTTATCCGGAATACAGCAATAGCAACCCCGGAACATAAATGTGAGGAAGTGGCGAGAATATTCGGCAAGCATTCTGGCGCAGAGTGTGTTGTCGTCTGTGATGAACAGAAGCGGCCGGCAGGGCTAGTGATGCGGGACAAGTTCTTCCGGCAGCTCAGCCAGCGCTTTGGGGCGGCCCTGTATTACGAGAAGTCCATTGCTGTGCTAATGGATCATCAGCCTTTTGTGGTGGATGCGGATCTGCCGCCTCAGCAGCTTCTTCAGCAGGCGCTCGGCCGTGAGGATGACAGACTGTATGATTGCGTGGTTCTTGTGAAAGAAGGCAAGTATGCGGGCATTATGACGATGGCGGATTTGCTGGACCTCTCGGATACGCTTCAGAAGCAGGCGGTCACTCAGCAGGTGCAGACGATTCACCGGACGGAAAGGCTGATCGGGGAGATAGAGTCTGCAGTCCTGCAGGTTAATGAAGCGAGTACAGCTGTTGATGCCTTGTCTGAAAGGATGTCCGTCATGACAGTTACCGGCCAGAAGGAGCTTAATGGTGTCGCTAAGGCCTTTCAGGGGCTTTCAGAACGCACGCTTAAGCAGGAGGGACAAATTGGTGAGCTGCAGCTGCGTGCCAGGTCTGTCGGGGAAGTGTCCCACTTTATTCGTGAACTGGCCGAGCAGTGCGGGCTTCTGGCAATAAATGCGGCAATTGAAGCGGCACGCGCCGGTGAGCACGGGAGGGGCTTTGCGGTTGTGGCTGATGAAGTCGGAAAGCTGGCTTCACAGACGAAGAGCTCCGCTGATCGGATATCGGGTATGATCGATGCTATAGCTGAAGCAGTTGTCCATGCAGCTGACCTGGTTAGGGAGACCAGAGAAGACTCTCTGGCAGCTGAGCATTCGGTCATCCGCACCGTTGCTGTCTTCGATCAGCTGCTTGCTTCAGCAGAAGACAGCAGGAGAAGTGTGAAGCAGATGCTGGAACTTACGCGGCTTGCCTGCGGACAGACAACGGATGTCCAGGAAGGAATAAACCGCCTGGCGAAGCAGCTCGAAAGGGACCATCAGCTGTAACAGAGCTTCTGGCTTATACGACGGAGTCCGTAAGGCAGTCGAGCAATGTCCTGATGGACTCCATATTCACATGCTGATCTGACCACATGGCGTACTGATGCCATACTGGCAGGTCAGCTTCTTCCAAGCTGAGGCGGACTAACCGGCCCTTGCACCATTCTCCGAGCGCAGCCTCAGGCAGCAGGGTCAAATATCGCCCTCCCGACACAGTGTTAATAATGAAATCGATGGAATCCGAAGAAGCAGGCGAGTTGATAGTCAGATGATTGGCGGCTGCCCAGGTATGAAGCTGCTCGGTCAGAGCCTGATGAAGAACAAACTCATAACCGCTCAATTTACCTCCTTCAATAGAAGAATGGGCAGCAGCCAGCGGATGATCCGCTGCTGCAAACAAACAGAATGGCGATTGAAGGACTTCCTTTACCCCTATGCCGCCCGTGTCTTTCCCAGTCCTCTCTGTAAACAGCACATCAATTAAACCTTCTGCAAGGTTCTCCTGCAGTATATGTTCATACCCTGTCATTACCGAGACAGTAATTCCGGACTGTTCCATCCAGCGCGTTAACAACCCCATATGTCCCAGGGCTGCTGCCATGACGCTCGAGCAGCCGATCCGGAAATTCCGGCTTCGGGATCTAATATCCTCCATTCGTTCCAATGCCTCTGTATAAAGTGTGTCGATTTGTTTAGCATAAGGGAGAAGAAGCTGGCCTTCATCTGTTAACAGCACACGCCCGTTCCTGATCTGGAAGAGCTTGACTCCCCATTCATTCTCCATCTTCTTCATATGAAAGCTGACAGTTGGCTGCTTCATTCCGAGAGCATTCGCCACGGCTGTCACCTGCTTGTAGCGGCCAAGCAGCCGCAGTATTTTTAGTTTCAGTAAAGACATTTATCTTCTCCTTAACGAATGTATCATCATGTATTCAATTATTCTATATTATACTCAAATACATAGATAAACTGTATATATATTTTGCATTCAGTTAACATTACGTTAATAGTCCGCAAATGACAAGCTTCTACAATAAACATTGTAAACACACACAAAAAGGGATAAGGAAGGGGAAACACTTAAAAATGAAGAAGTCTTTGATGTTCGTGATGTCTATTGTATTGGTATTCACGCTTGCTGCATGCGGAGGCAACAATGGCGGCACTGCAGGAGGAAATAATAGCACGAATGGTACGAACGAGGGAGCAGGCACAAACACAAACACTGGTGCCGGTAATGAAGGAACGGACGCAGCTGCTGATCTGAGCGGCTCTTACCTGGCAACCGGATCTTCCGCGCTTCAGCCGCTGGTTGACCAAGCTGCCCAAATGTTCATGGAGAAGAACAGTGGTGTAACGATCCAAGTTCAAGGCGGCGGCAGCGGTACTGGCCTTGCACAGGTTTCCGAAGGACAAGCTAACATCGGTAACTCCGACGTATTCGCGGAAGAGAAGCTGGATGCTGACAAAGCAGCAGAGCTGAAGGATCATCAGGTAGCAGTCGTGGCAATGGCAGCAGTAGTTAACCCGGAAGTAACGGTTGATAACCTGACAAAGCAGCAGCTGGTTGACATCTTTACTGGAACTATCACGAACTGGAGCGAGGTTGGCGGTGCGGATCAGAAGATCGTTATCGTAAACCGTCCGGCAAGCTCCGGTACTCGCGCAACCTTCGAGAAATATGCGCTGGGTACAAAGGCAGAAGACCTGCAGGGTATGATTCAGGAAGATTCCTCAGGTACAGTTAAGAAGCTGGTTGGCGAAACACCGGGTGCTATTGGTTACCTTGCTCTGTCCTACCTTGATGACACTGTGAAAACAGTGAAGTATGAAGGTGTGGAAGCAACAGAAGAGAATGTTGCGAACGGTACTTATCCAGTATGGGCTTACGAGCACATGTACACGAAAGGCGAGCCTGACGCAGCTCTCCAAGCATTTCTTGACTACATGGTAAGTGACGAGGTTCAAAACGGTGTCGTTGTGGAACTCGGCTACATTCCAGTAAGCAAAATGCAGATCACTCGTGACATCGATGGTAACGTAACGAATAAATAAGCTCGATCATTTACGATCTACAAGAGGCGGACTCTATCCGCCTCTTGTTGGGCGTCTAAAGGAGAGGTATATGGCTCGGTCAGTCGAAAGAGAGAAGAGAAGTAAACATCTGGTGGAAGAATGGGTAGGCCGTGTATACACGCTGATCTGCGTTGGGCTCCTTGTACTAACGATCTTCTCTATGGTTTACTTCGTGGCATCCAAAGGTCTGAGTACATTTTTTAGAGATGGTGTAAACCCCATCGATCTGTTCACTGGTGTGAAATGGGCTCCTGAGAGCGAGCCGCCATTGTTTGGCGCACTGCCTTTCATTGTTGGCTCGTTCAGTACATCCATCCTTGCGGCCCTTATCGCGGCTCCGCTTGGTTTTTGCGCTGCAGTATTCATCGTTGAGCTTATGCCCAAATTCGGCAGGAAGGTGCTGCAGCCGGTTATTGAGCTGCTCGCAGGTATCCCCTCCGTCGTATACGGCTTTGTCGGTCTTAGTGTGATCGTCCCTTTCTTCCGGGATATATTCCCGGGACAAGGCCTTGGCCTGGCCGCAGGCGGCGTGGTGCTCTCCATCATGATCCTGCCGACGATCACGACAATTGCAACTGATGCGCTTGCAGCTCTTCCTTCAGGACTTAAGGAGGGCTCCTATGCGCTTGGGTCTACCCGCTGGCAGACCATATACAGAATCGTGCTTCCTACGACCCTTCCAGCCCTGCTGACAGGAATTGTTCTGGGAATCGCGAGGGCGTTCGGCGAGGCGCTCGCCGTACAGATGGTCATCGGTAACGCGCCTCATATCCCCAGATCCTTGTTTGAGTCGGCCTCGACGCTGACCAGTGCGATCACGCTAAGCATGGGGAATACCATTATGGGCACAGCACATAATAACGCGCTGTGGACGCTTGCGCTTATTTTGCTGACCATGACCTTCGTGTTCGTATTTATTGTCCGGTGGTTGGAAAGGAGATCGAAGGTATGAAGCCAAGAACAGTCGATAAAATTGCAACAGGAATCATCATGGCCGTGGCCGGCTTCATAATCCTTCTGCTGGCAGGTTTCTTATCCTATATTATTATCAGAGGCTTTGGCCATATCAGCTTCGACTTCCTGACCTCTCCTCCGCAGACATTCCGCGAGGGCGGCGGTATCGGACCGCAGCTGTTCAACTCGTTGTTCCTGCTGGTATTGACCATGATTATTACAATCCCCCTTGGTCTAGGTGCAGGTATTTATATGAGTGAATATGCCAAGCCAGGCCGGTTGACGGACTTTATCCGTCTTACGGTTGAGGTGTTATCATCCTTCCCGTCGATAGTAGTAGGCTTGTTCGGCCTGCTCGTATTTGTTAATGTATTTGAATTTGGCTTTTCGCTGTTTTCGGGTGCGCTTGCCTTGACGGTGTTCAATTTGCCGCTTATGGTAAGAATCACAGAGCAGGGCCTCAGAAGTGTGCCGCGTGAACAGAAGGAAGCGAGTCTTGCCCTCGGTATTTCCAAATGGAAGACGATCACCTCCGTCATGCTGCCAATGGCCGTTCCGGTTATCCTCACGGGTACCATATTGGCTTCGGGCCGTGTATTTGGTGAAGCGGCTGCGCTGCTGTTCACAGCTGGCATGAGCTCGCCGCGTCTTGATTTTACCAACTGGAATCCGCTCGACCCGACTTCACCGCTTAATCCGTTCCGGCCCGCCGAGACACTTGCTGTCCATATCTGGAAAATCAATTCGGAGGGAGTTGCTCCCGATGCCAGAGAAATTGCTGCCGGAGCATCTGCCGTTCTCGTTATGACGGTGCTGTCTTTCAACCTGATTGCAAGATGGCTTGGCCGAATGGTTTACCGCAAATTCACATCATCCAGGTAGTGGGAGGAACAACATGCAGGACGTTGGGCTTAAAGCCAAAAATTTAAGTGTCTTTTATGGGGAAAAACAAGCAGTCAAAGATATTTCCCTCGATTTCAATGCCCGGCAGGTGACCGCTCTAATCGGTCCGTCAGGATGCGGCAAATCGACGTTCCTCCGAAGCCTGAACCGGATGAACGATCTGATACCCGGCGCGAAAATTACGGGTGAGGTTTGGATTGGCGACCAGAACATTCTGAGCCCGCGTACAGATGTGGTGCTGCTGAGACAGAAGATTGGAATGGTATGGCAGCGGCCTAACCCCTTTCATAAATCGATCTACGAGAACATTGCCTTCGGCCCCCGTTATCACGGTATCCGTGATAAGAAGAAGCTGGACGAGATCGTCGAGCAATCCCTGCGCAAGGCGGCGTTATGGGAGGAAACCAAGGACCGGCTGCATAAATCGGCGCTTGCTCTCTCGGGCGGCCAGCAGCAGCGCCTCTGTATCGCACGCTCAATTGCGGTCAGGCCGGACATCATCCTGATGGACGAACCAGCTTCAGCACTGGATCCGGTCTCGACAGCGAAGATCGAGGAATTGATCGCAGAGCTTAAGCAGGAGTACTGTATTATTATTGTGACGCATAATATGCATCAGGCAGCAAGGGTCTCCGACCGTACCGCTTTCTTCCTGATGGGCGAATTGGTTGAGTTCGATCAGACAGACAAGATGTTCACTAACCCGGCGAATCAGCAGACGAGTGATTACATATCGGGCCGCTTTGGGTAAAAGGAACTATATTTTTACAATGAATTAATCAAATCCTGTCTTTGAGCAGACAATCGCCTGATATACTCAATAGCGCTGAATGGTCGTTTCCCTTTTGCGGGAAGCGATCTATATGAATTGAAGCCGGAGGAGAAGCGTGAATGCAGGTACTAATCGACATTAAAAACCTAGATTTGTTTTACGGTGAATTTCAAGCCTTGAAGAAGGTATCCATGAGTATTCCAGAGAAAGCCATTACAGCGTTCATTGGACCGTCGGGCTGCGGGAAGTCAACCCTGCTCAGGACGCTGAACCGGATGAACGATATGATACCGGGTACAAGGATTGAAGGCTCGATCAGAGTCGGGGACACGGATATTTACGGCTCGGATGTGGATGTGGAAACCCTGCGCAAGAAGGTAGGCATGGTATTCCAGCAGCCTAATCCGTTCCCAAAATCCATCTACGATAATGTAGCCTACGGACCCAGGCTGCATGGTGTTACCAAGAAGCATGAATTGGATGAAATTGTGGAGAAGAGCCTGCGTTCCGCAGCGCTGTGGGATGAGGTTAAGGATCATCTGAAGCGTTCGGCCCTCAGTATTTCAGGCGGCCAGCAGCAGCGTCTCTGTATCGCCCGGGCGCTTGCTGTCAACCCGGATGTGCTCTTGATGGATGAGGCAACCTCCGCCCTTGACCCGATTTCAACACTTAAGATCGAAGAACTTGCACAAGAGTTGAAAGACCGTTATACAATCGTGATGGTGACACATAATATGCATCAGGCAGCTCGTGTCTCCAATCAGACAGTGTTTTTCCTTAATGGTGAAGTGATTGAATACGCGGATACCGAGAAGCTCTTCTCTAATCCGACTGATCAGCGCACCGAAGACTACATCAGCGGCCGTTTTGGCTAACAGCGGAAGTGAAGGGGGCTATGCAGTTATGACAAGAAGAACGGAATTTGATCAACAGCTTGATGCCATGCAGCAGCTGCTGATCCAGATGGGGACGCAGGTAGAACAAGCAATTGCCAATTCAATGCGTGCCCTGCAGGATGTGGATGTGGTTTTGGCCAAATCGATCGTACGTGACGATGCGGAAGTAAACCAGATGGAAGAGCGGATAACGGAGATGGGCACCATGCTGATCGCTACTCAACAGCCGGTAGCCAAAGATCTGCGCCGCATCCTGGTTGCCTTTAAAATCTCCAATGACCTCGAACGGATGGCAGACCTTGCTGTTGATATCGCCAAGGTTGTACTGCGTCTGGAAGGCGAGGATTTAATAAAGCCGCTCATCGATCTTCCTCGGATGGCCGAAATCGTGCAGGTTATGACCTATGAATCGATCCAGTCCTTCATTAACGAGAATGTGGACTTGGCCTACAAGATGGCTAAGGATGACGATACGGTTGATGCTCTTTACAGCCAGATTCTGAGGGAGCTCTTCTCTCTGATGGTTGAGAACCCGAAGACTGCCAGCCAGGGAATGCTTCTGAGCTTTGTTGGCCGTTACATTGAGCGAATCGGTGATTATGCGACGAACATCGGGGAAAATGTTGTCTACCTCGTAACCGGCAAACGTCCGGACCTTAACGTGTAGCAGCATCATCAGCAATCAAGAAATCGATATAAGAGCCGTTGGCCGCTGTGCCAGCGGCTCTTCCTGTACAAAAGACCCAGAAAACAGGTCTAAATTCCCGTCCCTTTTTACACTGCTTTAATATTTACATAATTCGTATTTCACACTTGACTGGTAAAATATTCGTATATTATAGTCGTATGTTGACAATATCCGCGAGGAGATCGACAGTGGGCGAAATCGGATTTGGTTTATTAGACCGGGAAATGGTTCGAAGGATTACAGAGAGATGGCATCAAGGCGGAGTAGGTGTCCTATATGTACAGCTGCAGGATGCAACGGAGACCATTGTGCATTCACTTGGAGACTGGGCCCAGGAAGAGAAGCGTATCTTCTGGCACTGCCGGATGAACCGGGAATATTTCTTCTTCTTGAACCGTAAGCTTGGGGGAGAACGGCTGGAGGACCTGCTGAATAGTACAGCCCAAGAACTGCGCAAACGGATTGGTTGTGATGATAGTGATCGCTCTGTGAGCAGCCTCTACATTGGCATAAGCAAGATTGTCCCCACCCACACGGGCCGTTCCGCTGAGACACTTATCTATAACGCAGTCAAGGAAGCTTGGGGTGAAGCCCGCTCGATGAGCGGACAGACGGATTCAATTGCTGCTCCCTGGCGTGATGGCATGAGCCTGAAGGGGCCTGGTGTTGAATACTATGCTTCTCAGATCGGTGAACTGGCCACGCTTATTCCTGTCCTCCCCCTGCATACGAGAGTTGCGGATGCAGCGCGTCTGTTTGAGAATGATCCCACAGTACTGGGTGCTGTTGTAGTAGATGGCACACGGCCTGTCGGTCTGATCATGAAAGAAAAGCTGCATCAGCTGCTGGCAGGACAATTCGGGCTGCCGCTCTACTGGAACCGGTCCGTGGAGAAGGTGATGGATGCCGATCCGCTGATCGTAGAATACAGCATGCCGGTAGAGCAGGTGTCAACGCTGGCTATGAGCAGACACTTTACGAAGCTGTACGATGTGGTGACGATTACGAGAAACGGAGAGATGGCCGGAGCGGCAACAATCCGTTCGATACTGGAGTACATCACCAAGCTGCGCACGGAAGCTGCAATGACAGCGAACCCCATAACCGGACTGCCGGGAGGGCAGCGGATTCAGCAGGAGATCACGCGCCGGATAGAAGCGGGTAAGCCCTTTTCCGTGATATACGCAGATCTGGATTATTTCAAGTGGTTTAATGACTGCTTCGGATTTCGCAAAGGGGACGAGCTGATCCGCTATACGGCTGATTCCCTGCAGCAGGTTGTGGCCCTTCTGGGCTCGCCCGGCGACTTCATTGGTCATATCGGCGGTGATGACTACATTATGGTTACAGAGACAGAGGACCCTGAGGCGCTCTGCAGTCATCTAATCTGGCGATTTGACGGAGGAGTGCAGGCGTTCTATGGGGGGAAGGAAGTGTCGTGTGTAGTGGACCGGAGCGGTAACAGCATTGAATGCGACGGAGTTACCTTGTCACTCTCTGTTATGCAGTGGGACGGCAGTCTGCCGGTAACGCCAGAAACGTTCTCTGAGCTGTCGGCACGTCTGAAGAAGCAGGCCAAACGTACCAGGGGCAGTGTATATGTAATGGAAAAAATAAGCGATAACAGCATGGAGTTGAACGGGCATGTATAAACCATTTCGGGAAGCGGCGGGAAGTCAGGAAGCGGAATCGCATGAAGGACTGGTCGGGGTTATTTATTTTGGTTTGAAGACAGGTGAGGAGGATCAGGCGCCTGTATACAGCATACAGGCGATCCCCGGGTGGAGGCGATTCGCAGAAGCGGCGCTTAAGAATCTTCCCAGGCAGGATGTTATCATCCAGGCTGTCAGATGGATCGGGGATGACTTGTTTGTCCTGCTGCGGAGACCGGGCCATCATGAAGATGGCTTCTGGGAGTGGCTGCTCGAGCTGTCTCGCACAATTCGTTTGGAATGGGCTGAGGGCTGGAGAGCAGAATGCAGAAGCTCACTGGCTTACAAGGAGCCGGCCGCGCTTCACGCCGGGATTTCCGCTTACCGTGCTTCTCGAGATACAGAAGAGGATCTTCAGCTCCGCTATAACAGCATGAAGCGTGCATTAATCCACGGTCAGCATCCGATGGCCATCGAGCAGAGTTTGCGGAAGCTGGCATTGAAGAACATCCTCGGACAGGATGGGCTTTACCCGGTTTATCAGCCCATTATCTCGGTTCAGGATGGAAGCTGCTTCGGCTACGAGGCTCTTACAAGGCTGGTTGACAAAAGCTGGTTTGACGGACCGCTTCCGCTGTTCAAGTTTGCGGGAGAAGAGGGGGCGGTGTACACCCTCGACACACTGGCCAGAGAGAAGGCCATTCAAGGCTTCAGGGCCCCCGGTGAACAGAAGATCTTCATCAACCTGACGGCTCATATTATGGACGATCCCAGGTTTACAGCCGGCCAGACGCTGCAGCTGCTCAGCTGCAGAGGCCTTTCGCCTTCCAATGTCGTATTCGAGATTACAGAGCGGACATCGATCGAGGATTTTGAAGCGGCGAAGAAAGTGCTCTCCCATTATCGCAGCCAGGGGTATCAAATCGCCATTGACGACGTGGGTGCCGGGTATTCCTCGCTGCAATCCATTGTTGAACTGCGTCCGGATTATATCAAGATTGACCGTTCGCTCGTCCAGAATATACACCAGGACGAGATGAAGGAACAAATCATGAGTACGTTTGTGGAGTTCTCGGGCAGGATGGGAATCTCGGTTGTGGCCGAGGGGATCGAGCAGCAGGAAGAGCTGGACAAGGTAAAAGAAATGGGAGTCGGTTATGCGCAGGGTTATTTGCTTGGCCGCCCCCAGTCGTTTGCTGAGGATCCTGCCACCGCCTGAACTACATTCCTTTCAATAATTCAGCAGCAGGGCTGCTGCCGGAATCTGGACGCTGCAGGTCCAACCGGCGGCAGCCTTTTTGGCGCGCAGGTGATGGGCAACAAAGGTCGAAAGGATGCGTATCAGCCGGTTCGCAGCCCGTCCGCGTTGTATGGTATGATAAGGGAAGATGATCAAGGTGAGGTGCCAGGATGGAAAAATGGATGCTTATCGACGGAAACAGCATTGCGAACAGGGCTTTTTACGCGATGCCGCCGCTTACCAATTCCGCGGGTTTACATACGAATGCCGTTTATGGATTTACGACGATGCTGTTGCGGTTGATTGAGGAAGAAAAGCCGACTCATATACTCGTTGCCTTCGATGCGGGGAAGATCACGTTCCGCCACGAGGGTTACGAGGATTATAAGGGTGGACGGGCCAAGACACCGCCTGAGCTGTCCGAACAGTTCCCGGTTCTTAAGGATCTGCTCCAGGCTTTTGGCATCGCGCAGTTCGAGCTGTCGGGCTATGAGGCGGACGATATTATCGGGACGCTTACCCGCATGGCGGATGAATCGGGCCGGGAGACGCTTGTCGTGACCGGGGACAAGGATATGCTGCAGCTTGCCTCCGAGCACGTGACAGTCGCTATTACCCGTAAAGGGATCAGTGAGGTGGACCGGTTCACGCCCGAAGCCATCGGAGAGAAATATGGCCTGACGCCTGCCCAGATTGTGGATCTGAAAGGCCTGATGGGAGATGCTTCCGACAACATTCCGGGCATTCCGGGTGTCGGTGAGAAGACAGCGCTGAAGATGCTGCACGAGTTTGGCTCAGTTGAAGAGGTGCTGGCCAATACGGACAAGCTGAAGGGCAAGATGAAGGAAAAGGTAGAGACGCACAAGGAAGACGCGGTCATGAGCAAGAAGCTGGCCACAATTTTCCGTGAGGTTCCGCTTGAGAGCGGCGAAGATGAGATGGCTTACAAGGGCTACGACAAATCCATCTTGTCCGGGGCATTCCGCAAGCTGGAATTCAAGTCGCTGCTTGAACGGCTTGATTTGACGGGAGAAGCGGGCGGGGAGTCAGAAGACGGCGGAGCTGCGGCACAGTCAGCTGAGCTGGATATTGTCCTGCTCACAGAAGGCGATATGAGCCAGCTGAAGGATGAAGAGCTTGCTTCAATCGAGAGTATCTATGTGGAGGCAGCAGGAGAAAATCCGCATCATGCCGAGGTTCTCGGAATTGCTCTTGCGGCAGAAGGCAAGGTCTACGTCGTTCCCTATGATGTTATGGTCTCGGAAGCGGCCGCCAAGCTGAAGGGATGGCTCGCCGATGCGGAAGTGAACAAGCGGGGCTACGACCTGCATAAGGCGGCGCTTGCCTTGTCATGGAAGGGGATTACACTCTCTGGCGCCACCTTTGATGTGCTGCTTGCGGCTTATCTGCTTGATCCGACGGACAGCGGCCAATCGCTGAATGCCCTTGCGCTCCGGTACGGGCTTCCTGCCGTTCCGGCGGATGAAGAGGTATACGGCAAGGGTGCCAAATTCAAGGTGCCGCCGCTTGACCAGCTGGCCCTGCATCTGTCGCGCAAGGCGGATTCAGTGCGCCGGATCGCCAGACACCAGGAGCAGGAGCTGGAGAAGAACGGGATGAACCGGCTCTATTATGAGCTTGAGCAGCCGCTGTCCGATGTGCTGTGCGGTATGGAAAAACAGGGTATTACCGTTAACGCCGGTGAACTTGAGGCGCTGGGAAGTGAGCTCAGCACCCAGATCGCACGCTTGATGGAAGCGATTTACGCGCATGCCGGTGACACATTCAATATTAATTCTCCGAAGCAGCTCGGCGAAGTGCTCTTCGATAAGCTTGGCCTGCCGGTAATGAAGAAGACGAAGACCGGCTATTCAACCGATGCCGATGTGCTGGAGAAGCTGGAGCCCTACCATGAAATCGTTCGGCTTATTCTCGATTACCGCCAGCTTGCGAAGCTGCAATCGACCTATGTGGAAGGTCTGCTGAAGGAAATCCGCAAGGAGACCGGCAAGGTGCATACCTATTACCGCCAGACCATTGCCGCAACCGGACGCCTCAGCAGCCAGTTTCCGAATCTGCAGAATATTCCGATCCGGCTGGAGGAAGGCCGCAAGATCCGCAAGGCCTTCGTCCCGTCCGAGCCAGGCTGGTATATTCTGGCCGCTGACTACTCGCAGATCGAACTCCGGGTGCTTGCCCATATTTCGGGAGACGAAGGGCTGAAGGAAGCCTTCCTCACGGATATGGACATTCATACCAAGACAGCGATGGACGTCTTCGGCGTGCCAGCCGATGCCGTTGATGGCAATATGCGCAGGCAGGCCAAGGCGGTTAATTTTGGCATTGTTTATGGAATCAGCGATTTCGGTCTGTCCCAGAACTTAAACATTACCCGTAAGGAAGCGGCTGCTTTCATTGAGCAATATTTTGCTGCCTTCAAGGGCGTGCGCAAGTATATGGATGATATTGTGATGAAAGCTCGTCAGGACGGTTATGTTACCACGCTGCTGGAACGCCGCCGTTACCTGCCCGAGATTAAGGCCTCGAACTTTAACCTGCGCTCCTTCGCCGAGCGGACGGCCATGAACACGCCAATCCAGGGTACCGCAGCGGATATCATCAAGCTGGCAATGGTCAAGATGGACCAGACGCTGAGAGAGCGCGGGCTGAAGAGCCGGATGCTGCTGCAGGTGCATGACGAACTTGTCTTCGAGGTGCCGGAGGATGAGCTGGAGCTGATGAAGACGCTGGTTCCGGAAGTGATGGAATCGGCGCTTGAGCTCGACGTGCCGCTGAAGGCAGATGTCAACTATGGCGTCAATTGGTATGAGGCGAAATAATGTCTCTTTTGGCTTAAGGAAGCGGGAGAGACGGGTTTCCGGTATAATAGTCTTGAGGTGATTAGAATGCCGGAATTGCCGGAGGTAGAGACGGTCCGAAGGACCTTGACTGAATTAGTTGCTGGACGAACCATTGAACGGGTGACAGTTACGCTGCCCCGAATTATACAGCGCCCGGCGGAGCCGGAGCAGTTTGCAGACATGCTCGCAGGCCGCAGAATCGAGACGGTGGAACGCCGGGGCAAATTTTTGCGGATTGTACTGGATGAGCTTGTGCTTGTCTCCCATCTGCGGATGGAGGGTCGGTATGGGTTGTACCGGACGGATGAGCCGGTGGAGAAGCATACGCATGTCATTTTTCATTTTACAGATGGAACAGAGCTGCGGTATAAGGATGTCCGGCAATTTGGTACGATGCACATCTTTTTGCCGGGTGAGGAATTCATGTGTCCCCCGCTGAATAAACTGGGTATTGAACCGCTGGACGAGCTGTTCACACCCGAGTCGCTGCGTTGCACGCTTGGCCGCCGGACGACGAAGATCAAGCCGCTGCTGCTTAACCAGCAGTATATTGTGGGTCTTGGCAATATCTATGTCGATGAAGCCTTGTTTGCGGCAGGGATTCATCCGGAGCGGACAGCGGACACCCTCAAGAAGGACGAGTGGAGCCGTCTGCATGCGGCCATTGTGGAAACGCTTGGACGGGCTGTTGAAGCAGGCGGCTCATCGATTAAATCCTATGTTAACGGGCAGGGTGAGGTGGGGCTGTTCCAATACAGCCTGCAGGTGTACGGGCGTGAAGAAGAGCCCTGCCGGCGCTGTGGTTCCGTGATCAGCAAGAGCGTGGTTGGCGGGCGAGGCACACATGTCTGTATCAAGTGTCAGCCGCTGGGCAGATCGCGCAGGGCTGCTGCCGGAAAGCTTTCGGACGGTGTTCTGCCAGCACCGGGGTCAGGGAAAGGCCGGAAGGGCAAGCAGGCTGCCAACCCGGTTATGAAGCATTTTGGAAACCCGTGAATAGCTGATTGTCTGAAGGCTTAGCGATAGGCTTAGCGATAATGGAATGTCGTGAGCCGTTCTGCATCGGGCATAAGTCCGATTCACCACGTTCCACTCCCCGCATATGATGTTACCAAACATGTGGGCTTAGGCGCACAGCTTATCCGTTCCGGTGGAACCGGCGCTGCTGCAGCGACGGATGAGCTTATAGCGCCAGTCCCGGGGAGGGACATCAGTTGCTGTTGCATTTGCTATCGCTGCTGCTGTTGGCGCTGGCTGTCAGCCTGGACGGCTTCGGGGTTGGGATTACTTACGGGCTGAGGCAGATACGAATTCCCGTATTCTCGGTTGCGATTATCGTGATATGCTCGGGTCTTGTCATCTGGGTCTCCATGCTGGCAGGGGGCTGGTTGACAGCGCTGCTGTCACCTGCATTTGCCAATTATATGGGGGCAGGCATCTTGATTGCTATCGGGGGCTGGGCACTATTCCAGTTTTGGCGGCAGCACTTAATGGGAGCGTCAGATGAACAAGACTCGGAAGTGCCGGCCGCGCTTGGAGGAATGCCTCTGCATCCGGCGGAAAGGGCTGATGCATTGGCAGTCGAGCTGCCGGCTGCCGCTGCGTCGATGAAGGCGGAGAGTGACCGGGAAGCCATGCATAAGACTGGAGCAGGGGAACAGGTGTCGGCGGTCACGCTGATCAAGATCGAAATCAAGCGCTGGGGACTGGTTATTCAGATATTGCGTGCTCCTCAGGCGGCTGATATGGACCGTTCAGGCACGATTTCATCTTACGAAGCCGTCCTGCTCGGTGCAGCATTATCGCTGGATGCGTTTGGTGCGGGTCTCGGAGCTGCGATGCTGGGCTTCTCGCCGCTGTTAACTTCCATCCTGATCGCTTTCGCAAGCGGACTGTTCCTGCTGCTGGGTTTGCATGTAGGCTTTCGCCTTGCTCATTGGGACAGGATCCGTACACTTGCGGTTATGCCGGGATTGATTTTGATTGTACTGGGTATTACTAGACTGTTATGAGGTGAAGGCAATGAAGATCGGGTTGACCGGCGGAATCGCCTGCGGCAAAAGCACGGTTGCGGCCATGCTGAGGCAGCGGGGCGCTATGCTTGTCGATGCGGACCAGGTCGCCAGGGAGATCGTTCTCCCTGGTGAGCCTGCGCTCTCAAGGGTGACCGCTGTGTTTGGACAAGCCGTCATAAATCCGGATGGGACGTTGAACAGGGCCAAGTTAGGGGGAATTGTCTTTGCGGACAAGGACAAGCTGCGACAGCTTGAAGGGATCCTGCATCCTGCTATCCGGGAACGGATGTGGGCCGTTATTAACGCAGCGGAGCAGGAGGACCCCGGGAGATTAATCGCAGCGGATATTCCCTTGCTGTATGAGACCGGACAGCAGGATCTGTACGACGGTATTCTCGTCGTCTATATACCGAGAGAGCTGCAGCTGAAGCGCCTGCAGGATCGGAATCCGGATTTGTCGGAAGAGCAGGCGAAGCAGCGTATAGATTCACAGATGGACATTGACAGGAAGAGGGAGCTTGCAGACTGGGTTATTGACAATAGCGGAACACTGGACCAAACCGAGCAGCAGGTCGATGCGCTCTGGACGAAATGGGGGCTGCGATGAGCTGGCTCCTGAAGAAGCGTGTCATGCTGATCCTCTTCATTGGCCTGCTGGTTCTGCTGTTCGTTAACTCAAGCTGGATGGGAAGAATGCTCTACCCGATTTATTATAAGAGCGACATTACTGCCAGTGCTGAAAATTATGGCGTTGACCCTTACCTGGTTGCGGCAATCATACGAGCAGAATCCAATTATAAGACAGGCAAGGAATCGAAGAAGGGTGCGCTTGGCATTATGCAGATCATGCCGGATACCGCCAAATGGATTGTAGAGAAGGCAGAGTTCACAGAGGTTTCAATGGAAGAGCTGCGCGACAGGGCAGATGTCGGAATTGAACTGGGAACCTGGTACCTGCACTCTCTCCATGAACAGTTTGAGAACAATCCTATAGCGGTTGTTGCAGCTTATAATGCAGGACCCGGCAATGTGCGAAGCTGGCTGCGTGACGGGATATGGGATGGAACCCGCGAATCCAGCAGCCAGATCCCTTTTGGCGAAACAAGACACTATGTACAGAAGGTTATTTATTACTATAATAAGTACAAGGAGCTTTATCCCGTGATGTAGCTGCTTGGCAGTATAGAAAAAGCCTCAGCGCAGCCGTCCGTGCGGGACGGCATGCGCCGAAGCTTTCCTGTATTAAGCCTGAATTATTTAAATTGACCTGCCAGCGATTGCTCGGCGATTTGGACCAGCTTACGAGTGATGTAACCCCCGAGGGAACCTGCATCACGTGTAGCCATGTTACCGTAGTAACCGTCCTGCGGGATCGAAATACCCAGCTCTTGAGCGACCTCAAATTTCATTTGGTCCAGAGCAGCTGTAGCTTGCGGTACTACCAACTGGTTGCTGTTACGGTTAGATGCCATTGCGTTTCACCTCCTTGCGGTTGGTAACTGTATTATGTGCGTAATTCCGAATCTCATTACACGAATTTATGGGCAATTGTTTCCAAGTGCCCGCAAAACCTTACCGGATACCAAGATGGAGGCTCTGTAAAACCATGAAATGCCCCTACTGTGATTACGCCGGCACGAAGGTTCTTGATTCAAGACCGGCTAACGAGAACAAGTCAATAAGAAGAAGACGCGAATGCGAACAATGCAGCAGACGGTTCACGACCTTCGAGATGGTTGAGGAGACGCCCCTGATCATTATTAAGAAGGATGGAAGCCGGGAAGAATTCAGCCGGGATAAGATTCTTCGCGGACTGATCCGGGCTTGC
This sequence comes from Paenibacillus sambharensis, assembly GCF_003233845.1. Taxonomy (GTDB): domain Bacteria; phylum Bacillota; class Bacilli; order Paenibacillales; family Paenibacillaceae; genus Paenibacillus_I; species Paenibacillus_I sambharensis. Next base: position 110,528 of record NZ_QKRB01000043.1, read on the forward strand.
GAGAAGCGTCCCGTGTCCATCGAACAGCTTGAGGTTATTGTGTCCGAAGTTGAGAAAGAACTCCGCACGACAGCCCAAGCCGAGGTGGAGAGCCGCGATATCGGCGAGATCGTCATGGAACAGCTGTACCCTGTGGATGAGGTGGCGTATGTGCGGTTTGCAAGCGTGTACCGCCAGTTCAAGGACATCAATATGTTCATGAAGGAGCTTAACAATTTGCTGTCCAAGCATACCTTCCCAGGCGGCGAAAATAACAGTTGACACGGCCTGAATAACCGTGCTATTATCTATCTTGTCGTCACGCTGAATGGCCTGCTTAGCTAAGTAGCTCATGCATGGACGGCAGTAACCTTTTCCTTCAATTGAGGGAAATCTGGGGCCTTAGCTCAGCTGGGAGAGCGCATCGCTGGCAGCGATGAGGTCAGGGGTTCGATCCCCCTAGGCTCCACCATACATAAGAACCCGTAAACCCTTGATGATCAAGGGTTTTTTTGTTTTTTTATGCTGAGTTGATTAAAGCAGGGTATACTGAGTAGGAAAAATGCGTTATTTACTTACTACTGCATCACGTATCGACGCTTTTTAGTGATTACAAGAAGGAGGCAGTTAATGGATGGGATTAAATAAAGGTTTTGATGTCAATTTCTTAGGAGAGGAACATCCCATTCCTTTTCCCCGGCTTAGGGAAGATATTGCTCAAACAGCCTTAGAAGGAGGGAGAGTGTTTCCTTTTACTCATTTTTCAATTGTCATGAATAAAGCGAGGAAATTTGCTGTGTACGGAGCAAACAATACAGATGTAAATCTTGATTTACGGCTAAGAAGATGTAATGACTGGCATCTGGATAACCGGATTGGTGAAGAGAATCAAGTTGGAAACTGGCTTTATGCAGGCGGCAATGAAGATTTGTGGGATCGAGGTCATCTGGTTAGAAGAGATGATGTAGGCTGGGGAGAAGAAGCGGAAGGAAGAGATGCTGATTGTGACTCCTTCTGCTTTGCGAATATTGCTCCCCAGCATAAGGAATTTCATCACACGGAATGGGGAGAAATTGAGAAGTGGATTATTGAAAAAACAAAGAGTAAAAACAAAAAGCTGTCTATTTTCACAGGGCCCATATTTACAGACAATGACCGGGAGTATTGTGGCTTTCGAAAACCTCTAGGCTGTGGAATTCATATACCAGCTGGTTTTTGGAAAGTTGCTTTTTATATTGGGAACGACGAACAACTTCATTCTGCTGCGTTTAAAATACTTCAAGATGACTTTTGGAGAAATGGGGTTGACTTCCACCACGCTTCAGGACCCCTTAGTCTCTTGGCAAGAATGGATATTTTGACAAAATATCAGGTTCCTTTAACCTCGATTACTGAAGTTACCGGCCTTGAGTTTGAGGACCATCTTTACGAAACGAACCCGCTATTTTTTGAAGCAAGTGATTTCACGGAGAGGATGAACATAATAACTCCAGAAATACACATGATTCGTGGTCCGGCGGATTTGATCCTTGATCGGTCCTAATCCGTTTGGTAGTGAAATACCCTGACTCTTGATCATCTCACTGCAGCTTAATACGGCCGGCGTTATTAGTTCCACCCTGGTATGATGAGATGGGATTGTTGTTAAAACTCTTCCAAAACCTTGGATTTGTCGCCATGAACCTTTTCCAGGTGTTCCTCACCCCAATAGCATAGAAGGTCTAGCGCCGGCTTTAATCCCCAGCCGTAGGAAGTTAACTCATACTCGACTCTAGGGGGGATCTCGTTGTAAACCTTTCGTGCAACAATCTCATCCTTTTCTAGACCTCTTAGTTGCGTGGTCAGCATTTTTTGCGTAATGTCGGGCATTAACCGTCGAAGCTCAGACGTTCGTTTCCGGCCTGCCATCAAATGATAGATGATTAAAGGCTTCCATTTACCCCCCATTACTTCTAATGCCGCCTCCACCCCAACTCTATACTTCTTTTGAACGCTATTATTTCTTTCTTCAGTCATTGCTGATGCCTCCGTATAAAGGGCACTTCCATGTTCCTATGGCACCTGTATCATCCTATAGAACTTGAAAGTGCGTACTTCCAGATTGTTGTAACACTGTTTATAATAGCATCAGCCATTGATCATGACTACATGGCGCTGATGAGAAAGGAAGTGAAGATGTAGAAATGAGAGTATTATGTGTTGTTTCGCATCCGAGAAAAGATTCCCTGACCTTTAAGGTTGCCGATCGTTTTGTACAAGGACTTTCCGAGGCTGGGCACGACTACGAGATATTGGATTTACACGGGATTGGCTTTGACCCTGTTCTAAAAGGAATAGATGAACCTGACTGGTCAGTTGCGGAACAATCCTTTTCCCCCGAGGTCGAAATGGAAATAAGGCGAATGAAAGAGCATGATGCCTTGGCTTATATTTTCCCGATTTGGTGGTGGCATTTGCCGGCCATGCTTAAAGGTTATATTGACCGCGTATGGAACAACGGTTTTGCGTACGGTTCGAACCAGCTCCATCATCAGCATGTCTTGTGGATCGGTTTGGCGGGGGTTTCCAAGGAACAGATGAAAAAGCGTAACTATGATGAAATGATTACTCATCTGCTCAATGTGGGCATCGCAGATTATTGCGGTGTTTCCAATTCCAAGGTTGAATTTATATACGAAACGTTGGACTCCAATCCCAAGCATCATGAGATGCTGCTAAACCAAGCCCATCGCTTAGGGTTGAATTATGCCAAGGAAAAGTGAGAGTACGAAGAAGTTGCCTTAAAGGTTGTTAGCCTTAAGGGAGCTGCGCTTTGGATATGCTTCAAAACTTAGAGCACAATCCCTTGCCACCGAGGTTTGCGGCAACTACCTGGATGCGAAAAGGGGTTATGATACTGGAAAGGTATTATGCGAAGTCATCGTAATCACGATAGTAAAGAGCACATTGCCAGATATGAGACAAACACAGCTGTGGAGCAGTAAACATTAAGAAATTCTTATAATTGAAAAATCCCTTTAAAAACAGCCGAAACGGCTGTTTTTTTATATAAAGATGGTGAAATCATAGCATGTACTTAATATTTCTGTGAAAATGTTAATCTTACAGGTCCAATTGACCATGTTATAATGAGCCGGTAAACCAGAAGTTAGTTATTTAGAACCACTTGCTGAACTGGGAGGTAATTTATGAACAGAGTAAGCAAGCCGGGCTGCAGGTCTATTACCGGCATAATTATGATGGGGCTGCTGCTTGCCTGCATCGGACCGTTCTCCCTGTTGGCGGCGGATACCGCTGCTGCAGCTGATATTGTAACGATTAAAGTCGATGGCGATACGGTTAAGTTGGCAGATCCTGCCTTCGTATCCCAAGGAAGATTATATGTACCAGTGGCACAAATAGCTGAGAAGCTTGGTGCGACGTCTAGCTGGGATAAAGACGAAGAAGAGACCACCATACATACGGCATTTAACGATAAGGCAGTACTGGGAAATGGAGTTCCAGTCGTGTATTTTAACGAGGTACGTTATGTGATGGATACGCTTCCAGTCTTCAAGGACGGCAGGCTCTATATGCCTCTTATCCATCTTGCAGAACTCTTGCATGCGGATATGACAGTGAAGTCGGAGGGAAATCTGATTGAGTTGAATCAGGTGGAGCGTGCTGTTATAACCGATAAATATGGTCTTAATGAGATTAGTAAGGAAGCCGGTATTGGCAAGTCTGAGCTGCTGGAACGAAACGGTCTCAATAGCAAGTCCACAATTAAGCCGGGGACCAAGCTTAAGGTAATCGTTCCTTCCTTCTTCGATAATCCTGCTGATCCATACACAGAAGCCGAGCTTAACCTGCTGGCGAAGATTACGATGGTGGAAGCAGGCTATGAGAGCTATGAAGGCCAGCTGGCTATAGCCAATGTAATCTTGAACCGGGTGAAGGATACAAGATTCCCGAATACCATCCGCGATGTAATTTATTCGGGCAGGCAGTTTCCGCCAGCCCATAATGGATTGCTAGACAAGAGTAAGCCGCATGCTACAGCGCTGCGAGCAGCGAAGGATGCTCTCAACGGGAAGAACAACGTCAAGAACGCGGTATATTTCTTTAATCCTAAGATTTCCAAGGGCTCCTTCTGGTCCAGCATGGATGTTATTGTGACGATTGGCCACCACAGCTTTGCCAAATAAGATAAGACTGTTATGAGACCGATGTGGATACAGCCTCCATATCGGTCTTTTTGTAATGAGTGCTTTAGTCGAGCTGTTCTTCTATAGCCGTAGTTATCTGGACTCCGGACTGTTGGAAGCGTGTCATTGCCGTGTCCGCCGAAACAAGGAGTTCCGGAAGCTGTATACCGCCAGCAGCAGGAGGCTGCCCCAGCCCAAGCACACCTTCTACAGCAACAAAAACGCCTAACGCAGTAAGATGAGCCTGACCTTTGGGGTCTGTCACGATTATTCTCCTCTGTACGGGCTCCCCCGTGGTCAAGACGCCCTCGATATCGACATAGATGTCATGAGACGCTTGGCCTCCAGCACGTGTGCCTATCGAGTCTCCTTGCATGAGGTCAAAGCGTATGTCCGGGGCATGAGTGGCTGCTGCAAGGCTTGGAACGTCAAGAACGCCGAGAGGGAAACCTGTACAATCTGTTCCATCCGAAAGCCGGATTGTCCTGGCGTGCTGACGAGCGTCAACCCACTTCCAGGCTCCTTCTTCGCGTAATAAAGCTCTGCCAAGGAATCCGCTGCTGTCTTCAGCGGTCATTGGACCAATCGGATCTTGAGGATCATAAAGCGCGGCCAGCTTGATGGATTTAATTCTGCTGAATGACTCGCTTGCTTTGACAGCGGCTGCTGTCATGACTCCCGCCTGCCAATGACCTAGCAGTACAATCGGTTTATGCGGAGGGTTTCGGAGTGCAGAGGCGGTAACCGGAGCGATGTCGTCCGCCAGCTTGGTGATGCCAATATGAGCTATTCGCATGGCTGAGGCGGCGTTAATCAAGGAGTCGGTTGGATCCTTCAAGGCAGCGATGATAAGATCGACATGCCCGATTGCATCAAGACTTCCCAAGTCGTCTATATCGAGACGGGCTGTTCTGGCATTACCCAATTGCTCTGCAAGCTCTCTCCCCCGCTCAGGGTTACGCCCAGCGAGGATAAGCTCGATATCCCTGTATTCCGTTCTAATCTGCCTGGCTATTGAACGGCCGATTAATCCATAACCTCCAGCGATTAAAATACTTTTCATTCCTATGCCTCCATTCTATTAATAAGAATGTAATCAGCATACAGCGGTATGCAGCTTATAGGAATGATGGAAGATGCAAGATAGTTGCTCAAATGCGAGCAGGGAGCCGCTTACCATCTGTTTTCCCAATTCTATGTGTCTATCTCCAGCTGTTGTACTGAAGCTGCATACACAGTATCATTAAGACAAGTGCTTTCAAACATCGGGTATCAGTCATACAGCAGTTAATCGGATTGCGTTAGGCCCCTTAGCCCTTAATTAAGCAGGTCGGGAACACATTATGCAGGTAAGGAGCGATACATATGGAAGCGTATTTATTTGTTCATTTTAAGGAAAAGACGACGCCGGATGGCGAGCAGGTATATTTTGCGCTGAGCAGGGACGGATTTAACTGGGAGCAGGTAAATGACGGCCAGCCGGTTCTCTGGAGCGAGAAAGGCGAGAAGGGTGTCAGAGACCATACGATTGTGCGGACCAAGGAGGGCAAGTTCTACATCCTTGCAACTGACCTGAGTCTTGCCAACTGCTTTAACACCAAATACAAGGGAGACTGGGCCAACATCGGTCGCGAGGGGAGCAAATGCCTTTCCATGTGGGAGTCGGATGACCTGGTGAATTGGTCGGAGCAGAGGCTGATTGAGCTTGGTGATGAGGATTTTGGCTGTCTGTGGGCGCCGGATGTCATCTATGATACGAAGAATGAGGATTACGTGCTGCATTGGTCCTCGTCCCATGCCTCCAATAACTATGGGAATAAGGCCATTTACTATACGCGGACCAAGGATTTCAAGAGCTTCACAACCCCGCAGATGCTGTGCCGGAAGGATGACAGCGGAATTATTGATTCTGCCATCTACGAGGAGAATGGGGTATTCTACCGTTTCCTGAAGAGTGAGAAGAATCCGGAGGGAATCATCCTGCAGAAGGGAAATACACTCACCGGTGAATATACGAGAATAGAAGCCTTTGATGAGGAAATGGCCAAGCTGGGCCATCCTGCGTATGAGGCCCCTACGGCATTCAAGCTCAGTGACGGCAGATGGTGCCTGATGCTGGATTTCTTCGGTGTCGTAGGTGAGGGGCAGGGTTATGTCCCGTTCATTGCGGAAGACATCTCCACGGGCCGTTTTATCCGCTCGGACGCAAGCTTCACGTTCCCTTACCGCTTCAAGCACGGTACGGTTCTCTCCATCACGATGGACGAGTACGATCGAATCAGGAACTGGAAATAAGATCGAACGGCAGCCGGCCTGTGAGGAACAGGATCGCCTGCCATTATTCTATTCCGTGGATATGTGACAGTAGAATACGAAATTTTTAATTATGGAACGGGGTTCTATTCATGAAGCTGAATGTTCAATATTCCACGTTTGATACGCAGGCTGTTAAAGATTTTATCCAGGAGCAGTATACGATTGGAACCGTGACTCGCTGCCATTATCTGCTTAGAGGCATGAATGACACCTATCTTATTGAAACCGAACGAGGGCCATACATATTTCGGATATACCGGAGCAGCTGGCGTTATGATTATGAAACGGTAGCGTTTGAGCTCGAGCTGTTAAACTATGTCCACAGGACCGGGGTTCGTGTTTCACTGCCTGTTGAAACCAGGGATAAGAATGACATTCACGAGCTGGAGGCCCCTGAAGGGGTCCGTTTTGGGGTGCTGTTTACATGGGCGAAGGGGACGGCGATCGATATGGAGGCTGAGGAAATGTGCTGCAGGTTTGGCAGGGAAGCTGCAGAGCTTCACAGCCGTGCCTCAGAATTCCGTCCCCAAAGCCGCCGTCCTGACTTAGACCTGCATTATCTGGTTGACGAGCCGCTAAAGCTCATTCGCAAGCATATGCAGGATCGGCCTTCCGAACTGGACAGGGTGGAGAGGATCGCCAGCACACTGAAGAACAGAGTGAAGGAATTCAGCGGCTTGGACTGGGGAATATGTCACGGCGACTTGCACGGTGCCAACGCTCATATCGACCAGAATGAGGTAACACATTTTGATTTTGACCTTTGCGGATATGGCTGGCGGGCTTACGAGCTGGCTGTATTCCGGTTCACGCTTGAGCTTAGGTATGAAGAGGACAAGGAGGTAGAGCGGAGATGGCAGGCTTTTCTGGATGGCTACCGGTCATTGCGGAACATTCAAGAGTGTGATATTGCGGCCGTTCCCGTGTTTGTTGGCATAAGACGGCTGTGGCTGATGAGCTTGAGCCTGGAGCATTTCCGCGATCTGGACCTTACCGGCCCGGTTGGTACGGAGGAGAAGTACTACCAGGAAGAACTGAAGGGCTTTGAGAAGCTCGGTCTTTGAATAGATTCAGTTGAGGGTACAGGCAAACGCAGCCGCTCTGGCTGCGTTTGTTCGTTTAAGCCTTAGCCTGACGCGGCCAAATGAAGTACGTAATGGTAATGATGAGATCGATGCCGAGTACGACTGTCCATATCCGCCAGACGTTCACCAAAGCCTCCGTTCGGGCAGGATCTTGAATGGTGAAGACCAGCAGGGCGAGCAGCCCGGCGCCGATCAGATAAGCTAGAACATGCCGGAACCAGCCCTTCAAGTAATGGCGCGCATAGTCTATTCCATACCTCTTGGCGGGCAGGGAATCCTCTTTCAGAACATAATGCTTAAACCGGACATCAGCCCATTGAATCATGCTCTTGCCAAATGCGATGGACACCCCAATGTAGACAGCAGCCACGGCATGGGCGGTAGTAGCAGCAGCCCCGCGGTACAAATCCACCCCTGTTATGATGAGCAGAATTAGATCAATGACGGGGGTTAAGTAAAGCAGGAACAGACCGGCCTTATCCAGCTTGAATACATAACGGGCGAGCAGTCCCAATATAATGACGACCCAGAAGGCAACCTCGCAAGCGACGATAATCCAGGCAATGAAGCTCAAACCAGACACCTCTTTCTTTTTAGTACAGTTGTATCACAAAAGCCATCTTAGCATGCGGATTATTTTAATACAAGTGTATTATTTAATTGTGGCAGCACACCCGGTATGCTAAAATGCTGCTATGCCTAAAAATGTGAATCACGAGGAAAAGAAGGATCAGATTGCAGAAGCGGCTTGGCGGGTTATTCTCAATCACGGCATGGAAGGGGCGAGTGTAAGGAATATTGCTGTTGAAGCTGGGATTTCTGTGGGGGCGCTTCGCCATTATTTTGCCACGCAGGATGAACTTCTGGTCTATGCCATGACGCTTGTTACGGAGAAAGTAAAGGAACGGGTTGAGCATATAGCGGCCTTAGACCTGCCTCCCCAAGAGAAAGTGATCAAGATCTTATGCGAGATTGTTCCGCTTAACAAGCAGACGATGACCGAGATGGAAGTATGGTTTTCGTTCATTATTCATCTCAGGCATAAAGGGGACAGGTTTGCCCTGCAAAGCGACGGGGTCTTGAATGGTATCCGTGCAGTCGTAGAGTATTTGGATGCTAACCGGATGCTGCTGCCAGGTCTTGACCAAGCGGTGGAAACAGAGCGTCTATATGCACTGGTTGACGGGATTGCACTCCATGCGATGCTAGAGCCTCAGCGGCTGAAGCGTGAGCAGATCGTTGCCGTTCTGACCCGGCATATCCAGTCCATCTGCAAGGAGGCGTAACAGACTAAGCCGGCCCGATTGTGCCGGCTTGTTGAGTATTTGTACAGCAAGGGAAGGCGGGCGAGCTTATCACTTACTCAACCGCTGATTCAATGACCACCCTTTGATATATACTGGTCGTGCTCTCGGGTTTCTGCACAAGCAAGAACACCGACTGGGCATTCGCCTGGTATCCGGCTAGCTCATAGGACGCTGCATATGGTGCGGGTACAGCTTTGGCGATTTCCATGCCATTCGTTCGATACAATGACCATACGCTGGTATCCTTGTTCTTGAGTAACATAACATCCCCTGACAGTGAGGTTTCCCACCCTCCACCATCGTGATCCGTAAATTGCTGCTTCACATCGTGGATGAGCCTGCCGGTTGCACTGCTGTAAACCTGTAATACGGCTTGAGGTTTAGACAGGTCTGGCCAATCTACATTAGCGGCATGGGGGCCATTATCGTGAGAGGTATGCACGATTGTTGTGGTATTAGTTGTCTTAATTGAAAAGCTGGTGTCAAAGTGGTCGATGGTAACCGCTGACTTCTTGTACAAATTAACGATGACAAGCTTATTGTGAGTAGAGGCGCCTATCTCATCCAGTGATACTTTCAATGCTACGTAAGGGTATTTGCTATAGCTGATTTCGCTTATATACTCTCCAGGATCCTTAAGATAAGAGGTGAAGTCACTTTGGATGACTGGCTTGTCCCAAGGAGCTTGATACACCTTGAATACCTTATCTTCAAGTGTCATGATTCGTTCCGGCACCTGGTTGTAAGGCATAAGCCAACGTACAGCCGAGGTCTGCTCAGAGAGACGGATCGGATAGGAGCTGCTGCCAATCGTCTCACCATGCTGATTAAGTACCCTTTTCTCCAGACTATTGCCGCTGCGGCTCAAAATGATGAACTTGTCCGGGTTCAATACATCCGTCTGGACAATGGACTCCACGCTACGCGACCAGTCGGCCGTACTGCTCTCCATATCCCAGAGTGACACCCTGCTCCTGTCTCTATCTACGACCAGCGCTTGCCCAGAGTCGTTCACTTGCTGGATTGGTACCTGTGGCCGGTAACCATCCACCGAATCAGCAGCGTCAGCATACAAGGGTTGTTGCAGTAACAGTGAGAGAGCGGCCAAAAGGAATAGTGCGAATAATTTCTTCATCGTGATCCTCCAATTTTATCAACAATTACCAATTAATATTCTTTGTCAATTGCGTTTTACCTCTTTTTAAGCGAACAGCAAGTTATTTTGCCAAAAGTTTGACCAGCCTCTTCAGCCCTTCCGTACCCGCCATACTTCCGACTGAAGCAATCCATACATTGGAGGACAGCATTTTGACAGCCAAATAAATCCCTGTCCCGGCAGCTAAATCAACAAGGAGGAAGTTGCGGATGGAGGACGCTCGTATGGTGTAAATAACGATAACGCTACGATTTTTTATACTCAGCATGGTCTCACCTTTTTTTTCTACTAACGTATGAAGGGACGGGGTTGTCATATTCACTTGAGCTGGTGTTATTAGCAGCTAAGAAGTGTGATTTGTCACGAATGGTCTATACTAGAAGGATGAATCCAATCTGCTGCTTAAGGAGTGTTAGGATATGAAGCTGAGAATGAACCCCTATCTCGTCATGGACGGAAATGCAAGGGAAGCCATCGACTTTTATGTAAGTGCGCTTGGAGCAGAAGTGCTCGGTATTCAGTCGTTCGGTGAAATGCCGGCTAACCCGGAATTCCCCCTTCCCGAGGGAGCGAAGGACCGGATCTCCCATGCCCTGCTTAAGGTAGGGGAGACGAATCTGATGCTGTCGGACACTTTCCCGGGTACACCGCATGAGAAGGGGAACCATGTCACGATCTGCATTACGACAGACAGCAAGGAAGCTTCGAGAACAATTTATGATGCGCTTGAAAAGGGAGGGCGCGCCAGCATGCCGCTGCAGGAGACATTCTGGAGCCCAGCCTATGGGATTGTGATTGATCAGTATGGCGTCACCTTTCATGTAACAACGGAGACCGGGCAATAAGGGGAAGCATCCTTAATTCAGTCGGATGATTCGATCAACAATTGGGAGACCGCACGGAATAACAAGTCCGGGCGGTTTTTCTTATGGGCAGCAAGAGGAAATTGCTAACTGGCATGGAAGTACATGAGAGCGAATACGCTGCAAAGAGAGAATGCCGGGGCTCGCCTGCATAAGCTGTTTTGGCCCGGCGGGAAGGGAAGGTGGAAGCGTGAGACGAAAGAATTTGCTGGCCCAAACCCTTATTTCGTATCTGTTAGTGCTGCTGTTTCCGGTTATGGTGATTCTGCTGTACTACTATCCGTCTATGGCTGACAGCGCGAAGGAGAAGGAAATGGACTGGAATGCGCATGTGACCGAGCAGTTTATGAATGCCATGGATATCTTCACACGCTACGCCTACAATCTGCCTGCTGAGCTGGTGCAGAACCGTGAGATCAAGATGTATATGGCGGGGGAGAGCGATTATCAGCGGGTAACCATTGCAAGGGAAATGCGCAAATACAACGCAACGGATGCTCTTATTGATAATACCCTTCTATACGTCAAGCATTTAGGCTTTATGTTCTCGAAAACCGGAAGCGCTTACAAAATGGAGGATTTTTCACGTCCGGGTGTCGGCTATTACTACGAGAACTGGCCCGCCGAACAGATGGTGGCCGAGCTTGATAAGCTTGCAGCCCCTGCAGTCCGTCCTGTGGAAAATGTTATCGTGCCGGGCAGCAACCGGTCCAGAATGCTTACACTGCTGCTCCCGCTCCCGATTGGGGGAGCTAACCCGCCCGGCGCGGTTATGATTCTCGTCAAGGAAGAGACAATTATCAGGCTGATGAAATCGGTTTCGGAGGTATATCGGGGGAGCTTCTTCATCTTTGATGGGGATAATAACCGGCTTGTTGCCTCGGAGGAAACGCCCTATATGGGCGGCGATGATTTCCGGCAGCTGGTGGCCGGTCTAGGGAACAGCAGCTCAGGCTCAGATATCCACCGCGTCGGCGGCGAATCGTATATTGTCTCTTATACCGTATCGGACCGCAACGGCTGGAAGTACCTCAGTCTCCTTCCTGTAGCAGAGACCGTTCAGGATATCCGCATCATTCAGCGCAATACCTTCGTGCTCTTGGGACTCATCCTGCTGCTGGAGATGGTAGTGATCTATATCTCCATTCGCAAGAATTATCATCCGATCAAGCGGCTGGTTGATCTGGCACTTCACTTATTCGAACCAGCGAATTCGGACGCCAGGCCGATGAGCGAGATTGAAACCATCCGCTATGCGCTGGATGAGCTCTCCATCACGAACAGTAAGCTTGATGAGCGGGTCAAGCGGACTCTCCCGATCATGCGGGAAAATGTACTGTATGAGCTTACTAGCGGTCATTATGCCGACTGGGATACCTTCTGCAGTGCTGCGTCCGCCTGTGAGATTATATTCAGTCACCGCTTCATTACAGTAGCGGTATTCTCCTGTGAAACCGGCGAGGAAGGGCTTGGACGAATTGCAGCGTTATGCCGTCTGCAGGAGGAGGAACTGCCGGAGGGCATTCAGGGCTTCTTCTTCCGCGGGATCTACAGCCAGGAGATGGTGCTGGTGATGTGCCACCATGCTGAGGTGGAGCTGAAGCCGCTTCTTGAGCGAATTGGCAGGCAGCTGGAGGGACGAATGGGAATACCGGTATGGATCGGGATGGGATCAACCGCACAAGCGGGTTCTATAGAGGGGGTTCATCTGTCTTATCTCCAGGCTGTCCGGACAACCGAGCTGCTGCGGATCGGGAAACAGTGCCAAGTGCTGGCATTCCATGAGCTTGAAGTCGCGCAGACCGGTGCAGTAACCTATTTTGCCGAGCTGCTGCAGTCGCTCGAGCTGGCCATTCTCAAGAATGATAAGGGCTTGATAGAATGCTTCACGGAACGGATTGTGGACTATATAAGCGGACGAGCGATACCCCCTTATCTGGTCCGCAGTGTATTCCTCCACACCATTAGTGTGATCTTCAACGGATTACAGCGGTTCCGGCATGATGATGTCCGGCTGCTGCGCTTGTCCGATGCCGTTTACCGCCACCGCTATACGACCGATGAGATGGCCGGCATTCTCCGGGAGAGCAGCGGGAAGCTGTGCGCCATTATCCGCAGCACGCTGCCTGTACAAGAGCCCGGCATAATAACACGGGAAGACCTCGTTACCTATCTGGAAGAGAAGGCGGCAGACCCGGGGTTATCCCTGCAGATAGCGGCTGATTATTTCGGTATGTCGCCCTCGAACTTCAGCCACTTCTTCAAGAAGACCGTTGGTCAGAATTATAAGGAGTATCTGGACCGGCTTCGTGTACAGCGCTCCATACAGCTGCTGAGGTCAGGCACTGATACAGTGGAATCAATCGCCCAGCAGACGGGCTTCTCCAACCCGGCGAGTTATATCCGCACCTTTAAGAAGATAACGGGCACTACGCCCGGACAATACCGGGAGACCCATAGGCACGAGCTGTAAAAGAGCCGGGACGCGGGGGTAACAGTCGCTGCCGCGGCGTCCTTATACGGTTTGGCAAGCGGCAATTGTTGAAGATGCACAATAATTGAAACCCTTGTGAAACTTGAGTTGAAACCGCTTACCAAGCAGGATGGTTAAGCGCCTTCAATTATTGATAACCGCTCAATTACTGCCTGTATACGGCTGCGGCTGGAGCAGATTACAGTGTATTCACGACCGGTCATAACCTGCCGGGCCGCGGCAGCAATCTGCTGCCTACCAACAATTATAGGGGGTCATAATGTGCGGAGGGTGTCTATGGTGTGGCTGCTTACTGTCCTGGTCTTCACAACGGTTATGGCGGGATGCAGCAATTCGGGGAACCAAGGAAGCGGGGAGACAGAGGGTTCGGATGGAGCTGGGAAGACAGTCAAGCTGACGGGGCTGATCACGAAGCATCCGCTCACGAAGCCGCTGGCCGAGATGGAATGGCTGCAGCAGGTAGAGGAAGCGGCAGGTGTGGATATTGAATGGCAGGAAATTACGGCAGATTGGGATCAGAAGAAGGGGACGATGCTGGCAAGCGGTGACATACCGGATATCTTCATCGGCCCCAACGTCGTTACAGATGCCGATCTCGCCCAGTTCCAGGGATTGTTCCTGGATCTGTCAGAGCTGCTTGAACAGGCGCCGAACGTGCAGGCCATGTTTGAGGCGAAGCCGGAGACGAAGACGATCGCCACCCAGCCGGACGGCAAAATATACGGCCTGCCTAAATACCAGCGGTACTGGCCTTCAACAGGCACAAGGCAGTTCATCAATCACGAATGGCTTGCCAATCTTGGGCTGGAGATGCCGACGACATGGGATGAGCTCTACGAGGTGCTCGTTGCCTTCAAGAACGAGGATGCCAACGGCAATGGCAATCCGGGCGATGAAATTCCGATGGATTGGCCGGGCGGCATCGGGGGTTACTTTAACCCGGCTGTCCTGCTCGGCAGCATGGGCATCACGCTGACAGACGGCAGCGGACAGGGCTATTTTGTGGAAGACGGTGTTGTGAAAAATTATCTGACCGATGAGCGTTACAAGACGATGGTCAGCTTCCTGCACAAGCTCTATAAGGCAGGGCTGGTGAACAAGGAAGTATTCACACACGACTATACGAAGTTCCAGTCCACCGCCCGCGGCGAAGGGGATGTGGCTAAGGTTGGCTTTACCTGGGGATGGGTAGCTTCAGACCGGTTCGGTGAGCAGCTGGCGCCGCAGTATACGTCCATGTCTCCGCTTAAGGTAACTGATGACTATACCGGGGCGTTATCCTGGAGCTACGATTACAATTCACTTAATTATGGGGTCAATCATCTCGTCGTATCGGCCAGGAGCAAGAATAAGGAAGCGGTCATGCGCTTCATTAATGAGCTGTATAAGCCCGAAGTAGGCATGCAGGTGCTGTTTGGTTCGCTTGGAACCAACATCAAGGACAACGGAGATGGCACCTATGCCGTGCTTCCACCTGCCGACCCGAAGATGGACCCTGGCACGTGGAAGTGGACCTCGACGATGGCTGACAACGGAGCGTTCTATATTTCCGATAACCTCGAGCTGACCTTGGGCAAGGATATGCAGGAGGTGCTCGGCCAATCCGAGGCACTGGCTGAAGCGCTCCAGATTGATGTGGAGCAGGATGTGCTGCCGAGCATGTTTATGAAGTATTCCACTGCGGATAACAACACGATGAGCCTGAACACTACGAACGTGATGAATCTGGCCGAGACGAAATTCGCCAAGTGGGTGACAGAAGGCGGCGTGGAGGCCGAGTGGGATGCTTATGTGAAGGAGAGCGAGAGAGCGGGGCTTGCCAAGAATATCGAAATCATGCAGAAGTACTACGATGCGTACAAGGCTGGCAATTAACTAACGGGGCCCTGAGTCAGGCTGCTGTGTCTTGCGCCGCAGGCGGTGCGGCACAGCAGCTTCCCATGCAGAGAAGGGGGAGAGGCAATGCACAGATTCAGCACGCTGCGGCGTGATTATCAGCTCTGGATCATGATACTGCCGGCGCTGATCGTGATCTTTATTTTCAACTATATTCCCATGTACGGCATTCAGCTCGCATTCCGCGATTATGATTTCAGCAAAGGTCTGACGGGCGGAGAGTGGCAGGGGCTGTATTACTTTAGGCAGTTTATCGACAGCTACCTGTTCACTGACCTGATGCGCAACACCTTTCTGATCAGCTTCACGACAATCATAGTCGGGTTCCCTGCACCAATTATTCTAGCCCTGGTTATCAATCAGATTCGCCGCAAGAGGATGAAGCAGGTCATGCAGACGACCGTATACCTGCCGCATTTTATATCCATTATCGTCATGGTGGGCATGCTGCATGTGCTGCTGTCGCCCGAGACAGGGGTAGTTGGGCTGATCATGAAGTCGGTCGGGCTTGGCGATATCAACCTGCTGGCCTCAACCTCCACGTTCATTCCGGTATATGTCTTATCCGACATCTGGCAGCACTGCGGCTGGAACAGCATCATCTATCTGGCGGCGCTTTCGACCATTGATCCGCAGCTGTATGATGCGGCCAAGATGGATGGCGCCAGCAGATGGCAGACTATCCGGTATGTTGATTTTCCGGCGCTTGTTCCGACGATCGTTATTCTGTTCATTCTGAGCATGGGCAGCATTCTGAGCACAGGCTTCGAGAAGATTTTCCTGATGCAAAATTCATTGAACCTGCCGGTATCGGAGGTTATTGCAACCTATGTGTACAAGATCGGTATCATATCGAACCAATTCAGCTATGCTTCGGCAATCGGGCTGTTCAATACACTGATCAACTTTGTGTTCCTGTTTGCAATGAATGCGATATCGCGCAGGGTGTCAGATAACAGCCTGTTCTGATAGCGCGCGGAGGAAGGGAGGATTTATCTGTGGGAATGAAGGCGGCAAGAGGCAGGGAACTGCTGTTTCAAGTGGTGCTGTTCGCTGTCTGTTCATTGATATTCCTGGTAATCGCTTATCCGCTTTATTTCATTATTATAGCGTCTGTGAGTGATTCCACCTTGGTGTCAACGGGCAAGGTATATCTGTTCCCCAAGGGGTTCAGCTTGTTCGGCTACAAGGAGATTTTCCAGGATGAGCGCATCTGGACCGGCTACCGGAATACGCTGTTCTATACGGTGTTTGGTACGTTAGTTAACCTGCTCTTCACACTCCCGGCAGCCTATGTGCTGTCAAGACGCGAGTTTAGAGCCCGGCGCTTCATTATGCTCGCGTTCGTGGTGACGATGTTCTTCAACGGCGGACTGATTCCCACTTACCTGCTGATGAAGGATCTGCATCTGACCAATACCTTCTGGGTATTCATTCTGCCATTCTCGGTGAATGTATTCTTCCTCATTATTGCCCGGACGTTCTTCGAAACCTCGCTGCCGCGTGAGCTGTACGAAGCGGCGGCGATAGACGGCTGCTCGCATTTCAGGTTCTTCTTCCAGGTGGCTATTCCGCTGTCCCGGGCGCTTGTAGCTGTCATTGGTCTGTATTACCTGGTGGGGCACTGGAATGACTTTTTCACCGCCCTGATCTATATACGGGACAATAACCTGCAGCCGCTGCAGATTATACTGCGGGATATCCTGCTGTCTAATCAGGTATTCTCGAGCGGGGCTGGAACAGGAGGTGACGCGGGTGGTTACGCTCAGCGTTATGCAGACCAGATCAAGTACGGCGTCATTATCGTATCCACCCTGCCGATTCTGGTGCTGTACCCGTTTATCCAGAAGTATTTTGACAAGGGGGTCATGATCGGCTCGATCAAGGGTTAGATAATTAGGAGGTGTCCGCAAGAGAAGCTGCTCATGAACGGGTTTGGCTGCACGGAACCGCCAATATGGGTATAGCTTCAGGTATTCATTACCAGCCTGCCGTTGCCGATAATGGATATGTTATCCTCCTTCCCATTAAATAGCGGAAGAAGGCCATATTTATCCAAGAAGGATGTGCAGGAAGATGGAAATGAATGAAACGCAGCTGGAGAAGGACAGCACGGGAGGTAAACCGACTTGGCCGGGGGAGCCGCAGCAGGTATCAGGCTTTGGCGGGTGGCTTATTCTGCCGCAGATCGGTTTTGTCATCACGTTGATTACGATGGTCCTGTTTGTCCTAAATGATGTTCCGGGCGTATTGGATCCTGAGCTGTGGGAGCTCATAAATACCGAGGGCTCATCTCTGGATCACCCTCTTATAGGTCCGACCCTTATTATCGAGTTAGTGTGGAATCTTGGCCTGCTGGCAGCAATAATCGTGACCATTATTCTGTTCTACATGCGGAAGAAGATTGTACCCAAGCTGATGGTCGCTCTGTACATCGTGAGTCTGGCCGGTCTTATCTTGGACTATGTGCTGCTGCTTCAGATTCCTGTACTGAAGGAAATGATGATCGATGGGAGCCAGGTCAGGGAAATTGTCCGTGAGGTCATTATGTGCGCCATCTGGATCCCGTACTTCCTGGTGTCCAAGCGTGTGAAGAATACCTTTGTTAAATAGTCAGCGAGAAGCCCTCCTTGTAGTTCAAGGGGGCTTCTGCTATTTCTGCGGGATTAACAAGGACCTAAGGAAGGGACGGTCTCTATCTGCTGCTTAGTAGAGGATACGCCACAGGTAAAGGGTAGCGTAGGATTCCCAGCCCTTCCACGGCTCGGCGAGCTTGAGAACCTCCTGCCGGGTCGGCTTGCGGTCCATCCCGGTCAGCAGCTTGATAGCATTGTGAAGACCAACATCATCTGCGGGAAAAGCCGACGGCAGCTTCAGGCAGCGCATTAGCACGTAGTTGGCTGTCCACGGGCCGATTCCGCGAATGCTGACCAGTATGGCCTCGGCCTTCTTAAGGTCCCCGGCTTCCTGCAGCAGTTTCTTCGACAGTCTGCCCTCTGCCAGCATTCGGGCGGTATCAATCAGATATTCGGCTTTCCTTCCGGATATCCCCAATTCTTTCAATTCAGGAACGCTTAGAGCGGCAATTGTCTCCGGTGTTGGAAAGGCCCAATACAGCTCGCCGCCAGCAGCGGCTGACCGGCCATACTGTTCTACGATGCGCCGCTTCAAGGTGTGGGCATAGGTGAGATTAATCTGCTGTCCGATTATTCCCCAGCACAGCGCTTCGAACAGGTCTGGAATACCGGGCAGATGCAGACCGCTATAGGTGTCGATTGCTTGCTTAAGCAGAGCATCCTGGCTCGCTATGGCATAAAAGGGTGCCAGATCGGTATCCAGGTCAAACCATTCGGTGACATAGCGGACGATCTCTGACTGGGTTTCGGGTTCGGGAAGGGCCGCTGTTTCTGAGAAAATGCGAATTCTGAGCTGTGCTGGACCAGCCTCGCTAATTTCAACGACATGAATATCCTGACCCGCAGGAATAGCCTTATAGATCCGGTCATCCGCGACCCGGTACAGGCATTCCCGGCTGGCATTGGCAAGCGCGTCCTTCATCTGGGTAAAGCTGAACAGGCTAGGCGTCTTCAATATCACCTCATGCGCGATTTGCTCCATAATCTCCCTCCACCGAAATGTACATAGCGTATTTTAACATACCGCTGGTAATGTGTACCAGATGTTGGTGGATGAGACACCAGTCAAGGTCTTTTCCGGCTTTCAGCCAACATTCAGTCGGCACTTAGGAAGGCTTCATAATCGCAGCTTATAGTATGGATATCGAGCAGGGCGGCCGTACAGACCGCGTGACATAATAATCCTATTCATAAGGTGTGGTTACAGTGATGAAGGGGCAGAAGCAAGGATTTAAGTTTTCGGTGGGCACGAAATTAAGAATAGGCTTCGTTATTATGCTGGTGCTGATTGGTGCAGTAGGCGCAGCCTCCAATACAAGCATGATGAGAATGCAGCAGCAGGCGGAAACGATTGAATCGGTCTACCTGCCGGGCATGAAAGTCCTAGCAGATACAAGAGTGAAGTTTATGCTGGTGCAGCAGCTTGGACTGGAGGTGGCGCTGGCAGCTGACGAAGTCGAGATTACGAACCTGGAAACCGCAATTAATCAAGCGATCGAGGATATGAGGGCACTTGATGAAGCTTACTATACGATAGCGGGTGAAGGGGAGCAGAAGGAAGTGTACACAGCGTTTGACAGTTACCGGCAGCAGGTAGCGGCTGTGTTCCCTTCCTTGCTGGAAGCGGGTAAGCAGGGGGACATGGAAGCGGCTGGAGCAGCGGTAAAAGCGATGCAGGAGCCATATATTGCGGCACTCGAGAAGCTGGAGCAGCTGATTGAGTTGAATGAGAAGGAGGGGGAGATAGCAGCAGATGATTCTGTTGCCGCTTCCGGAACCGGGCAGGATATCGTCAATCTGGTCAGTCTGCTGGGGATCGCAGCAGGAGGCTTTATTTCCTGGATCATTGCCCGGATGATTGCGAGGCCAATGGCAGCTATGGCAGCAGCTGCACGGCAAATTTCGGCTGGCCCTTAATGCTTCCATTGAGGCGGCAAGGGTTGGGGAGCAGGGCAAGGGATTTGCTGTGGTGGCGCATGAGGTGCGCGAGCTTGCGGAACAGTCCAAGGAATCGGCCGGACAGATCGCGGAGCTGGTATATGCCATCCGGCAGGAGACCGTGCAGACGGTTAGCCTAATGGAAGCGGGCACGAAGGAAGTAGATGAAGGGATCCACGCGGTAAATGCGGCTGGTGCCTCCTTCGAACAGATCCGCTGCTCCATTGACGGGGTGGTGCGGCAGATTCAGGAGGTAACAGCAGCATCCGAGCAGATGTCTGCCAGCACCGAGCAGGCCGCATCATCGGTGCACGTCATATCCGAAATTGCGGATGCCTCCACGGCAGGTACACAGCAGGTTGCGGCCGCTCTGGAAGAACAGCTGGCTTCCATGGACGAGATGAACCAAGCTGCGAGCCTGCTGTCGGCTAAATCGGGGGAGCTGCAGAATCTGATCGGGAAATTCTTGGTATAACAGCGATGGCATGTGGCGGCTTTTTTAGATGCGTGCTGAAAGAAGAAAAGAGAAGAGAGCGATGGTGCAACCAAGAGACTATTGCCAAAACTAATACCGTTAGTTATTATAAAACTAATATAATTAGTTTTTTTAAGGAGGTAAGGCGACATTGAATTTCCTTCTGTTCGTGCTGCTGCTGTCGGTTGTCGGAGGTATTCTGGATGCCAGAATAACAGGTCATAGCAGAAAGGGAGTGAGGTAGGATGTTTGCGGGACATTTTGGCCTGGCTGCCATCATCAAGGCGAAGCAGCCGCAGGTGCCGCTGTGGGCACTGATGGTTGGAACACAGCTGCTTGATATTGCGTTCGTGCCCTTGTTTCTTACGGGGGTGGAAACAATCGAAACAATCCGTGATGGACACGGAGGGGCATATATACATGCTGGCTACTCCCATTCTCTCGCAAGTGCCCTGCTGCTAAGCTTCTTGGCTGGATTGTTATCCTGGCGGCAGTGGGGGAGGAGCAGTGGTCTTGTGATCGCCGGCACAGTGTTCAGCCATTGGCTGCTCGATCTGCTTGTTCATCGGCCTGATATTCCACTACTGCCTGGTAATAGTGGAGAACTGTCTTTGATGGGGCTGGGTCTGTGGAATTGGCCAATAATCAGTATAAGTGTTGAAACGCTGCTGGTGCTGGCTGGCGCCGTTCTGTACTTCCGGTCTGCTGTTAAGCGCAGTGAATCAGCGGCTGTTTTCCATAAGGCAGGCAGAGGCCGGGCCCTGCTTGCCGGCAGTGTGGTTGGTCTCCTGCTGATTCTATCATTGGTTACGGATCTGATGGGGATCAACTGACTGTCTGGCCTTCTTTTGTAAAATCTCAACGCATTCGGGCCAGTCCCAGTAAGGGTACATCTCGGATGGAATAGAGACGATACTTGGAAGCAAGGAAATGAGCAGTCTGGATGACTTGTATCCAATCGAGGGTGAGGAGGCACAGACTGAGTAGAAAAAGGTAGTATGGAGCTTGGCTAGCTCTATACTGCCTTTTTGGCTGTACGCCGGATTACACTTTATACAAGTTGCTAAATCCAAAGGGAACCTATATAATCATCAGTGAATATTTGTACCTATGAATTTAATATATTATTATGAATAATATAGAATACTATAAACGGAGGTTAACCATGAAATTTCCGCATGATTTTCTGTTTGGGGCAGCTACTGCCGCTTATCAGATTGAAGGGGCTTGGGATGAAGACGGCAAAGGGCCGACGAATTGGGATGTCTTCTCGAAGCTCCCGGGCAAGACGTACGAAGGCACGAACGGCGATATCGCCATCGACCATTACCACCGCTATAAAGAAGATATCAGGCTAATGGCTGAGATGGGGCTTGAATCCTACCGGTTCTCGGTATCGTGGGCACGCATCCTGCCGACTGGAGACGGAGAGGTCAATCAGAAGGGTTTGGATTTTTATAACGATGTCATCAATGAGTGCCTGCACTATGGGATAGTACCGTTCGTTACTCTGTATCACTGGGACTTGCCCCTGACACTTGAACAGGACGGAGGCTGGACCGCCAAGCGGACAGTGGAAGCCTTTGTGAAGTATGCGGAAATTTGCTTTCGGGCGTTCGGTGACCGGGTCAAGCATTGGATTACATTTAACGAGACGGTGATGTTTTGCGGGCTTGGCTATTTGAAGGGTGCGCATCCGCCAGGCATCAGCAACGATAAGAAGAAGTATTTTCAGGCCACACATCATGTTTTTTATGCCCATGCCAGAGCAGTTGAAGTCTATAAGAGCCTGAAGCAGTATGGCGAGATCGGCATCACCCATGTATTCCTGCCGGCTTTCAGTACAGATGATCAGCCCGAGAATGTATCAGCCGCCCGGCATGCCAATGAATATGAGACGTTCTGGTATTACGATCCGATCCTGAAGGGCGAATATCCGGCTTACGTGGTTGAGCAGTTAAAGGATAACGGCTGGACACCCGACTGGACGGTAGAAGAGCTGGACACGTTGCGAGGGAATGCGGCGGGGAACGATTTTATAGGACTCAATTATTACCAGCCTATCCGGGTGGAACGCAATCGTGAAGCCGCGGCCTTCACAGAGCATACAAGAGAGACATCGACATTAGCCCCGGGCCATGCTTCTTTTGACGGCTTCTACAGGACGGTGAAGATGGAGGACAAGACGTACACCAAATGGGGATGGGAAATCTCGCCTCAGGGATTTTTGGACGGACTGCATATGCTGAAGCAGCGCTATGGTGACATCAAAATGTACGTGACCGAGAATGGGCTGGGAGATGAAGATCCGATTATTGAAGGCGAGATCGTCGACGTTCCCCGAGTTAAATATATTGAGGAGCATCTTAAGGTGGTGAAGCAGGCCATCCGCGAGGGCATCCATCTGAAAGGATATTACGCGTGGTCTGCCATTGATCTGCTGAGCTGGCTGAACGGGTTCAAGAAACAGTACGGGTTCATATATGTCGATCACGAGAACCAGCTTAGCCGCAAGAAGAAGCTGTCGTTCCACTGGTATAAGCGTATTATTGAGACGCGGGGAGAAGAGCTGTAAGAGCTGCAATTCCGAAAAAACGATAACCTCTTGATCTCGATCAAGGGGTTGCTCGTGTATAATAGAGGGCAGATCATAGACAACGAATAGCAGGGAGATTTATATGGCTGTCAAATACAAAGAAATCGCTGATGCGCTGGAACAGGAAATCCGGTCCGGAAAGTACGATGCTGCACGGAAGCTGCCGACAGAGGAAGAGCTGATCACGCAGTTCGGCGTAAGCCGCAACACGGTCCGCAGAGCCGTTAACCAGCTGGTTAACCGCGGCTATATCTATCAGGTGCAGGGAAGCGGAATGTTCCTGCGGGATAAATCCGCAACCGACTATATCAATCTTGGCAGTCTCAGAGGACTGACGAAGGACCTCAGCCCGGATCGCATTCATACAGAAGTTCTGGATTTGCATACGATGGAAGCGGGTTCTGAAACAGCAGGGCGATTAAACTGTGAAGCGGGTACTATGCTGTATTATATCAAGCGGCTGCGATTAGTCGACGAGGAGCCTTTCTCTATTGAAATCAGCTGCTTCAACAAAAATATTGTGCCGTATCTTAATAAAGATATTGCATCCAGTTCCATCTACAGCTATCTGATCGACGATTTGAAGCTGAGCATTGGTTTTGCTGACAAAGTCATTACAAGTGACCAGATTGGAGTGGTTAACGCGGGCTTATTGCAAGTCAAGGCGCTGGACCCCGCCCTAATCGTCGAGAATACTGTCTGCTTAACGAATGGAACGGTCTTCGAGTATTCCCAGTCGATCTTTCATTACAAGAAGGCCAAGCTTTTAAACCGTATCAGCTTCAAATGACACTACGATATGGCAGCCCTGAAGCATTCCGGGGCTTATTTTTGATTAAGCAGCGAAAAAACAGCGCCAGTACCCGGAGTTCTGTTCCTCAGGCTGGCGCTGTTTGATGTCGGTTTAAGAATGACAGACAAGCTCTTCCTTAAGCAGATGGCACAAGCTTGTATATCGTCCGGGTTGTAAAGTCCGAGATGTAAAAATGCTTCCCGTCATAGTCGAAGTCTACGATGTATACGGTATGGTCCATGCCGGTAAAATCAATGCTTGGTTCGGGGATCAGCATGCGGGGCTGGTCCTGATCAAGCGTGAAGATCCCTTTGTCATTAAGGAAATACAGCTTGCCCTTATGATACAAGGGACGCTCCATCAGAAACTGCGGCTCATAGCTGTCTTCCTCCGGCAGCTCGGTGAAGGTTCTCTGCCCCGAATGCAGCTGTTCCTTCATAATATAGCCGTTGCCTGTATACAAGGTGAGCTCCCCGTTCTTCAGGACAGGCAGTACGTGACGGTCAGTCGTATAAACGTGAGAGTATTCCCGTATGCTGCCGAGGTGGCTGCCCCAGCTTGTCAGTTCTTCGATCTGGCCGTCAGGATGAATTCGGATGACTGAATGGTAGGAATGGCTGACTGATTGACCTCCTCCTTCATTAGGAAGATAATGCCGCTGCGCGAGCTCTCTTGGAACGATTAGAGAACCGTCCTCCATGAAGGTGAACCGGAGCTTGAGGAGGTACCGGCTGTAGTCATAGAGATAGAAATCGCCCCACTGCAAAATATTTTCCGGCTGTCCGCTGCTTGTTTCGTACCAGGTGAAATTGTCAGGCTTTTCATTGACCACTGCGCGCTCCACATATACAAGATGCGGCTGGCCATCTTCGATATAGAAGATCAAGTTATAAGTAAAGCCGAGCAGCAGAATGTTCTGGTTGTAATATTCGTACTGCTCATTCTCCTTGTTCAGGAAGAGAAGTCCGGACACATAGAGCCTGCCGTCCCGCTCCTGCATGTCGGAGAGGCGGAAGCTGTGGATAGTGGCCGGGTCGTTCAGCCCGTATTCTTCGAGCTTGGGAGCAAGATTCTTAAGGCTGAAGTAAACGCGTTCCTTGCCGTCTTTTCTCGCTTTGATCTTGATGCCATCCATGGCGTACGTCGTTTGGTGAGCGCCGATCGTGAACCCTTGAATCCAGTCATAGGTTTCGGAAGGAGGGCCGAGGGACCAGGCCTTCTGCAGACTGTATCCTTTACTTGTGCCTCCCCCGGACCCCGACTGGCTGGTAATGGTTACGCTGTACCGCTTCGCATCCCATTTCACAGCCGCTCCTAACGCTTCGCTTACGAAACGCAGCGGCACATATGTACTCTTATTTCGGATAAATGCAGGGGAGAGCAGCGAAATATCCTTCCCGTTTTTCTTGGCGATCCAGCGGCCGATGGTCAGTTCAATCTTGGTCTGCTGCGAGGCTGCAACCACAGTGCTGGTGTCCTGGTTCCAGCTTACGTCCGCTCCCAGCGCCTCGAATATCGGCCTCATTGGAACGAGGACGCTGCCATTTTGCAGGATTGGAGGGGAGGTGAAGGCAAGCTTGCTGCCGTTAACATAGACGGAAATCGGGCTCGTGGCAGAGACCGAACCTTGAGGTATGATTGCCGCCATCAGGATGATGACCGCAGCGGCGAATGTAATGAGCCTGGTTCGTTTCATGATGCTGTGACCTTCTCTCGTTGTGAAATTTGACATGCTATCAGTCTTCACTAATAAATATCGGCTTCACGCTTGATTAGCTTAAGGAAAAGGACAGGCTAATAACGAACGGGACAGAAGCCATGCATGCTGACACATATTTGGAATTGACTGGTATAGATAACAGATGATAAGCTGAAGATTGCTATTATTACAATTACAGCAAGGTAATGGGAGGATTAACAATTGCAATCAGCAAAAACGGGCATTGACAGCGAGCTTCAGCTGCAGGGGAATCTTGCCGGATTATTGTGGAGGCAGCTTCGGCCCAAGCAGTGGACCAAGAATCTGCTCGTGTTCGCAGCGCCGCTGTTCTCGTTCGAGGTGCTCAATACGCCACTCATAGTGCTGTCTGTAGCCGGATATATCCTGCTGTGTCTGGTATCCAGCTGTGTCTATATACTGAATGATTTTGTTGACCGGGAGGCAGACAAGCTGCACCCGCAGAAGAAGAACCGGCCGATGGCTTCCGGGCTGCTCAATCCATACTTGGCCTTGGCCTTAGGGGGAGTACTGCTGGTATCCTCATTAGCAGCTTCCATTCTTATTAACCCCTTGTTTACGCTGCTGCTGGCCGTCTATTTCACCGTGAATGTCATGTATTCGTTCCATCTGAAGCATGTCGTCCTGGTGGACATTATGGTCATTGCCTCGGGCTTCGTTCTGAGGGCGATAGCAGGCGGACTGATCATCGATGTTCCTTTCACGCCGTGGTTCCTGCTCTGCACGCTGCTGCTCTCCCTGTTCCTCGCCATCGGCAAACGCCGCAACGAGCTGATGCTTAATGAACAGGACAAGACTGCCCATCGGCGGGTTCTGGAGCAGTACTCCTTTCCGCTGCTTGACCAGCTGAGCAGCATCGTTACGACAGCGACCATTGTAAGTTATTCGTTGTTCACGTTTACCTCAGGCAGAACGGTCCATCTGATGTGGACGATACCCCTGGTCATCTATGGTGTGTTCCGATACCTTTATCTGATTCATGTGAAGATGAAGGGCGGGGCACCGGATCGCGAGCTGTTTGAGGACAAGCCTATTCTGGTAACCGTGTGCCTGTATGTCTTGATGGTGATTGTGATTCTAGCCTATTTTGAATAACGCCGGGTGGGGAAATATGGAGACAGTAAAGATAGCGCTCTTCGATATTGATAAAACGGTTATACGGCATGACTCGATGTTTCAATTTGTAAAATACAGCCTGCGGGCCAAGCCTTGGACCGCGTACCGGCTGCTGCATATTGCGGCATACACCTGCCTGTACAAGCTCAAGCTGATGCCGCTCCAGAAGGCCAAGAGCGCTTATTTCTATGCGATTAATCACTTCCGTGAGGAGGATCTGGAGCGCTTCTACGATACGGAGCTCGCAACGGGTATTTATCCGGAGGCACTGGCGGAGATGGAAGCCCTTAAGCGACAGGGCTACCGTATTCTGCTTATCACGGCATCTCCTCATGCTTATATGCAGTACTTCAGCAAGCTGCCGGCAGTTGATGATGTAATCGGCACGAACCTGTGCAGGGTCAACGGCCGTTATACCAGCCGAATCGAAGGCCTGAACTGCAAGGGAAAGGAGAAGGTGGCCAGATTGCAGACATATCTAAAGGATCACGGGCTAGTCATAGATTATGAGCAGTCACGGGCCTATTCGGATTCTCTGACGGATCTCCCGATGTTCAATCTCGTAAAATCCCGCTACCTGATCAACAGAAGCCACCCGGGATTGGAGCAGCTGACATGGAAAATGTAAGATCCGGTCTTATCGGCAAAGGCTATATGATCTTCTCAGCCTGGCTGTCCGCGACCGGACAGCTGCTGTGGTCGCTCGGGCTGACGGATTACCTCTTGCTCGCCCTGGGGTTCCTTTGCTACGGGCTAGGCGCCCTGTTCATGATCAAGTCACTGGCATTGTCCAAGCTGTCCTCAACCTATCCTCTGCTCTCGGTCGGCTATGTAATCGCATTGATCTATGGGGCATACTTTCATGCTGAAGTGTTTACTTGGAATAAGCTGCTGGCCGTCCTGCTGCTCGGAACCGGGGTGACCCTTACCGCTTATGAACGATAGCTTGAACCTTGTTTTGCTAGTCGTCATGACACTGCTTGGTTCGCTTGGAGGCGTGAATTTCAAGCTGTCCTCAGGCAGCCGTCACCGGCTGAGATATCTGCTGCTTGGCATGTTCTGCTATGGAACAGGTGCCTTGGTCAACATCTACCTGCTTAGCCAGCTCGCGTATACGGTTGTGTTTCTCGCCAACTCGCTGACATTCATCTGGGCACTGGTCTTTGGAAGGTGGGTGTTTCGGGAAACGATTGGCTGGGCCAAGCTTGCCGGTGTTATTCTAATCCTTGCGGGCGTTAGTCTGCTTGTGTAACTGTCATTTTAATCTAACTTTCTGATGAAGCGGTGGATGATATGCCTTTTCTCAAGGAGCTGTTCAAGAACAAAGCCGATAACCGGATTGCAGCAATCCTAGTGGTGGCGCTCGCCGGATTATATTTTATCCTTAATATGCCTTATCTCCAGTATATCGATCGTTATCAGGAGCTGCTGCAGCGGTTTAGCCCCTTCTATGGGGCGCCGTTCAGCCTGAATTTGTTCAACTTCGATCCTTCCCTGTACTATGGATACGCTAATATTTCATTGATCCATCCGTTTCTCAGCTTTGCCGGCGGAACCCTGCGGCTTGCTGCTGAGGCGGGACCGGGCAACTGGCTGTTTCTTGCGCTGCAGTCTCTCATTAATGGAGCCAGCGCAGCACTCGTCTACTATTATCTCCGAAGCTGGGGAAATGCCGTATGGCTGCCGCTGTCTCTTGCGCTCTTCTATGGCGTCAGCTCGTACAGCCTGTACTCCGCCCTGATACCGGATTCCTATCCGTATGCGCAATTCATTATTGTGCTCTCTGTACTCTATCTTCGGCTTCGGGCCGTACAGCCTGGAGGGACTGTTTACCCTTATGCCATATTAATGCTTGTAAATTTCGCAGTTACCGTAACGAACGCCATCCCTTATGCAGCCGCTCTGCTGCTGCGCCTGTACACGACAGCGAGCCGCAGCTGGTTATACCAGCTGCTGCGAATCACTGCTGTGTCGCTCCTCTTCATTGCCGCAGGTACATTGGCGCAGTACATCCTGTTTGACGGACGCACGTGGCTGAGCGCAGCAGGCAGCAATCTGAGCAGCGGAGGCTTCAGCTATTCAGCCCCCTTCAATCTGCAGCAGCATTGGCAGGTCGTCTATATGCTCGTCATTCATCCTGTATTGACACCAGCACTGACCCTGGTAGATGCGGGAATAGCTGCTTTTGCTACGGATTTATCGGCAGCAGTTCCTTGGTACGCCAATCTGATCGGCGGGCTTGTGGCCGCTTCGGCGGTCTACGGCATACTGCGGGAGAGGCAGCTGCGTGAAACTTGGATGCTGGCCGGTTATATCGGCTTTGCCATTATGCTGCATATTGGTGCAGGCTTCGGTCTTGCTACGTTCAAGTACGACTTGTACCTGTATGCCGGTCACTATATAGCTGCCTTCTTCCTGCTTGCAGGTACAGCGCTGATGCGGAGATGCCGGAGCAGAGCAAGCGGAGTGCCTGTACTCTTGTTAATCTGTCTGCTAATACTAGTTACGGCAGGACACAACATCCAGTACCATGGGGATAATCTGGAGCAAATCCGCCAGGCTTATCAGCAGATGGGTGAGGGACTTTCGCAGCCGGCGGCAAGGTGAGATCCGGAATGCCGCAATTCATAAGAAATCTGACTGGCGGGTTTGTGATAGGATGAAGTCATGAAGCAGAACCACAATCAAGGAAAGGTGGAATTACAATGGCACTGCAGTTAAACATGATTTTTGTGAACTTGCCGGTTAAGAATCTGGAGAGAAGCAAGGCATTCTTCACGGGACTGGGATTTGCATTTAATGACCAATACACCAATGAACAAGCAGCATGTCTGGTTATAAGCGAGCATATCTACGCCATGCTCCTTGTCGAGTCGTATTTCGAGACGTTTACGGCTGGAAAGCCGGCTGCCGATGCCTCCAAAGCGTCTGAGGTGATGTTGGCGCTGGCGGCGAAGAGCAGGGAGCAGGTGGATGAAATTGCGGAGAAGGCAGTGTCGCACGGCGGCAGGGCACTGGGAGAGCCGGTTGATCACGGCTTCATGTATACCCGCAGCTTCGAAGACCCGGACGGGCACTTGTGGGAAATTATGTATATGGACCCCAAGGCGATGAGCTGATGGGCTGACTAAGATGCAGCTTGCACATTTATGTTCATGACAAGAGACCCTGGTCTTCGCCAGCAGCGAAGGCCGGGGTTATTTGTATGTTTTGGATGTTTGAATACAGTATAAGAGAACCTTATTAACATAATAAAAATATCTAAAGAACCTGTTGACACTTCAGGAAGCTGCTGGTATTATCCGTTTATACCCAAGTAAACAAATGGGATTTATCTTATTACGACCGGACGACCGGAGTATGCGGCCTCGTGCAGAAAGAAAATTATTGAGGGGTGCTTCATGATGAGAAGAATGCATACATTTCGTTCGGTTGTTTTATTGGTGGCTCTGTCGCTTGGGCTGACAGCCTGCGGAGCGGCAGGAGGGACACAGACGGATGCGAAGAAGCCCGTGAAGCTGCTGAATGTGTCTTATGATCCTACACGCGAGTTCTATGTGGAATTTAATGAAGCGTTTGCGAAGCACTGGAAGGAGAAGAACAACCAGGTTGTCACGATCGACCAGTCGCACGGCGGCTCTGGCAAACAGGCCAGATCCGTGATTGACGGTCTGAAGGCGGATGTTGTTACGCTGGCGCTGGGCTATGATATTGATGCACTGACCGGCCCCGGGCTGATCAAGCCGGAGTGGCAGTCACAGTTCGGCAATAACAGCTCTCCTTATACGTCCACCATTGTATTCCTTGTGCGCAAGGGCAATCCGAAAGAAATCAAGGACTGGAATGATCTGATCAAGCCGGGAGTGGAAGTTATTACACCTAATCCGAAGACTTCCGGCGGTGCAAGGTGGAATTATCTTGCTGCCTGGGGCTATGCGCTGAAGCAGAACGGGGGAGACGAAGCCAAGGCGAGAGAGTTTGTAGGCGAGCTGTTCAAGCATGTGCCTGTCCTTGACTCGGGTGCGAGGGGGGCAACCACAACCTTCGTGGAACGGAAGATCGGTGATGTGCTGCTGGCTTGGGAGAACGAGGCTCTGCTGTCGCTTAAGGAGTTCGGAGAAGGAGAATTTGAGATTGTCACGCCTTCGATCAGCATCCTGGCGGAGCCGCCGGTAGCGGTGGTGGATAAGGTAGTGGATGACAGGGGCACACGCGAAGTCGCGGAGGCATACTTGGAATACCTTTATAGTGATGAAGGACAGGAACTGGCCGGCAAGCATTACTTCCGCCCCACAAATCCGGATATTCTTGCGAAGTATACGGATCAGTACCAGGCGCTGGAGCTGCTTCAGATTGATCAGGATTTTGGCGGCTGGAACGCAGCCCAGGAGAAGCATTTCAACGATGGCGGCGTCTTTGACCAGATTTATACACCGGGCTCCTAGCGGCTGCGGTAATGACAGGAGCTGACTTCACATGAAAGGTTCCAAGGGCAAGAGCAGAAGCGTGCTGCCGGGATTCGGCCTGACGATGGGCTTTACAGTCTTTTACCTGGGCGTTATGGTCCTGATTCCGCTGGCTGGTGTATTTATCAAGACATCCGGGATGTCTCTGTCCGAGCTGTGGCAGACCATATCGGCCCCCAGGGTAGCAGCTTCCCTGAAGGTGAGCTTCGTTACCTCGTTCAGTGCTGCGGCCCTGAATATGGTTTTTGGTCTGCTGGTCGCCTGGGTGCTGGTCCGTTACCGGTTTCCCGGCAAGCGGCTTGTCGACAGTCTCGTGGATCTGCCGTTCGCCCTCCCGACTGCTGTCGCGGGAATTGCGCTGACGGCAATTTACGCCCCGAACGGCTGGATTGGCCAGTATCTGGAGCCGCTGGGCATTAAGGTGGCCTATACGCCGCTCGGCATCACCATAGCACTGGTGTTCATCGGCCTGCCGTTTGTGGTGAGGACGGTTCAGCCGATCCTTCAGGATATGGATAAGGAAACCGAGGAAGCGGCGGTTATGCTTGGTGCTTACAGGCTTAGAACATTCATCCGGGTTATTCTCCCCGGGCTTGTCCCGCCGCTCCTGACAGGATTTGCACTGGCTTTTGCAAGGGGAGTTGGCGAATATGGTTCCGTAGTGTTCATCTCAGGCAATATGCCGATGAAAACGGAGATTGCGCCGCTTCTTATTATGACGAAGCTGGAGCAGTACGATTATGCCGGTGCTACGGCAATTGCGATGGTCATGCTGGTCCTCTCGTTCCTGATGCTCCTGTTAATCAATTACCTGCAGTGGCGAAGCAACCGCCGCGTCATATCGGAATAGGAGGACGGCAGCATGGCTGGAGCTATTACCACGCATTTATCAGAAGAGACTGCCCGAAGGCCTCGGCACATTAATGAAGGGCCAGTCGTACGGATCGTGCTGATCACTATAGCACTGCTATTTCTGGGACTCGTTGTTTTGCTCCCGCTGGCATCGGTGTTTGTGGAAGCCTTCAAGCGCGGCATGGATGTCTACTACAGTGCCATAACGGAGAAGGATGCGTTATCTGCTCTCCGCATGACGCTGCTCGCTGCGGCAGTGGCTGTACCGCTCAATACGGTGTTCGGCATTGCGGCGGCATGGGCGATAACGAAGTTCCGGTTCAAGGGCAAGAATCTGCTGATTACGCTTATCGATCTTCCGTTTGCCGTATCGCCTGTCATCGCGGGACTTATATTCGTCTTGATGTTTGGGGCACAGGGCTTCTTCGGTCCCTGGCTCGCGTCACATGACATCCAGATCATATTTGCCCTGCCGGGAATAGTGCTCGCGACCGTATTTGTGACCTTTCCCTTCGTCGCGCGTGAGCTGATCCCGCTGATGGAGGCACAGGGTGTACTTGAAGAAGAGGCAGCAGCCAGCCTTGGTGCACGCGGCTGGCAGATTTTTTGGCGCATCACGCTGCCCAACATTAAATGGGGCCTGCTCTATGGCATCATTCTCTGCAACGCCAGGGCAATGGGCGAATTTGGAGCCGTCTCGGTAGTGTCGGGACATATCCGGGGACAGACGAACACACTGCCGCTACATGTGGAGATACTGTACAACGAATATCAATTCTCCGCATCCTTTGCCGCAGCATCCCTGCTTGTCCTGCTGGCTATTATTACACTGCTCGTCAAGGCTTTCATAGAATGGAAGACATCCCAGAGGAAGCCTGCTACAGAAGGCGGCGGCTTGCCGCTATTGGAAAACGAATGATGAATGAATAAGGAGGCGTATCAATATGGCTAAAGCGGTGGAGATCAATGAATACTGGCGGGACCGGATTTTGGAGCAGGTTAACGGGATGGAATATGGTTCGGTGCTCATTACGGTTCATGATGGACGGATTGTCCAGATCGACCGGACGGAACGCAAGAGATTTGACCCTTCTGCAGGTGCCGTAGCCGTTGCGGCGCCTCAGAAGAAAAACGGTACACACAACTGACAGTTTCAGAAAATGAATGGGTGGGCTTAACAGCATACGGGATGAAACAGTTGTTATCTACCGGAAAACTGGAGATACGACAGTGATGACAAGGCGAGTAGCCCATCATTGTCGTATTTTTTTATGACACTGGGAGGATGAGAGAGAGATGACGATAGTGCGGAGCAGTGAAGTTGAATTCGGATGGTTCATTCCTACAACAGGGGATGGCCGCTATTTAGGGGTGGAACCGGAAAGGCCGGCGACGCAAGCTTACATGACCGAGGTGGCTGTAGCTGCCGAAGAGGCGGGTTTCGAGTTTGCGCTGATTCCCGCTGGCGGAGACTGCCTCGATGCATGGGTGGTAGGCTCCTGGATCGGTGCGCAGACAACCCGGCTGAAGCCGCTGGTGGCGTTAAGGCCCGGGTTAATAAGTCCCGTGCTGGCAGCCCGGATGGCGGCGACCCTCGACCAGGTTTCGGGAGGCAGGGCTCTTATCAATGTGGTGACAGGGCATTATGCCGAGGACTTGAAAGCATCCGGAGACCCGCTGTACGCGAATCATGATGAACGCTATAACCGAACCCGAGAGTTTATGGAAATTGTTAGAGGGGTCTGGCAAGCCGGAGCAGGAGCATTTGACTACAAAGGCCGGCATTATGAAGTGGAAGGCGGGCGCTGTCTGCCGGCGCCATTCCGCAAGCCTCATCCGCCGGTATACTTTGGCGGCAGCTCTCCAGCGGGCAAACGGGCCGCGGCTGCTATAGCGGATGTTTACCTGATGTGGACCGAGCCGCTCGAATGGATCAAGGAGCAGATCACCGAGATGCAGCAGTTTGTACTGGAGCATGAGAAGGAGACCGGAATCAGGCGGCAGCTGCAGTTTGGCATACGGGCGCAGCTTGTCGTCAGAGAGACGGAAGAGGAGGCGTGGGCGGCTGCGCGTTCCATCATTAGCAAGGTGGACCCTTCGCTGCTTAATGAGCGGGCGAAGCGCCATGCACAGACAGACGCAACCAACCAGAAGCGTCAGATGGAGCTGTGGCAGCAGTCGCAAGAGGATGATTACGTGATTGGGCCTAATCTTTGGTCGGGCTTGTCAGCAGTCAGAGGAGGGGGAGCAGTTGCATTCGTCGGAACACCTGAACAAGTGTCCGACAGGCTGGTTGAGTTTGCCGATGCGGGCATTTCCTCTTTTATTCTATCGGGCTACCCGCATCTGGAAGAAGCCCGGATTGCCGGGAAGCTGCTGCTGCCGCTCGTCCGGAAGAAGCTGGCCGGACGTATTGCCGTTCAACTATAAATTGGAGGACTACAACGATGAAATCATCTATCCGTTATATATTTCTTACTATAGTAATGGTAGTAACCGTTATGCTGACCTCCGCCTGCTCATCCGGCAATGGCTCAACGACCGGCACCGGTGAACAGCCTACTACGCCAGCTTCAGGCAATGGAGGTGCCGTCAAAAAAGTAACCGTCAATTTCCTTCATTGGCGCGGTGAGGACCAGGAAGTTTTCGGCCGGCTTATCAGCCAATTTGAAGAGGCAAATCCGGGAATTCAAATTGAGACACAGGTGTTTCCATCCGACCAATATCAGGCTTCCGCTCAGGCCAAGCTGCTGGACGGGTCCAGCGGCGACGTCTTCGCAGCTTTCCCGGGGGCACAGTTTGAAGCACTTGTTCGCGCCGGCCTTTACACCGATTTGAGTGGTGAAGCCTTCCTGAGCGCATACAATCCGTCCTTAATTGAAGCTGGTCAGAAGGACGGACGCCAGCTCGCAGTGCCGTATCAGCTGGTTTACAATATGCCGATCTATAATGTCAAGCTGTTTGAGGAGCAAGACATCGAGGTGCCGAAGGACTGGGACGGCTTCCTGGCGGCAGCCGAGAAGCTGAAGCAGGCCGGTATTATACCAATCGCTTTTCCGGGGGCTGATATTGGCCCTGGTCAGTTTATGAACGTGATGGTGATGAATAATGCTCCGGACCCGGACATTTTCGTCAAGCTTGAAGCAGGGGAGACGAAGCTTACGGATGCATGGTGGGTGAAGACGCTTGCCCAGTTCAAAGAGCTGAATGACAAGGGATATTTCCAGCCTGATGCACTCGGTACGAAGGACCAGGGAGCCGGGGCCTTGTTCGTTCAGGATAAAGCGGCAATGCTTGCTACCGGTTCCTACCAGCTGGCTCAGCACAAGAAGAATAACCCGGAGCTTGAGCAAAAACTTCTTGCGCCTATTACGGTTCCGGCGAATGAGATGATCTACGAAGGCATTCATACGACAACCTTCCTGCTCGGAGTGAACAGCCAGTCGAAGCATCCGGAGGAAGCGAAGAAGTGGCTTGCTTTCTTGAGCAGTCCGGAAGCCGCTGGGGCTTATGCTAACGCCACTGGCCAGAATGTGACAGTGAACGGTGTGGAATATGAGACAGAGGAGCTGAAGGCAGTGGCCGAGTGGAGCACGCGGAAGACAAGATTTCAGCCGCGCTTCACGATGAAGAACGCCGAGGTTCAGAAGGCCGTAACGGGTTCAATACAGGCAGTTCTGGCTGGCCAGACACCTGAGCAGGCGGCCGCGGACGCCCAAGCAATTGTCAATCAGGAGATTGGAAAATAAGATGAGGCGCCGCAGACCGCTCATCCTGTTTTTCCTGCCCGGACTTGTCTTGTATCTGGCTGTGTTCGTCTACCCGACGCTAAGCGGACTGTATTATTCCTTCACGGATTGGGATGGTCTGTCTCCATCCCACCGTTTTGTGGGGCTGGACAATTATTTACGCCTTGCAGAGCATATTGTTTTTCAGAAGGCGCTTGTCAACAATTTGAAGTTTATGGCCGCCGTAGTGTTCTGTCAGACGATTCTCTCACTTGTGCTGGCGCTGTATCTGCAGCGGAGCACACACGTCAACGCGGCGCTGCGGTCGCTTTATTTTATACCGGCCATTCTGTCATCCGTATCAGTCGGTTTTATCTGGACGTTTATTTACGATCCGTCCTTCGGCATGCTGAACAATCTGCTGGAGAGTGCCGGCTTGTCCTCCTGGTCGCGGAACTGGCTGGGGGATGCGGGGATTGCGATCTACGCGGTGGCAGGTGTTCAGGCCTGGGCGCATATCGGGCAGATGGTTATTCTGTTCGTTGCCGGACTGCAGGCCATACCCGCAGATCTGCTGGAATCTGCGAAGCTGGACGGAGGGACGCGGTGGCAGGTGTTCCGCCATGTGACCTGGCCGCTGCTGGCACCTGCTGCTGCGCTTGTCGTATCGTATACTACGATTCAGTCCTTCAAGGCATTTGATCTCGTGTTCACGATGACCGGAGGAGGGCCGAATTATTCGACCGAGATTCTGTCCACCTTCATATACGGGACGGCCTTCAGCAGCTTTAAGTTCGGCTTTGCCGCTGCGGCTTCATGTGTCTTCCTGCTGCTCATTGCGGTCATTACATTCCTTCAGTTCAAGGCGCTCAGGACCGAACGGGTGACCTACTAGTTATAGAAGAAGAAGATAGGGGGGAACTGCATTGCTGAACCGGCTGGCAGGTATACTGCTGCTTACAGGCTTTGCCTGTATCGTAATACTGCCGCTGCTTCTGGTTGTATTTACGGCCTTTAAGACGACGCCGGAATTTTACCGCAACCCGATCGGTCTTCCCGCGGCTTGGTCGCTGGAGCATTTGGTTGCTCTGTTTAAGGAACAGCCGATGTGGCGGTACTTCGGCAACAGTCTTATCGTTACAGCGGCGACGGTGCTGCTTGAGCTGCTCCTCGCCGGCATGATCGCCTATGGGATTATACGACTCGGGGGAAGGGGCAGCAGGCTCTTGTTTGCTCTGTTCGCCGCGGGATTGATGGTGCCTTCGCAGGTCAATATGATTCCCATCTATCAGTTTGTCCGCTCGCTTGGCTTAATGAACAGCTTGAGCGGCCTCGTGGTTGTCTCCGTATCGGTCTTGCTGCCGCTGTCGGTCTTTATGCTATCCGGATTTATGCGGACGCTGCCGAAGGAAATATTAGAGGCAGGAGAAATCGACGGGGCTGGAGAATGGCGACTCATGCTCCAAATTGCCCTGCCGCTGTCGGCTCCTTACCTGGCGGCGGTCTCGGCTTTCCTGTTCATCATCGTATGGAATGATATGCTCTTCCCAATGCTCATGCTGACAGGTAAGGAAAATATGACCCTGCCGATTGCGCTGCTGCAGTTCAGAGGGGAATATGTGACCGATTATCCGATGCTGCTGACGGGTGTGATGGTCGCATCCCTGCCTGTTATTATTCTTTTTGTACTGCTTCAGCGCTACTTCATTGCCGGAACGTTGGCCGGGGCTTTGAAGGGCTAGCGGGGGTGAGGTCCGGAAAAACTTATATACAAAAAAGAACGGAGCAGCCTTGCGGCTGCTTCCGTTCTTTTTTATTTTTGCTCCCACCATTTCAGATATGGGAAGGGGTCAATACTGGTCCAAGTCGGGCTCGTCTTATAGATGCCGAAATGCAGATGAGGATCAAATTTCCCTGACGTGCCTTCCGGGCCGTATCCGGTGTTGCCCACGTAACCGAGCAGCTGGCCCTTCTTCACGGAGACCCCCATACCAAGACCAGGTGCATATTTGCTTAAATGAGCATAATAGAAGGCCGTTGTGGAATCGACGCGAATGGTGACGCGCCAGCCCCCGTATTCATTCCAGCCGTAGTTGATGATTTGGCCGTCGAGCACGCTGTAGATCGGTGTTCCCTGCTTGGCGAAAATATCGACCCCATCGTGCTTGCGCAGCTGTTCGCCCGTCGGTGTCCAGGACCTGCCGTCATTGTAGTTGTTTACGAGAGGCAGCTGGAAGGTCCCTTTGGCGAGGGGAAAAACACCGTCAGCATAGGCTGCGGGTTGAGCGGGCTTCGGCTGCACTGCAGGTGCGGCTGTTTTCGTCTCGGGAATCCAGATGGTCAGCCCGTTCCATATGTTGTTCGGATTGCTGATTTGAGGATTGGCCTTAATGAGTGCATCTAATGTAATCCCGTATTTTTGGCTGATCAGCCACATGGTTTCATTGTGTACGATGTGAGCCGAGGGACCTGGAACATCAAGCACTTGACCGGGATATAGGGCATCAGATGTAAGCTGATTGCGCTGAACCAGGTCCGTAACGGTAGTTTCATATTTAAGTGATATTTTCCAGAGCGAATCCCCTGGCAGCACCGTATAGGAAGCGCCCTGGGCAGTACCAGCCATCAACAGCAGGCCGGCGGTAACGCCGAGTATTCCTGTTTTAAACTTCACATCATCACTCCTCGACAGGTATATACCTACTATATCGAGGAAAAGTTGCGTGGTTGTGAGACTCAGATTTTGGTAACGATACAGATTGAAAAATAACTAACCGTTATATAGCGGTGCATCAACGCGCAGCTCCGATGCCGGCTGCGGTGCCCTAACCAGATCATCATTACCCGAAGCATACTGCACGAGAAGATACACGACCAGAGCTAATGCCGCACACACACCCAAAAGAATAAATACCGCTTTACGTCCGTCCATCAGGCACCTGCTTTCCAAGTTATCATCTGCTTATTATACATGATGGAGGCGGGCTCTGACTATTCGAGGAACTGGTCTTGTTAATTGATCTTCAGCAGCTTCTTCCAGGAATCCTCAATCTTCCGTACGCCCTCATCAACGGTTTGAAGCTCCAGCAGCATGGCACTCAGATTCGGCGTGAAATCGGTAAACATCTGGGCTCCTTCAGGAATGGCCGGGCGGGCTTTCGCAGCATCCAGCTGGGCTTTGAATCCTTGAATGATAGGGTCCGTAGCAAGGACCGCATCCTCGTAGGCGGATTTCTGCGTGGGCAGCGTCTTCAGCATTTGGCTTTGAATCAATTGACTTTCGGTATTGGTCAGATAGCGGATCAATTCATAGCTCTCCTGCGGGTGTTCACTGTACTTAGATACAACTAGACTGTGGCCGCCAACCGGGGAACCCTGACCGCCGGGACCTTTGGGTACCGGAGCAATGCCGAGATTATCAGGATTCTGGAACTCCGTTCCCGACAGAATATCGCTGACAGCCCAAGGCCCGTTAATAATCATAGCCGCCTTGCCATCCTTGAAGTCCCTCATCATATTGTTGTAGCCATCCGAAAAATCCGGGTACGGCTGGGTAACACCTTTCTGCCGCAAGCTGATCATGAATTCAAACGCCTGCCTGGAGTTGTCCGAGGCGATTTCGATTTGACGGTCATCGGTCATGGTGCCGCCGCCAAATGCCCACAGATAAGGAAGCGCAAAGTAAGAGTCATCGGTCAGAAACAGTCCGTACCGGTCCTTGCTAGTGACGGCTTTGGCAGCTGCCAGCATTTCTTCCATCGTCTGCGGCGCCTGTTCGAACCCGGCTTCCTTAAGCAGCCGCTTGTTATACAGCAGGGCAGGGGCTTCCATTACAGTCGGGAGTCCATACTGTATGCCTTGGTATTGAGCGGACCTTATAGCGGAATCAATATAGCTCTCAAGATCACCTGTGCCGGCAACGGCAGTTAAGGGATAGAGAATGCCCAGATCTGCATATTCGGGTATCCAGGAATTATCCGCGCGGAAAATATCGATTGTCTGGTTACCGAGTATGGCCGTCTTGAATTGGTTCGTCGCCGAATTGAACGGGACTTCGGCAATCTCGACTTTAATGTTGGGATGCTCTTGTTGAAATTGTGCGATCCGATTCGCGAAAAATTCAGTCTCAGCGCTCTGGGTTGTCGTCCAGAACGTTAACGTAACGGGCCTGTCTGCCTGCTCCGTACAGCCGGCAAGAACAAGCATGGCAATAAGGGCAATGGATAGCATTCGTTTCTTCATACGGTTAGTCACCTTCTGTTCTTGGATGTGTGAAATTTGCCAATCAGCTCGTTCAGCTCTTCTGCGAGGTTTGCGAGTGCGGCGGAAGATGCAGATATCTCTTCCATGGACGCTAGCTGCTGCTCGGTGGACGCCGCCACGCTTTGAGTGCCGTCGGCATTTTCTCTGGCAATTTCCGAGATTTGGCCGATTGTTTCGACAACCTTATGAGTATCACTCATGATTTCATCTGTTGAGCGGGTTACACTGTGGATATCGGATTCTACTTGTCCAATCAGACTCATAATGCCTTCAAAGGACTGTCCTGCGACCTCTATGAGCTGTATTCCTTTGTGCACTTCCTGTGTACCCTGCTGCATTTCCGTGACCGCAGAATCCGAAACATGCTGAATTCCGGTTATGAGCTTCGCGATCTGGTTTGCAGAGGAACGGGATTGCTCAGCGAGCTTGCGGACTTCTCCGGCGACGACAGCGAAGCCGCGTCCCTGCTCGCCGGCCCTTGCGGCCTCAATCGTCGCATTGAGTGCGAGGAGGTCGGTTTGCTGCGTGATCTGCATAATGATCTGAATGGCCTGTCCAATCTGATTGGCCTGGTCATTTAAGCCTTCAATTACCTGAGCCAACTTGTCATTGCTGCTGCTGATGGCACGTACCTGCTCGATCGCGTTAACAAGATCCTCCTTGCCTTTTTGCGCTGTTGCTGTAGTTGTTGTAACGGTGCTCAGTGCTTTTTCCCCGTTGGCTGTTATCATCTGAACATTCTCCGAAAGCTGCTGAATCAGATCCCGGTTTCTCTCTACAAAAGAGACTTGCCGCTCTGTCCCGGCCGTCATATCCTGCATAATGACTGCAATATGCTCCGTTGCCGTCCCCGTTTGCTCTGCGCTGGCTTGAAGCTCTGCTGATGAAGCAGCAACCTGCATGGAGACATCCCCTGCACTGTGAATCACAGAACGAAGGGAATGTGTCATTGTATTGAAGGCGAGAGAGAGTTCGGTTAGCTCATCGCGTCCTTTAAAATGCAGCTCCTGAACATCCAGATTGCCTTCCGCGACACTTTGGGCTGAGATTTTCAATGCGTGAATACGGCGGACCAGATAGCGGGAGAATACATAAGCTATGCCAAGCGATAAGGCGATTACAATGGCAGCCATTGAATAATTAACTAGCTGTACGGTTTGCCGGTTTGTCTTGATAGCCTCCTGGTATTCTTTAATTTCGGCTTGCTCCTTTTTTACGTAAGCGAGAAGAGAAAAAGCAATAGGATCAAAATTATCTTTGGTATACTGCTCCTGGGCGGCTTGAACCTCTCCTTGATCCGCGAGTTCCATAATGGCTGTTTTGCCAGTCAGATAGGAGGACCATTTTGCCATGAAGCGTTCAAGAAACTCATTGTCCTGTTCCTCTTGTGTGATTGCCTGCAGCTTCTGAATTTCTTGCTCAAGGAAGATGACGTCTGCCTCAAAGCGTGCTTTGAAGTTCCCTCTCAGATGCTCAGGCGCGAGCATGTAGTGCGCCCCGTCATCATTTGCCGTACGGGCAAATAAATTAAGCCGCTGAATGATTTCCAGCTTCTCCTGTGACACGAGAATATCATCCGTTAACTGTACGATATGACGAGTCATGGTCGTAGAAATAATTACCGTGACCAAAAATAGTACGATGATGCAGAGAAAGCTGGCATACAGCTTGTTGCGAAGTGAAAAAGCCAAGGTGGATCCCCCATTCTTTCTGATTTATGCAAAGGTTTGCATAAAATTCATATCGGCAGCAAGCGGGTTTGTTGTTAATACTTTCTTATCGGGGGGGGGATTTTCTTAATTATGTGTAACGTTGCAAGGTGTCCGGTAAGGGCGTTTAACCTAACCTTGACAGCTGCTGCTCTATCAACTATCTTTAATTTAAGATATTTTATTATGAACATTTGACAAGGGGGCAGAATATGGCGGATAACTATCCGGAGGAAACAGCGTCGTCGCTCAAGCTGTTCGTCGTGCTTTCCAAGGCTTACCGGACAGTGATGGACAGGGCCATCAAGGATATCAAGCGGCATGGCCTGTCACCGTCGGAGTTCACCGTCCTTGAAGTGCTCTACAATAAGGGGCGTACGCCGCTGCAGCAAATTGGGGAGAAGGTTCTGGTCACCAGCGGGAGCGTTACGTACAACATTGATAAGCTGGAAGCCAAGGGACTGCTGAAGCGTATTCCATGCGAGCGGGACCGCAGGGTGACCTATGCTGAGATAACGGAAGACGGCAGCAAGCTGCTGGATGGGATTTTCCCAGAGCATGCGTCTGTTGTTCACTCGATGATGGGTGCACTGTCGGAGGAAGAGAAGCAGACAGCGGCTGCCCTCTTGAAGAAGCTGGGTAAAGGAGCCGAGGAGGGGTAATCTCTTATGAGGCCCTTCTTATCAAGCTTCAATATCTTAAATTAAAGATATCTCAATGATTTCATTCAAAGTTGGAATCCTAATAGGCATGTGTGCAGACAGAGATGAATGTTTAATAAGAAGGAGAGGATACAAGTGGGACTAAAGACAGCAGGGATTCATCACATCACGGCATTTGCCCGCGACCCGCAGGGTAATGTTGATTTCTATGCAGGCGTGCTGGGCTTGCGTCTGGTCAAGCGTACCATTAATTTTGATGCTCCGGAGGTTTACCACCTTTATTTTGGCAATGAGGAGGGCAGCCCTGGAACGATTATTACGTTCTTCCCTTGGCCGGAATCACGCAAAGGGAGAGTTGGCGGCGGGCAGGTTGGCATAACCGCTTATGCCATCCCGAAGGGGGCTATGAGCTTCTGGGAAGAACGATTGTCGAGACTTGGGATTGAGACGGAACGCAATGAACGGTTCGGCGAGCAATCTCTGCAGTTTAGTGACAATGAAGGTCTGCGGCTGGAGCTTGTTGAGCGTGAAGGAGGCAGAGCTAGCAGCTGGTCGTTTGACGGCATCACGCCGGATAAGGCGATTAAAGGGTTTGCGGGAGCGGTGCTGTACAGTCTTAAGCCTGAAGAAACAATAGCTGCGCTGCAGCATGTATTCGGCTTTCTCAGGATAGGTGAAGATGGACAGTACGCACGGTTCCAGGCTGAGGGGGATATTGGCAATGTTATCGATGTTCCCTTGACTCCGGTGCCTGCAGGCAATGGAGGAGCGGGAACTGTCCATCATATTGCCTGGAGGGCCAAAGATTATGAAGAGCATGAAGCTTGGAGACAAACTGTGGAA
This sequence comes from Paenibacillus sambharensis, assembly GCF_003233845.1. Taxonomy (GTDB): domain Bacteria; phylum Bacillota; class Bacilli; order Paenibacillales; family Paenibacillaceae; genus Paenibacillus_I; species Paenibacillus_I sambharensis. The sequence continues at coordinate 153,626 of NZ_QKRB01000043.1, forward strand.
CAGTCCGGCTATGTGCCAACTCCGATTGTAGACCGGCAGTATTTCAATGCCGTGTATTTCCGCGAGGGAGGCGGTATCTTGTTCGAAATTGCGACCGATCCGCCGGGCTTTGCCCGTGATGAAGCACCCGAAGCACTCGGGGAGAAGCTAATGCTCCCGGAATGGTTTGAACCGCACCGTGAGGCTATTGAAGCCAATCTTCAGCCGATCGAAGTCCGCAAGCCGCAGGAGGTGAAACGTTAAAATGCAGCATGTGTTCGAACAGGGTACGGATGTTAATGCTCCTGTGCTGGTTATGTTTCATGGAACGGGCGGGACAGAGCGGGATCTGCTGCCGCTGGCCAAGGCGGTTTCACCGTCGTCTTCGGTACTGAGCCTAAGGGGGAATGTGCTGGAGAATGGAATGCCGCGATTTTTTCGCCGCTTGGCTGAGGGAGTCTTTGATGAAGAGGATCTGGTCTTCCGGACGAAGGAGGTCTATGACTTTCTGCTGGAGGCAGCGGACCGGTATGAGGTAGATCGTAATAATATGGTCGCTGTCGGTTACTCGAACGGCGCCAATATTGCAGGGAGCCTGCTGTTCCATTATGAGCATGTCTTCCGCGCAGCCATACTCCATCATCCGATGGTGCCGATCAGGGGACTTAAGCTGCCGAATCTCACTGGCACATCCGTATTTATAGGGGCTGGCTCTAATGATCCGCTCTGTACCCCGCAGGAAACGGAAGAGCTTGAACAGCTCCTGCGGGATGCAGGCAGCGATGTAACCGTTCACTGGGAACGGTACGGACACCAGTTAACCGGTTCAGAGGTGGAAGCAGCCGCTGACTGGTACCGCGGGCGGTATGGAAATTCCTAGTTTAAGGAATGGAGGGGCTATCCAGTGGGGACAATGATAGCGGTGGATCCAGCGGGACAGAGCGGACGGGATACTTATAAACTGCTCATTGGCAGTATCGTCCCAAGACCGATCGCGCTCGTCACGACGTTAGCGGATAACGGTACGGTTAATGCTGCGCCCTTCAGCTTCTTCTCCATTGTCTCAAGTGATCCGCCGCTTCTATCCGTCGCGGTTCAGCGAAGACAAGGAGTAATGAAGGATACGGCCCGTCATGCAATCGAGCAGAGAGAGCTTGTCATCCACATTGTCAGTGAAGAGATCGTTGAAGCAGTGAATCAGACAGCTGCCAATCTTCCGCCAGGAGACAGTGAATTGGCCGCTGCCGGTTTTACAGCTGTTATAAGTGAATCGGTGAGAGTGCCGGGCATTGCAGAAGCGAAAATCCGGATGGAATGCCGCTTGGACCAAGCGATCGGTCTCGGAGACAGCGGACAGCCGTCTTGCGATCTGCTCATAGCACGAGTGCTAAAGTTCCACATTGCGGAAGAGCTGTATAACGAGCATGGGCACATCGATGCAGGGCTGCTGAATCCGGTAAGCCGCATGGCAGGAGATGATTACGCTCTGATCGGCCGTGTCTTCTCGCTGAAGCGGCCTGAATGAAGAGGCGTACTTAAGAAATTGGCATATTTTTGTTGCGTTCATGAAGCACCATTTGTTACAATAATATAGGTACTTAAAAATATTAAGATACTGTGGAGGTAGTTGACGATGACAATGACAAACGAATTTTTCAAAGCGATCCAAAACCGCCGTTCGATCTACAGCATTACAAGTGAATCCCCGATCTCCGATGAGCGCATTCAGGAAATTGTGGAAGAGGCAGTTAAATACACGCCATCTTCCTTCAACTCGCAGTCCAGCCGTGCGGTTGTACTGCTTGGCGCCCAGCATCATAAGCTGTGGGACCTGACGACTGAGGTGCTGAAAGCTATTGTGCCAGCCGACCAGTTCGAATCTACCCAGCAGAAGATGGACAGCTTCCGCGCCGGTCATGGCACGGTTCTGTTCTTCGAGGAAATGCGCGTGGTCGAAGGTCTGCAGCAGCAGTTTCCAACGTACCAGGACCGCTTCCCGGTATGGGCCGAGCATGCCAATGCTATGCTCCAGCTTGTGATCTGGACAGCACTTGAAGGTGAAGGCCTTGGTGCATCCCTGCAGCACTACAACCCGCTGATCGATGATAAGGTTAAAGCACAGTGGAGCCTGCCTGAATCATGGAAGCTGATCGCTCAGATGCCGTTCGGCAAGCCAGGCGCGCCAGCAGGCGACAAGGACTTCCAGCCGGTAGAAGAGCGCACGAAGATCTTCAAATAAGAGTTTGCCGCTTATTGCGTGCAGACCTTGACATAGCAGGAGCTGTCACAAGCCGTTATGAATCCGGCAGTGGCGGCTCCTCTTTGCGTAAGCGGTCCCTGATTACCTCGACTGAAGTTAAACGAATAGAAGCTGTCTTCGCAAGGTGCGAGGACAGCTTCTATGTAATCGTGACTTGAATACCCATCGTTTGCAGTTTCTTAACCAGCTGGTTATACGAGCTCCATGCTACCGTACAGCCTTTGGAATCCTTGGTCAGGCTGCTCTCGAAGTAGGCGATCTTGTACTGCTTGTCCAAACGGACAATCCGGTTCAGATTAGCGGCGTTGTTGCGGTCAACCATAACAAATTCATATCCGCTGTTCTGAAGCGCTGTTACCCAGAACTTCAGTGTACCCATCATATAGAAGGTGTCGGTCAACGTATGAACAACGATCCGGTTAGCCATACGTTCATATTCAAGGAATGTAATATCGTCGATGAGGACAGTGAGCAGGCCGCTTTCCCCGTCTTTATGGCGCGCTACCGTTAAATGCATGGCAATTCTCCCAGTTTACTTGTTGAGAAGTTCGTTCGGGACTTTGGGCTGGTGCACCCACAGCAGGCTGGCTGTCGAAACAATCAGGACTGCGGCAGAGGCCAGTATCGTGCAGATGGCATGGAACAGCTTCCTCGATTTCATGTCTAGTCACCTCCTTCGAATCAGCAGCAGGCATTGAATGAGCCAGGCAGAAGCGATAATGGATGAAAGCACGAACAGATTAAGGCTAATAAGAAGAACGGCTGCAAGCTTGAGATATGGAAAATAGCGTGTTGGAATCCGTGTTTGATGTTCGATTCGGGAAGGAGCGAAGATAAAAGCCAAGATGGCGGATACAGCCGTTATTCCATAAATAAGAACGTTCGGGTAATGTACAAAAACGATCAGGTTGGCGGTGACAGAGGTTGCGACCGCACAAGCCCAGCCATGCTTGAGATGAAGACCGCCGGAGATGGCCCTTAGGAGCGCAAAGGATGCCAATGCGGCGGCAGTTTCCGCGACCATGCCAGTCGCCAAGGCAATCAGCAGGGCGAGGATGATAGTTGACACCGTGTTTATGATAGCCAGCATGGAGAAGGCGAGAACCTCCATGCTGGCTGGATGACCAGGTGCTCTGCTCTTCAGGCCCGCTGCTATCTTATAAGCCAAAGTCTCCATTGGAGCGCTCCTTCTTAACCGCATAATAGAGCAGGAAAGCAAGACCGATGAAGAAGATAACAGCAGCGACAAGCAGATTATTAATGAACAGAACGGAACCGATGCCGATGGCGATAATGAACAGCACGCTGATCAGGATAATCGTGCCCCAGCCGAAGCCGACCCGGTTGAATTCGAAGGAAAAACCGAGGCCGCGCTTGTAAAGCGTCATTGCTGCGGTATAGCCGATAATTCCTGTCATGGTTTGCAGCAGGTAGCCTTTCCAAGGGAAAGCGCTAATCTCATCCACGGACAGGAACCCGAAGGACAGCAGCATAACTCCCGTCTGGACCAGCACTACACTCAGGTATCCGGTAAAGGCGACAACAACAGACCATAATACCGGTATGCGGACGACCGTGACAAGGAACAGAATAAGCAGCAGCAGGATGGCAATCGGTGCATATTCGGTCAGTTCCGGGCTCTTCCGCATGAAGAAGCTGGTCAGATTAATAAGGATGTTCAAGATAAGCGCCGGCCAGAAATACTGTTTGAATTTCAAACGGAATAAGGAAAGCGTCAATGAGAACAACGCAATGCTCTCGATAACAGAGAACAGCATGAACAGAATAAACGACATGAATGACCCACTCGCCCTCACTAGTATATTTCATCTCTTGGATGTCGGTATTTTTCTCTCTCTATAATGATGTCGATCTACTAATTTATTCTGCAGCAGAGAGCAATGTATTTTTACAAAAACACTACATGCCGTTAGGTGTATTTTATCATACTGCTCTGGTGTGTAAATAAGTAAAAATCAGTTAAACCGCAGGTCAGGCCTGCCATATCCCGGCGCCCTAAGCTTTGCCCATAAACAGCCCGATCTGCTCGATGAGCTCGCACTCCCAAGCATGGCTGTTAAAGTTATGATCACAGCTTTCAATATAATGAACACGCGCACGGTCGCCATACACCTGCTCCTTGTACATCTGGGATACAGCCGCGGGGACGGTCTTGTCCTCCGTACCATGAATCAAGAGTACATTCTTCTGGAAGCCCTGCGATCTGCCAAAGACGTCTATAGTCTCCAGGTCAACAGGGAACGCCCTCCCAATAAGGTTGCCGGCCCAATCGAAGGTTTCCGCATTTGACGATGCAAGATATTCCCCGGCGGCCGCTTTAATCAGCTCCTTCATGATGCCGGCTGGAGCAAGAAGGATGAGGCGTTCAATATCATCCGGACGGTCCCCGGCCAGTACGCTTGCGACAAGCCCGCCCATGCTGAAACCGATCACACTGATACGGGAGTTATCAATCCGCGGATCAGCTTGTACCTGGTCAAGAATTGCGTTGGCGTCGGCGAGCTCGCCCGAAACCGTCATTTCCTCGAAATTGCCGTCGCTCTCACCGCTACCGTAAAAATCATAACGGAAGACGGCATAGCCCAGCTTCTCAAGCTCCCTGGAGATCTTCAGGAAGAAGCGGTGAGAGCCCAGCTTGGTTCCCGTGAAGCCGTGAAACATGATGACGGCAGGGAGCGGTTCATGAGAAGCTGCAGGAATGTGCTCCATTCCCCGTAGTGTTTTTCCTTCATAGTTAAGGGTTATCGCTTGTTGCATCTGCTTAAGCAGCCTCCTTATAATAATGCTCTTCGTTATATTATTCCTTATCCGTTGAGGCTTTTCAACGTTATGGCAGGCTCCCGAGAAGACAAACGTTTGCGCTGTATAGTCAAGACAATCGCCTATGCAGCAGACTGTTGAACGATGACTTAAGAATAGCAACACAAAAATTGAGTTAACACTAGCAATCATGAGCAATAGGGTGATAATTGAAGCTAACTGCAAATAATTTTAAATAAATGCCTAATTTTAATGATTGCAAACGCTTTTATAGTTTCGTATGATGAAAGCAAGCAAGCGACTAACGGATTCACTCGATGAATTTTGACAAATTGAAGGCAATGTTACCTGATCAGGTACAACCTCGGAGCATGAATTATGAATGCCAGGTTGTACTTTTTTTGGTCTTTAGACCCCTTAATTTGTTTGAAATGGGTGGATATTGCATATCCGGACAAACGTTTGCATCAGACGGCATGCTTTTTTACGCAAATACTTAAAAAGGGTGGGGACACAATGAAACAAGTAAAGAAGACGACGGTTATGCTGATGGCTCTAGTGCTTGTATTTACACTGGCTGCTTGCGGTGGCAACAGTACAAATAACGGCGGCAATCAAGGCGCTAATCAGCCTGCGAATCAAGTGCCAAATAATGGAGGCGCTTCCAGTGAAGAGGCGATAGAAGAAGAGCTGGTACCTGAAGAGGGCGCCAAGCTTATCGTATGGGACAGCGGCGACCAGAAAGCATTCGTTGAAGAGGCGGCTAAAGCTTTTACAGCGGAGTATGGCGTACCTGTTGAGTTTACCGAGGTGGGTGCGGACAAATCCGTTGAGCGGATGACAACTGACGGCCCGGCTAAGGTAGGCGCTGACGTATTCGCTGCGGTGCATGACCGTACGGGAAGCGCAGTATCGGCTGGGTTGATTCTGCCGAACGACTGGTTCGAATTAGAGACGAAGGAAAGCGCTTATGAGACAGCGATTGAAGCCGTGTCAGTCAATGGCATGCTGTATGGCTATCCTAAATCGGTTGAAACAACCGCTGTATTCTATAACAAGGATCTGATTGCCGAAGTTCCTGCAACATGGGACGGCGTTATTGAGTTCGCGAAGGAATTCAATGATCCAAAGAATAACAAATGGTCTTACATGTGGGAACTGGGCAACGGCTATTGGAGCTACAGCTTCTTCGGAGGCTACGGCGCTTACGTGTTCGGCGACAACGGCACGAATCCGGATGATATCGGGATGAATTCTCCGGAGGCTGTTGAGGCCGGCAAGTTCTATCAGAGCCTGCGCAGCTCCGTTCTGCCGCTCCAGACATCCGATATTACTGGCGACATTAAGAAATCCCTCTTCGAATCCGGCAAGCTGGCTATGAATGTCAGTGGTCCTTGGGATACCGGCTCCCTGAAGGAGAAGGTAGCGAACCTTGGCGTTGCTCCATATCCGACACTGCCGAACGGTCAGCCTATGAAGCCTTTCTCCGGTGTTAAGGCTTACTATGTCAACGCATTTACGCCATATCCGGATGCAGCGAAATTGTTCGCACACTTCATCACATCAGCTGAATGGCAGAAGAAGAACTTCGAAATGACAGGCAACCTGCCGGCTGACAAGACGCTGGCTGAAGACGAGGTTATTAAGAACGATCCAATCGCTTCCGGCTTCCTGAAGCAGTTCGAGAATTCGGTACCGATGCCTTCGATTCCTGAGATGGTTCAATACTGGAATACGATCGACGCGACACTCGCGGCAATGTGGAATGACGGCATTGATCCGCAGAAGGCGCTCGACGATATGGTGAGCAAGATGAAGCAGAACATGGCTAAGTAAGAAGGATCTTACGATCTGACACACTACCCGCCGGTATTCCGGCGGGTAGCTTGTCAGCAGGATCAGGCAGAGAAAGGAATGAACAACGTGCGCAAACACGCGAAGACAGCAGCTTGGCTATCGGTCCTTACCATGGGGCTTGGGCAAATCTATAACCGTCAGTACGGTAAAGCCCTGCTCTTCTTATTCGTACATGTGGCGGCTCTCACGGCTTTTTTCACGAGGCTGTTCTACGATATCGGTGGTCTTATCACCCTTGGAGACAAGGCGACCCATCTGGAGAAGGTCGGCCGCAGATATGTCAATGTGGAAGGCGACCACTCGATATTTTTGATGATCTACGGATTGCTGGCCGTCATCATTGGATTAATTTATATCGTCGTCTATATCGTCAATATCCGTGATGCATACCGCAACGGGCAGATACGCGACAAGGGAGGCATCGCCCCGTCCCTGGCACAAACGATCCGCAATGTACAGAATGAGGGCTTCCCATGGCTGCTGCTGTCGCTTCCGATTGTTGGGGTTCTGTTCTTCACCATTATGCCGATTGCCTTCATGGTTCTCATGGCATTCACCAACTATTCGGCGCCGGACCACATTCCGCCCAAGAGCCTGGTGGATTGGGTTGGATTCAAGACCTTCGGCGATCTGTTGTTCCTGAAGGCATGGTCGGGTACCTTCTTCGGGGTTCTGACATGGACCGTAATCTGGGCGGTGCTCTCTACCGTTACCTGTTACTTCGGCGGCATCTTCGTTGCACTGCTGATCCATCAGAAGGGCATTAAGCTCAAAGGCTTGTGGCGCACGATCTTCATCATTCCTTACGCCATTCCCCAGTTTATTTCGCTGCTCATCATGCGGAACCTGCTCAACGACAAGTTTGGCCCGATCAATCAGTACTTCCGTTATTTCGGGCTGGATGGGCTGCCTTGGCTGAGTGATCCGTTTTGGGCGAAGGTGTCACTGATTGTCGTTAACATGTGGATCGGCATACCGGTCTCCATGATCCTCGTAATGGGTATCCTGACGGCGATCCCGAAGGACTTGTATGAGGCAGCGGATGTAGACGGGGCTTCCGGATTTACCAAGTTCAAGAATATTACGATGCCCTATGTCCTGTTTGCGACGGCACCGCTCCTGATTATGCAGTTTGCCGGCAATATCAATAACTTTAATGTCATCTTCCTCTTGACCAAGGGGGACCCGAAGACATTGGATTATAATATGGCTGGTTCAACGGACCTGCTCGTCACCTGGCTCTACAAGCTGACGCTGGATAACAGCCGTTACAATATCGCATCAGCGGTCGGTATTATTATATTCCTGATCATTGCATCCCTGTCGATCTGGAGCTACAGCCGGACGAAATCGTTTAAAGAGGAGGATATGATTCAATGAAGACGTCAATTTGGAAACTCACGCTCAGTTATATCCTGCTGATCTTGATCGCTCTGGCCTGTATCTATCCGGCGGCATTCACGGTCATGTCCTCCTTCAAGGCTGGCAGCTCCCTGTTCAGTGAAACCTTCATACCGCGCGCGCTGACACTCGATCACTACAAGAATTTGTTCCAGGGGGCTGACCTCAGCAACAAGCAGATTCCGTTCGTACGCTGGTTCTGGAATACCCTCCAGGTTGCGGTGACGAGTATGATTCTTGGTACCCTTATCCAGCTGATTACAGCCTATGCGATATCCCGGTTCCGCTTCGCAGGCCGCAAGGCGATCATGTCGACGGTGCTCGTACTCGGCATGTTTCCGGGCTTCATGAGTATGATCGCGATCTATATTCTGCTGCTGCAGATGAATATGCTGGACAGCAAATGGGCCCTTGTACTCGTATATTCTGCCGGCGCAGCACTGGGCATGTTCGTTGCCAAGGGGTACTTCGATACGCTGCCGAAGGCGCTTGAAGAATCGGCACGCATAGACGGTGCCAGCCACTGGACGGTATTCTGGCGTATTATTCTGCCGCTGTCCAAGCCGATTATAACGTATGTGTCGCTGACAACCTTTACGGGTGCATGGGTCGACTTTATCTTCGCCAGACTGATTCTGCGCTCGCGTGAGAACTGGACGCTGGCCGTTGGGCTGTTCGAGCTCGTCGACAACTACCAGAGTACTGAATTTACGCTGTTCGCAGCAGGCTCTGTCCTTGCAGCCATACCTGTAGCTGTTCTGTTCATGTTCCTGCAGCGGTTCCTTATTGACGGCCTGACGGCAGGAGCGACCAAGGGATGAGCCGGATGCATAATGGCCGGATTAGCCGTTCACTAGGGAGGAAAATGACGGCGGCTTGCGTATTCGCAGCCGCCATTGTTCTGCTGATGCTGCTCCTTCAGGGCTGCAATAATGCTGTGCCCGGTAAACAGGATACGGGAAAGCAGAAGGAGCAGAAGGAGCAGAAGGAGTCTGTACAGCAGGAGAATACAGGTCCGAAGCCTGTTGGCGGCGATGTGCAGAGCTCAGAGGTGTTTTATGAAATCTTCGTCCGTTCGTTCTACGATTCGGACGGGGATGGTATCGGTGATCTGCAGGGTGTTATCCAGAAGCTGGATTATCTGAACGACGGCGACCCATCGACGACAGACGATCTGGGTATAAGCGGCATCTGGCTGATGCCGATCCAGCCTTCTCCGAGCTATCATGGTTATGATGTGACCGATTATTATGAAATTAATCCTGAGTATGGAACACTTGACGACTTCAAGGAGCTGACTGCAGAGGCGCATAAGCGCGGTATCAGCATTATTATGGATCTTGTGGTCAATCACACAAGTACAGAGCATCCTTGGTTTCTTGATGCCCTGGCATCCGAGGAGAGCCCTTACCGGGACTGGTACGTATGGGCGAATGCGGCCGATGAGGACGGCCATGACCTGTCGGAGACCAGCGCGACCGGGGGCAAGGCCTGGCATAACCGCGGCGGCAGCCACTATCTTGGCGTCTTCTGGGAAGGAATGCCTGATCTGAACTTCGATCAGCCAGAGGTTCGCCAGGAGATGATCAAGGCAGGCCGCTTCTGGCTGGAGGCAGGCGCAGACGGCTTCCGCCTGGACGCAGCCAAGCATATTTATGACGACCTGCAGTCTACGGGCGGCAAGCCGGAGATCACGGACATGAATGTAGCCTGGTGGCAGGAGTTCCGTGCAGGTCTTGAAGAGGGCGGACACAATCCTTACCTGGTTGGCGAGATCTGGGATAATTCACCTGTTGTTATCGCGCCTTACCTGAACAAGGCATTTGATTCGGGCTTTAACTTCAGCCTCGGGGAGCAGCTGCTGGCAGCTGCCAAATCCGGCAGCTCATCCAGTGCTGTCACTACATTGAGCCGTATTCTTGGGTTGTATGCAGACAGCTCAGGAGGCGCCTTCATCGATGCCCCGTTCCTGACCAATCATGACCTGAATCGTGTGATGAGCGTGCTGGAGGGCGATGTGAACAAGGCCAAGATGGCTGCCTCCCTGCTGCTGACGATGCCGGGCAGACCATTTATCTACTACGGAGAAGAGATCGGCATGTCCGGCAGCAAACCGGATGAGCACATCCGTGAGCCAATGGTCTGGTACGAGGACCCATCAGGGGGCGAGGGCCAGCCGACATGGCAGTCCCGGATGTATAACGAAGGCGGTTCTGTTTCCGTGGAAGCACAGATGAATGACGAAGACTCCCTGTTTGCGCATTATCGTAAGCTGATTCACCTGCGGGCGGCAGATGCGGTGCTGCGAACCGGGACGATTGATTCGTACTCATCGCCGGACAGCAGGGTCATGACCTATGTTCGCGAGCTGGATGCGGACAAACGGCTGGTGCTGAACAACCTGTCCGCGGATGAGATTGTTATCGAGCTTGATCCCGCGGAAGAGTGGGGGGAGCTGGCGTTCAGCTCTGTCGATGGAGCATCCTTGAAGGATGGCAAGCTGAAGCTGCCTGCGTATAGCACGATGGTCTTGAAATAAGGTTGGTATCACCAATTGACTTTCTGACTGGAAGGAATATACTGTTAGTATTATCCAACCATAGACGAAAGCCATGAAGGGAAATAGTAACCTGGTTGATCATTGTTCAAGCGAGCCGGCGGATGGTGCGAGGTCCGGCACAATGATTCTGGCGAATGGCTCCCTTCGCTTCAGTCTGAACGCTGCTTAAGCAGCAAGTAGGCGCTGACGGCATGTCCCTCCGTTATCTCGGGGACCCGTGTTAGACGTTATGACACGTATGAGAGCGATCGATGATCGAATTTGGGTGGTATCGCGGAGTTAACACTTCGTTCCTTCGGGGGCGAAGTGTTTTTTTGTTATTCTATAAGGAGGCTGTGTCTATGACGAGAGTGGTTTCAGGCATTAAACCAAGCGGGGAGTTGAACATTGGCGGGTACGCAGGAGCTTTGCATCAATTTGTTGCCATGCAGGATCAGTATGAGTGCTTATTCTTTGTGCCCGATCTACATGCGATAACCGTTCCGCAGGACCCTAAAGAACTGTTTAGGCGCTCCAAGGAGATGGCTGCATTGTATATCGCTTCCGGTGTTGATCCCAGGAAGGCAACCCTGTTCATTCAGTCCCATGTACCTGCTCATACTGAGCTGGGCTGGCTGATGGAGACAGGGGCGTACTTCGGCGAGCTGAGCAGAATGACGCAGTTCAAGGAGAAGTCGGATGGGAAAGAGGGCATCAGCGCTGCATTGTTTACCTATCCGGCCTTGATGTCTGCAGATATATTGCTTTATCAGGCAACTCATGTCCCAGTTGGGGATGATCAGAAGCAGCATCTGGAGCTGACGAGAAATTTAGCGGAGCGGTTTAACAAGCGTTACGGCAAGACATTCACTCTGCCTGATCCGATTATCCAGACGTTAGGCTCACGAGTAATGGGGCTCGATGATCCTGCGAAGAAGATGAGCAAGAGCAATCCGAACCAGAGCAGCTATGTGCTGCTGATGGACTCGCCCGATGAGATCCGCAGGAAGTTTGCGAGAGCGGTGACCGATTCTGAGATGAGGGTCAGTTATGATTGGGACAATAAGCCGGCTGTCAGCAATCTGATCGAGATCTATGCTGTTTTCTCAGGGGAAACCACCAATGTGATCGAGGGACGATATGAAGGCCGAGGGTATGGGGAATTTAAGAAGGACCTGGCAGAGGTGGTCATCGATAAGCTGATCCCGATTCAGCAAAGGTACAGGGAGATTGTCGATTCGGCAGAACTGATTCACGTCCTCAGGGACGGGGCCTTGCGCGCCGCAGACGTGGCGAACGAGACGCTGAGGATGGCGAAGAAGGCTATGGGCTTGTTTGTTATTGAATGATAGAAGAAGGCAGGAGATCTAATGAGAATTGTATTTGCAACTGACGAGCATGTGGACTGGATAAGCAGCCGGGATCATCATCTTGAGAAGAGTCTGATTCTACCGAAAATTAAAGTGAAGGAAATTTATTTATTAGAGGATGAGAGCGAAGCATTGATCGGATGGATGCGCTATGGTTATTTTTGGGACAACACACCTTTTATGAATATGCTCTGGATTGATGAGCCTTTTCGCAATAGAGGATTCGGACAACAGGTGGTCGAGTTTTGGGAGAACGAGATGAAACGACACGGATTTAAGCGGGTTATGACATCCACACAAGCCGATGAGGGATCGCAGCACTTCTATAGAAAACTGGGCTACAAGGATGCTGGATGCCTATTACTCGATGCGCAACCATTAGAAATTATATCAACCAAGAAGTTGTGCTGACGAATGACATATGGATATGGAATATAATGAGGATGGCGTGGCCCAAGCGAAGGCACGGGAGCGTCCTTAAGCTAACGGGCAGGATCGTCGCATAAATTCCTTTATTTAGAGACGGAATCCCTATATAATTACATTTTTAACAGGGTGCCTACATTTAGTAGAGAGGTCGTGTCAATGTGTTCACTGTCGGGTTGATTGGCGATTATGATGAGGAGGTCGTTGCACATATCGCAATACCTCAAGCAATTCAATTAGCAGCAGACGATATTGGCACCGAGATTAATTACGAATGGGTTCCAACATCTTCATTGGAGCAAGATTTCGGACAAAAACTCTCCAAGTATCAAGCGCTATGGGTAGTTCCTGCGAGTCCTTATCGTAGTATGAAGGGTGCATTAAACGGTATTCAATATGCTCGGGAGCACCAGATTCCTTTCTTGGGAACATGCGGTGGCTTTCAACACATGATAATTGAGTTTGCCAGGAATGTCTTGGGGCTTACTGAGGCCGACCATGCGGAGGAAAACCCTTCGGCTTCTTTGATATTAGTTGCTCCCCTTCTATGTTCGGTAAGTGAACAAACTCAACCTTTTCAGTTAACATCCGGCTCTAAAGTAATAGATATTTATCGAGAAGATGAGATTATTGAACAGTACGGAATTTGTAATTACGGATTGAACTCTGAGTTTAGCCCAATGTTAGAAAGAGCAGGTTTACGAATTGCTGGGGTAGACCTTGAAGGGGAAGTTCGCATTATGGAACTTGATGAACACCCTTTCTTTATCGGGACATTATTTCAACCCGAACGTTCGGCATTGAAAAATATCACCCATCCTTTGATTAAGGCTTTCGTGCGTGTAGCTACCCAATCTTAGATCAATTGCGCTAACGGAGACAGTAGTGCTCGTTCGACGAAAAAATACAATCCCAGAACCTAAATGAAACGGCTGCCTGATTGGAGGCAGCCGTTTTAATCACACATGGGGTCATGAGCGAATGCATGTTTCAATATCGACAAAAGGGTCAAGTCCTTGTCAAAATCTATCGACATACGATCGGTTAGGTTATGAATCCATGAGAGAGATAACTGGGATGCAGTGCAAGTAACGATCTATCCGTTTGTGCTACGTGCTAACAAATGTTTTAGGTTATCATCGATGAAATGATTATCAGCACTGTTGATTCCACGACCGGCAAAATGGCCCCAGATCGACGGGATTGGTTTAAAGACAGCATTAGGTATAAGCTTAGCTTCGTATTCATTATCATCCGGTGTGCAGAACAGGTCTGTGCTTCCCGGCATGATGCAGGCCAGAGCTTTAATGCTCTTAAGTGCCTTATCGAAATCTCCGTTGTAGGAGGAGTTTGCACTAATGTCTGCATGTTGTCCTGTCCATAACATGGTTAGGACATTATGCGGATCCATCTTCATAAAGCTATCTTCCCACACGCCAGCCACAAAATCTTCCAAAGAGTCAAATCCCATCTCACGATAAAGCTCCTCTCTATAAAACGCATGCGACAATCCCCATCCCGCATAGACCCGGCCAACGGCGCGCATGTCTGCAAAAGTCAGCTGGTTTAGTTTACTTGAATCGAAGCCAACTGCAGATAGCAACGCAGCTTTCATACCGTTCAAGACAACAAACGTATGGGGCCATGGCTTGGCAATCCCCGCGAAAGGTGCAATTCGTTCCACCATCTCTGGATAACTTGCCCCCCATTGAAATGCCTGAATGCCTCCCATGGACCAGCCAACTACAAGAGCAATCTTTTGAATGCCGAACTTTTCGGTAATCAGCCGATGCTGGAGCATAACATTGTCATAGACGGTCACCTGCGGAAAGTTAGCACGGTCGTATGGCGGAGGCGTGTTACTAGGGGACGAAGATAATCCGTTTCCAAGCAAATTTGGAACGATTATAAAATATTTCTCAGGATCAAGTACCATCCCACTCCCAATTAACCATTCATTTTGAACATGCTGGTCGCCAAAAGCAGTTGGATAGACGATGACGTTATCTTTCTTTTCATTTAATATTCCATAAGTCTTATAAGCAAGAAATGCGTTCGGTAACGTCACTCCTGATTGCAAAGATACGTCACCCAAATTAAAAATTTCATATTCCATCATGTTGTTTGCTCCTCTCAAAATGAAAGCTTAGATTTAGATTGTATTTCTTGTTGTTAGTATAAATCCGTGATATTCTCAATAAAAGTGAATGAAATTCAAAGTAGCTTTCAATATTATTGAAAGTTAAGGGGGATCGTGTATTGGAGTTGCGCCAACTAAATACGTTCCGCACGGTTGCATCAACATTAAATTTCACTCGGGCTGCAGAAGTGCTTAACTACGTCCCTTCCAACGTCACGATGCAAGTTAAAGCATTGGAGGATGAGCTTGGTGTCCGCCTCTTTGATCGGTTGGGCAAGCAGCTCGTTCTCACTACTGCGGGTAAGCGTTTTTTAACTCATATCCAAGGCGTTCTTGATAAATTGGACGAGGCTCACAGCGTCGTTCATGACAATGAAAATTTAAGCGGCACCATAACAATAAGTGCCAATGAGGTTATTTGCGCCTATCGGCTTCCAGCTGTCTTTCAACAGTTTCGTTCGCAGCATCCGGGAGTACGTCTAATTTTTCGCTCCGTTCCAAATCAAGAGCTCAAGCAAACACTCTTTGAGGGAGCCGCAGATATCGTCTATATGCTGGACGAACCCATTCGCTCGACCGGACTCACCGTGGAACCGTTGCTTGAAGAAACGTTCCGCTTGTTCGCTGCTCCAGATCACCCGCTCGCAATACGTACTGAGCTAAAGCTGGAAGATTTTCACGGGCAAGTGTTCCTAACAAATGAGAAAGGTTGTCCCTATCGAACCATGTTTGACCGGTCATTCGAGAAAGAGGGCATTGATAGCATTACGTATTTAGAATTTCAAAGTGCTGAAGCCATTAAACAATGTGCAATCTCAGGAATTGGTATTGCCTTTCTTCCAGAAATCGTAACGGTAGCCGAAGTTGAACGCGGGGAACTAGTTCCCCTTTCATGGCAAATTCCTGACTTGCACGTGTATACACAGATGTTGTGGCATAAAGACAAGTGGCTTTCACCAATCGTGTTATCTTTTATTGAAGCAGCAAGGAAAGTACTTACCTTACATAATGAAAATAAAACCGTTTAGTATATGCATATAATTTTTTCGAGTTGGCACCGTTCAAACACCTGGATAAACCAGAATTATTCTCTTCCCCTGTGGCGCAACTCTGCTTTCACAGTAGGGATAAAAGTGCGTTTGTTCATCTGGAGTGGAGCAAACAATTCACTTTTGCTGCGGCTTAGTTTATGAACTGCAAATAAAATAGGGATAAGGGGCAGTTAGATTATGGAATACCGGATAAGAGAAATCCGCATAACCGATTATCTAGACATATACTTGTTGAATCGAGAGTTTAACCCCAACCTAGCGCATTTTCCCGAAGAAAAGGTCAAAGAGAAGATTCAAACCATTACTCAAGAGACAACAGATAAGATTTTTGTATTCGAACTCAACAACGAGGTTGTAGGATACATCCATGGAAGTCGCTATGAGCTGCTTTTTGCCGATTCTATGATCAATGTACTTGGATTTGTAGTGAAAGAACACTATAGAAATCAGGGGATTGGCAGCAAGTTAATGGATTGCTTGGAGCACTGGGCTTGGGAAGAGGGTTATTCCGGTATTAAATTGTTATCTCATCCAAGCCGCGAGCAAGCACATAGGCTGTACCACAAAAGGGGCTACCAATATACGAAGGACCAGAAAAATTATATGAAGTCTTTTTAATTATGCAGCAAATCAGAACAACGGGCAGTGATGCGCGAGGTGGACAGTTACGACACTGTTTAAGTGGAGGATTCCTGTGAAATTTTACATAGCGTCCAGCTTCAGAAATATTGACTCTGTAAGGCTAGTTGCTGATAGACTAGTCTCCCAAGGCTTCAAGCAGACGTATGACTGGACCGCCCCCCCTGATATTAAATCGTTATCGGAACTCAGTAATATTGGCCGGATTGTCTGGTCTTTTCGTTGAAATAGCTGTGCGTATACCAAAGTCTCATCTTGGTGGAAAAGGGGGGGGGTTCCGATGGCGAAATGGGATAATATGTTGTCCGTACTGTGGATTCTTCGATCTGGAAGGAAGCTCACTGCTGCGCAGATTGCGGACAGTCTGGAGATTAGCGTCCGCACGGTCTATCGCTATATTGACGCATTGTGTGCCAGCGGCGTTCCGGTCGTCGCGGAATCGGGTCATGACGGTGGCATTCGCATCCTGGAAAGCTTCAAAGGGATGCCTTTATTCTTCAACTCCGTAGAGTTGAAGGCGCTTGTGGATGCATATAAGTTTGCGCAGGGCGCTGGTTATCCGTACACGGAGGAGCTGGAACACGCGCTCAAGAAGATGGAGATCGGGCTGCATGAGGAGCAGCGTCACAACTTGTCCCGTCAGACGAGCGGATTGGATGTGATTGCTCCTTCGCGTCCGCCTTCTGCCATCCCGTTACTGCGAGACCTGGAGCAGGCGGTAAAGGACGGACGAACGGTCCGCATCGCCTATCGCAAAGCGAGCGAGGCACAGGCCTCCGAACGTGAAATTGATCCGTACGGGCTGGCCTATGACCGTAGCGAATGGTATGCTGTTGCGTTCTGCCATCGGGCGCGAACGGTGCGGACCTTCCGTGTGGATCGAATTGAGCGGCTGGAGTCGACCGAAGCGGAGTTCGAGAAGCCGGATCAGTTCTCCGCGTCCGTATATTTCCGCGACCAGTCCAGCCATGGACGGGAGGCAGACGGACCGCTGACGCTCATCCGCATTGAGGGAGAACCCGACACGCTGAATGCAGTTTGCGGCCATTGGCATATGCGCCATTATCTAACCGAAAGGACCGACCGGGAAGCTCGGTTTCTTCTCGACGTTCCTACGATGAATAGATACCTTCCGATATATCTAATGACGTTCGGTACGGCTATTCGCATCTTAGAGCCCGCTCAGCTGAAGCATCGGGTCCAGAATATGGCCCGTGAAATTGCCAAACATCATGAAGACGGTATGGGTTGAACTTCACTGACAGCAGTTGTCAGCTAACCTCAAGTACAATAGTGATTAGGCTCAGGAAGCCAATAATTGAACGGTTCCGCTAATCCGGAGCAAACTTAGCATGAATTAAAACAAAGCCAGCCTATACCTTCTTCTGTGAAGGGAAAAGGCTGGCTCTTCGTTTTCAAATCAAAATTCGTTTTAGCTGCTTCTTCGAAAAATTTTACTTATATTTTTATAAACTTGTCGATAGAAGTCACTTAAATATGTATCGACCAGGAACCGTACCAAGCTGAAGAACATTGAAAAGAGGGCTATAAAGAACAATAATTTAAATGCTGTTTCCATGTCGATTAAGTCACCTCGCTAGAGTCTATTTGCCGGCTTCTGTCTCTCTATTACCCTAATTCTACCAGTAAGTTCATGATAAGGAAATCCCCTGTCGGCAGAGACCGTTGCTTATTCAGATGATCCTCAAGCAGCGTTGGAAAGGGCTGGCGGAGCAGTTTACGGTGAAGTTAAGCAAATCAAGGCAGACTCAAAGTATGGGGGATTTACGGGCACAGAAGAGAAGGTTAGGTATATTCTGATTGAAGTGGAACAGAGCTGGCTTAACGAGGTTGATTCACAGATTATTGCAGCAACTGATTATACCTGGGGCTATGAATTCAAGAAGGGCAATAACTATTTGATATACATACAAGAAGCGGATGGCGAGCTGGTCAGCTCTCCATGCAGCCCCACAATTGAAATGAGCAGCTCAGAGCAAGCAGTTGAATGGTTCGGT
The DNA here is from genome assembly GCF_003233845.1 of Paenibacillus sambharensis. Taxonomy (GTDB): domain Bacteria; phylum Bacillota; class Bacilli; order Paenibacillales; family Paenibacillaceae; genus Paenibacillus_I; species Paenibacillus_I sambharensis. The sequence continues at coordinate 172,088 of NZ_QKRB01000043.1, forward strand.
GAAGGACTGCGGCCTAAACAACAAGTGAATTTGGAATACAACATGTGGTTTATGGTCGAGCTGGATATTGATATGTACATGATTGTTGCGGCGGTAATACTGATGATAATTCTGATCCGATTCATGAGGGCACGGAGCAGAAGGCAAGGACGCGTTTAAAATGATCAAAGAATCTGTGGAAACCTTCCATTTGAAGCAAACCAGGTGTTTGCCGGATGGGAGGTTTTGTTTTGGTTTCACAGGAATTTTGGAATGCGTTACAACATATATATTGTCCAATGCGATATTTATTTATTGAAACACGATAAATCTTGTGTTAAAGTCTAAACTAAATTAAACGATAAGTGAGGGGCTTCTGATGGAACGTGGAACGACACTTTTTTTGAAGGCGGCTGTTATTATTATTGGCATCCCGGTTCTTGCTTTGTGTATCTTTGTGGTGCCCGAGATCGCGGAATTTGCAGCTGAATTGTATCCGGATCATCAGTATTTGAAGATTCTGGTTCTGCTTGTCATGTATGCCGCGGCGATCCCTTTTTATTTTGCGCTGTACCAGGCCTTCAAGCTGCTGAACTACATTGACAGGAACCAGGCTTTCTCCGAATTGTCTGTACGTGTGCTGAAGAAGATCAAATACTGTGCGTTCACAATCAGCGGCTTGTATGCGGCAGGCATGCCGCTCTTCTATCTGATCGCAGAGAAAGACGATGCCCCGGGTATCATCGTGATCGGGATGGTTTTGGTGTTTGCTTCGATGGTAATCGGGGTATTTGCTGCTGTTCTCCAGAGGCTTTTACAAGAAGCGATTGATATTAAATCCGAGAATGATTTGACGGTCTGAGGTGAATACATGGCGATTATAATCAATATTGATGTGATGCTGGCCAAGAGGAAAATGAGTGTGACCGAGCTGTCGGAGCGGGTTAGCATAACGATGGCTAATCTCTCCATATTGAAAAATGGCAAGGCCAAAGCGATCCGCTTAGCGACCTTGGAGGCGATCTGCAAGGCTCTGGATTGTCAGCCTGGAGATATTCTGGAGTACCGGAGTGACGAAGACACTTAGGAATAAGTGTACGCGCAGACTTATTACCGTTCGGGTCAGGCGGCCCGGACATGATAAGGGGATCAAATTGATGAGACCATTCATACAGCTCCTGCATTTTGGCTATCACCAGGCGATGAGCTGCCTATTTCCTGTTGCGATCTTCGGGACATTAGCCCTCTCGAGCGTAATCGAGCTGCCCTTCATGCACCGTTATGATGCAATACTTCTCATCCTGCTTGCTGTGCAGTATCTTATGGTTCGCAGCGGGCTTGAGACGCTGGATGAACTGAAAGTAATTTGCGTATTTCATGTCATTGGCCTGCTGCTCGAAATCTATAAGGTAGGGATGGGATCGTGGTCGTATCCTGAGCCTGGACTTACGAAGCTGTTCGGGGTACCGCTGTACAGCGGATTCATGTATGCCAGTGTAGCGAGCTATATGTGTCAAGTGTGGCGCAGACTGAGGATGGATATGACCGGCTGGCCGGGGCTTGCTGCCGCAGGACTGCTCGGAGGAGCGATCTATCTGAACTTCTTCACCCACCATTATATCCCGGATTTCCGCTGGTGGCTGACGGCGCTTGTGCTGATTGTCTTCTGGAAAACATGGATTATCTACCGGGTCCGCTCCAGCACGTACCGGATGCCGTTGACCCTTGCTTTTGTCATCGTTGGTTTCTTCATCTGGCTCGCCGAGAATATCGCTACCTTCTTCAACGCCTGGAAATATCCTGATCAGCATCAAGCCTGGCAGCTCGTCAGCTTCAGTAAGATCAGCTCGTGGTTCCTGCTGGTCATTATAAGCGTGATCATCGTTGCGCAGCTTAAGCATGTGAAAGCAGACCGGGTGAATAGAGGTTCATAAGGTTCATAGCCCTTTCATTATTGCTCCCTTCTATGATAATTTCCTTTTCTTTTATGCCTATTGTGGAACATTATCCCGGTTTTGGCGTCTAAGAGAAAGAAGTCATCATGGAAGGGGGTTCTTATTGAATGAAGAACAAAGTCTCAATCATTATTCTTGCCGCTTGCCTATTCTTGTCATCTGTTCATGCATCAGTCACTGCGGCTGCCAATGTACACGCTGCTATCCAAGCCTTCGAACCAACCTCCCTGATTAAATCGGACGGATCACTCTGGGTATGGGGGAATGAGAGCGGTAGCAAGCACACCGGCAGTCTTTCTGTTCCTACCCAAATACACGGCTTGACGGACGTGGCAGCCTCCTTTTCCAATCATCTCGTCATGAAGGAAGATGGCACAGTTTGGTTCTGGGAGAGGGACCCGTCCACTTTAACCTTTCAGGTCTATCCTGTTGAAAAATTGAGCAATCTTACTGCCGTCTATCCGGGTAACAAGGAGTCCTTGGCTTTAGACGCTCAAGGCAACGTCTATATCATCCCCACAGATTACGAACTTACCTCCAGCGATCTGGATAACATCGTGATGATCCCTGGCGTAGACCATATTAAGGCCATTACTAATTATACCGATGAAGCTTATCAGCTGCGGTGGCTTCTATTGAAGGAGGACGGCTCCGTCCTGCGGGATGCAGGCTCCTTAGAGACGTTCGAGCCGCTCCCATCCCTGGTTGATGTGGTTGATATCCAAGGAAATCTGGCCCTGAAAAAGGATGGTACAGTATGGTCCTTACCTGATGCTGCCAATGGGTTAAAAGAGGGTCAGGTTGGTGCTTCAAGGCTGAGCGGGCTGTCTGATATCCGCTCTATTACCAGTGGAGCATATTCAAGCCTCGCCATCGACCGGCAATCCAGACTCTGGTTTTGGGGAGTGACCTACACGGGCTACTCGGATGGAACTAACCTTCATGCACAATCGAAACCCGTCCGGTTGACCAGCATTACGAATGTGAAGGAAGCTTATATCATCGAGCGCTCCATCGTAGCGTTGACCCAGGAGGGCAAGGTGTACAGCGCCTCTATTAACCGGAAACAAATGCCTGCTGATCCTGAGTTCACGCTTCTGGCATCGGATGTAAGTCAGATCAAGAAGGGCAACCGGCACATTATCATGCAAAAAACCGACGGCTCCTTATGGGGATGGGGAATGAACAAAAACGCGCAGCTGGGACATGGGGATTTTAAAGTTGAATATTCGACCCCTGTTCAGGTTCAAAGGCCAATCTCTGTCGTACTTAACGGCGAACCAGCTGCATTATCGGGCGGTGTCATCATCCGGAACAACCAGGCCTTCATTCCGCTGCGTTCCGTGTTCGAGAAGATGGGTGCCGGGATCAGCTTTAACACAGGTGCAGACGGGACGAGTAAATATGTAGTCATCAAACGAAACGATAAGGGTACAGCGCCCGTTGAAATCACCATTGATTACAAATCGGGGAATGCTGTGCTGAATGGAAAGACGATTAAGCTTCCGAACAAACCATTTATCGTTGCAGGAATTGCCTATCTGCCGCTGCGTTTTGTCAGTGAGTCGCTCGGAGCCAATGTGTCCTGGGCACAACAGGAAGGCAGGATTACGATCATGACTGAGAAATGAGAAAGGCCCGATCTCAGAGGGATCTGATCGGAGGAGCGCTGACTTAATCGCAGCATGAAGGCAGCCGGTCCTGTTGACTGGCTGCCTCTTAAGTTGGAGTTACATGGGAGAGATAGCACAACAGCATGCTTTGCTAAAGGGTAGAGTAAGGAGAGGATTTAATGGCTTCTGATGGTTTAACGGAACAAAAAAAAGCTGAGATAATAGATAACTACGGGTTCAATGATGCGGAACCATTAAGAGACACGCAGCATCAAGTTGACTATGACTATGGTACAAGTTTTGATTTCTCTACACTACTAATACCATCAGTGATTCTTTTGTTGTTTACCAGTTTTATTTTGCTATTTTTGTTCAAGAGAAGAAAGAGGTGAGGTGGACCATGAAGCTATGGACCATACAGTCTTTCCATGCTTGGGAAGAAGCATTAGCCTCAGGCTATTTAGTCGGTAACGTTAATTTTGTTTGGGAAGAGTTTCTTCAGCCCTACCATTGGATGATGGAGCAAATGAAAAATAGGCTGCCTAACTATAGAGATGAATACCCGGTTTGGCTGTGGCCCGATAGGCCGGACTTAAGACATTCTGGACACATGTCCAAAGGGAAGAAAGCCGTTTTGCTTGAAGTCAACTTGAACGAGGAAAATGTATTGTTCTCAGATTTTCAAGCGTGGCACATTGTATTAGCTAATCATTACTTAGCTCTCACAGAGGAAGAAGACCTGCTGTTCGAATCTGGGTGCGGGAACATGAGTATTGAAGAGAGCTGGCAAAGAATTTTTAACTATGATGAAATACGCCAGTATGAATACTGGGAGGGTTCAGAAGATCTGCAGGCGGTTACAGGTGCTGTGCCCTTATCCCGAATTAAACATATCAAGACCTTTATCGGACGTTAGTGGTTACTTAGCAGCCGGATCACTCCAGATGGGTTGCAGGCTTTTTTTAGTGAAAACGCCATCCGATCCATGTATATACAATCAGGAGGATAAGAAGATGAAGGAAATGCTAGAAATCCAGAGGGCTGTCGATCAGTTGGGTGATGACAATCTGAAATCCTGTCTGCGGCTTGCATTGAAGCAGATTAGACTGCTAAAAGAACAGAAAGAACCGCCCGAGGATGCGGTGAACACGTTAATTGATCTGTACGATAACCTTATAGAACTGCAGGAGAAGAAGACATTCTGGGACCCAAAACCGGACTGCACGCATGTGCATATTGTCGTAGGGGATTCTTTTGCGGGCAGTACGAAGCTGGCACTTAAGCAGCTGGGCTGGTCTGCTGCGCACAAGGTGATTACGATGCGCGAAAATTACGCTATAGGGCCGCTTGGCCGTTTGGATTCCCCGGAAGGGCGCAGGACGCGAAACGATTGGTTTCAGGATAATATGGCGGAGGCATTCTGGACCTTCATCTCTTCTGAAGAAGAGTACAATGAACTGGTGTCCAAGCTGGAACAAATTCCAGAACAGGCAGAAGTGATTGTCTGGACCAGCCGCAGTGTTCGTGAACAGACCGGGATGCGGCATTCGCTGTATCTTCTCCGCAACAAGCGCAGCGTGATCCGTGTATGTGATGCTCCCGCGATCACCGAGGAGCTATTCAACCGACCGAACGCCTTCATGGAATACAGGCGCTCCGGGGAGATACCGCCTGACAGGCTTCGAGAAGCTCTTGAACGGATAAGCGGCTGCAGGCAGCTGTCCGCTGACGAGATCACGCGGTTTGCGGAGGAATGGCTGGAGATTTCAGAGCAAGGCGGACTATTGCGCATTTGGACTGACGAAGCTGTTCATGCGGTGCCGGCCGACTATTATGATTCCTATTTGCTGGAGAAGCTGGATTACCTGAGACCTGCCTCCGATCACAGATTTTTGAAGGCTTCCCGATTGATTGGAGAGGCGATGGCATATTGCGAACAGGACATTGGAGATTCCTATTTTGAATTCCGTCTGAGAGAGATGATTTATGGAGGGATTCTGGAGATTAAAGGAGTGCCTGCGGCTATGAGATTTTACAGTGTGAGGCGTAAGGAACGCTTGGGGGAAGGCGGGTAATTTACAGGTAATTGCTATAATAACTACAACACTATTGACTAGCATGCAAAATTTTTTAGGGTTAAATACAAGGGTTACACAAGGCAGATGGTCCAAGTGATCGTCTGCTTTTGCTTATGTATGCGTTAAAACGAGCGTTCTAGCAACTGCGCTTATGGCCATTATTGTTAGCTGGTTTTAACGCTTAACTGTTACTTCGGTTTTCGTTTCATTCTTCTGCCCTATCAATCGCAAGGTTCTCCTAGCAATGCCTCCACCACGCAGGATTGGGAATGTTTGTTCGCTGGCAATATATAGACAACACTCTTGAATATAATTTTACATACAGAGCGAAAGAGAAGGTGAGTTTTCTGACAAACTTTTGTTTACAAGTTCAGCTATAATAGATAATAGACTGTCAATTTCTGATATATAACGGGGGCTTAGAGATGCAGTATATTGCTCATATAAGGGAGCGCGACGGTACCATTCAAGCGGTGGGAGAACATCTTAAGGCTGTAGGAGAGTTAGCGGCTTCCTTCGCGGTGCCTGGGGGGCTGAGCAATCTCGCGCGTTTATCTGGTATTTTGCACGATATGGGAAAGTATAGTGACGCCTTCACAAATTATATCATTCAAGCAGTCACTAATCCGGATTCTCCCCCCAAACGAGGCTCTGTCGATCACTCAACAGCTGGAGGACGATGGATCTATCGGAAGTATCATAACGGGTCCCTGAATATGAAGCAAGAGGAGATGATTGCCGCAGAATGGATTGCCATGTGCATCATCTCTCATCATGGTGGACTACGGGACTTTCTTGGACCTGATCTGGAGTCCGAGTTTCTGGAGAGAGTCGCTAAGAAAGAACTGGACGATTACGAAGAAGCTGCTGCACGATTGCGAGAAGAGTTTGAGCATAAAGATCTAGATCATCTGTTTCATCAAGCAGCTGATGAAATACGACTGGTTATCGAGAAAATACAATTAAAGTATCTTCATACGGTAACTGCAACTCTGGCCCTGAAATATGTCTTCAGCTGTCTAATTGATGCAGATCGGACGGACACACGGGAATTTGAAGAAGGCGAAGTGAAGCAGGAGGATAAGGATTGTGATTTGTTTTTCCGACGTTGCTACAACTCTCTAATGGACCATATACAACAATTAGAGGTATTAGAGGATGCCGGAACCCAAATCCATCAGTTAAGGGGCCAGATGTCGCGTGAATGTGAGGCCTTCGCTGACAATAAGCCAGGGATTTACCGTCTGTCTATCCCTACCGGTGGCGGCAAGACACTGGCCAGCCTTCGGTACGCTTTAAAACACGCCATGCTTCATGGGCAGGAACGTATTGTTTTCATCGTGCCTTACACAACGATCATAGAGCAGAATGCGCAGGAAATTCGAAGTGTTCTTGGAGAAGAGGGTCTGATCCTTGAGCATCACTCAAACATCATTCAAGACCGTAATACCAGAGAAGAGGAAGACGATACCGAGGCAGTCGGACTACGCAAGAAGCTGAAGTTGGCACGTGATAACTGGGATAGCCCAATTATCTTTACGACAATGGTTCAATTCCTGAATACCTTTTATTCGAGCGGAACACGTAATGTGAGAAGGCTTCATCGTCTTGCTAATGCCGTCCTCATCTTTGATGAGGTGCAGTCCGTTCCAGTCAAATGTGTTTCCTTATTTAATCAGGCACTTAACTTTCTATGCCACTTCGGCAAGTCTACAGCGGTACTGTGTACGGCTACCCAGCCTGCTCTAGATTTTGTGGAACATAGCTTGAAGGTGACAGCAGGAGATATGATTCATAATCTACACGAAGTGAGACAGAAATTTAAGCGGGTGGAGATTGTGGATCTCACTGAATCGCAAGGCTGGGATGCTTCGTATTTGAATGATTTCGTTCAAAATAAACTCCAGAACGTCCGGAGCCTTTTGGTTATCCTAAACACAAAGAATGCTGCTCGTAAACTCTTCGAGACAATGCAGGATGATGAGATGGCTTCTGGCTGCCGGATGTTCCACTTAAGTACGAATATGTGTCCTGCTCATCGCAAGGAAGTACTTCAAAATCTGAAGCAGGCACTGCTAGAAGGGGAGCGAGTCGTTTGCGTGAGCACGCAGCTGATAGAAGCAGGAGTGAATATCAGCTTCGACTGCGTGATCCGTTCTTTAGCTGGCCTTGATTCGATTGCACAGGCAGCCGGTCGGTGCAATCGGCACGGACGAGACCCTGTTCGTAACGTGTATATTATCAAGTCTTCGGATGAGAATCTGGATCGGCTGACAGAGATCCGTGAAGGAGCGAAAGTAACTGAGAGGGTATTGAGAGAGTTTAAACAGAATCCCGAAGGCTTAGGATTTGATCTGCTATCAGATGAAGCATTGAGGATGTACTTTCAATACTATTATCATCAGATGTCCCCCCTGCTCAATTATGAGATCAAGGGGTTGCAGGACCGGCCGATGGTGGACTTGTTGAGTAATAACGGTCATTATGCAGCAGCTTACAAGTCTCGTCACAAGAAGCCGTTCCTCTTGAGAAGCAGACAAGCTCTAGCCACGGCCTCCCGGCATTTCGAAGTTATCGAGCAAGGCGCTGTGCCGGTACTGGTTCCATACAATGTAAAGGCAAACGCTATTCTACTGGATTTGAATGGAGAACCAGGTGTTAAGGAGCTGAGCGCATTGCTGAGGCAAGCTCAGCAGTACGTTATACAAGTATACGATGGTGAGTTCAAACGGCTGCACGAAGATGGAATGATTTACGAACTGTTTAACGGAAGCATCTACGCTTTAAGGGAGACTGCCTACTCCTATGATTATGGTTTAAACCCCAGCGGAATCGAGAAATGGGAAGCGTATTTTGCATAATATAAGTGAGACACCACGACAATATAAGCCGATCGTCTGCTAACTATAATTATCCTTGACTAACATTTATAAACAGTAGACAATAGATCAAATTACCTATCTTAAATTATATTGAGTTAATACGAAAGGAGCATAGGTTATGATCCGTAATTCTATCCAATTCAAGGTGTACGGCAAGTATGCGTTGTTCACCGACCCTCTCAGTAAAATCGGGGGTGAGAAAATGTCGTATCCAATTCCGACTTACGCAGCGCTTAAAGGCATCGCTGAATCCATCTACTGGAAGCCAACTATTATCTGGTATATCGACTCGGTCCGTATCATGAAACCGATCCAAACGGAGTCAAAAGGTATTCGGCCTCTAGAATACGGAGGAGGAAATACTCTAGCCTATTATACTTATCTTAAGGATGTCGAGTATAACATATCAGCCCACTTCGAGTTTAACCTTCAACGCGAGGAATTAGAATACGATCGCAATGAATTCAAACATCACAATATCGCGAAGCGTTGCCTCCAAGCTGGTGGACGGCGGGATATCTTTCTTGGCGCCCGAGAGTGCCAAGGTTATGTGGAACCTTGTGAATTTAGTGATGGAGTAGGGTTCTATGACAATCAGGAACACGATATGCCCTTCGGCGTCATGGTGCACGGCATTAATTATCCAGATGAGACGGGCCGTAACACGCTTGAGACTCGCTTATGGAGCCCCATAATGGAAAGGGGGGTGATTGATTTCATTCGTCCGGAGGAATGTCGTTTGATAAGACCAATTAGCACATCCAGTTTGCCAAAATCGTTTGGCTCGTCTAATATGCAGCCGGCCGATGCGCTGTTTCAAGAGATGTTCCAAGGTGGAGAGGGGGAAGTAACATGACCTGGTTAGCCAAGCTGTACCAGACATATGAGAACAACCTTGAAGCCGTTGGTAAGTTTAAGAAGCGGTATAACGGACAAGAATACACGCTCCTTCCGGTATCCCATACCACCCAGTCGGCGCAGATTGAAGTTATCCTCGATCACAATGGTAATTTTCGTCACGCTGAAGTAGTGGATAAGTCAGATGCCAGTACATTGATTCCTTGCACCGAGGCCTCCTCGAACCGGACAAGCGCTCCAGTCCCCCATCCTCTGCATGACAAGCTAGTTTATGTAGCAGGTGATTATCGGTCATATGGCGGTGTGGTGAAAAAAGGGGATCCTCATGCGGATTACATGCGGCAGTTGAGAGAGTGGTGTGACTCTCCATATGGGCATGACAAGGTACAGTGTGTCTATCGCTATCTTATGAAGGGAACTCTTATTGCGGATCTTGTCCGGCAGCAAATTCTTCACGTTGACGAGAACAACAGCTTAATCGAAAGATGGAGTTCAGACCGTCCAGGGGAGAAACCCAAAATTTATAATGTGCTGGCAGGTGACCAGAATGCTGCCTTCGTGCGGTTTGCCGTTGAACAAATCGGTGAATTGGAACATCGGCTATGGCGGGATGAATCGGTACAGAACTCTTATATCCAATATTATATGCAAAAGCAGAATGAGCGTGACGTGTGTTTTGTTACGGGAGAGATGATGCCTTACGCGGATAAGCATGCTTCCCGCATCCGCCATTCAGCTGATATGGCGAAACTGATCTCAGCCAACGACAATTCGGGCTTCACCTTTCGTGGACGTTTCTTAACGAGCAGGGATGCGGCTTCCATTAGCTATGAGGTGTCTCAGAAGGCCCACAATGCGTTAAAGTGGTTGGTTGCAAAGCAGGGAATGACCATAGACGGCCGTGTATTTGTAGTTTGGGGAACCAAGGAAGAGGAAATCCCAGATCCCTTTGCCGATACTTATGGCCTTAACAGGGATGAGGCGTCTGATGCGGGGGATGCAACCCATGAGGAATTTGCGCAGCAGGTTAAGAGAGCCATTCAGGGCTACCGCCATAATTTGGACTATCAGTCAGATGTCAATATTATGGCGCTTGATGCGGCTACTCCGGGGCGCATGTCTGTTGTATATTATCGTGATATGAACAAGGAGCTTTTCCTGAACAAGTTGCAGGAATGGCATGGATCATGTTATTGGCGGCACAGCTACCATTTGGACCAGGAGAAGAAGCGCATTGTATTCACCGGAACACCATCAACCCGTGATATAGCCTTTGCGGCATATGGTTCTGGTGCAAGTGATACTGTTGTGAAAGGACTTTTGGAACGAATGCTTCCCTCTATTCTAGATGGAAGGAAAATTCCGAATGATATTGTACGAAATGCGGTGAGTCGAGCTTCGAACCCTATCAGCATGGAGCGATGGGAGTGGGAGAAGACGCTCAGCATCGCCTGCTCGTTAGTGAATAACACCCAGTGGAATGAAGGGAAGGGATTTCAAGTGGCTCTGGATACTAATAACATCAACCGGGACTACCTCTTCGGCCGGATGCTGGCCATTGCCGATGTTTTAGAACGGACGGCGCTCGGCTGGGAAGAGAAGAGGGCTACTAATGCAGTGCGTTATATGAATGCTTTTGCACAGCGTCCTGCAAGGACATGGACCGTTATTCAATCCAATCTACAGCCATACCAAGCGAGGATGGGAATGGATGCGGGGTTTTATAACCGTTTGCTTGATCAGGTGGGATCACAGCTGCAGCCGGAGGATTTTACAGATAAACCGCTTGGGGGACTGTATCTCTTAGGTTTTTACAGCCAGCGCCAGGACTTGTATACAAGCAAGAAGGACAAGGAGTTTAAAGCATCCTCGGAAGCAACTGAACTACATACAACCGAACAAGGGAGAGAGTAAGACATGAGTACATTGGATCGTAAAATTGATTTTGCCGTGGTCTTAACAGTTCGTAATGCTAACCCGAACGGAGACCCGCTGAATGGCAACAGACCAAGGCAGAATTACGATGGTCATGGGGAAATTTCGGATGTGTGTCTGAAACGCAAAATCCGAAATCGGCTCCAGGATATGGGTGAATCTATCCTAGTTCAGTCCGACGAGCGTAGGTCCGACGAGCACCGCAGCATTAAGGATCGAGTGGATGCTAACGCCGCTGTTCAGGAATTTGCAAAGGGAAAAAAGTCGAATAACGAGCTGTATGCCAAGGCTGCTTGCGAGCAATGGATTGATGTTCGGAGCTTCGGACAAGTATTCGCCTTTGGCGGCGGCGGAGAGGGAGGGGTCTCCATTCCGATCCGAGGGCCGGTAACTTTGCACCCAGCTTTCAGTCTGGCGCCGATCGATATCACTTCTCTGCAGATCACGAAGAGTGTTAATTCGGTAACTCCTGCCAAGGATCCAAATAAGAAGGGGCCAGATACGATGGGGATGAAGCATCGGGTGGATTTCGGTGTGTATGTGTTCTATGGAAGCATTAATACCCAGCTGGCAGAGAAGACCGGATTTACTTACGAGGACGCCCGGAAGCTCAGGGAAGCTTTGATTACCTTGTTTGAAAACGATAGTTCCTCCGCACGCCCAGACGGCAGTATTGAGGTGAATAAAGTGGCCTGGTGGGAACACGCCTCCAAGCTGGGACAGTATTCCTCAGCAAAGGTGCATCGATCAGTTGATGTGCAGGTTGATGAAATGGGAATCCCAATCGTAACTCTGCAGACGCTGGAAGGGCTGGTACCCCAGGTGTTCGATGGCCTATGAGGAAGAAGATTGGCTGCTACTGTCGGGGATCCAACATTTCAATTTCTGCCGGCGGCAGTGGGCTTTAATCCACATCGAACAGCAATGGGCGGAAAATGTCAAGACGGTGGAAGGAAACCGTGTTCATAAGAAGGCTGACCAGCCGATGGTGAGAGAGAAGCGCGGCAATAAGCTGGTTGTTCGTGCCATGCCTGTACATTCCGCAGAATTGGGACTGACAGGTATATGTGATGTGGTCGAATTTGTGCAGGATCCTTCGGGAATAGCACTCAACGGAGAGGAAGGGCTGTACCTCCCTATTCCCGTTGAGTACAAGAGGGGAAGGCCTAAGCAGGATAACTCTGACCTCTCTCAATTAACGGCTCAAGCCATGTGTTTGGAGGCAATGCTTGCTTGTCCGGTGGAGTTGGGGTACTTCTATTATGATGAGATCAAGCATCGGGTAGAGGTTTCAATTACAGCTTCCCATCGGGAGTCTGTTAGAAGAAGTGTAGAGGAGATGCACGGATATTATGACAGAGGTTATACGCCTAAGGTAAAGACGGGACCGCACTGTAATAATTGTTCTTTAAAAGAGCTCTGCCTCCCAGCGCTAATGAAGAAATCCAACGTATCCCGTTATATAGAGGGGAGGCTATTGGATTGAAGCGGCTCCTAAATACGTTATTTATCACGACTCCCGATGTGTTCTTGGCTTTGGACGGAGAAAATGTGGTAGTTAAACAAGAAGGTAATGCTTTGGGCCGATATCCGCTGCATAACCTGGAAGCCATTTCAACGTTCGGTTACGCAGGAGCCAGTCCGGCTCTTATGAGGGCATGTGTGGAGCGTGGGATATCCCTGACCTTCTTGTCCTGCAGCGGAAGGTTTCTGGCTAGCGTCCATGGGGAATCGCGGGGGAATGTTCTCCTTAGGAAGGAACAATACCGGATCTCCGATCAGCAATCCAGAAGTGCATTGGTGGCCAGGAACTGTATTGTTGGCAAGATTTATAATGCCAAATGGATTATAGAGCGGGCAACGAGGGATTACCCCATGCGACTGGATGTTACCAAATTGAAGCAGGTATCAGGGTTATTGTCCAAATCGATGCTTGCTGTTCGGGAAACGGAAGATCTAGAAGTACTGCGCGGAATTGAAGGTAATGCGGCAGCTTGGTACAACTCAGTGCTGAATGATCTGATTCTTCAGCAGAAGGAGGACTTTTATTTCCAGCGCAGGAGCAAGAGACCTCCGCTCGATAATATGAATGCACTGCTTTCGTTTGCATACACGCTGCTCGCTGCTGATGCCCGATCTGCCTTGGAGACAGTTGGGTTGGATGCGTATGTAGGTTTTCTGCATCGGGACCGCCCGGGAAGAGCATCATTGGCGCTTGACTTGATGGAAGAACTGCGCGGCGTTGTTGCCGACCGGTTCGTGCTCTCTTTAATCAATAAGCGTGTCATTACAGCCAAAGGCTTTGTACGCAAGGAGAATGGCGCAATTATCATGGACGAAGTGACCAGACGAAAGGTGTTGGCGGCCTGGCATGAACGCAAGCAGGAGAAAATTCAACATCCTTTTTTGGATGAGAAAATTCCATGGGGGCTGGTTCCTCATGCACAAGCTCTGCTTCTGGCCCGCCATATTCGAGGGGATTTAGACGAGTATCCTCCATTCTTATGGAAGTAGGTGTCCTGATATGTTGATTCTCATTACCTACGATGTAAACACGACAACGCCTGAAGGGAGAAAACGTCTCAGTAAAGTGGCCAAGAAGTGCCTTGCGTACGGGCAACGGGTACAAAATTCCGTATTTGAATGTGTAGTTGATGCTACACAGTTCAAGCAAATTAAGCTTCAGTTGGCAGACCTTATTGATTCTGAGACGGATAGCTTACGATTCTACAATCTCGGAGACCGTTATAAATCCAAGGTGGATCACTTCGGCGCCAGAGCATCTTATGATATCGAAGGACCACTAATTATCTAATGGTTACTAGTGATTAAAGGTGCGAATCGGGTGGTGCGAATAGGAAGCTCACATGGTTTTGCTGGAGGATTCGCACCAGTTTATTTGGAGGTAAAATCCAAATCTAGTGATCTTATAAGGGGAAAGGCAGGGTTGTCTGAGATAAATGAAGCAAACTAATTGTTTTTAGGGCGAAAATTACCTTTAATAGGTAATTTTCGCAGTCACACCCCGCTGGGGTGTGTGGATTGAAATATCCGGGAGCTTGGCCTAAACCCTCTGCCGTGGTTGGTCACACCCCGCTGGGGTGTGTGGATTGAAATCGGTACCAATGGCACCATCCACTACCACCATACTGTCACACCCCGCTGGGGTGTGTGGATTGAAATATCTAGGAGGGGAATAGAGAAGTCCGCAGCTCGAGGGGTCACACCCCGCTGGGGTGTGTGGATTGAAATATGTGCTGCCACCTCCGCTGACCTTATACGGCGAGTCACACCCCGCTGGGGTGTGTGGATTGAAATGCCGGGGCTGGAGAAGCGCAGTAAAGGGTGTACTAGTCACACCCCGCTGGGGTGTGTGGATTGAAATCGTTTGCGCCGCTCGCGCAATACATCTTCTCGTTTGTCACACCCCGCTGGGGTGTGTGGATTGAAATATCTTAGAACCCACCCAGCTTATCAGCTAAGTGTGTCACACCCCGCTGGGGTGTGTGGATTGAAATTGGGTTACAATCAGACCTACAGGGTCACGGTCGTTGGTCACACCCCGCTGGGGTGTGTGGATTGAAATCCAATGTACTTTTGTCATACTTCCATCAAACTTCAGTCACACCCCGCTGGGGTGTGTGGATTGAAATTCGCCCGTCTTGCCAGATGCACACCGAACCGGCTTGCCGTCACACCCCGCTGGGGTGTGTGGATTGAAATGCCGCCGACCGCTGTGTTGGTGTAGCCCGTGCCGTCACACCCCGCTGGGGTGTGTGGATTGAAATAGTCTGTTTTTTGGAGTGATGTTGCTGGGTTTACCCGTCACACCCCGCTGGGGTGTGTGGATTGAAATATGGTTCCCGTGTACGACTTCGAGTATTCGACCTGGTCACACCCCGCTGGGGTGTGTGGATTGAAATCTTGTTGATCTTCCGCTCACCCTGAATGACCGTGAGTCACACCCCGCTGGGGTGTGTGGATTGAAATAGGCGTAACCAGAACTCAGTCAAACGCTCGGTATCGAGTCACACCCCGCTGGGGTGTGTGGATTGAAATTGCCGGAGGTCTTGGGTTTGGTCACATTGGCAGGTCAGTCACACCCCGCTGGGGTGTGTGGATTGAAATAATGATATCATTGTAGGAGTCTGTTTATTTACTCCCGTCACACCCCGCTGGGGTGTGTGGATTGAAATCTATCGGGTGGAGAGACCCGCGACTGTACATGTGGGTCACACCCCGCTGGGGTGTGTGGATTGAAATCGAAATCGTTACGAGACTATCCGAATCTGCTATCGGGTCACACCCCGCTGGGGTGTGTGGATTGAAATTGGCTGGTAGCCGTACCAAATACGGATATGGTGGCGTCACACCCCGCTGGGGTATTTGGATTGAAATAGGATTAGGGAGCGATATAGAGCAGGTTGCCTAGTCACACCCAGCTATTGTGTGTGGATTGAATTACAAGTAGTCCAAGAGCAAGAACGAGAAAGTGCCCCTGCCCCGAATGTTAGTCTGTATCACCAGGCCAGAACAAACGGCTACCGGGATATTGAACTTATCACCGATGACAATGATTTTCGAACACGGCTGTCTGTGTGGTAACGGTCTGCAGTTAGAACCTACGTACTGCTGCAGCGGGTAACAGGACAAAAGTAAACAGCGGCGGTCCGGAACATCCCATGTCCCGGACCGCCGCTGTATTCTTTCCTTACTCTGCTTTCTTGAACACCCGGAAGCCATAAGGCTCGATCTCCAGATCGAGAATTCCCTGCGGGGCATGTGCTGTGCTGCCGTCCCAGGCATTGCTCCATGCGCCTGTTCCAACCGGAAGATTGAGCGCAGCAGGCCGATCCGTGTTATTCACAATGATGATAAACTCTTCCTGCTCGGTGTAGCGGCTGTACGCCAGCACGCTGGAATTGGGCTCTGCCAGCAGCACGCGGAAGGTGCCGGTCCGCAGCGCTTCCGAGGATCTGCGCATGCCGATCAGCGTCCGGTAGAAGTCGAACAGCTCACGGTCCTGCTTATCCGTATCCCATTCCATACACTTGCGGCAGCCGGGGTCCTGCTCGCCGGTCAGGCCGATTTCATCTCCGTAATAGATGCACGGCACACCCACGAAGGTAAGCTGCACGAGTGCGGCAAGCTTCATCAGGGGCTTGCTTCCGCCGCATAGGGTCAGGAGTCTCGGCGTATCATGGCTGTCGAGCAGGTTGAAGGCGGCTTCAGTCACGCGGGTTGGAAACTTGGCGATCAGCCGTCCCATGGCATCAGTCAGACCCTTGGCATCCAGCTTCTGCTCCACGAAGAAATCGAGCACAGCAGTCGTGAAAGGATAGTTCATAACCGCGTCGAACTGGTCGCCCTGCAGCCACATCAGCGAATCATGCCATACCTCGCCAAGGATATAAGCATCCGAATTAACCTCTTTCACCGTGTCCCTGAATTTACGCCAGAACCGGTGGTCCACCTCATTAGCCACGTCCAGCCGCCAGCCGTCAATGCCGACCTCCTCCAGCCAGTAACGGGCCACCTTAAGCAGGTAGTCCTGCACCTTAGGGTTCTCCGTGTTAAACTTGGGCATATTCCGCTCGAAGGCGAAGGTCTCATAGGTTGGTATGCCGTCCTTGACATCAAGCGGCCATTCACGCACATGGAACCAGTCCGCATACTCGGAAGCCTCGCCCTTCTCCAGGCAGTCGACGAACGCGGGGAAGGTGCGGCCTGCGTGGTTGAATACCGCGTCGAGCAGCACACGGATGCCCCGCTCATGGCAGAGATCAACCAGCTCCTTCAGCTTCTCGTTGGTGCCGAAATGCGGATCGACCTTCAGATAATCCCGTGTGTCATACTTGTGATTGGTAGGGGCTTCGAAGACCGGAGTGAAATAGATCGCCGTAATGCCAAGCTCCTCCAGATAGTCGAGATGATCGATAACGCCCTGCAGGTCTCCCCCGAAGAAGTTATCCCTGCGCGGCTCGCCTCCCCATTCCTCTACATTCTCGGGGCTGATGGACGGATCGCCATTGGCAAACCGCTCAGGGAAGATCTGATAGAATATGGCATCCTTCACCCAGGCTGGAGGCGAGAAGATATCTGCCGGGTTCAGGTACGGGAAGTCAAAAAACTGGTTCGGGTCCGCCGGCTCCTCAGGTTCAAAGCCCTGCTCGGTCATCCAGAGCTTCACGCGTCCGTCATCTAGAGCAAAGGCGTAGCGCAGCCTGCGGTACTCTGGCTTGGCAAATGCCTGCCAGTAGTCGAACAGGGAGTCAGAAGCAAGCTTGCGCATCGGGATATAGCGCTTGGTCCGGCCCCAGTCGTATTTGTCCCCTGCATAAACCTCAACTGACTTCATGTCGCTGCGCTTGGTGCGGATGCGCAGTTCGATGGTCTCCTTATCCAATGCACTTGCCCAGTTAATCTTCGGGCGGTGTTCAATAGCTTCCAGCAGCATGTGAGAAACCCCTTCCAGAGCATGCAAAAAACGGAACGCACAAGCCTCGCGTAATCGACGAGGTTGTACCTTCCGGGTAGCAGTGCCTTCAAGTTGTAATGCCTTCATTATAGCAGGCAGTCAGCTGGCAAGCAATAGATTAAAGCGGTTCCACACTTTATTCAGGTTTATCTTTCGATTTTCGAATCCACTTTATTACGGTAAGCAGGATCCAGATGGCCGCCAGTGCTACAATTGCGGTATCCAGTACATTCATCGGAGGCTTGAAGTCAACGAAGATCAGAATGCCTGCAACAAGGCCAATCATAATGAGCACATCATTTCGTTCCATTCCTTGCACCACACTTTCATAATCTATACTTCCTCTTATAACAGACTGGGAAAGACCGCAAGAGCTGCTGCTGAAGCTGCTGTTTCATTATACCTTCGGCAGGCGTGTCATACAATGAGGGGAGCTTGCGGCCAAAAAAGTCGGACACTAGCCGATACACTGCGCTTGGACACGGCATATAGATAGTAGAAGAGGGAATTAAGCTGTTAGAGGAAGGGGTGTATGCTGAGCATGACAAGAGAGGAGTTCTTTGCCAGACTTGCACCGTTCGCAATTCGTGCAAGGCGGGAAGGGTCGCCTATGTTTCCGTCCGTCCGGCTTGCGCAGAATCTGCTGGAGACAGGCGGCGTCATTCATCCATGGAACAATCTTGGCGGGATTAAGGTGGGAAGCGGCCGCGTGACGCCGTATTGGCGAGGAGCAAGTGTAAACCGCAAAACCTGGGAGGTTTATGACGGCAGAAAGGTTAACATATCGGCTGATTTTCGTGCCTATGATACGTTATATGATTACTACAAAGATCAGGATCTTCTGCTGCAGCTGCCGCGTTACGAGCGGGTCCGCAATGCTGACACGCCGGAGGAACAAGCACGAATGCTGCAGGCGTCCGGCTATGCAACCGATCCCCAGTATGCCAGCAAGCTGATCAATATCATCAATCAATACAATCTGAAGCGCTTCGATAATGAGGCGGCTGTTGATGGGGAGGCAGTCCCTGCCCAAGTACTGCTTGAGGGTAAAATAGCGGCGACCGGATACCTGGTGGAAGGGCAAACCTGGGTACCGGCGAGACATCTCGGCAAGCTGCTGGGACTCTATATTGGCTGGAACGGCAAGGAAGTCACGGTTAATGGAAAACCCCGCACCACCCGGATTTTTGAAGGAAGGGGTTATGTACCGGTTCGTGAGCTGGCGGAAGCTGCGGGAGCGGCTGTCCAGTGGGAGCAGGAGACGCGCACAGTCCGGCTGAGCCGCTGATGCTCGGCAATCCATTTAGACAGAAGTGAGCGGGAGGAGCCCGGGGCCCCTTCCGTTCTTTTTTCCTTCTGCAGAGTTTGGACGCATGAACCCGGACAGTATGACGGACAACCTTCCGGCTCTTGAATACTATGATAGCAGGAGACTTATCCGGAGGGAGGCACTACTGTTATGAATATGCAGAACTTGCTGGGGGCCGCCGCAGCCGCTGCAGGATCGCTGATTACCTTCATGTTTGGGGGCTGGAGCGAGTCGCTGACCGTGCTGACGCTGGCAATGGCAATTGATTATATAACAGGGGTTCTGGCTGCCGTGAAGGAAGACAAGGGACTCAACAGCAGTGTCGGCTACTGGGGGCTGACACGTAAGGGTGTCGTCCTGCTGGTTATTATGCTGGCACACCGGGTGGATATTTTGCTTGGCACCGGCAATGCAACGATGGGCGGGGCGATCTATTTTTATCTGACGAATGAGCTGATCTCGGTAACGGAGAACTACGGGCGCCTGGGACTGCCGCTGCCTGACCGGATCAGGCATATCATAGAAGTGCTGAAGGGAAGAGACGGCGGCAAATAGAAGACGTCCGAAGACCGGCCAAGAGCCGGGATTAATACCCATTGCGAACATCTGTTCTTCAGGTTATAATAAGGGAACAGATGTTCTCTTATGTTCGTGATGGAGGGGTACATAATGGTTATGAGTGTCACCGGTACAGCAGAGGGTGTGAAGGTGAAGGCAGGCGGGCCGCCGGTTCAGACGGAACAGGAGCTGGAGATTGTGAAGCGGTATGTCATAATGGGGATTGCCATGCGTATTCTGGACCATGATATCCGGATCGTTGGGCGAGCGCCGATGAAGCTGCCGCGCTTCTATGAATCGCTGCTCCGCGCGCTTCAGGACCGGGTGCTGCTGGAGATGGCCGCCATGCGCAAGCAGTTCAGAGAGCTTGGCATCAAGATTTATGACGAGCAGCGGAGTCCCGAAAGGCTGACCGCGCGCTATGTGTGCAGAGGGTATCATCATCAATTTTCCCTGCTGTGGAATTTTGTCCGGGTTGAGGCGGAACGCATCCTGAAAAGCTACACCCCGGAGACGGAAGGATGAAGAATGTCATGGGATCGTCATTTTTTAAGAGACTTAGTGTGAAAAAGTTCATAGTTTTGTCAAAAACTCATAAAAAGTTTTCCGAAGCCCGCAGTTTAAGGTTGAGTATAACGGACCATCTTAGGTAATATAAAGAGTAGACAATACGAGTAAAGGGGACACGGAGCAATGTACAAGTGGTTGATGTTCGTCGTATTCATTGCGGCTTCCGTACTGGGGTTGTACCTGATTACATTCAACCTTCCGGAGAAACCTGTGGATGAATCAGCTAGCCTGCCGGAGGGTATGGTTCTCATGAAGATTCAGGCCTCCAACGATTTTGTATTCGATCAAGAGGTGTACACGGTAAAGCAGGGCGATACTGTCCGCATGACGCTGGTAAACAAGAGCGGTATCCATGGTCTCGAAATTCCAGAGCTTGGTATTACACTGGAAGGTGACGAGCTGCAGAAGGATATTGTATTTGACAAGCCCGGCGAGTACGAGATTGCGTGTTCCATTCCTTGCGGTACTGGTCATGCGACGATGAAGTCCACCCTGGTTGTAGAAGCTGCATAAGTTTTGCGTACAGAGGAGCCGCCAGGCTCCTTTTTGTTTACACAGGGAATGGCTTGTCTTTCAAGTATGCAGTTAATGTGTGCGTCGTTGCGCTGAGGTCATGCTCTTGAGCGTGAACGTGACCTGCGCCTCTCCCGCATGATGAGACGATCTGTAATGTAGCCGATCAATGCCCAGGAGACGATTGTAAGGACGTACATGAGCAGTACGCTGACTTCATGAATATCTACGAACAGATCCACGGCCCAGGCCGGTACGCTGAGCATGAAGAAGATGAAGTTGTGCGGATCGTAGCCCGTATAGTTGAACATGCATAGAGCCACACCGAACAGAGTGGCGGCGATCGTGAAAGGATAACGTCTGCGCATAACCTGCCTCCTGCTGCATAAAGATTGCCCAAAGGCGCCTGTTTCGGTTATTATGTGACAAAAGGGGACCGGCCATTCGCGGCGCCTGACCCTTACTTTATTGGGGGAGTGGATCGGGTAATGATAACGCATATTGTATTCTTTAAGCTGAAGGACCGCAGCCGGGAAAGTGCAGAGCGTACGGCACAGGTTTTGCGTGACATGGAAGGCCGGATCGAGGAACTGAAGTATATCGAGGTTGGATTGGATGTCATCCATTCCGAGCGTTCGTATGATATTGCCCTGGTAACCAAATTCGAGTCGCTTGAGGCGCTCGGCGCTTACGCGGTGCATCCGGTTCACCAGAAGGTTGTTGAGCATATTAAAGAGGTAAGCGAATCCTCGGTGACCGTGGATTACGAAGGCTAGCAGGCCGTTCCTCGGACAAAGCAAGCAGTAGAGCAGGACAAGGAGCCGGGATAGGAATAATGAGAGACGTATATGAAATGTTGACTTACCTTCTCGTTGTTATTATCAGCTGTATCGTAATGGCGGTATGGCTGAAGCGGAAGGCGAAGAAGAAGAAATCGTAAAGGCGGGGGCTAGCGGTGTACTATGTAAACCGGGAACAAATCGCTGAGCGGCTTGCTGCCGTGCCGGCCGCAGCGGAAGGGATGAGCCAGCTCGCCGAAGCGTGGGATGGAACACTGCTGCAGGGTCTGGCTCAGGAGAGAGCGCTGCATATCGCCATCGAGATCGTGACCGATGTTGGAAGCTGTCTGATTGACGGCTTCATGATGCGGGATGCGAGCAGTTACGAAGATATTATTGATATAACCGGTGCTGAAGGTGTGTTTCCGGCTGAAATACGGGAGAGGCTTCTAGAGCTGGTGAAGCTCCGCAAGCCGCTAGTTCAGGACTATTATAAGTGGAACCGCAGCGAGCTGCATCCGCTTACCCCGATCCTTCCGCATGTGCTTACCGTATTTAGAGAATCGGTGGAAGGATATTTGAGCCGGGAACTGTTTTAAGCGCTGATAAGGCAGTGATAACTCCAGGAGGTGACCGTGATGGCAGCAGGTAAAGACGAGCAGGTGACAGAATCCGGGAACCGGCATGATGGTACGACGCGCCAGATGGTGTTAAAACTGCTAAAGACGAAAGGCCCAAGCAGCGCAGGAGAGCTCTCCAGACATCTCGGCATTACCGAGATGGCGGTAAGGCGTCATCTCAGCGCTCTGGAGGCCGATGGATATGTCGAGCCGTCTCTGGTGCGGCAGCCGATGGGCAGGCCAGCGTATGTTTATAGGCTGACGGAGGAAGCAGAGCAGCTGTTTCCCCGGAATTATCATACACTGGCACTGGATTTGCTCGAGGAGCTGGAAGACGACGGAGACACGATCGACCGCTTGTTCGAAGCCAGGAAGCTGAAGCTGAAGCAGCGCTATGCCGGGGGCATGGAGGGTAAGTCGCTTGGCGAGCGTGTATCTGAGCTTGCCCGCATTCAGAATGCTGGAGGCTATATGGTGGAAGTTGAGCCGGCGGAAGCCGGACCGGATACCGGATATGTAATGAATGAATACAACTGTCCCATTGCCCAGGTAGCCGGCCGGTATCAGCAAGCCTGCAGCTGCGAGCTGGAGCTGTTTGAAGCTCTGCTGGAGGCGAAGGTTCAGCGTACGGAATGTCTGGCCAAAGGCGGCAGCAAGTGCAGTTATACCATACTCCCTACAGGGTTGTCCGATAAGCCGTAGTTTACGGCGGCGGACAGCTCTTTCTTTTTGCCTATACACCGGGCTTCCCTCCCCCCAAAAAAAGTTGTGTCAGGTCAAGCCTGCGCTGACTATACTGTCAGTACGAATTGGGCATTCGTCTATGGGACTACTGGAAGGAGGTTCGGGCGCATGATGGTGTTATGGTGTGCTGCTGCAGCAACAGCGGCTTTCCTCGTCCTCACAGCTGTTATGCTGGTAGGCCTGTTTCAGCTAAAGCGCAAGCTCGGCCGCATGGAGGAAGGAGCTGCGGAAGTGCAGCGTGAGACAATTCTGCTGCTGAGGGAGCTGCGAGAAGCGGGAAGCAGTGCCGCCAAGACAGCAGCAGCGGTTAATCGCCAGCTGGCAAGAGCCGACAAGCTGTTTGCAGCAGCAGAGGAGCTTGGAGATGCGGCTGTGCATGCAGCGGCGGCAGCGAACCGGATAACGGAAGCCGTTAGTGTCAAGGCTGCCCGGCAGGTGGAGCAGGCTATGCACAACCGTCAGAAACAGATCGGCGAAGCGCTGGAGCTGGCTGAACTCGGATGGGCTGCCTGGACTTGGTGGCGTTCGAAAAATACCCCCTCCGCCCATTCTCCAGAATGTCAGACCCATGACGCAGGGCACGATAAGATCTGAAGGGAGCGATTAAGATGATGAATCAGAACAATTCAATGAAGAACTTCCTGATTGGAACAGCAGCTGGTCTGGCGGTTGGCGCGGTAACTGCATTGTTGTTTGCACCGAAAGCAGGCAAGGAGCTGCGCAGAGATATTGCCGATGGCACGCAGCAGGCCTATGATTCCACCTGCAAGGTAGCCAGCCAGGTAACGGAATCGACAGCCAAAATGGCAAGGCAGGTAGGAAGCCAAACGGCGTCCATCGCCGGCAAGGCAAAGGACACACTCGGCTCGGTTAATCCTTGGGGCAAATCCAAAGAGCAAACGGACAGCCCGCAGGGCGATAATATGTCGGTTGTTTCCTAATTCGTTATATTCCATCCCCTAGAGGGCCCCTCCAGCAGGTATAGCGGAGCGGGCCCTTATCTTACGGCTGACATGCCATTCGCCTGTTCTTGAACCTTGTCTGAATTTACGCTAAGATGTAGGTACGTTTTTGCACTTATTTTCATATGGTATGGTGACTGAACTTACTTATTCGTATTTTAAGACAAGGAAAGCGGTGTATATGTGCAACAGCCGATTGCTATACTAGATTCGGGCGTGGGCGGATTAACGGTAGCCAAGGAAGTGATGAGACAGCTCCCGCGCGAGAAAATCATCTATTTCGGCGATACTGCGCGCACCCCGTACGGCCCGAGGCCGGCTCAAGAGGTTATCCGTTTCACTCAGGAAATCGTAGATTATTTATTGAAATTCTCACCGAAAATGATCGTCATTGCCTGCAATACCGCGACCGCCTTTGCACTTGAGACGATCCGTTCACGCGTGTCCATTCCGGTGATCGGCGTTGTCCATCCGGGGGCCAGAGCCGCCATTAACCGGACACAGTCCGGTTATATCGGGGTAATTGGCACGGAAGGCACGGTGAACAGCGGTGCCTACGAACAGGCCTTGAAGCAGCTGTCCCCGCATGTTGATGTCGTAAGTGTAGCCTGCCCAAGATTCGTTCCGCTTGTTGAGAGAGGGAATTTCCGCTCAGAGGAAACCTATAACACGGTTAATGAATCATTGGCTGGTCTGCGGTCAACCCGGATAGATACCTTGATTCTGGGCTGCACGCATTATCCTTTTCTGGCAGAGACGATATCCGATGTGATGGGTGGACAGATTGCCTTAATCAGCTCAGCAGAGGAGACCGCGCGTGATATCAGTACGATTCTCCATGACAAGGGCAAGCTTGCCCGCGGAGATCTGCTGCCTGTGCACCAGTTCTGCTGCAGCGGCGACCCGCAGATGTTCAAGATGATTGCCCAGCAGTGGTTAAACGAACAGATTGAATTAACGCCGATTGTCTGGCAGGTCCCGCATATCGGCTGACTTAACACGTTGATACGAACGAATTTGGAAGCTGCCTGTCAGACGTAGTCTGAGGCAGCTTCATGCTGTCGTAGGGGCTTGACCTCTGTGAGAGCAGGGGCACTGATACATACCTGCTGACTGCTTCGCATAAACATGGTGGAAAATCCGATCTTTCTGGGAGGAAACCGCCCATGTTCCGTTACATCGTACAACCGGGTGATACCGTGCTGCGCATTGCCAAGATGTTTCATCTTCACGGGGATGCCATCTATACGGCCAACCCGCATATTTCCTCTGCGAATCATCTGTCCCCAGGGCTTGTTCTGTCGATCCCAACGCCGGAGCCCCAGCAGTACTGCATTCAGCAGGGGGATACGATGATGGGCATTGCCCGTATGTTTGGCGTTCCGGTCAACCGGATCATGGCTCTTAACCCCTATCTCAATCCGCAGGCATTGCTTCCTGGGCAGCTGGTAACGATTCCGCCGGGTATGAGCGGCAGAATTGTAGAAGCTAATGAAGAATACGGACCCCGCCAGCTCGTGCGCGATCTTGGCCGGCTTAAAGCCTTATATCCCTTCCTTGAGATCGGGGAATATGGAAGCAGTGTGCTGGGGCAGCCTCTCTGTTACATCAGGCTGGGTACGGGGAAGCGCCGCATTCATGTTAACGCCGCATTTCATGCGAATGAATGGATTACTTCGCTGGTAGCGATGACTTGTATTGAAGACCTTGCCCGGGCGCTTTCGCTTGGAGAGACATATCGCGGCTTCGAACCGGAAGCGCTGCTCCGCCGCTGCCAGCTCGTTGTCGCGCCCATGGTGAATCCAGATGGCGTGGAGCTGGCCCAGCAGGGTGTAACACCGTCCCACCCTTATTATGAGAGCCTGCTGAAGTGGAATCGGTATTCTCCCCGTTTCTTTCGCTGGAAATCGAATATACGCGGGGTGGACTTGAATGACCAGTTTCCTGCTCATTGGGAGGAAGAGTGTGCAAGGCGCGGTACGGAGGGGCCTGGTCCGCGAGACTATCCGGGTACAGCTCCGCTAAGCGAACCGGAGGCCGCTGCAATCGCTGAGCTCGCACGCCGGGAGCAGTTCGATGTCGTGCTTGCGCTGCATACCCAGGGCCAGGAGATTTATTGGAACTACCGGGACATGGAACCGCCTGGCACCGAGCAGCTTGCCGCAAGGCTTGGCATGGTAAGCGGCTACCGTCCGGTCAAGCTGACCGGAAGCGATGCCGGTTATAAGGATTGGTTCATCCAGGAGTTCAGAAGGCCCGGATTTACCATTGAGGCGGGTTATGGCGTTAATCCGCTCCCTTTATCGCAGTTCGCTGATATTTATGATGAGATGGCACCTCTGCTGCTGGAAGTCATGACTGCGGAGTAAGGCCAGGCAGTCTCATATGCAGGGCGGCGGGCGCTTATGCTATAATGGCGCAAAGGAGGGATGAGGATGGCACGTAAACGGTCACTGCTCTCTTTGCGCCATTGGAAGCATGTATTTGTGCGTATTTACCGGTTGATTCGCTCACCGCTGGTGAAGCCGGCGGACAAGCTGCTGTTTCTGCTGCCTGTGGCGTTATATTGGGTTCTGCCTGATGTTATGCCATTTGTCCCTGTGGATGATATTGCTGTGACTATGTTCGCTGCGGAATGGTTTACCCGGCGCGCCGAATCGAAATATCCGAATGTCCCAGGCGGCAGTTGAACTTCGGGTGCCAATTCATTACAATGAAGAAGATTTACTTATTGATGATGGTGCAGTGTTCTCTAATGAATGGTGCTGACGAAGGAGCTGGAACAGGTTATGAGATGCAAAATTTCACGCAACGCGGCCAAGGTGCTGCTTGAAGAATTGAACAAGCCTGAGAATGAGGGCAAGAAGCTGAGAGTGTACATTACGCATTCCCATGGCGACCATGCCCACTATGGCATGACGCTTGATGATGCGAAGGAAGGCGATGAGATCGTCTCTACCGATAAAGGGATTGACGTGCTCCTTGCCAAGGGTGAGGATATGCTCGACGGTGTTCGTATTGACTACTTTTACGTACCGAAGGAAGGCTTCGCGATTACGAATCCGACCAAAGGCAACCACGGAGACCACTGATCATAAGGGTCGGCAGGCCGGCCGTGCCGGAATGAAGGGGAATTATGGCTAACGACATCCGAATTTGTGACAAATGCAAGCATATGCGTGTAAAGACGGCTCTGCCCAAGCTGCAGAAGCTTGCGCCTGATGCCGAGATTAAGGTTGGCTGCAAGTCGTACTGCGGTCCCTGTGCCAAATACGCGTTTGTTTTTATTAACGGCCGCTACTTGAAGGCACCGACCGAGGACGAAGTTATTGAGAAGGCTAAGCAATTTATCAAGAAACCTTAACCGAGTTAGATTGAGCGAAGGGCTCTCTCCAGGCTGGACATTAATCCGGCAGGAGAGAGCCCTTGTTCTTATTCCTTGTTCTTCAACAAAATTGCTAATCCGCTCTTCGAATACGTTTCAGCAGGTTACCTTCTACCACATTCATGGAATGGGTAATTTCATCAGCGGCGGCCTTGCGTCCTTCTTTACAATCCTCAGTAGGCAGCGGCTCGCCGCTGTCTGCCCGGAAGCAGCCCTGCACGGTACTGCTGCCTGCCGGCAAGTAGAAGATTCGTCCATCTGTGAACGCTCCGCTTCGAAACACGACCATTCGGCCGGAAGCCTGCTCTTCTGTCGTTAGCGGGCGCCCTGCCATCGCCAAGCTGCTGCTGTCGATGCCGAGCAGATGCAGGATGGAAGGCGCGATATCAATCTGGCCGCCAATCTCCGGGCTTACTGTCCCGGCTTTGGCACCATCGGGGAGATGGATAACAAGCGGAACCTGCTTCAGTGTCTGATACCGGTCCACCTCGTTCAGCTTGCGTCCGATGACCTTCTCGAATTTGGACCAGTCCCGGATCGAATTGTCGTGATCGCCATAGAAGATGAAGATGGAACTGTCCCATAGCCCTCTCTGCTTAAGCGAATCAATGAACTGGCCCAGTGCCGAGTCAAGATAGTGGATGGCCTGCAGGTAGTCACCGAAGAGCGTGTTCCGGTAGGCTCCAACGTCCAGCTTCTCATAACCGGCGGGCAGCTTGTACGGGTGATGGCTAGAGAGCGTGATTAGGAACGAATAGAAGGGCTGCTGCTGCCCCGCAATCCATTCGGCGGATTGACGGAAGAAGGAGCGGTCACCAAGCGACCAGCCGAGCGGCTCATCGATCTCGTAATGCTTCTTGCTGTAGAACGTGTCATAGCCCATATTCCGGTATACGGTGTTGCGATTCCAGAAGCCGGCATCGTAAGCGTGGTAGACCGATGTGCCATACCCGGCATTTCGCAGTGTTTGCGGCAGACAGTCGAAGGTATGGTCTGCATGCCGGAAAAATACCGAGCCGCTCTGCAGCGGATGCTGCGAGCATTGGGCGGCAAAGTCGGCATCCGAAGTACGGCCCTGGGCTACCTGATGGTAGAAACGGTTGAAATACCAGCTTTCCTTCAGCAGCCGGTTCAGGTTTGGCGTAATCTCGCGGCCCTCGATCGTATGGTTAATCACAAAGCTCTGCAGGGCTTCTCCCTGTACCATGATGACATTGCGGCCTTTATAAGCGCCGAAGAGCTTGTCCTGCTGGGCAGCCTTGCGCTGCAGTCCGCGTTCCTCGAACCAGCCTGCTGAAGCCGCCGCTTCCTCATCTGTCAGCCTCCTGCCGCCAAGCCACTGCTGCGTAATGAAGCGGTAGGTGTCATATCCGTGAAAACCGTAGAGACCTGTAACATTGTATAAGGACAGGTTCCACCAGTTGCCGGTAAATAACCCTTGTGCCCAGGTATTCTTAGCCTTGGTGACGGGTACATGGATGAACGTAATCCCTGCGGTCAGCAGCAGGATTCCTGCGGCATAACGAAGCGGCCGGAAGCCGCTTGTTAAGCGTTTTGGCCGTATTCTCCGGCCTTCCGGCGAGCGGTCTCTCTTGAATACGGCGTACAGCGTCAGCGGAATCAGAATCAGCCAATCTGCCGCGTACAGCAGATCGCGCACATCCAGCAGGGCGCCGATGCTCTCGCCAAGCGCCCCAAGCTGTCCAGCCTGAAGCAGAACCGGTACCGATATAAGATCCTGGAAATACCGGAAATAGACGAGGTCGGCATACAATACAATCGTCAGCAGAACGTTGAGTGCAGTCAGCGCAGCCAGCCGGGCCCTGAAAGGCAGCCAAACGGTCCAGAAGCAGAGCAGTGCAAGGGTGGCTGCAGCAACCAGGGCATCGGTTGGCGTCATCATCATATTCCGTACATGGACCATGCGGTCGAACAGGTAGAGCTTGGCGAGCATCAGCACAAAAAAAAGCAGCACGTCCAGCGCATAAGCCCGTTCCATGAAGCGGAACAGGAAGCGGATACCCTGGCGTGCGGGAGAAATGAGCATCGTCAGCATAAGCGGTGGTCCCTTCCTGGTTTACAATATCGCAACAACCCGGTTCGGTTATCATGCACCATGGGCTGTTGTTTTATAAACGCCGGAAGAACCTGTCCGCGAGGGGAGTCTAGAGAGACTCGTCCTGCTTCGGAAGCGGGGGCAAGGGCCCCAGATATTGATACAGATTGCACTCAATCCGCCCGTTAAAAAGCTTGCGCTTCTTGTCGGCCGGCTTCCCGTAATAGTGCTCAAAGGAGCGGGCGGGACTGAGGGCGAAGACGGACCAGGTGGACAGTACAGAGGCTGTAAACCCAAGAGAGCGGACAGTCTTCTCTGCTTCCCGTTCATCTCCAAGCCGCTCGCCGTACGGCGGGTTGGTTACGATGCAGCCGTAATCGCTGTCGAGCTTAACCTGCGATACAGGCAGCGTATGGAACTTGAGCTCTTTGGCGAAGCCGGCCTTCTTGGCGGAGGCTTCAGCGACCTCAATCGCTTTGGGGTCAATATCCGAGCCGCCGATCTCAAGCGGGATATCATCCTTCACCAAATCATAAGCTTCTTCGCGTGCCTGCTCCCAAGCCTGCTCGCCAATGATAGGCCACAGCTCGCTGTTGAAGCTTCTCCGCAGGCCTGGAGCGATGTTCCAGCCGATCATGGCGGCTTCTACAGGGAAGGTGCCAGAGCCGCAGAACGGATCGTACAGCGGTCTGTGCGGACGCCAGCGGCTGATCATGATGATCGCCGCTGCCATCGTCTCCTTGAGCGGCGCTTCCGTTACGAGCTTCCGGTAGCCGCGCTTATGCAGGCCGGGTCCTGTCGTATCGAGTGTCAGTGTCGCCCTGTCCTTGAGGAGTGACACCTCAATCACGTAACGCGCCCCGTCTTCCGGAAACCATTCGGTCTTGTAGCGCTGCTTCATCTTCTCCACAACGGCTTTCTTGACGATGCCCTGACAGGCGGGCACGCTCGACAGCTGGGATTTATGCGAACGGCCCTCCACAGGGAATTCGGCATCGCCGGGTATCCAGTCCGGCCAATCCAGCGCCTTGGTTCCTTCAAACAGCTCGTCGAAGGTGAGGGCATCAAATTCACCCATCTTGACGAGGACACGGTCTGCTGTCCGCAGCCAAAGGTTGGCGCGGCTGATGTCGGCCGGGGTGCCGCGGAATGTGACACGGCCGTTGTCTACGGTAACATGCTCATACCCGAGATCGCGCAGCTCCCGGGCAACTATAGCTTCAAGCCCCATCGGTGATGTGGCGATCAGTTCAATTGTCTTCATCATTGCAATCGCACCGCTTCCCAGTCGAATTAAGGCGCGGTTGTATCCGCAGCCTTGAAAAGTTACAATCTAGTATAGGACAAATCAGGAGGAAATGACAAACGAAGGAGTGGATAACCCGTGCATAATGCGGAGCATTACGCGGAAAGCCTGTACCCGCCCGATGCCGACCTGCAGCGCGCGGAGGAAGGCATCCGGGCAGCAGGCATGCCGGCGATCTCGGTCGCGCCGGCATATGGAAAGCTGTTGACCCTGCTTGTCCGGGCGTCAGGGGCAAGCAGCATATTGGAGATTGGGGCGCTTGGCGGCTACAGCGGAATCTGTCTTGCGCGAGGACTGGGCGAGGGAGGCATGCTGACCTCTCTGGAGGTTCGTCATGAATATGTCGATGTGGCCTACGCACACATGACCGCGGCAGGCCTTGGCGGGAAGGTGAATTACCTGATCGGTGACGCTAGGGACAGTCTGGCGGAGCTCGCCGGGGACGGCAAGCGGTATGATTTCTTCTTCATCGATGCGGATAAGGAGGGTTACCCGGATTATCTGGAATGGTGCATGAAGCTTGCGCTTCCCGGTGCTATTATTGCAGCGGATAATGTGTTTCTTAAAGGACGCATCAGCAATCCGGAAAAGCAGGGGCCTTCCGTGCGCGCCATGCGTATGTTCAATGAACGGATTGCAGCGGATGAACGGCTGGACAGCACCATACTTCCGGCCTATGACGGTCTTGCGCTGGCTGTTGTCAAGGGTTAAGTTAAGAGCAGAAGGAGCTGCTCCGGGGTCTGTCAGGACCTCGGGGACAGCTCCTTCTTGCCGATTACGACGGCTCTTACCCATAGGGCGTTGATGAACAGCAGAACAGCAGCAACCAGGAAGACGCCTTCTATGCCGATCCAGCCGGAGATAAGGCCGCCGACAATCGGCCCGACAACATTGCCGAGACTAAGCGTGCTGCTGTTGAAGCTGTAGGAACGGCTTTCCATGCCGTCTGGCGTATACCGCCGGATAAGGGCATTTACGCTTGGGATAAGTCCTCCCAGAAAGATGCCAAGCGCGAAACGGACTATAAGCAGCTGCCACACTTCACCGACAAAGGCTTGGGGGATGAACATGATTGCCGCACCGATCAGGCTGACACCCAGCACCTTCTGAGCGCCGATGCGGTCGCTGATCCGGCCAAGCAGCGGAGAGGCGATCATGTTGGACAGGCCGGTTACCGAACCGACAAAACCGGCCCAGAAGGCCAGATTTTCAGCCGTGCCGTGCAGGTGCTGCACATACAGCGGAATGAGCGGCATCGGGCTCATCAACGCAAACTGAATCATGAATGTTACAGCGAACAAGGCAGTCAGCTGTGGAATGTGGCTAATTTCTTTAAAGCCTTGCAGCACGGAAATCTGTGGGGCTGCCTTCGCCTTGGCCCGGTCGAAATTCTCCTTCACCAGAAGCATCGCTGAGAGCGACGCGAGGAACAGCAGGGTGCCGGTAATATAGAAGATAGGCCTGAAGCCTACTGCATCGGCGAGCAGGCCTCCGATGAACGGTCCCATGATCGTACCGGCGATGGCACCCGACTGGACCATACCCATGGCAAAGCCCATCTTATCCTTCGGTGTGGTGGCCGATACCAGCGCGACCGAGGCTGGGCTGAAGCCCGAGATAGTGCCGTTCAGCATCCGAAGCGCCAGCAGATGCCAGGGCAGCTGGGCGAAGCCCATCAGCACCATGACAGCTGCCATGCCAAAGCCCGATCGAAGCAGCATGATTTTCCGGCCGTAACGGTCAGCCAGCTTTCCCCACAGCGGTTGAAACAAAAATGAAGTCACAAAATTCCCCGCAAAAATAATTCCCGCCCAGGTCGCAATTTCATGCTCGTCAGTGAGACCGAAATCCTGCTGAAGGTACAGGGACAAAAAAGGGATGATCATCGTCATCCCGGCAAGCACCAGAAACTGTCCAATCCACAGCACGAGCAGATTGATTTTCCATTGTTCCATCGTGCCGCACCTGCCTTTCTCTCTCTAGTTATACCAGTATACCACTCCGGCCTGTGATCTTCTCATATGCCATTACCCAAGGATTGGCCGTTCATGAAATTGTACCTGCTGGGCAAGCTAACAATTAGCACATCGAGGAGGGACAGCCGGCGATGCCAATCTGGGGTAAAGTCATCATTCAATCGTTAATAGCGCTTGTCTTCATGTTTGTACTAACAAGAATTCTGGGCAAAAGGCAGATCTCGCAAATGACCTTCTTTGAATACATAATCGGAATTACAATAGGCGATTTGGCGGGAAATGTGTCCTTGGAGATTGGCAAGGATTGGTACCTTGGGCTTGTCTCCCTGGTTGTTTGGGGCTCCATCCCGCTTGCCTTGGAATATATGCAGATCAAGAGCAGGAAGATGCGCATGATCGTAGAGAGTACGCCAACTGTGCTGATCAGGGAAGGCAAGATTCTGGAGGGTAACCTGCGCAAGGAAAGAATTACGAATGAAGAGCTGGTGTCGCTGCTGCGGAACAAGGATATTTTCCATACTCGGGAGGTGGATTTTGCCGTTATAGAGCCAAGCGGTAAATTCAATGTTATGCTGAAGCGGGAGAATCGGCCTGTCACCGTGAGAGACCTAGGGCTGGAAGCTGAGTCAGAGGGCCTTGCTTTCGAGATCATACTGGACGGTAAAATCATGGACTCCACGCTGTCGTTCACCGGGTTTAGCCGGAAGTGGGTGCTGACGAAGCTGAAGGAGAGAGATATCCGGGTTGAAGACGTTTACCTGGCCCAGTGCGACAGACAGGGGCATCTCTATATTGATCTATATGAGGATGGGATAGATGAACTTAGCGAGGATCTCTAAGAGATAAAAATAGCTTTACAATATTAGCGAATAATTATATGCTTACATAGTGTTATGGCCGAACACAAACATAGGAGACATGCATGCCGCATGGTGAATTTGGAGGGAAACATGACTGCTTTAGCCATTATAATTTTCGTGGTGACACTGACATTTGTCATCTGGCAGCCGAGGGGGTTGAATATCGGCTGGTCCGCTTCTGCGGGAGCTGTGCTTGCCCTTCTGTTCGGGGTCGTATCGCTGCAGGATGTGGGCACGGTAACGGGCATCGTCTGGAACGCCACACTTGCCTTCGTAGCCGTCATACTTATATCGCTTATTCTCGATGAGATTGGATTCTTCGAGTGGGCGGCTCTGCATATGGCAAGGCTCGCGGGAGGCAGCGGCCGGCGGATGTTTACATACGTGGTGCTGCTTGGTGCCGCAGTAGCTGCATTGTTCGCCAATGACGGGGCTGCGCTGATCCTGACGCCGATTGTTCTGGCGATGGTGCGGGCGCTGAATTTCCGGGAACGGATGATTCTGCCTTTCATTATGGCGAGCGGCTTCATTGCGGACACCGCATCACTGCCGCTTATCGTAAGCAATCTGGTGAACATCGTCTCTGCTGACTACTTCGGCATCGGCTTCGTGGAATATGCGAGCCGGATGGTCGTTCCCAATCTGTTCTCGATTCTGGCGAGCCTCGCGGTGCTGTACCTGTTTTTCCGCAAGGACATACCGGCGGATTACGATGCGGCTTCCTTGAAGAAGCCGGCTGAAGCCATCCGTGATCCAAGACTGTTCAAGCTGTCCTGGCTGATCCTGGGTGTGCTGCTGGCTGCCTACCTGGCCAGCGAGTTCATCAATGTACCGGTGTCCATCATAGCGGGGGTTGTTGCCCTGGTCTTTATTTGGTTTGCCAGACTCAGTCCGGCGGTTCAGACCTGGGAGATGATCAAGGGAGCCCCTTGGGCGGTTGTTGTGTTCTCAATTGGCATGTACGTTGTCGTCTACGGACTCCGCAATGTCGGGTTGACCGACATGCTGGGCGAACTGATCCAGGCGGTTGCTGATCAAGGGTTGTTTGCGGCTGCGATGGGAATGGGCTTTATAGCGGCCATCCTGTCCTCGGTTATGAACAATATGCCGACGGTTATGATAGATGCGCTGGCAATCGATTCGACTAATACAAGCGGTGTGATCCGCGAGGCATTGATCTATGCGAATGTGATCGGCTCGGATTTGGGTCCGAAGATTACGCCAATCGGCTCGCTGGCCACGCTGCTGTGGCTGCATGTTCTGTCGCGCAAGGGCGTTAAGATCAGCTGGGGCTACTATTTCAAGATTGGCATTGTGCTGACGGTTCCGACCCTGGTCATCACATTAGCCGGATTATACTTCTGGCTGCTAATCGTTGCGTAGTAAAGAATAGATACAGCGTTGTTAGCATTTCACAATACTAATAGAAGAGAGGAATTTTACAATGACCAAGAAACTTGTCTATTTCCTGTGTACAGGCAACTCCTGCAGAAGCCAGATAGCGGACGGCTTCCTGAATGAGCTTGGCGGTGATCAATACGAAGTGAAGAGTGCGGGCCTTGAAGCACACGGTCTTAACCCAAGAGCCGTACAAGTGATGAAGGAAGCGGGCGTGGACATCAGCGGCAACAGCTCGGATGTGATTAACCCTGAGCTGCTGAACCGCGCAGATTACGTCATTACCCTGTGCGGCCACGCGGATGAGCATTGTCCGGTAATTACCAATAAGGATGTTGTAAAATGGCACTGGGGCTTCGATGATCCGGCGAAGGCGACAGGCACGGAAGAGGAAATAATGACCCAGTTCCGGCAGGTGCGGGATTCCATTAAGTCGCGAATTGAGACGTTTGTTAAGGAAGGCAAGTAAAGAAGAAGCCGGGCAGTATATGCGGAAGGATGTTATATCTGCCGGCCAAGAGGGGAGACAGCTTCATGAGTTCAGAACGTTCCTATGACAGCCTGGTCGACAACCGCATTTACATGGGCGGAGCCAAGGATGTAGAAGATATGGTGAAGCGCGAAGGGGTAAGCGTGATTGTCGATCTGCGTGAGGAGGCGGCAGGTTGCGCTTATCCGTCGGATGACGTAAAGTGGATAAAAGCAGGCTTAAGCGATGAGGCAGCTGAGGTGCAGGCCGAGGAGCTGAAGACCGCAATCGATCAGGTAATCGATGCCTATAACAGAGGCGAGAAGGTCGGCTTTCACTGCGGCGGCGGCAAGGGTAGAACGGGAGCGGTAGCGGTCGGAACCCTGCTGAAGCTGGGGCTCAGCCGTTCGCTGGAGGAAGCGGAGCAGCAGGCCAAGAGCAGAAGGCCGGTGCTGAACGTGAAGCCCAAGCAGCGGGAGGCGCTTGAGCTGCTGTATCCTGCGCAGGGCAGCTAAGCGATCCGCTGCAAGCCTGCCCGGTGGACAGAGGTGGAGGTGTTAGGCGAATGGAACAATTAAACGATATTGCAGATAAACTGAAGATGCTCGGCGACAAGACCCGCCTGACCATCCTGACCCTGCTCAAGACGCGGGATCTGTGCGTCTGCGAGTTCGTCGACATTCTGGGCGTGTCGCAGCCGGGCATCAGCCAGCATCTGCGCAAGCTGAAATCCCACGGCCTTGTGTCCGAGAGCCGGAGGGGGCAGTGGGTGTACTACTCGCTGACCGTAGAGGATAAGCCCTATATCCGCGGCGTTTTGGAGCATATGCCTGACTTGAGCAATCTGCTTCCAGAGCCCGATAAGCTGGGTGCAGCGTGCAAATCTTAATACAGCTCTCTAGCAGTGATAACTATTATCACTGCTAGTTTTATTTGTCAAAGTATTGTCATAGACACTTTTCGGGCGGCGGTTGTTAGCCCACTGCAAAAAGGGCATAATGGTAACGAAGGTATAAAGAGAGAAATGGGGAGCGCGAATGAGCTATAACGACCGTTTTATCCGGGCATGCCGGAAAGAAAGCGTCGATCGTGTACCCGTCTGGTACATGCGCCAAGCGGGTCGTTATGATCCCGACTACCGTAAGATCAAGGAAAAATATTCGCTGCTTGAGATCTGCAAGCAGCCTGAACTAGCCGCTGAAGTGACAATGATGCCGATCCGCAAGCTCGGTGTGGATGCGGCCATTTTATATTCAGACATTATGAACCCGGTGGGTTCAATCGGCATCGACTTTGATATCGTGCAGAATATCGGTCCGGTTATTGCCAACCCGATTCGCTCCAGAGCGGATGTGGAGCGGCTGAAGCCGATTGATGTGGAGGGCGATCTTCCTCACATACTGGAGACGATCCGTATTCTGGACAAGGAGCTGGAGGTTCCGCTGATAACATTCGCGGGTGCGCCTTTTACAATTGCCAGCTATCTAATTGAGGGCAGGCCATCCAAGAACTATCTGCGCACCAAGGCCATGATGTATGGAGAGCCTGACGTCTGGTTCATGCTGATGGACAAGCTCGGAGACATGGTCATTACGTATCTGCGGGCACATATGCAGGCCGGCGGGAAGGCTTTCCAGCTGTTCGACAGCTGGGTGGGTGCACTGGCTCCGGATGATTTCGAGCGTTTCGTGCTGCCGACAATTTCCCGTATCTTTGAATCGCTGAGCGATCTGCCGCAGCCGAACATTTATTTTCCTGGTGTAAGCTCGGGTGAACTGCTGCCTAAGCTCGGCAGACTGAAGGCGGATGTGATCGGGCTCGACTGGCGGGTCTCCATTCCTGAAGGTAGAAGACGGCTTGAGAACCGGTTTGCCGTTCAAGGCAACCTGGACCCCGTGCTTCTTGAGGCTCCGATGGAAGTGATTGAGGCGGAAGCGAAGAAGATTATCGACTATGGCATCCAGCAGCCGGGCTATGTGTTCAATCTGGGGCACGGCCTGTATCCGGAAGCATCACTGGATAAGCTGCGGCAGCTGACCGAATTTATTCATCGTTATTCGGAGCAGGCCATAGCAGAACAGACAACTGGGAAGGGGGCTGCAGATCATGGCAGGAACTAATAGCAGCAAGATTGGCGTGCTGGTCATGTCTTACGGTACACCAGTCAGCATGGAGGATATTGAACCGTATTATACCCACATCCGGCGGGGTAATCCGCCTTCTCCCGAACAGCTCGCAGAGCTGACTGAGAGGTACGAAGCGATAGTTGGCGGCGTATTCCCGCTCAGGGAGAATACGGACCGTCAGGTGCAGGGTCTGCAGGAAGTACTGGATAGGCTCGCGCCTGGTACATATAAATGCTATCAGGGCTTAAAGCACGCCAAGCCTTTCATTGAAGACGGTGTAGAAGAGATGGCAGCCGATGGAATCCGTGAAGCGGTTGGCATCGTACTGGCGCCGCATTATTCCATTATGAGTGTAGGCAGCTATATCAAGCGTGCCAAGGAAACCGCGGAAGCTAAGGGACTGAAGCTTGCTTCTGTCGAAGAGTATCATCTGCATCCCAAGCTGATTGCGGCACTGGCTGACCGTGTGAAGACCGCCTTGAAGCTGTTCGGTGAAGAGGTGCGGCCGGCGGACGTGAAGGTGCTCTTCAGCGCGCACAGCCTTCCGGAGAGAATTTTGCAGATGGGCGATCCTTACGTCAAGCAGCTGCTGGCCACATCGGAAGCGGTAGCAGAAGCGGCAGGAGTTTCCGATTGGCAGTTCACCTGGCAGAGCGCGGGGCGGACGCATGAACCTTGGCTTGGCCCGGACATTCTGGATACGATGCAGAGCCTGCAGACAGAAGGCGTCAAGTATATCCTGTCGGCGCCGATCGGTTTTGTATCCGACCATCTTGAAGTGCTGTATGATCTGGATATTGAAGCCAAGGCATTCGCGAAGAACCTTGGTATACATTTTGAACGAATCGAAATGCTGAATACAGATCCGTTTTACATGGAAGCACTGGCTGAATCTGTTATGGCAGCAAGGAACGGGAGAGATTAGTGTTATGCGGGGAACAGAGCATGTTGATCAGGTTGTCATTATTGGCGGAGGGATCAGCGGTCTGAGCTCCGCTTTTTATTTATCCCGCAAGGCCAAGGAGCAGGGAAGAACGGTGCAGGTAACGATTGTTGAGCCGGCAGGTTCATTAGGCGGGAAAATTAACACCCTCCGCAAGGAGGGCTTCGTGATTGAGAAGGGCCCCGACTCCTTCCTTGCCCGTAAGCAGCCGATGATTGACCTGGCCGTGGACTTAGGGCTGGAGGATGAGCTTGTGCCCATCAACCCGGCCGCCAAGAAGACGTATATCTTGAACCGGGGCAAGCTGCATCCGATGCCGCCCGGACTGGTTCTTGGCGTGCCAACGGAAGTCATGCCGTTCGTCAAGACAGGGCTCTTGTCCCCGAAGGCCAAGCTGAGGGCTGGAATGGATTTTGTAATGCCCGCCCGAAAGGGCGATGAGGATGAATCGATTGGCGGCTTCCTTGAGCGCAGGCTGGGCGGCGAGGTAGTGGAGAAGATCGCGGAACCGCTGCTGGCCGGCATCTATGCGGGAGAGCTTCATAAGATAAGCCTTCGTGCTACATTTCCGCAATTTCGTGAGGCAGAACGCAAGCATGGCAGCCTCATTCGCGGCATGAGAGCCAGCCGCAAATCTCCCTCAGCATCGGCAGGGACACCGGCTAAGTACCGGAACATTACCTTCCTGACCTTCCGCAACGGTCTAGCGACGGTCACCGAGGCACTGGAGGAGCAGCTTAAGCATGTCGATCTGCAGCTTGGGCGAAAGGCCGTTCGTATCCACAAGCGGGGCGGGTCATCTGCAGATGAAGGACAGCGGGCTCCGCGGTATCAGGTGGAGCTGGATAACGGTGTGCACCTGGATGCGGATGCGGTCATCATTACGACTCCAGCCTTCTCGGCTGCTCCGCTGCTGAAGCCTCACCTGGATACGGAGGAGCTCGACGATATCCGTTATGTTTCCGTTGCCAATGTTGTGCTGGCCTTTGACAAGAAGGAATTCGGGCTGACCTTTGACGGGTCTGGGTTCCTTGTACCAAGAACAGAGGGGAAGGTTATTACCGCCTGTACCTGGACATCGACCAAATGGCTGCACACCTCGCCAGATGACAAGGTGCTGCTGCGCTGCTACGTTGGCCGATCAGGCGAAGAAGCAGCGGTTGAGCTCCCGGATGAGCAGCTTACAGCAGCTGTGCTGAAGGACATTCGTTCGATTCTCGATATCAAGGCGGAGCCTATCTTTACAGAGATTACGCGGCTGCGTCATTCTATGCCCCAGTATCCGGTCGGCCATGTTGAGCAGTACAAGGCTTTCCGTGGACGGCTCGCGGAGAAGCTGCCGGGCGTGTGGGCGACTGGCGCTGCCTTTGAAGGTGTCGGTCTGCCTGACTGCATTCGTCAGGCTCGCGATACCGCTTTCTCTGTACTGGATGAACTGAAAGGCTGATAGACTCAGATAGATATCAACACAGAAAGCACCGTGAATGAAATACTGGCATCTATCTATAGCTTGCAAAGCAGCACTCCCGGTTGTGCTTCCTGGTTTGTACAATGGAAGCACGGTACCGGGAGTGTATTTCATTTGCTAAATTTTTTATAAATATCCTGAGGTTTCTCTTGGTGCCTTAACGCCTATTAAGTGTTTCCTGCTATAATGGGAGAGCGATCTTTAATCATGAACTTAAAGGAGTTATTATCCCATATGTATGTGTCACGACAAGAAGCCCGCAGCGGTGAACGCAAGCGGAGGTCAAGACGCTTCAAGCGTCTCATGATATGGAATGGCATTATGCTGGCTGCAATTCTCGTGATGGCGGCCGTATTCCTCACCACCGGCGGCGGATTAGGCAGCTCTGGGAACAGCAATACGGAAGCAGAAGCTTCCGGCCAGACAGCTGGCCAGCAAGGTATAGATCCTGCAGGGAACGCAGGCCAGAGCGGCGGGGAAGCGGAACAGAATGACCCTCCCGGCAAAGGACCGGCTGATGATCAGCAAAGCGTGCCCCCAGGGCAGGATAAGGTTGTGGACGGAGCATTGTCGGGTAATGCCAGCACGGGTGACGGCAGTGAATCAAGTGAATCAACTGCCGATGGGGAGTCCGGCACCGATTCAGGGCCTGCATTGCCAGCACAGGATACCTCTTCTCCAGATTTGGAGGTCTCAGCTCCCCAGGTCGAGGATGATGGCACCAAGGTTCGCCTGGCTTTTGTCGGCGATATTCTGCTCGCCGCATCGGTCGAGAAGCTCATGCGTAATAAAGGTATGGATTATCCATATCAGAAGGCTCTGCCTTACCTGCAGGAGCCCGATCTTACAGCAGCCAACCTGGAAAACCCGATCACGACACGGGGGGTACCCGCTGAAGATAAGCAGTATGTATTCAAGGGACATCCTGACCTGGTGCCATCGCTGGTTGATGCTGGCTTCGACGTTGTCAGTCTCGCCAATAACCATACCCTGGATCAAGGGGTAGAGGGGCTTCTCGACACGATTGACCATCTGCGTGATGCAGGACTGCCGAACATGGGCGGGGGACGCAATGATACTGAGGCGTTTGCACCCGCTGTACTGGAGGCCAAAGGACTCAGCATCGCTTATTTTGGTGTGACACGTGTTGTTCCCGTTGGAGAGTGGAAGGCGGACAAGAACCGTGCTGGGGTAGCGGAGAGCTATGATTCTACAAGGGCTGTTGCGGCCATCAAGCGGGCACGGGCTGAGCATGATTTGATCGTCGTCATGGTCCATTGGGGCGAGGAGAAGAAGGATTTTCCGGTAGATACACAGAAGCGTCTAGCGCGCGACTACATTGATGCGGGTGCAGACCTTGTGATTGGCTCCCATCCGCATGTTCTTCAGGGCTTCGAGCAGTACAAGGGCAAGTGGATTGCCTATAGTCTGGGTAATTTTATATTTAATATGACGAATACGCTCAAGACGAGAGATACAGGTGTTCTGGATGCAGTGTGCAGCCGTTCGGGCCATTGCGAGCTGCAGCTCCATCCGATGAAGGCGGAGAACTCACAGCCCGCTCCGCTTGAAGGAGAAGAAGCGAGGAAGCTGCTGAAGTGGGTGGAGTCGATTTCATTTAATGCTGCGATTGACGAGAACGGCCGGATTTCGGCTAAATAAACAGACCGCCATGACTGTCATGGCGGGGTGATGATAAGGGGGAGAGGGCTCATATGAATATCAGGTGTGTTGCACACCGGGGGGCATCAGGGCTCGCTCCGGAGAATACGATGGCTGCAATGAAGAAAGCAATTGCTTATCCGTTCGTGGATTGGATTGAGCTTGATGTGCAGCTGAGCAGCGATGGTATTCCAGTGGTTATCCATGATGAGAAGCTGCGCCGGACAACCGGGCGGAGGGGAAGAGTAGGGGCATTCGATGCACACAGCCTGAACGCGATGGACGCCGGAAGCTGGTTCAATCCCATGTTTGAAGGCGAGACGATTCCCCGGCTTGAGGATGTGCTGAGTATCACAGAAGGCAGATGCCGACTTAATATTGAGCTGAAGACATACCGCGGCCGGTATCCCGGCATGGAACGGGCGGTTGTCGAGCTGCTGCACCGGATGGGACGCACCGAGGACTCTGTCATTACTTCTTTTGACGGATTGTCTCTGCGCGCGATCCGTGAATTATCCCCGGATGTCACAACCGGTCTGATCATCGACGGAGCGCCATCCGGACTGATTGAGGAATTGAAGAGGCTGGATGCAGGTTTCTTGTCGATTGGACATAAGAACTTGAATACGGCACGTATGAAGGAGTTCCGGGCTGCGGGGCTTGAAGTGATGGCATGGACGGTGAATAATCCGGCTAGAATGCGCGAGCTGGCCCGGATGGATCAGGATATCATGATTTGTACCAATTACCCGAACCGCTGGGAAGCGGCCTTTCAGGAGGAAATACCGCCGCGCAGACGGGGCTTTCTGTCCTTCTTCCGCAAGAAGACGACATGATCCCATTCAGCAGCCCGGAAGCGGACAAGTGTCCGCTCCGGGCTGTTCCATTTTTTGGCTGATTAATTGGTCGGGAAGAATGCAGCAAATTATCAAAGGCAGGTGTATGAGATGCGAGGAATACTGGATGATCCAATTGTGCTGGCCGTTTGCGCGCTTCTTGGGAGCGGACTGATCGGATATGCGGCATATCGCAAAGCCGCCCTGACAGCATCAGGGGCGTGGGCTGCTGCAGTAATGGGTACAGCTTATGTCACGCTTGGAGGCCCCGTATGGTTTGGCCTGCTAATTGCCTTCTTCCTCTCCAGCACGTTCTGGTCCAAGTGGAAGCGGAAGCATAGACGGAAGGCAAAGGCGGAAGCGAAGTATGCTAAGAGCGGGGGCAGAGATGCCGTACAGGTCTGG
This sequence comes from Paenibacillus sambharensis, assembly GCF_003233845.1. Taxonomy (GTDB): domain Bacteria; phylum Bacillota; class Bacilli; order Paenibacillales; family Paenibacillaceae; genus Paenibacillus_I; species Paenibacillus_I sambharensis. The sequence goes on from NZ_QKRB01000043.1 coordinate 214,811, forward strand.
GCTAACGGCGGACTTGGACTGCTGCTGTGCGCCGTGCATGCCCTATATCCGCATCCGCTGCTCGTGTTTGGATTTATAGGTGTTATGGCGGCTGTCAATGCGGATACGTGGGCGACTGAAATTGGTGCGCTGAGCCGTTCCAAGCCCCGAATGCTGCTGGGCTGGCGGGAGGTCGAGCCAGGTACAAGCGGAGCTGTAACGCTGCTCGGAACGTCAGCTGCTGTGGCTGGAGCCTTATTCATCGGTATTGTGGCGTTCCTGCTTATGCCTCTCGGCGGAACTGCCGCATATAACCTGCATCCGGCTGTGATTGCCGCTGCAGCGGCAGCTGCCGGTACTGCGGGAGCTGTCGCGGACTCCCTGCTCGGTGCTTCTGTCCAGGCTATTTACCGGTGCAGTGTATGCAGGTTGGAGACGGAGAGCCAGCTGCACTGCCGGACAGCTACGGCCAAGATACGCGGCTTCGAGTGGATGAACAACGATGTGGTCAATTTTGCTTCATCCTGCCTCGCCGGTCTGGTTGGAGCGGGAATCGGCATGCTGGCGGCCTCGTTCTAAGCAGGGGATCCGCTGCATGCGAGCAGAATACTATAGGTTACCGGCATTATACGGCTTCCATGTCACGGGACAAGGAAGCCGTGTTTTTTTGGCTGCCGGACGGCTTAACACACTCCAGCCAGTCCCCAAAATAAGCATTGACAAACCTTATACAATAAATCTATACTCAAAATGACTAACTGGTCAGTCATTGAGAAAGGTTGATACTACAAGCTGTGTAAGGACAAAGAGATCAAGATGGGAGTGGAGAGCCTAATGTCGTTTTTGACAAAGTTCAGCTTGAAAAATGCGGTGGCTGTTATGATTATCGCCATGCTGCTGATCGGTGGGGGTGTATACAGCTTCCTGTCCCTGAAATCAGATCTGCTGCCGGATATTGAGTTTCCGCAGCTGTCGGTTACCGCTGTGTACCCTGGAGCATCTGCAGCAGATGTTGAAGCCAGGGTAACCGCCCCCCTGGAGGATGCGCTGAAAGGGGCAGAGGGGCTTAAGTCGATGACCAGTCAATCGCTCGAAAGCGTGTCACGCATACAGCTCAGCTTCCCGATTGGGGCGGATATGGAACAGATCACACAGCAGGTCAGTGACAGTATTCGTGCAGCTGAACTGCCGGAGGAAGTCCAGGAGCCCGCTGTAAGCCGGTTTTCCTTCTCTTCCATTCCAGTGCTCAACCTGGCACTGTTCGCCAAGGATTCAGCATCGGGTGAAAGCTGGGTTACAGAAGTGCTAAAACCCGAGCTTCAGAAGATTGCCGGAGTCAATTCGGTTGCGTTGTCCGCCGCCGAGGAGCAGTATCTTCAGGTTACCGTGGACAATAAAGCAGCGGCAAGCAGCGGTATAATGCTGAAGAATATTCAGGAGGCGATTGCGGGTTCATTCTTTTCCTTTCCGGCAGGAGCGCTTACGGAAGAGTCCGTCATAGTTCCAATTCATGTTGAGCAGCGGCTGGAGAAGCTGAGTGAACTGGAGAGCTTGTCGATTGTTTCACCGTTGACCGGGCAAACAGTGAAGCTGTCAGACATTGCTGATATCGCTGCTGTGCAGGAGAGGGAGGAGCTTGCACGCTATAACGGCAATCCGGCTGTGGCTATGCTCATTAACAAGAAGCAGGATGCCAACACGGTGGAAGTCGCGGATGAAGTGATCTCGGCTCTGGAGCGTTACAGCGACAAGATCGAATACGTTATGATTTTCGACCAGTCGGAAACGATCAAGAGCTCTATTAGCGAACTGGTCTCCAAAGGACTGTTCGGTGCGCTGTTCGCGGCCCTGACTGTTCTTGTCTTCCTGCGAAATATCAGAGCAACGCTCATCGCTGTGCTGTCTATTCCGCTGTCTCTTCTGATCGCGGCTATATTCCTGAAGTGGTGGGGCTATACACTTAATGTGATGAGCCTTGCAGGGATGGCGGTGGCGGTTGGCCGGGTAGTAGATGACAGTATTATCGTAATTGAGAACATATACCGGAAAATGAGGCAGCAGCCGGATGCTGACCGGTCATTAATAACGGAGAGCGGGACGAAGGAAATGATCAATGCGATTCTCTCGTCCACCATTACGACGGTAGTTGTATTCCTGCCTCTTGGCCTCGTCGGCGGGATCACAGGCGCATTCTTCCTGCCATTTGCGCTGACTGTCGTGGTTGCGCTGCTGGCCTCCCTTATCGTTGCCGTTACAGTTGTGCCGGTACTGGCTCGCATGTCATTCCTGAAGCTCCAGGAGAGTACCCGAGAGCCGTTATACGTTCGATGGTATGAAAGCCTGATCCGGTTCGGGCTTCGCCGTAAGCTTATTGTGATTGGGGCAGCCATTCTGCTGTTAGCCGGCTCGGGGATCCTTTACGCATTCAGTAATGTGGGATTCGTCTTTCTTCCGAATGAGAAGGTGAAGATTATCAACGCATCTGTTGAGCTTCCCCCTTCCACTACTCTGGAGAGGACGGGCGAGGTGTCGGCATTAATTGAACAGCAGCTGAGCGAGGCGGAGGACCGGTACAGCAAGCGGTTTGTATCGATCGGCGGCTATGATTATGCCAGCGGAGCCAGCGCTCCTAACCGTGCGGTATATTATATCGAGCTTGGAGAGGGAGCCGATATAGACACAGAGATCCAGTCCGTAGAACAGACGATGCTCAGCATCACGGAGGAGGAAGCGCCGGGAACACTTGTGACGGTCAGCGAGCAGGCTTCGGGCGGTCCGCCGACCAATAACAATGTGGATATTGATTTGTTCTCGGATGATCTGGATAAGCTTGAGACGGCCGCTGCCCAGGTGGAAGCCATTATGAGAGAGCGGGATGACCTGAAGAATATAACGAATAATATGCAGGAGAAGCAGATGGAGTGGTCCGTTTCACTGAACCGGGAACAGATGCAGAAGGCGGGTCTAAGCCCATACCAGGTTCTCGGCGTTATCAGTGACCGAACGAAGCCGGTAGAGGCAGGCAGCTACAGGCTGGACGGAGAGACGCAAGAGTTGCTGCTGCAGTACAAAGAACCTCTTGAGAACAAGGATGAACTGGTCAATCTTATGCTGTATGGGCAGCAGGGAGCGGTACGCCTTGGCGATGTAGCGGATGTTGATAAGAGTGAAGTCTACACTTCGATTCAGAAGCTGGATGAACGAGTATTCGCGCGTGTCAGCGGCCTGGTACAGGGCAATGATGTGCGAAACGTCACAGAAGAGGTGACGGAGGCAGTAAAGCAGCTTGATTTGCCTGAAGGCGTATCCCTTGAATCAGGCGGCGGCAGTGATGAGACCGCTCAAACCTTTATCGACATTGGGATTGCTATGATTATTGCAGTCGGTCTGGTATACTTGACCATGTTAATTTTCTTTGGTGCGGCAAGAGTGCCGTTTATTATTATGACTTCGCTGCTGTTTGTGCCGATTGGCGCTCTGCTTGGTCTTGTGATCGCGCGAGAGCCGCTGTCCATGAGTGCGATGATCGGTTTGCTGATGCTGATCGGCATTGTCGTCACGAACGCGATTGTCCTGGTGGACAGAATCAACCAGAATCGGGATGGCGGCATGACCATTCGCGATGCATTGGTAGAATCGGGCAAGACACGTCTGCGGCCGATCCTCATGACAGCTATTGCGACGATTGCCGCTCTGCTGCCGCTGGTATTCTCGACACCTGAAGGCGGTCTGATCTCACGAGGTCTTGCGGTCGTTGTCGTGGGCGGCTTGACTACTTCTACACTCCTTACGGTCGTATTCCTGCCGGTGATCTATGAGCTTGCCTACTATCGTGAACACCGTCGTGAACAGCGCTTGGCTGAAGGAGGGACGGCAGCGAAGCAAGGACGATAAGAGGGGGAATGGAGCGTGAGCGCCGCGCATGGAGATAAGCTGGAAGTGATTCTGGATGCGGCGTTCCGTCTCTTCGGATCGAGCGGTTTTTATGAGACGAAGATGTCGGAAATTGCTGATGAGGCTGGTATTGCCAAAGGGACATTATATTTATACTTTACAAGCAAGGAAGAACTCTTTACAGCGGTAACCAAACGGGACTTTGACCGTTTCCTTGAGCAGCTTGGACCGAAGCTTGAAGCGGCAGGTTTTTTGGAAGATAAGCTGCAGGTCATTGCCTCCCACCATTTAGGCTACTACTACAGTGTGAGGGACTACACAAGGCTTTTCTTCCATACGCCGAACCGGGATCAGAAGCTGATGGATACGATGTATGCATTCATTAGTGCCTACACCAGGATGATTGCGGCCATGCTTGAAGAGCATGGGGTAACAGACAGCTGGCTTCATGCCAAATCATTCATTGGCATATTGGATGTGTTTAAGATGGATATTTTGTTCAATCCGGCATTCTCGGAGCAGGATCTGGCACAGCGAACGGGCTTTGCCGTACGGCTGTTCCGCTATGGCTGCAAGCCGGATACGGCTGAGAACCGGGAGCATACGTCCTAACCTGCACCGCCACGGCTGGCTGCCAGTAAGCGGCAGCATATTTTATAAGAGAATAAAACCGCCGCTGCGGCTTGGCAAGCAATGCGTTCACGCATTCTTCGTCAAGCCGCAGCGGCGGTTATTTTGTGTACGGCGGTAAGGAGCCGTTTATTGATTCTTCGTGAGCTCTTCCATCTGTCCAATCAAGTCTTCAAACACGCTCATAGCCTGGCTAATCGGCTCGGAGGTGGACATATCCACGCCAGCCTTCTTCAGGATATTAATGGAGTAGTCGCTTCCACCGCTCTTCAGGAAGCCGAGATAGCGCTCAACAGCCGGTGTCCCTTCATCCAGAATCTGTTTCGAGAAGCTGGTTGCAGCGGAGAAGCCGGTCGCATATTTGTACACATAGAAGCTTGTGTAGAAGTGCGGGATTCTAGCCCATTCCATCTCGATATCCTGATCGACAACCATGCCTTCGCCATAATATTTCTTATTCAGGTTGTAGTAGATCGCGGACAGCTCCTGCGGCGTGAGCGACTCGCCGGCTTCCGCCTTCGCATGCACCAGCATCTCGAACTCGGCGAACATGGTCTGTCTGAACACCGTGGTGCGGAACTGGTCGGCATAGTAGGTGAGCAGGTACATTTTCTCCTTGGGGTCAGTCGATTTCTCAAGCATATAATGCATGAGCAGCGCTTCGTTAAGCGTAGAAGCGACTTCTGCCAGGAAGATCGTATACTGGGCGTCACGGTACTTCTGATTCGTATCCGAGTAATAAGAATGCAGCGCATGACCCATCTCGTGGGCCAGTGTGAACATACTGTTCAGGTTGTCCTTATGATTGAGCAGGACGTAAGGGTGGGTACCGTAAGCTCCCCAGCTGTATGCGCCGCTGCGCTTGCCTTCATTCTCGTAGACATCGATCCAGCCTTCCTCGAAGCCTTCCTGCAGCACCTTCAGGTAATCCTGTCCGAGCGGCTCCAGGCTGTCAAGCACTCTGGCTTTGGCCTCTTCGTAAGTGATGTCCATCTTGTACTCGTCTACCAGCGGGGCGAACAGGTCATACATGTGCAGCTCATCGACCTTCAGCAGCTTCTTGCGCAGCTCCATATACCGGTGCATAAGCGGCAGATGCTTATGAATAGTGTCAATGAGATTCGTGTAGACATCCTTCGGAATATTGTCGCCATAAAGGGACATCTCCAGAGCGGACGGGTACTTGCGTGCACGCGCGTAAAAAATATTCTTGTTGACGTTTGCGCTTAAAGTAGCGGCGAGCGTATTTTTCATTTTGCCGTATGTATCGTACATCGCCTTGAATGCTTCCCGCCGCACGTCCCGGTTCTTACTCTCAAGAAACTGGATGTAGCGGCCGTGTGTAAGCTCCACTTCCTCGCCGTTCTCGTCCTTGACCTTCGGGAACTTCAAGTCAGCGTTATTCAGCATGTTGAAGACAGTCCCAGGCGCCTGTGCGATATTGCCGGCCTGGGCCAGCAGCGCTTCCTCCGCCTGTGACAGCACATGGGCCTTCTGTCTTCTCATCTCCACCAGTGTGAACCGGTAGTCTGCCAAATCCGGGTTGTCAATCAGGCGGTCGAGCTCTTCAGCCGACAGGCTAAGCACCTCAGGTGTAATGAAGGAGAGAGCTTCTCCTGCTTCCACGCTGAGCTTCTTGGACTTGTCCGCAAGTGCCATGTTCGAAGGCTCTGCCGTATCCTCGTGATGCCGCATATTCGCAAATACATAAAGACGCTCGACATGCAGAGAAAGCTCATCCTCCAGCTCGAAGCAGGCTTTAAGCTGCTGCGGGTCGGCGAGTTTGCCCTGATAGGCGGCGATTTTCTTGATTTGCTCCTTCGCCTCGGCATATTCCTGGTCCCAGGCAGCCTGGTTCGGGAACAAGTCCTCGAGTTTCCAATGCGATTCGGGGCTGCTTTCGGAACGTTTCGGTACGTTATTCATCGGACTCCTCCTCAGATTAGTTAAATGTTGGGGCAGGCTCCCGGATTCGGGAGCTGCGGCAGGCAGGGCAGGCGCGGAAAAACCGAGCAGGCAGAGGATAAGCAGTACAGCAAGCCATTTCATGGCAGAGCTCCTTCTTTTTACCCTCTAGTATGTACCCCTGCCGCATATTTCATGAATCGGGCTGATCAGGATGGGGTGCTCCCCATGTTGAACAAGCTGTAAACAATTAAGAAGAAAGCAAAGGCAATAAGTACAATGGCTGCCAGTGCAATACCCCTGCGCATGGATGCGGGAATGGATTCCCGCTTCATGAGTATGACGGCGCCAAGCGAGAAAGAAGCGATGATGAAAATTAAGGTTGCTGTTGCGTCCATTGGTTCCTCCCGGATTGCGGTTAAAAAACGCAGTGTCTATCATGTCTTCCATATCTTCGCCAAGCAGGAAACGTTTTCCTTCCGTGTGGCGTCTGCTCTGACTGTACCGCGACGGTTTAGATGGACCTGAAAGCTTCCATAATGGACTGCAGCTCTTCCTCATTCCCCGCATAATCGGCTTCCCGGAAACGGTTTTGCGCCCAATGCATCATTTCGGGACGGCTTACGAAGGTATGGCATTCCTCACCCCATTGATCGGAAATTTCCCGGACGATCAGGGTTTTGCCCTGTACTTCAACAGTAAGCATGTTGTACTTGTCTTTTTTGTAAATTTCATATTTCTTAAACATTGGCAGATACTCCCTGTGTACATATATTTGTTTCATCATAGCCAACGGTGGAGCGGAAATCAACCCGGAGAAGATTGTATGGGGCGGGGATGTTTTAATAGCGGGTAAATGGGTTAAATTAAGTTTGTGTTAACGGCTTGTACGCCGTTTGCATATTCTCCCTTAGGGGGGTATAATAAACATATCGCCGTTATAACGGCGCCATTTTTAGGAGGTTGTTCATTTGAAAGGAACAGTTAAGTGGTTTAACGCAGAGAAGGGCTATGGCTTTATCTCAGTAGAAGGCGGAGAAGACGTATTCGTACATTACTCTGCGATCCAAGGCGACGGCTTCAAGACGCTTGAAGAAGGTCAAGAGGTTGAATTTGACATTACTGAAGGCAACCGTGGCGCTCAAGCAGCCAACGTTACTAAGTTATAAGATCCGAAATTTCTTATAATATAGTATGACCGTGCAGAGGGACTCCGATCATTCGGAGTCCCTCTTTTTGTGCTGCTGGCTGTGGTGACCGGCACGCTGGCCCAGCAGGCGGTTAGTGTGATGAAAAACACAGGCCAACAGGCGGACAAGCCTTTGACCGCACCTTCTCTTTGATGATAAAATTATAAGATGGAATTCGTGCCAGGGGGAGTAGAATCATGCCAAAGTTTAAACTGTTCAAGGACCGCAAAGGAAAAGCCGATCAGGCTAAAAATAACAAGTTCGTCAAGCTCGGGCGGGAAATTTATATGCAAGCCCGCAAAGGCGGACCGAGCCCGGACTCTAACTTCGGGCTGAAGACGGCCATCGCTAATGCAAGAGCCGAGCAGATGCCGATGGACAATATCGAGCGGGCAATCAAGAAAGCGACAGGAGCGTCCGCAAGTGATGATTACGAAGAGATTGTATACGAAGGCTATGGCCCGGGAGGCGTAGCTATCATGGTGCGCTGTCTGACCGATAACCGCAACCGCACGGCTGCCGATGTACGGGCTGTATTTAATAAGCGCGGAGGCAATATGGGGGAAAGCGGCTGTGTAGGCTATATGTTCGATGAGAAAGGGCTGCTTGTTATCGACCGGGAAGAACATGACACGGACGAAGATACCATGATGATGACAGCGCTGGAAGCGGGAGCCGAGGATATCGTCGTTAACGAGGACTCCTACGAAGTGCTCACACATCCGCATGAGTTCGAGCAGGTTAAGAACAGCCTGGAGGAAGCAGGATATACATTCACCAGTGCGGGTGTGCGGTGGCTTCCGCAGAATACAATCAAGGTAGACGGCGAGAATGCCGAGAAGCTGATGAAGATGATGGATGCATTCGAAGATAATGATGATGTGCAGGATGTGTATGCCAATTTTGAGATCAGCGACGAGGATATGGCGAGCTAGTTATGTTCTGTCACGGGGAAGCAGACAAGGGCTGTTCAGGTCATCATGACCCGGACAGCCCTTGTCTTATTTCGTTGTTTTATTATCTCGTCTGCGTCGTTCGTTGCCGGCAGGAAATCTGCGGTCAGCGGGTTCTGCTTGTTACATGCATCAGCATGAATCCGATCCCGGCGGACAGCGCGAGCCCTGAAGCGGCTGCATAAAACCAGTGGGGGCCCATTGATTCAAACAGCATCCCGCCGGCCGTACCGCTGATCAGCCCCGCAAACCCGGCCCATACGATGGCGTATATGGCCTGGCCGGATGCCCTGTATTCATCGGGAATCAGGAATGTCAGGTAACGCAGCGCCGTGGAGAAATAAATGCCGAAGGATATGCTGTGCATCAGCTGCAGCACGATGACAAAGGACGGGTCATCAATCCGTGACATCATGAAGAAGCGGGCGGCATACATCAGGCTGGCAAAGGCCAGCAGGGGAAGCTCCCGCAGCTTGTGGCCATACTTGCCCAGCAAAAACAGTACCGGAATTTCGCTTAGCGCAGAAGCGAACCACGCGGTCCCGATGAGCCCCTCGCTTGCGCCCATTTCCCGCAAGGTTAATGCCAGGAAGCCTTCATACATCCGGTGGGCTACCGATACAATCAGAATCAGGAGGAAGAACAAGACAATCCGCGGCTTTGCTAGCAGTTTATATAAGCCGGAGAACTCCATCTTCTTGAGGCTGCCCTGGTAATCGCGGAGCATAAGCGCAACTCCGAGTGTCAGGCTGACGAGTGTGATCGTAATCCATAAGGTGGCGCCTGAGCCATACGCTTTCAGCAGGAGACCGATCAGAAAGGCAGAGCAGGCAAAGCCTATGGATCCAAAAATCCGTATCGACGGGTAGTTGCGGCCCGTGGAGTGTGTCGACAGCAGAATCATACTGTCACTCAGAGGCATGACAGGCGTTTGGAAAAAATAGAAGCCGGCCATAATCAGAAATACCCAGATAAATGAGCCGGCCTGCATCAGTGCAGCAAGCATAATCAGCTGACCGATAAATAAGATGACCAGCAGCTTCTTGATTGTGCGATATTTATCACTTGCTGTGCCGGTTAACAGGTTGGCTGCTATAGATACGGCAGGACCTACAGCGTAGATTAGACCGATCTCGGACGGCGAATAACCTTGATCGGCAAAGTAAAGCGGGAAATAAGACACAATTAGAGCGACAGTCGAATAAAACAGGTAACAATAAATGCGGAGGAGAGCTGTCTCCGAGCCGGCTCGGGAGCTGCGGCCTGGCTCGTTTGCAGCAGCGTTGCTATAGGTAGTCATGAAGTAGGGGAACCTCCTAATGCGGACGGACGAATTGATAACAAGTGACCAGTGTCATAGCTGGTTAATGAAATATGGCATTTTCGTTCCGAAGCTGGATTTGTATTTGCTGAAATGGTACATTATTTGTTGGAGGTTTACAATGGGGAATCATGTTTTTAAGCTGGATGCCCGGCTTGGGATCGAACTGCCGGTTCTGGGAACGGATTGGGAGCGGCTGTCTGTTGAGGAGAGGTCAGCTATACTGGAATACTGGGAAACGATTAGGGGTACGATACCGGACCGGATCTTTGCGCTTGAGCGGCTGATTAACAAGCTGCAGGCTCGTCTGAACGAGGAAGAGGATTTCGATGTATCCTGCAAATTGAACAGTGATATCGCGGAGCAGGCCAGCCGGATTAATGATCTGCATATCTGGTACCGGGTTAATCAGGAGATCGAGACTCGCCGTCATTCCGGATAAGACAGGGGGCAACTAATGTGACCACGGGGACCACTGCCCTGCAGGCTCCACATCATCCGGTCAGCCTTATGTACCGGCTGTATAAATTCATATTCCCTGAAGTGCATGCCAGTCTTGCTGGATGGCGAACACTTGCGCGCGCCATACCGGACAAGGAGCTTAGGACGCAGGCGCTTGCTAGCTTGAAGGCGAAGCAATTCCACTGCGAGGGTGGAGCCGTTTATGCGGCCGCAAGGCTTGATATGAAGCATGTATTGATTCCGTTAATTGTTTCGCTGCAGACGATCAGTGATTATCTGGATAATCTGTGTGACAGAAGCACCTCCATGGACGCCGCGGATTTTCGGCTGCTGCACCGCTCCATGCTTGATGCGGTAAATCCGAAGGCAGAGCTTACGGATTATTATGCATATAGGAGGGAGAGAGAGGACGGCGGATACCTGCATGCACTTGTGCGAACCTGTCAGGAATGTGTCTCACGGCTGCCTTCATACCGTGTGGTACAGCCATATGTAACAGAGCTTGTCGGTTTGTATGGGGATCTGCAGGTGTACAAGCATATTCGCAAGGAAGAGAGGCTGCCATCGCTAAGTGCCTGGTGGCAGGTCCACAGCCCTCGACATCCTCACTTGCGGTGGAACGAGTTTGCAGCAGCGACGGGGTCAACACTTGGTATGTTTATGCTTTTCCTGGACGCCTGCCGTCCAGGGATGAAGGAGCAGGACGCTGAGCGGACGAGAGATGCCTATTTTCCTCATGTATGCGGTCTGCACATCCTGCTTGATTATCTGATCGACCAGGAAGAGGACCGGCTTGGCGGCGACTTGAATTTTTGCAATTATTACGGTGATCGCAAAGAGATGCTTGAACGATTCAATATGGTTGTTAACAGGGCGCGCGAAGATATCCGCTGTCTGCCTGCATCGGGCTTTCACCGAATGATCATAGAGGGTCTGCTAGCGTTATATCTATCCGACCCCAAAGCAAGGGCACAGCCGGATGTGAGGGAAGCGACCAGGGCTTTAATGAAACGAAGCCCGGTCACACGAATATTCTTCTGGATGAACAGTGTCTGGATCCGTTACAGACAGAGGCTGGTACCGGCAGTTGATGAATGAGAATGACCTAAATAAGGAGGACGAACATCATGACAGCAGTTAACAAGATTGCAGTACTTACTAGTGGAGGAGATTCGCAGGGCATGAACGCGGCGGTGCGTGCCGTTGTCAGAAGTGCACTGTATCATGGGATTGAGGTATATGGGGTTCAGCGTGGTTATCAAGGACTTATCAATGACGATCTCCGCTCCATGGATCTCCGCAGTGTAGGTGATATTATTCAGCGCGGCGGAACCATTCTTCAGACCGCACGCTGCAAGGAGTTTCTGACACCTGAAGGACAACAGCGCGGTGCTGATGTACTGCGTGCCCGCGGAATTGACGGATTGATTGTTGTCGGCGGCGATGGATCCTATCAAGGCGCCAACAAGCTCAGCAAGCTTGGCATCAAGACGATGGGACTCCCAGGAACAATTGATAATGATATTTCTCATACGGACTTTACGATTGGATTTGACACAGCTGTCAGCATTGTCGTAGATGCGATCAATAAGCTGCGTGATACCATGACTTCCCATGAGCGCTCTTCTGTTGTAGAAGTAATGGGAAGGCATTGCGGCGATATCGCCCTTTACGCCGGACTTGCCAGCGGCGCTGAGACGATTATCGTACCGGAGGTTTCTTACGATATTGATCTTATCTCCGCTCGTATGCGTGAGAACTTCGAAGCCGGCAAACGCCATAGTATTGTTATTGTGGCAGAGGGTGCCGGAACGGGTGCGGAGATTGCGGAAGCGATCACTGCCCGCAACGGTATTGAACCCCGTGTTACCGTGTTGGGACATATCCAGCGCGGCGGCTCGCCTACTCACAATGACCGCATTCTGGCCAGCAAGCTTGGCGATTATGCTGTTCAGCAGCTTATGGCTGGTGATTCCGGGAAGGCTTGCGGCGTAATTGACGGCAAGATGGTGTCAACGGACATCGATAAGGTCGTGAATTCGAAGAAGCCATTCAACATGGATCTGTACAATCTGGCACTTCGCCTATCGCAATAGAGAAGCATCTCACAGCCATTACAAAAAGCCTTATGCGCCCGGCATGCCGGATGCATAAGGCTTTGTTATGTTTATCTGTCTTGTGAGAAAACCTAATGATTACTTGTAGTTGACACCGGGCGAATACTTGTTACTCGCATTCCAGAGCAGGTATTCCTCGACACCTGTATCGGCAAGCGCCTTGATTTGGGCCTCCACCTCGGCTTTGCCGTAGGAGATGTAATGGCCTTTACCGAGCCAGCTGGCAGTGAAATCCTGTATCCATGGCCGGATAACCGGCTTATGAACACCAATGGGGTCAAGCTTCTCATGCGTGTCAAGCATGGCGCCTTTTATGGTTTCGTAAGGCTTCGTATCCGGGTTCTTGACGTTGAACCATCCAGTCGTATAATGGCTTGGGTAAATCATTGGGCAAATTACATCCACATACTTGGAGATCTTGACAAAATCCTGGCCAATCCCCTCAGCTGCTGGCACGGAAGCCGCATAGCCGAAAATATCGACGGATACACGGACCCCCAGCGGTTCAAGCTGTTCCTTGGCGTATTTTACAAATCCGGCTACAATGTCAACCCTGCTTTCATCGGTATGATCATATTTCAGTTCATCAGCTCTGTTCTCGAAGCCTTCCGGGAAACGGACATAGTCGAACTGGATTTCCTTAAAGCCCAGCTCAACGGCCTCCTTGGCGAGGGCAATGTTGTAATCCCATACTTCCTTACGATAAGGGTTGACGAAGCTGTCGCCTTTGCCATTCTCCCAAAGCTCGCCATTGCTCTTGCGGAACGATAATTCGGGCCTTTCCCTGGCCAGGACCGTATCCTTGAATACAACAATTCGGGCGATCGGATAAACCTCTTCCTTCTCGAGCTTCTGCATGAGCTTATCGATATCCCTTATGTACTTTTTGGCGGTGCCCATCTCAAGGAGCTCCTGATTTTCAGTCGGGTAAGTGATATAACCGTAGTCATCCTTCAAATCAATTACCATACTGTTCAGTCCAGTAGTCCGAACCAGCTCTAGGAGTGTTTCCAGCCTTGATCCTCCGGCACTGTGAGCAGTGACATAGATGCCCTTAACCTTAGGTGCATCAGGCTGCGGATCTTTCTTCACATATTCGGCAGGCTGAGCCTTCCCGTCCTTTGACTGACCTGGATGAAGACCTGCATCTGTTACTGTCCCATCAGCATTCGTCTTAACGGTATCAGCTTGCTGAACCCTCTGCTCGGTGATCATCTTACCTAAGTTTGCCGTTTCTTCTCCACCTGTTCCTGTTGCTCCATACAGCAGTAAGAATAACGAAAGAATCCATTCCATGAAAGCCCTCTCCCCTTAAAGCAAGTGATATCTATTATAAAACAAATTATGCAAGTCAGACACAGGAAATTGGTAGGATTTGCGGAATCATGACGGAAAGAAGGGGAATATGGGAAAGGGCTTCCTGTGCGGAGCGGCGATTTGCGTATTAATAGACGTCAAGTTAATAGATGAGCGAGCTGCTAGATTAAGGACATAACAAAAAACGGGAACGATATCGTTCCCGTCCGCTTGTGTTCAATGCAGCAAAACCTGTCTCTGTATTTCGTAGATGCTGTGCTGCACAATTTCTACGGCGTCCTCCGGCTCGAGGACTGACAAGCCGTCCCGGAGTACAATGTTCATATTCAGCTCCCGCTCGGTCAGGAAAGGGACTAATTCAGGGACCAGCTTCTCCACAATCCGAGATAATGTTACAGTTTCCATATCCATCTTGCATCACCCTTTCCTCGAAATATGTTCAAAGAAATGCGGGGATTACACAGGGCATGAAACTTTGGGGCACCCTCATTATAACAAGACTCCTCAAAAAAAAATAGGGCGAACCGCATAAAGCGTTCACCCTTGAAGATCATTTTCAACAATTCGTCACTATCCCCTTCGGAATTCCCCAATGACCCCTACAGTTTCAACGATGTTTACGAATGCCTTGGGATCGAGCTGGCGGATCATCTTGCGGAGTGCAGCAAGCTCGTACCGGGTCGTGACGGTCATGAGCATATCCTTCTCTGCGCCCGCATAAGCGCCTCTGGTCTTAATAATCGTTACCCCCCTTGGGGTAGCGAGTAATTTCGCCAATAGTTTTTCGGTCTCATTGGTTATAATAAAGGCGGTGACCTTCATGTGCCGGATGTGCACCACATCAATTACTTTGCCGGCGGTGAATATGGCGAGCATGGAGTACATTGCTGCATCCCAATCGTTATTCATCAAGGCAAGAGCGGCAATCACGGCACCATTGAGGATAAACAGGAGCATGCCAAGCGGGAGATCCCGCTTGCGCGTAACAATGGAAGCGACGATATCAAAGCCGCCGGACGAGCCGCCAAGTCGGAGAGCGACGCCGCTCCCGAATCCGAAAATGACGCCGCCGAACACAGCCCCGAGCATGGGGTCCATAACCAGTGACTTTACAGGCACCACCTCAAGTAAGACTGTGGCTGCAACGACGGAATACACGCTCCAGGCGACGAAGTGGCGTCCGAGCACGAACCAGCCCCAGACGAGTATCGGGAAGTTTAGGACAAAATAAAGCAGGCTGATGTTGAAGACAGTCACGTAGCTGATGATCATGGAAATACCTGATACCCCGCCGCTTAGCAGCTGGTGGGGGATGAGAAGCATGTTAAAACCAATGGCGATCAGCAGTGCGCCGATGGTCATAACCGCCAAGGTTCCAAGGAACCGAAGTACCTTCAAAGCGGGTTTCAACTCCTTTTTGGTTATTTGTCGTTTCATGGCCGGGCGTTCCGTCCAAATACGATTAGTATACCACGAAGTCGCTCGCTGGTATTCATATTCTTACCTGTGCTATAATGGATTGGATATTTTCAAGTAGGCACAGAATAGAAGGAGTTTGAATAAGTTTGAAAACATTTGCTGAATTCGGCCTGGAACCCAAGGTTCTGCAGGCTATCACCGAGTTAGGTTTTGAAGAGTCGACGCCCATCCAGGACAAGGCAATTCCAATTGCCATGAACGGTACTGACCTGATTGGTCAGGCACAGACCGGCACAGGGAAGACCGCAGCATTCGGTATTCCACTGATTAACAAGATTTCCACATCCGAGAATCGCATCGTTGCGCTTATTATGACACCGACGCGCGAGCTCGCTATCCAGGTAGCGGACGAGATCGGCAAGCTTTCCCGTTACAAGGGCATCCGTTCGCTGCCGATTTACGGCGGCCAGGATATCGGACGCCAGATCAGGGCGCTGAAGAAGCACCCGCAAATTATTATCGGTACGCCAGGACGTCTGCTTGACCATATCAACCGGAAGACGATTCGTCTGGATGATGTACAGACGGTTATTCTGGACGAAGCGGATGAAATGCTGGATATGGGCTTCATGGAGGACATTACGTCCATCCTGAGCCTGGTGCCGGAAGAACGTCACACCATGCTCTTCTCTGCAACCATGCCTCCGAACATCCAGAAGCTTGCTCAGCAGTTCCTGCGCAACCCGGAGCATGTGTCCGTAATACCGAAGAACATTACGGCGCCTTCGATTGAGCAGGCTTATATTGAAGTGCATGAGCGTCAGAAGTTTGAAGCGCTGAGCCGCTTGCTCGATATGGAATCTCCAGAGCTCGCGATCGTGTTCGGTCGGACCAAGCGCCGTGTTGATGAACTGAGCGAAGCGCTGCAGAAGCGCGGCTATTCGGCGGACGGTCTGCATGGCGACCTGTCGCAGAACCAGCGGGATGCGGTAATGCGCAAATTCCGTGACGGCAGCATCGATGTACTCGTTGCGACAGACGTTGCAGCGCGCGGTCTTGATGTGTCGGGTGTATCCCATGTTATCAACTTCGACCTTCCGCAGGACCCGGAGAGCTATGTGCACCGTATTGGTCGTACAGGCCGTGCCGGCAAAGAAGGTACAGCATGGTCCTTCGTGACGCCGCGTGAGATCGACCATCTGCATTTCATTGAAAAGGTTACGCGTCAGCGTATTGCGAAGAAGCCGCTGCCGAGTCTGGCTGAGGCGATCGAAGGCAAGCAGCGCCTGACAGCCGAACGTCTGATCGAAATGATTCAGAACGAGGAATTCGCCGAGTACAAGGGGATTTCCATTCAGCTGCTGGAGCAGTATGATTCGGTTCGTCTCCTTGCAGCGGCAATGAAGCTTCTCACAGGCGAGAAGAAGGATGTCAGCATTGAGCTGACACCTGAAGACCCAATCCGTGCCAAGAAGCGCAAGCCGGACATTCGTTCGAGCGGACGCCGCTTCTCCGGCGGTCCATTCGGCGGCGGCAACCGCAGCGGCGGCGGCGGTTATCGCGGCGGCGGCGGGGGTTCCCGCAGTGGCGGCGGATATCGTGGCGGCAGCAGTGGCGGCAGTCGTGAAGGCGGCAGCCGAGACGGCGGTTCTCGCAGCAGCGGCGGATACCGTGGCGGCGAAGGGCGCTACAGCGGCGGCGGAGACCGCCGTCCAAGAGGCTCGTCCGAGGAATAAGGTCACAATACCGGGAAAACTCCGGCAGCATGCGGCACGTTCGCAGGCGCCGGAGTGACCCGGTTTTTCCTCATGAATAAGTTGCTGTTATTTAAGCGCTAAACCCAGATCGCACGAGTAATAATAACCAGCAGAATGAAGAGAACCAGAATCGTACCTGTCGAGGTCCAGAATGCACCGCCGTATCCTACGCCGCTCATTGTTCGAACCCTCCTTTTCAACACGTTGATTAGGTTGTTGTTGCAGTACATATCGTATGCTGACTGAACAGTATAGCGTAGACTGAGGCCTAGGAAGGACATAAATGGGCGTTACGGTTCTGCCATGTCTTCTACCGGAGGGGATTTCGGATGGAAATGCGCGGCCTTATGGGCGGCTTTTACAAAATTTCAGAATGGATCATGAGACTTTCAGTCACCAACGTTCTTTGGGTGATCACTTCGCTGCCTTTCTTATATCTTCTGCTTGTACCGCTCTTCTTCTCCCAAACGGTTGAGCAGCTTATCTCGGGATTACTGGTATCAGCACTGGCCGCCCCGTTCTTCTTCTTCCCGGCAACTGCCGCGATGTTTACGGTAGCCCGTAAATGGGTTATGGGGGAAGAGGAAGCTCCACTTTTGAAAACGTTTTTCCGTGGCTATAAGGAAAATTACGTCAAGAGTATGCTGGGAGGCCTGCTGTACACGCTAATCTTCGTGATAATTGGTGTCGATTACTGGGTATATTATTCGGGTATGGAAGGACTTCAGCTTCTGTCCTACATCTTCATGGGGATCGGCATACTGCTTCTGATATCGCTGTTCAACTTCTTCTGCATGATCGTGCATTACCACATGAAGACCGTACAGCTGGTGAAGAATGCGATTCTGATCACGATCGGAAGACCGATCAGAGCGGTTTCGACCGTTGTCATTGCGGCAGCTGCTATTTTTATCAGCGTTAACTTCACGTTTCTGTTTCCGTTCTTCACAGGCAGTGTAATTGCCTTTATGGCCTTCTACAACTTCTATCAGGTGTTCCTGAAGCTGAAGGAGCAGCAGGAGAAGCAGGAACAGGAGGCGCTTGAAAGCCAGGATCAGGAAATGGCGGAGCAGGAAACGAAGCGTCTGTAGTTCTTGGCATTTCCAGCCGCCAGGGACAGCCTGCCTGTTTACTTTTGAGTAACAAGCATCTATAATAACAATACATCCTGCGATGTTCGTTACAGCTTATACGTTGTTTTGAACCAATGGCTGTTTCTAGGGAGTTCAATATTGAAGCGCGGCTGACATGCCCCCGAAAAGGGATCTCAAAAACGTTTCTGCGGACACCCACCTGCGAGAGCGGGTTCAGAAACATGATAAGCGGACGGCATTGGCGGGTTACCTTTTAACTCAAGCCGCTGTTACAGCGGAGCTATAAGAGCCTTCGGTTACTGAATCATATGTGATTCAGCCGGAGGTTTTTTTCTTTTCTTGCGGGCGTTTATGTAAGCGCGTGAAATACCGACTTTTTTCATAGTTGGATTCATGTTATCATATAGGTTAGCAGAAAGAGATGACGGAGGGGGAGATAGTCGTTGTTGAAGCGAACATTGATCGGTATCATCCGCAGTCACGAGCAAACAGGTGACAGGGCCAAAGACCCGGAGCTCAAATCACACTATTACAAGATGTCCAAGGAGAAAGCCTGGGAGGAAGTTGTATCCACGCTGAAGAAGATGCAGGGGTATAAGGTGCTTCATGAGGTGGAATCTGTAGGAGAGATTGTAGTGGAGAAACGTACGGCTACAGGGCGGACGATGGATATCACCGTTTCGGTCATCAGCGTCAATCCATTATTTACGGCAGTAGATATTTACTCCGCATCACGAGGATCTTTCGGTGATTTGGGGTCTAACTACCGGGTAATCCTAGATATTTACCGGACTTTGGATAAGAAGCTGGCACTGTATAAAGCAGAGAAGCCATAACAATAAGCGGGCGAGGGAAATGATTCCCGCGCCCGCTTTCTTGTAAAGATGTAGTGTTCCGGACTTAAACCAATTGCTTGGCGGCTTCAATTGCCTGGTCGTAGTTCGGGTGTTCGGTCATTTCGCTTAAGTATTCCACGTATTGGACGTTGTTGTCGGCATCCAGCACGAAGATGGAACGCATATCAAGGCGCAGTTCCTTAATCAGAACGCCATAAGCCTCGCCGAAGGAATTTGTTTTATAATCGGAGAGCATAACGACCTTGTCCACGCCTGCAGCACCACACCAGCGGGATTGAGCGAACGGCAGATCCACGCTGACAGTGAGGACGGCAATGTTGTCGCCCAGAGCAGCAGCAGCTTCGTTGAAGCGGCGTGTTTGGGCGTCACATACACCGGTATCGATCGAAGGAACGACACTGATCAGTTTCACCTTACCTGCATAATCCTTCAGGGTAACGGTTTCGGTGAGGGATTTATTAAGTTCGAAATCCGGTGCCTTGTCACCTTTCTTCAGTTCGGGACCTACGAGGGTGATCGGATTGCCCTTGAGTGTAGCAACACCTGTACGTTCTTGTGCCATTTTAATGAAGCCTCCTTTATTTGTATGCTTGTTCCGTCATTCATTATAATGGTTAGCAGTTGTCAATGTCCAATCTATGGCAGGGGGAAACCATAATGATTTTTTTGCGATACGAGAGCTTTCGCGGGTATTTGCGCGCCTACCCGGTTACATCAATGCTGCTTGGCATCAACATTTTGCTGTTCTTGTACAATTGGATTGCGGCGGGTGAGCCGCTCCTTAACCGTTTCGCATTCTTTCAGCATGAGCTGCTCGATCCATACGGCCTTACCGAGCCTTGGCGTTATGTGACTTCTATATTTCTGCACGCGGGCTGGGAGCATCTGCTGTTCAACTGCTTCTCAATACTTGTATTTGCGCCGCCGCTGGAGCGGTTGCTCGGAAGGTACAGGTACTTGTTCTTTTATTTGCTCGCGGGCATATTCGGGAACATATTTAGTGCCTTTATCAATACGCTTGGAACCTACGGCGTTCATTACTCGGTCGGAGCGTCAGGGGCGATTTACGGCGTCTTCGGCGCCTATCTGTACTTGGCTGTGTTCCGGAAGCATGTACTTGATGAGGGGTCGCGCAAGACGATATACACGATCCTCGTGTTTGGTTTGATTTATTCTCTCCTCTCCACTAGAATTGATATTTGGGCTCATATGGGGGGCGGTTTGGCCGGATTTGTCATGATGAGTCTGTTTGTACGCAAGAGATAAGAGGGGTCGAATAAGGCAATGGAATTAAGGCAGCTGTATTACTTTGTTAAGGTGGCCAGCCGTGAGCATGTTACCAGAGCGGCGGAAGAGCTGCACGTAGCCCAATCGGCGGTAAGCCGCCAGATTCATCAGCTGGAGGAAGAGCTGGGTGTCAAGCTGTTCGTCCAAAAAGGGCGAAATCTTCAGCTGACGCCAGTCGGACAGCTGTTTCTGAAGCGTGCGGAGTCCATCATTACGGATCTGGAGAGGGCCATCATTGAGATACATGAATTTATGGACCCGGACCATGGAGAAATTCGCATCGGGTTTCCGCATAGTCTGGGTACACATCTAATCCCGAAGGTGGTGGCGATGTTCCGCAAAGCGCATCCCAATGTGCGCTTCCGCTTCAAGCAGGGAATGTATCCTTCCTTGATCCGCGATGTAATGGATGGGGAAGTGGATCTTGCATTCATCTCTCCTCTGCCGGAGAATCAGGGACAGCTCTGCGGACAAGTGGTGCTTACCGAAAAGCTCTATGCCGTCCTGCCGCATGGCCATTCTTTGGCGGAGGAGCTGTCGATTGAGCTGTCCCAGCTGAAGGATGATCCTTTTGTGCTGTTCCGTGAAGGCTATTCACTGCGGCCGATTGTGTGGGATGCTTGTCTGGAGGCCGGTTTCACGCCTAATATCGCCTTCGAGGGCGAGGAGACTGATACCATAAGGGGACTGGTCGCGGCCGGTATGGGGGTCACGCTGCTTCCTGAGATGGCTGTGTATCACTCGGGGCCGATGCAGCCTGTTAAGGTTGAGGTTCGCAGTCCCGAGATCACCAGGGAGATTGGACTTATCCACCGGTCAAATCATAAGCTGCCCTTGGTCGCGAAGGTGTTCCATCAGTACCTGCTGGACTACTTTGCGGAACGGCGGCCATAGCAGGGTGTTCAGAGGTCACAGGGAGTAGTGAGTATAAAATACAAGAAATAAGGCCGGGAAGGAGAGCGGATGCTCTTCTTCCCGGCCTGTTTGCTGTCTGTACTATTCCCGGTTAGAGGTGAAGATCATAATGTACTTGAGAAGCTCTAGCAGAGAGATCAGCGCTGCCGCTACGTAGGTCAGTGCAGCCGCGTTCAATACCTTGGCAACTCCGCGTTCCTCATCGTTCGTGATGAACCCTTCCGAGATCATCAAGTCACGGGCGCGGCTGCTGGCATTGAATTCAACCGGCAGGGTAACGAGCTGGAAAGCGACCGCTGCAGAGAAGAAGATAATGCCGATGCCGACAAGGTTCATGGCGCCGAACAGAAAGCCGGCGATGAGCAGGAATGGAGCGATGCCGGATGTGAAATTAACTAGCGGGAACATTCTGTGCCGGATCGTCAGCATCGGGTAGCTGACTGAATGCTGAATAGCATGGCCAACCTCATGACAGGCAACCGATACAGCTGAGATTGAGTTCTCATAGTAAACCGGCTCGGACAGGCGTACGACCCGGCTGATCGGATCATAATGGTCAGTCAGACGGCCTGGCACCGGTTCAATTGGAACAGCGTGAAGTCCGTTGGCATCAAGCATTCTGCGGGCTGCTTCATAGCCTGTCAGGCCGCTTGATGTTGGTACCTCCGCCCATTTGTTGAAGGTTCCTTTAACCCGGAACTGGGCCCAGATCGATATACCAAATGCAATCAGGATGAGAAAATCCATCGGGTGAAAAAATAACATGCCTATTCCCTCCATTTAAGTAAGAATGATGACGTTACATGAGGGGGCCTTTGCCGATCAAAAGCATTAATGCCTCGATACAGGCAGCTGTCTGAGGCATAAGCCGCTTGTACACGTTGCGTGCCTGCTGTGGCTTCAGCCGGTCGATAACAGGCTCTAGCTCCTGAACCTCCCGCTGCAGCTGAGTCAGCCTGATCTCCAGGTCGGTCAGCTTGCGGTTGACCTGCTCTTCCGAAACCTTGCCCCATTGATCGAGTAAGGCTTTGATCTCATCTAACGTGTATTTTTCTTTCTTCATCTGTTCTATACGAGCGAGCCGTTCCAAGGTTCCATCTCCATATAGGCGGTAATTATTGTCAGACCGTTTAGCAGGAGTAATCAGGCCAAGTTTTGTATAGAAATCAATCGTTCTCGGGCTTAATTCTGCCTTCTTGGCGAGTTCACCGATCCTGTACAGCTTAGTATCCCCAATTTCCTCACCGTCCTTTCAATACAAACTGTACGCTACGATTATATGATACCTAATCCTTAACCATACAGTCAAACGTAATGCTTTGATATACGTCAGATAAAGCGACATTATTCTGCAAGTTTCACAATTCGGATAAATGGATAGCCCGGATGAAAAAAGCCGAAGAATATCCGGTCAGTAAGGATGAATATATGGATTATATGAACGAAAACTTAACATTAGCACATAAAAAAAGACGAACGTTAGAGAATTCTCCCCCTTTTTTTGTGGAAATTCACAAAGTGTATTGTCAAATGAACGTATTCTGACTATAATGGCAATAAGTCTTTCCTCATGTGTGAGATAACATAACATTAAGGGAGTGGTCGTTGTGGTCAAGAAAGTTTTGCTGACAGGAAGTGCATTGCTGTGTTTATTCCCGGTAATGGCCTTTGCGGAGGCGCCATCCGCAGGAATGCTAAATATGGGGTTAAATACGCTGTGGATTATTCTGGCAGCGGTTTTGGTTCTATTGATGCAGGGCGGATTCATTCTGCTTGAGACGGGTTCCACCCGAATGAAGAATGCGGGTCACGTCGCAGGCAAAACCATATTTACAATGGGTCTTGCTTCTATTGTATGGTGGGCCGTCGGTTATGGCTTTGCCTTCGGTACCGGAGAGAATCCCTTCATCGGACTGAGCGATTTCTTCTACAGCGCTCCTCTGATTGGAACGGAGGCTGATCCATATTCGCCAACTGCATTCTTCGTCTTCCAGATGATGTTCGTCACGATCTCGCTGTCCATTGCTTGGGGCGGATTTGCCGAACGTGCGAAGCTGTCCGTGTACTTGATCTTCACTTTGGTCTTCTCAGCGGTTATTTACCCGGTGATTGCTCACTGGATTTGGAATGCGGACGGCTTCCTTGCAGCAGATGGCGCGCAGGATTTTGCAGGTTCTACAGTCGTTCACCTAACCGGCGCGCTGGCTGCCTTCGCTGCTACCGTGCTGCTTAAGCCGCGGATTGGCAAGTTTAACAAGGATGGCTCGGCTAATGAAATTCTGGGTCACAATCAAGTCTTCACGGCGCTGTCTGTTCTTCTTCTGTGGGTGGGCTGGTTTGGGTTCAATGCAGGCAGCTCGCTTGGCGTAGGTGACGGATTCTTCGCTTATGTCGCATTTAACACCCAGCTTGGTGCAGCAGCTGGTGCTGTAGCAGCGCTGTTGATCTCATGGGCCTTTATTGGCAAGGCCGATATCACTACAATGCTGAACGGCGCTCTAGCCGGCCTCGTTGCCATCACAGCCTCCTGTGCTTATGTGGAGCCTTGGGCAGCAGTAGTAATCGGTCTTGTTGCAGGTGTGCTCGTGTTCTTCAGTGTCAAGCTGTTCGAGAAACTTCGTATTGACGATCCGATTTATGCCCTGTCCGTACATGGTGCAGCCGGCATCTGGGGGACACTCGCGAATGGTCTCTTCGCAACTCCTGAACTGGCGGCCAAGGTAGGTGTTGGTGAAGGCGGATTGTTCTACACCGGCAGCTGGCATCAGCTTTGGGTACAGTTTGAGAGCGTCGTAATCTGCGGAGCGTTCGTGCTTGCGGCTTCCTTCCTTGTACTCGGCATTATGAAAGCCGTTATGGGGTTGCGTGTCACCGAGGAACAGGAGATTGTTGGTCTTGACCTTAGCGAGCATGGCAACTATGGCTATCCGGAGCAAATGAAGAAAGCTGGACAAAACCTGAACGTTTAACTGTATACTGGCATCAGGACACACTGACGAAAGGGAGTGGGCGCCCGTGCACGATCCGGAAGTGGCGCAGCTTCTCGCATCAATAGGAACAGTTGAAGACACAGGGGCTCTTCGCAGCCTTCGGGACCGTATTCAGGAGGAGCTGGAGCGGAAGCTTGCTATCACCTCTGTCGAACAATTTTATAGTGATCTGAATGAGGTGCACGACGCGATTGTCAGCAGGGCTGTACACCTCGCAGAACAGGATATGGCACGGACAGGGAATGGTTTCCCTCCCGTGCCTTACGCCTATCTATTGTTCGGAAGCGGAGGACGCAGTGAGCAGACGCTGTCCAGTGACCAGGATAGTGCCGTAGTTTACGATATCCCGGATGACGCGGATAACCGGGAGCAGGTAGAAGCTTATTTTCGGACGTTTGCACAGATCGTTGTGGAAACGCTGAAGTCAGCGGGCTATCCGCCATGTGAAGGCAATGTGATCAGCACGAATCCGGAATGGTGCGAGTCGCTCAGCGAGTTTAAGAGGAAGCTGAACCGGTGGTTCGAAGAAGGGCACTGGGAAGTGGTCCGTTACCTCCTTATCGTGGCGGATGCGAGAATAGCGGCAGGCGATAAGCGACTGATCGATGAGCTGAAGGAGAGCTTCTATAGGGATACGCTGGAGAAGCCGCTTATTGTCAGGCGGATGCTGGATAACACCATGAAGCACAAGGTTCTTATCGGGGTGTTCGGCCAGCTGCTGAAGGAGCGTTACGGTGAGGACTCGGGAAGTCTGGATGTTAAGTATGGTGCTTATATTCCAATGGTAAATGCTGTTCGATTGTTGGCAATTCAAGCAGGAATCAGGGAGACATCGACACTTGAACGACTGGCGAAGCTGAGGGAGCAGGACCGTCTTCCCGCAGGTGAGGCTGAGAAGTATGCTGCAGCGTTCCGGCTGTTCCTGAGGCTGAGGCTTCTTACCATGGAGCGCAATGAAG
This sequence comes from Paenibacillus sambharensis, assembly GCF_003233845.1. Lineage (GTDB taxonomy): Bacteria > Bacillota > Bacilli > Paenibacillales > Paenibacillaceae > Paenibacillus_I > Paenibacillus_I sambharensis. Next base: position 239,857 of record NZ_QKRB01000043.1, read on the forward strand.
GCGGCATGTATAAGAACAACGGCAAGATTGCCGGTGATCGTCTGACGGCAGAGCTCAGGCGCGATATCAAGGAGGCGCTCAAGGCGGGCAAGAGGCTCCAGCGGTTGGTGACCAGGCAGACGACGAGCAAGCTATTGTAAGCCGGAGGGGTGAATGATGAAAGAGCACAAGGGCGTTGGCAGAATGTGGCATCTGTATAAAATGGGCGGGCTTACCCCGGCCATTGCGTCGATGCTTGGCGCGCAGAACGCCCAGCAAATGGCCTTTATCCGTTCGATGACGAAGGAGCAGCGCAAGCAATCTGTGCTGGATCAGCCGCTCCGCGAGCTGGAGGTGGTTGTGTTTGATCTGGAGACGACTGGATTCTATCCTTATAATGGAGATGAAATTTTGTCGGTCGGCGGCGTCCTCATGCGAGGTATGGAAATAATGGAAACGCACAGCTTCTACAGTCTGGTTAATCCGGGTCGCAGGGTACCACGCCACATAACAGAGCTGACAGGCATTACGAACCAGATGGCTGAGACGGCCCCCGACCTAATGCAGGTCCTGCATGATTTTATGGAATTCGTCGGCAAGCGGGTGCTGCTGGCCCACGGTTCAGGTCATGACAAGCAGTTCTTGAATGCTGCGCTCTGGCGTACCTCGCGGGTCAATCTGACCCACAGGGTGCTTGACACCATGATGGTCGCCAAGTGGCTGGACGCGAAGCGGGAGTCGTATGGCCTTGACGAGCTGCTGGAGGACTATGGCATTAAGATTACGCAGCGTCATCATGCACTGGAGGATTCCTTCATGACGGCCAAGCTGTGGCAAAGATTCCTGAAACAGATGCTGGCCCGGAATATCACAACATTAGACGATATGTATGCTTACCTCAGTAAACATTAACGCTCCGGCAGAGCTGACCACAGGCCGGTATGTTCTTACCACAGGAGCATCCGGCTGGGTCAGCGACACGATCCAGCTGCAGATTTGCATTCCGCCAGTCCACTGCTGGACATCCGAGGCTGACGGGACAGCAGGAGAAGCGGGATGGGAATGGAAGAAACCGGCGATAGTCAGCCGGTTTCTTTTTATTTTATACATGGCTGTAACCCAATCGGATGGATCGAATTTGTAGGAATTTACCGGCATTCCCGCCGCATTGCGAATGGCGAGAACCTCGGATATAGTTTCGTATTCGTGATCCTGTGCGAAGCAGGCCAGCACCCCGCAGGCTTCATTCGGGAACTGGTCAAGGCAAGCTTGAATCAGCTGTTCATATGCCGGTCTGGTAATTGTAATTAGGTTCAAACGGGTGCTTCCTCCTTCATGACGGGAGAGGCCATCACTTTAGCTGTATCTTCTTAGTATAGCTGAATAATGGACATCCGTCATATCAGGCATTATCCCCGGCAACCTTCGGAGGCTTGACCATGAAGAAGACGAACGCAAGAGCGGCGGCAGCAAGAACAGCCACAGTTGTGAACAGTACCTGCTTCGAGATTTCCACCAGCCAGCCGAATATCGGCGGTCCGAAGGCAACTCCTAGAAACCGGAGGCTGCTGTAAAGGGATGTGATCATCCCGCGATGCGCCTTATCAACCGAACCTGTCACAAGTGTATTGATACAAGGGAGCAGAAGTCCGGTTCCAATACTGCTGAGCGTCAGCAGGCCGATGAGCAGATACAGATTTTGCAGCCCCCATATCGCGGCTGTGAGAGACGCAGACATCATCAGGAGGCCGACGTTCATCAGCACCCGCATCAGATGGCCTTTGTTCTTGATTACCCGTCCTGTTACATAAGAGGTTACAACCAGTCCGAACAGAGGAATGGCCAATATGCCGCCTTTGGCAACGCCGTCTATACTGTAAGGCGGCTTCTCAAGCAGATCGGAGAGGAAGAAGAGCACCCCGAACAGAACAAACAAGGCAAGCGAACCGGCGATGAAAGCGGGAATCAGCCATTTTCCTTTCTTCCGGAAGGTCTGGGCGATGTTCTTCAAATAGTTATGCAGCGTTGGCGGCTTATCCTTATGCTTCGGCTCCTTGATTAGGAACATCATGGCCAGCAGAGACAAGGCACAAAATGCCGGAAAGGCAAAGAATGGCGCAAACCATACAATGAGGGCAAAAAGCGAACCTAGAATCGGACTGATAACTTTACCTGTCCCGTTCGCGGCCTCAATCATACCGAGTGCTTCACTTTCCTTGCCGTTCTTATACATATCGCCAACGAGTGCCATTGCGATCGGTGCCGTTCCAGCGGCACCTAGTCCCTGAACCGCACGGGCGGCAATAAGTATAGTGTACGAATTCCAGACGGCGCCTAGCCCTGCAACAATACCTGCGGCCCCATACACGATGAGTGAAGGGATAATAATCGCTTTACGTGACAGACGGTCAGATAAATAGCCGGCAACCGGTATAAAGACGCCTGCCGTTACCGAAAATAAGGTAATAACAAGGCTGGATTGAAAGGAGCTGACACCTAGCTGGCGCTCCAAGTCTGGCAGGATGGGGACAAGCATGGAGTTTCCCAGCACCATAACCATCGGCACAGTTGCCAGCGCAATGTACTCTACCCATTTGGACTTGCGGCCGCCTTTGTCTTTATGCTCTTTGTGGCTGTTCGCTTCATGTTCTTGTGCGGCGTGTGAGTGGCCGGTTCCTTTGTGGCGAAGCCAGCCAGGTTTGACTTTTTCCATTGTTATCTGCTGCCTCCGTTCAATCATGTAGTAACGCTTAATAAGATGTCCAGACGCTTGAAGGGTCATTCGGGGCGTGTTAAGATGTGTGAGTCCAGTTATAAGGAAAGCGGGGATTAGATATGAACCGAAGCAGGGTTTGGCTCATTTGTGCCATCGCGATCTTGCTGGCGGGATTTGCGGTTTATATGGAAACAGATGAAGAGCCTGTTGTCTCTGCCGGCCCGGTCTCAGGAGAAGCAAAACCCAAGGTTGGCTATACCGCTCCAGTATTCGAGCTGCCGGATTTGAATGACCAGGCTATACGGGTGGGCGGCACCGGGGACAAGCTTGTATTGATAAATTTTTGGGCTTCCTGGTGCGGGCCATGTGTCATGGAGGCCCCTGACCTGCAGGAACTGCACGAAGCGTACGGAGATAAGGTTACAATTGTAGGCGTTAATGCAACCAAGTTTGACCGCGAGCGGGAAGCGCGTCAGTTTGTGGACGAGTATGAATTTACCTTTCCTGTTCTTATGGACCGCAAGGGTATGGTAACCGAGCTTTACCGGGTATCCGAATTTCCGACATCCCTTCTGGTTGATCGCATGGGCATAGTGCGTGAGAGGGTCACAGGTGTTATACCGTCCTCCAAGTGGCGAACACTTATTGATAAATGGAGCTGAGAATAAGGAGCCTCATCCAAGCCATAAGGCGGGGATGAGGCTCTTTGATGTGCACCACACGCAGGTCGTGATAAAAAAATGTTGAATCCTGCAGGATTATGTATATAATTAGTTGTACAAACGTTATACAATCATTATACTGTCCTGATGGGAGCGAAAATCATGTCTACAACAAGAATATTGGACAAGACTGACAGGGTGATCGAGATTGTATGGGAGCAGAAGGCAAGCCCTGATGATTTTGATAGAATAACCGGTGAGGTTAAGCGGTTTTCGAAAGAACTAGGTGGTAGATTTAACGTGCTCGTAGATATGCGCAGTGTCAAAGCGTTCTTGCCGGAGTCTCAAGCTAAGCTGGTGGAACATCAAAAGGATTTACTGAGCTTCGGGATGCAAAGAGCGGCGGTAGTTGTACAAGGGGCCATAGCTAAAATGCAGCTGAACCGGTCATCTAAACAGTCAGAGAATGCTGTAGAAAGCCACTGGGACAGCTACGAGGAAGCACTTGCTTTCCTGAAAGCAAATAAGTGATTGACGGCAGCCGAAGACAAAGAGCCTCATCCAGCCCAACGGGGCTTGGATGAGGCTCTTCCTATATCGCTGGACCTTAGTGATTCACGAGTCCGAGGTGGCCGCGGTTAACCGGATCGGAAGCTTCCTGCTTCTCTGTATTCAGGAGTGCATAGCGAATGCTGTCTACCAGCGCTTCCCAGCTGGCATCGATGATGTTGCCCGATACGCCAACCGTGCTCCACGTATTATGGAAGTCTGTTGACTCGATCAGAACCCGGACCTTAGCTGCAGTAGCGTCCTTCTCATCGATTACCCTGACCTTGTAATCGGACAGTACGATATCCATGATACCGGGGTAGAACTGGACCAGAGCCTTGCGCAGCGCGTTATCAAGCGCATTGACCGGTCCGTTGCCTTCGGCGGCGGTATAGACGGTCTGGCCGTCAACATTGATCTTAACGATGGCCTCTGACATCATAGAGCCGGCGTTACGCTCTACAATCATCTTGAAGGATTCGAGCGTGAAGATCTCCTTGGCTCCGCCGAATGCGTCCCGCAGCAGAAGCTCAAGTGAAGCGTCGGCTCCTTCGAACTGGTAACCCTGATGCTCAAGGTCTTTGATCTTGTCAATGATAGCCCTTGTATGCTCCTGGCTTGTATCGATGTCAAGGCCCAGTTCGGCAGCTTTCGAAATGATGTTGCTCTGGCCGGCAAGCTCGGATACGAGAATGCGCTGTTTGTTGCCCACTCGTTCAGGCTCGATGTGCTCATAGGTTTTGGAATCCTTCATAATAGCCGAAACGTGAATGCCGCCTTTGTGTGCAAAGGCTGCCTGACCGACGTATGGCTGTCCGACCGGCATATGAGCGTTGGCAATTTCGCTGACGTAACGGGCGACTGCCGTGAGCTGCTTCAGCTGCTCGCCAGAGATGCAGTTGTAGTTCATCTTCAGCTGCAGATTCGGGATAATGGAGCAGAGGTTGGCATTGCCGCACCGCTCACCATATCCGTTAATCGTGCCCTGTATCTGCCGTGCCCCGGCATGAACCGCAGCCAGCGTGTTGGCTACCGCAAGCTCACAATCGTTATGGGTATGAATTCCTACCGGTGTATTCAGCTCGGATTTGACCTTGGCAACAATCTCCTGGATCTCATGCGGCAGCGTGCCGCCGTTCGTATCGCAGAGCACGATCCAGTCCGCGCCTGCTTCCTCGGCTTTCTTCAGAGCAGCAAGAGCATATTCAGGATTATGTTTGAAGCCGTCAAAGAAATGCTCCGCGTCATAGATCGCTTCCATCCCTTGACGCTTGAGATAGGCAAACGAATCGAAGATCATGGCGAGATTTTCTTCTAATGTCGTCTGAAGGGCAGTATGGACATGAAAATCCCACGATTTGCCGACCAGCGTAGCGGCCCTGGCACCGGAGTCGATAAGCCGCTGCAGGTTAACATCCTGCTCGGCAATGGAGTTCTTGCGCCGCGTGCTGCCGAACGCAGTGATTTTGGCGTTCAGGTTATAGTCCTGTACCCGTTTGAAAAACTCGATATCCTTGCTGTTGCTGCCAGGATTGCCGCCTTCAATATAGTGAACGCCCAATGTATCCAACTTGCGGGCGATTTTGAGCTTGTCGTCAGCAGACAGGCTTATGCCCTCGCCCTGCGTTCCATCACGCAGCGTTGTGTCAAATACGAAAATTTCGCTATTCATCGTGGGACGCTCCTCCTTGACTAACCTTCTCCAGTCATAATTTCCTATTATAACATTTAACTTTAAATGCGAAAACCCGTCAATCGCGGGCATAATGATATTGTTCACATCCGGGCCATTGACCAGTGCGCTTGAGGGGGGTTATCCTGAAGATATCGCGATTCTCTTCGCATTCAGGCGAACCGAAAGGAGAGGGCAGAGGAGTGGACAACAGCAGCGCAAACACCCGGGAAGCTTATCCGGCTAACGGGCGGGTCATTCTTCATCTGGATATGAATGCCTTCTATTGCTCGGTTCATGAAGCGGAAGAGCCGGAGCGGTACAAAGGCATGCCGACTGCGGTGGCCGGAAGCGTTGAGCTGCGGAAAGGAATTATTGTCACCTCTTCCTACACGGCACGCAGCAAGGGCGTGAAGACTGGCATGACAGTCAGGGAAGGCCTGAAGCGCTGTCCGGGACTGATCTTAATCAAGCCGGACTTCGATCTCTACCGGAAGTACTCCCGCGGCTTCCTCAGCATTGCCAAGCAGTACACACCGCTGGTGGAGAGTGTATCGATAGATGAATGCTATCTGGATATAACGGGCTCCAAGATTTTTGGCACGCCGCTCGAGATAGCCGCAGCGATTCAGAACCGGATTCGGGAAGAGTGGTCGCTGCCCTGCTCAATCGGAGTTGCTCCTAACAAGCTGCTGGCCAAGATGGCATCGGATATGAAGAAGCCCAACGGGATAACGGTGCTGCGTCTCCGAGATGTTCCGGAGGTTCTATGGAACCGGCCGTGTGTGGAGCTGTTCGGGATAGGAGCTAAGACAGCAGAGAAACTGACCAAGCTTAACATCCGGACGATCGGACAGCTTGCGGCAGCGGACGAGGCCATGCTGGTTAAACAGTTTGGGGTAAGCGGATCCTGGCTCAAGCAGGCTGCTTACGGCATGGACCATTCCCCCGTTAATCCTGTTCGGGAACGGAACAAGTCAGTCGGGCATACGACGACGCTGCCGGCAGATGTGACAGAACGGGGAGAGGCTCACCGGATTCTGCTGAATCTGGCTGACCAGACAGCAAGACGGATGCGGCGCCAAAGCCTGGTTGCGTCTACGGTTCAGATCACGATACGAACGCCCGATATGAAGACCATCACGAGATCGTCCACGCTTGAGACGCCGACCGAGTCGGCCGATCAGATTCATAAGGAGGCATGCCGTCTCTTCGATACACACTGGAAGGACGGGAGACCGGTGCGCCTGCTTGGCGTAACCCTGCAAAATCTTCAAAACCGCGATGCGGCAGCCGTGCAGCTGGATCTGTTCAGTTATAACGAACAGCCCAAACGTGAAGCATTAACGAAGGTAATGGACAATCTGCGGGATAAATTCGGGGAGAATGCCGTATTGACCGCGGGCATGCTGGGCGATGATCCGTCCACCCGGATCAGGGACCGCCGAATTCGGGGGACATCCTTGCAATTGGACGAACATTTATTATATAGTGATGAGTGAGGGTAAAACAAATAACGGTTGATGATAGATTTTTTAGGAGGGAAACCTGATGGCAAAGTATACTTGGGTTGAGAAAGATACATGTATCGCATGCGGCGCGTGTGGTGCAACAGCGCCGGATATTTATGATTACGATGATGAAGGTCTTGCGGAAGTAATCTTCAAGGACGACGGTAATAAAGGAAATACCGAAATTCCTGAGGACCTGTATGATGATCTGCAGGACGCTTGCGATGGCTGCCCGACAGATTCCATCAAGATCGCAGACTCGCCTTTCAATATGTAGTTAATCGGAATCTTATATATATTTAAGGTACCAGAGACCGGCATTTCATGCCGGTCTCTTTTTTTGTCATGAAGTGTCGAGATGTTATTGCCAATTCAGGAAGGGCTCAACTAGAATAGAAGGATAGGACAAAAGACAGGGGGACGTTCATCACGATACTGCATACAGGAAAGCGGCTGAGAACCGCTGCTGCGGCCTTAATAATCATCCTGATCTGGTCCGGAATAGCCAGTGTTGGAACCGGCGGCAGCCTGCACGGGCTGGAAACAGCAGCGAGGGATCTGCTGCGCAAACAATCGGATTATGAAAGGCGTCCGCTTGACCAGATAAAAATTATTAAGATTGACCAGCATTCACTTGATCAATTGGGCGGATTCCCCTGGGACAGATCGCTGTACGCCGAGCTGATCGCCAGTCTGGCGGAAGCCGGAGCCGAGGCAATCGCACTTGATATCATTCTGTCTGAGCCTGGCCGTGATCCGGAGGCTGACGCGCGGCTGGCTGAAGTGATAGCGCGGTATCCGAATGTCTATCTGCCCGCGGTATTTGAATTTGAGCAAAGCCGAGGCAGTGAAGGCAGCATGAAGACAGCCTCTGTCATCTATCCGGCGGCGACAATTGCTGTGAATGAAGAGCAGACAGGTCACATCAATGTCTTACTGGACCGGGATAGTGTGGTAAGAATGCTGACAATCGGCCTGGAAAGCGAGCAAGGACGGGTCATTCCGGCTCTCAGTGTCCGGATGGCGAATGCCCTGCTGGGCCCTGACAAGCAGATACGGTGGGACCCGGCGCGGCTGGACTGGTACAGGGGAGATGAGAGGATACCGGTTAACGGGAGCGGCCAGGTGACAACCGAATATTATACGGCGCCGCAGGAAGAGATGACCGCGGCTGCCGGTTATGACGCGCAGTCCTTCTCGGATGTCTTAAGCGGAGCAATCCCCGCTGATTATTATGCAAATTCCGTTGTTCTGATTGGAGCTTATGCGCCGGGCATGCAGGACGAATATCTTACGCCGTTAAGCGCGAATGCCAAGATGTATGGGGTGGAGATACAGGCTAATATGATCCAATCGCTGGTTAATGGCGCTTTTTACACAGAGCTTCCTTATGGAGCGGTATATGTGTTTGTTGCAGCTGCTGTGCTGCTGGCTGCGCTGCTGTTTGACCGGTTCAGAGGCTGGGGCACACTTGCTGTGTATCTGGTGCTGGCACTGCTGTTAGCGGGCGGGTGGATGATGGCATACATTACGGCCTCGGTGTTTATTCCAATAACCTACCCTTTCCTGGCCTTGACGACAGTAATGATAGGGGCTGTGTCCGCTCATTATTCGGCCGAAAGGCGCGAACGGACAAGGGTGACCGAGGTATTCGGACGGTTCGTCCCGCCAAGCGTGGTCAGCGAGCTGTTAGCCTCAGGAGTGGATGTGAAGGCGGGCGGGCAGCGGCGGGATGTCTCGGTTGTTTTCGCAGATATTCGCGGATTCACGTCCATGTCGGAGAAGCTTCAGCCGGAAGAGGTCATACAAGTGCTGAATGAATACCTGGACTTGTGCACACGTGCCGTATTCGCCTGGAACGGAACGCTGGACAAGTTTATCGGCGACGGGGTGATGGCGATATTCGGAGCGCCTGCTGTGCTCCCCAATCATGCTGAGCAGGCTGTAAGGGCTGCCCTGCAGATGAAGCGTGAGGCGGCTGCACTTGAGCGGAGATGTATGGAACGCTTCGGAATGCCAGTGACCTTCGGGATCGGGATTCACAGCGGACCGGCGGTCGTGGGCAATGTCGGCTCAGAAGCCCTCCGCCTTGACTACACGGCTATCGGGGATACGGTTAATCTTGCTGCCCGCCTGGAGTCGGCTGCAAAGGCCGGCCAAATACTTGTCAGCAGGGAAGCTGCGGAACGTATAAGCGGCATTTTCCGGCTGGAGGATCTGGGCGAGATAGTAGTTAAGGGCAAGGCAAAGCCGGTGCACATCTACAGGGTTGAAGAGGAGAACGGGGAACAAGGGGAGTGTACAGGGGATGAGCAGTAAGTTAGGGCGGATCGCGATAGGCTGGTTATGTGCGGCCTTGTTATTAAGTGCAGTGAGCTGGATTTATCCGGCCGAAAAGGCTGAAGCGGCTCCGAGCCGCGCTGCTGTAATCAAGGAACTGAAAGGGAAGGTTACAGCCCGTAAGGCAGGCGGAACCAAGTCGTTCTCCGCTTTTAAGAAGATGAGCCTTGGCGAAGGGGACACGCTGATAACTGGCAAGGGAGCCAAAGTCGTTCTCCAGCTGCCAAGCAGCAAAGCGGCACAAGATACAGTGACGATCTCGGAAAATTCCGAGGTCAGCTTTACAAAGCTTGAGAGCGGCAAGGGAGCTAAGACGAAACTGAGTATTTGGGCCGGTTCCTTGTGGGTAAAGGTCAAATCAGTTACAGGCGCAAATGACCAGTTTGAAATCAAGACACCGACAGCGGTTATGGGGGTAAGGGGTACCCATTTTGCCGTCAGCTACGATTCATGGACTCATTTGGTCACGACCAGCTCGTTAAGCGGTGCCGTTGCGGTGACTATGCCTTCGGCTGGGGAAAGGCTGTTGTATCCTTCACAGATGATCTCAATCCTTCCTGCGCCTGACAGCAGCAAATTGAATTATAAGATTGGCATGATTGATCCGGCAGGCTTGATCAAGAACACCGATCCGGCGGTTGTTGAAGCGCTGCTGCGGAATGGTGCGGACATCCAGGAGGAGAACGACAGGCTGTTAAGCAGGAATCAAGAAGAGCAGTACCTGATTCTGGAACAGACAGGAACAGAGGACCTTATAACCTACCGCAGCAATTTGGATGCCATTCTAAACAATATCATGCTCGAGGCGTACCGGCAGAACATTCTGCCTGATGACGAGATTAAACTCATTGTGGATGAGGGCAACCAGCATGCGGAAAGGCCGGTATATGACTTGAATAGAGAACTGCCCATTGTGATCACCCCAATGCAGAAGCAGGCTCTTGATGAACTGCAAAGACTGCAGCAGGAAGCGCTTGAACGCAGGATGAAGGAACAGGAAAAGACTTCAAATGAACAGCTTCATCCCAACAGCGGTTATCTGGCGCTTAAGGAGAGGGGCGAAGCGCTTAGACTGGCGAATGAGCAGGCGTTAATAGAAGCAGAATTACGATCATTTCAAGACTATGCAGCCCAGCTTAGTGAGCAGGAGCGGAAGCGGTTTGAACAGCGCCGAGAGGCGCTCGGACAAGAACAAACCGTCACGGTGAGCCAACCGGTGGGCTATTCGCCGGTAACGGCTCCATCTTCAGCTCCGCCTGTAAAGCCTGCTGCCTCACTCGCTTATACGAACACCCTGCTGAAGAACGGGCTTCGTAATCCGGAGCTGAGGACACCTGTGGATCTGGACGTTCTGCTTGGCGGGTTTAGCGGCAAAAATGCCATTTATGGCTATGAGGTCCGGATATCCTACCCGTCCTCACACATCAGCTTTAATGAGGCTTCATTCGGCGATCGATCGAAAACTTACCGTACCGGGGGGCCATTCAAGGTAGAGCCTGAAGCGGGCTGGCCGCTTGCCTACACGCCAGAAGCAGTCGACCAGGTATTTGTCACAAGCCGGGCGGGAGGCACTGGGGAACTGGTATATTCCGCAGTAAAGTATACCGGATCTTCCGTTGAGCTTGCGGATGCAGTTGCGGTTGTCACGCTGCCGTTCTATCTGCACAACTTGACCGGCTTACCAGAGAAGCTCTCCTTCCAGCTTATTATTACTGCGGTGGACCGCAGGGGCCAGGTGATTGAGACGGCAGCTGCAGAGCCTCTGGTACTGAGAGTTACAGCGGGCGCGAAATAATGCTGATTTTACGCGACGGGAGAGAGACAATGAACAGATGGATGAAGCAAACAACCGCCGCCGTAATGGCCGCCGGACTGCTGATGACAACAAGCTTGTCGGCCGCTCCAGCGGCGGGAGGCGATGACATGGCTGCCATACTGCCGTTGTTCGAGCTTGATACACTTGCAGGCGGGAGCAGTCCCGGCTTAGCCGATGGCAGGAGCGTGACGTCCGCATTTCGCTATCCGGCCTCCCTGGCAGTGCTTGGGGATGGAGCATTGATAATATCGGATTCCGGGAACCAGAGTATCCGCACTTTGAAGGATGGAATGGTTACCACGGTGGCAGGAGCCGATCTTGGGCTGGATGAATACGGCAGCCGGGTTGGAAGTATGCAGGATGGTTCTGCTGAGCAGGCTGCATTTCATGGGCCCGCTGGTCTGACCGTAGATGTTAGGGGAAGAGTCATAGCAGCGGACAGCGCCAATCATGCGATCCGGATGCTTGAACCGGCCGGTTCCGTCGTAACGATTGCAGGTACTGGTGTGCTGGGCCACCGGGACGGAAAGGCTGCACAGGCACTATTTTATAACCCGCTTGACGTTGCAGTAAATAATGATGGTGTCATTTATGTGGCCGATACATTGAACCATGTGATCCGCAAGATTGAGGACGGTAAGGTTACTACGCTTACGGCGGCATCGAAACGTATTGTAGAATATTTTCCGGGAGCTGTAAGCGCGGCGGGAGATTACGCGGATGGCCCAATTGCACAGGCGAAGTTTAATGAGCCCAGCGGGCTGGCGCTGGATGCGAAGGGGAATCTATACGTAAGTGACACCGGGAATCACCGGATTCGCTACATTGATTTTGCCAGCGGTACCGTGACAACCGTTGCCGGAAACCCTAAGGTTGTTTATGGCGCCGATGGTGTGTATGCCGAAGGGGGCTTTGAGGACGGACCTGTTGGCAGAGCCGCTTTCCATACACCGCTTGGTCTAGCGGTCACACCGGACGGCGGGCTGCTTGTGGCCGATTCTTTAAACCACGCCATCAGATATATCAGCAGGGGTATCGTGACCACTCTGGCAGGAACACCCGGCGAGGCCGGTGCAATAGACGGGCCGGCTGCCTATGGGCTGCTTCACAGCCCTGCGGATGTCGTTTCGCTCGGCGAAGGAGAGTTCGCCGTAGCTGATACGGGCAACAGTCAGATCCGTCTGCTCAAGCCCTATTCCTACCCGGCTGGGCTAAAGGCAGATGGCCGGATTCGAATCGTGTTTGGGCAGGATATTATTCAGACGGAAGCAGAGCCGTTAATCATTAAGGGTGTTACCTTTGTGCCCGTGCGCGTCATCAGCGAGAGGCTTGGATATAAGGTTCATTACGATAGGGCCGGCAAGCAGGTGAGCTTGGTTAAGAGCGGCATGTCCTACACATTGGTGAATGGATCCACAACGGTCAAACTGGGCAAAGATGAGGTTCATCACACTGTACAGCTGCAGGAAGCACCTTTCATCCGAAGAGGGAGACTCTATCTGCCAGTCCGATTCTTCGCCGAGCAGACCGGGCTGGATGTGCAGTGGCTGGCCGATGTTAAGGCTGTCCTGCTGCGCAGCAAGCCATAACCTTGTAAGGTAACAGCCTACCCCCAAGCAGATAGCAACAGGCCGTCCGGCTTAAACGGGCGGCCTGTTGTGCCGATAGTAGACTATAGAGGATTGTGCCGCGCTGTCGGTTAGACTTGCAGGCCTTCTGCACGGTAAGATAGATAGATAGGAAGAGAACAGGCAGCGGAGGTCGGCTGATGGGAGAACGCGAGGAAACCATTTATCTCAAGTACTATGTCAAGCAGCACCCGGATAACAAGATGGCCTGGTATTTGCTTGGCAAGGAATATACGATGCAGGGAAAAGAAGCAAAAGCGAACTACTGCTATCTGCAGTCAGGCGCCGTTTATGAAGCCTTTGAACGAAAAAAGCATCCGCTTCTGGCGGAAACGCCGCAGGAAGCTATTGCAACCTATAACCGTCAGCGCCGCAAGCGCCGTTACCTGTCAAGGGCAGTCCTGCTTTCCATTGTACTGCTGGCCGGTTCAGTATTTGCACCTGGCATGCCATGGAAGCTTGAACGCGGCCTCCCGGCGGCAGATCAGTCTGCTGTGCAGCCTGTACCAGCAGCGGGAGAAGGGCAGGTGTTGAAGCGTACAGCGGTTGTGTTCGCGGCAGAGGCCACGGCTGAGGCAGCGGGAGAAGCTGCAGAAGAGCTGCTCTATGGGAAAGAGAAGCCGTCTTATGGACTTTCGGTCCATCAGGAGAAGCAGGGTGAGTGGACGCTATGGACTGGAGCAACGGATATTCTCATGTCGGTAACAAGCAGTCTGGATGGCTCGCGATCAGATATCCGCTGGCATAATCAGGAGGTTTGCAGGTGTGATGCGGAAGCTGCTGCTGATGCACCAGGTCTGATCGAAGAGTGGAAGGCGGACCGTGAGCGGCAGTGGGTGCTGGCCAGTGCAATCAAGCATTACCAGCAGCGTGAGGGTGTGTGGCCTGAGACGCTGGACGAGCTTGTGAGACCATATCCCGAGAACGCGCTCTCGGGCGACACCGCGAGGTTGGCAGAGATGTTCCCGCTTGTTAAGGAGCAGCTGAAGAGCAGCAGAGCAGAAGATAAACAGGGAGCTGGCGGCAGCAGTCCGCCAGTAGAAGAGGCTGGCAAAGAAACGGGGCAAGGGCCGATTAATGGAGGAATAGATGATAAGCTGCCGGACGAGCCCCTCGATATTGTAATAGACCGTGCGAACCATAGGCTGGCTCTGATGAGCGGACAGACGATCGTCCGCAGCTACGCTGTGGGCCTGGGTGGTGATAAGACGCCGGAAGGCACATTTCAAATATCGGAGAAGGTTAGGAATCCGAACGGGCGGGATAACGGCGAGTTTGGAAGCAGAGGGATGACATTGTCGGATACACTGTATGCGATTCATGGGACGGATGAGCCGGACAGTATTGAAAAGGATGAGTCGCTTGGCTGTGTCCGCATGCTGAGGGAGGATCTTGAGGAGCTCTATGACATGGTCACGCTTGGAACGAAGGTAACCATCACTAGTGGGGTTCTTCCCGATCATAAATCGCAGCCGGCTGATCGTTTCAAGCTGGAGCCGAAGGCGGACGAGACGAACCCCTCCAAGGTGTACCGCTGGCTGTAAGCCAGCCTGCCGAGAGCAAGCCGGCATGTCCTGCTTTCCGTGCTTTCCGGCTGCTTAGGCGGCTATAAAGCCGCTGCTAGCCATTAACAATCAACAGGACTGCCATGCCAATTATGACAACGGCTGCAGCTGCGCCAATCCAGACCAGCGCCTTGCGGTTAACGGTCTCCTGCGGCTTGGCTTTCATCACCGGCGGTTTGCGTCTTGCACTCATGAGATTCAACCTCTCTTCTGCGTGTGATATGCTTATTGTAATCGTTTTCCCCATAGCCCGCAACCGGATTGGACGGGCGGAAGGTTTGACGGGACATCTTTCCTTTTGGAGAGGAAAAAGCTAAACTGTTTCCTAGAGCATAATTAAGGAACGGAGATGAATGGATGTTGTACCGCAAGTTTGCCAAACCTTTTTTCTTCAAGATGGACCCCGAGAAGGCCCATCATCTTGTAATAGACGGTCTGCATACCGCTGCCCGGATTCCGGGTATGAAAGCTGTCATGAGCGGTGTGTACGGCGTGCAGGCTCCAGAGGAGCTCAGGCTGAAGCTCTTTGGACTGGATTTCAGTCATCCGGTTGGACTTGCGGCCGGTTTGGATAAGAATGCGAAAGCTGTGGATGGATTCTCGCGAATTGGCCTGTCGTTCATGGAGGTTGGGACGGTAACCCCGAAGGGCCAGCCGGGCAATGAGCTTCCCCGTCTCTTCCGGCTGCCGCCGGATGAAGCGCTGGTGAACCGGATGGGCTTCAACAATGAAGGAGCGGAAGCGATGGCGCAGCGCCTCGGCAGGCTTCCGAAACGCCGCATTCCTATTGCTGTCAATATCGGTAAGAACAAGGCGACGCCCAATGAACAAGCTTACGAGGATTATCGTGAATGCCTCCGCAAGCTGTATCGGCAGGGTGACTTCTTCGTCGTTAATATCAGTTCGCCCAATACGCCTGGGCTTCGAAGTCTTCAGCATGGCGATGAGCTGCGTATGCTGTTATCTGAAGTGAAGGATGAGATGGCTAAGCAGGCGGCGGCAGTAAGCCAACAGGTCAAGCCGGTCCTCGTGAAGATTGCGCCCGATATGAATGAGGAAGAGCTTGAAATGACCGTGGATACGATCCGCCAGAGCGGCGTGGATGGAATTATTGCTACGAATACAACGCTGTCGCGTGAAGGGCTGCATCATGAGCATAAGAAGGAGGCCGGGGGCTTGAGCGGCAGACCGCTGACCGCAAGGTCTACGGAAGTGGTGCGCTCAATCTACCGTCAAACCGGTGGAACCCTGCCGATCATCGGATCAGGCGGCATCTTCTCGGCTGAGGATGCATACGATAAAATCCGCGCAGGCGCGTCGCTCGTCGAAATCTACACGGCACTTATTTATAAGGGGCCCGGCGTGCTCCGCGAATTGACGGACGGCTTGCTCAAGCTGCTGCAGCGGGACGGTTTCCGCCATATACAGGATGCGATTGGGGCCGATCATCATTAATTAACAGTCAGGAGGCGGCGTTATGGACGGACGGGACTGGAACCTGTTCTTAATCCCCTATGAGCAGGCGGTTGAGGAATTAAAGGTGAAATTCAAGACGCTCCGCGGTGAACTGAAGACGAGAGAAGCTTATGCGCCAATCGAATTCGTCACCGGCCGTGTGAAGAGAATTTCCAGCATTTTGGACAAGGCGAAGCGGCTTGATGTCCCGATGGACAAGATTGAGACGGGCATCGAGGATATCGCCGGCATCCGGATCATGTGCCAGTTTGTAGAGGATATTCACCGTGTAGCCGATTCCATCCGAAGCAGGAAGGATCTTAAGCTGGTCTATGAGAAGGATTATATAACGAACTTCAAGGACAGCGGATACCGCAGCTATCATATGATCGTGGAATATCCTGTGCAGACCGCGCTAGGCTTGAAGAAGGTGCTGGCTGAGGTGCAGATCCGAACCCTTGCCATGAATTTCTGGGCGACAATCGAGCATTCTCTTAATTATAAATATAAGGAAAGCTTGCCTGACGATGTGCGGATCCGGCTGCGGAAGGCAGCGGAGGCCGCTTTCCAGCTGGATACGGAGATGTCAAGCATCCGGCAGGAAATACTGGAGTCACAGCGGGATTTCGAGGAAAAATCCAATATCGTGTCCAAGGTGCTTTCCGATATCCAGGATCTCTACTTCTACAATCGGGTCAGAGAAGCGGCACAGTTTCAGCTGCGGTTCAACGAGCTGTGGGAAAAGGAGGACATCTTCGAGCTTAAGCAGTTGTCCCAGGATATCCAGCGGGCAACTCTGCGTGCCAAGAAGAGCAGCAGATCCTGATCATGGGGCGAATACATACAGACCACAGCCAGGCGGCTGCGGTTGCCCGGCTGGTGAAATTGTACCGGCGGGCTTGATAGACAAGAGGGGCTGTCTGCAGAAGATCTGGTGTACAGATCCTGCGGACAGCCCCTCCAGCTTTAATTATACTTCTTCCGGCGTATAATCCGGATTATACATGGATTCAATGGCCGCTTCGATTTCTTCGAAGGATTTGCCTTGGTCTGCCAGCTCCATTACGGTGACCAGCTCCTGCTTGCAGATCCCGCAGTGGGCGCTGTGGTCGGTCCAGGTTACGCCATCGGCATCCTGGCCGGCGACGTAGCAGCGGAACAGCGAGTCATGAGGGTCATCGCCGCCCATGCAGCCGCAGTAGCAGTTCAGCCGGCTCACAATATACTCGTAGCGGGCGACGGCTTGATACAGATCGTTGGTCAGCTGGGTATGGTTCTTCAGAAATTCGGGCATAACCTCAAACGATGCGGTCTTGTAGTAAACCTCGGTTTCGAGACTTCCTGTATCATGGTTCTCATGGCCGTTCCCGCTGGCGCCGGTTCCGCCGCCGCCCGAGCAGCCTGCGATCACGATTAATGTCATGACTGCGATGATGAATCCCCCAAGCAGCAGGTCATACCTGCGCCGGGCGCTTATCCTGTCACTGCCGACTGACTGCTTCATTATTCAGCCCCCTGTTCGAATCCTTTCGGATCTTCTAAGAATGCCCGGAATTGGTCAGCCGTGCTGCCGGAGTTTGCAGGTGCATCATCTTCGCGGAGTCCGCCGACCAGGCGCGCAACCTCTTTGCCGTCCTCGAAGTAAGCAAGCGTAGGTGTAAAGTCGATCTGGTATTTACCAAAATAATCTTCGAACTCGCGCAGGTTGAACTGAGGCAGATCAATGCCCAGATCTTCCGCAATCGGCATCAGCTTGGGCGTTGTATTCCGGCAGTGCCCGCAATCTGAAGCGAAGAAGTAAACAAATGTTGCTTCACCGCTCTTCACCTTCTTGTCAAGCTCGTCCGGCAGAATGATGTTCTGGTAATTCGGATCATTGAGAATGTCTTTTGTTGCCGGATTCAACTGTGAAGACGGCTTGTTATACAGCTCGTTCTTGTTCTGCTGGTTAAGAAAGAAGATGGCACCAAATAATACTACAATCAGTCCTGCGTAAATCCAAAGCTTCTTCATACTTGACGATCAACCCCCATTAGTGAATAATTTGTACAAGTTTAGTACCTTCTATTATACAACATGAGCCGGGTGTTTTGTAAAATGGCATGCGCGGCCAGTGTGAATCGTATCACTATAAATGGCGTGTATGCCAATGAACTGCAGACTGGCTGTAATACCTCCCGGTTCAGTCCGTCCTTCCTGAAATCTGCATAACAGAAAGTGAGCTGTATAACCAATGGGCATCAAGCTGCCGGAACCATTCCTGGAGAAGATGAAGCGTCTCCTGGGAACGGAATACGAGGAATGGCTGAATACATATAACCGCAGGCGGCTGTATGGGCTGCGGGTGAATACGCTTAAGATCGGGGTTGATGGCTTCCTGGCTGTCTCGCCATTCGAAGGACTGGCACCTATCCCTTGGTGCCCGGAAGGCTTCTATTATGAAGAGGAAGACCGCCCGGGCAAGCATCCCTATTACCATGCGGGCCTCTACTATATTCAGGAGCCGAGCGCAATGGTGCCTGGCGAGCTGCTGGGGGTTGAGCCAGGGGACCGCGTGCTTGATCTGTGTGCCGCCCCGGGCGGCAAAAGCACGCAGCTGGCGGCGAAGCTGCA
Source organism: Paenibacillus sambharensis (assembly GCF_003233845.1). GTDB lineage: Bacteria > Bacillota > Bacilli > Paenibacillales > Paenibacillaceae > Paenibacillus_I > Paenibacillus_I sambharensis. The sequence continues at coordinate 258,363 of NZ_QKRB01000043.1, forward strand.
GGGCGAGGGGCTGCTGGTAGCCAATGACAATGCCAGGGAACGGACCAAGGCACTGGCGAAGAATATCGAGCTGGCCGGCGCCCGTAATGCTGTCGTGCTGAACGAGGAGCCGGAGCGCCTCGTGCCTTACTTCCGCGGTTTCTTCACGAAAATACTGGTAGATGCACCCTGCTCTGGTGAAGGGATGTTCCGCAAGGACGAATCAATGATTGCGGCATGGGAGAAGCATTCGGTCGAGCGCTGCACAATTATGCAGCGTGACATACTGCTTCATGCTGCAGAGCTGCTGGCGCCGGGCGGTCTGCTGCTCTATTCCACATGCACCTTCTCCCCGGAAGAGAATGAAGCCCAGATCGCCCGGCTTCTTGCCGGGCGGAAGGATATGGAGATTGTGCCTGTGGCGCAGCAATACGGCTGGTCTCCTGGGCGTCCTGATTGGGCGGAAGAATTCCCGGTCCTTGGCGGAGATCAACACCAAGAGGATGGCCAGGAGCCGCGTCTCAGTGCCGAACCGGCATTGGCGGGTACCGTCAGACTGTGGCCGCATAAGCTGGCAGGCGAAGGGCATTATGCCGCCCTCCTGCAGAAGCGTCATGCGGATGGAATGGACGAACTGCAAACAAAGACAGATCAGCATACTCGCCGGCACGAAGGCAATTCGATAGGAGCGGCCGTTAAGCCGCAGAAGAAGGACAAGTCTGCCCAGCTGCCGTCTGGCAGTTCGTCTGGCAGTCTGCGGCGGATGGACAAGAGGACAGACGGGCGGGACAAACGACGTGAGAAGAATCGCCCGGGCAGGCAGGGGGATGAGTCAGGATGGAAGGGTGCAAGGGGGAAGCAAGGGGCAGCAGCGCCCGAAGCTGATGTGATGAGCCTCTGGCAGGAATTTGCTGCCGCACTCCTGCCGGATGCCCCGCAGTGGTCTGGAAGTCTGCGTGTGTACGGACGGAGACTGTATTTGCAGCCTGCAGGACTGCCGGAGCTTACAGGACTTCGGATTGTAAGGGAAGGCTGGTATCTCGGTGAAGCGGGTGCCCGCCGCTTCGAACCGTCACAAGCGCTGTCAATGGGCCTGCGAATGGATGAGGCAACACGCTGCCTGGATTTAACGGACAGCACAGGGGAAGCTCTGCGCTATCTCAAGGGAGAAACGCTGCATATCGATAAGGAACGAATCGTTGTCAGATCCGGCAGAGAAACAGCTGGATCAGGCAGTTCCTATGTGCTGGTCGGGATTAACGGATATCCGCTGGGCTGGGGCAAATGGGGGGACGGCATACTGAAGAATGAGCTGTCTCCGGGATGGAGGTGGATGGGATGAGCAAGAAGATCCGGCTGGATAAGATGCTGGCCAATATGGGCCTTGGAACGCGCAGTGAAATCAAGAAGGCAGTCAAGCAGGGCCGAGTAACAGTGGAAGGTAAAGCCGTTAAGGACAGCGGCCTGCAGGTCGATCCCTTCCACGAACGAGTAGAGCTGGATGGCGAGGCCGTCAGTTACCGGGAGACCATCTATCTCATGCTCAACAAGCCGCAGGGCGTCATCTCGGCAACGGAAGATACCAGGGACAGAACAGTACTGGATCTGCTGGAGCCGGAGGACCGTGTCCTTGCCCCGTTCCCTGTCGGCAGGTTGGACAAGGACACGGAAGGGCTGCTGCTGCTTACGAATGACGGCCAGCTGGCTCATGAGCTTCTGTCGCCGCGCAAGCATGTAGACAAGACCTACGAGGCGGAGGTATCTGGTCTGGTAGGAGAGACGGACATCCAGGCATTCAAGGAAGGTGTGACCCTGGATGACGGCTATGTCACCATGCCCGCCAGACTGACGATCCTCCGGACGGAGGAGCAGCATGACGGCACGGTGGTATCCTATATCTCCCTGATCATTCAGGAGGGAAAGTTCCATCAGGTCAAACGAATGTTTGAAGCAGTCGGCAAGAAGGTCGTGTTCTTGAAAAGGGTAGCGATGGGACCGCTGCTGCTGGACCCTTCGCTTGTGCCGGGCACTTACAGAGAGCTGACGGAGGGCGAGCTGGAACGCTTGAAGGCCCACCGGGGACTGGCCGAGTAAACAGCATACGAATGGCCGCTTCTCCTGATTTAATCAAGGAAGCGGCCTGTATGAAGAGGTTAGACGCCCATTCTGCGCAGACCCTTGGGGTAATGATTCTTGATTTGGCCCCCGTTGGCCTTGCCCCAACCGAGCGGGCAGCCGTCTACGGCGACAATACCCCAACCGGAGCAGCCGCTGCCAGCTGGAATTGTCTCGCCTCGGAGATAAGCGGTTGTATCCGGGTCGTCGGCTGAGGCTGATTGGACCCATGCTGCATCCCCGGGGCTGACATGCTTCGCTAAAGCGTGAGAGGGCTCTGCACGGTTCTTGCGGATATCGCACAGATGCAGCCCGCCCCGGGCAAGCTTCAGGCCAGGTAAGCTGGCAGCAGTGAAGCGCTTGTCTATATCACGCGGAAGCCAGTACAGCGCGTCGCCAAACCGCACCGGTTCACCATGCTGAGAGAGGCTGAAGCCGGGTGCGAAATCCGCAGCAAAGCGCAAGAACAGCTCCAGCTCAGCCGCAGCCGAAGGCGCGGTGGCCTGTCCCTTACGGCCTTTAGCCTGTGCTGGATGAGAAACGGGATGATGGAGCTTCGCATCAGCCGCCTGGCTGTCCAGCTTGCGTAGACGGGCTACGAAGTGTCCCTCGCCCCGCTGCTCATGCGGCCAGATCCGTTCCAGCTGCTCAATGGCGAAAGCCGGGTGCGAAGCTGTGAATGCTTCAATAACGCTCTCGTTCTCCGAGCGGTTGAAGGTGCATGTGGAGTACACCAGTATACCGCCTGGCTTCAGCATAAGGGCTGCATGCCGGAGGATGTCAGATGATCGGCTGGCGCACATTTCAACATGTCCGGGTGACCACTCGGCCACAGCATCCGGGTCCTTGCGGAACATTCCTTCCCCCGAACAAGGGGAATCGAGCAGAATCCGGTCGAAGAATTCGGGAAAGCGTGCGGACAGCCGGTCTGGTGTTTCATTCGTTACAACAGTATTTGCAAAACCCAGCCGTTCAATATTTTCGCTTAATATTTTGGCGCGTGCAGGGTGAATCTCATTGGATATGAGCAGGCCTTGTCCGTTCATTTTACCTGCTATCTGGGTTGACTTGCCCCCTGGGGCGGCTGCCAGATCAAGAATCGTTTCCCCGGGCTGGGGATCCAGAAGCTCAGCGGCCGACATAGCGGATGGCTCCTGGATATAGTAAAGACCGGCATCATGGTAGGGATGCCTGCCAGGCCGGGTAAATTCGTCATAGTAATAGCCGGTGTCGCACCACGGGACAGGCTCAAGCTTGAAGAGACTATGTATGCTGCGAAGCACGTCGGGCTGAGGCTCGAGCTTTCCGGGATGAATCCGCAGGCCGTAGGTTCTGGCTTCCTTATAGCTTTGCAGAAACGCGGCAGCTGCCGCTTCGCCAAGCAAGCCCTGCATTTGAGTGATATAAGCATGAGGTAAAACCACTTCCAATGTCTCCTTCGCTCTCGGTTATGGGAATCGTTTCGCGGATGCTAATCAATGTATCCATTAAACCTTTATGATTATAGCATAATGGGCGCATGCAGGCTCAACGGCTGGGACATGGCAATGCTAAAAGGCCGGCATTCTCCTGTAAGCCAGGAGGCGCCGGCCAGTCTGCCCGGTGATATGATTCACGGGCTCTATTGGTTAGTAGAGAGAAATCGTAAGCGTGTCCTTCTCGTTGATCGCATGAAGGGTCGCCTCACTGCCGGAAATCTCGACGCTGATCAGCGAGCGGAGGCAGTTCTGCAGTGCTTTCTTGCCGGTTTGCAGCTTGCGGTTAAGTACCTCACCCAGCTTGTCCAGCGCTTTCTTGTTGTTGCTCTCATTCAGATATACAGGAATCGGTTTATTTTGAAGGGATATCATTGTACGCATGTGACAGCACTCTCCTCACCTAATTGATACTTGATGTTAGTATAACGAACAATTCTTAAAAAGGGCTTAAAATTTGATTGCAAAAAATTAAAATGAGTAAATTTTCAAAATTCGTTCATAATTTTAACAGAAACGCCCTGATTTGCGAGTAAAGCCCTGCTCGGCTGATGAACACCCCCTCCTAATACCCGCATAGCGCAGGATTGAAACACGACCGGTAAAAATTGTAGCCGAGAGCAGGCCCGGCCGGAGGGAAGCAGGATTTTTGTGGAAGATGGAGAAGGTTAGAGCTACACATCTTGTTAATAAGGCAAGGAGGCTATGTTTAATGGAGATTATGATTACGCATGCAGAGCTTACTCACAGTGAAGAAGACGGATATGTAGGGAAAGTCCATCTTAAGGTGGCAGGGCACAAGCAGGACTACGAGGTAGCACTGCAGAGCAAGAAAGGAAAAAGTTGGTCCTACGGGTTATTCTTCCTGAACGAATCGGGAAGCGAGGATGATATCTTCGAGGTGGAAGATTTTCTGGAAGAGAACGACGAAGCATTCCAGGCGGTAATTGATGCGGCCAAGAATTCGTTAAACAGCTAATTTTCGATTGGATAGGAGCTTCCCGTACAGTGGAGGCTCTTTATTTTTATGGTCAAGTTCAACCATATTGTGGATTTGCATGCAGTGACTTACAATGGAGTAGATGAGGGCGCTAGTGGTGCGACGGTGGAATGCTGTTTCAGAACGTTCGAGTGACAGCTTGTTTCAGAGCCCGGTTGTCCGGGTAATGTTTGACTATCTAATTTCCCAGTGGTAGACCGGTTGATCAATAAACGGATGGAGGGAGCAAGCGCCATGGAAACGATCGTGAAGCGAGCAACTCTGCAGGAACTGGACGTCATGACGAATTTATTCGAGCAGTACCGTCTTATGAACGGCGGCAGCCCTGAGATGGCAGTGTTCCAGACGGAGCAGGAGCTTGAGCAGATGCTTGAAGGCCAGCGGTGCATTGTGTTTGTTGCAGTGAAGCAGTTAAATGGTGTATTGCATTATCTGGGCTACGCCAAGCTTGGTTTGTCAGCTTCACAGCGGAATGGCGATTGGATGCTTAAGGAGTTGTTTGTCCTGCCGGAGGCGCAGGAAAACGGTGTAGAAGAGAGGCTTCTAACCGCAGCGGCATCTTATGCTAATCTCAAAGACGTGAAAGCGCTTCTTGCTGAAGCGTCCGTACAGAGCGAGCAGATGAAGCCGTTCTTTGAAGGCATAGGCTAGAATCGTTATGAAGTTGCTTAGAATCGCTTGTCATGATATCACATATCCCAGAGCGCCGCGGGTGAACCGCAGCGCTTTTTTTATGGCATGGCGTGTGCCTTTGACAAGGATAGAGTCTTCCAGCAATAATGATGAGATAAACTAACGAGGCACGGAGGCTTGATTGGATGAAAGCATTAGTATTAGCAGAGAAACCCAGCGTGGCAAAAGAAATTGCGCGGGTTCTGGGATGCAGCAGCAAGCACAAATCACATTATGAAGGACAGAATTACATCGTAACCTGGGCGCTTGGCCATCTCGTAACGCTTGCGGAGCCGGAAGACTATGATCCCGTCTATAAGCAGTGGAGCCTGGAGACTCTGCCTCTGCTGCCGAATGATATGAAGCTGAAGGTACTGAAGGAAACCTCTCACCAGTACAAGGCCGTTGCAGCGCTTTGCAAGCGTCCGGATATTGGGGAATTCATTATTGCGACGGATGCGGGGCGCGAAGGGGAACTGGTGGCAAGATGGATTATGGAGCTGGTCAAGTGGCGCAAGCCGTTCAAACGGCTGTGGATCTCTTCGCAGACCGATCAGGCTATCAAGGAAGGCTTCAAGCAGCTGCGGCCGGGCAGGGAATATGATCACCTGTATGCGTCTGCAGTGTGCCGGGCGGAAGCGGACTGGCTGATTGGGCTTAATGTTACGCGGGCGCTGACCTGCAAGTATAACGCTCAGCTGTCGGCAGGCCGTGTTCAGACACCAACGCTGTCAATCCTGATGAAGCGGGAGGATGAGATCAACAGGTTCATTCCGCAGCCTTACTGGACGCTGGAAGCGGACTGCGGGTCCTTCAAGGCCCATTGGCGGGAGAAGGAAAATCATGATGGACGCATCATGGAGAAGGAAACCGCTGAGTCGCTGGTCAATCAGCTTGCGCGCGCGGAGGCTGTCGTCGTGAAGCTCAGAACCTCGGAGAAGCAAGAGCCTCATCCGCTTGCTTATGATCTGACAGAGCTGCAGCGTGATGCCAACCGGCGGCTTGGCTTCTCCGCAAAGCAGACTTCCACTGTGTTACAGCGTCTGTATGAACAGCACAAGCTGGTGACTTACCCGCGTACCGACTCCCGCTATTTGAGCTCTGATATGGTGTCTACGTTAAAGAGCAGGATGCAAAGTATCGCTGGAGCCAGCCCGTATGCTCCTCTGGCGAAGAAGCTGCTGCGCGGATCACTTGCCGCAACGAAGCGTATTGTCGATGACAGCAAGGTGACAGACCACCATGCCATTATTCCAACCGATCAGTATGTGCAGCTGGGAGCACTCAGCAATGAGGAGAGAAAGCTGTATGATCTGATTGTCAGGCGGTTCATGGCTTTATTTTGTGAGCCTTACCGTTACGAGGAGACCAGTGTTGTGCTGGAAGCGGCAGGTCACCGCTTCTATGCGAGAGGCAGAGTGCCCAAGCAGGAAGGCTGGCGGGAAGCTTATGGCAGCATTCAGAATCTGCCAGAGGATGATGCGGATGAGCAGGGGGATGCTGATTCCCATGGGGAGCCGGATCAGCTGCTTCCAGAGCTGAAGGAGGGACAGCGGATTCCGCTGAAGGCCGTCAAGTACAAGGAGCGCCGCACGGAGCCGCCAGCTCGTTATTCAGAGGCATCGCTGCTCACTCAGATGGAGAAGCATCAGCTTGGAACGCCGGCCACCAGGGCTGATATCATCGAGAAGCTGCTGTCTTCCGATACAATTGAGCGCAGCGGCAGCCGTCTGAAGCCGACTGGCAAGGGCAAGCAGCTGATCGAGCTGGTAGTGGATGAGCTGCAGAGTCCCGAGATGACGGCAAGCTGGGAGGCGGAGCTGGAACGCATAGCGAAAGGGAAAGGCAACCGGGAAGCGTTCATGACGGGGATCCGCGAGCAGGCGGCCAAATGGGTAGAGGAAATCAAGCAGGAGACGAAAACGTACAAACCGCATAATTTGACCCATTCCCGGTGCCCGGAATGCAGCAAGCCGCTCATGGAAGTGAAGAGCAAGAGAGGACGCTCGCTCGTATGCTCAGACCGTGAATGCGGATTCCGCCGCGCGGCTGAGCCCGCTCTCTCGAACAAGCGTTGTCCGCAGTGCCGGAAGAAGATGGAGATTCATACCGGCAAAGCGGGGAAATATGCCCAGTGCCGCCACTGCAATGTGATCGAAATGCTGGACGGCAGCAAGGCGCCCCGCGGGAAGGTCAACAAGCAGGCAATTGAGAAGTACTCCGATAATGTTTCGCTGACCGGGGGCCTGGCGGATGCGCTTAAAGCGGCATTGGAGAAGAAGGATTAATGGGCTTCTCAGCTCTTTAGCAGAAGGTCGGCCGTCCCCAGAGCAATTAGATGGACCGGATAGAAGCTGCGCCAGATATAACGCGGGATGACGAGCTTATCGGAGAGCCGCAGCACATGCGGGAGGTAGGCTAGAATGAACGTCGAGCCAATACTGTACATCTGCGAGAACCATCCTGGCATGGCGGCAGCGTACAACACATTCAAGACGAAGTGCAGCAGCACCATCAGGCTTGATTGGGTATAACGGTAGATCAGAACTAGCAGAAGGGCATAGCTTCCGTAATTAAAGGACAGGAGATCAAGTGCCAGAAAGCCGGCAGCCAATATTAGTGACACAGCGGCGGGATGCTTATAGAGGTCGATTAGCCGCAGCACCACGAGGCAAACAAGGAGTGTCCCGACGACATTGATATCGTCACCGCCGAGCGCCCATTGATACGGAAGCTGGGAGATGACGCCGATTACTGCCAGTCTCAGCATGTAACGGCGGGTATTTCGCGTTAGCCTATAGCCAAGCACCAGCGCATAAGCATAGAAAGGGAAAGCCAGCCTGCCGATAATCCGCCACGTAGGATCATCAGGAAAGAAAACAATCCCTGTGTGATCGATCAGCATAGTCAGCATGGCGAGCAGCTGCATGGGTTCACCGCCTGTTCCGCTCGAATATGAGCATATAATGGAGTATTATAGCGAACTCAAGATCCGGCGTAAAATAATAGGTCAACGGTTAAGCGGGCAAAGGGACTGTAAGTCCCGGAGTTTCGCCGACAGGCTTATCGTGGTACACTAAAAGACAGGACCGCAGCAACCTTGGGTCCTAGGCACCTATTATTCCAGATCCGGGGAGGTAACAAAATGGACAATTGCATGCTGGTAAAGAAACCGTCGCTAAACCTGGTAGGAATCAGTTACTCAGGTCCTTATTCCACGTTTCCTGATGAAGCAATCCGGCTGCAGAACGACTTCATGGCCCGAAAGCATGAGCTGAACGATAATGTTAAGTCGGCTGTTTTGTTTAGTCCCTACTTTGGCAATGAAGTGTTCGCTACTTATTGGGCCGCTCTTGAAACACATCATATGAGCTCTGTGCCAAGCGGGATGGTTCAGCTGACTATTCCTGAGCATGAGTATGCAGTTGTGACAACAACGAATAAGCGGATTGGGGAAGGGTATGAGCAAATCTCGGCCTGGATGAATGAGAAGGGCCTGAAGAAGCATGATTATGCATTGGCTATTGAAGTGTTCTTCGTAGATGCTCACCTGGATGAAGAGACGGTCGAGCTCTGGATACCCGTGAGGGATGCAGAGGAATAGGGCATCTGTCAGCACACATATGCAGGAGGTCTGTTCCTTGAGGGGTTTGAAGGCAGGAACGACGATCAGGGGAGCGGCGGCAGGACTGACCGCGGGAATTGGGCTTGGGCTTCTGATGAAGTTTATCCAATATGCTTCAGGTGAGCGTGTTTATACGCTGCTGCTCAATATTGATTTTGTGCCGGGCGTGGGGGCCAGACTGCCTGAAGCAGTCGAATTCCTGCTCCATATAGCTGTTGCAGTACCGATCGGCATTCTGTATATACAAATTGTACAGCGCCTCGGTAATTCTGTTCCATGGGCTGTTGCAGCAGGCTTGCTGCCTGCCGTAATAACCTGGCTGCCGCTGACGCAATGGTCTGCGCGTACGCCGTCTCCGGACGATGCTGGAGCTTTCATCTGGTGGATCGCAGGGCATCTGGTGTTCGGCATGCTGCTTGTGCCATTCCGGAGAACTTATACATAAGGTTAGCTGCTCTACGTAAGCAATGCTGGTCATCAACAGAACAAAGAAGAAGGACAGCGAGCCGCTGCTCCCTGGCGGCTTGCTGTCCTAAGCTGCTGATACGCGGCTCCCTGTCCCTTTAGGATGATTTGGCGCGTGACGGCCGGAAGGCCGTCACTTTATTTTTTCCGGTAGTTTTGGATATGTACATGGCCTCATCAGCCTGCTTAACGGCCTCTTCAATGGTAATCTTGTCTGTTACCGTGCTCCATCCGACACTAACCGTGACAGGTGTTTCGGCTTCCACCCGCTCACGGATGACTTCGGCCACATCAGCCGCTTTGACATCGGGTCTGGCTACGGCTGCAACCAGCTCTTCCCCGCCGTATCTTCCTGCTGTACCGCAGCCGGAGGTTTCATCAGTTATAATGCCGGCAACCTGCTTCAGCACCAGGTCTGCCTGATGGTGGCCTTTCGTATCATTCAGGCGTTTGAAGTTGTCAATGTCGCAGAAGATGACCGATACAGGGAGCCCCTTGCTCAGATACCTCCCGGTCTTCTTCAGGAAATGCTGCCGGTTGAACAACCCGGTAAGGCCATCGCGGATAGAGGATACATACACATTTCGCATTCGTTCAACGACACGCTCGAACAGGATGAGAAACAGGAACAGGAAGTACAAGGCAGGCAGCAGATGAATGACTGCCCCTAACAACGAGTCCTGCGGTGTCTGTGCCGAGGAAGCGATAATGAAGGCAAAATAGACAGCCAGCGAGAGCGCATACTTGGTCTTCTGCCTGATACGCGGCAGCACGACAGATAACAGCAGTGCGCACGCAACGATCCCAGCGAGTCCGAGTGGTCGAAGGGTGATGCCGCCTGGTCCGATACCCCCGGCGGGCAGAGCGGAGGCATTCCACTGCACGGCGGCAGCACCAGCTGCGCCGGCTGCAAAAGCCAGCAGCGCGAAACGGTCCAATTTTCCGGGGAGGGTATACAGCTCGAGCATAGCAAAGTTTATAATAATAAATGAAAGCAGCCCAAGTCCAAGATCTGCGGCTGCAGGCAATCCAGCGCTTGGTATGATCCCGAGGATGTGGACTAATGACAGGACCAGCCCTGTGTTGAGAAGCATATAAGCGCCGCGCCGCAGATTCCTGCGCTGCAGCAGAATAGACATCGACAGCATCAGGAGATTAATGGTGGCAGCGGCTGAGGCGCCTGCTAACTGCCCGTTAGGTCCGGCGAGCCAATTCAGTACATTCATCATATTCAGTCCCTACATTTCATTAAAAGTCTCTACATAAGCTTGTCTGTTACCGTTACAGAAACGTATGTTCTATACTAGCATATCTCTGACAGGTTTTAAACGACTTACTTAGGAGGATTGCCTATGAATATTTTACAAGCCTTGTTTTTCCCTCCCGAACAGCCGGGCGGAGTATCCTCCATGGTCCCTTATATTCAGGAGAGATTCAACCGGATGGGCTGGAATATGGAGCTGTTCTCCCTGCCGAAGCGGATACGGGGCAAAGGACAAGGGAAGGTGGTATTTGATACCTTCGATGCAAGTGCCTATGAGGGTACACCGATTGTTGATAAATACCTGCAAACGTACCTGGATTATGTATGGTGGACCTCTATGCGCATTAAGAAGAAATATGATCTGATTCATGCCCATCATCCGATAGCGGCACTGGTTATGAAGCAGCTGTTCCCGGACACGCCGGTTCTGCTGACCATCCACTCCAGTTATGAGCGCGAGCTGATCCTGAACGGGCGCATCGCTCCTGATGGTGCAGAGCAGCAGTTTCTCACGGCTATTTATGGCGAGCTTGAGACCAAGATGGACCGGATCTTAACGGTTTCGGATTCTTTCCGCTCTTACCTTGCTCCTCATATGCGCGATGCATCAGCTATCCATGTTATTCCGAACGGGTTTGACGAGAAGCGCTTCAAGCCTATTCATCACGAGAATGAAGTGCCCCAGCTTATCACGGTGTGCCGCCTTGTTCCTGCCAAGGGTCTGGATATCCTGCTGCATGCCTGTGCGCTTCTGAAGCGGCGCGGTTACACATTTGTCCTGCATATTATCGGGGACGGCCCGATGCGCAAGGAACTCGAGCAGCTGGCAATCGAACTCGACTTATACGATGAAATTATCTTCTATGGTTACATGCTTCACCCGGAAGAATTCATGCCATTCTTTGATATCTTTGTCCTGCCATCACGTGCAGAGGCATTCGGTTCTGTGTTTGCGGAGGCGGCGCTGTGCTGGCTTGCGCTGGTCGGAACGGACGTAGGCGGTATTGCGGAGCAGATCGAGAATGAAGTGAATGGGCTTCTTGTGACGCCTGAAGACCCAGAGGCCTTGTCTGCGGCGCTTGAGAAGCTCGTGTCCGATCCGACCTATCGTTACAACATGGCCCGGGCAGCCTGGTCGAAAGCCAAGAATGTCTATTCCCTCCAGCGTGTTATCAGTCAATTGAAGGATATCTACAAGTTATATCGGACAGAAGGCGCGGAATCATAACGAAGAGAGGAGAAAACCTGCTCTTCTCCTCTCACACGATCATGCCTGCTTGTAATCAGAGGGTAGGGCGGTCTTGCCGCCTTCGAATAATTAAGTACATCCAGCCGAGACTGACCGCACCGAACATGGGATACAGGGTGGATAGCAGCATTTCAAATCCGATCTGGGACAGCAGGAAGCAGAAAATCAGAATGCAGCCAGTTAAAGCTTGGCGAGAAAGGCCGACCCGTTCTTCAAGCTGCAGGGTCAGTCCGTAGACATCGGAGATGAGTGTAGTGAAAATTTCGGCAAAGATCAGAAAGAGGTAAATCCATTGAATGCCGGGGCCAAGCTGCTTGGCGATGCCTCCCATTGGTATGGCAAGCTGTGAGATGCCCGGCATCTGCGTGGAAAGCGCGATATGTCCGACCAGCAGCATAAATCCGATGCCGATTCCCCCGGCGCATGCCCCGGCGATGATCGTTCGGCGATCGTTAATTCTGCTGCCCAAAGGGACTAGCACAGCTTGTGCCAAGGACAGATTAAACGCTGCGTAAAGAAATGGCGAAGCCCAGGCGGACAGCGGAGAGATATGGTCGGCAGTAAACACCCACCGTTCTCCTTCGTTTGTCATGAGGGTGTCCGCAATAAGGATAACGGTGAACAGCAGCATGAAGGGGACAACAACGGAATTGACGGTAACGATAGCATTCATGCCTCTGAGCAGCAGCACGTAACAGGCGGCCATTGTAATAATCAGGCCAGTCTGATAGGGGATACCGAAGTGTTCCTCAAATATGGCACCGCCGCCGGCCAGCATTACCGCACTGACCCCGAAGAGTACAACCATCATAAAATAGCTGACCCATACCCCGAAACGGGGTCCAAACAGGTGCTTGTTCAAATCTTCATAAGAGCGGGCGCCGATTCCGGCTGCGAGGAGCATCATTTTGGCGCCAAGCCAGACGAACAGAATCATAGCAATACCGATGGAAATTGTGCCCCAATAGCCGTAACGGGTAAAAAACTGAAGGATCTCCTGGCCGGTGGCAAAGCCGGCGCCAACAACGGTTCCTATGTAAGTGAAGGCAATTTGCAGCACTTTAACCGGCTTCATACGCGAAAGTCCTCCCTGCATATAAGTCATAAAGACGCTGCTGATGTGCAGCAGTCTTCACCTATTCATATGCGTTTGGGAGGACAGGCATGACAAGCACGGCAGAGACAATCGGGAGAATAAGTCGGTAGAGATGTTACTCCGAGTAGGGGAACAGCTTCATGGAGACAATCCGGCTTGTGTCAGGTTCAAGATCCAGCTTTAGCATGGTTTGGTCAGCTGTGTAGGAGAGGACGTACTTCGTACTGCTGTGAGGAGTGCCAAGAGTCTTCTTGGCCTTGTCTCCTTCGTCGCCGATGAGCAGTTTGGCGATACCAGTCTGCAACCCCTCGCCGTACACCTCAACGAAGTGGACAACTCCATCATCACTGAACCCTACTGTGAACCCTTCATAATCATAGACTTCGACCTGACTCTTGCGCTCGTTCAGCGTATAGGACTCATCGGGAGAGCCGTACTGCTTGATGACACTGCTGCGGGAATCACCTAGGGATATACCCTTCAGGGAAGGCGAAGATAACCAGGCTTCTAACGCATCCTTCTGGCTGACGGATGATTCGCTAGCCGCATTAGACAGCCTGCCGGAACCCTGCTTGCGGTCTTCGACGGTGTCCGATATGGCGGGGGATTGTTCCGTGATTCGTTTGTTTAAGGCCTGCTGCGGACTGTCAGCCGTAATTTCCGGTGACTGCGAGACAGGTGAAGAATAGCCGCCTGTTGAGGTGTTTCCGGCCAGCCCTTCTTCATTATTGTCGGAACAGGCCGCGGTTATGGTGATCACAGCCATTAAGGCAAGCGGAATGGAATACCGTCTCGTGCGGCGGCTGATTCGATAGCTCACTGATGGGCCTCCTTTCGTATTGGCGGTACCGGTATGTGCTTCCTTCCAGCACGCTACCAAAAAAACCATATGTATGTATGACGAAATAATCCGAAAAAAGTTTCGTTTCGAAGCATTTGATTTCCTTAGAACCGGGGCAGCAGAATCGAGTTGCGCCTCGTATGCAAGCTATGGTAATTTAACGTAAAGGGTTTAGGGTGGAAGGAACGTGAAACGATGGATCTGTTAAAAGAAATCATTCTAAAAGAAGCTTCAATAATGACAAGCGATGTCCTTAAACTAGACGCAGTCCTAAATCACCAGGTGGATCCCGTGCTGATCATGGAAATGGGCAGGGAATTCGCCCGGAGGTATGCTGAAGCATCCATAACCAAAGTTATTACAGTTGAATCGTCGGGCATTCCGATTGCCTTCGCAACGGCATTGACGCTGGGCGTTCCGCTGATCTTCGCGAGACGGAAGAAAACCCTGATCGCTGACCCGGATGCATTCAGTGAACGAGTGCCTTCCTTTACGAAAGGAATCGTGACCGATATCATGGTGTCGAGACAGTTTCTTACACCGGCTGACAAGGTGCTGTTCATTGACGACATTATCGCCAACGGGGATGCGGCACGAGGTTTAATCAAGATTATCGAGCGCTCCGGTGCAGAGCTTGTGGGACTTGGGATCGTAGTCGAAAAATCGTTCCAGGCTGGCGGACGCACGATCCGTGAGCAGGGAATTCGAGTAGAGTCACTTGTAAAGATTGCCTCTCTTGATAATGGACAAATAACATTCGAGTAAGAACTTCCCTTGCTCGCTCACTTTCCCTGAGGGAGAATTTAATTTATAATAGGGATAAGTGACCGAGGGGAGGCAGAAAAAATGGAAAAACTGGAGCTGTCCGTATCTTTCTTTGAGACGAAGTTGTCCACGGCCAAGACGCACTTTGAACGTGCGCTCGACTGCAAACATACAGAATTCGATGATTTGTACCCTTATATGGTGGAACATCCGCAATTTTTCTGGTATAAGCGCTATGTTGCCTGGTCGGAGCTGCTGACGATTGTTAAGCTTTGTGAAGAGCTTAACGTGGAATGGCGGACACAGTTCACGGATCGACAGGCCGAGTACATCGACAAGCGTGTGATGTCCTCCCGTGTGCTGGATGAGTGGTACGAGACGAATGATCTGCGTGAAACAGTCGGTCATTCAGAAGAGTAGCAATTAGTAGATCCGCGTGTAGACGTAGAGCCCATACAGGACTTATACCGCCTTCAGCCAGGACCTGGTTGAAGGCTTTTCTTTCACGGATAGGGAGGAGATCATAGATGATTTCAGAGGATCAACTGGATGAGTATCGGGTGCAGGGGGTCCAGGTGCGGGTTGAGCGGGATGAGATGGAAGCGAACGACGTGGTAGGTATCGTCGTTGCCTGGGATGATGAACAGGTTATGATCCGCAAGCCAAGCAGACGTGTTGTAAAGCTAAGCCGTACGTACCGCTACGTGCCTGCAAGCACACCCAGGCAGAATGGACAATGGGAGTCGTAGTGCAAGACTCCTATCGCCTGATTTGTCAGAAATTTATAAAGATTTTGATAAAATTACCTTTTGCCCGCTTGTTAAAGCAAAATTCTGTGTTATGCTATTAAAAAATAGAAGGCTAGAAGGCAAATCTGCATGAAGGAATGCTGTTTCACTAAAGGCCGGCCCGTTTAATAGTTAGATAGGATAGGGAGTTATAGAGATACCATACAAGGAGATGAAAGCTATGAATCCAACAATGAAACAATACTTCGATGAACTGTATAAGACGACCAGCGAACTGTTGGATCGGATCAAGCGTTATGAGCGTGCAGACAGCCACGCGGAAGAAATCAAGAATATGTATGTCACATTTTATGATATCGAATATACGAAGGCCATGCAGGTGAATGATCGTGACTGGATGGAGAGAGCGGTCATGAAGCTGGAGAATATGAAGCTGAGATTGCTCACCATTATGGAGGACAGACTGTATACGGCGTAAGATGCAACTTATGCTTGCCATACAAGTTTTGCTGCGCAGCACTATACCTTTCCGAAACAGCCCCTTCTAATCCCGGCAGTTGTACAGGACTCCACTCATCGGCACTACAATGATCCTAATAGGAAGTCAGGAGTCCGCTGCGGCTTAACCCGCGTACGGGCTCCTGTTCTGTTATAAGAGCTGCTCATGCATATTCGTTCGGACCAGATAACGTGTGTACAAAAAAAAGGTTTATGAGCCAGCTGGTAGCTGAGTTCATAAACCTGTTCGCTGAATATGTATGGTGCGGTCGAGAGGACTCGAACCTCCACGGCTGTTAAACCACTAGAACCTGAATCTAGCGCGTCTGCCAATTCCGCCACGACCGCATGTGATTGAACACAAGAAATAATATATCATGCTGATAAACTAAAGTCAATACAGCTGGCGGAAAAATTTCATTTGAATATTTCGATGATTCGCCATGAGCAGGGAATAAAAAACAGGATCATAAATGCCAAAGCAATTTATGACCCTGTTGATACCTATGTATGGTGCGGTCGAGAGGACTCGAACCTCCACGGCTGTTACACCACTAGAACCTGAATCTAGCGCGTCTGCCAATTCCGCCACGACCGCATGTAAATCGAATGCCTGAAGTTCATATATTAAGACTTCGTTAACAGCCCCGATCACGTAGAACATCTTAGCATGCCGGCTGAAATCAAGTCAAGCCAAAGTACAATGTTCCAATTTTCAGTTTATTAGAGCAGCAGCTGGTTATCCGGCAACGATCATATACTGACGGATTCCGCTGCAGATCGCTTCGGCAATCCGCTGCTGCTGTCTTGGGTTTATCAGCATCCGTCTGTCCCGTTCGCTGCTCAGGAAGCCGGTTTCTACAATCACCGCTGGACACTTTACCCGATTAAGCAGGAAGTAAGAACGGCTTACCTGGGGTCTGCGGCTGCGGCTCATCTGCTGCTCCACATTGAGGGTGTTCTGGATAAACGCAGCGAGAACGGCGCTTCTGCCTTCCGGCTGATGAATGACTACCGGGCCATGTGCTGCGCGGTAGCTGGACCAGTTGACATGTAGGCTGACAAAGGCCGAAACCGGGATTTCTTCAGATAACTGTTTGCGCTGGGACAGATCCTTGCGGTGACGGGAACGTGTAAAGTGCCAGCGGTTCTCTTCGCTAAGCGCGTAATCGCCCGTGCGGTTCATCACGGCATTGATATGGTGACTACGCAGCAGCAGATACAGCCGGGCAGCAATCGCAAGATTAATATCCTTTTCCTTGACAGAATTCCAGCTTGTTCCGCTGTCTATACCGCCATGTCCCACATCGATAAGAACCTCTGCTTCGGGCATCATGCCGTGCGGAAGAGGACGGGTATCGTGCTGCGCAGATGCTGTGTTGACGTGGCAGTTCAGCAAGAGGCCAAGCGCCAATAATGCCGCTGCGAAGCGGGGTAAGGCGCCGTATGTTATGGAAAGAGGCATGCTCAAATTCATCTCCGCTTAGTCATTTTGTAGTGATTCATGTCCTGTTGACCTCTTTATCATGCACTTAAATGCCGCTTTCATTCATTGCCATGCCAGCAGTTTAAACACTTGGGTCCGCGGGAATAATAGACGTACGAGCAAAGGACGGACATAAGAGGCTAACCAGAAATGGAGTGCGTAGATGAAGATGAAGGACGGGGCCGAGTATGTGAAATATGTGACTGCCCGATTGGTAAGATATATCGATACCCCGACGGAGCAAAGGCGCCAAAACCGCATAGATGCCAAGAAACGCAAAGAGCCGTGGCTTGTCAAATGGTTCGGATGGGCGCCCTACAGTATTCTATTGTGGTATCGTTCAGTAAAGTCAAAGGTGCGGCCTCGCGCCGGAGTGAAGCCGGACCTGGGAAAGACAGAAGAGAGCAATCATGGCGGAGGTACAGGTTAATTTATTCATAGACTGAAGCGTGACGTTTAACTTCATCGTAGAGAAAATAACGGGTGCCTTCTTCTTGTTCAATCTGAATATAAGCGATACCGCCGGTCCAGACATGGATGCCATTCAGCGGGGCAACTGCAAGCCAAGAACCGTCGAACCATTCAGAGGTAAGCCGCAGTTCTGCTTTTCCGGACAGCTTGCCTGCCAGCATCTTGCTGTCTTTGATCCGGAGCGGCTGGCCAGTTAGCCAAGGAAGTCGTGCGTACAGATCAAAGGACTGTCCGCGGACTGCTCTCTCCAGCTTGGGACTAGAAGCCAGGCTGGTTACACCGGTCAATAGATAGCTGGATTCACCCGCCTCAGCCGTGCTGGCCCACTGTTCAGCACCGATCGGGAGCTCTTCGGCGGTGTAAGCATCAAGGTACAGAGAAGTCCCTTCTGTTGTGTGGATATGCCATACTGCCAATAATGGATTGATATACAGCCTTTCCTTAAGGAGAGGCTTATTGCCGTTGTCTGCTGCAGTCAGGCCCAAGCGGGCAAGGCCATCATGAAGAGTGGACATGGCGAACAGCGGATGCTCGCCAAGCCCGTACTCGGTCAGATGATAGCCTCGGTCATTCGGCAAAGCATGGACGATCATATACCCGGTTGTCTTGTTGCCATTAAGGAAATGAACGACCCAGCCATGGGTGCCAGGGCCAATCGGCATAATTTCCCGTTTAGCCGTGAGCAGCTTCTTGAAGCCCGGCTCGGCGCCGAGGCCCTTAAGCCAGGTGTCGATCTGTCTGTTCAGCTTGTCGGATGAAGCAGGCTTTACTGCTTGTCCGGCGGCAAAGGCGTCCGCAGAATATGAGAAGAGCAGCAGGGTTATCAGCAGCGATGCAGATAGGAAGCGCAAGATAGAATCTTCTCCTTTATAGTGGAATAGTGGAATAGGTACTGACTTCAGTACAGTCATTGTAGCGGACAAGCCGGCGGAAGGCTGTTGCAACCTGTCGCGCGGTTTTTCCTTGTCCGCTTCTTATTTTGCCGGACAGCTGCGAATCCCGTCCGATTCCGCTAGTCAATACCCGACAGATGAAAGATACCGCAGTTTATAGCGGAAGCCGTCACCCGCGGCGACAGCTGCCAGCGGATCTCGTCCTGCCGGTTGGCATACTGAGCCGCGATGGCTGCGTGCTGCTCTTCGTCTTCCGCGCCCGCTATTAGAGGCTCATAATAGAGATTAATTCGCTCAAGCTCATCGTCAAGCCGCGCTGCCGCCGCTTCTGCCCAGCTGTAGTCATAGCTCTTCAGCTTGCGCTCCAACTGCTGTTCGATCATTCCGGCGGCTTTGGTAACCGTCATACTGCTCCTGGCGATGTGAATGTTGGGCGGCAGCCGGGGCGTCATTTTTAATTTCAGCAGCCGGTCATAAAACTGTTCCACGCAAACCCCTGTCGCAAGAGAGATGCCGAACGAGTGCAGCTCTTCCCGCTTGCGGTCGCATTCAAAGCCCACCTTGATGTTAACGCCAAGCCAAGGGGTGTATGGCACAGACTCCAGCGGATCAGGCTTGCGGGTTTCCGGTTCCTGGAACAGGCATACGAATTTTCCGCCGCTCCGGACAGCCTGAAACAGCTGATCCAGCCGCCGGGAACCGAAGTACAAGTCCTCTCGCGGCATCCGGACGGCATTCAGGGAACCGTGTATATGGCCAAAGGAGCGGCCAAGCGCCGCTTCCACACCAGGTGGAGCGTCGGCAGCTGCCCGTTCATTCTCAGCCGCTTTAGCCTCGGCAGCATCATACTTGTCACGATTGGTGACGAATAGGAAGGACATCGTTTCCGGTTCAGCACCCGTCCGGTCCACGAAGCTCCAATAGTACGGGCGCCCGGTAAGCTCCCGGTCAGCGGCCGGCGAGAGCTTAACCTTGAAGTGGGAAGGAGACTTCTCCAGTACTCCGCAGCCTGTCGCTTCCAGATACCGTTCTACAAATTTGTGGATTTGCCTATTGTTCAAGGTCTCACCTCCACCGAGTCGCCCAGATTATCCAGCAGTGCACCAAGCGGAGCTCCTTGCTCTGGACTGCTGCCCGCTTCGGAACGCAGCCGGTTTAACGAACTGCCAAGCGACTCGAGCTGGGATTGAAGCTCAGCCTCACCACTAGACTCCAGCATCAGCTTGGCCAGCCGCTGCTCCAGCGGCAGCTCTTCCTGTTCGAACCGCTCCAGAATATGATCCAGCTCGCCGATGACGAGCTCGAATAAGTTGATTTTCTCATGCAGCAGCGAAACGATATGCTCTTCTATGGTGCCTTTGGTGCAGAGATTGTATATTTTTACATCATTCTTCTGACCGAGACGGTGTACGCGGCCGATCCGCTGCTCGACGCGCATCGGATTCCAGGGCAGATCAAAGTTAATCATATGGTGGCAGAACTGCAGGTTGATACCCTCGCCGCCCGCCTCAGTGGCAATGAGCACCTGCGCCCGTCCCTTAAATAAGTCCATCATCCAATCCTTCTTGCCGCGGTTCATGCCGCCCCGGTAAGGGACCGCGACCAGGCCATGGCCTTTGAAGAATTGAAGCAGATGCTCCTGGGTCGCGCGGTATTCTGTGAAGAGAATCACCTTGTCTTCAATGCTGCGAATAAGTTCGAGCGCTTTTTCGGCTTTGGAGTTGGCTGTGATCTTTCGGATCACTTCGACAAGCTCCCAGACCTTGGCGCGCATTGGTGAGTCTTCCGGCATTTTCTTGAACATGTTGACCAGTGTTATGAAGACGGCATCCCGGCTGCTGCATACCTCACGCTGCAGGGTAACGAGCGACAGCATGCTGGTCATATCGCCGCCGCTCTCATCGTACCGTTCCTTGACGAATGCAGTTACAGCTTGATAGAGCGCCTGCTCCTCTTCGGAGAGCTCGACGATAATATTCCTGACAATCCGCTTCGTAAAATGAATGCCGCCGTCACCCCGCCTGTTGCGGATCATGACCTGGGATAACGCTTCCTGGAGCCGGTCCTCATTCTTGGGTATTCGCTTATCCACGACAAAGTTGGCCGAAAAATCACTTTGGCCGCCCAGCTGGCCGGGCTTAAGAAGTGTGATTAAATTATAAAGCTCGTCCATATTGTTCTGGACCGGGGTGGCTGTCAGCAGCAGGCAGTATTTCTTGCGCAGCTTGCCGACGAACTGATAGTTGGTTGTCTTCCGGTTCTTCAGCTTGTGCGCCTCGTCAATAATCAGCATGTCGTAATCCTGATCAAGCAGAATGGAGCGGTGAGGATCTCGCTTGGCTGTATCCATGGAGGCGACAACAACATCGTACTGCCACGTGTGCTCCTTCTTTTGGGCGACTGCCGATATGCCGAATTTGGAGTTCAGCTCTCTCACCCATTGAAGGACAAGCGAAGCAGGGACGAGGATCAGCGCTTTGCGGACGAGTCCGCGTACCATGTATTCCTTCAGCACGAGTCCAGCTTCGATCGTCTTGCCGAGTCCGACTTCATCGGCGAGAATGGCTCTTCCGCCCATCTCATGCAGCACCTTGCGAGCCGTTCCGACCTGATGCTCCATCGGTTCAAAGGAAGGCAGGACGCGCAGACACTGCAGCTCCTCGAAGCTTGTCACCAAGGTAGCCTGCTGGGCTTCCATCGCTAGCTGGAACATCGACCAGTCATCCCAGGGACCGTTGCGCTGTATGCGCTCACTCAGCTCTTCATGCCAGGAGCGTTCCATGTGTAACGAAGCGTTTGGATGGAGCTTTTTGCCGGTTGTCTGGCTGCCCGGCTGCTCTGTGCTGTTCATTGGCCTCTGCATAGCAGCTCCTTTCCTAACAATAAGTGGGATCGTTAATAATTGGTTACCATTAGTATGACCCTCTCGCGCGTTCTTCATAAGAAAGGGTGAGATTTAAGAAAAATGCCGGGAGGACAAGCATGGTGCCGCATACAGGGGGAAGGACAAAGTTAATTCACAATTTTCTCATTGGTATAACAATATATTGTGTAGTACAATGATGTTTGCACACAATATATGGTGTTTAATTTACATATGATAGCATTAGGCTTCATTTGTTTATTGGTGCAAATTATCGCTTGTACTGGAGGCGTTAGAGTGGTGGAGACAACGAAAGTAAACCGCTTGGAAGGCTTGAGCGAGAAAATTTTTCTGGACCGTTATGCCTGGAAAAATGCCGATTCATCGCAGACAAAGGTCGGAGACGTCGTGCTTGTCCTGACGAAGGACGACCCGAAATTCCCTGCGAAGGAAGTCGGAGAAGTTATAGAACGCAGCGGGAATACCGTTACAGTCCGGACAAGAACCGGGCAAATTGTAGAGTCAGATGTTGAGAAGCTGACATTAACGATTGAGAAGACACCTGACGAGATGTGGGGCCGCCTTGCTGAGGCGATGGCATCTGTTGAGGATACGAAGGAAAAGCAGGAGCTGTGGGCCGAGCGGTTCCGTTATATATTGGATGACTGGAAGCTGGTGCCCGGCGGACGGATCGCGGCAGGGGCAGGCACAAGCGAGGAGCTTACCTTGTTTAACTGCTATGTCATCCCGTCACCGAAGGACAGCCGCGGCGGCATCATGGAGACATTATCGGAAATGACCGAGATTATGGCCCGTGGCGGCGGAGTAGGCATCAATCTGTCATCTCTGCGTCCGCGCCGCGCAATTGTGGCAGGCGTTAACGGCTCATCCAGCGGTGCAGTATCCTGGGGCGGCTTGTTCAGCTACACGACCGGTTTGATTGAGCAGGGCGGCAGCCGCAGAGGCGCGCTCATGCTGATGATCAATGACTGGCATCCGGATGTTATGGATTTCATCACGGTGAAGCAGACGATGGGACAAGTTACCAACGCTAATCTCTCCGTATGCGTCAGCAACGACTTCATGCGTGCAGTGAAAGAGGATCTGGAGTGGGAGCTTGTCTTCCCGGATACGAAGGACCCGGATTATGATGAGCTGTGGGATGGAGATCTGGCAAAATGGCGTTCGCTTGGCAAACGGGTTGTGCCTTACAAGACCGTCCAAGCGCGTGACATCTGGCATACGATTATCGAATCTGCCTGGAAGTCAGCCGAGCCGGGTGTGGTGTTCATGGAATACTACAACCAGATGTCCAACAGCTGGTACTTCAACCCGATTATCTGTACGAACCCTTGCGGCGAGCAGGGCCTGCCGGCGTGGGGCGTCTGCAACCTGTCTGCGCTGAATCTCTCCCGCTTCTATGATGAAGCCAATCATGACGTGGATTGGGAAGAGCTGTCCAAGGTAACCCGCTGGTCGGTGCGTTTCCTGGACAATGTGATCGACAAGACACCGTACCACTTCGAGGAAAATGAACGGAACCAGAAGCGGGAGCGCCGCGTTGGTCTGGGCTCCATGGGCCTGGCTGAACTGATGATCAAGCTGAACATCCGCTATGGCAGTCCGGAATCGCTGGAGTTCCTTGACAAGCTGTACGGCTTCATGGCACGTGAATCCTATCTGGCCTCCACCGAGATTGCGGCGGAGAAGGGGTCGTTCCAGGAGTTTATTGCCGATAAGTTCCTGCAGAGCGGCTTCATGAAGCAGATGGCCGAAACTTATCCGGAGGTTGCCGAAGCGGTAACAACCCGCGGCATGCGCAATGTTACCGTTCTGACCCAGGCGCCTACAGGCAGCACAGGCACAATGGTCGGCACCTCGACAGGCATTGAGCCTTACTTCGCTTTTGAATATTACCGTCAAAGCCGTCTTGGCTACGACAAGCAGCTGGTGCCAATCGCCCAGGAGTGGAAGGACGCGCATCCGGGCGAGAGCCTTCCGGACTTCTTCGTAACTGCGATGGATCTGTCGGCGGAAGATCACATCCGCGCGCAGGCAGCGATTCAGAAGTGGGTGGACAGTTCGATCTCGAAGACGGCTAACTGTCCGGCTGATTTCACGGTTGAAGAGACCAAGCGCCTCTATGAGCTGGCCTTCGATCTGGGCTGTAAGGGTGTGACGATCTATCGTGACGGCAGCCGTGATGTTCAGGTGCTGTCCACGAAGAGCAATGAGGAGAAGTCAGATGCGCCCGGTACGGCGGAAACAGCTGCTCAGGCCGCTGCTGAAGAGCAGACTGATGCGGCTTCCGTCAGCGAGCTTAACACGGCACTGAACGCCGGTGTTTCGAAGCGCGACGAGCAGGTATTCGACAAGCAGTACAAGCGCCGCCCAACTGTGCTGCGCGGTGCGACCTACAAGATTAATACGCCGTTCGGCATGGCTTATATTACGATCAATGATATTGACGGAACGCCAGGGGAGATTTTCCTCAATGTAGGCAAGGCTGGCTCAGATGTGTTCGCGATGGCGGAAGCACTCGGCCGGGTCTGCTCGCTGTTCCTGCGTTACGGCGACCACGGCAACAAGGTGAACCTGCTGATCAAGCATCTGAAGGGCATTGGCGGTACAGGCGCAATCGGCTTTGGGGCTAATCGTGTCGAGTCCATTGCAGACGCGGTTGCCAAGTCGCTGGAGCAGCACATCAGTGAAACGAACGGTGATCCTGTGAGCCCGCATGCGGAGACAGCACCAATTGCCGCAACCGTAGAAATGCCGGACGAAGTGGAGGAGCAGGCATCCTCGTATGTCATCCCTGCTTCAGCGGATCATGGATCTGCGGCCAGCACATCACGCGACCTTTGCCCGTCCTGCGGATCAGCGTCGCTGATCAACGTGGAAGGCTGCAAGACCTGCAGCAACTGCGGCTACAGCCGGTGCTCTTGATCGTTAGAAGCACGGCTGCTCATCAGTAATTACAAAGCATACAAGCTGCCAAGACCCAGGTGTCTAGTACACCGAAGTCTTGGCAGCTTTCTTTTTGACATGAAACAGTATTCGTCCTAATCCATCACCGCTTCAAAAATGTGCTCCTTAATCAATGGCCATCTGTCACGAGAATTGGCGATGAAATCCGATGTAATGGCAATGACCATATCATGGCCTGGAACGCAGCATAGGACATTGCCGCCGTCACCCAGCGCGGAGTATGTATAAATTCCGTCCTCTTCACGCAGCCACCATAGATAGCCGTAGTTGAACGGGTTCATGGCGGTAGATTCGTCTATCCATGTCTCTGAGATAACCTGCTTGTTATCCCACTTGCCCCGGCTTAGATACAGCAAACCAAGCCGCGCCATATCCCGGGCGGTTAACGTGAGACCCCAGCCTCCGGTGGAGATGCCGCTCGGATCTTCTACCCAGCCCCTTACCTTATGACCGAATAAGTCATCAAAACCGAATGCTTCCATCCCGTAATCCGGAACTTCCTTCATGCCGATCGGCTTGAAGAGATGCTCGTTGGCAATCTCCCTGGCACTCAGTCCAGTGCTTCGCGTGAGGATGGCGGAGAGCAGGTGTGCTCCAGCGGTGGCATACTTGAATGCTCCAATCGTACCTCCGCGGCCTAATAGATCAAGAACATACTTGACCCAATCCGTCTGCATGCACATCTTGTCCAGCGGCTCCTTCCAATCATCAAAGGGATAGGGAACTGTCATCGTGAGAAGATGACGGATCGTAATGTCCTGCTTCTGCCGGTCAGCAGCACCTGGAACATACTCGGGGAAGAAATCGAGCACCTTCTGGTCTATACTTTCGATATGTCCGGCATCTATCGCGATACCGATAAGCGCAGACAGGATGCTTTTTGTGACCGATGCAGCATGCTGCGGTTCTTCAGGGCTTCGGCCATTGTAATAGCTTTCGTAAGCGATGTACCCGTGTCTCGCTACCACTATACCGTTTATATTGCTGTAGTCAGCCTTGATCAGGGGATCAATTCCGGCAAGCCTCTCAGCGTCCATTCCCAGGGATGCAGGGTCTGCAGCCTCCCACTTCGCAGTCGGCCAGTAGTCTCTATGCATGATCAACCTCGTTGCCTCCAATATAATTAAGAATGTTCCTGCCTTGCCTCACTTTTTCCGCACGGGAACATACACCTCGGTTACGATATCCCCGAAAGCTGCGGCTTGGCCGGGGTCGGTTACATAAACCTCATAGGGCAGTCCCGCCAAAATATACCCTTCCTGTTCCGTCCATTCTCTTAGCTTCGCATATACTGACGTCAGCTCGGAATAGGCTCCCTTCCACACAGCTTTCGCGCAGAGCCCGCCAGGCAGCTCTCTTGTTCCGTCTACAGCCTCCCGGACCGGGATGGCGAATTCGATATCATTGCCTGCCGGATTGTATTCCGTGCTGTGATAGATCGTCATTGGCGTACCGAGCAGGGTGAGTGCCTCGGAGGCGATTGTCTCATACAGCCTGCTGAAATAAGCGCCATAACCGGCGGCATAGTCATCCCGGCTGAGCACCTGTCGTTTGCTGACAATAGCAACCTTCTTTGTTTCGACAAGCTGCACGTCAATGCGGTTATAATACGACATGACAGGCAGGCCGCTCTCCAGCGTTACAATATCTTCATACATCCGCTTCAGCGTGTACTGCAGCTCATCAGCCCTTCTTTGGATTTCCATCCTTTTGCGAATAAGGGCTATGCCCAGCCTCTCTTCCGATTGATCCTCTTCCGCATTCAGAATGGCTTTGATTTCCTCAAGTGAAAAATGATAGGACTTCAGGCGATTGATGAAGAGCATCTTCTTTAACTGCCTGATGGAATAGAACCGGTAGCCATTCTCCGGGTTAATCTCATCTGGTGTAATAAGGCCGATTTCATCATAATACCGAAGCGTCTTAGTCGAGACTTCGCAGATCTTCGAGAATTCCCCGATGGACAGCAATAGATCACCTCCCATGTTCGTGTGTACAATCCTACTATCCGCTTTACCCTTAGGGTAAAGTCAACCGGAAATTTGCGAGACTTTAGTTTCTTTACTTTTTGGAAGTTTATGGACAGTAATTATTACAACTATTTCAAGATGAAAAGCAGATATAGTGTCGCAATGCGACTGTTATGCTCGGAAATTGAAGGATGAAGGCTGTTTATAGAGGATGTTGTCTATCGATTTATGACAGTAAAAATCTCTGTCCGATTGGAAAAATATGATATATAATAGGCAAATGCTGGACTTTATAAGGAAGGTGAGGAGAATATGACACAAGATGTAAATTTACAAGTTAAATTGTTGTGCTTCCCGTTTGCAGGAGCAGGGGCGAGCTTCTTCAGCAGCTGGAACGACTTGTTCGACAGCTCATTAGAGATTGTCCCTGTTCAACTGCCGGGAAGAGAGAGGCAAATTGCCGAAGAGCCTTACAGGAATATTCATGCCGCAGCCGACGTGTTTGCCAAGATGATTGAGGAACAGCATGCCGGAAGCCCAGTATCTCTCTTCGGCCACTGCTTTCTCGGGGCTACCCTGGCTTTTGAAGTGGCGAGGCGGTTGGAGGCTAACGGAAAAGTCCAGCTGATCCGTTTGTTTGTCAGTGCTGCATCGTCGCCTAATAGTGTAAGGAGCTATTCGTTGACCTCCTATCAGGATGATCAGTTTATTGAAGAGGTCAAGAAGCTCACGGGATACATGCATCACGCTTTTGAGATTCCTGAACTCAGAGAGCTGTTAGTGCCGACACTCAGAGCTGACTTTGAGATGGACGAGACTTACATTCCTGCGCCAGGCAGCCGGATCAACGCACCGATTTCGGCCATGTTTGCAACGGAAGACGCGTTTGTGAAGCAGGAGGATGTCGCATGCTGGAAGGACTGCACGTACGGTGGTTTCGAAATATTCCCGGTGAGCGGGGAGCACATGTACATTACCTCTTCGCCTGAACAGTCCGCTGCCATTATCCAACAAGCGCTTGCTAAGCTGCATATGGAGGGTGCCCTTCACAATGACTAGTCTAAAGGGAAAGGTAGTTCTGATTACCGGTGCAGGACGCGGTATAGGCAGAGCCTGCGCGCTGCGTGCAGCAGAAGAGGGTGCAGACCTCATCATAACAGATATTGGAGATTCCATAAATTCGGTGCCTTATCAGTTGTCCACACACGACCAGCTTGAAACAACGGCCGAGAGGTGCAAGGAATTGGGCTCTAGTGTGCTTATGCAGCTGGCGGATGTATGCGAGATGAACGATATTTTGGCGCTTGTGGAAGCAGCCGTTAACCGGTTCGGCAGAATTGATGCAGCCGTGAACAATGCCGGTATAGGAGCACCCGCAGGGAAGGCAACCCACCTCTATACGAGCGAGGAATGGGAGATTCTCTTGAATGTCAATCTGTCGGGGCCTTGGCGTTTGATTAAGGCAGTCGCGCCCATCATGATCGAGCAGCAGTACGGAAGCATTATCAATGTGGCATCAACCGCAGGTCTGCTGGGCTACAAGCATTTTGCCGGATATGTGGCTTCCAAGCATGGTCTTGTAGGGCTGACGAAGTCAGCGGCGCTGGATTATGCACCTCAGAATATTAGAGTAAATGCGATTTGCCCGGGCCCGGTATATGACGATGAGCGGCTTGATGGCCACATGACCAAGGTGGTGGCAGACTCGCTTGGCCTCCGGCTAGGTGATCAGGAATCGATTGATCTTGAATCTGTCGCTTTGAACACTGTCGTATCTCCGCTTGATGTAGCGGATGCCATGGTTTGGTTGGCAAGCGACCAGTCCCAGCGTGTTACGGGAACCACGATTACCGTGGATGCAGGATATTCCGCAAAGTAGAAGGGGGAGAAATAATAGAAATGCGTGAAAGAGAATTAATGCCGGCTCTGGAGCTGGACAAGGCAGCAGTATCGCAGGTGTTGACAGGCCGTCTTACGGATCCGGCTGTTATAAGCCAGAGTGTGGCGTGCTTGCAAAACAGGGGTGAGAATGAGGCTTTGCATGCTGCTGTATTTCCTTGGATCGAATACACATCATCTCAGACGAATCATGAGGACTTTGTAAAACGCGAAGCTGCCCGCCCGATTGGCTGCTCGGCAAAGATACGGGCTGTGCTTGCTGTTGCGAGTGATGGAGAGGCTGATCTGATCCTCACAGCAAATCGGGAATTGGTATCTGTTCAGGATCTGCTTCATGTGTATGACTGCATAACAGGCGGCAGCTTAAGCTTCAAGATATCGAATGCCTCCAGGCAGAGGTATGGATCTTATATATGTCCCAAGTGGGGAGTACCGGACTGGAGCAGCACAGCCGCCTACTCGAAGTCGTATCAGATTCAGCTGACAGAGCTGGATTTCGCAAGCTTTTCGGGTGACAAGCTGTCCATTATTGTCCGTGCTCTGCTGACCACATTAACGAAATACGGCACGAAGAACAGCAAAGTGCTGATCGAAGAAAACAGCAAGGCAGCAAGGAAGATGAGAACCGGCGTGCTTGATGATAACAAGCACATCTTCATTAAAGAGGGGATTGTGCATGACGATGGCGCGCCAAACGCATTCGATGCCGCAGTCATCATGACCGACTTGCCGGATGCAAGCTGCCAGTACACGCCTTGTCTGGCTTCCCTGTTTCCAATCACGCTCCGTGTTACCCAATATAATGGTGTGCTGCACTCAGCTGCTGTATCCGCGAGTGAACGATTCGTCCACCCGGCAGTACTGGAACAGTTTGTGCGTTTGCTTCAATTTTACATGGAGGCATCAGCCGGGGGCGCTGATCTGGAAGCAGACGAGCTGCTCAGCATGCCGCTTCCGCAGGCGGAGGAACAAACCCAGAAGAATACCATCTTACCGAGAAGGGATGGAATTAATAAACTCACATACAGCCATGATTTGCTGGAGAGACTGCGTGCCATTTCGGCCCAATACCCTGACCGGATTGCGGTATCGGATCAAGCGGGAGCTGTCACGTATGCCGAGCTTGACCGGAGGAGTGACTGGATTGCGAGGAAGCTGCTTTACTGCGGTATAAGCGAGGGGGATAAAGTTGTTGTATCGCTGGACCAGTCGGTTGAGCTTATTACAATTATCACTGCTGTAAGCAAGGCCGGCGGCACCTATATCCCGGTTGATCCCAAATATCCGCTCGAGCGGATCGCATTCGTCCTGGACGATTCCCAAGCTGCATATATCATTACTTCATTACAAGATGTTCCTTCCAAACACAAGCTTCAACGAATCTCTCCAACCGAGCTGAGCGTGGAAGACAGCGATGCTTCGCTGGATTCTCTCGTCCTTCCAACCAGAGCAGCAAACCAGGCATACGTTATTTATACATCTGGAACTTCAGGACAGCCCAAGGGGGTTATGGTGCCGTCCCGCAATATCGTTTCACTGATCGAGGCGACAGAGCAGGAGTTCAGGCTTTCGCCCAAAGATGTGTGGACCATGTTCCATTCCGCATCGTTTGATTTTTCCGTGTGGGAGATGTGGGGCTGTCTACTGACGGGAGGCCATTTGGTTGTCGTGCCGAGACAGACGGCACGGTCTCCGTATGATTTTTATGATCTGCTGGCGGACAAGAAGGTAACGGTTCTGAATCAGACGCCATCTGCTTTCTACGCCTTGCTGAAGGTGGACGCTGAGAACCGGGCTGCCCGACTGAACGCGGTCAGGCTGGTCATATTTGGCGGTGAAGCGCTAGATACTTACAAAATCTCCAGCTGGCTCGAACGTTACCCGGCCGGCTGCTGCAGACTTGTGAACATGTACGGCATAACGGAGACTACTGTTCATGTAACCTACCGCAATATTTATAGCAGAGACCCGGAATTTCTGTCCAAATCGGTTGGGACTGCCCTTCCCGGATGGGAAATTTCCATTCGGGATGCAGACGGAACGCCGTGCCTCTATGGTGTGGAAGGCGAGATATGGGTAGGTGGAGCCGGAGTGTCAGACGGGTACCTCAACCGGGAGGAGCTGACTAGGGAACGCTTCGTTACTGATGGGGATGGCGAGCGATGGTACCGAAGCGGTGACCTTGGCCGCATGAGACCGGATGGCAGCGTGGATTACCTGGGGCGGATGGACAGCCAAGTGAAGGTCCGGGGCTTCCGGATTGAGCTGGATGAGATACGGTCTGTGATTCAGAAAATGCCATATGTGCGAAATGTAGCGGTTGTGCTGCATGACGGTGACGATGTTGATGCCTCTCAAAAGCAAATTATTGCCTTTATAGAAGGCTCTGAGCAGGTCCAGCCGGAAAAGATCCGCAGCGATCTGAAATCGAAGCTGCCTGAATATATGATCCCGGCCAGACTCATTCGGGTGAATGAGATTCCGATGACTATCAACGGAAAGGTTGACCACGGCTCCCTGATGCTGAAGCTTGACCAGCCCGAGCAGGAGACTGCTGCGAGTGCCGGCAGCAGTGAAGACCCGTTCCTTGCAATATGGAACAGAGTACTCGGACATGCGATTGACCCGGATGACCAGTTCTTCGAATCGGGCGGCAATTCACTGCTGGCTGTGGAGCTGCTGTCGGCCCTTAAGAAGGAAGTGGATAATTCCCTTACGCTGCGTGATTTGTATATTCATTCTTCACCGAGAGAGCTGCAGGAGTTTCTCTCGAAGAAATCGGTAGGGTAGGGATGTCTATGATGCATAAAGCTCTGCCGAAGGTAGCCGTTATACACGGGGAGGGCTCTGCCTCCCCCTTGACTGTAAAAGCCGCGTCCGTGGGCATCTGCGAGCTGATCTTCCTGTATGCGGCATGCAGTGACAAGGATAAGGCGCAATTTGCGCTGTTAAAAAATCACACGAGGTCTTTTGATATCTCAACGCTGACTGACAGTGAAGCGGCTGAGCTGCTCGGCAAGGAGCGGATTGCAGGAGTTGTCACGTTCAGTGAGTCTCAGCTGCCGCGGGTTACCGCTTACTGTGCGGCCTTGGGACTGATTGGACATTCGGCTGAGACACTGGCTTCACTGATTGATAAGTATAAGCAGAGGGAACGGCTGGCTGAAGCCAATGTCAATGCTGTCCGTCATGCTCTTGTAGACCGGCAGCGTGTGGAGCAAGCTGTAGCTGTTGTTGGTTTCCCTGCTGTTCTGAAGCCAAGAATCGGGGCCGGCAGCAGGTGGACGGGCAAGGTTGCTTCCATGGAAGAGCTTCGTCATGCTCTATCCGCTGGTCCCGCAGACTGCGAGTATGTGCTGGAGGAGTATCTGGAGGGCGACCCGGAACTTCGGGATGCCTTCTATGGCGATTATGTTTCTGTAGAGTCCGTTCACCAGAACGGCCGGTCACAGCAGGTTTGTGTAACAGCTAAACTGCCCTTGACCGAGCATTTTGCCGAGACGGGCATGTTTGTTCCGCATCCGCTCTCTGCTGAGCTGGCGGAGCAGGTTTGCAGACTGGAAGCTCAGGCCATTCAGGCGCTGGGGATAACCGATGGTGTGACTCATACGGAAATCAAACTGACATCAGGCGGTCCAAGGATCATTGAAATCAATGGCCGGCTCGGCGGTTATGTCCCCGAAATTGTGAAGCGGGCAATGAATGTGGACCTGGTTAAAGCAGCCCTGCAGGTATCGCTTGGAATCGAACCGTCTATTGCTCCGGGGCCTGTAACATCGGTAGTCTACCAGGTGTTTCTGGCAGCCCCATGCGGTCAACCGGCTGGCTTTGGCGGTATGGACGGAATGGACGAAGTGCTGGCGATGGATGGGGTGCTGCATCTGGAAATTACGAAGGATGCGGGACAAGTCATCGACTATCGGCTTGGCACACAGAGCAATATGGGCATCGTGTATGGTTCGGCGCCTGACTTTGATGCGTTCGCTAGAACTGTTCACGCTATGAGAACCAAATTGGTTCCACATCTTAACGTTCCGGGAGGAAGAGAAGTCGATGCAAGGTGATTCTGTAGTGAGGACTTTGGGCGGCCGCTTTGATTCCACTGCTGCAAGATACCCGGAGAACATGGCCGTTATATATGAAGGTCAAGCCGTCACATACCGGGAGCTTCAGCTTAAAGCAGACGCGCTGTGCAGTGCTCTGCGGTCCAGGGGTATTACAGCCTCCAGCAGAGTCGGGATTCTAAGTGAGCGCTGCCTGGATTGGGTCGTGGCCATGATGGCGGTTGTCAAGGCTGGTGCTGCATATGTGCCGCTCTCCGCAGATGATCCGCTGACGCAAATCGAGAGCCTGGTAGCGGATGTTCAAGTTGAACTGATTCTGACGGACCTTTATGCCTCCTTGCCCTTCTTGCCAGCCATGAGCATTAGGGACATTCCAGCGGAGTTGACTGCAACTGTAGCTGATCCAGCTGCTTCAGGGGGCTCGCTGGCTTATATCATGTTCACCTCAGGAACGACAGGCAAGCCCAAAGGTGTAGGGGTTACGCACGAGAACATCTTAAACCTGACAGTCGAGCCCGACTATGTGAGGCTTGATGCCAGCACTCGTATTCTACAGACGGGTGCTCCAACCTTCGATGCCTCGACGTTTGAGGTCTGGGGGGCATTGCTCAATGGCGGAACCCTGATCATACCAAGCAAGCGTGGCCTGACCGATTTCGGATATATGGAGCAGAACATACAGCAGCACGGTGTCACGACGATGTGGCTGACATCACCGCTGTTTACGATTGCTGCTGAACACAACCCCCGGATGTTCGAGGGCATCAGAGAACTTATAGTGGGCGGCGATGTAGTAAGCCCGGTTGCTGTCAACAAGGTTTATGAAGCCTGCGGGAATATCAGCATTCTGAACGGCTATGGGCCGACAGAGTGCACCACCTTCTCAGCGGTCTATTCCATTCCGCGGAATCATGGCAGCGAACCGGTTCCGATCGGCAGGCCATTCAACAATGTCCAGGCCTATATTCTGGATGAGGACAACCGGCCTGTAAGACAAGGGGACATTGGAGAGCTGCATATTGGCGGCAAAGGTGTTTCCCTTGGATACGTGAATCGTCCTGATCTGAATGAAGAAGTATTTATCGTGAACCCTTTCGGGCCAGGTAAGCTGTACAAAACCGGTGACAGGGTAAGTGAGGATGCCGCGGGCATTATTCACTACTACGGACGCAAGGACAGACAAGTGAAGATCCGGGGATACCGCATTGAATTGTCTGCGGTGGAAGCGATGCTGGAATTGGTAGAGGAAGTGGAATCCGCGGCAGCTTGTGTGCTTACGAACCGCGCAGGAGCCAACGAAATCTGTGCCTGTGTGACTGTTCGTGACGCGGCTGCTTCAAGCCGAGATGATATCCGACACAGGTTCGCGGTCATTGCTCCTTCGCATATCGTGCTGTCCCATATCGTTATTGTTGATTCGCTGCCGCTGAATAAGAACGGAAAGATCGACTACAAGGAGATTAAGGTTCTCTTGGAGGCAGAGGCTTCTGCAAGCCAAGGGGCCCTCGCGGACAGTGAAGGGGGGACCGCTGAAGATATAGTCATGAATATCTTGAGCAATCGTACCGGGTTTCCTGTGCCGGACAGCAGTACTTCTTTCTTCGACTTGGGCATTGACTCGCTGACCGCTGTTTATTTGGCACGGGATATCAATAATGAATTCGGTACGAATATCAACGCGGTGGATATTCTGGCTCATCCCACGATTGCAGATTTGATGCCGCTGCTTGGCAGGCAGCCTGTGGTGGATGCAAAGAATGCTGATGTCAGCAGACCGAGAAGCGAAGAGCAGAAGCTGCCTGTATTGAATCAGCAGAAGCCGCTGCTGGTTGATTATCACTTGAACCCAAGCTCAGTGCGGTATAATGTGCCGCTTGTCTTCCGGTTAAGCCGTGAAACCTCTATCCCACGGTTAACAGATGCGCTGTATAAGACCATTGAGCGGCACGGCGCGCTCAGGGTGCAGTTTGCGAATTCGGGCCTGACACCATTCCAGACCACTCTTGAGCTGGTGGATTTTACGATTCCGCGCTTGCACGGCAGTCCGAATCTGCAGGAGCTGATTCAGCCCTTTAATTTAACGGCTGGGCTGCCGTTTCGGTTTGCAGTAGGGGAGGATGGCGATGGGGTGTGGCTGTTTATGGATTTCCACCATATCGCTGTCGACGGTGCTTCCCTGGCGGTGATCGTGAAGGATGTGAACCGTTTCTATCAGGGACATCAGCTGGAAGAGCTGACGGACAGCTTTGCGGCAGTCGTGGAGCAATCAAATGCAGAGTTTCTGCGAAGCTGTGATTCATGCGCGGCTTACTGGCAAAATTACCTGCAATATTACAAGGGAATGAATGAGCTGCCCGTTGATAAAGTGGACGATGACATCATTTCCCACCGGAGCCACCTGTTCCGGTTTGCAGTCGATGAGCAGCGGACTACGGCGCTTCGGGCTTGGTCGCAGCAGCAGCATATCACCCTCTTCGAAGGCATTCTTTTGGCATATGCCTGCACTCTGCATGCCGTCACATCCGGCTCCGAGGTCATGTTTGCTACGCCAAGCCGCGATTACACGGTTGTCACGAACGAGCCGGCGGTTGCCATGTTAACCCATACCTTATGGGTGTATTCCGAGGTGAAGGAAGACCAGTCCATTCTGGATTATATGGGGACTTTCATTAAAGGCCTTCGCGAATCCCAGAGGTACATGGATGTGCCGATTGATGTCATGCGTGAATTGGTCGCAAGGAACAGGCAGGAACCCGGGACCGCGGTTGTCGATACGTTGATCGCCTACCATAACGTGCAGGACATGCAGGCGGAGCTGTGCGGCACGCCGGTCAGGCTGAAGCCCATTGCGCCGGAGGATGGAATGTTTCCGCTGAATCTGCAGATTTTCGACTGTGCAACCCATCTGGAGGCGGAATGGGAGTATATGGCCGATTTATTCGAATATGATACCGTTGCAAGTCTTGGTGAGATGTTCACCGTCATGGTTGATTTGCTTACCAGGCACAAGCCTCAGAGCGCTCAGAAGATGCCGGACCTTGTGGCAGCATGTATTCAGGAGCAGCTGGCTTAAATCCACTCATGAAATGGGGTATGATGATGAAACGCAAAAAGACGATTGGCCAAAAAAAGATGCTGGCTGCTGCCATGCCTGAGTCAGCTAAGTTCTGGTCTAAGGAATTGGAACAGGCAATTCCATCTACGTATCCCTCAGATTTCACCCGTACTGCCGAGAAGGCCAGCAACCAGGTTTATTTTTCCTCACCCGTTCGGATCTCTTCAGCCACGCTCCAGCAGCTGGCAGAGCTCTGTGGTGCGGACGAGAAGGATTACTCCGGGCTTATGGCGGCTTCCGTTATGGCCGTACTGTACATCACGTACAATGGGGTTGCTGAAGACTTCATGACCGGCTGCTCCGTATCATCGGCTGAAGAGGACATCCAGGTGCCGCTGCGTATCCAGGTTGGGGAAGGCAGCACCTTCGAGTCATTATTCCGCCGCATTCAGGATTACTCGAGCAGAATGCAGGAGCACAAGAAATATCCCGTTGAGCTGCTGGTGCCTCATCAGCATATCGATATCAGCATTATCCACGCAGCAGCTGGTTTGGAGACCGTCCCCGCAAGAGAGTCGATTCTTGGATTTGATTTCATTGAAGAACAGGACAGCGGCGATTATATGCTGACGGTTACAGGAGATTCGGCACGCTATCTTGAGGATACGGTGCGGAGCCTTGCTAACCGGATTCATTGGCTTCTTGAACAGAGTGCCAGCAAACCCCAGACTCCACTGCTTGAGATTGATTTATTCTCACAGCATGACCGTGATATCATCCATCATCTGAATGCAACGGATCAGGCTTTTTCCGATATGGCTTCGTTAACCGACCTGTTCGACCGCACGTTTGAAGCGTATGCAGCTGAGACAGCGATCGTTAGCAGAGAACGTCAAGTTACGTTCGCAGAGCTGGACGAGCTGTCAGGGCAGGTGGCTGGCTTTATTAGCGGAGTAGGCGATCCGGATAATCCCGTAGTCGGAATTCTTGCCCACCGCTCCATAGATTTTATGGTTGGTGTCCTTGGCATCCTGCGTGCCGGAAAGGCGTACCTTCCACTGGATCCCAAGGCTCCCTTGGAGCGGAACAGTCGGATTTTGAGCCAGAGCGGAGCCCAAATTGTACTGTGTTCCGAGTTGTACAGGAGTCAGGTTCCAGGCAGCGTCACGAGCTATGCGCTTGAAGCGATTCAAAGTAATGCCGCTGCAGACATCTTACCGGAAATCCCTCCGCTTTCGCTTGCTTATGTTATTTTCACCTCAGGATCGACAGGGCTGCCGAAGGGCGTATGTGTGAACCACAGAAGTGCGGTCAACCGGATCGAGTGGATGCAGCGGTCTTTCCCGCTGGGGCAGGATGATGTCATTCTTCATAAAACGCCAGCCACCTTTGACGTCTCGGTCTGGGAGATGTTCTGGTGGCTCATCGCCGGCTGCAGGGTAGCGCTGCTGCCTCCGAATGAAGAAGCCAACCCCGAGACGATCATCGAGGTCATTGAGCGGAATTCTGTAACCACGATGCACTTCGTGCCATCCATGCTTAACGCGTTCCTTGATTATGTGGAAAGCACGGGCAGTGCAGCAAGGCTGAAATCGCTCCGCCGGGTATTTTGCAGCGGTGAAGCATTAAGCCCGAACCATGTACAGAAGTTTTATGCCTTATTCGGCAGCGTGAAGCTGGTAAACCTGTACGGACCGACGGAAGCAACGGTTGATGTCAGCTGTCATATTGCAGAGTCAGGTGACAATCCGGTGCCGATCGGCAAGCCGATTGATAACATCCGGCTCTACATTGTGGATGCCTTGCATAATCAGCGCCCTGTGGGGATGGTTGGCGAGCTGTGCATAGCCGGTGTAGGAGTATCAGACGGATATATTAATGATGCTTCCCGCACAGCCGAGCGCTTCCTGTCGATTCCTTCCCTCGGGGAGGATAACGTTTATATGACAGGCGACCTGGCCAGGCTTAGGCACGACCAGACGATCGAGTATCTGGGACGAAATGACAGACAGGTCAAGGTCCGCGGATTCCGGATTGAACTAGGGGAAATTGAGACAGCGCTCACGAGCCGCGATTATATCCATGATGCGATTGTCCTTGGTAACGAAGAGTCTGACGGTATTCTGCATCTGTATGCATATGTCATTCTGGCGGACAGCACCGTATCCAACCAGACGATCGTATCAGACTTGTCCAAGCTTGTGCCGAAGTACATGATTCCCGATAAGGTAATCGCCGTTGAATCTATGCCGCTCACGCCTAACGGCAAGGTGGACAAGGCTGCGCTGCTGGCTCTTCGTCTGGAGCGTGAGGACCAGGTGAAAGTTCTGCCTTCCACTGCGGATGAAGTGACAATGGCCCAAATTTGGGAAAGCGTGCTGGGAATCAGTGAAGTAGGGGTGACAGATAACTTCTTCGCCCTGGGCGGCAACTCCATTAATTTCGTCTCTGTACTGGCTTTGGCGAATGAGAAGGGGATGAACATCACCTTCCAGCAGCTGTTCAAGCATCCGACCATCCGGGATTTGCTGAACAGCTCTAATGACACGAACAGCGAAGAAGAACTGCTGCATGAGATATCCAGCTTCGCGCTGATATCCGAGCATGACAGGAGCAGAATTCCGGACGGAATAGAGGATGCCTACCCGATGTCCATGCTGCAGGCGGGCCTGGTATATCAAAGCATTATTATGCAGGGGGATAATAACTATCACGATATTGTCTCTTACCTGATTAAAGGCGAAATGAACATCGACATTTTCCGGGAGGCAGTAAGCCGTCTCGTTATGGAGCAGCCGATATTCCGGACGAGCTATAACCTGCGGGACTTCTCGGAATATATGCAGCTGGTTCACAGCAGCCCGGAGCGGCTGCCGCTGAATGTCCATGATCTGCGCGGGCTGAAGACTGACCAGGAACAGGATCAATGGTACGAGGAGTGGTTCTGGAAGGAACAGCATCGTCCGTTCGAGTGGGAATCCCCTGGCCTGGTGCAGCTGCACATTCATATTTTACGAGATGACTTGTACAGGTACAGCATCAGCCAGCATAACTCTGCGCTCGACGGCTGGAGCATGAATAAAGTTCATACTTATTTGTTCCAGACGTATTTCAGCCTGATGAACGGCTTAAGCGAAAGCAGGGTGACAATCAGCAGCAATGACCATAACCGCAATTTCATCTATCTGGAGCAGCAGTCCATTAAATCGGAGACGCATCGCAAGTTCTGGGCTGACCTGCTGGACCAAGCGCCGGACGGTGTAATTCCGCGTTCAAGGCCAACCAAGCAGAACCATGGCAATGAGGTCGTCTTCTATGATGTTGAGCTGCCGGAAGGACTGTCTGGAAAGCTTGTTCACCTGGCTAATGAACTCATGGTTCCGGTCAAGGATATTCTCCTGGCATCCCATGTGAAGTTTCTGTCCATGCTGACTTCTCGTGATGATGTGTTTATGGGGTATGAAATCGGCGGACGTCCTGAACGTTTGGGGGCGGAGGATGCGCTTGGCGTCTTCCTCAATACAATGCCGTTCCGCGTGGTCTTGAACGATCAAGATTCATGGCGCCAATTTATCCGTTCTGTCTATGATGTGGAAGCAGCCGTGCTGCCGTACAGGCGGTATCCGATGGCCAAGGTCAAGCAGGACATGGGGAACATGGGAATTCTGTTTGAGACTGTCTTTAACTTCACCCATTTCTATTCCCTGAAAGAGATACGTGATCTTCCCGGCTTCGATCTGGTTGATGTCAGAGCGGCAGCGATCACAGAGTTTCCGCTTCGTATCGAATACTCAAGGCATTTCTACACGGATGAGATTGAATTGAGCCTGCATTACCATACCGCTGAGTTTGATGAGGAAGACATGCATAGTTTCGGCCGTGTGTTTATTCATATTCTTGAGTCGATGGTTCAACATACGGATGACCGGCACAATGAGATGGTCACTGGCGAGGATTTGGGGCGGTTTACCATCTATCTAAGCAGTGCGCCGGCAGAACAGCCGCAGGACAATGCCCTTGAAGCTGTCCGTGCAGACCGTATAGAGCAGGGTGAATACCTGGAGGCGGTCAACCGGGTGAAGACCATTTGGTCCAGTGTCTTGGGCAAACCGGAAGCGGCACTGGCTGTGAACGATGACTTCTTCCTG
Organism: Paenibacillus sambharensis; assembly: GCF_003233845.1. Lineage (GTDB taxonomy): Bacteria > Bacillota > Bacilli > Paenibacillales > Paenibacillaceae > Paenibacillus_I > Paenibacillus_I sambharensis. The sequence goes on from NZ_QKRB01000043.1 coordinate 297,993, forward strand.
ATTGGCGGCAGCTCGCTCTCTGCTATGAAGGTGTCCATGCTGCTCGAGAAGCAGTTATCCCTGAAGACCATTATGCAAAAATCTATCCTGCATGAGCTGGCTGTGGAGCTTATGGGCAGCCGTGTGAAGCCGGCCGAAGAGACCAAGCTGCTGCAGTGTCTCAGCAAGTCCTCTGCCTCTGCGCTTAGTATCATATTCATGCCTTATGCGGGCGGAAACGCGCTGAACTTCATGCCGGTCGCCAGAGCCTTCGAGGCTCTTGACAGGGACGTCTCGGTGTATGCAGTGGAACTGCCGGGGCATGATCCGAATTCAGACTCGAGCCTGATGGATTTCTCAAGTCTGGCTAAGCAGCTCGCGGATGAGATCGACGCCAAGATGGGGAATACCCCGTATGTCATCTGGGGCCACTGCGTCGGTACTGCTCTTGCATTCGAGGTCACACGGCAGCTGGAAGAACGGTCCCGCGCTCCCAAGCGTCTGTTCCTCGCGGCTAAAGTAATGGCACAGCCAGGCGAAATCCTGAAAACGATAGAGAATGCGAAACGGCTGGTCTTCGCCGATATTGCCAAGTTCCATGCCGAATGGACCGGAACCAGTGAATTGTCCACGCTTGGCGAAGAGTATGAGCTTCATCTGGCCAAGTCCTTCAGTCATGATTCGGTCGAGTCGAATCAATATCTGCACTCCCTTTGGCATAAAGTGGGAGATATCACATTGCAGACACCGTCAATTGTCGTAGTCTCTAAGGATGATCCTGCGACGACGGGCTATGCGGAAGAGTGGTCTAGGTGGTCGAACTGGATCCGAGACTTGCAGCTTAAGGTATTTGAAGCAGGAGGGCATTATTTCATTCGTACGATTCAGTCAGAGCTTGCCAGCTATATTTTGACAGAAACAGAAGACAAGGTGGAGACCATTCCATCTCGTTAATTCGCAGTAGAGAAGCCGCTGCCTCCCCGTTCACCCGTCCCTGCCCACATACAGGAACAAGCCGTTTCTCGAGGAGGCCGCGGCTGACTAATTAATCGTAAGGCTCATCATAGGAGGAGAACACATAATGGTACATGTTGAGGACGAGTTTTATCCCAAGCAGGCTCTGCGGGTAGCTGTGGCACAGGCGGCTTCGCTTTCCGGGGATATCGGAGCGAACGTGGAGCGGGCAATACCCATGATAGAATTTGCGGCACAGCAGAAGGCGGATATCGTCGTATTTCCGGAGAAATTCCTGACAGGCTATGTACCGGAGATTATTATCTCTGATCCTGACCGGTATGCTGTAGTCCCGAATGACCCAAGACTTGAGCCGGTCCGCAATGTTTGTAAGCAGCATGGGATATGTGCAATCATTGGGACCCCAACCCGGCTGGACGGCAGCCTGTATATTTCTTCTATTGTCATCGGCCAGTCCGGAACTGAAGCAGTTACCTATCACAAAACACACCTGTTCCACAGCGAGAAAGAGATTTTCAAGAGTGATAATAAGCGGAACATCTTGGCTGTCAAGGACTGGAACATTGGGCTTGGTATCTGCTATGACGCCGGATTTCCCGAGCATTCCCGGACCTTGGCGCAAGCGGGCTGTCATGTCTATATGGTCAGTTCCCTCTTCAGCAAAGGGGTCGGCTACCTGGAATCGAGAATATGGTTCCCGGCCAGAGCGCTGGACAATACAATTTACACCGTTATGGTCAACCATGCAGGCAAAACAGGGGTATGGGATGCATGCGGCAGCAGCGGCGTATGGGACCCCTTCGGTCAGCTGGTAGCTGAAGCATCGGAAGGTGAGCCGGAGGTTATCATTGCTGAATTGGACCCTGCGAGGCTCCGGGAAGCCAGGGAGGCTGAACGCATGCTTGCTGACTCCATGGGATTACAGCAGCCTGCAGCCGATGAAGTAGTCACGGTCAGGATGGGCTGGAATGAGCGCGGTTGAAGGCACCAGATGGGTGCGCAGATTCGGTGAACCGGAACAGAAGCAGGGCCGTGTCATTTTCCTGCCTCATGCCGGTGGTTCTGCCAGTTATTATCGGGAGGTATGTACGCTGCTGACGGCAGACCAGATCGAATGTATAGCCATTCAGTATCCTGGACGGTAGGACCGCTTCGGCGAAGACATGGTATGCAGTATTGAAGGCTATGCGGACAAAATAACCGAGGTTGTTGCGGGATTGGATCCAACGCCGACGATTTTGTTCGGGCACAGCATGGGAGCATTAATCGGCTATAGTATGCTGTCCAGATATCCAACAGAGATCGGCTGCATTCATAGGTTTATGGCCTCCGCCCATCATCCGCCGGGAAGCAGCGTTTCTGGTCCAGATGACGGCCCGGAGCCGGATGAACAATATGTTGCGTATCTACGGCGCTTAGGCGGGTTTGATGAGCGGCTGCTCTCTGACCCAGCTGTCCTGGAGGTCATCCTGCCGGCGGTCAGAAACGATCTGGTGGCCGTATCGAGATTTTGGAATAAGGATAAGGCCAAAGTACAGGTTCCTATCGTAGCCATTACAGGTATGGAGGATCCGACGACTGATAGCGACACCGTTACCGGTTGGGCAGAGCTGACGAGCAGCGAGTTTCACTTGGTGCAGGTACCCGGGGGGCATTTCTACTTCTCCAATGAACCGGAAAGGCTTACCTCGGTGATCATGTACACATTAATGAAAGCGGGAGGCTCGCAAACAACATGAGTAATCTCCAGAGAAATTCGAAGCTGTTGCTGTACGGCCAGGCATTATCTTTCATGGGAGACTATTGTGTCCTGCCCGCACTTCTAATCTTATCGACCTATTACCAAGATTATTGGGTAACTTCGGGTGTCATTATTGTAAGAAGCATTCCGATGATTCTACAGCCATTTCTGGGCGTGTGGGTAGACAGATTCAGCCGGGTCAAAATCATGCTCTGGACAGATATTATCAGAGGTTTCATCTTCTTAAGCGTGACATTGCTGCCGAGTGGTGAATACCCTTCGTTCTTCCTGCTGCTGTTACTGCTTTCCTACGGAAGCGGGGTCTTCTTCAATCCGGCCCGTCTGGCTGTTATGTCTTCATTAGGAGACGACATCAAGAGAGTGAATACGCTGTTTGCCAAAGCAACAACATTATGTGTTATTGCAGGGGCGCTGATCGGAGCGGGCTTCCTGGCTGTCGGTTCCGTAAAGTCAGCGGTAGCCTTTAATGCCTTAACCTATTTTGTATCTGCTATTTTCATCGGCCGGATGAACATTCAATCGGAAGCGTCGTTGAAGATCAGAAAGGCCAAGATGGTGGAATCCTTTTTGCAGGGCATGAAGGAGATCGGCCGAAATCCTTTTGTGTTAAATGCTGTTCTGACTATGATGGCCATGTCCCTTGTCTGTGGAGTAGTGTATAGTTACTTTCCAATCGTAAGCCAATCGATCGGTGAAGGCGAGATTGGCAATTTCATTCTGACTGTCACAATTGGTCTCGGCGGTTTCCTGGGTGCTCTGTTGGTCAACAGGTGGGGCTTCAACAGTGACAGGGGTCTCGTCTACTTCATTGTTCTAAGTCTGACCTCTCTAAGCGTATTCATGTATTCATCGAGCTTCAGTATTGCTTTTATTGCAGCTGTGGGTTTGTTTGTTGCGCTGGAGTATGGCGAAGTTCTTGCCAAGGTGAAGGTACAGGAGAACTCGGGCAACGAGATCCAGGGAAGGATTTTTGCCGTTTCGGAGGCTCTTATCGGGCTGGCTATATCAGTTGGATCTACACTCGTCAACTTCGCCAGCACCCTTGTCATCTTGAGCTTGCTGATCATCAGCATGCTGGGGCTGTTTGTACATACCAAACTCGTGAACAAGCTGTATGTAACCACATCGAATGAGCAATCCTCAACTATTCTTTAACGATTGCCGGAATAAGGGCGGGGGGATAATTTGTGAGTGAACTATCCGGTTCAGGCAGATGGGAGCTGTTTCGTCACCGGCCCTATCTGCTCTATTTTGTAGGGCATATCATCTCCATGCTGGGGACAGGCATGCAGTTCATTGCTACCAGCTGGCTTGCAATGGAGATAACCGGCAGCAATGCTTCAGTGGCTTATGTGCTGATTTTCACTTCACTGCCGGGCATACTGCTGTCTCCTGTTATCGGGGTGTATGTTGACCGGTTTGACCGAAAATGGATAGCGGTTCTGATGGATATTTTCCGGGCGTCCGTGCTCGTCATTATTCCTTTTCTATGGTGGGAGGGACTGCTCCAGCCCTGGCATCTGTATACGGCTACGTTCCTTGTCGCTCTGGGCGATGAGATTTACACGCCGGCTGCGATGTCGCTAATCCGGGAGGTTCTGGCACCCAAGCTGCTGCTGTATGCGAATTCCACCAATGCGATTGCCATGCAGGCAGGGGCACTGCTGGGTGCAGGGCTTGGAGGCGTGATTATCAGCCTGTCCTCCGCTGTCATGGTCATGATTATCAATGCGGTCAGCTTCCTGATTTCTGCTGTTTGTCTCGTGTTTATTCGAAAGGGAATCGTTCGCCCGTCAGAGACGAACCAATCATCCAAAGGCGGCTTTCAGAGCTTCTGGACAGATATTAAGCTTGGCTTGACCTATATACGTGGGCGCCACAATATTATGATCTTCTATGCCATGATATTCTTCATTCGCATGTCGCTGTATACGATCAATGTACTGCTTGGCCCTTTTGCCAAAGACACGCTCAAGGTAGGCTCGGTTGGTTTTGGTTATATTGATGCCTGCTTTGCCCTGGGAGCGGTAGCTGGCAACCTGATTCTGCCTTCGATAACCCGGGCCAGGGGGAATAATTTTGTGATGGTGCTCGGCATGGCAGGCACGGCCCTGTCCATCTTCCTGTTCGGTTTCAGCGGAGGGCTGGGAGCTGCTATGCTCTTCTATTTCTTAATAGGGGCGTTCTTCCAGGTCGGTATTCTATATTATACCCGCGCTCAGGAAGAGACCGAGCTGTCCTATCAAGGCCGGGTCCATTCAACCTTTAATACCTTCTTCTCCCTTATGTCTTTAGGTATCTATCTCGGGATGGCCTACTTGATGGAAGCTATGTCTCTGCGCTATCTGTATGTATTTCAGGGCATTGTCGTAGCTTTTGCCGCCCTTCTGGCTTACCGCGCCCTCTATATGAGGCCGAAGGTGGTTGCGCAGGATGTGTCCAATTAGGGCGTTGACTCGAAAGTGAATGAACTGTACACCTTAGCCTGTGGGCAGTATTATTGCCGGCAGGCTTTTTCTGTGCGGAACTCTCCTTGATACTTTGGTACAGAAATCATATAGTATTGTAGTTGGCTGACATATCGGCCCATGTTAGCGGATAAGGAGATGAGTGATGGACGCCGTCCAACGAAAAATAACTGTGGCGCTGCTGATTTCCACGTTTCTGGCTGCCATTGAAGTGACCATCATCAGCACCGCGATGCCGCAGATTGCATCCAGCCTTGGAGGCCTGGAGCACATGAGCTGGGTGTTTGCCGCGTATTTGCTGACAACCGCAGTATCGACGCCGATCTGGGGCAAGCTGGCTGATTTGGTTGGCAGAAGGAACATATACATAACAGGAGTCATTATCTTTCTTGCTGGCTCTCTGCTTTGCGGCTTTGCCAACTCAATGGCAATGCTCATTGTTTTCCGGGCGGTACAGGGGATTGGCGCAGGTGCGATTAACCCGGTAACCTTCACAATTATAGCGGATGCTTTTAATTTCGAGCAGCGCGCCAGGGTACAGGGGCTTGTGAGCTCAATGTGGGGAATTGCCGGCATTTTTGGTCCGCTCGTTGGCGGTTTTTTCGTTGACTATCTGACCTGGCACTGGGTGTTCTTCATTAACATTCCCTTTGGCCTCATTTCCATGTGGATGATCGGCCGGCACTTTAAGGAGACACTGGAGAAGCGCAAGCGGAAGATCGATTATGGCGGAGCGTTGACTTTTACCGTCGGCATGACGGCTCTGCTGTACGCGCTGCTTTCATTTAGCCAAGAAGAGGGAGAAGGTATTGCGGTCAGCGAGGGGCTGCTGGTTGGCCTGTTCGCAACGGCCGTCGTATTCTTGGGGCTGTTTTTGGTCATTCAGTTTAAGCACCAAGAGCCGATGATGCCGCTCCGGCTGTTTAGAATTAGAGATGTGGCAGTTGCGAATGCGGCCAGCTTCCTGACCAGCTCTATCCTTATAGGATTAACAGCTTACCTTCCGCTATGGACACAAAAAGTCCTGGGTATGGGCGCAACAGCATCCGGGTTAACACTAATTCCGCTCTGTGTCGGCTGGCCGCTGGGCGCTATGATGTGTGCTCCGCTTATAGCGAGATTGGGAACCAAGGGAGTTGCGATCCTTGGGGCGTCATTCATAGCGGGGGGTTCGCTGGCTTTAACCTCAATCTCTACGGCAACTCCAGCATGGCTGCTGGTGTCTATCATTGCGGTGATTGGACTGGGCTTCGGCACGGCTTGGACGGTCTATACTGTGGTAATTCAATCCTCAGTGCCGGTTAACATGCGCGGGGTGGCGGGGTCTTCAAACACGCTGCTCAGAACATTGGGACAGACAATTGGTATAGCGGTCCTGGGTGCTGTTATGAATATGATTGTGGTCTCCGGCGGGGGACATGAGGGAGAATCACTGGCGGCTGGTCTTCATGCTGTGTTTGCCATATCTGCGGGGATCGGTGCGGCCAGTCTTCTGGTCACGTTGTGGATACCAAAGCGCCAAAAGGAGTATTATCAACAGAGAGGGCAGCAAGGAAATTAAATAGCAATGGTCTAGTGAAGGGGTGGAGGAAATGTTTAATACACAGTTATATACAGGCAGTAAGGAAAAGGACTATCCGCTGGTAATCAGCCAGCTGCAGGCGCTGCTTGACGGGGAAACGAACCGGATCGCCAACTTATCCAATGCTTCGGCACTGCTGAATCAATACCTGGATGAAGTGAACTGGGTGGGTTTTTATTTGCTGGAAAAGGACGAGCTCGTGCTTGGGCCGTTCCAGGGGCTGCCGGCCTGCGTGCGGATTCCGCTTGGCAGAGGGGTTTGCGGGACAGCTGCTCAGAACCAGAAAACCGAACTCGTACCGGATGTTCATCTGTTTCCGGGACATATCGCATGTGATGCTGCCTCGCAATCGGAGATAGTAGTTCCTATTATGAAGGACGGTCAGCTTCTCGGGGTATTGGATATCGACAGTCCGATTAAGAATCGATTTAATGAACAAGACCAATTATACCTGGAGCAGTTCGTAGAAATGCTTGTTCGTTTTTTGTAGTCCTAAAAGTACTTATAGTATCGTTTAATAGAGGCCCGGCGTTGAAAAACGCAGGGCTTCTTTTGCTAATTGAATTATTTTAAAAAAAATGAACAAATACATAAAGTCCCTCTTGAAATTCGATTTCAAAAAGGGTATTCTATATCTCGGCCCCAAAAAACATAACAATGTTGGACGGGCTGAGAGCTGATAAAAAGCTCTCGCAATGTGTTTTGAAATTAACTTCGAAAAAAAAGTTAAAAAAACACTTGCAAAGTGTTAGAAAAGTATGATATATTCTAATTCCGGCCGAGAGAAACGGCAGGGAAGAGCAAGGACAAGCAAGACGGAATAATTGTTCTTTGAAAACTGAACAACGAGCGAACTGCCCTGTCATTTCATAATGGGATGATGGATAAGCAATACAGAATGAGCAAGTCAACTTTCATTACTTTAATGGAGAGTTTGATCCTGGCTCAGGACGAACGCTGGCGGCGTGCCTAATACATGCAAGTCGAGCGGATCTTTAAAGGTGCTTGCACCTTTAAAGATTAGCGGCGGACGGGTGAGTAACACGTAGGCAACCTGCCTGTAAGACTGGGATAACATCCGGAAACGGATGCTAATACCGGATACGCGATTTCCTCGCATGGGGAAACCGGGAAAGACGGCGCAAGCTGTCACTTACAGATGGGCCTGCGGCGCATTAGCTAGTTGGTGGGGTAACGGCCTACCAAGGCGACGATGCGTAGCCGACCTGAGAGGGTGATCGGCCACACTGG